>JBEKIW010000001.1:0-741854 GCA_050011565.1 Dehalococcoidia bacterium
CAACCGGACCTCATCAATATGCCGGAACAATTATAACAAACTTATGATCAAGTTACCTCGTGTCGCATGTTAATTTAAGGAATGTATCTTGGCGTCAATTAGGAAAAGAAGATTGCACAAAAGTCAGAATTGTTAAGCATCTATTTAGAGTGGCCGAACAAGAATGAGCTATAATCAATCAAGAATTGTAATAGCCAATTCTTTCTTCTATCCAATCGATTCTGATATGAAAAGAGTCAATAAGAAGTCCACTAAGGCAACAGTGACCAACTGGCTTAAAGTCATAGTGTTTCTGCTAGACGACGTGATAGCACTAATTATCATCATATTAATATTACACTTTCTAAAAATCCAGATCCCTTTACCCATTATCATCACTGAGGCAATACTGCTTGGTATCCTTCTGTTCATAATACACAGAGCCATCATACCGGATTTTCGAAGAAAGCCAGTTACAGGACAAGAGGGAATGCTAGGCCTGCAAGGCAGCGTGATTAAAACGCTGAGCCCTATTGGCACTGTTATCGTTGAAGGGGAGCATTGGAAAGCCAAATCTGCTGATGGCGACGTAATACGAACCGATGAAAGTATCGAAGTTGTGGGAGTTGATAGACTAACTTTATTAGTCAGGCGTAAGCCTAAATAAAATTTGGCATCATCCGGCCTAGATTCATTGAGATTAAACAACAATAAAGTTCGTTCACCTTTACCCAACCGTTTATATACCTTATGCTAACTGTTTTGGCTTGTGGATGACCTTTGATCTCGTTCCTAACCGTGAAACCTATTGTGGTTTTACTACTAGAACGAGTGTAGAATATTTATGGATACAAATGATGGTTATCTGGAGAGTGCTGGCAGATGTGGTCATGTACCTCCATATCCTTCTCCCGATCCTTTTAGTTGGGGTTGTAGTGTTTAGTCTATTTAGGGAGGTGGGCTTCCAATGGCGGCTTCTCTGCTATGTGGGCGTGGGAATGTGGGTTATCATGGAAATTGCACCTAAATTCGGGTGGACTAAGAATTGCCCACTCACTGATTTAGAATACTCATTAAGAAGGCTTTATGACCCAAGTGAGAGTTGGGTAAGAACTACGTCACTGCCAGCAACGGTTATATTCAATATTAGCCGGATTGAAGTACCAGAATTCATATTTACAGTTGTTTTCGGCATCTTCTTGGCTACAGTGGTAGGCATTGTTATTGCCAGAACAATAACACAAAGAAGATTAGCAAGAAACGGACCTGACAGATAAGTACGTAAATCGTCGGCGAAAACGGGATACAATTCGTCAGATTGTTAATAGGCTAAAGTTGGACCATTTGATTCTGGCGGCGATTCAATAATTGATGGCATTGGGATATTGAGGGGGAATTTATGATTATGTCTTGCTTTTTTATAGACCAAACTGACCGATTCTTAGCCTTTGTTTTGGTTTAGGGTGTATGTCTGAAAAACTGATGCAATGAGAGGCCATTGCAAGATCTCCAATCTTAATCATTTTTGAACATTTCCCATCTATAATAACCAGTAAGAGGTTTGAGATTTCTGGAACAGGCAATAAACAGATTCTGGGAACGTCTAGTAAACACTAATCTGGAGGTACCATGATGAAGCATAGATTGATCCGGGCAGCAGCAACCTTGCTTGGCACCCTGTCGATTATAGCACTTGCTTCCTGTGGAGCAGCGGCATCGCCCTCTTCTACGCCCAGCACAACTGCACCACCAACATCACCATCGACTCCTAATCAATACCGGGGACGTGGTCCCGGCGCCAGCGGTACACTGACCAGGATAGACAGCAACACCTTGACCTTGACGACTTCTCAAGGGACAGTGACGGTGAACATAGACTCGAACACCACCATTCAGAAGACTATAACTGGCGCTCTTCCTGACCTTCAAGAAGGCAAGTCTTTATTCGTCATGGGAAATCCTGACGCCAGCGGTAATATTTCTGCTACCTCTATCCAAATTCAGCCGCAGGGCTGGAGCTCTCCATCGGCACCACCTGCCGGCAATAGAGTACCCTCAAATCATAGCGGAACCCGAAATCCCGAGCAGCGTCAAGGGGCCATGGGTACCCTCTCTAAAATTGACGGCAACATCTTGACTTTGACCACATCGCAGGGGACAGCGACAGTGAGCGTCGACCCCGATACCACCATCCAGGAGACCGTGACCGGCAGCATTTCGGACCTTCAGGAGGGCCAGTCTTTGTCCGTCATTGGAAGCCGGGATGCCAATGGCAACATTAGTGCCACTTCCATACACATCCAGCCACCGGGCCAGAATGCTCCGCCGGGCGCGCCTGCCGGAGCCCAGTAACCGAAGGTACCACTCGTATCATTGTCATTGCCAATAATTCCGAGATGGATTGGGTAAGCTTTAACGAGTCCTGAAGATGAGGAGGAGGATTACCAGCACAAGTATGCTATCGACAGCAATGAGCACCCAGACCCATATTGGAGTACCTGGAACATTGACAGGCAGAGGCGAAGCCGGAGCTCCTTGGGTCTGAAAGACGAAGGTGGCACTCCAATCACTGGGCGCGGGTTCAAGGGCCATCACGTGCCAGTAGTAGCCGGTGCCGTAGTCCAGCGTACCTTCATACTCGTAGGCACTGGTGTCGGCTGCATCATCAGCCAGGACCTGAGTCATGGCAGCATCCTTTGCCAGCGCAAACTCGTATTTCGTGGTCTCCTTGTATGGAGCCCAGGAAAACGAAGCGTGTTCTACGGGGCAGCCCACACAGCCGTTGTCGGGCGACAATAGCTTAGGACCATAATAGTCAGTCCTGACAGGCAGCCCTGCCTTAACAGTAAAGCTGTTGATTTCAGACCACGGACTCCTAATAATCTCCCCAGTAGTTGCCTGCCTTGTCCTGGCCCTCCAGTAGTATATATGGCCACATTCAAAATTGCCCCAATTTGCGATTTCAGAGGCCGATGTTGGGACTATTCCACCGGCAGGGAAGAAGGCCGCCGGTGCCGTTAGGTCTACAGGGATGATATGGTCGTTCTCAACTACCTGTATTGAGAACTGGTCATCTTTTGCAATCTGGATTTCATACTGATTGGACAGCGATAATTGCTCCCAGTCGATGTTAATCTCCTGATTTCTGCCGCTAACCGGGTCACAGCCAACTTGCTCGGGACCATTTATTACCGGCCCCACTTTGCAGATATTGTCGTCAAACCTGTATATAAGCATATTGGCAAAATCAACAGCCCATGCCACATTTTGGTTGACGTCGCTAGCCAACTTGAGTGATGGCATAGTATTGGGGAAAATGATTGTAGGATCAAAGGAAGTTGGCTCAGCTAATGGTATAGATGGCAGTACAGGTAACGTGCGGTTTAGAACATCGAATTCAATTTGCCAAACATAGGAATGACTGGGGTTTAGAGACCTGTCCATACCTCCACCACCGCTACCGGTGACAATATCTGACCGCAGTGCATAAAGTGTGCCTTCATTACCCATACCCAGGCCGCAGATGCGCTGGTTTGTGCCAAGGTCAGTAATTTGCTTATCGATTTGCTCCCATTCGGTGGAAGTGCCGATAGTCCAGCGCCAGATTCCATCATCAGTGACGTTGCCAGCAGCATAGATAAGCTTATTTTTGTCATAGTTAGCATCCGCCACTACCTGCACGTCGCCTGCGTGAGAGCCTATGGGTTTGTCGATTTCAGCGAAGCTAGTACCATTATCCGTGGAATAAGCTACCCTGCTATCCCTGCTGCCGGCTAGAATATTTCCTTTGCCGACAACGGTCAACATGTTGATTTCAGAAGCGCTGTCGGGAAAACAGCTCACCGGTGGGCTTAGCCAAGCAGCGCCGTTAGTGGTATTCTTGCGTATATAGCCACCCGGCAGGGCAACGTATAGAGTGTCTTTGTCTTCCACGGCTACATCAATTATGTGCGACGGGCCGTTTAGTTTCTGCCAGGTATTTCCCCTGGTATGCGACACCGCCATAAGGCTACTGCTGCCCGTACTGTGCACCTCGGCCACATAAATAGTATAGTCTGTGGCGTAATCGGGACTTAGCCGCAGGATTATCCTATCCGAAGTAGTGTATATAGTAAACAAGCGGCCCCAAAAGCTGCCCAGAGGCTCTCCGGCAGTCCGCCAGACGCTCTCAGGGCCGAAACCGCTATACGATGCCAGGAAGAAGCTCTTGGAATCCGGTGCCGGAGCGATATCCGAGATATTGATTATTGTATTGATTAGGCTGGTCTGCTCCCAGGTATCGCCGTTGTCAACGCTCCGCGAGAAAGCGCTCTCGTCATTGTTATGTACACCTGTTTGGCCGGTACCACAGAAAGCCACGGTGCCGTCATAGCTCCAGGCCACTTCCGCATTGCCCGGACCGGTAGGCGGTTGAGTGGCTGTCAGCCAGGATGTAGGAGCGGGGGTGTCAAAAGGGCCGCTGAGCCGCCGCACCTGAGTGGTATACGGAGGTGTCGGATTAACATCGCCAGCGATGACCTTGCCCAAGGCTAATGTCCCGTAGTAGGCAACATTTCGTATATCGATGGGAGCACCACCACCGGCATCGAGCCTGAGAACCTGGGTTGACGCTGTGTCATCTATTCGATAGACATCACTATTGGCAATCATGAGGAACGGCTGCCTGTCGTAGCTCACCAGAACTTTCCTCGATGCTGTATCATTCCCTCTATAGTCCGACGGCAGGGCTATAGACGAAGCAATACCCGTTACTACAAAATCATCGCCAAACGAATCAATTTCCACCGGATAACCAGTAAAGTAGGGACTATTACTATTCCACAAAGTTGTTTGCGCCGAAAGGTCTCTTTGTCCGGCACATAACCAGGTTTTTTTTTGGTAAATCGCCGTGACATCAGCAGCAGCAGTCGAAGCCACGGCCAGAATCGTTCCCTCATCGGTATAGTTTGGTGAGAAGGCGATTGCCGATACTTCGGCACCGATGTGTGCGGGATCAACGATGATACTCGTGTTCTGCCAGGCGCTGGTCCATCCGCCCATCTTGAGCATCCACATTTGCCCGTCGGTAGTAATATTGCCCCAGGTTGCGGTACCTATGGCGATGTCACATACCACGTTAGAGCCACTAGTATACGTCGTGGATATAGTGATACACTGGATAGTTCCGGTAAGGACAGGTACGTTAGTATTTTTCCAGGTAGCGCCATTGTCGGTGGATGCATATACATTAGTATCTACGTCGGTAACCACAGCCACATACTGCGGCTGGTTCGGGGCACAGGCAATTTTGGTAGCCGGTAATGTAGCACCGGCATGTAAAATAGCGGCTGTTATATCAAGCCAGGTCAAACCTGCATTGGTACTCCTGTATACCCTGTCGTTGGCACTATCTACAGCATATAAGATATTGCCCTGCCCAAGGGCTATAGCGCTCACTTCCGATGGATTCACCACAATGTTACCGTTTGTACCGGGTTTATCAACCTGCGCCCACTTGAGGACTGCAGATGACTGCGCTTGAGCCAGCGGCGATGCAGCTATAAGTACCAGCACTGGCAGTAACAGCAAGGCTAATACGTAGGGGCCTATCTTTGTTCTCTTTATTTTTTCTATCTGGGAGTCCTCAACCAAGAAATAATCTGGAGACCAAGCCCGATTAATGGTACAACTAAAATATTAATTTCTTATTAACATCGGACGTTCACGAACCTCAGACCTTAATGAGATTTTAACAATTTTTGATTATACTATAGCGATGATGAACTTAGTATTAATTGTGCAACATGAAAGAAAAAAGATAAAATAGTGAAAATGTACAAGGCGATAATTGCCGCCATACTGATCACGGTTCTTGGTATTCTCTCTCTGAGCTGCAAAGCTAAAACCGACTCGGCCGCCGCAAACCAGGTCGCTGAGGTTCAACGCGGGAATCTCAATATCAATATCCTGGCCAGCGGAAATCTGAAGACATCCCACGAGGAAAACATGGCGTTTTACTCGCCAGGTACAGTGGCAGAAGTGCTGGTGAAAATCGGGGACCATGTAGAGACGGGAACAGTCCTGGCAAAACTTGATACTGCACCCTTGGAGAGTTCCTTGGCGCAGGCAAAGATAAATGTAGAATCCGCACAAATGAATCTGGAAAATGCGGAGACGCCCAAAACCAATTCCAGCGGGACGCAGGTTATATCAGCGCCCGATCCCTTGGATATAGATATAAAACAACTGCAACTAGACAATGCAAAGGCCAACCTGGCTGAGGCGCAAAAGACACTACAAAAGGCTACTATCATTGCTCCTTTCGCCGGGCTAGTCACTAACGTAAATGTGGTGCCGGGGGACCAGGTTGCTGCCAATGCCGTCGGGGTGCGTATCATCGACCCGGTAAATTTCCAGACTGACGTACTGGTCAATGAGATGGAGATATATCAACTGAGCATTGGAACTCCGGCCACTGTAGAGGTTGTTGCACAGCCGGGGTATTCATTTCCGGCCAGGGTGGCGCTCATCGCGGAGAGTCCCACCATCCAGTCAAATGTGGTGAACTATGATGTGACGGTGCAGATGGACCCGGTGGGTACAACAGTCAGTCAAAATCAAACAACATCGCGTATACCTTCGGATAATACCACGACGCGTGTCAGGCCTTTAAATACGGGGAGTTCGCCATCCACCACGCAACCATCTACCGGGCAACAATCCGATAATCGGACAGCGCTCCGTAATCAGGCAGTCTCTGATAATCAGACCAGCGGGCAGCGGTCTACCAGACGAACGTATACCGGGCAGACGTCAGCCGCGTCGGGGCAGGGGCAAGCTCCGGTTGTGCTCCCCGAAGGCTTCAGGTTGAGAGAAGGACTTACAGTTACCATAAGCATCATAACCGATGAGAGAACCAATATTTTACTCGTGCCCAACAAGGCAATAACCAGCCGTGTCGGTAAATATTATGTTCAGGTGGTATCGTCACCAGGAGTTACCCAAGAGCGCATGATACAGGCCGGCATCACAGACGGGCAAAATACTGAAGTCATCAGCGGGCTCAGCGAGGGCGACCAGGTGTCTATCGCGAATAATGCTGCATCAACAACAACGACGTCTACGAGCACCCAGCAGAGGACGCAAACGCCGGCGCTTCCCGGCGGAGTACGCATACCGGGCGTCACCAGATGATTCAATTACAGGATATAACAAAAATATATCCCATCGGCAATAGAGAACTACATGTACTAGATGGCGTAAGTTTCACTATTGAAACAGGTGAGCTGGTTGCGATTATGGGGCCGTCAGGCTCCGGAAAGTCGACTATACTCAATCTCTTAGGTTGCCTGGACATACCCACTTCGGGCAGTTATTATCTCGATGGGCAGGAAGTAAGCCGGCTAACTAGCAAAGAACTTGCTCATATCAGGGCACAAAAGATCGGATTTGTTTTTCAGCAATTTAACCTTCTGCCCAGGCTGTCAGCGCTGTCCAACGTCAAATTAGGATTGGAATACGCTGGCGCCGATGATTTCAAGTCCGCCATGGAATCGCTGACTACTGTGGGGCTTGATGATCGGGCCGATCACCGCCCCACCGAGCTTTCCGGCGGAGAGCAGCAGCGGGTGGCTATCGCGCGTGCCGTTGCAAAAAAACCCCCTCTGATACTGGCGGATGAACCCACAGGAAACCTGGATAGCCGTTCCGGTGATGAGATAATCTCAATGCTCACAGAGCTACACGCCACGCGGAAGATTACCCTGGTAATGGTCACGCATGACCCAAGAATCGCACAGCGTTGTCAACGTATTATTTATATTGAAGACGGCAGAGTAGAAAAGGATGAAAAAGTATAAAAATCTGTTAAGGCCTTTTGCTAATTCCTGGGTTGGTGTAACGTCGCACAAGCTGCGCAGCCTGTTGACCATTCTCGGCATTGTAATTGGTGTTTCGGCTGTAATTGCCTTGATGTCTATAGGCAAAGGCGCTGAGGCAGACATACTTGCCAGAATCCAGACTCTGGGGCCAGACCTTATGATGATTACGCCGGGATCAAGTATGGGCGCCGGCGGAGTAAGAGGCGCCGCAGGTAGTTCCACCACACTGACTATGGAAGACGCCACAGCGATAGCTGATAAAACAGACCTTGTCTCATCTGTGGCTCCGATTTTTTCTAGAAATCTACAGTTGATTGCCGGCAGCCAGAATATGAACGCCCAGGTCACCGGGACGAACCCGGCATACATGCAAACATACAATTTAAATACAATCAGCGGTACCTTCTTCTCCGATTACGACTTTCAACGCGGTACCAGGGTAGCCGTGCTGGGCTCTACAGTGGCGCAAACAATGTATGGTAACAACGATCCATTGGGGACAGACTTGCGCATTGGCACTATTATCGTGCGCGTTATTGGAGTCCTGGCAAGCAAAGGATCCATAAGCGGTTCACCGGATAATATGGTATTCATTCCATTGAGCGCCATGCAACAGGCAGTAGCCCAACAGCGAACTCCGCGTGGTGAGCAGGTCATATCATCTATTTCTCTGAAAGTAAATGATTTGAATAATGCCGACAAAGCGGTCCAGGAAATCACAGACCTGCTGCGTACACGTCACCGGCTTATACAATCAGCGGCAAACGATTTTACTGTTACTTCGATGCAAGAAGTGGCCAGTACAGTTGCAAACACAATGGCAACAACGACCATGCTGCTGGGTGCAATTGCCGCGATTTCCCTGCTAGTCGGTGGCATTGGTGTGATGAACATTATGCTTGTTTCAGTACTAGAGAGAACTAGGGAGATAGGCATCCGCAAAGCACTAGGGGCCAAGGACAGCGATATATGGATTCAATTTCTCATAGAGTCGGCATTTCTTTCCCTTGCCGGCGGCATCATCGGGGTTATCCTTGGGTGGGGAGTGGCATTCGGCATGTCCACTATGGGGTCTATGCATACCCTAGTCAGTGCTGATATTGTCATCCTCGCGGTTTCAGTATCGGTCTGCATTGGCTTGTTCTTTGGCTTTTACCCTGCCTGGCAGGCATCACGGCTCAATCCGATTGAAGCCCTAAGACATGAGTAAACTCAAAATCCTTTAGCCAGCCTAACCGTTAAAAAACAAGAGTTTCATAAACAACTTTCTACTACACGACAGGCAATATGGAATAGAAGCAGATACCTTTTCCTTCTTCGCTCCGTACTTCCATCTTGCCTCCATGTGCCTCCACCAAGCTCTTAGCAATAGCTAGGCCCAGGCCCGCACCTCCGGTCGTCCTGATGAACTGGTCAACCTGCAGTTACCAGACTATATAATTGTTTGGTGCATTAGTTTGAAACATTTATCTGAGTTAAGTGCATTAATACGCGGAGTTCTTGTCAACGCACATTCTGAGTTCCTGTGCAATCGTGTAATCTGAAGCTAGTATACTAGTCGTGCTTAAGAAGGACGAATAGCTTGCTTTGGCTGTCTACGAGTAAGGACTATACTACCTACCACCCCCACCAGAAAAGCTGTCATGGTAATGAAAAAGATACAATTAGCAATTGTTTCCGGAACCACCTCAAGCACACAATCCATCGGAATGTTGACTCGGTATTGTATGTTGTTACCCAAGCTTGCTGTGCAGCGACCAATACGAATGTAAATTATATCTGCTTGACTGCTAGGTTAGAAGCTCATATACTCAGCTACTACCGAAAGAAGGGTGTACGTATCCGTGGAATCAGTTAACTTGCTTGTAACTACCGCATTGAATGAGGCAAGTCTGCATCAAATTACGAATATCAGCAGCCGAATAAAGCTGATTAACGTTTCGGAACTGGCTCAAGAGGAAAAAAAGGGTGATGCTGCCGCTAAAAAACAGCTGGATGCTCTTCTGGCTGAGGCCGAGGTAATCTATGGTTTCAGACTTCCTGAGAATGTTACGGCTCGAGCCCCAAAGTTAAAATGGTTTCAAACGATGTCCGCCGGAGTAGATAGATTCCTGGATGACAAATTCCGGCGAAGCTCCGTGACAATGACTAATGTGAGTGGCATTCACGCGATTCCGATCGGTGAATTCGTTCTCGGGCTGATGTTGATGTTTGCCAAACAGGCACCATTAGCTTTCCAGTTGAAGCAGCAGGGACAATGGAAGCCATTTCTGGCAACGGTATTGCACTCCAAGACTGTGGGAATCGTGGGACTCGGTAATATTGGGCGGGAAGTGGCTCGGCTGGCTAAAGCCTTTGGCATGAGGGTAGTGGCCACACGCAGGTCGGCTCGAAAGTCAAGGCGGGCCAGGTATGTTGATAAGCTATTTGCCCCGGACCAGCTATTGCAGTTGCTTTCGCAGAGCGATTTTGTGGTACTTACCTTACCACTTACGGCTGAGAGTTACAGAATTATAGGTGAGGTGGAGCTACGCAATATGAAGCCCACGGCTTACCTAATTAATGTAGCCAGGGGTAATTTAGTTGATGAGGAGGCACTGGTTCACGCCCTGGAAGAGCACCGGATTGCAGGAGCCGGCCTGGACGTTTTCGCCACGGAGCCACTCCCGGCAGACAGTCGCCTTTGGGGGCTTTCCAACGTGATCATCAGCCCTCATATTGCCGGCGGCATGGAAGACTATGTTGAACGGGCAACCGCAGTGTTTTGCGAGAATCTAAGACGATATTTGAGTGGAAGAAGACTACTCAACATTGTGGACAAGAAAAGAGGATACTAAATACTGAACATTAGGTAAGCCTACTATCTTGATACAGATTACATAGTGGTATGGTGTGGCTTGCTGCTATCCTTAACCTCAACTCTTGTTGACTTCATCACGGAGAACACAAATCATCACAACGTAACATTTCGATGTAATGTGCAGCTACCGAATTTATGAACAATGTTAATTAATTTATGATTTTGGATAAGCTTAGGTAGCATATCAAAAGTTTTCTTTATTAATAACTATCAGTAATTTAGACCTTCCCTGGTTATCAGTTTTGCCAAGATCTCGTGGCAGGTTTCGGAAACAGAGCTAGCTCGGTGGAGAAAGACCTTAGACTTTTATCTCTTTAACTCGACCAACTTGACCGCTTTCTAATCGGACCTTGATGCCGTGGGGGTGAACTGTAGAGTTTGTCAAAATATCTTTGACTATCCCTTCGGTTAGTTTTCCATACCGCTGATCTGCCTTTATTACTATTGAGACCCGCAAGCCTGGTTTGATGTTGACACGCTTTATATTGCCCATGCCGCTAATTCTACCTTTTGTCAGGTGCAAAACAAAGTTTAGTTCCAGTCAAAATGGCATTGTTTTCAGTCTACTTCACCGCTCATATTTTCTGATTGGCTTCAGAATATATTGCAATCCGTTAAGTTGGATTTCATAAAGAGTAGACAATAGCATGCCAATTTTCCCAGGAGGGAAACCTTTCCGGTGAAACCATACCAGATAAGGTTCAGGCAGATCACAAAGGATATAACCTTTGTATTTTCCGAAAGGCATTCTTATAGACACCAAGTCAACCAACATTTGAGGATCAATAGGGGTGGTTAACACAGGTGTAAACTGATTCCCTTTGGCATCATATACATATATTACTCATAAATAAACTTTTTAAGCAAGACCTAAATTGTATGGTTCTGATCAGAAATAGAATGAACTTTCTGGCTAAATGTTTACTCTCACATGGCGCTTTTAGATGCTCGACAGATCCAGAATAGCCCTAGTGACTTCTTCTGATTTTTCCTTGTGCCCGCAGTGCCCTGCGAGCTTACTCCAGGTAGTCTTTGAGTTTCCGGCTGCGGCTGGGATGCCGCAACTTGCGCAATGCCTTAGCCTCGATCTGGCGGATTCGCTCTCGGGTCACATTGAACTCCTTCCCCACCTCCTCTAAAGTGCGGGGCCTATCATCCTCAAAACCAAACCTGAGTAATAAAACCCTTCTCTCCCGGTCACTGAGTTCAGAAAGCAGCTTAGTTAGTTGCGCCTTAAGTAGCTCTCGTGAGGCAACCTCGGCTGGCGGCAGGGTAGTCCGGTCTTCAACAAAATCACCGAGGTCGCTGTCTCCATCTTCGCCAATAGGAGCCTCTAAAGACAGCGGCCTTTTAGATAATTTCAAAATATCCCTTACTTTTTCTGAAGGGATGTCCATCGCTATGCCAATTTCCTCGCGGCTCGGTTCACGCCCATACTCTTGAGCCAGGCAGCGAATGGTCTTATATAACTTATTGATAATTTCTACCATGTGCACTGGGATACGAATAGTACGGGATTGATCAGCTATAGAGCGGGTAATACTTTGTCTAATCCACCAATGAGCGTAAGTACTGAATTTATAACCTTTCCTGTATTGGAATTTGTCCACGGCCCGAAATAGGCCAATGTTGCCTTCCTGAATAAGGTCAAGAAGCGGTATTGCGTGTCCAGTATATTTCTTGGCAACGCTGACCACCAGTCGCAAATTTGCTAAAATAAGCTGTTTCTTTGCCTCACTTGCTGTTCTTTTAACCTGGCTGAAATAGGTGGTAAGCTGCTGGCTCTTAGCCCGAAGCTTGGAAAGTAATTCACGATTAATGGGCTCAGCGGCTAATGACTTTAACTTAGTCCATGAGGTTCCGTTCACTATGCTGTCCAGCAATTCCGAAGGCAAGAGCCGGCTATCTATGGAAAAGTCTATCAGGCTCCGCCCGACTTCTAAGGCGCTTTTGCCGTTAGCTTCTGTAATAGCCTTCACCAGTTCCGGGTCGATTACACCATCGATAGCCGCCCGCAGTTTGGGGTCGCGAATTGTTCGGAGTATCCCATCCCTCGCATTAATCTCAAAGCGCCTGGCAAGAATAGCCACTACGGGCCGGGCGGCAAGTAAATGACGAAGCAAATAGATTGCGGTGCTGACCGCCGGGGAATATCTGCCATGTTGCTCAGGACTAAGACCTTCAATCTTTGCCAGATACTTGGCTTCTTCTAATTTACTGGCTAATACCTTCTCATCTTTGGCGGTGAGAAGCGAGACTCTGCCTATCTCGTGCAGATACATGAGAATCGGGTCATCAACTGGCTGTTCCCAAGGCTCTACTTCAAGCCCAGGTGCAGACTTAGCTCCTCTTTCTGTCTTATCTCCCCACTCTTCTTCAAGGTCAGCAGATTTTTTACCTTCCCAGGAAGAGGCAATTTTGGCAATATCTTCTTCTGCCTCCTCCTCGTGAAAAGTGCCCCAAGCGCTCTCGTGAGGTCTAAGTGACTCAACCTCAGACCTCATGCCGAGGATGTCTTCAGAGTGTAGGTCACCGTTGTCTTTCATGTTGAAAAAAGCGAATAAAAGTACTTCACCCTGGCACGATTATCGTGCCACTGCCATTGACACTGTACTATGCCCGGCGTGTTCGGTCAGTTGTATGCTAAGTATCAACGCTATATGTCTTAAGCATGTAGATGAGGACTAGGCGATTTAGTATCTTCTCTGTCTTCCTCTTCCGCCAGACCCTCCGCCTCTGCTATCGGAACGAGGGCGAGCCTCACTAACATCAAGCGTCCGATCCTTCAGTGTTTTCCCTTTGAGGCCAGCAATTGCAGCTTCGCCTTCAGACTTTGATGGCATTTCAACAAACCCAATTCCCCTGGATTGCCCACTGTACTTGTCCTTTATGATGCTTACGGACGTGACTCCTCCAAAAGCCTTGAACTCCGCTCGCAATTCCTCTTCAGTTACATCAGGCGATAAGTTACCCACGTAGATATTCATATTGGTACCCCTTTCGTTAACGCTGAATAAGGACATATCTAGGCCAAGTACCCCCAGCGCCTATGTATGTGCTTAAAGCCAAACTAGTATTCCCTACTAAGTGTGGTGCTGCTGTGGCTATAGCCACCTTGTGAACCGCCGCGCTGTTGTTTCTTAGCCTGTCGGCATTGGGGACAACGCTTAGGGTCGCTGGTAAAGCCTTTAGACGCGAAGAATTCTTGTTCCCCAGCAGTGAATGTGAAGGTAGTCCCGCAATCGGAGCACTGAATCGACTTGTCCTGAAAACTCATTGGATGACCTCCTCTCTTACAAATAGTTGGTTGGAGTTGGGGTCATCCGGAGCTTGGGTAAGTTGGGTAAATCTAAAGTAATTTAACTAAGTGCGTGATAACCTAAACTGGAACCACCACTTCTACTGTACACTAAAACGCCCCGCTTTGCAAAAGCCTGGACAAGCTTCCCAATAAGAAAGATTGACATGGTCAAATCCAAGGAGCCTTCCCTTGCTTAACACTAATGACATGAATTATTGCTTACTCCTGCACGGTACGTCTTTTTGTCGCCTAAGTAGTAACTTTTTGACGATTTGTGCACTCGTTATAATCTAACGTATCTCAGAGTTTTGGGAAATCCTGGTCTATTCCTATTCACTTAGTTAGTTGCTATAATCCGTATTATATAAACAGACTAGATGAAAAAAATCATATTGGCCTCAGGATCGCCAAGAAGAAAAGAATTACTGGAAAAAATTGGCCTTAAATTTGAGGTCGAATCAAGCAATTATGAAGAGGATATCTACCCGGGGTTACAGCCGCATGATGTCGCTCAAAAAATATCTCTTAAAAAAGCCGAAATAGTTGCCAGTAAGCATAAAAATGTTGTAATTATTGCCGCCGATACCTTTATTGTTTTTGATGGCCAAATACTGGGTAAACCGAGCACCGCAAATGAATCCAGGGAAATGCTGCAAAAACTAAATGGAAAGTCTCACTCGGTAATAACCGGTTTCAGTGTTATAGACACAGCCAAAAATAAAACATTATCCAGATCTGTAGAAACAATAGTCTTTTTAAAAAAGTTAACCCAGTCAGAAATCGATACCTATGTGAAGTCAAAGGAGCCATTGGATAAGGCAGGAGGTTATGCCATTCAGGGATTGGGAGCTGTTATTGTGGATAGGATTGAGGGAGACTATTTAAACGTAGTGGGTCTTCCCTTAAGCGCTCTGACTGAAGCTTTAAAAGAGTTTGGAATCCATATCCTGTAAAGATTTAAGCACCCTTAAAAGGTATTTGAGCAGGAATTTCCCGAAATGGCCAGCTATCGGGGAAGATTATTTATATAGGCAGCAGCGTTTTCACCGGCTACATAGCCAGTAGAAAAAGCAGCCTGCAGGTTATAACCGCCAGTATCGGCATCGATGTCCATTACCTCCCCGCAAAAGTAAAGACCTGCGACTAAACGTGAGGCCATATTTCGTGGGTTTATTTCTTTGAGGGAAATACCCCCGGCAGTAACCATAGCCGAAGATAGGGGCAATGGAGTTCTGATGTTGAAACTGAGCGACTTAAGTAAGCATAGCAATCTCTTTCGCTCAACGGAATCAACCTGATTGCACCATTTATCAGCTGGTATACCAGTCATTTCAATAAAAGGCTCGACCAACTTTTGTGGCAGGAGTGCCTTGAGAAGGTTGCGATAGCTTCGTTTGCTGTAGCTGCTAAAATCTCGTTGCAGTCGCTCGCTTAGCTCATTACTACCAAGCATTGGTTCAAGATCGATGGATACACTTACAGGTCCGTGCTCAAGGGCATCGACTATTGCCAGGCTCATTTGCAGTGTAACAGGCCCGCTTAGACCATAATGCGTTATCATAATATCACCTGTGCGACTTTCTATAACCGGCTGGTGCAGGCGACGTGCAATTATGCCCCGCCCAGAGTCCCTGGTTGGCGTTGCTGACGGTTTAATATCACTGGCTATGCACCGATAGGCTGTCAAGCGTACATTACGCAGACTAACACCCTGCATACTCCTGGCACGCTTCGTCTCGGATACAACCAGAGGTACCAGAGCCGGGCGTATTGGCGTAATTGTGTGGTTAACCGCAGTGACAATGCTATAGCCGTCACCGGTGGAACCGGTACCCGGATATGAAGCACCACCGGTTGCCAAAATAACAGCCACTGCGGGAAAGGTCTTTGACTCAGATTGTGCGCCTGCTACACGCCCTTTATCTATCAGGATATTGGTTACGCGGGCGCCAGTTTGCACCTGGACTCCATTGTCAGCCAGGTAATACTGAAGGGCTTTGACAATTTCCCGTGCGTCTCCGGATGAAGGAAAGATTCGTCCATCTTTTTCAGTTATGGTCTCCACACCGTAGCGCTTTAAAAATGTCAGCAAGTCATCTCTAAAGAAATGATGGAAAGCATTATAGAGAAAACGGCCATTAGGACCGTACATATCAATGAAGGTGTCCATTTCTTTAATATTGGTCAGGTTGCAACGTGTCTGACCACTGATGAGGATTTTATTGCCAGGACTTCGGGTCTTTTCCAGGAGAAGCACTTTAACGCCTGACTCGGCGGCTCGCCCAGCGGCCATCATGCCACTAGCTCCCGCGCCAACAACGATGACCTGTTTATTAATCATGCGTACCATACCTGACTTATTTCTACTTCATTTTAGTCTCTATCCTTAGATTGTGCTTAAGATAACCTCGGCCTGTCAAGGATGTAGGTAATAAAAGCTATGCATCAGATACAATGAAGTAGCAAAATGACGCTCTGTGTGATGTGCCGAATTATCATTAAACGAAACTGACTTTTGTTAAGCTGGCTCGATTGGCGAAATCCGGCAGTGGTATAATCCCAAAGGAGGCGGTATATGGCAGATACAACGAAGATAAAGACTATGATCGAACCCCATGTGCGTACTTGGCTTTCAAAGCAGTTCCCTGGACATGTCTTCGAGAAAAAACGTGTTCAACTGGCAAGTGGTGGAAGTCATAAATTTGACGCTGTCGCAGAAGATGGTTCCTTCGTTGCCGCTATTCTATGCAATAGAGCACGTACAAGAACACAGAGAGAAAACACAGGTGGAGTTAGGAAAGCCTTAACGGATCTCAGTTATCTCCAAGGGCTTCCAGCAAGCGTACAAAAAGTAATGGTTTTTACAGATGGTAGCTTCTGCCATCTCATACGCCTTCGGGCTAGCAGGCTAGTAACGGAGCCTGTCCAAATGATGGTTTGCACGTTACCTCCTCGCTTGGAAACTTTGCTTGGAGAAATCCTTGATGAAGCTAGCCACGAGCAGCGTGCAGCAGGAGAAGATTGATCGCCTCACGAAGAGAGATAATATACAGTAAATTGGCAGAGAGTTTTTGGCAAGATGAACATTTACTCAAAAAGTGCATCTGGTGAGAATCTTGTAGAGTGGACTGGAGTTTAGTAAACTTACCCCAACTTTATAGTGATTCATGATTAATTTCACGATTATCTAATGTTTGGAGGTGGGAGACAATGAGAGACCAGAAAAAGCAAGTCGCAAAAGAGGCCAAGCGTGGATATAAGCGCATTGCGGAAAAAGCTGCGCGACTAGCCAGAGAGCAGGCAAGAAGAAAAACTGATCTGGCCAGAGAGCAAGCGATTCAAAAAGAGCAAGCAGCAAAAGGGGCCAAGCGTGAAGAGAAGCGCATGGCAGAAGAACCTGCGCGACTAGCCAGAGAGCAGGCAAGAAGAAAAACTGATCTGGCCAGAGAGCAAGCGATTCAAAAAGAGCAAGCAGCAAAAGGGGCCAAGCGTGAAGAGAAGCGCATGGCGGAAGAACCTACGCGACTAGCCAGAGAGCAGGCAAGAAGAAAAACTGATCTAGCCAGAGAACAGGCAATAGCCGAAGATCAGGAGGCGAGAAGGCGAGAAATCGAAAAAGCGAAAACTTAACGCGGCCCACCCTCTATAACAAAAGGGCTTTATGTGTAGTCCACTGCATCTGACATACCGGAGAAATTCTGAAATACCTGATACCGTTGACATCCTTGGAGAAAATACTATAATTCGCCTTGAAGCGAATGTGCATATTGAGGGATGAATAGATAATCCCTGAGAAGGAATTAATTACGGAGGTAGAAACGTGGGTAGTAAAGGAAGAAAAAATGTAAAAAAACCCAAGAAGCAAGTATTAAAAAAGAAATCACAGGAGGCAGAACAAAAGAAGAGATAAAAGTACCCCTGATGGGACTTAAATAGCGCTGGTAACTAGGCATGACAAGTCGGCATCGGATTGGAGATTCAGGCTGCATCTGGAGGTGGTTGTATTGCCCGCGGGGACAGGACGCATAAAATGTCCGGTATGTGGCGGAACATCATGGATGATGTGTCCTAGTTGTCAGGGCTCTGGCAAGAAACCAGATGCAGCGCACACGCCTGTAGAAAAAGATGAGACTCAACGGTGCGCTAAGTGTGGAGGAAGAGGCATAGTCAAGTGTAACTATCCGAGATGCCAGGATGGATGGGTTCGAACCTAAGCGTATTAGGCTGGCTTCTGGTCTGATGGTAACAAAAGTCCAGAATGTTCAATAAAGTTGTTTTCTGTCATGCTGGCTGCCCTCTAGCCGCTCATTTATTAGCCCGTTTCACTATTTCCGCAATATATCCAGGGACACAGATCAAATTCTCCTTTTTTGCCTTTGAAAGCTTTTTGACCATATTTTCCACCTTCAAAGCTAGGCTCCTGCTTCCCAACCTCTTCTGAAACAATAATGTCAGGGGCCCCCTACCTTTTAGGTACTTCGATCCGGCGTCTCCTCCTTCCCGATGTTCGGCAAGCCGGCGATCAATGCCGGTGGAAATTCCCGTATACAGGGTCCCATCTCGACATCTTACTACGTACAAATACCAATCACACATCATCATAACCTATAGCCAAATGAAATATAAGTGAATTCTACCCGAAACGCGAACTAAATGTCTGGACAGGTTTGGTAAAAATATACATAGGATACAGAAGCCTGTTTTGTTACTTCATTTCACATTGAGCCAAATTGTTGGGCTACTAACCTTATCCTGCTAACCTTGCTAGTCTTATTCTGCTGACCTTACTGCCCTTAGCCTGCTGACCTTGCTGACCTTGCTAGCCCACTAGCCCTCTAGCCACTAGCCACTAGCCTACTAGCCTTAACCTTGCTGACCTTGCTAATCTTACTAACATTAACCTTGCTAGCTTATTGACCCTACAAAGCTTACATATTCAAACTTCAACAATCCCTTAGCTAAACTTCTGCACTCTGCAGCCTTATTTAATGCAGCTGCAGGGAAGCCCGGGCTCCGGGATCATAAAAGCAGACAGGCTAGTTCCTATTGAAGTAACGACTTTAAGTTCATACTTTAAGTTCAGACTTTAGGTACAGATTTAAAGCCAATTGCGTTCAATGCTTTATCTATATCCTGTCCCCTAGATCCCTTTTGGAATAGAAGCAAGCGAGCCAAATTTTCTACGTTGACGATCAAGTCGCAGATTAAGCTCATTTGCGTTACTCCCTCATGCTTAACCTTCATGTGCCCGTTGATACCTTGAGCCTGAACTGTCTGACCACATATTGGGCAAGTTACTTGTTTCATATCCTACCTCCTAACAGAAATCATGACTATTTCGACCTTTATTCTTATTCTAAAAACAATATGCCTTAGTGTTTGGTTTGCTTATCTGTAGTTATCACCTTCTGCAAAAGCTCCCCATTTCCATGACAATCACCGGAGAGAGCTTCCTTTAGCTGGCGTGCAATATCACCCATGGTTACCATTTGGTCGAGCAGTTCTACAAAAAGTTCGTTCACCTTTACCCCATCGTTTTTATACCTTATAATTCTAGTGGATTCAAAGTTATTCAAGGGAATGCTTAGGTGCTGTGTTAGTCGAGATTCTTCGGTCGCGGAGTTTACACTGAGTGAGATTCTTCGGTCGCTGTGCTCCCTCAGAATGACATAAGGCGAAGTAATCAGTATGATATAGGGGGCAGTGCTGAGGACAACTGTGGGATTGGTAAAAGATATGGTTTATAGGTCATCCAGGGCTTATGAATCGGTGCAGCTAGCAGATGGCTTTTACTGCTATATCTGGCAGGGGACCGGCAATAACTGCAATACTTGTTTGTTTACTGACGCGCTACGGGGTGAACGCCCCCATATCATTGTCGACCCGGGACATATAACTAACGAGTTCGGGGAGACCTGCTTTGACTACTTGATTAAAGCCATTGAGGAGAACGGCTTTAGGGTTGATGATGTTGGATTGATAATAAACACTCATAGCCATCTCGACCACTGCCAGGCGAACGAGCTGGTGGTCCAAAAAAGCGGTGCCTGGATTACCTTGTCCGAAGAGGAAGATGAATTTCGACATACTTCAGGAGAAAGACTATATTCTATGTTAGGGGCGAAAGTTCCGCAGTTCACGTCTCTTTTTTACCTTAAAGAAGGAGACCTGAATCTAGGTGCTAAAAACAAAGTCGAGCTCCGGATTATTCTTACGCCAGGTCATTCTCCGGGCTCAGTTTGTCTTTACTGGCCGGATAAAAAGATTTTGATAACCGGGGATGTGGTATTTTACGGCAGTATAGGCCGGACGGATTTCCCCGGCGGTAGCCTTTCTTTGCTTAAGAAAAGCGTAGAGCGATTGTCACAGCTAGACGTGGAGTGTCTAGTTCCCGGGCATAGCACCGAATATGGGAATGTTGTTAAAGGCAAAACGAATGTGCAGCGTAATTTTCAGGCAGTTAAACTGTTTCTCTAGCGGGTGATTTTTCATGGAAGCTGATGAAAAAATTCAGTACGCTGTAGAACATACCGAGGTTGTGAGAGCGCCGATGCAGAGCCTGGCTACATTCGGTACCACAAATATATACTACTATCTCGTTACCCAGTTAACGGAATGGGTGAATGTGGTCAGGGAGGGCAGAGTTATTGCCGCCAGGCCTAAGATTGTTACTCCATCTTATCTTGTTAATCTGGAAGGTTTCAGCTCACAAGCCAGAAAGTTTATAGAGATGATGGCAGAGAGGTACCCGCATGAGCCCGGCATTTTCTACACCTATAAGAATGAGCCAAGGGAGATGAATATCGTTTCTGAACCAATCAATGCCGTAATAGACAAAATCAATCAACTCATAGATGACCGGCGAGACCCGTTGACAGCTATTATCAAGGGTGTGGAGGCGCTGTGGGATGTTTCGTTGCTTAAGTTTACTTACGAGTTGACTACAAGCTCGGTGCAGGCCAATGTGGCTGAATTGGAACAACGTGGTCTTTTTCGCGTCGATTCGGCTGGAGTGCCTCGAGATGCCAGGAATCACATTGAGGGACTTTTAGAAAAAACGAAACGGGAGCCGTCTTCGGCACCTGAGCTGGTAGCCGAATTAAATAAATGGGGCCTGTTTCATGAGTATCAGGATAGATTTCTTAGCATATTTAAAAGAAGAAAAGGTGCCTGAGCATTCAAGATAGCTGCTATTCGTAATCCCCAACCTTTGTCAGTACTACCCCGAGTTTTCGAACCTAAACAAAAAATTTTCTGTAAAAACGCCTAAAAACCTATTGACAGCGATTCTTGCGGCAGTGGTATAGTACTATGGTCAGGGGTAAATAGTCCCATCATATCTTTGGGGGTAGCGTATTTCTGGGCTATTTCTATTTAGCTAAGGAGGTGTATTGTGTCTAAAGTACTGGAACTTATGCGTAAAGGCAGGAAAGAAGAGCTTTGGCAGATGTGCTGTGGTTTCATTGACCTCAGTCTCGAACAGTTCATGGCTATCCAGAAGCGGTTGCTGCTGGAGCAGATTGCGCTATTGAAAAACTGTGAGCTGGGCAGGAAGGTGATGCGCGGCGCCATGCCTGAAACAGTAGAGGAATTTAGAGCGCAGGTGCCTCTGACCAGTTATATTGACTATTGTCCCGAACTATTAGAGCGGCGAGAGGATGTCCTGCCGGGGAAGGTAGCCAGATGGGTACGCACATCGGGCAGGTCAGGCGAATATTCAGCCAAGTGGGTGCCAATGTCCGAAGGCTTCTGGCGCGAGCTTTTAATAGTAGGAGGTACACTTGCCGTTCTTGCCCTTTGTAGATATCGGGGAGATGTCGCCCAAGTTAAAGAACACTTGAACCTGTTGATGACCATGGGGCCACCAGAATATGGTTCAAGAGCTGTAGGTGATTCCGCTCGAGAGGCGATTAATTTTGATTTTTTACCATCCAATGGAGACGATATGCCTTTTGAAGAGAGGATAAAGGCTGGCTTTGAAGAGGCTTTGTATCGAGGGATCGATGGTTTTGCCGGTTTGCCTTTTATCCTGGTTGCTGCAGGGGAGCAATTCAAGCGGCAATCAGGTAAGGTTAACCTACGCCTTGTTTTATCTCACCCTTCTGCATTGTTTAGGTTGTTGAAAGGACTGGCCAAGAGCAAGATAGCCCATCGTCCGTTATCACCTAAGGACCTATGGAGAATCAAGGGCATTATTGGTAGTGGCACAGACACCGCGATTTTCAAACGGAGAATCGAGGAGCTGTGGGGACGATATCCGCTTGAGGCCTACGCTGGTACTGAGGGTGGAGTTTACGCTATCCAGACCTGGGACTATGACAGTATGACCTTTGTGCCTAGTCTTAGCTTTTTTGAGTTTATCCCTGAGGTGGAGCATTCTAAATGGCAGCTCGATCATTCGTATCAGCCTAAAACTGTTTTACTCGATGAAGTGAAAGCCGGCGGACTTTACGAAGTTGTTATTACGAACTTTCATGGCGGTGCGCTTGTAAGATTCAGACTTGGCGATATGGTCAGGATAACAGCTCTAAGGAACGATAATTTGGGCATTGATATACCACAGCTGGTTTTCGAAAGAAGGGCCGATGACCTCATTGATATCGGCTTCATGCGGCTGACGGAAAAGATAATATGGCAGGCCATTGAAAACACAGGTATTCCTTACGCAGATTGGGTGGCGTATAAGGAGATAATCGGTGAAAGGTCTGTCCTGCATCTCCATCTTGAGCTCAAGGATAATTATATTGCCAGTGAAAAAGGTTTAGCTAAGGCAGTGTATGAGCAAATTAAGAGATTAGATGATGGTTTCATTCATGGAGATTTGTCAAGTTTGGAAAGAATCATTGACTTCAAACCAATAGAGGTCACTTTACTGCCTGAAGGAGCCTTCGCAAATTACATAGCTCAACGTCGAGCTGAAGGCGCTGATTTGGCTCATTTGAAACCGCCTCACATCAATCCCTCCGAGAAGGTACTTTCTTTGCTTGGGGCCAAGGTAAAGCTTATGCCTGAGGTGGCGGTTGTGGATGAAGCTAAAACTGAGGCTGTAGCTGGGCGGTAATTTTTTAATTTGTTTGAGAATGTAAAGGCCGAGGCGGCTGGTGATTACGGTCGTCTCGGCATTCTATTATTCAAACTATATATTGACCTACGAAGCTTCTATACGAACTCTTTTTACTCCACGTTCTTGACAATCTTCTAAGCTCTATACATAATTAGCCATATTTAAATAGATAAAGCTAAGGATTTAGATGCCAATTCAATCTGTTATTCCATTAGTTGCCGCGATTGCTTATATACCGTTATTTGTTGTTCTTAGCCTGAATCGTCCGTGGCATAAGCAACGTTTGCTTCTTTTATCGGTTTTAGTTAGTGGTACGGTTTGGAGCGCTGTAACCTTCTTGCTCCGAACTGATTTATTTACATTATATAGAATCCAAATATTTAGAATAAGTTTGTGCATTGGCATTTTGTATATAGTTCAGCTTTACTGGTTTTTGATGTGTGTCATTGGCGAGCCTGGTGGAATTGGGTTGCTGACGGGCTATATCGCACTATTAGTATTGATTATAGCTTCCGGTCTAGGCTATATACCGCAGAGTATTAGTTTTAGCGATGGTGCGATTGCACCTCGCTTTGGTTTGTGGATTCTTCTGTTTGCCATACCGATGGTTGAACTTCCAGCTTTGTTCTTATACCCGGCGGTGTTAAAATTCAGGAATTCGACTAAACCCGAAGAGCGTAACCTCCTATCCTATTTATTTTTAACCATAGCAGTCTTCTTGGTCATCGGCATTATGGCCTTCTTCACCGCATTCGGAGCAAAGTTTCCTGTTTCCCATTTTGGTAATCTGTTCGTTGCGAGCATTTTGCTGTACTTATCAATCAGGCATAAACTGCTGAGCATCGAATTCGTTGCCCGCCGTGTGCTTGTCTGGACAAGTTTAGTTATTGTCGGTATCGGTACCTATCTGTCCTTGTTTCTCTTAATTTATTGGCTCATTGGTGATGCGTTAGATATGCGTATATTAACTCTGACCTCACTGGCAGGACTTGCTGCTGCTGCCAGTGTTTATATGTTGCAAGATTTATTTTCTAGGAGTATAGACCGCTTTTTCTATAGAGCGAGGTACGATTACCATAAAAAGTTGCTTACTTTTTTGAGGAATAAACTAACCGACGTTTTTAACCTAGGCGAATTGAGTGAAGGATTGCTGCCGTTACTCGCTGGCACACTGGGCTGTAAGCAGGCATGTTTGTTACTTCCGGAAGTCGGAGGTGAAGACTTTGTCGGGGAGTTTAGCCTCTATCAAAGCGATGGCAATTCAACACTTATAATAAAAAAGGATAATCCAGCTTTAGAATGGCTGAGACGGGAGCGTAGATACCTTAGCACAGAAAATATGGACATTCTTCCTGAATTCCGTGGTCTCTGGGAGGTGGAAAAAGATGGGCTAAGAGCTATGGAAGTAGAATTACTATTCCCGCTGATAAGCCGGGGTAACTTGGTTGCTATACTGGCATTAGGCAAAAAGGAATCCAGTAGATATTCGCTTGAGGACGTTAACTTGATTGAGTATGTGACCTCTCAGGTAGCAGGAAGTTTGGAAAGAGAATATCTTCAAGAGGAACTCAGAAAGCGGGAGCAGGAGCTGTCACTTATTAACCGGCTGTCAAACGTCATTTCTTCCAGCTTGAATATACGAGACGTATACGGCGCCTTTATCGCTGAGTTGAAACAGGTAGTGGACGTGAACTGGGCAACAATTGCCCTGATAGAAGGTGACGAACTTCGTTTTGAAGTACTATCGACTGAAGTAGGCTCAACCTGGCAGGCAGGAGAGAAGATACCGCTTAAGGGCACCGGTACTGAGTGGGTAGCCGATAATAAAAAAGCTCTGGTTGAACCTGATTTAGCTAAAAACGCGAGGTTTAATACCGGAGAAGAACACTTAAAGTGGGGGATTCGGTCTATCATTTATTTGCCATTGGTAGTAAAAAATGAGGCTATAGGCAGTTTAATCATCGCCAGTCGTCAGCCGAATGCGTATACTCCCGGCCAGGTTCGGCTGCTGGAACGACTGGCTTCCCAGATTGCAGTGCCGGTTGAAAATAGTCGTCTTTATGCTAAAGCTGAGCAGCGTGCCAGGGTTGACGAGCTTACCAGCCTGTTTAACCGCCGCCACTTTGATGAGTGTGTGAAGTTGGAGATAGACCGCCATGCTCGCTATAGAAGTATGCTGTCTTTGATTCTTCTCGACCTCGATTTTTTCAAAGCCTACAATGATATGAATGGGCATACGGCTGGCGATAAGGTTCTGGAATTAATAGGCCGGTTAGTGAACAGCGCGCTGAGAAGCACTGACCTGGCTTTTCGCTACGGCGGCGATGAGTTTGCCATCATACTACCGCAGTCGGCATCTAATGACGCCTTTATTGTAGCTGAGAGAGTAAGAGGCAGGATTGCAGCGGAGATGGGCAAGAGGGATATCAAGATAAGCGCCAGCCTGGGCCTAGCTTCCTGGCCCAGCGACGGAGTGACATCAGACGAGCTGGTGAACGCGGCTGATAGGGCGCTTTACTATGCCAAAGAGACCGGAGGCAATCGGACTTGTGTTGCTTCCAAGATGCTACCGTCTTTAACTGCGGCTGCCAGTACCAGGACTACAACCGAGAAAGAGGTTTTGAGTATCATCCATACCTTAGCGGCAACAATCGAAGCTAAAGACCCGTATACTTATGGCCATTCACGCAAGGTCAGCAGTTATGCCGTATCCCTGGCCGAGGCTATTGGATTGCCCTCGGAAAAGGTGGCTGTGGTCAGCACTGCCGCTTTGCTTCACGATATCGGTAAGATAGGCATCCCCGATGAAGTGCTCAATAAGGTTGACAAGCTTGAGCCCGAAGCGTGGGAATTGATTCACGCGCATCCCAAATTATCGACAACTATAGTTGGCCACGTGGTCAGTTTAGTTTCCTGTCTGCCGGCTATACTTCATCATCATGAGCGATGGGATGGCGGTGGCTACCCCGCCGGGCTTAAAGGCGAAGAAATCCCGGTTGAGGCTCGTGTCCTGGCTATAGCTGATGCCTTTGATGCCATGACGTCATCTCGACCGTATCGCAGTAAGCTATCCTATAAGAAAGTGCTGAAAGAGCTCAAAAGTTGCTCCGGCAGCCAGTTTGACCCGAAGCTGGTTGACGCCTTTTTACCTATTGCCCTATCTGCCGCCCCGGAGGAATCGGCGGTCACGTAAAGCTCGGCGACACAAAAGCAGATTTATAGCACCTGGTAAATGCCTGCTCCTGGAGAAAACTATAAACCCGAAAGATTATTGGCGAACTGGCGAGCTCTCGACTACAGGCAAGCAACTTCCTTTGATCCCTCTTGACAACCTTCGAAGCTGCGCACATAATTAGGCAGACGTAGTAAGTACAGAATCGATGAATATCTACGCTGTCCCTCCTTTGCTGGCAGTGATTGCCTATATCCCATTATTTGGTGTACTGGCGGCCAATCGCCCTTGGAATAAGCAACAAAGGCTATTTGTTTGGTTTCTAATCGCTGCCATGCTCTGGAGCGTCAGTGACGTCTTTTTCCGCAGCGATTTCTTTATGGCCTATAAGGTTATTCTGGGCAAAATTATTGTTTGTACCTTCACACTGGCAGCAGCGCAGTTTCACTGCTTTATATCTTCCTTCTATCCACCAAATAAAGGCCGCTGGCTGCTCCTTGCCTATGCTTCCCTGGCCATCATTATCTTTCTGGTGGCGATAGGCTATGTGCCCAAGGACGTTATGATTATTGACGGCAAACTATACACCGTGTATGGCAACGGTATTTTCTTAATGGGATTGCCTCTAGCCATCGTGACCGCCAGGAATGTATATTTTTTGAGGCAGCGATTCAAGACGTCAGAGGACCCCGCACTGCGCAACCAGATGGCTTATTTGTTATTAAGCATCTGTATTTTGCTTGTTGCCGTATCTACGACCTTTATTCCCTGGGGAAATGAATATCCGATCAGCCATATAGGCAACCTCATCAATGGTGTTATCCTGACTTATGCAGTCCTCAAACATAGTTTATTAGACTTGAGGGTTGTTTTACGTCGTGGGCTGGTCTGGATAGGTCTAGTTGCTGTCGGTATTGCTCTCTATTTGGTTTTGTTTTTACTAATCCACTCGTTCAGTGATATCAGAATAGATGGAAGCACTTTAGTTCTGGCTACACTGGCAGCGATGGTCATTAGTGGTAGTGCTTATTTGTTGCAGGGTTTATTTTCCAGGCGTACAGACAGGTTGTTCTATCGAGCGCGGTACGAGTACCTCGAAAAACTACGCATTTTTCTAAGGTACAAATTAAACAGCATTCTTAGTCTGGGTGAAATGAGTGAAGAATTACTGCCACTGCTGGCGGGGACCTTGCACTGCAAGCAGATACATTTATTTCTTACGGACTCCGCAGATGGTGATTTTGTTGTCCAATTTTCCGAGCCGAATAAAGGGAATGTTTCGAAAGTGAGATTAAGCCAGGACAATCCCCTCCTGGAATGGCTGCGACACGAGAATAGATATCTGCTCAGAGAAAATCTGGATATCTTTCCGGAACTTTACGGTAGGTGGGGTGAGGAAAGAGATGAGCTAAAAGCTCTGGATATAGAATTACTATTTCCTCTGATAAGTCGCGGTGACTTGATTGCTATACTGGCTTTAGGAAAAAAAGAATCCGGTAGATATTCACTTGAGGATATAAATTTAGTCGAGACCGTTACCTCTCAGGTGGCAGCTAGTTTAGAAAGGGAATATCTTCAGGAACAGTTTAGAAAGCACGAGAAAGAACATCTTCAGAAGCAACTTAGAAAGAAAGAACAAGAGCTAGCTTTGATTAACCGGCTGGCCGCGGTCATCACTTCCAGCTTAAACATAAGAGAGGTATACGGCGCCTTCATAGATGAGCTTAAAGGGGTGGTTGGTGTCGACTGGGCGACGATTGCTCTTATAGAGGGCGACGAAATTCGTTTGGAGGTTTTATCCACGGAGGTAGGTTCAGCCTGGCAGGCAGGTGAGAAGATGCGGCTTAAAGGAACAGGCACTGAGTGGGTTGCCAATCACAAGGAGGCTCTGATTGAGCCAGACCTTGTAAAAAACAGGAAGTTTAGGACAGGCGAAGACCACCTAAAGCAGGGTATTCGGTCGATCGTTTACCTGCCGCTGGTGGTGAAAAACAAGGCGATAGGCAGCCTCATTGTCGCCAGTCGTAAGCCTAACGCTTATACTCCCGGGCAAGTTCGGCTCCTGGAACGCCTGGCTTTTCAAATAGCCATGCCCATTGAGAATAGCCAGCTTTATGCTAGGGCTGAGCAGAGGGCTCGGGTTGATGAGCTTACCAGTTTATTTAACCGCCGCCATTTTAATGAATGCATAAAACAAGAGATAGAACGCCATGCCCGCTATAACGGGATGCTGTCTTTGATTCTTCTCGACCTGGATTATTTCAAAGCCTACAATGATGTGCAGGGGCATACGGCTGGTGATAAGATTCTGGGAATAATAGGGCGTTTAGTGAATGGGGAGATAAGGAATACTGACCTGGCTTTTCGCTACGGGGGTGATGAGTTTGCCATCATCTTGCCGCAGTCGGCAACTGATGATGCCTTTGTTGTGGCTGAGAGGGTTCGGCGTAGGATCGCAAATGAGATGAGCAAAAAGAATATCAGGATAAGTGCCAGCCTAGGCTTGGCTTCCTGGCCCGGTGACGGAGTGACATCAGGGGAACTGGTGAATGCGGCTGACAAGGCGCTTTATCAGGCCAAGGAGACGGGTGGCAATCGAACAAGCGTTGCTTCTAAGAAACTGCCTTCTATTACCGGAAAGGCTGCTACAAGAGCTAAATCGAGAGATAGGTTCTGAATATCATCCGCAGTAGCGAAGCACGGCAATCTGTAGGGTCTCTATTTTCTGACCAAGGCGCATATGTTTCGAGATAAAAATTTGAGCCGGAATCGATAGGATTTCTCCGGGAATATGCTGAGGATTTCAAAGCCAGTCCGGATCAATGAGCTGCGGAGTTCTGGATAGGTATATAGATAATAGTAGCGATAATAAGTTTTTATCCTCGATTTCCAGGGTACATTGATCTCCTTACCTTTTAACCAGAAGCGCGGCTGCCATTTGTTCCACACAGTGATGAAAGCCTCACCTCCTGGCTTCAAGACACGCCTGAGTTCCCGGAGAGCCTCTAGTCTTTGCTTATCTCCTCGAATATTGTGGTAGACGGCTACAGCTATGGCACAGTCGAAGGCGTTATCGGTATATGGTAAAGAAGTGGCATCAGCCAATGTTAACTTTATTTTTAAGTCGAATTTAGCTGCGTACTTTTGCGCTAGTTTCAGCATTTGCACGGAGAAGTCCAGCCCCCACAGCTCAAAGTTGTTTTTGAAGGGCAGGAAGTCCGGTCCGTGAGCACAACCTATATTCAGGAGCTTGCACCGGTGCCATCTGGTTGCTATCTCCTCCAGCTCTGTAATGAAGCGGGACCGATGTCTGAATCGGTACCAGCTTTCGGCTATCGTATCGAAGACTTCTTTGTTTGTTGACATAGCTACAATTTGGTAAACTCTGACCCAGGATGCCCGGTGATTTCGATATCAGATATTAGGAAACCACATAATGAAGAAAATATCAAGGACCATATCCGGGGTGACGCCGGTGGCTGTCATGGGAAAGCCCATGGGCTGCCCCGGCGAATGCATTTATTGTCCCACCTTCCCTAATGCTCCTAAGAGCTATACTCCGGAATCGCCAGCGGTGCTCAGAGCTAAGCTGTGCAATTATGAACCCAAAAGGCAGGTCGAGCGTAGATTGAGGATTATTTTAGACATGGGACATCCGGGTGACAAGGTAGAACTCATTGTCATGGGTGGAACTTTCCTGGCTTATCCCGAGGCATACCAATACCGGTTCATAAAGGATTGTTACGATGGGTTAAATGGCTGCGAATCGCCCACCTTGGAGGCAGCCAAAAAGACGAATGAGACTGCCGAGCACAGGTGCGTGGGGCTGTGCATTGAAACCAGACCGGACTGGTGCCGGGAGGAGGAAGTCAAGAGAATGCTTGAGTTTGGCACCACGCGTGTCGAGCTGGGTGTGCAGACACTGGACGATGACATCTACCGGTTAGTTAAACGTGGACATAATACAGCCGAGGTAGTGAGTGCTACTAAATTACTAAAAGATTATGGCTTCAAGGTCTACTATCACTGGATGCCGGGACTGCCTGGTTCAAACCCCGAGCATGACCTGGAGCTGTCGCGGCAGCTTTTTGATGATGACAATTTCAGACCTGACGGGCTCAAACTTTATCCCACGTTGGTAATTGCCGGCACCGAGCTCGAAAAATGGTACGAAGATGACCGCTATCAGCCTTATCCGATGGACGACCTGGTAGATTTAATGGTAGGCATTAAAACTAATGTCCCCGGCTATGTCAGGATTCCACGGGTGATGCGTGATATGCCCACCAAATTCATAGTGGCCGGCTGCAGAGATTTAGCTTTGAGGAGTGCTCTGAAAAAGAGGATGGAAGAGATTGGCGTCGGGTGTAAATGTATCCGCTGCCGTGAATACGGGCATCGTCTGAGGGATGGCTTGAAAATCGGCGAGCCGCGGTTGAAAAGATTGGACTATGATGCCTCTGGAGGGAGAGAGATATTTCTTTCTTTCGAGGACGAGGGGGAGACCATTTTCGGACTGCTCCGCATGAGGGTGGGCTCTCTGGCAGTTGGTAATGGAGACCTGGTTATGGTCAGGGAATTGCACGTCTTCGGTCAAGAGGTTCCTCTGGGGGAGAAGTATGCCGGGGCAACTCAGCATCGTGGGCTAGGCCTGGACTTGCTCAAGCAGGCTGAACGAATTGCTAAAGATGAACTTCAAGCTCGGAGAATTGCTATCCTCAGCGGCATAGGTGCCAGAGAATATTTCCGCTACGAATGTGGCTATGAGCTGGATGGAGCCTATATGATTAAGCAGCTTTAGGTGAGCTCTCCAGAAAATCACGTTGCCAGGCTTTAGTTTTGCCATTTACGATTGTAAATCTTAAAAACCAAATATTAAACCCCCAACAATATCAAAATTCAAATTTTCTAAATTGGAAACATCTGTGGTTTGAACTTGTTTAGAGTTTAAAAATTTGATATCAGGATTTCTATGTCCTTAGGGAGCAAACTTAAATCCTGTCCGTATACAGATGGCAGGACACGAAGTGGCCTTCAGATAATTCATCAAGCTCCGGTTCTACTTGACTGCAGATTGGCAGTACCCGATGGCATCTGGGATGGAAGTGGCAGCCGGGTGGTGGATTCAGGGGGGAGGGGACATCACCGCGCAGCAGTATTCTATCTTTATCTTTTGGCTTAAAGCTGGGGACTGCCGAAAGTAGAGCTTCCGTATAAGGATGTAGAGGATTTTTAAAGAGTTCATTTTTATCGGCCAGCTCCACGATTTTTCCTAAATACATTATGGCTACTCTGTGCGCCATATGCCTTATCACTGACAAGTCGTGGGCGATGAATAAATAAGCCAGCCCGAACTTCTCCTGGATATCCATCATCAGATTTAGAATCTGAGCCTGTATGGATACATCGAGAGCGCTCACCGGTTCATCGGCAATGATAAGTTTTGGGTTCATGGCTAAGGCACGGGCGATGCCGATACGCTGTTTTTGACCGCCGCTAAATTCGTGTGGATACAGGTCGACCTGTCCGGCTTCCAACCCAACTTGTTCCATTAACTCAGATACCCTACGGGTTCGTTTCTTTTCGTCGCCGATATTATGGATAACCAGTGGTTCGCGTATGGAGTCGCCGACAGTCATTCTAGGGTCGAGAGAGGCATCAGGGTCCTGAAATATTATTTGAATTTCCTTTCTTAATTCTCTAAGTCCTTTTTTATCGAGCCCGGTAACATCAGCACCCCGGTATAGTATTTTACCGCCGGTTGGTTCCTCCAGCCTGGGAATTGTCTTGCCCAGCGTTGACTTGCCGCATCCTGATTCCCCCACTAAGCCGATGATTTCTCCTTCGCTAATATCAAAAGTCACGTCGTCTACGGCTTTTATGTCTCCGACGTGACGGGAAAATATGCCGGCCGTTACCGGATAATACTTTTTGAGGTGTCTTATTTGTAACAACTTATCGTTTACTTCATGTTTCATGTGTATAAATGACAGCTTACAGAATGTACGTTGGAGATTGTAGTTTTTAATGGCTCTTTTTGGCTACATATCTTCATTACCCTGGGACATCTGGGATGGAAAGTGCAACCTTGAGGCATCTCCAGTGGATTGGGTGTTGTGCCGGGAATCGATGTCAGCCTGTCTGCGGATTTGGAGGTATCGGGCAAACAGTCAATTAATCCGGCAGTATAAGGATGCTTTGGATTGCCTATTATTTCTGAGACTGGTGCCGTCTCGACGTCTTTCCCGCCGTACATGACCACGGCACGGTCTCCTATTTCAGCTACAACAGCCAGGTCATGCGTTATGAATATTGTTGACATTTGTCTCTTTGCCTTTAACTCGCGAAATATGTCTAGAATTTGTGCCTTTATGGTCACATCTACGGCGGTGGTTGGTTCATCAGCTATAAGAATTTGGGGGTCACAGGACAAGCTCATAGCTATTAGTACTCTCTGTTTCATACCGCCCGATAGTTGATGTGGGTAGTAACTCAGCACACTCTCTGCTGAGGGTATGCCCATTTCGCTGAGCAACGTCACAGCCCTCTCTCTAGTTCGGTTATAATCCAGCGGCAGATGAAGTTTTATTTGCTCTGTTATCTGGTCACCTATGGTTAATACCGGGTTCAAAGCTGATTGTGCTTCCTGAAAAACAATGGCGATATCCTTACCTCTGATTTGTCTCATTTGCTTCGGGGAACATTTAGTTAAGTCCAAGCTATCGTAGCTTATTTGACCATCAACTATTTTCCCTGGCGGACTATCAAACAGTCGTAAAATTGACAGTGCGGTGACTGTCTTGCCGCAGCCGGACTCGCCCACGAGGCAGAGACATTCACCCCGTCTGAGTTCGAATTCAACTCCGTCAACCGCCTTGACTATGCCCCGTCGGGTGAAGAAGTAAGTCTTCAGGTCGCTGACCTTGAGTACTACATTATTCATTCGTATGTCTATACATTGCTTTTAGGATCGAACGCATCCCTTAGCCCATCACCCAAAAAGTTAAAAGCCAGAACTGTCAGGAAGAGCATGATTCCTGGTTCCACGGCTACCCACCAGGCTGTGTCCAAAGTGTGCTGTCCGGATTCCAGGATTATTCCCCAGCTGGGTACGGATGGGTCGCCCAAGCCGATAAAGCTCAAAGCGGCTTCGGCTAGAATTACTCCCGGGATAGATAAAGTGGCTATGATGATAATCAGACTGACGACATTGGGTATCAGGTGGCGGAAGATGACCCTGTTATCACTGGCGCCTAAGGCTTTAGCGGCAACGATAAACTCTCGAGTCCTTAGCGATAGAGATTCGCTTCTAATCAGCCTGGCAGTACCTGTCCAGCCGGTCAGTCCTATTGCCAGTACTATGAAAGCCAGACTTGGACCAAAAATGAAGACTATTAGAACCAGCAATAGGAAGAAAGGAAAGGTCATCATAACGTCAGTGAATCTCATTAAAGCATTGTCCACCCAACCGCCAAGGTAGGCCGATAGGACACCGATAATTGTTCCCAGGATAATGGCTATGCCGGTGGCGATGAGGCCAACCAGTAAAGATACTCTGGCTCCGGAAACTATCATGGCCAGCATATCGCGGCCTTTGCTGTCAGTGCCCAGTGGATGTTTCCACGTTCCGTGGATTTCATTTGTAGTAAATTTATCGCTCTCTATGTTGTATGTCGACTGTTGGGTGGTGAAACCAATAGGCGGTATTTCTTTTTCTTCGAAATTTACTGCCGTGGGATCTGCGGTGAAGAAGGGGCCAATTGCGGCCAATGCAATTAAAAAAATTATGAAAGCCAGGCCGAAGACAGCCAGCTTGTTCCGCCGTGTCCTTTGCCAGTAATAGTCAATAAGCCGTGTGCTGTTAGACAGACGTCGGCCGATTTTTCTGACTGCATCCCGTAACGTTTCAACCATATCTTATCCTCGGGTCGAGATACGTATAACTAATATCTGTGGCCAGGTTGACCAGCAGCACCATAAAAGTGCCGATAAGAGTAACAGCTATCACTACGGGATAGTCGTTGGCAAAGATGGCGTTGAATGATATTTGCCCGAGTCCGGGAATACCGAAGATAATCTCAGTGAGGTAGGCGCCGCCGAAAACGATGCTGCCTAAATCGAACATAATTATGGTGACCAGAGGCAGCAGCGCGTTCCTGAAGACATGTTTGCCGATGACAGTCCGCTCGGGCAGACCTTTGGCTCGGGCAGTAGTGACAAATGCTTTCCTTAAGTTATCCAGCATAGCCGACCTGGTATACCTAACATAGCCAGCTAACATTCCTGTACCCAGGGTTATGACGGGCAGCACCAATGCTTTCAGATTATCCAGCGAAAATAGAGGTAAAGTGGTGTCATAGTAAGTCTTGAATAGTCCAAATTTAACTGAAAAAACCAGGATAAGCATGATGCCCAGCCAGAAGTTTGGTATGGATATGCCAATGAAAGAGAGAAAGGTGAGGGCATAATCTGTCTTGGTATATTGTTTAACCGCCGAGTAGATACCAATTAGCATACCGAGGATGGCAGCAAACAAACTGCTTAAAAGTATGAGTTGAAAGGAGTAAATCCAGTGAGCTTTGATTAGCTCAATGACGGGCATTGAGGTGCCGAAAGACCAACCCCAATTCCCGCGGAACAGGTTGCCCAAATAGTTGAAGTATTGCACGTAGATGGGCTTATCCAGCCCGTACCGCGCCTCAATAGCAGCTGTTACCTGTGCCGGGTCACCTCCCCTGGCAGTTATATTGGCAAGATATTTATCGGCCGGGGAACTGGGCCCAACTCTGACCAGAATAAAGGTGATAGTTAGTATGCCCCAGGCGATAATTATTGAGTAAATGAGTCTCTTGACGATGTAATCTCTGAGCCAGCTTTTGCCCATTATTGTAGAATGCCGGAGGAGCCGCTAATACGAAATGTTCTGTGTCTTTAGTATAAACCTCATTTTACAGGTTCAAAATACCACATATAGTAGTTATAACCCATACTTATGCCGGGTTCTATCCCCATGACATTTTTCTGGAAACCGACGTTAGCTCGGTGGAAAATCAAGAAATCTATGGGCTGTTCTTCCGACAGCACCCGTGACATTTCAGCATAGATTTGCTGTCTCGCAGTTTTGTCCAGTGCCTCTTTAGACTTTATACGATTGAATAATTCATCAACTTGGGGATTTGAGTAACCAAAGAAGTTAAGGCCGCCTTTGGTGGTAAAGAAGACGCTACTTCCGGACGGAGCCAGCAAATCGGTACTGAACCCCAACAAAATAAAATCCCATGATTCCTGGCTGACTGCCTCTGGGCCGTTATTGTCACCTGGTTCCTGCTTTGAGTCTGGGACTGTGTTCATCATGTACTGTCTTAAAAGAGTTGCCCAGGGCACCAGCTTGATTTCAGTTTCTATTCCCAGTTGCAACAGGTCCTTGCGTATCGAAAAAGCCATGTCCTCGGCCGGTTTGCTGCCTGTGTTGACAGCCAGAATCAAGTGAAGTGGCGTGCCTTTTTTATCGGTGACTTTTATGGTGCCATTACTATCTTTAATTCCATAGCCCTCCTGATAAAGCAGTTCAGCAGCCTTCTGTTTATCGTACAGAGGTGCAACACCGTATTTGGCTAAACCCTCATCCGTATACCATGGAGAGGTTGCCGGGATAAAGCTATAAGCCGGCTCAGCAAAGCCGAGTAGAATTGCCTGACTAATCGTTTGTTTATTTATTGCCATCGACAGGGCTTGTCTCACCGTTTTATCCTTTAACCCTTCCCAACCGTTAGCCCGCTGGTTATAAGCCAGTAGCGTATAGCCGGTAGTGGGAATGGTAAATACCTTTATATTGGGCATAGACTTGAACCTGTTTACCTCGGCCGGTTCAATGCTAGTGGAGGTTATATCGCCTGCTTCCAAGGCCGCTTGTCTTGTCGCCGAGGTGCTGAATAGTTTTACGATATACTGTTGAAAATATGGAGCGCCAACGTCTTTGCCCAGGTAATAATCAGGATTTCGTTCCACTACAAACCTGTCATTACGGCTCCATTCTTTAAATCGATAAGGCCCCAGGTTACCCGTATAAGTCAAGTTATTAAACTCCGGTGCTTGTGTGAAAGCTTCAACGTTACCTTCATATTTTACAGCTATATACTTGGGGTATGGTATTAAATCATAAATCCTGTAGACAAATTCAGGATAGACCGTTTGCCTAGTTATAGTAAAGGTCGTATCATTTACTACTTGCGGTGCAACTAAGACCGTTTTGCCGTCCACCTCTTCTTGCCAATAGCTCTTATAGGGATAGTTCAGCCAATCCGAGAACATAAGATTTTTTAAGGTATATACATAGTCCTCGGCAGTAACCGGCGAGCCGTCGCTCCATTTTAGGTCATCTCTGATAGTTACGGTGTAAACCAGGCCGTCCGGTGATACCTCTATATCCTTAGCCAAGCAACGTAGTTGGATATTCAACTGATTGTCGTAGGTAGCTAACGAGTCCACTGTGTGCCCGGCATAACTAAAAGAAGTAGCATCGGCTGCCAAAATCCAGTTTAATGTCTCGGCATCACCACCTGACTCGCCGTCTATAAAATCATTAGTAACTGTGGTGCCTTTGGCGCAACCTGACGTCAAGGTAATCAATACCAGCGCTAAAGCTAAAAAAATTCCGAATTTTCTCATATACTTGCCTTTCTTGATTTTAATGATTTATTTCGATGGTTGTCAGCTCTAAGTTTGGTTTGCTGCTTTATTGTCTTGCCGGACTTGAAACGGTTGAGGTTCAGAAAACCTTTGTTTGACATAAAATGACTGTTCCTAAATAAAACTCGCCTTTAGTTGCAGGATGACTTCGTCAATGCTGTCCGGAGCTTCTGAAGTAATACGCCTGATAGCTTCATCGACCCTTCCATATTTATGTGTATCGTAAAGGTCGTCTAGTTTCTCATAATAGCCGGCTCTTCTTCCCAGCCTGAAATTTAACCTTTCTTGGGTAGATAAGGTTAGGTATCTGTTTATTGTATCCAGACAGTCTGATTTTGCCTCCGGAAATTTACCTTCTACTTCAGGCAGTAGGTTCAATATATGGTCGCTCTTGAGTTCGCTGGTAACGTCGAGCTTTTCGATAAGTTTACCGATCTCTTCTACCACTTCATCTTCCGTTTGGACTTCAAAATCGCCGGCTTCTACCTTTGACCACAAGGGTATACCGGAACGGATATGCAAGGTGCGTAATCTAATATGGTCCGGGTCAATTTCGTTAAGGACGGTAGCTGTACCGATAACATGGTCTGATGACATTTTTCTGCCGCCAAGGCCCGGCATTACGTATTCGCATAACGATATACCAGCTTCTTTTACCTTCTTGCCGCCGGCGATGTGCTCCTCGGCAGTTACTCCTTTTTCCACATAGCTAAGCACCTGATTAGAGCCGCTTTCCATTCCGATATGCAATCGGGAAAGTCCGGCATCTTTGAGTTCTTTCAATTCTTCCAGTGATTTTTTAGAGGCAGTTTTTGAACGTGCGTAGGAGGTTATCCGGTTCAGCTCCGGGAAATTTTGTTTCAATGAGGAAACTATCTTGACTAAGTCGGGTGTCCTCATTATAAGCGTATTGGCGTCCTGGAGAAAGGCAGATGTACCGCCTGCCCAGAGCCAGAGAGCCACGTTGCAGATGCTGGCATTATATTTATAACTGCTGTAAATTGTTCCTGCCACATTTCTGAATTGGTCGCCGTAGCCCATTTTCCAGGCAAGCTCTTTTATTTCATCGGCGATAGCTTTCGCCGATTCTATGTCCTTTACCACATCCTCAGCCGGTCTTAGCTCGAACTTCTGTCCCTTGTAAACCGGACAAAACTGGCATCGGTTCCATGGGCAGTTTCTGGTGGCTCTTATTAGCAGTGAATACGCTTCACTGGGCGGCCTTATTGGGCCCAGTTCTAAGGAATAGTCGGCTAATTTCTTCGCGTCAATGCCATAATTCACGTTCATATCAATTATTTAAGTTTAATTTTAAACTTTATAGGGCTTAATTTGCAATAATAGACTTATTATCTATCGAAGTGATAACATTCGGGGAAATTAGGTTACCGGAAAATTGCCTGAAGTTTCGGATAAATAGTAGATATGGTTAATCCTGGCGATGTTAAGGTAGTCTCTTTCGACGTCGAGGGCACGCTGGTAACTCCAGATTTTAGCTATGCAGTCTGGTTCGAAGCTATCCCTCGACGATATGCTGAGAAGAATGGTATTAATCTCGAGCAAGCCAGGAAAGCCGTTGAGGGAGAATATCGTAAGGTCGGTGACCAGAGGCTCGAATGGTATGATGTCCGATATTGGTTCGATAAGCTTGGTTTGGGTACGCCTGTCCCGATGATGCAGAGATGTGAGAATCGAGTACGCTACTACCCGGAAGTCAAAGAAGTGCTGGCCTCTTTAAGTGAAAAGTACAAACTGGTTGTGGCTTCTGGGTCAACGCGAGATTTTCTGCATCATCTTCTTCAAGACATCGAACCTTATTTTTCGGAGATTTATTCTTCGATTACTGATTACAGGCAGTTGAAGACATCCGAGTTTTATTTAAAAATGTGTCAGGCAATGCGGGTTGAGCCTGAGCGGGTAGTTCATATTGGGGATAACTGGCAATTCGATTTTATGGCTCCCAGCGAAATAGGTATCCACGCCTTCTATCTTGATAGAAAACAGCAAACCGAAAACTCGGTGGCAAACCTACTACAGTTGAAGGTTTACTTGATAGATTGAAGGCCCTTCCGAAAGAGCGCTGTCAGACAATAGAATAACCGCGGTCTTTCAAAATCAGATATCAAAGCCTCTTTATCTTAACTTTAGAGAGTAGCCTTTCTACGTCCTCTCGACGGCAGAGCTCAGTGCCCGGTGTTAATGTGGCGGCTGTCCCCGCGGCTACTGCCCAGCGACAGGCCTCGTCTATGTCGAGTCCCTCGTTTAGTTTTAAAACCAGCCCGGCAATAGTCGAGTCGCCAGCGCCTACAGTGCTGCGGACCTCTACCTGGGGTGGTATTGCCTTTATAACCTTTTCTCCGTTCGCGGCTATAAGCCCCTCTTTACCGCGGGAGATGACTGCGACTTCGATGCCACGATCGACCAGGAGCTTAAGTGCCTTGACAATTGCTGTTTCGCTTCTCAGATGTTTATCGAGCAACTCTTCGGCTTCATGTACATTCGGTTTGATGACATTTGGTTTAGCCTTTATTCCTTCTTTTAGCCATTTATTGTCCGAATCGAGCACAGTTTTTATACCGTTATGTTTAGCCGCCTCTATAAGTTGACGGTATATATCGGCAGGAACCGCAGGAGGGACACTACCGGCGAAGGCCAGATAGTCAGGTTTCGGGCTGATATGTTTTACTTTCTGTACTAATTTTTGCAGTTCGTGTCTCATGATATGCGGTCCCGGGGCGTCGATTCTGGTTTGATGGCAAGAGGCTAAATCAGCGATTATGAAGTTGCTCCTGATTTCCCCCTTGATTGGGGTGAAGTCAAATGGGACGCCGTGTTGTTGAAGAAGATGCTTTAATGTTTCGCCGTCAATGCCGCCGATAAAACCATAGGCAATTGTTTCACCGCCAAGCTCGTGGATGACCCTGGAAACGTTGATTCCTTTGCCACCGGGGTCTCGACGCAAGCTAGTCCAGCGATTGGCTTCGTCCATAACCAGTTCCTCAACGGTAACTGTTCTATCCAGGCTGGGATTTAAAGTAACTGTAGCAATCATTAAACTCTTTCCACCTTTAGTAGATTGGTGCTTCCGGAAACGCCAAGTGGAATGCCCCCGGTGATAACAACCAAATCGCCGTCTTGAGCCAACCCGGTTCTTTTGGCTACTCTGGCTCCTCGGGCAAATAATGCAGTTATTTTTGAAGGCTCGGGAATTTGAAAGGCGCGTACTCCCCAGCATATCGACAACTGTCTCCGCGTTTCATTACTTGGTGTTATGGCCAGGATCGGTACCCCGGGGCGATACTTAGCGACACGTCGCGCCGTGCTTCCCGATGAAGTGAAGGCGATGATAGCTGCGGCGCCCAGTTGATGTGCAGCGTGGCAGGCAGCGTAACTAATGGCATCGTCTGTTTGAGGTTGAAGGTCTTTGCCTTTATTGGAGAGGATCTCTTCGTAAGGTAGTGACGCCTCTGCTTCAAGAGCAATCTGCGCCATCATAGATACGGTTTCCACCGGATAGTTACCGATAGCTGTTTCCTCTGACAGCATCAGGGCGTCGGAACCATCTAAGATGGCATTTGCCACATCTGTAACCTCGGCCCGGGTAGGACGCAGTGCGTGAACCATTGACTCCAGCATTTGAGTGGCTACAATGACAGGCTTCCCCAGGCGATTGCACTTCTGGATTATTTCCTTCTGAACTATGGGAACGCGTTGTATAGGAATCTCGATACCTAGGTCGCCACGAGCAACCATGGCGCCATCAGCTGCCTCCAGTATTTCATCGAGATTATCCAAAGCTTCGCGCCTCTCAATTTTGGCAATGAGCACTGGAGACTTTTTCTTTTTCTGGATAAAGTTCCTTACCTTAATTACATCGTTAGCTTCTCTAATGAAAGACAGGGCTACTAAGTCTACGTTATGTTTTAAACCAAAAAGGAGATGCGCCCAATCTTCTTCAGTGATTGTGGAAGTATCCCAGGTTATACCCGGAATATTGACACCCTTATCCTCAGCCAGACTACCACCTGTTATTACCTGGCAGTTGACCTCCATATTGCTGATAGATTTTACTTTTAGCTCTATTATGCCATCATCGAGGAATATCATGTCGCCGGGCTTTACAATGTTCGGCAACTCCGGTAAACCTACTGATACTTTATGCTCATCTCCTAAAATCTGTCTCGTGGTTAGAACGAAATCAGTGTCTGCTTTAAGTTCAACTGTGCCCCTTTTAAGCTTTCCGGTTCTGTTTTTGGGTCCAGGCAGATCCTGCAATATGGCTAACGGCAGGTTAGCTCGTTTTGCTGCTTGACGGAGGGTTTTAATATAGCTGGTGTGTTCCTCATGAGTTCCATGCGAGAAGTTTATTCTGGCAACATCCATACCAGTTTTGAGCAGCTCTTTTATTACTGAAGCCGAGCTGGTGCTCGGACCTATAGTGCAGATTATTTTTGTCCTACGGTATGGGGTGCTCGTAATATTCATAGACATCCTGCTTATCTCAGTAGTTCACGTACCAATTTTCCGGGACGGCAGCCAATTCATGAGCCTTAATGCCAAGTTTATGATACCAGGGCACTGCATATTTTGTGGCTATATCGGCCAGTTCTTTTAACCTATCAACGACAGTTGTCGACAGGTATTTGAGGCGGTCTTTTTTGTCCGTGAAATGTACAATTTCTTGCCATATAGCCCGGCCGCCGAGGAATCCCGAAGCACCCGCGCTGCAAGCGATCTCCACTTCTTTTAGAAATGTCTCGTAGTTTACACCGGCGCTTAGTATAACCCAGGGTACCGGGGTAGCCTCGTCCAACTGCCGACAATACTGAAGAAGTTTCGACCTGTCTGCTTCATATTTCAGGTCGGCGGGGAATTCCGACTTGAGTACATCAATTGGTAAAGAGGCGACCTGGCGGGCAGTTTCAATTACCAGACCTGGTTTCAGAGCCGCTAATTTAGATGTATCCTCGTTCTCACCCTTGATAGGATAGGTCTGGGTCTCGACGAGGAAAGGAACGTCGTATTTCAGGCATTCATCTGCAACCATCTGTATCGTTTTTAATTGTTTATTGGCTATCTCGTTCAGATCGGGTCGGTAGTAGACCAGTAGTTTAACTGCCGAGGCACCCATGCGTCTGATTTTTTCTACGCTCCAGTTATTGAGCAAGGTGGTTATTCGTCCCAGTTGAGTGCTTTCGTAGCCGGTAGCTTCGATGCTGACCAGCAATCCGGTATGCCCGGGGAGGACTCCTCTGGATATGCACTGGGCAGCGCCATAATTAGGGTCTAATAAGACAGCGCTGCTATGCGGGGCTAAAGCGGCGCATAATTCCAGTTTGTACTCAACAAGTTCCTGATAATCAACTTCGTCATCAAGTTGCTCCTTTTCAATCATGGCCTTAAGAGAGCCTCTGTGGTCCATAGCGCACATTATGAAGATTCCCTCAGTTGTAGAAATCTGCTGCAAGCCCCTGATTTTGCCGATGCCTGGTCTAGCTATTCTGTTCAATTCCAAAATAGACCTCCCGATAATAAGAATATACCTTTTTAATTTCTGTATAGCAAGTTTAGGTAGTGGGTCAATTTGAAACAGGAAATATTTTAGGGCTTGACATAGCTTCAAATTGAAATTGCAAATTTACTATATCCTCGATTGTCCACACATGGTCAGTTATGCCAGCAGCCATAGCCGGAGTAACGCCTAGTGTCTTATGAACCCTAACGAAGTTATAATACATGAAGTGCAGAGCTACAGCATGTTTAAGGTTATCTACTTTCTTTGAGAAGCCGTTAGTTAGCCTAGTAAACCGCCTCATGTTCATGCGCATAGTTAGATTCTGCCTCTCAACGAAGCTAGTTGATATTTGTTTAGGGTCTTGGCTGCCTTTTATAACGTGTGTTTCAGTCCCCAAGCACTCCGATGGGCTATAACGCTTATCACCCTTAGGGTCAGCGCCATACAGCTTTACAAGCATGGCATAGTCTATATTGTTACCAAACACATCATCTACCGCATCTAAATACTTTCTGTGACCATCTGTGGTTAATTGAACCCTATTAGTTAGCCTCTTGGCTAGGTCACTCATAAATTGATAGGCATAGTTGGCAGTTCTAAGTCCTACTAGCCAGCATGGTACTAGCTTAGTGTCAGTATCAATAGCAACGTATGTCCAAACGTCACCATAACCTAGCTTGCCTCGTTTTTTCTCAGGCAGGTTATCCTGTTTGGCATAGCAGAATGACCATATTTCATCACACTGGATTCTCCGGCTCTGTAGCTTCTTTAAATTCTTATACTGGTAGAGATAACAGGCTTTGCCTACTTCGATAAGCAGGCGGGCTACTGTACCCTTAGCCACTCCGGTCATTCGACAGGTAGCACGTATGGAATTACCCTCAACAAGGGCTGTTATGACTTTGGTTCCTTGCCTGGTACTTAACTTGTTCATACCTATATTATACTTGACCGCTTAAGCATTGTCAAGGGGTTTACCCAATAAAAAGCGCGCATTTTACCAGCAATCTGCCTTTATATTGTGATATAATGTGTTTATACAGACATAGGGGGTTATTATGATGACTTCTGAACAACTAAAGAAATTTGAAAAATTGAATAGGGCGTTTACGCCCAATCAGCCAATCTATCTTCCTGATTTCTTGGCAGGTAGACTAGATTTATTGTTCAAGGTACAAGATAGGGTAAAAACGCCAGGCTTACACATAATACTTTATGGAGAAAGGGGAACTGGGAAAACATCAATAGCGCGAGTCCTGGCCCATTTGTTACAAGAACCGAAAAAACAAGATGGTTATAGATCAATATTCGTTGGCTGTGTATCTTCTGATGGATATGCTTCTATCTGGAATAAAATTTCGAGGGAAATTTTAACTGCGCAACGACAACTCGGATTTACCCAGCAGGGTTTAGCCACAATTACCGGAAGATTAGATATAACCAATACTATTAATGAGCCAAACGATGCCCGATTATTTGTAGAGGCACTTCCGAACCCATCAATAATTATTATAGATGAATTTGACCGTGTACCGACGCATACTAATACAAGAAGATTAATGGCCGACACGATTAAGTTATTCTCCGATACTAATACCAAATCAACTCTAATTATCGTTGGAGTTGCGGAGTCTATAAGCGAACTCTTTAGCGAGCATCAATCCATTACACGAAATATAGACGAAATTCATGTTGAACCAATGAATATCACAGAACTTAGCGAAATCATCCAAAAAGGGTATAAGTTGGCCGAGTTAAAGTATCAAAAAAATATTGACGTTTTGATTGCTGGACTATCACAGGGTTATCCTCACTATACCCACCTGTTGGGATTATGGGCAGGCAGACATGCCGTTGAGGAAGATAGAACTGAAGTAACGACAGCAGATTTAGACCGCGCTATCAACGATGCGCTTCAAAATGTAACTGGTAGCGTAAAACAGGAATACGAAAAGGCAATAGATTCCGCATATCCGAATGCACTTTTTAAGGATGTCTTATTGGCCTGCGCTCTTGCGCCAAAAGATTCTGTGGGCAAATTCTCTTTAGCGGATGTCAAAGAACCCCTAAGCAGAATAACGGGGCATGATTATCAAACTAGTGCCTATCAGGCTCATTTAGCCAAATTTTGTGAACCAAAACGGGGTCCGGTATTAAAAAGAACCGGCGAACGTCGGAATTATCGTTGGAAATTCATCAACCCCCATTTAATTGCCTATGTTCAACTAGCGGGGATTGAAGATGGAAGTATTGCCAAAACGTATTAATATTAATGCGGTGCGATTTTCCAACGAGTGGATGCAGCCATTTTGGCAATCTCCGTACGCTGCTCCGGAGTTAGCTTCTCTGCCCTAGCCTTGCCACCCTTCAAACCACCAAGCCTACCTAAGGCAACAGCATTAGGGTTTTTTTCTTTAGGTGGTGCTTCCGGCTCACTGGTAACTTGCTCGACAATGGAGGCAGCTAACTCATTGGTATCTTTGGGCGTCTGTTTCTTGCTTGAACGCTTAGGCATATCATTATTATACCATAACATGTTATTAAATCAAGCCTGCGCGATTTCTAATTACATTATTGCGTCTAAAAAAATCGGTGTTATAATGGCGATTGGTGGGGCGGTAGCTCAACGGGAGAGTGATTGGCTGTCACCCAATAGGCCGAGGGTTCGACTCCCTTCCGCTCCACCACACGATATGGACTTGACAATTCGCACATAATATCCTACTATTAAATTGACAGCCAATCGGGTAGAAACCCAAAGCGCAAACGGGCCAGGGGAAAAGGGCAAGGTCTCTGGCCTGTTTGTTTTTATACCGCTTGACACCCCCAATCCTAGTGTTATAATTCTTTTCATAAAGAGAAGGGTATTCATGTTTCATAATATTTTTCTAACAGATTGGCATCAACTCTTCTTGATCGCTGCTGGCTTTCTAACGGCAACTCTACTCGTATGGGCTCAGTTTTGGGTGAATAGTTTCTATGATGAACAACTTTATGACAAGAGACCGGAAGATGATAGGCGTTTCTCGGTCAATGTAGCGGGCTTGTGGCTATTTTCTGGTGTATTATTCGCTCTTCTTGCCTTCAGTCTTACAGGCCTTGATTGGTTATATACTAGCCGATTGGTACACACCGTACTATACCATATTGAATTGATTGAACGTCTTGCAACAGGCTTCCTAATGGGTGCCTTCGAAATAGCTCTTGTTGCTGTCGTAATACAATTAATCATGGCTTGGCGAACGTTAAAAGAAAAGGGAAACGCGAAAAGAATTCGAATGGATTACACAGATAAGAGGAAAAGATATCTATTTATAGCCGTATGTGTTATACCATTTCTATTATTTGCTGTTAGCATACTCCTAACATTCATTATATAGCAGCCGGTCAAATATAAGCCATCTAGTTGCTCCAATCCCATCCCTTGACACCTTATGTCCAAATTGACCCACTACCCAAGTTTAGATGGTATAGATTTAATAAGAAATTGTATGAAGTTCGGATACCGCTGAGTGTTGCGTAGATTCGACGAATCGGGCATAATTATGTCCGGATTGTGTCTGGCAGGAGAGGAAAATATGGAAAAGAGAGAATCTCGACCCTTACCCCATGAATTGGAGAAGATGCCTCCCACAGAGAGACAAAAGCATTTAGAAGAGCGAATGAGGGAAATAATTGCCTATGCGTATGAAAAGGCGCCAGCCGTAAAGGAGCGGTTCGATAATGCCGGAGTGAAGCCGGGCGATATTCGTACGGTTAAGGATTTGGGAAAGATTCCTATGTTAAGAAAGGACGACCTGATTGCTCTGCAAAAGGCAGATCCTCCGTTTGGCGGCTATCTTGCTGTCCCCATGGACAGTCTGGAGAGGATATATCAATCACCAGGCCCTATCTACGACCCGCAGCGAAAGAGAGGTTTTGGAACGGGTGGCGGGATGGGACCGGACTTTGGCAAGGGTCAGATAGTAATGAATACATGGTCATATCATGTAACGCCTGCCGGTCTTGGAGTTGACCAGTTGCTCAGGAGTATGGGGTTTACCGTTGTTCCCATGGGAACTGGTAATACTGAGCTTCAAGTACAGATTATGCACGACCTCAAAGTACACGGTTTTGTTGGAGCCCCCAGCTTTCTGAAGATTATTATCGATAGGGCGGAGGAGATGGGCTATGACTTTAAGAAGGATTTCAACTTAAAGTGGGCTATGGTCAGCGGTGAGATGGGTGGCGAGCCGCTAAGGAAACTGTTCCAGGATAAATACGGTATTTTTTGCATGGGTGGGGATGCTTATGCTACGGCTGACGTGGGCACTGTAGCCACAGGGTGCGATAAACAGTCTGGAATGCACGTAACTGCGGATGCTATAGTTGAGATAGTAGACCCAACAACGGGCAAGCAACTTGATCCTGGCGAGGAAGGTGAGGTCGTGGTTACACCCTTCGATGAAGTCTACCCCTTGATACGGTTTGGCACCGGTGATTTATCGATGATGGTGGATGGGCCCTGTGGCTGTGGCAGGACAACACCCAGGTTAACGAAAATTTTGGGGAGGTCTGGAGAGGCGGTCAGAGTACGGGGTATGTTTGTTCATCCTAAACAGACCGATGAGGTCATTGCCAGATTTCCGGATATTCGACGGTATCAGCTAGTGGTTACTCGTCCCCAGAACAGGGACGAGATGGTTCTTAAGGTTGAACTGACAGCTAAACATGCAGAACCCTTCAGGTTAGGTACAATGAAGGGAGAGATAAACATGCCCGTAGAAACGGAGAAGCTAAAGAACGAACTGGATAAGGCATTCAGAGACGTATGCAAAGTCAGGTTCGATCGAGTAGAGTTTGTTGACAGGGGCAGCATTCCAGAGGATGCCAAACACATCGTAGATAAGAGGACATATTAGCTATATTTCGGCTACGAATAGAAGACGAATTGGTCAAAGCTGTAAGGTTGTAGAAGAATATTACCTCGCCATTGCTAAGGAGTAAAGTAAAACATGGAAAATAAAGAATCCAGGCCCCTACCTCATGAACTGGAGAGGATGGCTCCCAAAGAGAGACAAAAGCATTTAGAGGAGAGGATGAGGGAAATAGTTGACTATGCCTATGAAAAGGCGCCGGCGGTAAAGGAACGATTTGATAAGGCAGGAATTAAGCCTAAAGATATACGTACCGTTAAGGATTTAGAAAAGATTCCCATGTTAAGAAAGGACGACCTCATTGCTCTGCAAAAGAAAAATCCTCCCTTCGGTGGTTATCTTGCAGTGCCATTAGATAACCTGGAGAGGATATATCAATCACCGGGTCCTATCTACGACCCGCAGCGAAAGAGAGGTTTCGGTGCCGGGAATGGGCGGGGAACAGACTTTGGCAAGGGCCAGATAGTGATGAATACATGGTCATATCACGTAACACCCGCTGGCCTCGGAGTTGACCAGTTGCTCAGGAGCATGGGGTTTACGGTTGTTCCTAGCGGTACCGGGAATACGGAACTTCAAGTACAGATTATGCACGACCTCAAAGTGCACGGTTTTGTCGGCACCCCTAGCTTTCTGAAAATAATTATCGATAAAGCTGAGGACATGGGCTATGATTTTAAGAAGGACTTTAACCTGAAATGGGCAATGGTTGGTGGCGAGATGGGTGGTGAAGCGCTGCGGAAATTGTTCCAGGAGAAATACGGTATTTTATGTATGGGCGGAGACACTTATGCTACAGCTGACGTGGGCACCGTAGCTACGGGGTGCGATAAGCAGTCAGGTATGCATATTACTGCGGATGCCATAGTTGAGATAGTAGACCCAGCGACGGGGAAACAGCTTGAGCCTGGTGAAATTGGCGAGATAGTTGTCACGCCCTTCGACGAAGTCTATCCCTTGATACGGTTTGGCACAGGCGACTTATCGATGATGGTGGACGAGCCCTGTGGCTGTGGCAGGACAACCCCTCGGTTACCGAAGATTATGGGTAGGTCCGGCGAGGCGGTCAGGGTGCGGGGGATGTTTGTTCATCCCAAGCAAACAGATGAAACGATTGCCAAATTTCCTGATATTCGTCGTTATCAGCTAGTGGTGACTCGTCCCCAGAACAGGGATGAAATGGTCTTAAAGGTTGAGCTTGCTGGTGACGCTGTCGATAAGGAAAAGCTGAAGAGTAGTCTGGATAAGAGTTTTAAGGATACATGCAAAGTCAGGTTCGATCGTGTAGAGTTTGTTGCCGAGGGCACTATTCCTGAAGATGCCAAACGGATTGTGGATGAGAGAACATACTAGGCAAGTCGCCGTCCGCCGGGTTTTGCCAGATGAGGAGAGATGAGCAGTGAATAAGAAAAATGCTTTGCCTCCATTCGAGGCAATGGAGAAAATGTCACGTAGGGAGAGGCAAAAAGTTTTAGATGAACAGCTGAAGTGGCTAGTTGCTTATGCTTATGAAAAAGCTCCGGCAACCAAAGAACGGTTTGATAAGGCAGGTATCGTGCCGTCTAAAGTATCCGGTATTAAGGACTTAGAAAATTTGCCTTTGCTGAGAAAAGATACGTTGGTGGATTTATATAAAACCAATCCTCCTCTTGGCGGATTGGTAACTGTGCCTATCACTGAGTTGGAAAGGGTTTATGTTTCCCCCGGGCCGATTTATGACCCACATCATTCAAGTGAGGCTTTCTGGCAGAGGCATGTCTACGTGGGTAAATCTGTGGGATTTCACCATGGAGATATCGTAGTCAACAGCTGGATGTATAATCTTGTTCCTGCCGGCCTGATGATCGACGAGACATTAAGGCGGGGTGGGGTCACGGTTATTCCTATGGGTGTGGGAAATACTGAGCTCCAAGTGCAGGTGATGCATCAACTTAAAGTTACCGGTTTTATTGGTACTACAAGCTTCTTTATGAATGTTATCAACAAGGCTGAGGAAATGGGTTTTGATATACGCAAGGATTTTAATCTCAGGTTAGCTGTCATAGGTGGTGAGATGGGTGGTGGCCCAATCAGAAAGATGGTTGAAGAAAAGTATGGTATTGCCACAGGGGATATGTATGCCACAGCCGATGTTGGCCTATTAGCCTTTGAGTGCAGTGCTAAGAATGGCATGCATATTGCTGAGGGTGTAATACTGGAGATGATTAGTTATGAGACTGGAAAACAGATTGAGCCAGGTGAAGTAGGTGAAATAGTGGTGACTCCGATAGATGAAACCTATCCATTGATACGCTTCGGCACTGGAGACCTTGCCGGTTTGATTGATGAACCTTGCCCTTGTGGTCGGACTTCTTTGCGGATAACGCGGCTTTTGGGAAGGGTCGGTGATGCAGTCAGAACCAGAGGCATGTTCATTCATCCACGGCAGCTTGAACCGGCGATGGCGAAGTTCTTACAGGTCGCGCAATACCAGGCAGCGGTAACCAGACCCGGCCATCGGGACGAACTGACGCTCAAAGTTGAGCTTAAGACGGAAGAGGGAATCGACAAGGAGAAGCTGGCAAACGATTTAAACAAGATGGTGAGCGAGGCATTAAGAATTAAAGTTGACCGCGTCGAATTTGTAACCAGGGGCGTGATTCCAGAATGGCACAAGCTGATAGTTGACGAGCGAGTGTATTAAACTTACTCTACTCTTAGCCATTTATACGGCGAAAAAACCTTGTAGTTTTGTCTCTGGGTTTTGACCTAGAACAACAAATATAAAATACCTTCCCGCCGTATTCGTCTTTCTTAACAACGAATTATGGTAAAATAAGACACTATTTTATCTATTTGGTGACAAAGAAAATGTTGGCACCCTTAGCGAGTGAGGAAAATAAGTCAAATTTTAACTCCATTTCTTGTGGTAAGCTGACCTGGATTTACATTGAGAAGCCAACCGAGAAAGATGTGGAGTATTTGGGACAGAACTTCAACTTTAACCTTCTTAATCTCGACGATATCTTAAGCCGCGTGCAACGTCCCAAAATCGACGAGTATCCGGACCACCTTTTCATTGTGCTTCACTTTCCCGTTTACAACAAGGAGAACAGAGTCACTACACCCAGCGAGGTAGATATATTTATAGGCGAAAGTTACATAGTCACAATTCATAAATCCGGTGATTTGAAACCGCTGGCTAAATTTTTTAACGAATGCCATGTTGACGAGGGAATATGTAACGCTTATATGAGCCGCAGCTCGGGCTTTCTCCTGTATCATATACTGGATAGACTGGTCAATTACTGCTTTCCGATTCTTAATAAGGCGGTAGATAACGTAGAAAAGTTGGAAGACCTCATTTTTTCCAGGCCAGTGCCGGAGACCGTCCATGAAATCATGTTGATGCGACGAGACCTAATCTCGTTCCGGCGTGTTATCCGGCCCCAAGTGAATGTTGTAGAGACATTGGAGAAAGAAGAATATCCGTTCTTGAAAGAGGACCAGGATGTTTACTTTGGCGATGTTGCTGACCACATACGTAAGATTTGGGATGGCCTGGAGGACGGCAAAGAGATGGTAGACGTATTGGCAGACACGAGCAACTGGCTGACCTCGCACAATATACAGGAAGTAATGCGGGTATGGACCATTGTCATGGCGCTTTTGACGGTACCTGGTCTCATTGCTAGTATTTGGAGCATGAATGTTCGATTACCCGGCACAGGAGTAAATAGTTATTGGCCTTGGATTTTGATAGTCGTTCTGATGATAGTCAGTACCGCTATCACGTACTTTTTCTTCCGCCGTAGGCGTTGGATTTAAGTTTGTCCGATGCAAGGGGGCTTTTTCTATGACAGTCTCTCATAGATTTGTAGTGATAGCGGCTCTTTTTGTCACCTGTCTTATCACGGCTAACATTATAATTGCTAAGCAGATAAGTGTTGGTGGCATAATTCTACCCGCGGCGATTGTAATTTTCCCCATAAGCTATATCATCGGTGATGTTCTTACCGAGGTTTACGGTTACCGGCAGGCACGACGTGTAATCTGGCTTGGCTTTATATGTAATTTAATAGCGGTAGCGGCTATCTGGATAGCCAAGATACTTCCTCCAGCACCGGTTTTCGAGGCGCAAAATGCTTATGAGCGTATTCTGGGTAGCACCCCTCGCTTCTTATTAGCTTCTTTTGTCGCTTATCTGGCGGGTGAATTTACCAATTCGGTGGTCTTGGCTAAAATGAAGATAATGACCAAGGGTCGATGGCTGTGGACGAGGACTATTGGCTCCACTTTGTTAGGACAGGGCGTCGATACTATAGTTGTCCTGACTATTGCCTTCGTAGGCGTGCTGCCGTTTTCGGTACTGGGCATCATGATGTTTTTCCACTGGCTGATAAAATGCGTCTACGAAGCTGTAGCTACTCCATTGACCTATGTTGTCGTCGGTTATTTAAAGCGAAAAGAAGGTATTGATGTCTATGATTATGGCGTGGATTTTAATCCTCTGAGGGTCATTTAAGGGCTGTGACCGGGATAGGCTGTGGAAATTAAGTTCATCGTCGATAATAATGTTGGCAAACTGGCGAAGTGGTTGAGGATAATGGGATACGACGCCTTGCTTTTTTCTGGAGAGGATGATGGTAGAATGGTGAAGGTTGCATTGGCGCAAAACAGGGTGATTTTGACCAAGGATACAGAGGTAATAAAGCGGCGGCTGATAACCAGTGGCAAACTCAAGGCGATTCTCATTAAGGATGATGATATCGGGGCTCAACTGCATCAAGTTGTTGAAGCTTTGAACCTGGACTATCATTTCAGTCCGTTTTCTATCTGTGTCGAGTGTAACCAACGCCTGATAGAGAAGGACAAAGACGCAGTGCGAGACTTAGTCCCTCCATATGTTTTTGAAATCCAGAGATTGTATATGGAATGTCCGTCCTGTCATCGTATATACTGGCGTGGCACACATTGGCAGGCGATGAGCCGGGAATTAGATAAACTGGCGGGGAAGCAGTGACTTTAATGGAAGGCGGCTCCAAGCTATGAAGGTTGTTACTGCGGAGCAGATGCGGGAGATTGACCGCAGGGCTGCCGGCGTCGGTTTGACCACCGAGATATTGATGGAGAATGCCGGTCGGGCTGTAGCCGAGGAGATTAAAAAACTTGTCGGTAGTGTTGTCGGCAAGCACGTTTTGGTAATAGTTGGCCCTGGTAATAATGGAGGTGACGGGTTAGTAGCCGGCCGCCATCTTGCAGATTCGGGCGCTGAGGTCAATATTTACCTGTGCGCTCAGCGTCCGGAGGGTGATAAAAACCTGGCGTTGGTTCAACAGCGAGGTATAACAACTGTTCAGGCTGACCAGGACAGGGATTTTGCCAGGTTTGAGAACTCCTTAGGTTCCTCTGACGTGGTAGTCGACGCCATCTTCGGCACGGGCAGAAGTCGAGCGCTCGACGGCGTATTTAAAGAAGTGCTTTCTAGAGTGACAGCAGCCAAAAAGAAAGCCCCCAAGCTTTTGGCAATCGCTGTTGACATGCCTTCCGGACTTGATGCTGATACGGGAGCCGTTGACCCAAGTTGTCCCCATGTTAATGCCACCATTGCTCTTGGTTATCCCAAGCCGGGCTTATTTAACTTTCCCGGTGCGGAAAGGGCCGGCAGGGTTATCATCGCTGATATTGGTCTTCCATCAAATATGGGAGAGAATATACACACCGAGCTGATAACTGAAGATTGGGTTAAATCAGTATTGCCTGTGCGTCCTGCCGGTGCCAATAAGGGGAGCTTTGGTAAAGTGCTGGTCGTAGCCGGCTCAATCAATTACATTGGAGCTGCTTATCTAGCCTGTATGGGTGCAGCCAGGGTCGGGGCCGGTCTGGTGACGTTATCTACTGCTTCCAGCCTGCAGCCGATTCTAGCGGCAAAAATGGACGAGGTGACGTACGTTCCTCTGCCGGAATCTGCAGCCGGCATAATTTCCCCAAAGGCGGCATCCGTTCTGAAACGATGGTTGCCCGGTTATGAAGTTTTGCTCATGGGCTGCGGACTGGGGCAAAAGGCTGCTGTTGCTGAGTTCGTAAAGGCCGTTCTGTTTAATTTGAAAAAGGATTCCTCTCCAGTCCTTGTGCTTGATGCTGATGCTTTGAATACTTTGGCACAGACACCAGATTGGTGGCAGAAGCTAAGTCAGGATGCTATACTTACGCCACATCCGGGCGAGATGGCACGACTGGCTGGAGTTTCGGTGGAGGAGGTGCAGCGCCAGCGTCTGGATATAGCCCGGAAAAGCGCTGTCGAGTGGCGAAAGGTGGTCGTGCTTAAGGGGGCATATAGTGTCGTGGCGGCATCTGACGGTCGGGCTAGAATCAGTCAGGTAGCTAACCCGGGGTTGGCTTCAGCGGGCACTGGCGATGTGCTTAGCGGCGTGATTGCTGGATTGGTAGCTCAAGGGCTATCTCTTTTCGATGCCGCAGCTTGCGGCGTCTATCTTCATGCCCAGGCCGGAGAAATGGTAAGGCGAGAGCTGGGTGAGGTAGGGATGTTGGCTGGTGACCTTTTGCCGGCTTTACCTAAGGTGATAATGAGGCTGAAACAGGAAGAGGCATCTTAAGGTTTGGTGAACGTATGTTATTAGCTGTCGATATCGGTAATACTAATATAACTATCGGCGTCTTCGACGGCAGTAAAATGAAATCAACATGGAGAGTGGCTACCGGTGTACATCGTATGCCTGATGAATATGCCAGCTTAATACTCCATCTTTTCGAGCACGAAGGTATTGCTGCCTCTAAAATCACAGATACGATATTATGCAGTGTTGTTCCACCACTGACCGGTGTTTTCGAGGAAATGTGCCGACACTATCTAAAGGTTTCTCCTATACTGGTGGAGGCCGGTGTTAAGACAGGAGTGCGAATCTCAATGGATAACCCAAAGGAAGTTGGTGCCGACCGTATAGTGAATGCGGTAGCCGCTCATCAGCTATACGGCGGCGCAGTGATTGTCATTGACCTGGGCACTGCCACCACTTTTGATGCCGTCTCTAAGGAAGGAGATTATCTTGGTGGGGCTATTGCACCGGGAATTGCTATAGCCACGGAGGCTTTGTTTGCTCGAACTGCTGTACTGCCCCGGGTGGAATTGACCCATCCCAAGAGGGCTATTGGTAGGAATACCGTAGCGGCTATGCAATCCGGCATTGTCTTCGGTTATGCCGGGCTGATAGAAGGTATAGTGGCCAGGATTAAAGAGGAACTGGGAGGTAAGGCAAAGGTGGTAGCCACAGGGGGCTATGCTGAGCTTCTGGCCCGGGAAACACCGGCAATCGATGAGGTAAATCCTGACTTAACGCTTATAGGTTTACGACTGATTTATGAAATGAATAAGGCTAAGGAATAGGATATGGGGCTAAAAGGTAAAACCGTAGTCTTGGGAGTAACCGGCAGTATCGCTGCTTATAAGGCTGTTGAGTTAGCCAGCCAGTTGACGCAAGCTGGGGCTCAGGTTGAGGTCATTATGACGGAGGCTGCCACCGAGTTTATTATGCCGCTGACCTTCCGTAATATTACGGGCAGGCCCGTGGTTACCAAGATGTTCGAGTTAGCTTCCGAATATAGTGTGGAGCATGTAGCCTTGGCCGAGGCAGCCGATATAGTAGTGATAGCTCCGGCTACAGCCGACATCATTGCCAGAATAGCGGCTGGTATGGCAGATGATATGGTCAGTTGTACGGTACTGGCGACAAAGGCACCCGTAATCGTAGCTCCAGCAATGCATGCGGCTATGTACCAGAACCAGGTAACTCAGGATAATCTGGCTAAGCTAAAGGCTCGGGGCTTTATCACCGTCGGACCTGATTACGGCCGGCTTGCCTCACGCGGAATAGGCCTGGGGCGGCTTGTTGATGTAAACGAGATTTTAGGCACCATTTGCCAGGTTTTGGGTAGAAGCAGCGATTTAGCTGGACGGCGCGTTGTGGTCACCGCTGGCGGTACTCAGGAGCCCGTGGACCCCGTTCGGTGTTTGACTAATCGTTCTTCAGGCAAAATGGGATATGCGCTGGCTGAAGCCGCCAGAGACCGCGGAGCCAAGGTAGTCCTCGTAAGTGCTCCCACTGCTCTTCTCAAGCCAGTCGGTATAGATATGGTGAATGTTGGTACCGCTCAAGAAATGCATGAAGCGGTAAAGAAAGCTGTGGCTAAAGCTGATGTACTAGTAATGGCAGCGGCGGTTGCCGATTACCGGGCTAAGCGGGTATCCAAGACCAAGATTAAGCGGGAGCGAGCCTCTAGTTTGACACTGGAACTGGAAAGCACACCCGATATCCTGGGAGAAGTGAAAGGTAAATTCCTCCGGGTCGGCTTTGCCGCCGAAAGTGAAAATCTGGTGGCTAATGCCAAAGGAAAGCTTGATAAGAAGCGGCTCGACCTAATCGTCGGCAACGATATCACCGCCGAAGGTAGCGGCATCGGCGCTGATACCAACCAGGTGGTGATAATCGACCGCAAGGGTAAGGTCGAGAAATTGCCACTTTTGCCAAAGAGGGAAGTGGCGGACAGGATTTTGGATAGGGTAGCAGGGCTTTGGGCTAAGAGAAGCGGGAAATAGAAGATGTTGCTAATAGACGACGTAAAGTACGAGCTGTGGATACCGCCAAGCGAAGATGCTCTCGAGCAAATGATTAAGGAGCACGCGCAGGACATCTTTGGCGAAGAAGCTGAATTTTTTAATAAACAAAGGCTGGAATCAGAGTTAGGAAAAGGCTCGGTACCTGATGGGTTTGTCGTTATCTTTGGCCCGTCTTCGCGCTGGTACATTGTTGAGGTCGAGCTATCAGTTCATGATGTGCATAAGCACATAGTTGAACAACACAGCAGATTTATCATGGGCATAAGGAGTTCCGAAACTAAAAATAAGATCGTTAAGGCAATATACAACGAGATAGACAAAGATGCTTCTCGCAAACAGAAATTAAAGAAAGCCATCGAACCCGATGAAATTTATAGGTTTCTTCATGAAGTCATCTCCAAACCACCAGTGTTGACGATCATCGTTGAAAAGCCTATACAAGGATTGGATGAAACCTTGAAAGCCCTTTCCCGCGATACTATTTCTGATATCAAGGTGGTAGAGTTTCAAACTTTTGTTCAAAAAAATGTTGGTTTAGGTGCTCATGTGCATCTGTTTGAACCATTGTATCCTGTTGTTACTCCGAAACCTACGATTGTCTTGGAGCAGACTAAAAGCAGCCCAGCCACTACTAAAATCGCAGTGCAAGGCTCACTGGAAATTATCGTAAAACCTGCGTGCATAAGATTTCACCTATTTTTTATCCCTAAGCATAGTAGGCGATTTTTCCCTGGCTACAGAGTTCCTTTTAAGCTAGAGACAGACGTAATGGAAATTGAAACATATGTCACCTCAGCTCGGGCAGGCACCCAAGTTGGCGATCCAGATGCAGGGGCTTACATTCAGGCAAACTTGGCAGAGTGGTACAGACGACATCCGGAGATAAAGGTTGGAGATAGGGTTATCTTGGAACTTATTGAACCAATGAAGCGGTATCGCCTTAAGAAGGCATGAGGAGAAGAAATGTCACGAGAGTTCACTGGAGTTATTGAAAAAAGGGGAGATTGGTATGTTGGCTATGTAGAGGAGCTTCCAGGGGTCAATACCCAGGGAAGGACACTGAAGGAAGTAAGAGAGAACCTGAAGGAAGCTACGCAATTGATTATTGAAGCTAACAGGGAACTCATGGCTAAGAGGCAAGCGGATGTGCCTGTTATCAGGGAGAAAATCGTCATAGAGATGTGAACTTTCTGAATGAAGCGAAGGGATTTGTTGAGGCATCTCTATAATCAGGGATGCCAATTATTTAGAGAAGGCAAGAAGCATAGCGTATTTTATAACCCGAATAGCAATAAGACTTCCACTGTGCCACGGCATCGAGAAATCAATGATTTTACGGTAAGGAAGATCTGTAGAGATTTAGAGATTCCAGAGCCAAATTAAGGAAGCGTAACGTATGTCTGAAATTCCAAAGGCTTATGAGCCGGGTCAGGTTGAGCAGAAGTGGTATCGCTTCTGGATGGAGCAGGGCTATTTCACTCCGAAGATAGACCGCAGAAAGAAGCCTTTCGTCATCATCATGCCGCCGCCCAATGTCACCGGTGAGCTTCATTTGGGGCATGCTCTGACGGCTACTCTGGAAGACATAATGATAAGGTGGCACAGGATGAAGGGCGAGTCCGCTTTGTGGCTGCCGGGCGTTGACCACGCCGGCATAGCCACTCAGGTGATTGTAGAGCAGAAGCTGGCTGAGCAAGGACTGGACCGGCACAAGCTGGGCAGGGAGAAGTTTATCGAGCGCGTCTGGGAATGGGTTAAGAAGTCACGGCAATCAATTACTTATCAGCACCAGAGACTGGGAGCTTCCTGCGATTGGACCCGTGAGCGGTTTACCCTCGATGAGGGACCAAGCCGGGCAGTACGGACGGCCTTTGTCCGTCTATATAATAAAGGGCTGATTTATCGCGGTGAACGAATTATAAACTGGTGCCCAAGGTGCCAGACCGCGCTTTCCGATTTGGAGGTTCAGCACAAAGATATAACCGGCAATCTATATTATCTTCGTTATCCTCTGGCTGATGGTGAAGGCTATATTACCGTAGCGACTACCAGACCGGAGACTTACCTCGGCGATACTGCCGTAGCAGTTAATCCTGATGACAAGCGATTCAAGGCTCTGGTGGGCAAAAAGGTTGTCCTGCCTGTTATTGGACGGGTGATTCCCATTATCGCTGATAGCGCTGTAGACACTTCGTTTGGCACCGGCGCGGTCAAGATTACCCCGGGCCATGATCCGGTGGACTTCGATATGTCTGAGCGGCAGCACTTACCGGTGATAAATATCTTGAATCCTGATGGGACTATGAATGAACAGGCCGGCCCTTATGCTGGACTTGACCGCTTTGTCTGCCGGCAGAGGGTGGTGGCTGACTTTGAAAAGGCTGGCCTGCTGGAGAAGATTGAGACGCATCATCATTCGGTGGGGCACTGCGGCCGCTGTCAGACGATGGTAGAGCCTGAGGTTAGCAAACAGTGGTTTGTAAAAGTGGCGCCGTTGGCCGAGGCAGCAACCAAGGCTGTCACCGATGGTCGGATTTCCATAATTCCGGAGCGCTTTACCAAAGTCTATCTCAACTGGATGGAGAATATACGTGATTGGTGCATCAGCCGGCAGTTGTGGTGGGGGCATCGCATTCCCGTGTGGTATTGTCCGAAATGCGAGGAAATGACTGTAGCTGTTGATAAGCCTTCAACCTGCAGCCATTGTGCTACCACCGATATCGTCCAGGACCCTGATGTGCTCGATACCTGGTTTAGCTCGGCGCTCTGGCCGCACTCGACTTTAGGCTGGCCGGAGGATACTGAGGACTTGAAATATTTCTACCCGACATCGGTTATGGAGACAGGGTATGACATACTCTTCTTCTGGGTTGCCCGGATGATTATGATGGGGCTGGAGGATACTGGAGATATTCCTTTCCACACTGTCTATCTGCACGGGCTGATTCGAGACGAGAAGGGCGAGAAGATGAGCAAGATGCGGGGGAATGTGCTGAATCCTAACGATGCCATAGATGAATACGGCACTGACGCGCTTCGGTTTGCCGTGACCACCGGCACTTCCCCGGGGAATGATATCAATCTCGGCCCGCACCGGTTGGAGGCCGGCCGCAACTTCGCTAACAAGATGTGGAATGCGGCCAGGTTTGTCTTTCAAAGCCTTGAATCTAATCCGCTAGAAAGCGGTGTGTTAACGAAGCTGACTGCGAAGCGTTCAAAGCCGATAGAAGACCGCTGGATTCTGAGCCGGCTTAATCGACTTGTTTTAAGCGTCGATGAGTTGATGTCCGGTTTCCAGTTTGGCGAGGCGGAGCGGCAAATTCATGACTTTTTCTGGGGTGAGTTTTGTGATTGGTACATCGAGATAGCCAAAATCAGACTGTCCAGGTCAGAATTTTTGCCTTTGCCGATAGTGGCCTTGGCTCTGGACACGACGCTGCGCCTTCTCCATCCCTTTATGCCGTTCATCACCGAGGAACTGTGGCAAGGCTTGAGACAGCGTTTGCCTGAAGGTAGCTTTGATTCAGACTCCATTATTATTGCGCCGTACCCGGTTGGCAATAGGAAACTTATCGACGATGAGGCTGAGCCGGTGATGGAGTCGGTTATAGAAATCATCCGCTCCATACGCAATGCCCGGGCTGAGCACAAGGTAGCAGCAGGCAAGTGGATTGAAGCCCGTGTTTATGCCGATAAACTCCAACTGGCGATAGCTTCAAAATCTGAGGTTATAGAGACCTTGGCCAAAGCTAGACCGCTGGCTGTTTTAAGTCGCAGCCAGCGTCAGGCAAAGGAAGAAAAAGCGCTGGTCCTCGTGCTGAAGGAAGCCGAGGTGGTCTTGCCCTGGGCGGGCATGGTTGATGTGGCATCCGAAAAGGGGCGTTTGGAGGGCGAAATCAGTGTGGTTGAGAGGGAAATCGAGAGGCTGGAAAAACGGTTGAAAGATTCTGCTTTCGTGTCCAAAGCACCAGCCGCCGTGGTAGACAAAGAGCGGGACAAACTCCGAGGTTATAAAGACAAGTTGCTGAGGCTGAGGCAGGAACTGACCCAGCTCAGCTAGTATGCTGCGCAAACTAGAAATCCCAAAACTCAAAACACAAATCCCAAACAAATTCAAATGACCAAAAATCAAAGTTCAAAACAATATGACCTGGAAGAGAGGACTCTCAATTTTGCCAGAAGTGTGGTTAACTTTTGTAAGAAATTGCCGAAATCTGCTATTGAAGGGGAAATTACCAAGCAATTAGTTAGAGCGGCGACCTCTGTGGGAGCAAATTATATAGAAGCGAATGAGGCATTAGGGAAAAAGGATTTCTTGATGAGAATCAGGATATGTCGCAAAGAAGCCAAAGAGAGTGGATACTGGCTTAAGCTTCTAGAAGTAAGCAATCCCGATTCACGGCAAGAGCAAGAGATATTCCTTAAATAGTCTACAGAATTGACGAAAATATTCAGCTCCATCCTGACGAAAAGCCAATAGTTTTGAATTTGGTTCTTTGAATTTTGATATTGTTTGATATTTGATGCTTGTAATTCGGGATTTGGAGGTGGCTTTTGCTAAATTTAGCCGTGAAGAAAGGAGGGTGATTAATGCCTCATGTAATAATAAAAATGTATCCCGGAAGGACAGTAGAACAGAAAAATAAACTGGCTCAAGTAATTGCAGATTCTATCGTGAGAATTGCCAAATGTGAAGGGAAAACAATTTCCGTTGCCATAGAAGAAATTGCCCCCGAAGATTGGGTTGAAACGGTCTATAGGCCGGATATAATGGAAAAAGAAAAAACACTGGTTAAGAAACCAGGATATAACCCCTTTGATTCGCGGTGAGTCATTGACGTTATCTAAGGAGTAAACAATGGAAATTAAAGTAATAAATTTTGAAGATAAATTTTCTAAATTCAGTGAGCGGTTTTCACCTAAGATTATTGCCCAAATGAATAACTATGACTTCAAATTGACCAGGTCCTTTGGCGATTTTGTCTGGCACAAACACCCTGAAACAGACGAAGCATTTATTGTGATTGATGGTAGTTTTCAGATCGATTTAAGAGATAAATCCTTACATTTGAAAGCTGGAGACATGGTTGTTATTCCAGGGGGAGTTGAGCATAAACCATATGCCAAAGAAGAATGCAAAATATTGCTAATTGAGCCGACCGGTACTCCGAATACTGGCGATGCCGGTGGCGAGCTAACAAAAACCGATTTAGAATGGATTTGAAGCTAATTAATGACTGCGACAATTTGGTTCTTAGGATTTTAGCATTGTTTGGGATTTGATGCCTGGGATTTAGGATTTGGGGAAGGGTATTCAATTGTGGTGTTTAGAGGGGTGGCTTTTTGGCTGCTAGGTTGCGTTGCATCTTTATCAGTGCTTTTTTGGTATCGCTGGCCACGCGGGACTTATCGCTCTTTTTTATTCGGTATTTGAATAGCCAGTAGGTGAATTCCTTCAGCTCGCCCAGATTCGTGGATTTGCGTTTCGTGTACTTTTTTTCTTTTCTAAAGCTGTCGAGCAGCGCCTGCTGACCGGCACCATATATCCTGCGATATGCCTTATCAAGTATATCTTCGCGCTTGTTGGAGCCTGATGTCAATCTTTCTTTTCGAATCTCGTCAACTACAGCGGAAATAAGATTTTCCTCGACCAGTACACCGTATAGATAATTGAGATAAGCTCGGTATTTAGCCGGGCCAATCAGTTTCTTGAATTCCTCTCTGCTTAGCTCCACCGGTGGTACATCGAAGAAAAGCAAATTGATTCGTTCTTTTTCCGGGATATACTGGCTTATTTCGTCGCTGAGACGCTCTGCCAGTAATAGCCAGTCGAAAGCCTCGCCATCAATCAAATAGCGCAAGTGACGACCTTGATAATCCTCCTCAGCGCTCTTCCATAGCTTGGTAGCCTCCAGCAGGGCTATATACCAGTGCTTGCCACTGGCTACAGCTTGCCTTAGGTGCTCTATGGCTGTGACATCGCCGTCGGCTGTTGTAGTGATATTTTCGTTATCTTCAGGTGACATTTTGATTAATCCGTTTTAAGGAAAGATTTAACCATATTTAGTGATGAGAACTGCTGCTGGGTAAACTCGGCTAAAGGAGCCTCATTGCCAAAAATCTGTTTCATAATCTCTTCTGGAGATAAACCTCTGTCATGCAGCTCCGTGACCTTCTGCCCTAAATCTTCGAGGTATCGGATGGTCTGTTCCAGCACGGGCACGGGTTCAGCTATTACTTTACCCGGGGCAGGGAAGAGTAATCGGGGCATTAAGTCCTTTACTTTTTTGAGGTCAGTGATGATTTGGCGTACGTCGTCCTGGGGTCGGACTACGTTGGGGCGGGTACCTACGAATAAATCGCCACTAAATAGCCAGCCGTGGCTTGCCTCAAAAAGGCAGATGTGGTCACGGTCATGGCCCGGCGTGTAGATTACGTCAAAGAGAAAATTATGGGTAGCGACAGTATCGCCGATTTTATTAACCTGGCTGGGAATAGGATAGCCCCAGACCTCTTCCTGATAGGGGAAAAGCGTCGCTGGCTGGTTGATTTTGTTCACCGCCAGCGGATGAGCCAGAAGCTCGACGCCATATCTTTCTTTGAGCAAGGCATTGGCAGCTATATGGTCTTCGTGATGATGCGTGTTAACTACAGTTTTCAATCCTTTGTCCTTCAAGAAGTCAGTCAACTCTTCGACAGTATGCGCCGGTCCGCTGTCTATCAAGAGGCCATCCACCAGATAGGCGGAGACAGTGCCTCCAGGATTGTCCGGATAGCGGCACAGCCTAATCTGGGTTACCTGTCCGTATTCGATAGTGGCAAGCATGTTTTAATTCTTTCTGAGGAAGGCCAGCATCTCTTTTACTGGCCTGGTATTGAGTATATCTTTAGGCTGGCACCAACCGCGGCGAGCTATGCCGATACCGAAGCGCATCAGGCTCAGGTGAGTTGTGCTATGGGCATCCGTGCCCATGATTAACTTTACTCCCAGTTCCCGCGCCCGGTAAATGTGAATATCTTTCAAATCAAGTCGGCTGGGCATGGAATTAATTTCCAAAGCCTTGTTGTATTTTATGGCAGCTCGGAAGACGGCTTCCAGGTCGACGGCGACAGGCTCGCGCTCACCCAACAATCGACAGGTGGGGTGGGCGATGACATCGATATGCGGATTTTCTATGGCTCCAACAAGGCGCCTTGTTATCTGCTCCTCGCTTTGATTCATAGCTGAATGAATGGCGGCGACCACGACGTCCAGGTCGGCTAATAGTTTATCGGGCAGGTCTATGCTGCCATCGGCGCGTATGTCCACCTCCGTGCCGGTGAAGATCCGAATTCCTTTGAGATGCTCATTGAGTCGTATAATTTCTTGTATCTGCTTTCGCAGGCGCTCTTCGCTTAGTCCGTGGGCGATGCCTCGTCCTGCTGAATGGTCGGTTATTGCCAGATAAAGGTAGCCAAGGGCTTTGGCGGATTTAGCCATGTCTTCTATGGAATCCTGACCGTCGCTCCAGTCGGTATGAGCGTGAATGTCTCCCTTTATGTCTGATAGTTCTATTAGCTTCGGGACTTCGCCTTTCTCAGCCAGTTCAATCTCGCCCTGGTCTTCGCGAATTTCAGGTGGTATGTACTGCAGGCCAAGGCGGCGGTAAAAGGCTTCCTCTGTAGCAAATTTCTCCAGCTTGTCCGTCTTGACGTCGGTTATGCCGTATTCGCTCAGCTTGAGTCCCCTTTTCTGTTCTCTGGTTCTCAGTGTGATGTTGTGCTGCTTGCTGCCGGTGAAATACTGGAGCAGCGAGCCGAAGGAATCATGTTCTACCATCCTCAAATCGGCTTGGAGACCGCCAGGTAGTATGACGGTGGCTTTCGTTGGCCCCTTAGCCACTACCTCCCTTATTTGAGGCAGATTAATGAAGACATTAATAATCTCTTCAGGGTTATCGGCCGTGCCCATAAGGTCGATATCGCCCACGGTCTCCTTGAAGCGTCGCAGGCTGCCGGCTGCGGTCAGGTTTTTCACCCCGGGCAGAGTTCGAAGGGCATCGAGCACGTCGTCCACCACGGGCAGCGCTTCACCTATGGGTATACGCTGGTCTTTGCGGCGCAGGGCTTGAATTTGCTGCAGTATGTTATCGGCTGTCTTATCGCCGAGGCGGAACAATTTGGCCACCCGGCCATCTTTAATAGCCTTCTCCAGCTCATCTACGGACATGATGCCCAGTTCGTTGGAAAGCCTGTTTGCTGTCTTGGGTCCGATACCGGGAATTTCGAGTAGCTTAGTTATTCCCTCGGGGAATTCGGCCTTAAGTTCCTCGTAGGCACCCAGTTTACCTGTGTTAATGAGTTCGATGGTTTTCTTGGCTATGGCCTCGCCGACGCCGGGTATGGTCTGCAAGTCCTCGCCCTCCTCGAGCATGATTTCTATCTCTTTGGGCAGGTAGTCGATAGCCCTGGCTGCTCGCTGGTAAGCTCTAATCTTGAATTTGTTTTCTCCCTTAAGCTCCAGCAGGTCAGCCATATCCTGGAATACTTTGGCAATAGCGGTGTTTTTCATTGGCCGTATATCAATAGTATAGGCCGAGCAGAATTTGTGTGCAATTGAGCACTATTAATGCTCAACTGGTGAGGCTTGAATCTTTTCCCTTATCCAATTCCAGTCGGGGTCGCCGTGGTTGAAGAAGGATTTGAAATTATCTTTAAGCCACTCGTAAGTATCGTCCTCGGTGTACTGGCAAAAAGCTTCGACAAGGGCATTTTTGTCTATTTCCTCAGGCATTTCCAGCTCCAGTTCATCGAATTCCCAGCCCAGGTACTCTTCGATAACATCTCGGTCAAGCATGTTTTGACTCCTGTATTATTTTAACTTTTCGAAGGTAATTTCTTTGTCACAGAGATGGTATATATAACAACTTAAAGAATATATCTTATCGAGGTCTGTAATTCTTTCGATGACAGCATTTCTAGCTTTTGTCTGCTTTCCAAAATCCCGGCCAATGATGATTCCCTTAATCATCTCGTGCTTGGCACCTGGTATTAGTCTGGCAGTCCATTCAATATATCTTGTAAGCTGGTCAACAACGTACGGATCAATTACTCCCTTTTTAAGTTCAAAGACTGCAGCACTGAGGGTTAGCCATATATCAAGTACCCGCTTTTTATATAGGCAGACAATGTCAATCGCTCCTCCAGCTATGAATGTGCTTACTTGATTTAAAATATCAACTTGGTATTTTGCTCCGGAGAAGTCGTCGAAGCCTGCAAGTTGGTGAAGTTTTTGAGGATTCATAAGGAGATATGCCTCCAAATATGCTTCCATGTTCAATTCTTGAATATCTTTGCCTTTGGCTTTAAAAATGTCAATTTCCTTTTGCTGAAAAGCATGCCCCTTGTAAGGAGACATGTCTATTCCTGGTATCTGGTTTGCCTGTAGCAAGGTTTGCATTAAAAGGATACCTTCATGGTGTAGTAATGTACATACTGCCTTGTCTATTAAAGCTGAACTGTCAATAATTGACTTGATCTTTCCTTCTTCTCTTAGGTCCCAAAAGGCTTGGACGGGTACAGGATTTAAGCAAACATGTTCTTCCAGATATTTGATTTTGATGCGGAAGGGATATTTATCCCTGTTGCGATGTTTGGGAGCTGGTGCCCAAACGAGTTGATCATTGAAGAATACACCACTTATAACTTCAAACGGACCGTATATTACGCCCTCAGTTCTTGGGCCGATCTTGTGTGCGGTATAATAAAATGCGATGTCGCCACTTCTAACATTGGCAAGCTGATTCAAATTCCTCTCACTCACTCCAAAGAGACCATACTCTAGGCTTTTTTGGAAAAACTTTGGAGAAATCAATAAATGGAATTTGCGTTCCAAATTTCACCTCCTCTCTATTTGCCGCAGCAGTGCTTGTATTTTTTGCCTGAGCCGCAGGGGCAGGGTTCGTTGCGGCCGACTTTTTTACCGGCGGGAACGGCGACTTTTTGAGGCTGCCTTTGGGCCGGAGCTTCCTTCTTTTGGATGGTGACCGTGAATATATTGTGGACGACATCATGTTGTATGCCGGCGATGAGGCTCTCAAAAAAGGCGTGGCCTTCTTTTTTATAGACGACTATGGGTTCGATCTGCCGCATAGCATATAGGCTAGCTTGCTGGCGCAGATGGTCCATTTCAGTTAGATGGTCTTTCCATAAGCTGTCGATGGAGCGCAGCATAACCAACCTCTCCACAATGCGCATGGTATCCGAGCCTACTTCTGCCTCTCGCTGCTCGTATAGCTGTCCAGCGTATTCGATAAGCTTTTCAGCGATTTCATTGGGTCTCATCTGTGAGAGCGATTTGGGATTTATATCCGGTGGTACAGTAAAGATGGTGGATAGCTCTTCGATTAAGCCGGTAAAGTCTGATTCCATAGCGTCATGGCTGCAACTGGCGGCTACCAGTTTTTCGATTTCCGCACACACCATGGATAAGATATTTGACTTGAGGTCAGCGCCTTCCAGGATTTTCCTTCGCTCGGCGTAGATTACCTCGCGGTGCTTGTTGACCACGTCGTCAAAATCAACGAGGTGCTTGCGAATGTCGAAATGGTAGCCTTCTACCTTAACCTGGGCGTTCTCTATGGCTTTGCTGACCATAGAATGCTCGATGGGCGTGTTCTCGTCGAAGCCAGCCCAGTCCATGAAGCCTTTAACGCGGTCGCCGCCGAAGCGACGAACGACGTCGTCTTCCAGTGAAACGTAGAAGCGGGAACTGCCGGGGTCGCCCTGCCTTCCGGAGCGGCCGCGTAGCTGGTTATCGATACGCCTGGCTTCGTGGCGCTCGGTGGCGATGACATGCAAACCGCCAAGCTCGATTACTTTATCGTGCTCTTTCTGCCATTCTGTCGCGTCGCGCTCGGCAGGAATACCACCGAGTATGATATCGACACCGCGCCCGGCCATGTTGGTGGCAACGGTAACGGCACCTACGCGGCCGGCCTGGGCTATAATTCCGGCTTCTTTCTCATGTTGTTTGGCATTGAGTATCTGGTGGGGTACGCCTCTTCTTTTAAGCAGGTCGCTCAGAAGCTCGGATTTTTCTATAGAGACGGTGCCTATGAGTACCGGCGTACCCTGCTGGTGCAGATTTTCAATCCCCTTGGCAACAGCTTTGAATTTGGTTTCTTCGTCCTTGTAAATCTGGTCCGGGTTATCCATGCGAATCATCGGTTTATTGGTGGGTACAACGACCACTTCAAGCTTGTAAATTTTGTGAAATTCTTCGGCTTCGGTGGCGGCGGTGCCGGTCATACCCGCCAGTTTCTTATATAGACGAAAATAGTTCTGAAAGGTGATGGTAGCCAGGGTTATGCTCTCCCGCTGGATTTTGACCCTTTCCTTGGCTTCGATGGCCTGGTGCAGCCCTTCTGAGTATCTCCTGCCGAACATGAGCCGCCCGGTGAACTCGTCGACGATGATGACCTGTCCGTCTTTGACCATGTAGTCGCGGTCTTTCCTGAACAGCACGTAGGCTTTCAGTGCATTTTCGAGGTATTGAGTTAAGCTGTAGTTAGCCGGGTCATAGAGGCTGGGAGCTTTAAGCAAGCCATCATGACGCAGCCATTTTTCCATTTTGGTCATGCCAGAGTCGGTGAGATAGGTCTGGCGTTCTTTTTCTTCAACGGTGTAGTCCTCATCTTTTTTGAGCTGAGGAACCAGGCGGGCGAAGGTGTAGTATTTTTGAGCGGCTTCTTCGCCAGTGCCGCTGATAATAAGCGGAGTGCGGGCTTCATCGATGAGTATGTTATCCACCTCGTCGACGATGGCGTAATTTAGCGTGCGCTGGACGCATTGAGACAGGTCTATAGCCATGTTATCTCTGAGGTAGTCGAAACCAAACTCATTATTAGTGCCGTAGGTTATATCAGCCGCATAGGCTTGACGGCGGGTGACGGGACGGAAATGGGGCCACCGGGTGTCTTTTTCACTCGTGTAATCAGGGTCATAAATGAGGGCGGGTAGTTGGTCGGTGGGGCCCTGTGTCGGGTAGATACTGGCGACCGTTAAGCCAAGAGCATGATATATAGGGCCCATCCAGTAGGCGTCTCGCCGTGCCAGGTAATCGTTAACGGTAACCAGATGGCAGCCCTCGCCCGTAAGTGCATTCAAGTATAGAGGTAAGGTAGCGACCAGGGTTTTACCCTCGCCGGTCTTCATCTCGGCAATTTTGCCCTGGTGAAGAACCATGCCGCCCATAAGCTGCATATCGAAGTGGCGCTCACCTATAGTACGCCTGGAAGCTTCTCTGGCGGCAGCGAAGGCTTCGGGCAGTATGTCATCAAGCGTCTCGTTGTTTTTTAGTCGGCCTTTAAGCTCATCGGTCTTGGCACGAAGTTCAGCATCACTGAGCTTCTGAAAGTCTGGCTCGAGCGAATTTATCTGGTCGATAATGGGCTCAAGGCGTCTCAGTTCTTTTTCGTTGGAGTCGGTAAGGCTACCTAGCCACTTAAGCATGGTTCTTTACTCGAATAGGGCGCCTACAGATAGGCCGGTGTGAATGCGGTGTATGGCTTCGCCGAAAAGCGGAGCTATGGGCAGTACGGTTATCTTGTCCAGCTTCTTCTTTTTATTGCTGGGAAGTGTGTCAGTAACGACAACCTCTTTAACTGGGGATTTGGCGATGCGCTCAATAGCCGGCCCGGAGAATACCGGGTGGGTGCAGCAGGAGTAGACTTCGGTGGCTCCGTGTTCCAGAAGTGTCTCCACAGCTCCGACCAACGAGCCGGCGGTGTCTATTTCATCGTCGATAGTCAAAGCGCACATTCCCTCGACGTGACCGATGATATCGAGCGTTTCCGAGGCGTCAGCATTGCCTATCCGCCTCTTTTCGATAATTGCCAGTCGGGCATTAAGCTTGGCTGCCATATCACGGGCACGCGCCGATATGCCGATATCAGTGGCGACCACTACCAGGTTATCGAGTTTTTTCTCCTTCCAGTAATTGCTGAGTATGAAGAGAGCAGTTAGTTCGTCTACGGGTATATTGAAAAAGCCTTGAATTTGAGCAGCGTGCAGATCCATGGTTAACAGGCGGTTAGCGCCGGCGGTGGTAAGCAGGTCGGCTATTAATCTGGCGGTGATAGGCACGCGGGGCTGGTCTTTCTTGTCGGTACGACCGTAGGCATAGTATGGGATGACGGCGGTGATTCTGCCAGCTGAGGCTCGTTTGAAAGCATCAACCATGATGAGGAGTTCCACCAGATTTTTGTTGACTGGAGTGGACAGCGGCTGAACGATAAAGATGTCTCGTTCACGTACATTTTCCAGTATACGAACGAAAATGTTCTCATTGGTGAATTCAAAGACCTCAGCTCTGCCCAGAGGTATTTTAAGGTAGCCACATATTGCCTGAGCTAACGCAGGATGAGCATTGCCGGTGAATACCTTCAGTTCATCCATATAACTCTCCCTTTATTTTTGTAAAATAATTATAGCACCAATGAGGCTATCGTGTCCTAATATTCTTGGCCCCAATGAGTTTATTTTGTCACCCTGAACGAAGTGAAGGGTCTAGACCCTTCAGGGAGTACATCTGGTGTACTATGAGATTCTTCACGGAGTTTACCCTGAGTGGAGATTCTTCGACAAGCTCAGAATGAGCGTAATGAAGGGCTCAGAATGACAAGGGGCGGTGTAGGCATAGGTCTGAAGACCCGTCCCTACTTTACTCGTCTAATTCAAGGGAATGTTACCTCAGTGTATAATACTTTAGAGATGGTTGTAGTGAACGTTGCACATGTGCTGAAGTTGTTGAGCGCGGAGTATGGAGAGAAACGGTGGCGGGCAAGGAAGAGCCCGGTAGCCGTGCTGGTTCAGACGATTCTTTCTCAGAACACGTCAGATAGAAACTCCGAACGTGCTTTCAAGCACCTTTTAGCCTCTTTTGACGGCTGGGAAAAGATAGCTAATGTCGGTGTCGGTCGGATTCGTGAGGCCATTAAAGTCGGTGGCCTGGGAACAGTTAAAGCCAGGTACATCAAGCAATCCCTGCAGGAAATACGGCGTAGGCAAGGCGGGTTCGAACTGGACTTTTTACGAAAGCTGCCTGTAGATGAAGCCAGGGATTGGCTGAGGCAATTACCCGGGGTGGGCATGAAAACAGCGAGCGTAGTTTTGCTATTCTCCCTGGGGATGCCGGCTTTACCGGTGGATACACATGTCTTCCGGGTCACCAAAAGGCTAGGCTTGATTGATTCCAAGATTTCAGTGGAGAAAGCGCACGGGCTGCTTGAGAGGCTTGTTCCGCCTCAAGATATCTATCAGTTTCACATGTTGTTGATAGAGCATGGCAGGACGATGTGCAAAGCTCAGCGACCTCGCTGCAGGGAGTGTGTGTTGGGCAGTTTGTGTCCTAGCTACGAGAAGTTTGTGGGGAAACCGTGGACTGGACGGGCAATCTAACCACGAATTCTGTTCCTTTGCCCAACGTGCTTTTAGCCATGATGTCTCCACCATGGGCCAGGACTATCTGTCTGGCAATAGCCAGGCCCAGTCCGGCGCCAGCTTTGCCGGCTGAAGGGTCAGCCCGGTAAAAGCGTTCGAAGACATGTCGCATCTGCTCTGCGGGTATACCGGGGCCGGTATCGGTTATGGAAATCTCGGCAAAATTAGGATTGGGATGCCGGGCAATGATGCTTACATCACCGCCGGCCGGTGTGTGTTTCAAGGCATTGTCGAGCAAGTTGCTGAAGACCTGCTCCAGGCGGTCGATATCGCCGATTACAGGCGGCAAAGGTTCAATGTCCGTTTTCAGTTTTATGTCTTTTTCTTCGGCGTGCATGGAAAATATCTCGTGGCACTGCTGCAGTAATTCTTTCAAATCCACAGGTTCTTTGACCATAGTTACCTGGCCCGATTCAAGTCGGGAAAACTCGAGCAGTTCCTCCACCAGCTTCATCATACGTTTCGATTCGTCCTCGATGACGGTGGCGGCCTTAAGCTGGGCTTCTTTGCCCTTAGCCGTTCCGTCGACAATGGCCTGGGCGAATCCCTTTATGGAAGTAAGCGGACTTCTCAGTTCATGAGAGACATCGGCGACAAAGTCGCGAAGCATCTGTTGAGAGTGCTTCACCTGCTTTGACATCTGGTTGAAGCTTTTAGCCAACCCTTTTACCTCTTTCGGGCCGTCCACCGGCACCTGTTGTTCGTAGTTACCGCGAGCTATTTCTTCAGCGGCATTTGTCACCCGGCGGATAGGTACATAGACGGAGCGAGCCAGGACAACGGCTATAAGTATGGAGACAGCCAGGGCGACAAGCCCCGCCCAGAGAAATGGTTTAGCGAAGTCAGCCCAGATGGCAAGAGCCTGACTACGTGGCACTGCCAGGACTAGGGTCTCCGGATTGGGTGGATTGGTTGGTCTGAACAATCCAGCAAGCGGTTGGGCCACAAATATGAATCTTTCTCCATCAGGTGCTGTATAAGTTCCTCGATACGGCGTCGGCCTGTCGGTGGGTGGTTTTGGGATTTCAAGCTTAGAGGGTGGTGTCCAGGAATTATCCTTCGGCACCGCCTGTTTAAGAACCGTGTCCTCAGCGTCCAGTAAAAAGATGTACGTGCCAGTTTCTTGTGACATCTCCTGCAGGTTAGTCCATGCCTGGTTCAGAGGAACTTGACCTCTAGCTGCGGCTCTGAACTGAACATAAATAGGCAGCGCAGTGTCTGCCAGGCGTGCCATCGCCAGCCTGTTAATTTGGTCGCCAAGTAAGACTACCAGCGAAGCAGCGACTATACCCAGGCACAAAACTATGATAAGAACGTATGAAAGAATAAGACGCATCCGCAGGCTCATACGAAACCTCTATAGGACGGCTTCCCTGGGCAAATTCACTTTCAACTATTAGACGCCCGCGATTTCAGTATCATCTTGTAGCCTATACCTCGGACTGTCTCTATGGAAACGTTGGCGCCACCTAATTTGTCCCGAAGGTGGTTAATATGTATGTCCACAGTTCGGGTTTCACCATAGTAATCAGTTTCCCAAACAATCTCAAGAAGTCTATCTCTGGTCAGTACAACTCCAAGGTTTTGAGCCAGTGTTGCCAGCAGGTTGAACTCCTTGGTTCGTAATCGAAGCGCTTGTTTACCTATACTTGCTTCGCGACGGGCGGGGTCGATTCGTAGATTGCCCACCTCAATGGCTTCTCCAGATTTGAGCCCGGCTTTGTAGCGGCGGAGAATTGCCTTGACTCTGGCTACTAATTCTCTAGGATTAAAAGGTTTTGTTATGTAGTCGTCGGCCCCAAGCTCGAGACCGACTATTTTGTCAACATCTTCTTTTCGTGCGGTGAGCATAAGTATGGGGACATCGCTTTTCTTTCGTATCTCGCGGCACACTTCAAAGCCATCTATGTCCGGCAGCATTAAATCCAGGACGATGAGCGAGGGCTTAATTGAGTTCATTTTGGACAGCGCATCATTGCCGTTGCCAACTCCTTCCACTCGATAACCTTCTTGCTCAAGGTAGAGTTTGGCTAGGGCTACAATGTTCGGTTCGTCGTCGACGACTAGTATGGCTGTCATTACATACCTCGGAAAACCTCTTGGTAATTATATCTCAAAGGCTCTTACTATGCTTACGGTCCCAAATGTTGGCAAGCCAGGCCGTGCCCGGCTTGCCCACCGTAACTAATACATCGTTTTTGTCGGTTAAATCATTAAGAATAGTATTTCCTACTCTCCTTGTGGTCCGAATTGGCGCCCGAGTTGAAGTGGCGGCACATCTGGCCTGGCTTTTATCCAGGCTTTGTATGCGTCCGCCTGCTGCTGCGTCCATGCGCCTTGATTTACAAACTCCTGGAGTCTGGTATCCAAAGCACTCTCGCGTAATTCACGCTGAGCCTGTTTAAAGGCATTTTCCAGGTCTTGTTTGTCTATCCCGAGGATGCCAGCCACGCGCGTCAGCAGTGCATCGCGGTTTTCCTGGATTTTCTGTACCCTCTCTTTGAGTAACTGAGGCTGAATCTTCGACATATCCGGTCTGGCCTTTACCCATGCCTTGAGAGCATCTAACTGCTCCTGAGTTATTTTGCCCTCATCTAGCAGTTTTTTAAGTTCTGCAGGTCGGACATTTGGAACATCTGCCGGCCTTGACTCCATCCACACCTTAATCTCGTCGGCTTGCTGCTGGGTCAATGTGCCATTGGCTATTAGTTCCTGAAGTCTGGCGTCGGGAGTTTCCTTTGGCAATTCCCCCTGGGCTTGTTTGACCGCATCTACCAGTTTTTGCTGGTCTAAACCCAGTATTTGGGCGACTCGAGCCATCAGGACACCCTGGCGTTGCGGTGCTTCACTTTCTTGAGCCAGGGCTACAAAAGGCAGGCTCGTGGTGAGCATTACAGCCACCAATACGGTGGCAAGGACAATCTTGATTCCTTTCATTGCTTTATGACCTCCTTTATTTTGACTGGAAGCTAACTTCAGGCCATGTCAGGGCCCTTAGTCCAAGGTCTGAGTCAACTCATACAGTCTACTATCAGTGTAGCAGCCGATTGTTGCCTTGGTTTTATCCTTGTGTAAAGTTTGCGTAAACATTAAATGTAATGGGCGTATCAAGCCAATCTATAGGAGGAGGCTCTAAAATGTGAAGGAGGCTAAATGGCTTGTGGCGAATCTGACCTATTTTTTAAGACCAAATGTGTAAGAACAGGCTGCAATCATGGCTGTGGCAAATAATACCAATATGAGGAACTCGACATAAATTGGTAGTAAGGAATCCGCCCCGCTGAAAGTAGCCCAGCGCAAGACATCTACTCCGTAAGTTAGCGGGTTTATATAGCTAAAGTCTCTCAGCCAGGCCGGAGCCGAGGTCAATGGGAACAAAGCTCCGCTGGTGAAGAACATAGGCATAATCACCAGGCTCATGATGAAATTAAAACCTTCGAGGCTGGTCATTAGCGATGCCATAAGCAGCCCCACGGAGACCAGCCCAATGGAGATTAGAACCATAGTCGGGAGTAGTATCACGAAAGATATCGGCGACAGGTGAACACCGACCAGAAACGAAAGAGGCAGCAAAATGGTTCCCTGGATGAGGGCACTCGTTCCGCTGCCCAGAGCTTTACCGATTACGATTGCAGTGCGGGATACAGGCGCCACTAAAATCTCTTTGAGGAAGCCGAATTCCCTGTCCCAAATTACGGAAATCCCGGAAAATACAGAGGTGAAAAGAAGGGTCATGCCGAGAATGCCGGGAAATATATAGGTTTGGTAGGTTTGTGCACCGGGCACTTGTATACCGCGTAAGCCGCTGCCAAAAACTAAGAGCCAGAGCAAGGGTAATATAAGTGAGGAAACAATCCGTGACTTTTCACGCCAGTATCTGAGCACTTCCCGATGCCATAGTCCGTAAATTTTCCTGAGCTCGCTCATCTGCCCCCTCTTCTTCTCATAAACGTCCGGAATGATGGCTCGGCTTCTTCTTCTCTTATATCCCGGCCTGTATAGTAAAGGAATACGTCATTTAATGTCGGGTGGTGGATGGACACGGAACTGGCTTCCACTCCAATCTCAGTGGCAATTTTAATTATTCTGGGTATGAGCTTTTCGGCATTGGGTACAGTCAATCTTAGGGAATCTTTGGAGGAGTCTATTTGGTGGGTGAGCCTGAGCTCGGTCAGTTTGGTGGCAAGTTTTTTAGGCTGGTTTGTAGTGATGGTTATGACATCACCTTTTAGAGCTGTCTTTAAATTGGCCGGTGTGTCGATGACCTTGATTTTTCCGTAGTCAATGATGGCTACCCGTTGGCAAAGCTGGTCGGCTTCCTCCATGTAATGGGTAGTGAGGATAATGGTGATTTCAGTGGTTCTGGCCAGGTTTTCAATGTATTCCCACAGATGCTCACGGGTTTGAGGGTCGAGCCCCAGTGTCGGCTCGTCAAGGAAGAGTACTTTGGGCTGATGAAGCAAACCTCTGGCTAATTCCAATCGCCTTCTCATGCCGCCGGAATATGTTTTCATGGCGAAATCAGCTCTATCCTCTAATCCTACCAGGTTCAAAACCTCCGTTATACGCTTTCTGGCCAGGTCTCCTGTAACGTCATACAGGCAAGCATGAAGCTGTAAGTTTTCCCTGCCAGTTAGGCGGTCGTCTATGCTCGGGTCCTGAAAAACGATACCTATGCTGCGTCTGACCTTTGATGACTGCTTCAGTATGTCAAAACCATTGACCCTGGCGGTGCCAGAGGAGGGGCTCACTATAGTGCAAAGCATAGAGATTATGGTTGTTTTACCGGCGCCGTTGGGGCCGAGCAGTCCGAATACCTCACCGTGGTCTATGGTAAGGTTTAGCTTATCGACGGCGGTAAGCTCACCATATTTCTTGGTTAAATCCCTGGTTTCTATGGCAGTTTTTTGTTCCATGGTTTTACTAAAGTCTTTGAATGTTCTAGAGCGATTTGCGAGATGGGCTGTTACCCGGCGGTAATGCGGTTGGTTGTCACTTCGCTTTCGTATTATGCAATTTAGCGTAACATTTCATTAATAATTTTGCCTAGTCGATTCCAGGTGCTGGAAAACGGCTGCATATATCGGCAACTTGTCCGGATATTTCCTTTTGTATCTTTTTGTCCTTGGGGTCGGAGAGCACCTTAATAATGAAAGAGGCAATCTGCTTCATTTCCCTGGGGCCGAAGCCTCTGGTGGTTATGGCTGGTGTGCCCAGTCTGATGCCGCTGGTTATCTGCGGCGACCTGGGGTCTGAAGGTATAGAGTTCCTGTTAACCAAAATTCCAGAGGCTTCAAGTGCTTCCTGTGCGGTAATACCGGTTATGCCGGTGGAGGTGAGGTCAACGAGGATGAGGTGGTTGTCGGTGCCGCCTGATACCAGACGTAAACCGTCCTTCTGAAGTTCAGCGGCCAGAACCCTAGCATTCTCCAGGACGGCTTTCTGGTAGGTGACGAATTCAGGTTGCATGGCTTCAAAGAAGGCTATGGCTTTGGCTGCGATGGCGTGCATCAGTGGTCCGCCCTGCATCGTAGGGAAAACAGCGGCATCTATTTTGGCAGCCAGGTCTTCTTTACATAAAATAAAACCACTTCGAGGACCGCGCAGGGTCTTGTGAGTCGAGGAGGTCACAATTTGTGCATGGGGTACCGGAGAAGGATGTAATTTAGCAGCTACTAATCCCGCCAGATGCGCCATATCCGCCACGAGCTGAGCACCGGCGGCGTCGGCTATCCTGCGGAAGCGGGGGAAGTCAATGATTCGAGGATAGGCGCTGGCACCACAGACTATAAGCTTTGGCTTGTGCTTTACAGCTAGTTTCTCTATGTTGTCGTAATCGAGCCTTTCAGTTTTCGGGTCGAGTCCATAGGGCACAAAGTTATACCATTTGCCCGAGAAATTAGCCGGAGCACCGTGAGTCAGATGACCGCCATGACTTAAACTCATTCCCATAACGGTATCACCGGGCTCAAGACAGGCGAAATAAGCCGCCATATTTGCCTGGCTGCCGCTGTGGGGCTGGACGTTTGCGTGCTGGGCGTTGAACAGTTTCTTGGCTCGCTCGATTGCCAGGCTTTCGATAGCATCTACATTGGGGCAGCCGGCATAATAGCGGCGATGCGGGTAACCTTCGGCATATTTGTTGGTTAGTATAGAGCCTTGAGCCTCGAGCACCGCTCGGCTGGCGTAATTTTCGGCGGCAATAAGATTTATGGTCTCCTTTTGCCGCCTAGCTTCTAGCTTAAGAAATCGCGCGATTTCGGTATCTTGTTTGGAATTAACGGACAATCTGAGTCTCCAGAAGATTTAGAGAATGATACCACCACCTTCAAATCAGGTCAACAATTTACGTTTTTACCAGGGCGTGGCTAGAAAAATGACTATTGAGGATAGCTACAAACTTGCCACATCCGGCCTAATCCATTGGGGTGGCTGCTTGAGTGCCCTGCTGCCGGCCGAATGGAAGGAAAAAAGCCGGTATTACGCCAATTGAAATGATTGCCGCGGCGATAATATATTCCGTCTGAAAAGCAGAAACCGCGGCTCTCGCACTAGCTAATAGATAGAGCAGGTAGACCGCTGTCTGCCTGGCTGCTTCCAATGTCTGGCCTGCCTGCATAAGTATGACTTGTACCATTGAAATAAAATGCATGGTCTCGGAAGAACTGGGAGTAAGTGTCTGCGAGATGAGGGCGAGGTTTGTTTTCTGGAGATTGGTAAGGATGGTAGCAAAGATGGCAATGCCCAGTGAGGCGAAGACGGTCCGGCTTACGTTCATGATTGACGAGGCTTGTGCCGTCATTTTCTGCTCTACTGAGGCTAAGGCATAGGTCATTACAGGCATCATGGCCAGCCCTATTCCCATACTCCTGACGAAAAGCATCAACCTTAGCAGATTGTCTGGAGTGGTAACATCTACCGTACGCATCCAATAAGTTGCGGCACCCACGACAATTAGCCCGGCCACAACCGGTATCTTGGGACCTATCCTATCATAAAGACGTCCGGCTAGCGGCATGGTAACAATAGCGCCAAATACAGCAGGAAGCATCAGTATGCCTGTTTCCAATGCTGTCAGACCCCGAACATTCTGTAGAAAGAGTGGTAACAGAAAAGTAATTGAATAAAGGCCTATTGTAGTTACGAAATTTAATCCTGTGGCCATCGAGAAGCCGCGGTTTTTAAATATACGAAGGTCAAGCATGGGCTGGGCTGACCGCAGTTCCATAACAATCCAGACAATGAGGCTGAGAGTGCCCAGGACCAACAACCCCATGATACGTACATCATCCCACCCCCAGGTAGGAGCATAAGAAAGAGCATAAAGTACTGAACTGAATCCCGTAGCTGCCAGTGCGAATCCTTTAAAATCGAAGCCTGCCGGCATAGTTGGCGTCTCCCGAATCCAGGTGAAACCCAGTAGGATGGCTACAAGCACTACCGGCACGTTCACATAGAAACACATACGCCAGGACCAATCGGTTACCAGATAGCCGCCGAGGGTTGGACCTATGGCGGGACCAAGCATCATAGGGATACCAAAAATTGCCATAGCTGTGCCACGCTGTTGAGGCGGCACATTGAGAAAAAGCAGAGTCATGGCTGTCGGAGTGAGAAGCCCACCGGCCAGACCCTGTAATATGCGGAATATTATCAGCGAGTCGGCGTTCCAGGAAATACCGCATAATATCGACCCAAGAAGGAAACTTGCCTGGCTAAATATGAAAACCCTTTTGGTGCCGAAACGGTTACACAGGAAGGCTGCCGCCGGCGTAGTAATTGCTGTCGCCATTAAATACGCGGAAATAACAAGCTGGGCATGGTCTGTAGGAACATTGAAGACGGCCATAATGTGCGGCAAGGCAATGTTCATTATTGTCTGGTCGAGGATGACCATGAAGGTGCCAGCTATGGCAGCCAGTAAGATTTTCCATTCAGTCGTCTGGGGCATGGTGCTTTCTTATTCGGCTACTTTATAGCTATCTTTACTTCTACAGAAGTGCCTGGAATTAGAATGTACCTTCCCGGGTTCTCAATGGTAATTTTTACAGGTACCACCTGAGCCACTTTGATAAAGTTAGCCGTGGTGTTGTTCTGGGGTATAAGTGAGAATGTGCCAGCGGTAGCCGCTGCGATACCTTCCACGTGACCTTGCAAAACGGCACCACCAAGGCTGTCAATGGTAATCTGTACTTCTTGCCCCGGCTTGAGCCGGTAAATATCTCCCTCAGTTATATTAGCTAATACCCATGTCTCCGAGATGTCGTACACCGTTACTATCGGTTGACCCGGACTGACTACCGCGCCGGGATAAGTCCAGACAGCAGCCACATACCCGTTCACCGGGGATTCAATATTGCTGCGACCTATCGGAATGTCTTTCAATCCCTGCATGGTAATTGGATTATCCGACCGAGGTGTACCGACGATGGCGATTCTCTGTCCCTTTTCCACATAGCTGCCATAATCAGCATCAAGGCTGATTATCTGACATGGTGCCAGTGACCCAACAGATATCAGCGGCGCCGATATATTTGCGTTGCTGGTACTTACATATTTGTAGTTCTGATACCAGAGATTAGCTCCGATAGCAGCGGCTCCAATAACAAAGAGGCAGGCAGTAAAGAAAATAATCTTGCCTGTCCTGGATGAGAGCATTGATTTCATTCTGTCGCTGAATTTATTTGCCATAACACATGCCTCCGAAGTAGTCGCAGTCGTTAGTTAGCGCCATTAAGTGACCTGGCGGGCGTGTTACCTGTTTCCAGTAATACTTTCTCACCTTCGTTTAAGCCTGATAAAATTTCAGCCTGAGTCCGACTTTGCAAGCCGACTTGCACCTGACGTTGCTCTATCTGACCTGTCTTGTCTTCTTTAATCACGTATACCCAACTCTCAGTTCCCTGTACATGTAAAGCACTGTTGGGTATAAGCAGAACATCTTTATGCTCATCGACCAGTATTTCGGCCGTAGCGGTTAGCCCTCCCGTTAAGTATGGAGCCGCCTCAGGGTTGAGTACTATCTCAACATTATAAGTAGCAATGCCGGTCTGTAGTGTGCCGTACGGTGAAACGAATTGTACCAGTCCGGCGAAAGTCTTACCGGGAAACGCATCAATAAGAACCGTTGCTTCCTGGCCTTTGGATACTCGGCCCACGTCGATTTCATCGATTATGCCGGTCATACTGACTGCACGCGTATCGGCGAGCTTCAGTACATATGTATCGATAGGCAACCCGGTTACAGAGTATCTCTGGGTAATCATGTCTCCTTCGTGTAAATTTATATCTACAACCTGTCCGTCAAATGGTGCCAGCAGCTCAGTCTTGAGCAGCGCCTGTTTGGCACGGTCGAGGTTGATTAGTGCAGTCTGGATGCTGATACTGTAATCGCGCTGCGCCTTCAGGTTTAGTCCCTGGCGATAGGTGGAAACATTTTCTTGCAGTACCTTATCTCCAAGCTCAAGGTCATGCATAACGATTTGAAGTGTCTCATTCAACTTTAGGGCGTCAAAATCTTTGGCAGTGGCCATTTGTTTTGCCTCTTCAAGTTCAGTCAGTGCTTCATTGATAATAGTGAAGCTGGTGCAGGTATCAGGGCAGGAATATGCTCCCGGTGAATGAGTAATCCGTTTAACTATGGACTGTGTATCAGCCATATCCCTTAATAACGATTCCAGCATCTTGCTTGCCTGGCTATAATTGCCCCCGCCAATTTGTTCCTGGATTGCGGAGATATTATCAACCTCATTAGTCAGTTTCAAAATAGCAGTATCCACATCGTGGTTTGACACCATTTGTTCCGTGAACTCGTTGAGCTCGCTTCTAAGGTTGCGATATTCAGGGTTAATATACACATTTTTAGCAGCGTCGATATCATATTTGGCCATTGCTATTTGGGAAGCTGCCGGCTCGAATTCACCTTCAGCCAGTAAGGTCTGCGCTTGCTGGATTTCACCTGTAGCGAATTCAAACCGGTATAAAGCTATTGCGTCACTGTAAAAAGAAGGCGCTCGCGTGCCACCACAGCAGACCGTCTGCACCACGTTGTTTATTGCCAGTTCCAGCGCATACTGTGCGGATTCTGTTGACATTCTCTGAGTAGCATCATCCAATTTGGCAAGTAAAGCTCCGGCTTTAACCAAATCGCCTTTCTTAACATATATCTTTTCAATTCTGGCGCTGTAAGGAGGCGTGAACATGGTGGCATCGAAATAAATATTGACTGCATCTGGCATCTCAATATATCCGTTCGCCTCTACCTTTACTTCGAGGTCACCTCTTTTAACCGTAGCTACTGTTTGCATTTCAGTGATGGGTTGATTGGAGGTACAACTGGTCAGTGAGATTGCTATGAGCAGCAGGGTAGATAAAATGACGCTATATGTTTTTTTACTCATCTCTTATAACTCCTGGGACGTAATCCGATATACTTCCGTTTTTACACTCCAAAATAGTATTGCTGGGCATTCATCTGAGTTTTTCTCCTCGTTGGAGCTCGGCAGCCCTGACCAATGAGCCGAGACCTTGCGCTATATTTGCGAGTTCTTCCGTACTAAGACGAGTCAGCATGCGGTACAAATGGGTGGTCTTATTCTCTCTCAGCTTAGCCAGCAGAGACTTTCCCTTTTTTGTCGCTTGTAAAAGCTGCATACGACGGTCTTCAGGGTTTTCCCGACGACTTACCAGTCCCTGTTTAACCAGGCGGTCGACTATTCTGGTTACGTCAGGCGGAGTCACGCCGAGAGCAGTTGCCAGCTTTCTGAAATTCGTGCTATCTTCAGAATCAATGAAGAACAAGCTTTTCAACTGTCCGATAGTCAAGTTTAGGCCCATCCAGGCCTCGGGTGCGTATTGCCCCATAGCATGGCTCATTTGCTGGAGTCGGATGATTTCTTCGGTTAGCTCTGCTCTACTTGCTGTCAAGTGCGTCTGCTCCGAATGTTTTAAATAAAAACATTCACATCTAATTAATAGTTTAGAATATGTTATCTAAAATATCAACATTTAACTTGTGAATGGCAGAATAGAGTACAGCCTTGCTAAAATATTGAGGCTTGTATATACTTTGGCTAGTTTGCTTGAGTTGTTGCGGTCGGCGATAGGAACACAATTTGCCGGCTTTGCTAACCGGGCTAGTACATGAAACAGCGAATCATAGCCATCACATTAGTTCTGCCTTTACTCATTGCTTATTTTGGCTGTGCCAATCAAGGTGAGCTTTCAGGGGAACTGAAAATACTGAGCCAGAGTATGACTGTGCATGAGTTCACGGGAGGTGCACCTCAAAGCACGGCTGTAGTTCGTGGCAGAGCTCAGAATGTTGGCAGTGCCACCATAGGGTCTGCCATGATAGCAGTTAATTTCTATGACAAAAATGAGAATCTTTTAGCCACTGCTTCAGCAGTTAAGCAGAATCTGCAGCCAGGCGAGACGTGGGACTTTAGCGTTCAAACTGTCGGTCCCGACGCCTGGAAGATAGTAAGCTATGATATTGCAGCCAGCATGAAATAACGGTTATGGCGAGAATTGCAAATTTGTGACCTAGTTGTAGACAATGCCGGGTTCTAATATAATTTTGTAGAAGGAGGCAAAGGAAGATGAGATTTTCTAGGAGTGCTTTCGGAATAGTCTTGGTTGTACTGGCTGTTATGACAATGCTGTGGGGTGCTTGTGCAAAAGAGTCACCGCCACCACCGGTGACAACACCGGTACCGACCGGCAATCAGCCGCCAGTCATCTCAAGCCTGCTCGCACAAAACCAGCAGCTTTACCCTTCGGGCACCACTGAGATTCAGTGCATTGCCCAGGATGCAGATGGTGACAGGCTGGATTTCAAATGGGCAGCCACAGGTGGTAATTTTAGCGGTGCTGGTGCTATCGTCATCTGGCAAGCTCCGCCAAACTATGGCACGTATACCGTGACGGTCACTGTTGACGACGGTAAAGGCGGCTCCATGCAGGCTAGTTTACCTGTAACGGTTGGTGCTAATCAATCGCCGGCAATCTCTGAATTAGTAGCCAATCCGTCTGGAATACTGTATGGAGGCAGCACGACGCTAACCTGTATGGCCACTGACCCTGACGGAGACGTGGTGCGTTATAGCTGGTCGTCTAGCGAGGGAAGTATCACTGGAGTGGGTAACAAGGTAACCTGGATAGCACCTAGCAAGGGTGGAAACTACAACGTCACAGTAGTTGTCAGCGATGGCAAAGGCGGCGAAACTAGAGGCGATGTGATGGTTACAGTATCAGCGGCGGTGAGGACAGTAACTATCACGCCGGTGGCTGAAGAGACTGGTACGGTAGACTCTGGTGGTGATAAAGATAATTCCCGCACCATGGCTGGAGATGATGATAAAAATATTGGCTATCATGCCTTCTGGAGCTTCAATGTTTGGAATCTGGCAGGGAAAAACATACAAAACGCAACTCTGAGGCTCACTACAAGGAGTATAGCTGGTGACCCGTTCCCGAGCGCTACCGGACTTGCTGGGCTGCGATTCTGGAAGGTCTCATACGGTGACAAGCTTCCGAATTTCAATTTTACTGGCAGCAATCTGATAAATGTAACCCTGCAGACCAGGCAACCGACATCATTAGATGTAACTCAAGAAATAGCCAATGTCGCTGCTGCAGCTTCTACCCGCTTTCAGGTAGAAGCCCTGTTTATGAAAGTGACTAACGGGAATAATGTTGCTGAATTTATTGAGTGGTCGGAAGCTGTCCTTGAGGTCACCTATTCTGATAAATAGCACCAAGTCCTTTGATGACTGATTTTGTAAGGCGGCCGTAAGGCCGCCTTACTTGTTTCCTAATTGATTTTGACATATTGTTAATATAGTGGTAAATTATAGTAGTTAGCAGTCTTGGAGGGAGAGTGCTAAAAATGTTGAAAGGTTTAACTGCAAGAAGAGAAGCTGTTCTGAAAATAATAGTCAGCGAATATATTGATACAGCGGTGCCGGTAGCTTCGGAAACTATTTTTCGTAATTACAAACTGGGTGTAAGTCCGGCAACGATTCGTAACGATATGGCGTATCTTGAAGAGGAAGGCTATATTGCCCGGCCTCATACCTCTGCAGGCAGCGTGCCTTTGGATAAAGGGTACCGTCATTACGTCGAATCGTTGACCAGAAAAACTGAGCTTGACCAGCGGGAGCAAGATCGAATTCGAAAACTTTTCCGCGAGGTGGAAAAGGAATTTGAGAAATGGTTGAAGCTGGCAGCGGCTATCGCGGCAAGCCTGGTCAAAAATGCGGCTTTGGTTACCTTGCCCAAGCTGAGACAGTGCCGGTTTAAACACTTAGAGTTAGTAGCCTTGCAGGAGTTTATGGCCTTAATGGTTTTGGTCCTAGGCGAGGCGATATTAAAGCGGCAACTTTTGTCCTTCGAGGAACCGGTAACGCAAGAGCGGCTGACAATTATGTCTAATAAGTTGAACACCGTTTTTTCCGGATTAACGAGTTCCGAGATTTCGGATAAGAAGTTGGAGCTTCCTTCGGATGAGGCGCAAGTGACTGAAGCCGTGATTGATATGATGTCCGCCGAAGACGAACTGGAATACGAGCAGCCTTATCTTGAAGGGCTGCGCTTAATGCTGGGGCAACCCGAGTTTGCTGAAAAAGACAGGATGTTAAGCATTATGGAATTGATGGAGACGAAAAATTGGCTTAGCACGGCTTTCGGTCCGCGGTCAGACGATTTTGGAGTTCAAGTAGTAATCGGTGAAGAGAATCGAAATGAGACATTGCGTGATTTGAGCCTGGTTTTCCGCCGCTATGGTATCCCCGACCAGATAGGCGGTACCATTGGCATAATCGGTCCTACACGTATGAATTATCGCCGAGCTATTTCTACAGTGGACTACATATCGGGGATATTGAGCGATTTAGTGGCCGGTGTTAGCCGCAGCGACTGAAATTTATATAGGAGGCTTTGTTGGCTAAAGAAGAAAGGGGTACGTTCGATGATAAAGTGTCTGACGCAGCGGAGGCGCATGATACCGAGTCTTTAGTACAACTCATGGCTCAGGAGAAGGAGAAAGCCGAGAGATATTTGGCCAACTGGCAGAGGGCTGAGGCCGATTTTAGAAACTATAAAGCACGTGAAGAACAGGGGAAAAAAGATATGGTAAACTGGGCTAACTCCACGCTGGTCTGCGATATATTGCCAGTGCTCGATTCTTTTGACCGTGCTTTTGAAGGGGCTGACCCTTCGGGTAAAGGGCTCAGCTGGATTACAGGCTTCAAACAAATTCAAAAAATGTTGTTAGATGTTTTAGGTAAACATGGGCTGACAGAAATGAAGTGCGTTGGCGAGACATTCGACCCAAGCCGTCATGAAGCGGTAGTGCAGCGCGATGGGGCGGAAGGTATGATACTGGATGAAGTTCGAAAAGGGTACATGATTAAAGACAGGTTGCTTCGTGCGCCGCAGGTGGTGGTGGGGAAGGGTGGAGAAACGTCGAACTCTGAAACGGCTAAGGCGCCTGGGGAAAATTTAATAAACGAAACGGGGGCAGAAAAATAAAAACAATCATGAAAAATTTAGTGTGTGAAGGAGGCTATGATGGCTAAGGCAGTTGGTATTGATTTAGGAACTACTTTTAGTCTGGTAGCTGTTGTCGAGGGCGGTGAGCCAAAAATAATTCCCAATGCAGAGGGGGAGAGGCTGACACCTTCGGTAGTAGCTATTGATAAAAAGGGTGAACGTCTGGTGGGATTGTTGGCTAAAAGGCAAGCAATCACTAACCCGGAAAACACGATTTTCAGCATCAAGCGTCTGATGGGGCGAAAATTCAAAGATTCCGAAGTCCAGTATGACATAAAGCGGTTGCCTTACAAAATAATCGAAGCCGGTAATAGTGATGCCTGGGTGGTGATGGGGGGTAAGCAGTATAGCCCGCCGGAAATCTCGGCTATGATTTTACAGAAGCTGAAAATTGATGCTGAAGCTTACCTGGGCGAGAAGGTCACTGATGCAGTCATTACGGTGCCGGCCTATTTTAATGACAGTCAGCGCCAGGCAACTAAGGATGCCGGCACGATTGCCGGGTTAAATGTGATACGTATAGTAAATGAGCCAACCGCTTCGGCCTTAGCTTACGGGCTGGATAAAAAGGGAGAGGAGACTATCGCAGTCTATGACCTCGGCGGCGGCACGTTCGACGTTTCCATACTTGAACTTGGTGAAGGCCAATTCCAGGTTAAGTCAACCAATGGCGATACGCATCTAGGCGGCGATGATATCGACCAGAAAATAATGGACTGGCTGTGCGATGAGTTTAAGAAGGAATCGGGTGTGGACTTGAAACAGGACAGAATGGCGTTGCAGCGACTAAAGGATGCTGCCGAAAAAGCCAAGCGTGAGCTATCCACAGTCGGGCAGACAGAGATAAATTTGCCTTTTATCACGGCCGACGCCTCCGGGCCAAAGCACATGAATATAACGCTGACACGAGCCAAACTGGAACAGTTAGCCATGGACTTGCTGGAAAGAAGTATTGAGCCGTGCCGCAAAGCCTTGGCTGACGCGAAACTCACCACGGCTCAGATAACCGATGTGATTCTGGTCGGTGGGCAGTCGAGGATGCCTAAAGTTCAGGATATGGTACGTCAGTTTTTTGGAAAAGAGCCGGTTAAAGGCGTTAATCCTGATGAGGTGGTGGCATTGGGTGCAGCTATCCAGGCCGGTGTGCTCAAGGGAGAGGTGAGAGATGTTCTCCTGCTTGATGTCACGCCGCTTACTTTGGGCATTGAAACGCTAGGCGGAGTAGCCACACCGCTTATTCCTAGGAATACCACTATCCCGACCTCGAAGAGCCAGGTATTCAGCACAGCGGCCGATAATCAGGCTAGCGTGGAAATCCATGTGCTGCAAGGCGAGCGCCAGATGGCCCCCGACAATCGAACTTTAGGGCGCTTTATGCTAGACGGGATATTACCGGCCCCAAGAGGGGTTCCACAGGTGGAGGTTACCTTTGACATTGATGCCAATGGCATCTTAAATGTTCGGGCTCAGGATAAAGGCACGGGCAAGGAGCAGAAGATAACCATTACTGCTTCCAGTGGTCTGAGCAAAGGCGAAGTGGAGAAGATGAGGAGAGACGCCGAGTCCCATGCCGCTGACGATGCCAGAAAGAAAGACGAGGTGGAAACCCGAAATACGGCGGATTCACTCGTTTATACTGCTGAACGAACGCTAAGGGAGCAGGGTGACAAGATTCCGGCAGACTTGAAACAGGAGTTGGAGGGCAAGATAGCTGCGGCGCGCTCGGCTCTTCAAGGTACCGACACGAATTACATGCGCAGTGCCACAGAAGAGTTATCCAGCGTTATGCAAAAAATCGGCTCCGCTGTATACGGGCAAGCTGGTGCAACACCTCCACCCGGTGGAGCTCCCGGCGGTGAGGCCCCTGGTGAAGCCCCGGGCGGACCTCCTCCTGGCGGCAGCGAGGAAGGTACCGTAGAGGGCGAGTTCAGAGAAGTATAAGGCTCCTTCGCATTTAAACTTAGTTATCAAAGCGGCGGATTGGTTACCAAAGTACACCATTCCGCCGCTGGTTTTTTAGTACTCCTCAGCAATTCATTGGAAGGATATCTATATTTATTTTGTATGCTTGTTGATATTGACAGCATATCTAAAAATCAATAATATGAGAAGTGAAACCAAATCGAAGGAGGTGTAATTTTATGGCCAAAAGAAGTATAACCATCAGCAGTACGGCTATGGCGATATTAGCCATCATCGCTGGTATCCTGGTGTTATTCTGGTTTGATGCCGCCAGATGGGTCCTGGGCATTTTTCTCATCGTATGGGGTATACTGGCACTCATAAATAAGTAGTAGAATTACCGTTCGATTCGACAAATACCGTTTGCCGCAGCCTGACAGAACGGGCCTCTTGAAAGGTAGGTAGTGTATTATGCTGGGTATCACGATACAGCCCGTGAGTGGCCTGATAATGGGCATATTAGCCCTTATCTTCGGCATTGTCGTAATGATTTTTCCCAGAATACTGAACTATCTGGTGGGGATTTATCTGATTATAGTCGGGATATAGGCCATAATTCAGGCTGTAACTTCGTAAGAAATCAAACGTTTACTTACATCGGCTTCATTTAACTGAGTAGCTTTTGTTTTCATTTGATGCTCTACTAGGCTAAGTTATGCTTTATTTGGGCACGTCCGGCTTTAGCTACAACGATTGGGTAGGTAATTTCTACCCTGGCGGGATGCCTCGTAGAGACTGGCTTGGTTACTATGCCCGGGAATTCAATGCCCTGGAGCTAAATTCTACATATTATGCTTTGCCCAAGCTTTCTGTTTTAGAAGCCATGCTTCATAAAACGGGAGAAGGCTTTCTGTTTTCGGTCAAGGCAAATCAGGAGATGACGCATCAGCGTCAGCAAGATAATAGGGTTTTTGGGGCTTTTGTTCACATGCTGCAACCTTTTATCGATGCCGGTAAGCTGGGCTGCGTACTGGCCCAGTTTCCTTTTAGTTTTGGCTTCAGTCGACAGAATTTTGGTTACTTGGCACTTTTTCGTGAATGGCTGAAAGGTTTACCACTGGTGGTCGAATTTCGAAACGCTCAGTGGTTGAAGCCGGAAGTCTTTGATTGGCTGCGAAAGCATAACATTGGTTTCTGCTGCGTCGATGAACCGCAGCTACCCAAGCTGTTACCTCCTTTAGCTGAGGTTACCAGCGACGTAGGCTACGTGCGTTTTCATGGGCGTAACGTGGCTAAGTGGTGGCAGCATCAGTACGCTTATGAAAGATATGATTACACGTATTCAGCCGAGGAGTTGAATGGATGGCTGCCGCGGATTAGCAAATTAAATAGCCTTGCCGAAAAGACTTTCATATTCGCGAATAATCACTGGCGTGGTCAAGCAGTAAGCACCATACGACAGCTGCGTATGATGCTTGACTAGCTTGCTTTCGTATCTGGCGTGGGCTAGAATAGTTCGCGCAGCAATCGATACTGGTTTTGTGAGATGGCTAATCTTACTGAGCTCCATGAGCGTTTGAAAAAAGAGCAGATACGTCTGAAATCTGAGCTTCAGAGGTTGAAGGTTGAGGAGAAATCTGCCGATGAGCAGCGTGAAGGCAGTCCTTTCGGCAAGAGGGATGAAGGGGCTACTGAAGCTTTTGAGTTGGAGAAGAGGCTGGCTCTGGAGAGACGTCTGAATGACGCTCTGGCTGAGGTGGAATACGCTATCAAAAAATATGAAGCTGGCATCTATAATATATGTGACATATGTAGTCAGCCAATAGAGCTAGCCAGGCTTGAGGCACTGCCTCAGGCGAGCTTGTGTCTCAAATGTAAAGCCAGCCAGGCGAAGGATGCCAGAGGTAGAACGACAAGGTAGCGGGTGGCGGGGAGGGTTATTCCTCATCATTGCCGCCTGCGTAGTTGCCTTAGACCAGATAACCAAGCTGTGGGTCAGGTCTAACATTGCTCTTTATGAATCGGTGCCTATTTTTGGTTGCCTGAGCCTGACCAATGTGCGAAATACCGGTTCGGCATTTGGCCTTTTTGTAAACCGGGCTTTTCTGCTAACTCTTATCGGCGTAGTCGGAGTAGTAGCTATTTTATTGTTCTATCGCTATTTTTCTAAGTCCAATTTGTTGGGTGTTTCGGCTCTGGGCCTGGTTTTTGGTGGTGCCATAGGCAATCTGATAGACCGTTTTCGTTTCGGTTATGTTACCGACTTCATTGATGTTCGCCTGTGGCATGATTATCACTGGCCGTCATTTAATGTCGCTGACTCAGCCATAACAGTTGGCAGTATAGCGCTGGTTGTTTTTATATTTTTGACATTTAGAAAGGCAGATGGTAGTTCCTCCAAAGCCGGAAGTTAAAATACTTCAGGTCACTGAGTCATCAGTTCGCCTGGATAAATATCTAGCTGGAGAATACCCTGAATTATCCCGCTCTATTCTTCAGAAACTAATCAAACAGGGCTTTATTTTGGTCAATGACTTTGCAGCCAGACCAAGCCAGAAATTGAGCGTTGGTGACAAGATTTACGTTGCTTTGCCGCCTCCCGAAAAAGTCTCGCTGGCTGCCGAACCTATTCCGGTAGATGTGATTTATGAAGATGATGACCTGCTGGTGATATGCAAGCCGGCCGGGCTGGTCGTTCATCCGTCTCCGGGACACACCTCTCATACGCTGGTCAATGCCCTTTTAGCGCGCTGCCCCGATTTGGCTGGCTTTGGCGACGCTATGCGGCCGGGCATAGTTCACCGTTTGGACAGAGATACTTCAGGGTTGATGATTATTGCCAGGAATAGTCGCGCCCAGCAGTATCTGATTAATCAATTCAAAGACCGGTCAGTGTCAAAAGGTTACCTGGTCTTAGTCAAAGGTAAGCTGACCCCCGGTCAGGGTATTATCGATGCTCCTCTCGGCCGTGACCCGTCTAATCGCAAACGTATGGCGGTCGTTACCAGCGGCAGACAAGCCAGGACCGGATATAAGGTTAAGGAATATCTAAATGGCTACACTTTGCTTGATATCACTACCGAGACCGGCCGTACCCACCAGATAAGAGTCCATTTATCAGCTATCGGTTATCCGGTAGTCGGCGACGCCGTATACGGCGTCAGGTCGCCGTATGTTAAGCGGCAGTTCGTCCATGCTTATCGACTGGGTTTCTGCATGCCGGCCAGCGGGCAGTACCGAGAATTCACCTGTGAGCTACCTCCGGACTTGAAACAGGCCATGGTATTGATATCAGGGACAAAGGGCTAACTATTTACGAGCTGCTATTGCTTAATGCATAGATAATGTGTTAAATTGTATTTGAAGAGAGGTACTCAATATGAAGGGCGCAGATAAACCTTTCGAAAAGATAAAGAAGGACCAGATGGGGCGTGAGGGCGAATTATATTCGCAGCTAATGGATAAGACCGGTGAATTCGGCAATCTGGAGACCTTTGAAGCTGACTCCGCCGTTCGAAGGAATGAGTTGCTGTTTAAAATCCAAACCGATATGGAAGATGTGAAGAACGCCGTTAAACAGGCTGAACAGCTAACTGAGAGGCTCAGGCGAAGATTGAGCGACCTCGAAGGTATGTATCGTATCCTCACCAAAAAATAGGGATTTCGTAATAATCTGTTAGGCATTCGCCGCATCTTTCCATAATATTTTTCTAATGACTTAAATCTTATGAAATGACTTGTTACCCTAAGTAAATCCAGCGATATGCCGGCGAGCTAGCGTTTTTGGAAGGAATCAAGGTTGGAGAAGAAGCCAAAAGAGTTTGCCTTAGAGTACGCTGGCTTCTGGATTAGACTGGGGGCAGGTGTCATTGACCTCTTAATTTTAGGCGCTTTTGTTGGAGTTTTAGCCTTCTTTTTTCCGGCTCCCGCAATATGGTTGACAACCGGTATAGTCGTATCAATTGTTTACTGGCTGGGTTTTTGGGTATGGCGGGGTCAGACGCCGGGTAAGATGGCTGTGGGGATAAAGGTCATTAGAACCGACAGTTCTCCAGTTAAGTGGCAATGTGCGGTACGTCGTTGTTTAGGATACGTCGTCTCGGCGATAACGCTGTTCATCGGCTTCATCTGGGTAGCGTTTGATGGTCGCAAGCAGGGAATACAGGATAAGATTGCTGATACTTACGTGGTTAAGCTGCCTGTAAGACAGTTGGTTTTAACCGGGCCTTATGCTCGAGGCCAGGCTAGTTATGGTTGAAAAAAATGTTAGGGTCCGATTCGCTCCCAGCCCAACCGGCCACCCCCATCTAGGCAATATCAGGACCGCCCTATTTAACTGGGTCTTTGCTCGGCATAATCACGGCGTTTTTATTTTGCGTATCGAGGACACCGATGTCGCTCGTATGGTTGAAGGCGCCACGGATGTTATTCTGGATAGCCTGCACTGGTTGGGGCTTGATTGGGACGAAGGCCCCTATTTCCAGTCACAGCGGTTAGAACTGTATCGTGAAGCGGCTGACAGGCTACTGAACAACGGGCTTGCTTACCGTTGCTATTGCTCTCCACAGCGGCTGGAGTCGATGCGCCAGGAGCAGATGAAGCGAAAGCAGCCACCGGGCTATGACCGCCACTGCCGCAATCTTACAGAAAAGGAACGCGCTGAACAGGAGGCGAGCGGGACTATCCCCGTGGTGCGTTTCAAGTCACCACTGGAGGGCCAGACTTCTTTCGATGATTTGCTGCGCGGGCAGATAGTATTTGAAAACAGCACGCTGGACGATTTCGTTCTACTTAAATCTGACGGTTATCCTACCTATCATCTGGCCAATATCGTGGATGACCACCTGATGGAGATTTCACACGTTCTCAGGGCCGATGAATGGCTATCCAGCACGCCCCGTCATGTCCTGCTTTACCAAGCCCTCGGTTGGCAGCCGCCTCAGTTTGCCCATCTGCCTATGATTTTGGGTTCGGACAGGTCGAAGTTGAGCAAGCGGCACGGAGCCACGTCTATAATTGAGTACAAAGAGCAGGGCTACTTGCCCGAAGCGATGTTTAACTTTTTAGCTTTGCTTGGCTGGTCATTGGATGACAAGACGGAGCTTTTAACGCCGGACGAGATAGTAAAGCATTTCTCTTTGGAGCGAATAAGCACGACTGCCGCTGTGTTTAATAAAGACAAGCTGGAATGGATGAACGGGGTTTACCTCAGGGGCTTGAGTTTGGAAGAATTTACGCGCAGAGCCATGTCCTTTTTAGAGAAAGGTTTGCCGTCTGAAGTCAAACGTCCATTAGACGTTAGCTACATAGGCCGGATTATACCCCTGGTTCAGGAGCGGGCCAGGACTCTAGCAGAGGTGCCACAGTTAAGCGATTTTTTCTTCGTAGATAAACTGGAATATGATGCGGGGCTGTTATTGGGCAAAATCGATAAAGAGGAAGCCCTTAAAAGCCTCCGGGTTTCAGCTGATAAGATGAATGATTTGAAGAATTGGGATGCAGCTTCTCTGGAGGCTGTTTTCAGGCCGTTAGCCGATGAGCTCAAATTGAAGACCGGCGTGTTTTTTGGCCTGCTGCGGGTGGTGGTTACGGGGAGGACAGCAGCGCCGCCTTTGTTTCAAACCATGGAGGTGTTAGATAAGGAGCGGTGCCTTAAGCGGCTGAAAATGGCTTTGGCCAAGCTGGGAACTTCTTAAAATTGATTAGGGACTCGGCGCTTCGCTTAAAAGTGGAGCATTATATTATTTATGAATGAACTAATATAACTATCCGTCTGAAACGGAGGCATTGCAAGCTGTACATAATAGGAGCTCAGGGCATGGCTATAAGTCCACCCTGGGATGAGACTAATAATTGCCGAATATCAGGTTTATCAGATTAACGCGAACCTTGATCTGCTCGTCTTTGGTTACTTGCTGAGGCACCTGTTCAGTATATGGTGTGGACACAGTTTTGTTGGCCTTGACCGTAGCTTGCCCGGTCTTAGTCAAGTCATAAGATGTTATGTCCCTATGCACGACCTGTGACCCGTCATAGTCTGTTAGGGTGATAACCCAGGTGTTGTCGGGCCCTCTCGTTTGTTGCATTTGTACAACTTGATCGACCGGGTCAACAGTTATCGTTGTCCCCACCGCTTTGTCGTAATAAGTATAGGGAACATAATATGGGTTGCCCCAGGTGTCATACTCAATGTAGTAGCCTGTGCGTTCTATCGTTCCCCCTCCCACCTGGAGCCAGCCCGTGTAGACGTTAATGGTTTCATCAACTGTCACCTGCTCTTGTCTCTCTTTTTGCACCGGCACCATTATCGTCTCGGTTTTTTGTACCGTTTTTGTTGCAGAAAACATCGGCACAAAGAGAATAAGCAGCAGTACAATAACGCCGATGATTACTACCCAGGGACTTGCCCCCAGCCATCTGGTTCCCTTATGTTCGACTCTTACAACTTCGACTTCTTCAGGTTCCTCTACTACGCGCCTAACTACTCTTCGAGTCTGGGTCTTGGGTTTATTCACTTTTCTCGTTGGACTTGTTTTCGCCATGGCCTATGGCTCCTTTCCCAGATAGTAAAACTTTTGGCATTCAATATAACTATCTTTGTCAAATTTGTCAATCCCTTTAACTAGGTATTATGTGGTCATTTTGGAGAATTCTTATCCTGTTAATAACGCGTCCAGTTGCAAAATTGTTGGTGACTAAGCAACCCTGTTTGTATCGTACTATGCGTATCTATGACTCCTGGCATTTGGGGCAGAAATAGCTGCCGCGGTTTCTAACGGCAAGCCGCTGTATGGGAGTGCCGCAGACAGGGCATGGCTTGCGGCCACGATGAGCCACACGGAAGTTGTCATGCGCTGTGCCCAACCGTCCGTCGGGCCGCTTGTAAGTATCAACGCTGGCACCTTTACTGTCAATGGCTGCCTGCAGAACATCGACAATCGCTTTGTGTAGTTTTCGAATTTCTTGAGTTGAGAGGCTGTTGGCTTTCCGCAGCGGGTGAATTTTGGCAGCAAACAGGGCTTCATCGGCGTACATGTTGCCGATGCCGGCCATGAATCCCTGGTCGAGAAGAACAGCCTTTATAGGTGCCTGCCGTTTGTGCAGTCGCTCAGCCAGGGTCTGGGCGGTGAACTCCGGGTCTAACGGCTCAGGTCCCAGCTTGCCGATAACAGCCTGTGCATTTTCCAGTAGCCACAGCGCTCCCAGCCGCCTGCGGTCGGTAAAAACAAGCTGGCTGCCGTCGTCAAGGCGAAAGATAACTCTGGCGTAGCGGTCAGTTTGCTCTGGATTCAGCAGCAGGGCACCGGTCATTTTGAGGTGGATAACCAGCGCGGCGCCACTGGAGATGCGGAAAATGAGATATTTACCGCGGCGCTCCAGGTCGTTTATGCTTTGCCCTATCAATCCACGGCGGAACTCATCGACTGAAGGTCGTTTCACCGGCTTGGCATCGCAGATGGTGACGTCGGTAAATCGCCGGCCGATTACATGAGGCGAAAGCTCGTTCTTTATGGTCTCTACTTCAGGCAGTTCGGGCAATGTTTGATAACCACCTTTAGACGCATTGCGGTTGATAGGTACTCGTATTGTAGCCTAAAGTGCTTGTGTGTTAAACATTTGCTGGGTATAATTCTAATTTAATGGAAATCAGGATGAAAAACAGAAGATTGCTAATCCTGGCGATTTGCTCAGTACTGGCTACCTTGATGATAGAGTTCGGTTGCGCCAGTCCGGCTCAACAACATGTCAACAAAGGTAATGAATACTATAACCAAGGGCAATACGATGAAGCCATCGCGGAATACAGTGAGGCGATTGAGCTCGACCCACAGCTTGCCGGCGGCTATAACGGCCGTGGGCTTATCTATCAAACGAAAGGTCGGTTCGACGAAGCCATTGCCGACTTTGACAAAACCATTGAGCTGGATCCAAAAAATGCCGAGTTCTATTACAACCGTGGTAATGTGTACCTTGGAAAAGGGCAATTTCAAACGGCTGTCGTGGATTATGACAAGGCGCTTGTACTTAACCCGGGGTTTGTCATGGCTTATAACAACAGGGGGCTGGCTTATGCCGGCCAGATGCAGTATGACAGGGCCATCGCTGATTATAGTAAAGCTATCGAATTAGACCCGAAGCTGGCTGTGGCATATGACAACCGTGGCCTTATGTATAGTGATAAAAAAGGGTACGACGCAGCCATATCTGACTTCAACAAGGCGATTGAGCTGGACCCGAACCTGGCCAAGGTGTACTTTAATCGTGGTTTCGCCTATAACAGGAAGGGTGATGTGGAGCAAGCAAGGGCTGATTTAGATAAGTGCATTGAAATATCCACTGACCCCGCGCTCACCAAAGCAGCCAAAGAGCTACGGGAGAGGCTCTGAAAACCTATCAGATTCTTCTGATATGGTTGATTCTTACTTTATCCCATCTCGGCCCAGTTTTTGCCTACCTTGATGTCAATCTTTAGCGGCACGCTGAGCTTTAAGGCTTGCGGCATTATTCGGGATACCAGCTCTTTCATCCGGTCTGTTTCCTCAGGTGGCACTTCGAAAAGCAGTTCATCGTGCACTTGAAGCGTCATTTTGCATCGCATGTTGTGCTCTTCCATCTCGCGGTGGATGTTGACCATGGCGATTTTGATGATATCGGCTGATGTTCCCTGTACCGGCATGTTGATTGCCATTCGCTCGGCAGCTTGTCTTACCTGCCCGTTAGGGGATTTGAGTTCGGGAATATAGCGTCTCCTGCCCATCACCGTCTGCACGTACCCCAGCTCCCTGGCCTGAGTCTTGGTGTTCTCGATATATTCTCTGACCTTAGGATATTTCTCGAAGTAGGCACTTATAAACCCAGAGGCTTCCTGACGGCTGAAACTGGTGGCCTGCTCCAGACCGTAGTCGCTCATGCCGTAGATGACGCCGAAGTTGACGGTCTTAGCTACCCGGCGCATCTCTGTGGTCACCTTGTCCTCGGGGACGTTGAAGATGCGGGAGGCGGTAGCGGTGTGAACGTCTTCATCCCGTAGGAAGGTAGCGATAAGCTCTGGGTCCTGTGAGATGTGGGCCAACACCCTGAGGTCGATTTGAGAATAATCGGCGGACAGAAGCTGCCATCCAGGCTCAGCGATGATAGCCTGCCTGATTTTGCCGCCTAATTCGCTTCTTATGGGTATGTTCTGCATATTGGGCTCACTGGAGGAAAGCCGGCCGGTGGTGGTACCGGTCTGGTTGAAGCTGGTATGGAGCCTGCCGGTCTTGGGGTTTACCAGCGCGCAGAAGGCATCCGTATAAGTTGACTTCAGCTTGGCTAGCTGGCGGTATTGCAGGATAAGTTCAATGATGGGATGAGCCCCTTTTAACTCTTCGAGCATTGCAGCTTTGGTGGAGCTGCTCTTCGTTTTGCGAGGCTTGTCAAGCTTTAGCTCTTCATAAAGGACTATGGACATTTGCTGTGGCGAGTTTATGTTGAACCTGTGGCCGAGGCTGTTGTATATTTCTGCTTCCAGCCTCAGCATATCCCTTCCCAGGCTGTGGGACATATCCTGCAGTAGTTCAACGTCTATAGCCACACCGTTTCTTTCCATAGATACCAGCACCGGGACTAAAGGCATCTCCACTTCGCTGAAAAGCTGCCACAATCCCTCTTCTCGCAGCTCTGTATCAAGCACACTTTTGAGCCTGAGGGTAATATCGGCATCGGCACAGGCGTAGTCGGCCACCTCTTCAATAGTCGCCATCGCCATAGAGAGCTGCTTGGGTCCCTTGCCGATTAAATCGGTAATGGGCGTCATTTCCACTCCCAGTCTATTGAAAGCCAACGCTTTAAGCCCCAGGGATTTTTCACCCAGTAAATAGGCGGCAAGCATGGTGTCGAAAGCCAGGTTCTCCAGCTTTATGCCGTATTCAGCGAGTACCGTCATATCGAATTTGCCGTTTTGAGCTATTTTGGGGATTTTGGCATCTTCAAGCACCGGCTTAAGCCTGGCAGTAACTTGAGTTAGCGGCAGCTGGGATATCTGGCTTAGCCCGCGGTGTCCCAACGGTATGTAGTAGGCTTCACCCGGCGTTAATGATAGTGAGATGCCGACGAGCTCACAAGCCATAACTTCTTTGGCGGAAGTCTCCAGGTCAACCGCGAATTCTTTGGCAGCCAGCAGCTGGCTGATAAGCTTATCCAAATCCCGGTCGGTGCTAATTATGTGGTAGTCCTTGCTAATTATGGGCTTGGCGGGAACTAAAGCTGATTCCTTTTCTATCTCCTCGGGCAGCCTGGACAGCAACTGGACGAATCCCAGTTCGCGAAAGAGTTCAACCACCTGATTTCTATCGTAGGCGGTGACATGGCAAGCATCCAGATTTAAGGTTATAGGCACATCGGTGACTATTGTGGCCAGCTCTTTATTTAGAAGAACCCGGTCTTTATAGTCGCGCAGCAAGGTCTGTAACCTTTCAGGGGTCGCTTGGTCAATGTGGGCGTAGATTCCCTCGAGGCTGCTGAACTGGCGCAGTAGCTTGGCGGCTGTCTTGTCGCCGATGCCGGGTACACCCGGTATGTTATCCGAGGGGTCGCCGGTGAGGGCTTTGAGGTCAGCTAGTTGACTGGCAGATATGCCGTATTTCTCTTCGACGCCAGCCTCGTCATAGATTACCGTATCGCTGAAGCTTCGCTTCGGCGACATTACTTTAGTGCTGGGAGATACAAGCTGGAGCATATCGTTGTCGCCGGTAACTACCAGGGTGTCTACGTTTTGCTTTTCGGCCTGCCGGCTCAGTGTACCCAGCACGTCATCAGCCTCGTAACCATCGATTTCGAAGGTGGGAATATGGAAGGTATCTACCAGTTGATGGACCCGGTGTATCTGGCTGATAAGCTCTTCGGGGGCTTTGGGGCGCTGGGCTTTGTAGTCCTCGAATTTTTCATGTCTGAAGGTCGGTCCGGGACGGTCGAAGGCAATAGCCCAGTGGGTTGGCTTGATTTCATTCAGCACCTTGAGCAAGGTGCTGGCGAAGCCCTGGACGGCATTGACCATTTCCCCGGTCTTGGATATGGTCAGCGGAGGGATGGCGTGGAAAGCCCGGTGGACCAGAGCATTTCCGTCGAAGAGAAGCAGGAGTGGTTTTTCTTTGGCCAAGTTCTAAACTCTTGAAATCTTTTGATAGTTTGTCACTCTAAGCGTAGCGAAGAATCTGGCTAGCCTTCCGGCCTCGGAGAGTTTCCCCAAGCTAGTGTCTTCGTTCGCTTCGTTCCCTCAGAATGACATAAATAAAGGCGCAGGTTCATTATATATCAAGTTGACAGCCGTGGTATACTATTTGCTCATCTGGATAGGCAGTTTAGAAATGAACAAAAAAGGCCTGCTTTCGGTAGCTGATTTAAGCGTTGCGGAAGTCGAGAAAATCATCGCTCAAGCCTTGAAAATCAAACAGGGGCCGGCACCGCAGTCGTTGTCCGGCAAGATACTAGTTCTATTGTTCGAGAAACCGTCTTTGCGGACAAGGGTCAGCTTTGAAGTGGCAATACATCAACTAGGCGGCTATTGCCTTTACTTATCGCCCGACGAGGTAGGGCTGGGCAAGCGAGAGCCGGTATCTGACGTAGCCCGGGTGCTCAGCCGCTACGTACATGGCATCATAGCCCGCACCTTTGCTCACCAGACTTTGCAAGCCCTGGCGAGCCACTCGACTGTGCCGGTAATTAACGCTCTTTCAGATTCGGAACATCCCTGCCAGGCTTTGGCTGATGTAATGACTATTCGGGAGAAAAAGGGGAAGCTTAAGGGCTTAACACTGGCTTTTATCGGCGATGGTAATAATGTGGCTAACAGTTTACTGTTGGCGGCTGCATCTACGGGGATTAACTTTCGCATCGCCTCTCCACCCGGCTATGGGGTCAAGGACGAGATATTGCAGACGGCCAAAGGTTTAGCCGCTCACAGCGGCAGCCGGATCTTATTAACTGATAAGCCTGAGCAAGCGGTTAAGGACGCGGATGTCGTTTACACCGATGTGTGGACGAGCATGGGGCAGGAAGTTGAGTCCGCCATACGCCGCAAAGCCTTCGCGCACTATCAGGTTGACGCCCGATTATTATCTTTAGCCAGGAAGGACGCTATATTCATGCATCCTCTGCCAGCTCATCATGGGGAGGAGGTTGCTGCTGGAATACTGGAAGACCCACGCTCAGTGGTCTTTGACCAGGCAGAAAACAGGCTTCACCTGCAAAAAGCGCTGCTGATTGAGATGTTCGGCAAAGTTGGACGCGCCCGCTAACCAGTGGTATGCTTTATTGCAGCAATCATTTCGAGAGAGAAATTATATGAAACCCGTTGTAGCTATAGTTGGTCGAGCCAATGTCGGAAAGTCGACACTGTTTAATCGCCTGGCAGGCGAGTCGGTGGCTGTGGTCGAAGACTTGCCGGGGACGACGCGTGACCGCGTCTTTGCCGATGTTTCCAGGGAGGGGCATGAGGTCACTCTGGTTGATACCGGCGGCCTAGAGTTGAGGCCGGGCTCTTCGCTGGCCCAGAAAGTTAAAGAACAGGCCGAGGTAGCCATAGCCGAAGCTGATGTCATTATTTTTATGGTGGACGTTCGCGATGGGGTGATTGCTGCCGACTGCGAGATAGCTGACCTGCTTCGTATCTCCAGTAAGCCGGTCGTTTTGGTAGCGAATAAAGCGGATAACACTAAATGGGAAACCCAATTAGGTGATTTCTATCAGTTAGGTGTCGGCACTCCACTGGCTGTTAGCGCTCAGCATAATCGGGGTATAAACGAGCTCTGGCAATTGATAACTCCTCTTCTTCCCGAGGTTTCGGAAAGTCTTGCTGATTCAGACAGGCCTAAACTGGCTATTGTCGGCCGGCCAAATGTGGGGAAATCGATGTTATTGAATGCTATTGTCGGTAAGGCCAGAGCTATCGTGGACCAGACGCCGGGTACAACACGGGACGCTGTGGATACTGTTTTCAATTTCCGGGGGCAGGAGCTGCTGTTAATAGATACCGCCGGTATAAGGCGACGTGGACGTATGTCTATCGGGGTAGAATATTACAGCTTGATTCGAGCGTTACGTGCTATTAATCGGTGCGATGTAGCACTGTTGGTTACGGATGCCACCGAATTCATTACTGCTCAGGACGTGCATATTGCCGGATATATCAAGCAGTCGGGCAAAGGTATGGTACTGGTGATTAATAAATGCGACCTTGTCTCCGAGCAGCCCAAAGAAGTATACTTTCAGCAAGTTCAGCAAAAGCTGAAGTTTATGTCTCACGCACCTGTTCTTTTCGTTTCGGCTAAATTTAAGCGCGGAGTAGATGAGGTGATACCCAAGGCCATGGAGGTCTGGCGGGAAGGGCAAAAGCAATTGTCTGACCCGGTAGTGGATAAATTTATAAAGCAAGCGGTTATGGCCCATACGCGGCCCCGAAAAGGCTTAAAGCAACTCGAAGTTTTTCGTGCCTACCAGGCCGGCATCAGACCGCCCAGTTTCACGCTTCTGGTTAACGACCCGGAACTGGTGCACTTTTCCTATCAACGATATCTGGAGAATAAACTCCGGCAAACCTTTGGGTTTTCCGGCACCTCGGTGCGGCTCCTTTTTAGGAGGGCACCAAGGAGAAAGCTTCAAAAAGCGGGGTGACAATTCATGATAGTGGCTAAGTTCGTTCTTGTGGCGCTGATTGGTTATTTTACCGGTGCCATACCGGTTGCCTTGATAATCGGTAAGCGCATGGCGGGGATTGATATTTCCAAGCGCGGCAGCGGTAATATTGGCGGCACCAACGTGTTGCGTGTTGTAGGATTCAAGGCGGGAGTTATAACCATGGCTCTCGACCTGGCTAAGGCAATTGTGCCGGTGGTATTGGCCAGGTTCATCATAGGTGACGGCGTACTCTCCATAGCCGGCTTCACTCTGGATTGGCGATGGGGTCAGGTCATAACCGCGTTGATGGTAATGGTGGGACACAACTGGTCAATATATATCAAATTCCGTGGCGGTAAAGGCGCGGCTGTTTATTATGGCAGCTGGTTTGCCATCTGGCCGGTAGTCGGCCTCTTCGGCGGCCTTATTTTGATAATAACGGTTTTACTGAGCAAATACATGTCCCTGGGTACCATACTCGGCTCGTTGAGTATACTATGCCTGTTTATCATAATGACATTAACTGACGCATCTCCACCGGTCTATTTAATCTACAGCGTATTGGCTGCCGCCTTGATTGTCTATCAGCATCGGAGCAATATAAGCAGACTGCAGACTGGAACCGAGAGCCGGATGGACCAGGGCCCTAATAAGATAGCCCTGTGATTTGCTGCTTCGAATCTGCGTGAAAATTCTCTGCCTTTTTTGAGGAGTAGTTTTTATGTCCAAAGTTGCTGTTATCGGTTCTACTACCTGGGGCAATACCCTGGCCAGGTTGTTGGCGGTAAAAGGAGCTATGGTCTCCGTTTGGGCACGGACTGAGTCCAGAGCCGGCGAGCTGAGAGAAGAGGTCTTATCGGAAGGGGACTACAGCGAGCGCCTTTCCTTTACCGGCAGTATTGAAGAAGCGTTGGGTGCCGCTGAGTTTGTTATCTGCGCCGTACCGGCTCAACGAATGAGGCAGAATTTGAGGTTGAGCAATCCTCATTTTATTCCTTCGGCAATATTGGTCAGCGCAGCTAAGGGGCTGGAAGCAGAAACCGGTAAAAGAATGTCAGAGGTCATCGCAGATGAGGTTAGCTCTGTTTCTCAGGACAGGATATGTGCTCTATCCGGACCGAATCTTTCCACGGAGATTAAGCAAGGCTTACCGGCTACGTCGGTGATAGCCAGCCGAGATATAGAGGTTGCCAGACAGGTGCAGGGACTACTGGACTCACCTGATTTTACCGTTTTTGTCAGCGATGACATTATCGGCGTCGAGCTATGTGGTGCCCTGAAGAATGTGATTGCCGTAGGGGCTGGAATTATGGATGGCCTAAACCTGGGCAACAACGCTAAAGCGGCGTTTATAACTTTAGGCTGGAAGGATGTTGTTTCGCTGGGGATAGCCCTGGGAGCCAGACCAGACACCTTTTATGGACTGGCTGGCCTGGGGGACCTAATAGCAACCGGTAACAGCCCGTTGAGCCGTAATCACTACGTAGGCTATGAACTGGGCAAGGGAAGACCTTTAAGCGATATAATCAAGTCCATGTCACAGGTGGCTGAGGGCGTCGATACCGCTGTGGCTGCTCACCGATTGGCCGCCAGAGTGAACCTGGAAGCGCCGATTGTGAATTTGGTGTACAGCGTATTATTCGAGTCTCTGCCGCCGGCTGAGATATCGACGCGTTTCAAGAACGGTCTGAAGCCTGAATCAATTGCTTGAGTCTAACGGGTATATTTCCGTCTACTCGACGATTTCCTGGTCGTCAATTTCAGATGTTTTAGCGGCTGGTAAGGTTTTGGCCAATTCTTCAATAAGCCGGCGCTGACCGGCGTCCATAGATTGTGGCGTTACCACCCGGACCACCACCAACTGGTCTCCCTTACCCCGGCCATGAAGGTGCGGAACACCTTTGCCCTTGATACGGAACGTCTTTCCAGTCTGAGTGCCCGGCGGTATCTTCATTGTCACCTTGCCGTCAAGTGCCGGCACTTCTATGTTATCCCCCAGGGCAGCTTGAGCGAAATTGACAGGCAACTCATAGAAGACGTCATAGTCTTTACGGACAAAGAATTTATGGGGCTTCACGGAGAAATTGACGTAGATATCGCCCGGAGAGCCGCCATATTTACCGGCGTCACCTTCATTACTAAGGCGCATCTGATAGTTTTCGTCTATTCCTGCTGGAACGGTTACCGTGAGCTTGCGTTTTACTCTTTCCTTGCCGCTGCCTTTGCACTGACGGCAAGGGTTGTTAATAAGCGTGCCTTCGCCTTTACAGTGCGGGCAAGTGGCAGCATGAACAAAACGCCCGAAAAGGCTTTGCTGAATTCGACGAACTTCGCCATTGCCGTTGCAGTTTGGACATTTTTGCGGATTTGTCCCGGGCTGGCTGCCGACACCGTGACATATAGAGCAGTTTTCGATTCGCCAGGTTTCTAATTCCTTGCTGGCACCGAATACGGCTTCTTCGAAAGAGAGAGTCAAATTAGCCCGCAGGTCGCCCCCTTTTTGAGGGGAACGGCGTTGGGCTCTGGTCGTAGTAGCGCCGAAGAAAGCGTCGAATATGTCACCCAAGCCGCCAAAACCAATATCCTCGAAACCGAACAAATCGGCGGTGGCTACGCTGCCGAAGCGGTCATAGGAGGCACGCTTTTCAGCATTGGAGAGGACTTCATAGGCCTCGTTTATCTCTTTGAATTTCTCTTCGGCATCCGGCTCGCGGTTGTGGTCGGGATGATATTTGAAGGCTAACCTTCGGAAAGCCTTTTTGATTTCCCCATCACTGGCGTTTCTCGGAACTCCAAGTAGCTTATAATAATCTCGATTGTTGGCCATATTAAAACAGACCTCAACATTTCAGTATAACTGATAGGTCAATTTCTTAGCAAATTTTAAATAGGCTATCCCGTCGAAGCTGTAAAATTGCTTGGCAAAGTTCTAATGTCATCCTGAGCGAAGCGAAGGATCCAGTGTTAACTTCATTGAGTCTGGGTTAAGCTAGATTCTTCGGTCGCTTTTGCTCCCTCAGAATGACGGATATTTTCATGACAGTGTCAAACTGCAGAGTTTGTTTTGCCCATAGTACTGATGTATGATGCATTGTTGAATGAAAGAGAAACTCATACAGGCTTTAGCTTCGCGGCAGAGGACTGGTTTAAACAGCATGGGGCTAACTGAAGCCGCAGTCCTTATTCCAATTTTCTGTAAAGACAGGGAATTCCACATACTCTTTACCCAGCGGAGCGACCTGGTGCCGCATCACAAAGGGCAGGTATCGTTTCCCGGTGGCGCGCGAAGCAAGGATGATACTACGCTTCAGGATACAGCCCTCAGGGAGAGCCGGGAAGAGATCGGGCTGAAAGCTAAGGACGCGGAAATTGTGGGAGAGCTGGACGATACTCCAACGACAACATCAGGTTATAATATCTCACCCTTCGTAGCTTTTATCCCCTATCCCTACAAGTTTATCTTAAGCCCTTACGAGATAAGCGAAATTTTTAGCATACCTGTCTCAGCACTGCTGCACAAGGCTAACAGAAAAAAAGAGCGATACACTTTTGGTGGTCAGGTTTTTGTCAATTACTCCTACGAATATGAGGGGAGAGTGATATGGGGGGCTACAGCTCGTATAGTCGAACAGTTACTTGAAATCTGGCAATCAATTTGCAGAACCTAGAAATCAACACTATCTGAGATATACCTAATAAATATTGTGAAGTAATATCATATATTTGTAGTAAATATAATGTAGTAATTACTTGACAATACTTATAAATGTTATTATAATATAGCTAAAAGTCGAGGGTGAAGGTTATGCCGAAAAAAGATTACTATGCAATTTTGGGCGTAAGCCGTACTGCCACTGAAAAGGAGATAAAGCAGGCTTACCGTCGGCTTGCCCGGAAATACCATCCGGATGTCAATCCCGGGGACAAATCGGCCGAAACAAGGTTCAAAGAGATAAACGAAGCGCATGAGGTGCTTTCCGACCCGGAGAAACGAAAGAAGTACGACCGGTTTGGAGACCAATGGCAAAATGCCGAGCAGTTTGCCAAAGCCAGCCAGGGGGCTCAACGGGATTTCGGCAAAGGTGGGGCCTACACAACCTTTGATTTTGGTGACTTGGGTGATTTAGGGGACATATTCAGTGGTGCTTTTCAGGGCTTTGGCACAGGTGCGGGTACAGCTCGCCGAGCTGCCAGGCCTAGGAGCATAGAGCATCCTGTAGACGTAACTCTGGAAGAAGCTTATCAGGGTACAAAGCGTGTCATTCAGCTTCAGTCTGAAGAAGCTTGCCCAACCTGTGGTGGCACCAGCAGGGTGGGTCGGGCGCGCTGCACTACCTGCGGAGGTTCCGGCAGGCTGTTGAAACCCAGGCGGCTTGAAGTAAAGATTCCACCCGGGGTCGGAGACGGCTCTAAGGTGCGGATTGCCGGTCAAGGCAGCCAGGACTACGGCGGGTCTAAAGGTGACCTCTATCTGATAGTCAGGGTGCTGCCTCATCAAGTCTTTGAGCGCAAAGTTGACGACCTCCATACCGAGATAGCTATACCCCTGGTAACCGCCATGCTTGGCGGCGAGGTGGCAGTCCCCACACTGAAAGGGAAGGTAGCTTTAAAGGTGCCGCCGGAAACTCAAAATGGGAAGGTATTTCGGCTAGCCGGACAAGGTATGCCGCACCTGAACGATTCCTCCCGTGGTGATTTATTTGCTAAGGTAAAGGTGCTGCTGCCGACAAGATTAACGCCGCAGGAGAGGCAGCTATTCGAGCAGCTAAGAACATATCGTCCCAACTAGGTATTGTCATGGTATTATTGAGGTGATAAGATAGAAATGAATTCGGCGAATTTAGAACCTAGATATGTGATAAGTATTGCGGCTCGAATAGTGGGCATTGAGACGTACACTTTACGATATTATGAAAGTATTGGCCTGGTGCAACCCTATCGTTCCAAAGGGCACATTCGCTACTACTCGGAAGCCGATATCGAACGCCTGCGTCATATCAAAACCTTGATGGGAGATCTGGGAATTAATCTAGCCGGAGTGGAAGTGGTAATACGCATGGCCCATAAAATGGTGGAGATGCAACACCGGATTAAGGAAATGGAATCTGAAATTGAACAGTTAAAACAGGTGGAGATGGGGGAAACAGAGAGGGAAAAGAAGGGAATTAATAATGCCTAGGACCAAAACAAAATTACAGCCTGCCAAGTGGCAGATTACGGCAACGACTATTAAATGTGATTTGGTAGACGACTTCGTCACTATAATGGTGTACAAGGATTGGTCGACAAAATGTGTTTGGTACGGTCGTTATAAGCAGAAAGCCGTTGAGGACAAAAACTATAAAGTCGATAGGAAAATAAGGCCCAAAGTAGATAAATGCCAGGGGCCTGAATGCTCCTATGTTACCAGTTATAGAGGTAAGCTGGTTAAGGAAGAATTTGGGGAGAAGAAGTAGATAATATGAAACCTGAAAGATTTACTGAACAGGCCAGGGAGGTACTGGCCGCTTCGCAGGGCATTGCCAGTCGTTATCACCATGTCCAGTGGGACGTGGAGCATATCTTACTGGCCTTGCTGGAGCAGAAGGATGGTTTGACCTCGCAGATATTGGATAAGCTGGGTGCCAATGTGGAGGCAATTAAGGCGCGAGTTGAAGATAGTCTGGCGCGTGCTCCCAAAGCGACGAATGAGTCGGCGCAAATTTATGTCACTCCCAGGATCGCCGGGCTTATGGATAGTGTGGCGCATGAGGCCGACCGGCTTAAGGATGATTTCATCAGCACCGAGCACCTGCTGATTGCTATTGCCGGGGACGACAGAGGGGAGTCAGCAGCAATTTTGAAAGAGTTCGGCATTGACCGCGAGAAAATTTACCGGGCGCTTCAAGATATTAGAGGTGGTCATCGTGTGGACAGTCCCACCGCTGAGAGCAAGTATCGCTCTCTGGAGAAGTATGGCCGTGACCTTACCGAGTTAGCCCGCCAGGGCAAGCTCGATCCGGTTATTGGTCGCGACGAGGAGATAAAGCGGGTAATGCAGATATTGACCCGGCGCACCAAGAATAACCCGGTTATTATCGGTGAGGCCGGCGTCGGTAAAACGGCCATTGCCGAAGGTTTAGCCCAGAAGATTGCCGTCGGTGACGTACCCGATTCCCTTAAAAATAAGAGGGTCATCGGTCTTGATATGGGAGCGCTGGTTGCCGGCAGTAAGTTCCGTGGGGAATTTGAGGAAAGGCTGAAGGCGGTTATGGATGAGGTCCGCCAGGCCAGCGGTGAGATTATCCTATTTATTGACGAGCTGCATACTGTAGTTGGTGCCGGAGCTGCCGAAGGGGCTATCGATGCCAGCAACATGTTGAAGCCGGCTCTGGCTCGCGGCGAGCTCCAATGCGTCGGTGCCACTACACTCGACGAGTATCGACAGCATATCGAGAAGGATAAGGCGCTGGAACGAAGGCTGCAGCCGCTGTTTATTAACGAACCCAGTGTCGAGGCGACGGTTGAAATGCTGCGCGGGCTGCGCCCCAGGTATGAAGCTCATCATAAGATAAAGATTGATGATTCTGCACTGGTGGCTGCTGCCAAACTCAGCCAACGTTATATCTCGGACAGGTTTTTACCGGACAAGGCAATTGACCTTATCGATGAGGCAGCAAGCAAGCTGCGTATAGACATGGAAAGCAAGCCGCCGGATATCAAAGAGCTGGACACGAAGATAAAAAATCTGTTGGATGAGGAAGACTCAGCCTCTCAGAGAGGCGATTATCAAAAAGCAGCCGAGCTAAAGTCAGAAAGGATAAAGCTTGAGCTCGAGCGTGATGGGAAAGAGGCCGAGTGGCGAACGGAGAAAAAAATCGACAGCGTTGTTGATGAAGAGACTATAGCCGAGCTGGTTTCCAAGTGGACAGGTGTTCCCGTGTCCCGGATGCTGGAAGGTGAGGCTGAAAAGTTAATGCACATGGAAGATAGGCTGCATGACAGGATTGTGAATCAGGAAGCGGCAGTTTCAGTCATCTCTGAGGCTATACGGCGGGGGCGAGCCGGGCTTAAAGACCCTAAGAGGCCCATAGGCAGCTTAATGTTCCTGGGACCCACCGGTGTCGGCAAGACGGAACTGGCCAAGGCTCTGACCCAATTCCTTTTCGATGACGAAGATGCCATGATACGGATAGACATGTCAGAATTTATGGAGAAGCATACCGTATCGCGGCTAATAGGTGCACCGCCGGGATACGTGGGTTATGAGGAAGCAGGGCAACTGACTGAAGCCGTGCGGAGGCGCCCGTTTCGAGTGATTCTTTTTGATGAGGTTGAGAAGGCGCATCCTGACGTTCTTAAAATTCTGCTGCAGATACTGGAGGATGGTAGGCTGACTGACGGCCATGGCAGAACGGTCGACTTTAAAAATACCGTGGTGATAATGACCAGCAATCTGGGCACTGAGATGTTCAAGCGCCAGGCTATCGGCTTCTCTCGCCAGGAGGGAGATGAGCAGCAGAAGCTGAAAAGTGATATAGAAAAGGAGCTCAAGCAAGCCTTTCGGCCCGAGTTCTTGAACAGGATAGACGATACCATAATTTTCCAGCCGCTTACTGAAGAGCACCTGAAGAAGATTGTTGACTTATTAATCCTGGAGGTGCAGAAGCGGCTAGCTGATAGGAATATCAAACTTGACCTGGACGATGAAGCTAGAGCCTGGCTGTTAAAAGAGGGCTATGAGCCGGCGTACGGAGCGCGTCCGCTGCGTCGGGCAATCCAGCGCTATGTTGAGAACCCTCTATCGAGCAAAATACTACAGGGTGAAATAAAAGACGGAGAGACGGCGGTTGTTGGCGTCAGTGGTGATGTGTTAAGCTTTAGCACCAAGAAAAAGGTCAAGGCAGCTAAGTAGAAGTAGACGGAAAACACATCACTAATGGATGCTATAACCGCAAAGAAAGAAGCTAAGCCTCGGGTATCCATAAGAGATATAACATTTGGTGTCCTGTCTTTACTGGTCACCATTGCTCTTTGTGTTGTCGCCATCTGCTACAAAGATTACCTGCTGGGCATGGCGGCCTTAGCCACCTATGGCCTTTTAGGTATGCTCATAATTGCCTTCCTCGGCGGAAGTTTATTGAGCATGCTGGCCATACCGGTTCCATATTGGCTGTTAGTCTTCACGTTACCACCTATCCTGGCCGCTAAATACGGGATAGGTGCACCTATAGTGGTAGGTTTAATCTCAGGATTGGGGGCCAGTCTGGGGCAGCTACTCACTTTCACAATTGGTTGTGGCAGCAGGGACCTATCTCAGAAACTAGCCTACAGGGTAAATAGGAACTTTTATGATAGAGCTATGAGCCTGGCACAGAAGCACGGTTCGCTGGCCGTCTTCCTTATGTCAGCCATCATAAATCCTTTTCATCTGCCGATGACCTTTGCCATGGCGTCGCTCCGCTATCCCAGTTGGAAATTCTTCCTTTTCTCTTTAATGGGTAACATAGTGAAAAGCTCATTTATAGCTTTTTGTGGCTATTTTGGCTTAACTTCGCTTTTCCGGTTTCTGGGAATCTAGAAGGGACTATAATTGCAAAGTGTTTATCTTCTTTTTCTGCATGGTCGGAATATCGGTGGGTGTAGTAGTCTGGCAATTAGTCGTCTGGTCCGGTGAGATTTCGCAAAAGAACAAGAGATATAAAGCTGCGGTTTCATGCTCCCGCAAACTTGGCAAGCCACTGCTGGTAGCCGGTGGGCCCTGGAGTAACACCGGAATCCGTCGATGGCTAAATATGCCGGCACACGGTGGTGGTGACGTTTGTCTCGACATAGCGCGCCGGGCATTCGAAGGACATCCTCGCGGGTTAATTGCCGATGTTACCCAGATTCCGTTCTTCGATAAGGCATTTGGGGCCGTTTTTGCCAGTCATTTGCTGGAACACCTGCCGTCGATTTCTTCTGCAAATAGAGCTCTGGATGAGCTTAATAGAGTGGCAGAGGCGGTGTTTCTCGTTTATCCTTCAAGGCAATCTGTAGGGGCATGGCTTCATAGCGGGCATCACCTGTGGGTTTGGCAGAAGGGCAACACAATCTATATAAAGCAGAGGACCAATTCAAAGGGTGAGAAGAGCGCCAGGTATCTCATTGTTGATGCTTTCAGTGGAGTGCCTCATTGATTAAACTTCCCTTAAAGACTGGGAGTATCAATAGAGCACCGGACATTGCGGTTGCAGACATGAATTTACGGGAAGATGCCTATCGTCTGGCTCGGGAAATTATTAAGAGTGAGGAAGCGGCTGATAAGTTAGCCGGGCAAATTACAGATGTCTGTACTAGAGCCCAGGGCAAAGGCTTACTTATTGTTCATAATCCTGGCGGTTGGGGGCATGCCCGCCTGGACCAATGCCTGGAGTGGGAAAGGGGGATAGTGGTCGGGGTAAAAGCCGCTGTACAAGAAATGGGACACAGTTTCTTTATGACCCAGTATTTCCGCAGTGGCGAGGGATGGCAGGAAGAGATGCGGGACTTGAAAGAACAGTTCCGCTTTTTTGAATCCAAGGCGAATATAATGGCAGCCTGGTTGCGATTCATCATTACACATGTCGATGGTATCAAGGTCATCTTAATAGGGGTAAGTCAGGGGGCGGCCTTCGGCAACTCGGTTCTGCAGCGACTGGGCGAGTATTACCCGGTATATAGCATTGAATTGGGCTTTCCTTTCCAGTATAAATCCCGGCGGGTAATTACCGAGAGGACATTAGCGATCGAGGGTAACGGGGTCAAGCCTGACGTGCTGGTACAAGGGAATATATGGGTTGGGGCTAGAATTCTTATGGCAGCTCCTTTCAAATGGATGTGGTATCGTCTTAGAGGTAAAACGGTGGCGTTCGCACACTGTGTCACTGCCCCCGGTCACGAATACGATTGGAGCAATCCTGAGATTCAGCGGCGAATTCGGGATTTACTCGAGGCTAATTTCGGCTCTAAAGATAGGTGATATAACCGGCCCAACAGGAAAGTATTCGAAGGTGACGATTTCAGAAAAGGCACGCTCAAGAAGACGAGAATATATTATAGGCGGTCTGGCGTTAGCACTAACCGTTGCCCTTTGCGTTGCTGTCGTTTTATACTGGGATTATATCAGGCAGGCTGAACATTATGGTTACCTTGGCGCTTTTGTTATCAGCGTTCTGGCCGGCGCTACGGTTTTAGTGCCCATACCCGGTATTTTAGTCGTCTTTACTTTAGGCAGCGTGTTAAACCCGGCTCTGGTTGGGATAGTGTCTGGCCTGGGGGAAGCAGTCGGCAGCATTGGCATTTACATAAGCGGTTGGGGTGGGCAGAAAGCGGTACAAAACCTTAATCATAGATTCGTTAACAGGTTTGTCGACTGGATACGTCATCGAGGTGAGATTGCTGTCTTTTTAATGTCGGCTATACTCAATCCATTCTTTTATCCATTTACAGCCATTGCCGGCATGTTGCGTTTTGGACTGGTAAAATTCTTCTTCTTGTGCTGGGGAGGCAAAACCATAAAAAATACGGCAATTGCCTATCTTGGTTATTTCGGGTTACGTAATATATTGCGCTGGGTAGGCGTGGCAGGAATCTAATTAATCTATGCCTAGATCTAAATCTGGACCTAAACCAAAAGCTGAACTTGAACTCAGGCCCAAGCCTAAGCTTAGCCGCAAGCGTAGACCAAAAACTGAGTTTGAACTCCTACCGAAGCCTAAGCTTAGCCGCAAGCGTAGACCCAAGCCGAGAAGCTGGCGGGTAGCGCTTCTCCTGTCTCTTTTCCTTGGGCCATTCGGGGCGGACCGTTTTTACATCGGAAGAACTCGCTCGGCGGTTCTTAAGCTCGTTACCTTAAGCTGCTTTGGTGTCTGGTGGCTGACTGACTTTGTACTTATCGCCGGTGATTGGCGGCGGGATGCCTGGGGCCGGCGGCTGAAGCATTAACGCCGTTTGAGTTTCAGCGAGCTTTTTGCTAGACTTTTCGGCGTGGGGCTGTAGCTCAATCGGGAGAGCGTTTGACTGGCAGTCAAAAGGTAGTGGGTTCGAATCCCATCAGCTCCACCAATAACCCTTCTGAAGCTAACATCAATTCAAATCACCTTTCGACTAGCCAAGATTCTTACACGCAATTAGATATCCCATTACACCGTTTGATTGAAGGATTTCTGTTATCCTGTAAGGTAGAAAACAAATCTCCAGCAACTATATCCTTCTATAAAAATATCCTGGATAAGTTCCAATGGTTCTTAACCAAATTCGGGATTAATACTATCGACGCCACAACGATAAGAAGCTTTCTCGGATACCTTAAGGATACAGCCAGTAGATGGGATAGTAACAACACACGTGCAAATAGGCCGGTATCGCCAACAACGGTTAAGAGCTATTACATTGGTCTATCTGCATTATTTACCTGGGCTATGGAAGAAGAGTTGATACAGGTTAATCCGATGGCGAATGTAAAGAAACCTAAGCTACCTAATAAAATAGTTAAAGGTTTAGAATCTGAAATCATAATAACATTGCTAAACGCATTTAGTGGTCGAAGCTTTAATGATCTGCGTAATAAGGCTATGCTTTTAATGTTTCTGGATACTGGCTTAAGGTTATCTGAACTTGCAGGTCTGACTTTATCTGATATCAATATTGAGAAAGGCATCATCAAAATCATTGGTAAAGGCAATAAAGAAAGATACGCTAGAATAGGAGTCAAGACACAGAAAGCATTATGGAATTATTTAGCTCATAGACCAGTAGAAAAGGAGTATGTATGGTTGGGAAAAGGCTATTGTAAAATGACAGTAGATGGCATTGCTCTGGTTATTCGAAACTTGGGTAAGAGATTAGGGATTAGATTATCACCGCATAGGTTGAGACATAGTTTTGCTATTAGCTTCTTAAGAAATGGAGCTAATCCATTCGAGTTACAGATAGCGTTAGGGCATACCACATTGGAAATGACCAGGAGATACACTCAAGCATTAGGATTTGACGATGTGTTTAAGAGACATGTGTTGGCTAGTCCGGTGGATAGATTGATGCATTAGGGTACGAGGCGGTGGAGAGTAATAGGAAGTGTGGGCTGGTGGATATACTAAAATGAATTTTGTTTAATGTCTAAAGATGGCTTTCGCTGGGGGACCTTGAACCTCATATTAACAGACTATGCGGCAATCGATGCCCTGGAATTAAGTTACCTCGCCTGAAAGTGCCCTGCGCAATGTCTTATTTCCACATTTTGGACAAGGGGCTTCTTTCACTAGTTTCCCCTTAGGAACAGCAACTTTGCCTTTAAAATCACAGTTCCCGCAAACGACTGCTTCTTGATAAGTTTCATCGCTCACTTCTCTATCTCCTTGCCTTGGTCATAAATATTATATCATACTGATAATATCATTCCAGTGTCGATCGCTTTGTTAGCCCGAATGTATTACTCTAGATGAGTGCCAATTCAAAACCCAGATTTTTACCACCCGTATTGCACAATAGAAACGTTCTAGATCTTCATGACTTCTTGGCTATCCCCAGGCCTCCGATTCAGCTATCTATTATTTGAGGTTCCCTTAAGGAATTTTCTGAATATGATGAAGGGACTTGCGAAAACAATAGTGTATATAATCGCTGGAATCCACCAATATCCATTAGCTGCAAAACAACTTAAGATTATTCCTGTAATAAATAGCAAAAGTCCGACTATAAAAACTATACAGGCAATGATTTTATTGCCTTCTTCAAACCACAAGAAACCTTCGAATATAAAAATAAGTGAAAAACTTGATATTTGTAATGCTGGCGTCTGTTTAATTTCTGATTTCGTGGCAAGGAATATCAAAGCAACCGCAATAATAATGGTTCCATACATTAGAACAACTCTACTAAACAGTCTTCTCGTATTCCACCATTTGCGGGATTGGAATAAAAAAATAATACCAATACCTATTATGGGTAGTTTAGGAGCAATAAGTGTTAGCCCGTTTATAAATAGTGTTAGCCCGTTTATCAACTCTGCCATTTCTGTTACCTCTATATTTGAGGCTATCCCAAATTGTTAAGTATGTCCCGTTTATTTCATTTTGAATGTATTTGTCTATAGTTAACCTTGGTTAAGTAATTACATATATATAGTTCAGGTCAGGATGACCAGCGATTACTTGGACATACAACATTGGAAATGACTAGGAGATATACACAAGCATTAGGTTTTGATGACGTGTTTAAGAGGCATGTGGTAGCGAGTCCCGTGGATAGGTTGTTGTAGGACTGGTTTTCGGGGGCAGGTCACCTACTTCTTGTCTCCTTTGCTCTTCCCCTTTTGCGCGTCGGCATACTTATTTTTATGCTCGTTCTTGGGATGCTTTTTCTTATTACGCTTACTCATCGTCTTACTCCTCTATCCAGAAAAATACGATAGGTCACTCATTCCGTCATTTATTATATCACTATGGCTGATATTGACATTAAAAGAGGAATCATTAAGACAGTAGGTAAAGGCAATAAAGAAAGATACGCTAGAATAGGCGTAAAGACACAGAAAGCCTTATGGAATTATCTAGCACATAGACCAGTAGAAAAGGAGTATGTATGGTTGGGAAAAGGCTATGGTAAAATGACCAAGGATGGCATAGCTCTAATGGTACGGAATCTCGGTAAGAGATTGGGTATGAAGTTATCACCACACAAATTGAGACATAGCTTTGCTATTAGCTTCTTAAGAAACGGAGCTAATCCGTTTGAGTTACAGATAGCATTAGGGCATACTACACTGGAAATGACCAGGAGATATACTCAGGCATTAGGGTTTGATGATGTGTTTAAAAGACATATAATAGCATCACCGGTGGATAGACTGGTTAAATAGCTTTGATAGTCCCTAGTGTAGAATGCTCTAGGGACTATCGACTCACACATTTGTTTTTAGGCTACAGATTAAGTTAAAACGTGTGGTTAAAAAAGCCTTAAGTTGAAATTCTTGTTGTTAGACGGTCTTATCTTCAATTGCGGCTGAAGGTGCATCCTTCTTGACGGATTCTATCCCGTTTTTTGCATTCTCCTTGGTCGTGTATCCTTCACCCGAATTCGCAATCATTTGTCCATTGGATGCAATTAGTCTCCATCGAATTTCACCTTTTTTGTCTTTGAACAATTCAAATTTCGCTGTCATGACATTTACCTCCTATCTTTATTATTAAAGAGATACTAGCAGAGTCAGGTAGTGGGTCAATTTGAATCTGAAAAATTCTAACTCAAATTGTGCGATGCTACACTGGCTCAATAAAGTAACTTCAAAGTGCCTTTATGAAATCAGTTGCGATAAAATCCAGAACGCTAATCCTAGGGCTATTAGGTTTACCTTATTCCAAATGTTAATAGTTGCTATGATGAAACAGACTAGCCCAAGTATCAGTAGGATTGTTGTTATCATAATTTCTCCTTTTTCTGCGATTCAATGTCAAGACTCTTCCTTAACCCACGGGTCTTCAACTATTAAGTGAATACTAGCAGAGTGAACATGTAGAAGTAATATAATCGAGGCACGATATGTTAAATAGTTATGATATTTATAGCGTCATCGGCGGATTGATTGATGAAATGACAGGACGGAGGTAATTCCAATGGGCCTATTTGTGCACCAAATGCAAGAATCTTGGTGTTAGGATACTGGTACGCTCAAATGGATGAGAAGGGAAAAGTGTTGTTTAATACACCTTATAATAAAGGGGTAATAGCGTTACGATGGAAAGGGTATAACTAGCGGTGGCAGGAATTGGAACATCTCAGCCAGTGGGGAGATATCATAAATTGAATACACCGCTGACATACCTGCTATAATGCTAATTTAAGCGAATTTAATACGGAGGTCAGACATGGGAAGCAAAGGAAGAAAGAACGAGAAAAAGCCTAAGAAGCAAGTAAAAGCGAAGTCAGCAGCGAAGACACCGGATAAGACAGAACGAAAGAAGAGATAATAGTCCCGCTAGAAGGCAGGATTAGCGATATCGGCGATATAGAGCGTGTAAACATCAAACCAGGCTTGCGGGTTTCAATCGTAATAAAGGCAGATCAACGATCCGGAAAACTAACCGAAGGGATAGTCAAAGATATTTTGACACGCTCTCCGGTTCATCCGCATGGCATCAAGGTTCGCTTAGAAAACGGTCAAGTTGGGCGAGTCAAAGAGATAAAAGCTAAAGGTCTTTCTCCGCCGAGCTAGCTATGTGACGTGTCCATAATAAGTGTACCATTTTTCGTTGGCCCTCACCCCAAAAATTGAACACCACCATTCATTATTGACCTGAGTTTACCTTCTCTTGTAAGCCTCTTAATTCTATGCTCCATTTTAGAGGCGAGCGATTTATCTTCATAATCCCACTTCCTGAGTAATTTAACAGGTCTTCTTCCTCTGGTATACTTAGAACCAATCCCTAAATTGTGCTCTCTTATGCGCTTAACAATATTATTGCTGATACCTGTATAAAGAGTTCCGTCACTGCACTCGACTATATAAACGTACCAGGCCATTCTATTTTCCTTCAGCAGCTCTTACCTGTAATTATAACGCCTTCAGGTTGTGGCCGTGGCTAGTCCGGTGGATAGGTTGATACGTTAGACTATGATGCGGTGGAGGCACATAAGAGATTTAGTCCGGTGGCTGGGTTGAGGTAACAGCGGGATGGAGTAGGTTAAACATACCTATTGACTTTTTATAATCAGGCTAGTAAAATGCTGAACGTAAAAAACTAATAATTAAGAGGAGGTTATTTATGGTCAAAACTTGGGGATGGATCAGTTTCATACTATTTTGCCTTGGCGTCATACTAGCTGTTGTCGGAGGTTTAGTATTTCCAGAGAGCATAGTCATTGCATTAATACTTGTCATTTTCGGCCTTATAATCGGTATTATACATGTCAGTATTGACAAAGAAGGAAAAGGACTGGTTATTCTGCTCCTGGCCACGATAGCAATATTGGCAATGACGGCTGCCTTTTCTCCGGTTACATTTTTGGGCTTCGGTAAAATGGCGGCCAGCATATTAGTAAATTTTGCCGCGTTAATGGCACCTGTGGCCCTCGTCGCTGCAATAAAGGCGCTGCTGCAACTATTCCTCGGACCACAAGTTAAAATCTAGCTAGTCTTAAATCAACAAGACTAGATTGTCATTCATCTGAGACAGGTCGCTTTTACTTAAGTGTGAAAGATGGCCTGTCTCATTATTATTGACCACGTACGCGAGGTTTTCAAATAAGCGAGAACAGGCAGGTGTTGTATTTAGACTGTTTGATTAGGAGTCAAAAGGTAGTGGGTTCGAATACCATCAGCTCCACCAGACAATCCTATGAAGTTATTCCAAATTTAGATATCTTTCCATACTACCGAATTCCTACCCATATCGCGTCACTAGTTTGTATTATAATATTATATACGTTATATACGCCGCTTATTATGGTTGGTATGAAATGTTGAGGACACGCTGTGCCTAAGATTCCTGACCTGGTCAATGGTTTCAAGATGCTGAAGGAGGTGGACCTGAATACGGTCCGCGCGCAGGCTGAAATACCCCTGCATGTCATGGTTATCGGAGAGGCCGGGACAGGTAAGACTGCGCTGGTCGAACAGTTACTTGTCGGGCCAAGGTCGGAAGGGCCTCCGGATTTGGTCTCCATTACCATGTATCGGCCAGACCTGAATCTGCAAATTCCGGATAATACGCTGGTATTGCTGCTTCTGGATGTTAGGAAGACCGACCTTCAAAACGAGCGGGCAATCTTTGACAGGCTCATTGGCAGGAAGATAGCGACGGTCGTCTGCTACAACAAATCATATCTGGCCCGCGAAGAAAACCTTACGCTGAACAGATCAATCTGGACTGGTGCCGAGACGGCTGTTATTACCGCCACCGACCGCGATACGCTGATGCGCGAGCTTGTACCTGCCATCTTACGCGTGTGCAAAGGCCGTGAGACCCGGTTAGCCCGTCACCTGCCGATGTTACGTGCGCCGGTCGCGCAAAAGCTGATTGACGACACCTGCTTTATCAATGCTACCTATAGCCTGAGCACCGGCCTGGCGGAGATAGTGCCTATACTGGACCTGCCGCTGAATTTAGCAGATATCGTTATATTGACTAAAAACCAGGCTTTGATGGCGTACACCATTACGCTGGCCATGGGAATGCAGGCCGAATGGCGCGATACCATGCCCAAATTAGCGGCTGTGGTTGGATCAGCCTTTCTCTGGCGGCAACTAGCCCGTTATCTGGCCGGCCTCATACCAGTCATCGGCATCGTGCCAAAGGTAGTGATCGCCTACTCGGGAACCTACGTGATTGGCGAAGCTGTTTACCAGTGGTGCGCCAACGGCGAGAAGCTCAATCCGGAGGAATTAAAAGTTCTCTATGCTGAGGCCTTGAAGCGTGGCAGTGAGGTTGCCAGGGTGCTGATCGCGAAAAGGGGTGCAGCTCAGTACCAGGCGGCCGACAAATTCAAGGAGATAGCACAGCTCATCTCTAAGAGAAGCACCACTACTCAGGAGCAGGCCTCCAGCAGGTTTCAGGCGGTTATGTCCTTCATTGCCCGAAAAAGCCAGGATACACGTGAGCAAATTTTTTCTATTGCTGATAAAGTGTTCCAACCGGGGACTGCCTGCTTGGCTTGCGGCAAGAAGTCGCCCAAAGGTGCGGGCTTCTGCGCTTTCTGCGGCAAACCCCTGAATTCCTGACGGGCGTCAGCATCAGTTGGCACAAACCGGATTACATATGGAGAAAAGTATGACAAAAATGGTTTTGATCGAAACTGGCAGTCAAAAGGTAGGGGGTTCGAATCCCATCAGCTCCACCAAAGCGTGCCGCGTCTGTTGCCTTTGACACACCCATGATTGAACAGAATTATCTGTATTACTATTTCGTCATATTATCAATAATAGCCCTGCCGGCGTACTTGCCTTCGTCCAACTCCTCGAGTACCTGGCTGATTTCCGATAAGCTGGCAACTCTACCTACGTGAGTTTTTACTTTACCATCTGCGGCCAATTGAATTAATTCCCTCATTTCTTCTACTGTACCCACTGCCGACGACATTATAAGAGGGTCTCTGCCTAATAGTTCCAACGGCATTATCGATATTGGCCCTTCGCTCACGGGAGGCATTCCCACTCCGACAAATACTCCTCCGCGCCTCATTAATTTTAATCCGAGTTCAAAGCCAGCTATCTTTGGTGAAAATGCGATGCTGGCGTACACGCCGCCGAACTTCTCCTTGACGAATTTTTCGGCTTCGCTTATATCCACGGCGTAGTCGGCACCCAGGCTCTTCACGAATTCTATTTTGTCCTGCCCTACATCGACTCCGACGACTTTATACCCGAATGCCTTGGCTGTCTGTACTGCGTAGTGCCCGAGCCCACCCGCCGCACCGATAATAGCTACCGGCTTACCCGGTAAAACGCCGAATTTGATTAGTTTTTTGACGGCGCTGTAGGCTGTTAAGCCGCCGCATGCCAGCGGGACTTCTCTGTCGCTTACTTCCTCAGGTAGTTTTACCAATGATTTTACCCAAACTGAAATGTACTCAGCATAGGCGCCGATAATGCCCTTAGTCTGTTTGCATAGCCTGGGCCTGCCACTGAGGCAATATTCACAAGCACCACACCAGTATCCTCCTCCTGAGCCACCGAGACCCAATATAACCCTATCGCCTTTCTGTATGAATTTCTCTGCTCCTGTACCTAACTCCTCGACTATCCCTATGCCTTCATGACCCATCGGCATCGGAATTGGTGGGAGAAACCCGGGCCAATCCCCTTTAACCAAATGTACATCCGAGTGGCAAACGCCTGCGGTGGTAATCTTGACCAGGGCTTCTTCGTGCCCGGGGGTGGGTTTAGGTATATCTTTAATAACTAATTTACCGTCGGCTAGGAAAACTGCGCGCATATTTGTCTGCCTCCAACACACTATTCAATAACGGAATTATACCATTGGCTCAGGTACAGATGTCTGCCATTTTCTGTAGCCAATTGTACTCCTTGGTCAGGAGGTGTCAAACAAGGGGCAGAGGTTAAAGCAGCGCCAGACTGACGATTGTTCAGGTAATACGATTGCTCTATAATTGAGCTGCGTCAGTAATCTTAAATGAATGGAAGAGGAGTAAGCAATGGCTTCTGTGAAAGACGTATTGGACAAACTCCAGAGCAAAGCCAGGCCAGACCAGTTGGCAGGAATGGCTAAATTCGGGATAGCAATTGAAGGAAGATTAGGGGTATCGGTTCCTGATATGAGGAAACTGGCGAAGGAGATAGGGAAAGACCACAAGCTGGCGTTAGAGTTGTGGAAGACGGGGATAGCTGAGGCCAGGATGGTGGCGGCGATGGTTGATGACCCGGATAAGCTAACTGAAGAGCAGATGGAGGACTGGGTGAAGGACTTCAACTCCTGGGATGTCTGCGACCAGGTGTGCATGAATCTTTTCGAAGAGAACAGATTAGCCTGGAAGAAAATTATCGATTGGTCTGTGCGGAAAGAAGAGTTCGTCAAGAGGACTGCCTTTTCGCTAATAGCCTGTCTGGCGTGGCATGACAAGAAGGCGAACGATGAGAAATTTATCGAATTGCTACCGGTAATAATACGAGGAGCCACGGACGAGCGTAACTTCGTCAAGAAAGCAGTCAACTGGGCTCTTAGAAACATAGGTAAAAGGAATCTCAACTTGAACCAAGCTGTAATAGATGCTGCAAAGGAAATCCAGCGACTCGATTCGAAGGCTGCTCGCTGGGTTGCCTCCGATACTCTCCGGGAACTACAGAGTGAAGCTGTCCAGGCCAAGCTCAGAAAAGGTTGAGGTCGTAGCCTTGACTGAGAGGCGGCTGCGTGCTAACTTTCGTAAGCATTCACACTAAGGAGGAAAACAGATGAACTTATCCAAGATATCTATGAAGGGCAAGGTGGCGTTGGTCAGCGGAGCCAGCCGAGGCATCGGTGAAGCCAGTGCCCTGGCTTTCGCCAGCGCCGGCGCCGATGTGGTGGTCGCCAGCCGGAAGCTGTCTGACCTGGAGAAGGTGGCCGAGAAGATAAAGGCTAAAGGCGTGAGAAGCCTGGCAGTGGCCGCCCATGTCGCCAAGATTGAAGACTCGAAGAATCTGGTCAACACGGTGGTAAAAGAATTCGGCCGGATTGATATTCTGTTCAATAATGCCGGTACGAATCCCTATTTTGGACCCCTGCTGGATGCCGAGGAGTGGGCTTGGGACACGACCTTTAACGTTAACCTGAGAGGTCCTTTTTTCCTGGCACAGCTGGTAGCCAGGGTAATGAAAGAGCAGGGTGGCGGCTGTATGATCAATACCGCCTCAGTGGGTGCTTTAAGGGCCAGTGACCTCGCTATTTACAGCGTCACCAAGGCAGCCTATGTCATGCTGACTCAGGTCATGGCCAAGGAATGGGGCCAGTGGGGCATCAGGGTAAATGCCATTGCACCGGGGATAATAAAGACAAAACTCGCCGAAGCGCTGTGGAAAGACCCGGCAGCGGGCAAAGCTGCAACGGAAAGAATTGCGCTGCTTCGCCTGGGTGAACCGGAGGATGTAGCCGGCGTCGTTCTTTTCCTCGCCTCCGACCTGGCTAAATACGTAACCGGCGAGACCGTCGTCGTGGATGGGGGCCAGATGCTTGGAGCGCCATCATTCCGTGGTGGGAAAAGCAACCCGGTCGCCGAGTTAGGAATATAAAACGCTACGGTCACCTGCTTCCGCTTTTAGTCGGTTAGTCACACATTGCCAACGGTTTGGTAGATTTGTGCCAAAATGTTACAGTTTTTAATGTTTCAGGTGCTCAATTTTATAACTTTTTAATGAAACATTATATACAATCCGTGTGAAGGAGATGATAAATATTACGTCTGACTTTAACGCAATATTTACAAATTAGTCTCCCGGACTTCTATTTTTAGGTAAGGAGTTAAAAATGACGTGGAAAGACATATACAAATCGAAGGTATGTAGTCATCAGGAAGCGGCGAGGCTTGTGCAATCAGGCGACCGGCTCTTTACCCCGCTTGGCCTGGGTGAACCTTCAACGGCCATGATGGATGCCATCGCCGACAGGAAAGACGAGCTGAAGGACGTCGATTACATATCATCGCTTGTGTTTCATCCCTACAAGATTTTCAACCCCGAGTACAGAAAAGCATTCCGTTTGATTACCGGCTTTTACAGCATACTCACTATGTCGCAAAATGAAGCTGGTATTTCAACATTTGTGCCAGTGCAGAGTTCCAACGTTGGCCGTGTGGCAGAGAAGCGACAAAAGCTCTTCCCGCGCAGGCAGGGCATTATTACACAGGTCACACCTCCGGACGAACACGGCTTTGTGTCGCTCGGTCTGGACCTGTTCTACACGCCGGATATCATTGACCAGGCCGACTACGTCATCGGTGAGGTAAATCCGAAGATGCCGTGGACATACGGCGATACGAGCTATCATATCAGCCGGTTCGATAAATTCGTTGAAACAGAAGAACCACTTTTAGCGCTTCCGCTACCCGAGCCGTCGGACGTACATATAAAGATTGCTAAAAATGTCGTTAGTTTACTCAAGAACAGAGATTGTCTTCAAATAGGGATAGGCGCGGTTCCCGGTGAGATATCAAAACTTCTGGCGGACAGCGGTCTTAAGGACCTGGGACTTCATACTGAGATGGCTCCCATGGGCACCCGCGAACTGGTGGAGAAGGGTGTAGTCACCTGTAAATTTAAACAAGCTCATCGAAACAAGATAGTTATGGCATTTACTATCGGCGACCAGGAACTCTACGATTTCCTGGGCAATAACCCCATGGTGGAGTTCTACTCCGCTTCATACTGCAACTCGATTCCTTTGCTGGTGCAGGAGAAAAACCTGGTGGCCATAAACGGCTCTATTGAAGTCGACCTTGTGGGAACCATCGCCTCGGAATCCATCGGTGATGCCATGTTCTCCGGCACAGGCGGGCAGCTCGACTTTGTAATAGGAGCTTTCTGGTCTGAAGGAGGCAGAGCTATCAATATTTTGCCCAGTACCGCTAAGGGTGGAACGGTATCACGCATCGTGCCTTACCTGACACAGGGAGCCCGGGTGACTGTGCCCAGACACTATGCCCAGTACATAGTCACCGAGTATGGAATTGCCGACCTTACCTCGCTGGATGAAAGAGAGCGAGCCCTGGCCCTCATTGAAATAGCACACCCCAAGTTCAGGGACGAACTGCTTAAGGCAGCCAAGAAGAGACTTAAGTTTTGACGTACCTGTAGACGAGACAGTTGCATGCACATTCGGTCGTGGTTTGTCTTTTTCCATATTATCCTTTAAATCTGCGCTGGTTACTTGGGTGCATTTTCTCGAGAATTAGTTTAAGATGTTAAGTGAAGCTTGTGCACGTTTGTATTGAAAAAAGAGACGGTCAGCGTTAAATAAAAACTTGAAATAGGAGGAGCTATGTGGCGGTGCACGGTATGTCAGCATGTAGGCCTCGAAAAAACACCACCGGTTAAATGCCCGGTATGTGATTCTGCCAGCGAGAAATTTGTCGACTACAAGCCTCCGGTGGGAGGAGTGAAGACCTGGCAGAACTTAAGAGACGCCTTCGTCGGCGAGTCGCAAGCCCACTTCAGAGACCTGGCATTCGCCAGGCAGGCTGTAGCGGAGGAATTGCCCCAGATTGCCAAGCTTTTCCGTGCCATCGCTGCTGCTGAAGAAGTACATGCCTACAATAGTCTCCGATTCCTGGGATTAGTTCGTGACACACAAGAGAACATAGATACCGCCTTTCAGAGAGAGAATCTGGCCGAGACCAAGATGTACCCGAAATTTATTGCCGACGCTAACGAGGAAGATGCGCCTGAAGTAGCTTTAAGCTTCAGTCAGGCTCGAGATGTGGACGGCGTGCATGGCAAGCTTTACCAAAAAGCGGCTCAACATTTAACAGTGGATATGGAGACAACTTACTACGTGTGTCAGGTGTGTGGTTATGTCTCCGATGGCCTGCTGCCTGACCAGTGCCCTATTTGCGGGGCTCCTAAAGACAAGTTTAAGACCGTAGACTAGAGATTTTTCGATTTATCTGTGGTTGGTCGGGTAGGCGACCGCACAGGCCGCTTCTATCGGAATTTTATATCTTGCCAAAGCGCCGGTGGCGGCTCATATAAGTATCCAGGGCCTTATCAATTTCTGCCCTATTAAAATCAGGCCAGAGCACCTCGGTAAAGTAGAGTTCACTGTAAGCAGCTTGCCACAGTAGAAAATTGCTCAGACGTGTCTCGCCGCCGGTGCGAATGATTAAGTCGGGGTCCGGTATGTCAGGCGCGTAAAGATATTTCTTGAACGAATCCTCATTAACGTCTTCCGCAGAAATCCGGGCAGATAGAAGACGGCGAGCTGCCCCCACAATCTCAGCTCTGCCACCGTAGTCGAAAGCCATACTGAGCGTCCCGCCGGTATTATTCTCGGTCAGTTCAATAGCCCGTTTTATCTTTTGCTGGAGCTTCGGAGATAGGGTGTCGAGCCTTCCCAGATGTCTAACCCGAATATTCTTCTCATGAAAACGATTGATTTCGGGGTCTAGCCTATCGCTTAAAATTTTTAACAGTCCCCTGACTTCGGCGCTGGGGCGCTTCCAGTTCTCGGTGGAGAAGGCAAACAGTGTAAGATACTTTATCTTATATTCAACAAAAATTTCGGAGACCAGACGGATATTTTCTGTACCGGCCCGGTGCCCTTCTAAACGAGGCAGGCCGCGCTGCTTCGCCCACCTGCCGTTACCATCCATGATAATCGCCACATGCTGTGGTAAATCATTTGCCATGGTCAGTTTTTCTCACCTCTCGATTTTAAGCCAGATAAAATATTTCGGGCAGGCAATAGAAACCAAAATTTAGGAGAAATGCCCACAGATTGTTAAGTATACTATATCATTTTCATAATATAAAAAGTATGTAGCTACGAAACTCATAAATGCCTTAACATTCGGAGAAACTCGAGTTGCGAATCATGCCTCCGGCGATATATACTTTGATGTCGTTTTTCCGTTAAAATCAATAAATCTGTTTAGGAGGTAAGCAATGGATTTTTCCCTGGATGAATTCTCTTTGAAAGGCAAAGTGGCGCTGGTAACCGGCGGCAGCCGGGGCATTGGGAAGGCTATTGTAATTGGACTGGCTAAGGCGGGTGCCGACGTGGCTTTAGCCAGTCGGAAATTGCCGGACCTCGAGGAAGTAGCCAAAGAGGTAAAAAGCACGGGTAGAAAGTCATTGGCTGTAGCGGCACATATAGGCAAGATTGAGGAAATAAACAATCTGGTCAATAAGGTCAAGGAAGAGTTTGGCAAAATCGATATACTGGTAAATAATGCAGCTACCAACCCGACCATGGACCAGGCTATTGATGTAGAGGAGCGTGCCTGGGACTCCATCATGAATCTAAACATGAAGGGGCTGTTCTTTTTGAGCCAGGCGGTGGCCAGAGTGATGAAGGAACAAGGTGGCGGCAAGATTATCAATGTTGCCTCTGTAGCCGGTATTAGCCCTGACTTACTGCCGATTTACTCCATAAGTAAAGCCGGCGTGATAATGGCCACAAAGGTCATGGCACAGCAATGGGCTCAGTACAATATAAGAGTGAACGCTATAGCACCGGGGCTGACCAGGACCCGCTTCAGCGAAGCGCTGTGGGGAAATCAGGATATTTTGCAAGGCGCCATGCTGGGAATTCCCCTGCGGCGCGTAGCTGAACCCGAGGAGATGGTTGGAGCTGTGATTTTCCTGGCTTCAGATGCTTCCAGCTATGTAACCGGTCAGGTTCTAGCCGTAGACGGCGGCGCAATGATATAAGGAGGATGGTAATGAAATTCGAGACAATTCTTTATGAGAAAAAGGACAACGTTGCCTGGATAACTCTAAACCGGCCTGATAAGTATAATGCTCAGAACCAGATATTACGAAACGAGGTTGTGGCTGCATTGGAGGACGCTAAGGACGACGACGCGGTGCTGGTTATCGTTCTCACCGGAGCCGGCGATAAGGCCTTCAGCGCCGGTGCCGATATCAGCAATTTTCTTGACTGGACAACAATCAGCGTCATCACATCGAACAAGGGTGCCAAGCGGCCGTATAATTTCATAAGGGAAATTCCCAAGCCGGTCATAGCCATGGTTAACGGTATGGCTTTAGGCGGTGGCTGTGAACTGGCCATGTCATGTGACATGATTATAGCCTCGGACAATGCTCGATTCGGGCAGCCGGAGATAAGCGTCGGTGTCATACCCGGCGGCACCGGGACACAGATTTTGCCCAGGCTGGTAGGTGAAAAGAAGGCGCGGGAGATGATTTTCACCGGCGACCCCATTTCCGCCGAAGAAGCTCTGCGCTTCGGGCTGGTGAATAAAGTTGTTCCCGCGGACAAGCTGAAAGAGACAGTTGAAGAGCTAATTAAGAAACTTAAAAGCAAGAGCCCGGCAATATTGAAATTCGCTAAACTGGCGGTCAATAAGTCTTTAGAGACGCCGCTTTCGGTCGGCATCGAGTGCGAAGCAGACCTGTTCGCCATGTGCTTTGGCACCCAGGACCAGAAAGAAGGCGCCAAGGCTTTCTTTGAGAAGCGGCCGGCCAAGTATACGGGGAAATAGGTTTAAGTAAGATTACAGCGATTTGACAAGATTACAGCGATAATGGCACGAATAAAATCTCCGTAATCTCAATATCAAATTATTCGTCTCTTCTTAGTCTCTGTCTTTCTATCTTATACAGGGTGGCATCGCCGATGCCGAAGTGGTGGGCAATTTCGTGCTGAACCACCCTGCCGATTTCAGCTTCGATTTCTTTGTTGGAGCGGCACTGCAGCTCGATGGGCTTCTGAAATATGGTTATCTTGTCCGGCAGGACAAGGTTGTAGCCGCTGTCACGCTTTGTCTGAGGTACCCCTTCATAAAGGCCGAGCAATTGCGCCTTATTTCTGAGTTTTAGTTGACTGATTTGCTGCGGGCTGGGCCAGTCTTCAACCAGCACATCGACATTTTCCAGTTTGCTTTTGAACTCAGCCGGCAGTGTCTCGATGGCCCTGAAGACCAGTGTTTCAAATTCTTGCCTTTCCATATAGCCATTATACACCGCTGTAATCTCATAGCCTAACAATCAGCCGCTTGAGGGATAAGGTTGACTAGATAGTCTTTAGGGGATAAAATCAGCCTGTTATGTCTGATGCTAAATACAATCCACATGAAATAGAAAAGAAATGGCAGGATAAATGGACGGCTGACCGACTATATGAGGTCAAGGATGACGATAGCCGCCCTAAGTTTTATGCCCTAACCATGTTCCCATATACCTCCGGCGACCTTCACATCGGACACTGGTATGCAATGGCGCCATCTGACGTCCAGGCTAGGTTCAAGCGGATGCAGGGATATAATGTGCTCCATCCTATGGGTTTCGATGCCTTCGGACTGCCGGCGGAAAACGCGGCTATTAAACACGGCATTCATCCCTATATCTGGACGATGGAAAATGTCGAAAACATGCGGCGCCAACTCAGGAGCATCGGGGCCATCTATGACTGGAGCCGTGAGGTGGTTACCTGCCTTCCCGAATACTATAAGTGGACTGAGTGGTTTTTCCTCAAGCTATACGAAGCGGGCCTGGCTTACCGGGCTAAGGCGCCCGTAAACTGGTGTCCCACATGCCAGACAGTACTGGCGAATGAACAGGTCGTCGGCGAAGGCGTGTGCGAACGCTGCGGCACTGCCGTTATCCGGAAGATGCTGGAGCAGTGGTTTTTCCGGATTACTAAGTATGCCGATGAGCTTCTGGATTTTAGCAAAATAGACTGGCCCGAGCGCATAGAGATAATGCAAAACAACTGGATCGGCAAAAGCACGGGCGCCGAGATTTCCTTTGGGCTGGAGCATAAAGGCGTCGATACCAAAGAGATAAGAGTATTTACTACCCGTCCAGACACTATCTTTGGAGTTACCTTTTTTGTCCTGGCACCGGAGCATCCGCTGGTCCCGCTGCTGACTACACCGGAGCATAAGGCTGAAGTGGAGGACTATATCCTTCAGACGCAGAGAAAAACCGAGATAGAAAGAACTGCCGCGGAAAGAGAAAAGGCCGGTGTCTTCCTGGGTAGCTATGTCATTAACAAGCTGAACGGCCAGCCGGTGCCCATCTGGATTACCGATTACGTGCTGCTCAGCTACGGCACCGGTGCCGTCATGGGTGTGCCGGCACACGACCAGCGCGACTTCAAGTTTGCCAAAAAATACGGGCTGCCTATCCGGGTGGTTATCGCCCCTCCGGGGTGGTCCGGTGAGGAATTGGAATGCGCTTACACAGAAACCGGGACCATGGCAAACTCCGGACAGTTTGACGGCCTGCCCAGCGCCCAAGGGTTCGAGGCTATCTGCGATTACATGGAGAAAAAGGGTTTGGGGAAGCGGACTGTCACCTACAGGCTTCGTGATTGGCTTATCTCCCGACAGCGCTACTGGGGAGCTCCGATTCCCATGATTTATTGCGATAAATGTGGCATTGTCCCCGTGCCGGAGAAGGATTTACCCGTTTTGCTGCCGCCTGATGCCGAGTTCAAGCCCACGGGTGAGTCGCCGCTGAAATACTGCGAGTCTTTCGTTAACACCACCTGCCCGAAATGTTCCGAGCCGGCGAAGCGGGAGACTGACACCATGGACACCTTTATGTGCTCCTCGTGGTATTTCCTGCGCTACACCAGTCCCGGTGTTGATAAACATCCCTTTGATAAGGCCAAGCTTAAACACTGGATGCCGGTTGACCTGTACACCGGCGGCGCCGAGCATGCGGTGATGCACCTTCTCTATTCCCGCTTTTTTATCAAGGCGATTAGAGACATGGGGCTGGTTAATTTCGATGAGCCCTTCACAAAGCTGTTCAACCAAGGGACGATAATCTATCAGGGCGATAAGATGAGCAAGTCACGGGGCAATGTAGTCACGCCCGACGTCTACGTATCTGACATTGGGGCTGATGCTGTTCGGGCTTACCTCATGTTTATCGGGCCCTGGGAGCTGGGTGGTGAGTGGAGCGACCAGGGCATTGTGGGTATGAGCCGCTGGGTGAACCGCGTTTGGAACCTGGTAACAGCCGGTTATGCGGTGAAAAAGCTTGACCCGGATGCGGAAAAAGAGCTGAGCCGGTTAATTCACCAGACCATCAAGAAAGTGACCAATGACATGGAGCGGTTCCGCTTCAATACCATGCTGGCGGCGCTGATGGAGTTTACCAACTATCTGGGCAAGGTGCAGGATGCAGGCACAGTTTCTGTTTCTTTATGGAACGAGGCTGTGGCCGATTTGCTGCTGCTTCTGGCACCGACGGCACCGCACCTTACCGAGGAGCTGTGGGAAAAGACAAACCATGCTTACAGCATTCACAATCAGTCGTGGCCTAAATGGGACGAGGAGCTGGCCAAAGAAGAAGAGGTGACGTTGGTCATTCAGGTCAACGGCAAGATAAGGGATAGGGTTACCGTTCCCGTATCCATCACCGAAGCTGAAGCCAAAGAGCTGGCCTTGAGCAGCGAGCGCATAAAAGATTACCTCAAAGACAACAACGTCGCCAAAATCATCTACGTCCCCCAGCGGCTGGTTAATATAGTGGTGGGATAAGGCTGGCAAGCCGTACCTGCGGAATCGATAATTATAGCGATGAAGATCGTATTAATAATTATACTGGTCATTCTGGCCTTTCCTATCTTTTGGGTGACCGTGGCTAAGATAGTGAGGAAGCTGGTGCATTTTCCGGCGCCGGCGTTTATCGGACATCTGCTGGACAGTGGTTACCGAAGGAGGATACAACCGCCGTCTCAGTTGATAGAGCGCAGCGGGATAAAGAAAGGTATGCAGGTTCTGGACCTCGGCTGCGGCAGCGGGGCTTTTACACCTTTTATTGCCCGGACGGTCGAAAAGAAGGGCAAGGTGTATGCTCTCGATATCCAGGCGGACATGTTGAAGCAGCTTGAAAGAAAGCTGTCCAAGCCTGAGAACAAGGATATTAAGAACATTAAGCTTATCAAGGGCAATGCCTATGAGCTGCCGTTAGGTGACAACTCCCTGGATTTGGTTAATATGGTAACTGTTCTTCAGGAGATACCCGATAGAAACAAGGCTTTGCAGGAAGTCAAAAGGGTATTGAAACCGGGAGGTTTATTGGCTGTTACCGAACTGTTCCCCGACCCGGACTATCCGTGGAAGTCTACTACCATCAAGTTAGGCGAGCGGTCCGGTTTTGTGGTAGATAAGGTGTCGGGGAATTTCTTTAATTACACCGTGCGGTTTAAGAAGCTGTAAGATTGCCACGCGGAGTTTATCCTGAGCGGAAATTCTTCGACAAGCTCAGAATGAGCGGATTAAGGGCTCAGGATGACATGAGGCGAAGGGCTCGCAATGACGATAGGGCATTTCACCCTCTTCCGTCGAGGGAGAGGGAAATCGAAAAGTAGCTCTCTGGCGTGTTAGAATAAGGGGCGGTGGATATAGAGGCAAATATCCGGGAAGTGAAAAGGCGTATGGCGCGGGCTTGTGAGCGAAGCCGCAGGTCGCCTGATGAAATAACGCTGGTGGCGGTTACCAAGGCGTTTGAGTCGCAGGCAATAAGGGCGGCTTTCGATTCGGGAATAAGAGATTTCGGCGAGAACCGGGTTCAGGAGGCAGAAGGGAAGATAGCACAGCTTTCAGACTTAAGGTCGTCTGTTACCTGGCATATGGTGGGGCATCTCCAGAGCAACAAGGCTAAGATTGCCGTGGAGCTATTTGACATAATCCACAGCGTGGATTCCGTAAATCTGGCTGGTATTTTAAGCCGGCGGCTGGACAGGCCATTGCCAGTCTTGCTCGAGGTCAATGTTTCCGGAGAAGTGACAAAGGTCGGGTTCTCTTTGGGCGAGCTTGTAGCGGCAGTAAAGGAGATAGGGCAGTTACCTAATCTAAAACTGATGGGGCTTATGACCGTGGCGCCCGTGGCGGCTGAGCCTGAAGCAGTCAGGCCTGTGTTCCGGAAGCTGCGAGAGCTTCGAGATTCTCTGGGACTTAAACATCTGTCCATGGGTATGACCGATGATTTTGAGGTGGCGGTTGAGGAGGGGGCGACCATGCTCAGGATAGGTCGAGCTATTTTTGGTGAGAGGAGGCAATAATGAAGATAAGTTTTATCGGCGGCGGCATGATGGGGGAAGCCATAATTAAGAGCCTGCTGGCAAAAAAAGTGGCTAAGCCTGCTGATATCACCGCCAGCGATGTTAGCCAAGTCCGGCGTGAGGTATTAAAAAAGAATTATGGTATCAAGACTGTGGCCAACAATAAAGAAGCGGTTAAGGGGGCTGAAGTGGTGCTCCTGGCAGTTAAGCCTCAGGAGCTGGGCAAAATGCTCGGCGAACTGAAAGGTCTATCGTCTCAGCAACTGGTATTGTCCATAGTGGCCGGGGCTACCTTGGAGACCCTGCATGAAGGGCTGGGCCATTCCCGCTTGGTCCGGGCGATGCCTAACATGCCGGCCCAGATCGGTGAAGGCATGACGGTGTGGACGGCTACCGCCGAGGTAAATCAGAAGCAGAAGGAGATGGCGCAGTCCATTCTGGCTGCTCTGGGTAAGGAAATCTATGTCAGCAGCGAGAAATACATAGATATGGCGACGGCATTGAGCGGCAGCGGTCCGGCGTATGTTTTCCTTATTATTGAGGCGCTGGTAGATGCCGGTGTACACATAGGTATGCCCCGTGACATGGCTGAAAAGCTAGTGGTACAGACCGTGCTGGGTTCAACACGAGCCGTAGAGGTAATGGGTAAGCATCCCGCCGAACTGAAAAACATGGTGACATCTCCTGGAGGGACCACCACAGAAGGACTATTGCAATTGGAGACGGGCGGATTGCGCTCATTGCTGCTACAGGCGGTCATTGCTGCCTACCACAAGGCTAAAAGTTTGGGCGGCAAATAAGACAACAACCGTTCTATTTCCGCTATAAGTTATTTGTAGATATCCGCGTGTCATTCTGAGCGTAGCGAAGAATCTCATTAAATTTCTAATCTATCGAGATTCTTCGGTCACTTTGTTCCCTCAGAATGACAGACAGGGAAGGGCTCCCTTAGAATGACAATTACGGAATTCAAAATGACACATAAAGTTTCAGAATTATGGGAAGCAAAAGACTGAACGTTAAGGATCGCGGTCACAGCGGGCGTTCTCGGTTCGACCTGGAATGGGATGACGAGCGACTTTTCCCCGAGGTGGTTTACCCCGATGCGGATTTCCTATTCCGGAGGATGAACGAAGCTACTCTGGAGAGCGTAGGAGCTATGCAGGGCGAAATGATACTGGATATCGGCTGCGGCAGAGGTATCGATGGCGTGGAGTTGGCTAAGAAAGGCGCCGTGATTGTCGGCCTCGAGCCGTCGATGGTGATGATAAGTCATGCCATGAACCACATTTCCGAAAACGGAGCCAACATGAGTCTGATCCGTGGGATAGGAGAAAATTTACCGTTCCGAGCTCAGTCTGCGGACAAGGTGGTGTGCAAGGGGGCCCTGGACCATTTTCCGGAGCCGGCCGTGGTCATAGAGCAGATTACTATGGTTCTTAAGCCCGAGGGGAAGGCGATAATAGCTATAGCTAACTTTGATAGCCTTGGATTCAGATTGGGTAGGGTGGTGTGGCGGCTCAGGAAAATGCTCGGTTTCAAACCACCGGCGGGTAGAATGCCCTGGGAGATACCGGAGGACCATACATACAGGTTCGATTATTCATTTCTTAAACGCCTGGTAGGTAATTGCCTTGAAGTGGAACAGATTTCCGGCGTTTCACTGCTTTTTGGGCTGCCCTGGTGGGGTATGTTTCTGGCTAAGTTCCCCCGGAATATGTCGCTTGCCATATTAAACTCGCTGGATAAAGTGGCTCGCCATCTTCCTTCGCTCAGCGATGTCATTGTGCTCAGGTGTAGACCGAGTAATGACAGAGGAAGGTAATCGCCGTAATCACGTTACAGTATGCACTTTGCGGGCGTAGAGGACCAGGCTTTTGGAAAAGAATTTATTGAGAAAGTTATCGATAAGGCGGACGGGTTTGGTGTTCTTGTATATGTCCCATACCAGGAACTTGTGGTACAGAGCAGGGATTAGTGCCTTTTCGTTTTCTACTCCGAAAAAAGAGCGGGATATCCAATAGAAGGAATGTAAGGCGTGTTTGCGGCGGACGGCGAAGAGGTAGAGATTGTGGTGCTTTAGCTTAGATACGATTTCACCAGCTTTGTATATCCTGATATGGCCTCCTGGCTTACCGTGATAATCTCCGGACAATTTCCAGCAGATGGTTTCGGGGAGATAGGAAGGCACGCTGACGGCGAGCGTGCCTCCGTCTTTCAACACTCTGACCAGCTCCTTAATAGCCTGGTGGTCATCGAGGATATGTTCCAGGACTTCGGAGCAGATGATTTTGTCGAAGGAGGCGTCCCTGAAGGGCAGGCTAGTTATATTCCCTCTGGTGAGAAGCCACTTTCCCCTGACCTCTCCCTTTTGTTCCATGAGATAAAGGGCATAGTGAGCTTTTTTGAGGTTCTCCTCCTCGATATCCAGGGCATAAACCAGGCAATCATTTCGCTTGCAGGCCTCCCAGCTGTGTCTGCCCTCGCCGCAGCCGACGTCTAGAACTCGCTCGCCATCTTTTATTCCCATGAGGTCATAATCGACGGTAAGCATTCACGGTGTCCTTGGTGTACCAAGCGGTTGAGAATTTAACTTCCAGTATGTCATTGCGAGCGAAGCAATCTGAATATTTCACCCTCACCCTAACCCTCTCCCGTCAAGGGAGAGGGAAAAGTGGAGAGTTTAGCTTTGTTGTTAGTAATTCTCGCAATGATACAAGTGCGGTCTGGTTAAGTAGCTTCCGGAGTTTTGCCCGGATTCTGTTTCTTCCACTTTTCCAGGAGCTGTTCCTTGCTTTCTTTATGAGCAGGGTCTGCAACGCAGCAGTCTACAGGACAAACCTCAGCACATTTAGAGGAAGCATACCAGCCAACGCACTCAGTGCACTTGGCAGGGTCGATGACATATATCGATTCCCCTTCTTTGATGGCCTGGTTTTTACATTCTGGTTCGCAGGCCCCGCAGCTAATGCATTCATCTGTGATTTTGTAAGCCATTTGTTAAACTTGACCTCCTTAGATTTTATTAAGACAACTATCTTCTATTGGCTTATTAAGCTGGGATACGTACGCGTTTTCAGGGCCGGGAAAATTCGGGTGCAAACTTCCTTTTCAGCGCTTTGGCGACATGGTCCGGTACCATTTGTTCAAGGCAGCCGCCCAGCTGGGCCACCTCTTTAAGCAGGCTGGAGCTAAGGAATTGATATTGCAAGCTTGCCATGAAACAGACCAGTTCCAGTTCGGGTGCCAGCTTTTTATTCATCATGGCCATTTCAAACTCACGTTCAAAATCGGAACTCATCCTCAGCCCTCTGACCAAAACTTGCGCCCTCACCTTCTTAGCGAAATCGACGGTGAGCCCAGAATAAGGTTGGGCCTTGGCATTCTTTAAATGTGCTACGGACTGCTGAATCATTTGCACTCTCTCTTCAGTGGAGAAAAGAAGCCTTTTCTCAGGTCTGTCATAAACACCGACTATTAGTTCGTCGAATATCGCTGAAGCGCGTTTGATGATGTCCAGGTGTCCGAGAGTTATAGGGTCGAAGCTGCCGGGATAAATTGCGATAGCCAATGTTTAACCTCCTTTTCCAAGGGCTTGTTTGTGGTATATGGAAATACAGGTATCACCGTATTTTTTTTCTTTTATACGAGATAGTCCGTCATAACTATCCTGAAGCGGAACTCGGCTAGCGTGTGAGATTACGACTAGCGATTCGCTATCTACGACTTTCGATACGGCCAGTTGTGTCGCCATTTGATTTATCGACGGGTCTGAGTAAGGTGGGTCCATGAAGACAATGTCATAGTTGTCTTTTAGAAAAGTAAGAGCTTTGGCTGCGCTGCAGCAGTAGACATGAGCCTTTTGTGAAAATCCGACCTTTTGCAGATTCTGTTTAATGATAGCACAACATCTGGGTTCCTTTTCAACAAAATCGACCCACTCCGCGTCGCGGCTAAGGGCTTCAATGCCAAGTGCGCCGGTGCCGGCATACAGGTCTAGGCCCCGGAACCGGTCGGTAGTCAGGGGGGCGAGTATAGAGAAGATAGCTTCCCTGACCTTATCTGTTGTCGGTCGAACAGGTCCGCTCTTGGGTACCATTAATTGTTGCCCTCTGGCAACGCCACCTGTAATACGCATTTGTACCAGCCTTTGCCTGCATTATTATACATTGACTCGCCCTATAGTCAAGCTTTGCCCTTTCTTTTACGTGTGTGTTATACTTTCAAAGGCACTTTTGGTACTTACGAAGCATTGGTTTACCCTTTTCAAAAGCCTCACCGTTTAAAATAGGACTTTGGGACGTAGGAAAAGCCAGGCTTATCAGGGTAAACTAGACAGGGGAGGCTTGAGCATTTGATAGCTGACTTCGGTTATATTGGCATACTACTTATTGTCGGCATATTGTTCACAATTACCACTTTGCTTTTGCCTATCACTTTCAGGTTGTTCAAGATAGTTCCCAGGAAAAGCAGTCCGGCTAAGGAGTCCACTTACGAATGCGGCATGGAAACTATTGGCAAGACCTGGGTTCAATTTAACTTCCGCTATTACTTCTTCGCTGTTCTCTTCGTGGCGCTCGACGTGTTGACTGTTTTTCTGTACCCCTGGGCAGTTAACCTTAAGGGGCTTGGCCTGTACGGGCTTATTTCCGTAGCTGTTTTCTTCGCCATACTCATGGTCGGTTACGTTTATGCGTGGTATAAAGGTGCACTGGAATGGAAGTAGATAAATATTCGATAGCACCTCCGAACGAGATAGATATAGCTGAGGGGTTAAGGATTAACTCCTTAATTGCCGCCTCCCAGAATTCTATCCCGGACCCCGATAGCTGGATTGATGAGGAGATCAGGCGTAATGTTCTGGTCACCTCGGTGGATTATGTGGTTGATTGGGCAAGGTCGCGGTCATTATTTCCGCTTATGTTCGGGTTGGCCTGCTGTGCTTTTGAGATGATTGGTATGGCAACTTCACGTTTTGACATCTCTCGCTTTGGTATGGATATTTTCCGCTGGTCGCCGCGCCAGGCGGACTTGATGATTGTTGCCGGGACACTTACCTGGAAGATGGCACCGGCGGTGAAATTGGTCTATGACCAAATGGCTGAGCCTAAATGGGTTATAGCTATGGGGCAGTGCACCATCAGTGGCGGTCCTTTTAGAGAGTCCTATAGCGTGGTACCGGGCATCAATCGGATAATTCCCGTGGATGTCTATGTACCCGGGTGCCCGCCCAGACCTGAGGGATTGATACATGGCATAACGAAACTGCATCAGAAAATCGTTAAGGAGAGCATAAATAAAGCGTGACCACAGCTTTAAATGGTGAGCAAGTATCCAGGAGAATAAACAAAGTATCCCCTGGTGCGGTGGTCGCTGCTGACAAGACAACTGTCATTGTTACCAGCGAGTCTCTGTTCAAGGCAGCGGAATTTCTAAAAAATACACCGGCGCTGGATTTTAACTATCTTACTGACCTCACTGCCGTTGATTATACGGACTATTTTGAAGTTGTTTACCAATTGGTGTCTTTGAAGCATAACCACAGTGTGGTTTTGAAGACAAGGTGCTATGACCGGGACAAACCCGTAGTACCCTCGGTGACCAGCCTGTGGCGCTCTGCCGATTTTTTGGAGCGCGAGACCTATGACCTTATGGGAATTGTCTTTAACGGGCATCCTAATTTGAAGCGCTTATTGCTCTGGGAGGGCTTTGTCGGGCACCCGCTGCGGAGGGATTATCTATAGATGGCTATAAAGACTGAGCCGTTTATTCTTAATATAGGTCCTCAGCACCCATCGACTCACGGCGTCTTTCGCATGAGGGTTACCCTTGACGGCGAAGTAGTAGTCGATATCGAGCCCGTTATCGGTTATCTCCATCGGGGAATAGAAAAGATGGGGGAGAACAGGACTTACGCACAGATAATCCCCTTGACCGACAGACTTGACTATTTAGCATCTCTGACTAATAACCTTGCCTACGTGCTGGCAGTGGAGAAGTTAGCCGGCATAGAGATTCCGGAGCGGGCTGAGTACCTGAGGATTATCATGGCGGAGGCGATGCGGATTTCCAGCCATCTTATGGCAGTTGGCTTCTTTTTTAACGATCTCGGAGCCATGATGACCCCGGTATTATATATGTGGCGAGAAAGGGAGAAGCTTTTAGACCTTTTTGAGATGGTTTGCGGTCAGCGACTTACCTACAATTATATGCGCATCGGCGGTGTGAGCCATGACATACCTGAGGAATTCTTACCGGCCCTCAAGAAGTTTGTGGCTGAAATGCCGGGATTTATCGACGAATATGACCGGCTGCTATCTCAGAATGAGATTGTACTGGCCAGGACCAAGGGGGTCGGCATTTTACCTAAAGCTACTGCTATAAACACCGCAGCTAGCGGTCCGGTGCTCAGGGCTAGCGGTGTGAAGTGGGACCTGCGCAAGGTTGACCCCTATTCTATTTATGACCGCTTTGATTTCGAAGTACCGGTAGGAACTGTTGGGGACAACTACGACCGATACTGGGTGAGGATGCAGGAGATGAGGCAAAGCGTTCGTATTTTGGAGCAGGCGATAGCGCAGTTGCCTGGCGGGGAGGTTTGGGCTGACGTGCCCCAGTTGTTACACCCTCCGGTCGGTGAGGTTTACGGACATATAGAATCCCCGCGAGGAGAGCTGGGTTTCTTTCTTGTTAGCGATAATTCTATCGCTCCTTATAGATTTCACATCCGCCCACCGACGCTGATTAATCTGACTGCATTGAAAGATATGGTGGTCGGTTGGAAGGTAGCCGACTTGATAGTTACGTTCGGCAGCATCGATGTTGTGCTGGGGGAGATAGACCGGTAATGACTATGCTGGAACAGTTTCGACTGTGGCTGGGTGGCACCTGGCCTGATTGGGCTGCTTATCTGGTGCCGGCCATAGTCGGTATAGTGGTTGTTCTGGCATTCGTCGTGGTTTTAGTTATTGTCTTTATCTGGTTCGAGCGGCGGTTGCTGGGCCGGTTTCAAATACGTTTAGGCCCGAATCGACTTGGCCCGGAGGGGATTTTCCAGCCGATTGCCACTGCTGTGAAAATATTACTAAAAGAGGATATCGTGCCGGCTAAAGCGGATAAAGTGATTCACTGGCTGGCACCGGTGATTGTCTTTGTGCCCGTCTTGATGATTTTTGCTGTAGTCCCGTTGGGCCAGCGTGCCATTTTAACCGACCTCAATGTAGGTATCGTTTATGTAGTGGCTGTCAGCGCTGTATCGGCAGTCGGCATATACGCGGCAGGTTGGGCATCCAATAACAAATACGCTTTGATAGCTGCCTTGAGGACGGTGGCCCAGATGGTGAGCTATGAGCTGCCGGTAGTGCTGGCGATTCTGGGTGTGGTACTAATGGCGGGGTCTCTATCGATGACTCGAATTGTGGAGTCGCAGAGTATTCCCTACCTGGTACTGCAGCCGCTCGGTTTTGTCATCTTTTTCCTGGGCGCTGTGGCCGAAATGAACCGCAGTCCGTTTGACCTTCTCGAGGCTGACTCTGAAATTGTTGCCGGCTACCATATTGAATACTCCGGAATGAAGTTTGCCATGTTCTATCTGGGCGAGTACGGACATGCGCTGGCTTACTCCTGTATCATCACGACGCTATTCCTTGCCGGCTGGCAGGGCCCATTTTTGCCGCCGATTATATGGTTTTTAATTAAAGTCTTCGCAGTGTTTTCGGTTATTGTCTGGATGAGAGCCACTCTACCCAGGCTTCGTGTAGACCAGTTAATGACCTTCGCCTGGAAGGGCCTGCTGCCCATGGCTATAATAAACCTTTTCGTCATCGCTGCTGAAATGCTATGGCTGCCCGAAATTAATCTATGGATATTAGTCGTAATCAATGTTGTCTCTGCCGGCGTTCTGGTCCTGTTATGGTCGAGACTGTTTAGCTTAGGAGGCGGTCGAGTTGAAGTTTGAGAGATACGGAATCGGCATAGCAAAGGGGATGGCTTTAACCTTCAAGCATCTGTTCCGTCCGCCTATTACGCTGCAGTATCCTGAAGAAAAGTTAGTTGTTTCCCGGCGCATAAGAGGCAATGAGCTGGTCTGGTATCTGGATAGATGCACCGGCTGCGCCACTTGCGCCAAGGCTTGCCCGCAGGGGAATATAGAAATTATCACTCATGTCGGCAGCGAGAATAATTACGTGGTTGATAAATTTGAGGTAGATTGCGGGCGTTGTATGTTCTGCGGCTTGTGTGTTGAGGCTTGCCCTTATGACGCTCTGGCTATGGGTCGCAGCTACGAACGGTCTCAGTACCGGCGTAGTGACGTTATACTGAGTAAAGAACAGCTTCAACTATCTGACATCAGACAGCCAAGCGGCTATGCTCGGCCGCTGATTGAAGCAAGCTTACCAAAACAGAGCTTGCTGGTTTATTGGAACAAGAAGGAAGGCGGACAAAAATTGAGCTGGCTGGGGCTTAGTAAAAAGAGAGGTCGCGGTGTCTAGTATTGTCTTCTGGTTATTAGCCGTGCTGACCGTAGGCGCAGCCTTAGCTGTCGTCGTACTTCGCGATGTTTTTCGGGCAGCTCTGTCTCTGGTTCTGCTTTTCTTGACTATAGCCGTACTATATATAACCCTTTACGCCGACTTTCTGGCAGTTGTGCAGATACTTATTTATGTTGGAGCTATCTCAATATTGATTATCGTGGCAGTCATGCTTACGCGCGAAGTCTGGCACGGTAGTCCGCCGGGCAAGTTGCGTATTCCTGCACTGGTGGTGAGCTTGCTGCTTTTAGGGACGATGGTCTTCACCGTGGTTAGCACTCAATGGGAAACGAGTGGTGAACCGCCTCAACAGCCGACAACCGCAGCCATAGGTACCAATCTATTCAGCCAGGGCGGCTTTATACTGCCGGTGGAAATTAGCGCTGTGTTGCTTTTAGCGGCCATACTCGGCGCTATCGTGCTGATGAGGGAGAAATAGAATGGCGGTTGGACTGAATCATTACCTCGTTTTATCGGCGGTACTTTTCTGCATCGGGTTTTATGGGGTTCTGGCCAAACGAAATGCGGTAGTCATTTTGATGTGCATTGAGATTATGCTCAATGCGGTGAATATCGCACTGGTTGCCTTCTCCCGCTACGTTGTGCCGATGTTACTTACCGGGCAGATATTTGCCATATTCGTCATAGTTGTAGCTGCGGCGGAGGCTGCTGTGGGCATAGCTATAATAATCACTATTTATCGCCGACGTGAATCTGTTGATGTCGATAAATTCGATTTAATGAAGTGGTAGCGAGCAGATAAATGTGGGTTCAAGTTAAAAGCGCACCCAATTTGATAATGGCCGAGATGTGGAAGGAATACTTTGAAGGCGAGGGTATTCCGACGCGTATCCTGCCTGACCCGGACAAGAAGCCGGACAGCGGCGAATTGGCCAGCTACCGCATCTATGTATCTAAGGAGAAAGTACATGTTGTCGAGGAGGTCTTGAGGAAACTGTGATGCCGCATCAGGTTCCCTGGCTTATATTTCTGTTACCCTTTTTCTCGCTTATCATCATTTCCTTTATTCTCCGGCCTTTCTTTAATAACCGTCCCAAGTTAGGCGGCTATGTAACCATCGGTGCTATTGGCATTTCTTTCCTGCTCTCTTTGTGGGTGCTGGTGGAAGTCCTGGCTGCACCCGGTCATCAGCTGCAAATACCTGACATACAGTGGGTTGTGATTGGCAACCTTAGCGTCCATGTCGGGCTTTTAGTTGATTCTCTTACAGCAGTAATGGTGGTGGTGGTCAGCTTTGTCAGCTTGATGGTCCAGATCTATTCTCAGGGATATATGCGTGATGACCCCGGCTATCATCGCTATTTCGCCTTCATGTCTCTTTTTACTGCCTGCATGTTGGGCCTGGTTATGGCCAATAATCTGGTTTTTCTGTTTCTCTTCTGGGAGGGCGTCGGCTTGGGCTCTTATCTGCTCATCGGCTTCTGGTTTCATCGGCCATCTGCTGCCAATGCCGCTAAGAAAGCATTCATTGTCACACGTTTCGGTGATTTCGGTTTTCTGGCCGCTATCCTGTTACTTTTCTACAATACGGGGACCTTTGACATCGGGCAGTTGCACAGCTTAGCCATTACAGGAGTCCTGGCCGGGTCAACTTTGACCTGGGCGGCTATCGGCATTTTCTCCGGTGCCGTGGGTAAATCAGCGCAATTTCCCTTGCACGTCTGGCTGCCTGATGCTATGGAAGGCCCGACGCCGGTGAGTGCCTTGATTCATGCGGCGACAATGGTGGCAGCGGGGGTCTTCCTGGTGGCTAGATTCTTTCCATTGTTTGAGCATTCTCAGGCGGCTCTAACTACCGTAGCCGTTATCGGTGGTTTTACGGCTATTTTCGCTGCCACCATGGGCCTGGTGATGACTGATATTAAGCGTGTACTGGCCTATTCCACAATCAGCCAGCTCGGCTATATGATGCTGGGTCTTGGCGTCGGCGGTGTCGCCGTCGGCATCTTTCATCTGTTCAACCATGCTTTCTTTAAGGCGCTGCTGTTTCTTGGGGCTGGCAGTGTAAATCATAGCACCGGGACTTTCGACATGCGGGAGATGGGCGGCTTACGCAAAGCGATGCCGTGGACTTTTATTACCTTTCTCATCGCTTCAATCAGCATAGCCGGTATCTGGCCGCTGGCCGGGTTCTGGAGCAAGGACGAAATACTGGCCTACTCCCTGGCCAACAATCCGATATTGTTCTACCTGGCCATGATAACCGTTTTTATAACAGCCTTTTATATGTTCCGTGCCGTGTTTCTAACCTTCGGCGGTGAGTACCGGGGTGGAGCCGTATCGAGCCACGGCGGGCATAGCGGTAAAAAACTTCACGAATCGCCGATGGTGATGGTGGTTCCGATGGCCATTCTGGCGGTCCTGTCTATTGTGTCAGGCTGGCTTAACGTTACCGGCTCATTCGGACAATTTTTAGGTCATGGTATTAGTGGTGAAGCGCCTGGCTTTTTCCAGGGTTTCTTTGGTGTCCTCGCCCATCCGCTGCCTTTAATATCGCTGATATTAGCCGGTTTGGGCATTTTCCTGGCCTACGCCATGTACAGCGCCAAATGGCTATCGGCTGAAGCTGTAGGCAGGGTTTTCAAACCTGTCTATAACCTGTTTTATCATAAATACTGGTTCGATGAGCTTTATGAGAAGGTCATTGTGGTCAAGGTTCTGGTTGATGGAATTTTTTGGGCGCTCAGTGTCTTTGACTCCCGTGTAGTTGATGGCGCAGTCAATGGTGTAGCCACCGGCACTGCCGAGGCTGGCGGAGCTATACGCAGGACGCAGACAGGGCAATTGCAGGCTTACGGCATAGCTATTGCAGTAGGCATAATAGCCATCGCCGTCTGTTTTTATGTATTTGGCTGAGGTAATGTGATTTGAGTTTTCCCTATCTATCAACCATATTATTCCTGCCGGTGGTCGGGCTGGTAATTATTGCTTTGTGGCCTAAGCCGCAACAAAAGACCGTAAGGCTTACAGCCTTGATATTCACCCTGGCTTCATTTGCTCTGTCAATCGCTGTCTTTTGCATTTTCAACCGTTCCAGCGCAGCTATAGGACAAATTCAATTCGAGGAAAAGCTTTCCTGGATTCCAGCCATCAATGCTTTCTACCATGTCGGTGTTGATGGCCTCAGCTTGCCTCTGGTTATTCTAATGACTTTTCTTGGTGTGCTGGCGGTGCTGGTGTCGTGGAATGTCCAGCTAAGGCCAAAGGAATATTTCACCTGGTTATTGCTTCTGGAGACGAGCATACTGGGAGTCTTTTCTTCCCTAGACCTCGTCCTATTCTTCCTTTTCTGGGAATTGGAGCTAATCCCAATGTATTTCCTCATCTCCGTCTGGGGGAGCGGCAGAAAAGAATACTCAGCTATTAAGTATGTGATATATACCTTGGTCGGCAGCGCACTTATGCTGGCCGGCATTTTAAGCATCTATTTCACGACCGGCAGCCTGAACATGATGGAACTGGCCGGCATGTCTTCTGCGAAAGCAGTAATTCCGCTGGCGGCTATGTTCTTCTTGCTTTTAACCGGTTTCGCTATCAAGCTGCCCGTGTTTCCTCTGCACACCTGGTTACCCGACGCCCACACCGATGCGCCGACAGCAGCCAGCTTGATTCTGGCCGGGGCATTGCTTAAGATGGGCGGTTACGGGATGATTCGCCTTTGCGTCTCCATTTTCCCCCAGGTTGCTTTGCAGTATGCTCCGTTACTGGTGGTCCTGGCGGTTGTCAGTGTGCTTTATGGAGCCGCGGTGACCTTAAGGCAGAAGGATTTGAAGCGGCTGATTGCGTACAGCAGCGTCAGCCATATGGGCTATGTTCTTCTGGGCGTTTTCGCTTTGAGCCAGATAAGCCTGACCGGCGCTGTTTTGCAGATGTTCAGTCACGGCATTATAACGGGACTTCTGTTTGCCATGGTCGGGCTGGTTTACGATAAATCTCATGAGCGCAATCTGGATAATCTAGGCGGGCTAGCTCGACAGATGCCGGTTATAGTGGTGGTCTTCAGCATAGCCGGGCTGGCATCTTTGGGGTTGCCGGGTACAAGCGGTTTTGCGGCTGAGTTTATCACCTTTGTTGGCAGCTACTCGAGTCCGGCCGTTCCCTGGATTCAGTTATATACCATTCTTGGTGTCTTCGGCATTGTCTTAACTGCCGGCTATATTTTATGGATGCTGCAGCGCGTTTTTTATGGCCCGCCGTTGGAGAAATTCAGCAAAGTACCTGATGCCAACAATGTCGACAAGATTTGTATCTTCTCTTTCGTGGCTGCCATTATGTTGGTAGGCATCTATCCGGCTATCCTGACCAATGTCATCCAGATGGGCGTTGAGCCGATAGCCAGATTGTTAGGTTCATGATACGGATGGTTTAATCTATGACGGTAAACGAGTTTCGTTTTCTGACCCCGGAACTCAGCCTGCTGGGTTTTGCTATAGCGGTGATATTGCTTGACCTGTTTATCAAGCAAAAGAGAGTTTTGGCCGGCATTAGCGTAGCCGGAGTTGTGGTTTCCGCAGGCTTTACGGTAGCTATGTGGGGCGAACCGGGTGTAGCTATTTTCGGCCGGATGCTGGCGGTTGACAACTTCGCCCTTTTCTTCAAGCTCCTGATGCTGGCGGCTGCCGGACTCATTATACTGGCATCTCAAGACTACGTGAGGAAATTTGAGAGATTCCAGGGTGAATATTATGCGCTGGTACTTCTCTCGGCCGTAGGCATGATATTACTGGTGGCGGCGTCAGACCTGATTTCTATCTATGTATCCTTGGAATTAACCGGCATCTCCTTATACGTACTGGCCAGCTTCTTAAAAGACCGGAAGTCGTCCGAGGCCGGACTGAAGTACCTGCTTCTGGGTGCCGTGGCTTCGGCGGTGCTTCTGTACGGTATGGCCCTGTTATTCGGCTTTACGGGAAGGACTTGCCTGATGTGCATTGCCGAGTATGTTCAGGGTATGCCCGGCGCCGGCCTGCTGAATAATCCGGCTCTGCTTTTGGCCATGGTGCTTTTAGCTGCCGGTTTCGGCTTTAAGATTGCCTGTTTTCCCTTCCAGATGTGGGTTCCCGACGTTTATGAAGGCGCACCGACGCCGGTTACTGCCTATCTTTCGGTAGCCAGCAAGGCGGCGGGCTTCGCCGTTATACTTCGTGTTTTCTTCGTTGCCCTCGGCTCCCCTGAATGGCTTAGCCTTAATTGGGGCATGATGTTTGCCGTTTTGAGCGCTATCACCATGACGGTGGGCAATGTGGCAGCTATTCTTCAAACCAATATCAAGCGCATGCTCGGTTACTCCAGCATAGCTCAAGCCGGCTACCTCATGGTGGGGCTGGCCACAGTGGGGATGGCGCTGGGAAATGACGCTCTGGGGCAAAGCGGCCTTATTTTCTTCCTCATGAGCTACGCCGTCACCAATTTGGGAGCCTTTATCGCCGTAATTGCCATCTCTAACAAAATTGATAGCGATGAGATTAACAAATATACCGGTATGGGCAAACGCGCACCGCTTCTGTCAGCCGCCTTAACTTTAAGTTTGATTTCCTTGATTGGCTTGCCGCCGACAGCGGGGCTTATTGCCAAGATTTACATTTTCAGTGGAGCAGTGCAACATGGCTTGCTGTGGCTGGTTATCGTGGCGGTGATAAATAGTGCCATTTCTGCTTTCTACTACTTGAGGGTTGTGAAAGTGATGTGGTCAGGTACTCCGGCTTCTGAGGAGAAGGTGCCTTCGTCCTGGGCACTGCGCACTGCTTTAGCCCTGTGCTGTCTCTTCGTCGTGCTGTTAGGCGTCATCCCTGGTGGTTTTGTAGGCATTGCTCAAGCTGCTGCCAAAATCTTCGCTGGCTTATAGGCCGCTCGTATTCAATCTATTATGCCTCGTGCCCCAATTTGACACTCTCTCGCTACGGATGATAGACTCATTTGCTGTGAAACGGGTCGGCATTCTATATCATCCCAAAATTGAGAAAGCTAAGGCTTTCAGCGGTGAGCTTGAGAAGTTCTTAAGCGCTAGAAATATCTCGTTCTGGACATGCTCGGCATGGGAAGAGGACAAGGCAAAACCGAGGATAGCCGGGTCGGACTTAATTTTAAGTATTGGCGGCGACGGCACCATTCTCAGGGCGGTACGTGCCATTGTGCCCGGTGAAGTACCGGTGGTGGGCATAAATCTGGGTAATCTGGGGTTTATGACTGAGCTTAAGGCTGATGAGGCTTTCGATAAGCTGCCCCGTCTGCTGGGTGGTGAAGGTTGGATTGAAAAAAGGGCCATGCTTGAAGCCGAATTGCCGTCTCAGGGTAAGGTTTTTCAGGCCTTGAATGACGTTTTTGTCGGCCGGAGGAGCCTGTCCCGGCTGGTCCAGATTGAGACCAGGGTTGACGGTGAAATTCTGGCCAATCACCGGGCGGATGGCGTTATAGTGGCCACGGCTACCGGTAGCACCGGCTATTTACTGGCGGCCGACGGGCCCATTCTTTATCCGGAGGCTAAGCAAATCGTGTTTAAGCCGGTTTGTCCTCACCTGGCGCCCGATAATGCAGTGGTTTTGCCGCCCGAGGCTCAAATTCAGTTGAAGGTAACTACAACCCATGAAGCTATGCTCAGCATTGACGCCCAGGTGGAATTGCCGCTAGCCAGTGGAGACGAGGTTAGAGTTAAGCTTAGCCGTTATGTGGGGTGCTTCCTGAGGATTCGTCCCAGGGCTTATTTTTACAGTTATCTGGAATCTAGACTTAAAGGAAAGAAATCATGAAGGTAGAGAAAGCTAAAATAAATGACGCTCAGCGGATACATGAGTTGGTCAACAGTTTCGCCGACAAAGGCGAGATGCTGCCGCGGGCACTAAGCGAGATATACGAGAACCTGCGCGACTTCTTCGTCGTCAGAGATAAAAATAGTCAGCTAATCGGCTGTGTGGCGCTTCATATTAACTGGGCTGATTTAGCTGAAGTTAAGTCTTTAGCCGTAAGTGAAGATAAGCAGGCTAAGGGCTTGGGCTCAGTGCTTATTAAAGCTTGTCTTGATGAAGCCAAAGAGTTGGGGATTCCTACGGTATTTTGTCTCAGCTACAAGCCAGGTTTCTTCGAGAAATACAATTTCCGCAGGGTTGATAAAATGGAACTGCCGCGCAAGGTATGGTCGGAATGCTACCGCTGTCCCAAGTTTCCGGATTGCGATGAGGTGGCCCTTATCTATAATTTTAAATCAGGTGTTATTTGATGTAGAATTACTTTGAAGGTGGCTACACAAAGCTAAAGAGCAAAGAAGAAGGCGAATATGCCGTTGATTGTAAGGAGAAGACGAAAGTGAATAAGACGAACGTCCCACTAGTAGCGCTAATAATTAGCCTGATTATGCTAGCTCAGCTTATTGGAGGAATCGGTTGTCTGGTCAGGAAATCTGAATCTGTGCCTCTTATTGACACAGCGCGCGAGGCTGTAAATGCCCGGATAAAATGGCTGGACGAGCAGAAATTTGAAGGACCTGATCCACTAGCTCCCCTCGAGGTCAACGTAGACAACGTGGAGTCCGAGAAAAGCAGGATAGGCAGAGATGGTGATGTACATGCAGGTTTACCTGCAGGTATAGATATAGGTGGAGGTGGAGGTATAGGTATAGGTGCAGGTATAGATGGAGGTGGAGGTATAGGTGGTATAGGTGGAGGTGGAGGCGGAGGCTGAGGTTGTGGAGGTTAACTGACCGTGCAGTCAGTACACTATCCTCAAATGGAGGTCGAAAATGAAGAAGCCAATTCTAAAGATTTTGTTAATATCGCTCATGCTACTTAGCATATCAACTGGCTGTGTGTCCAAAAAGGCTATCACGGACGAGTTTGTTGATTGTTTGCTAAAGACGAATGCCGGCACTGTAGACAAGGTAGATTCGGATTTACAGATTATAGACCAGAATCTGTATATTACTGAAGAGAAGTTATTGAAACTGGAGCAAGTGATGGTTCCGGCGCTAGAATGGATAGAGAATCAGAAGGTCAAGTTGCTCGAGGAGCATAAGTATGGTTCATGGCATAGTCGGGTGACACCGGAAAGTTTATCTGAATTCAAAAATGACCAGTACGAGGTAACGGCACTGGAACTTTTTGTCCATGGAATCGGTACTCCAAATCAGGAGTTCGACACCGTAATTAAGGTTACGGATTTATCCACAAAAATACAGAGCGATCAGGAAACGATTGAGAATGAACTTAAATGGCGGAAGTCAACTCTTGAGCAACAGAGGCAGGTAGAATTAGAAGAGGGACACCTATCCACGTCAACCCTCCTAAGTGTCATTGAGCACTCGGGGGACTGGGAGATACGGGAGATTAACAGCACCACTTACAGCATCAGCGGTCCTGGTTTAGGAATGGACGGAAAACTTACTACAGGTAAGTGGACCTACGACAGAACCTCGAAAGAAATTATACCCGCCGATACCCAGAGTGCGGCGCTACAGGACGTACTCTCGGGTGGATTGTAGTTCCTGGCAATCTCTTTAAGACGATGATGCAAACAATTAATGAACCCTATTCGACAAGTCTATCTGAAGATATCATGAGAGATACGGCAGCATAGCCTGCGTTATATGCTTAAGAGGTGCGAGGCGATATGGAGAAGACTTTAACAAGTCAGCGGATTTATGAAGGTCAGGCGGTGAAACTGAGGGTCGATACGGTACGGAAACCCAGCGGCAAGATAACCACCAGGGAAATTGTGGAGCACAGCGATGCTGTGGCGGTAGTGGTTCTGGACTCTAGGGACAGAGTTATTCTGGTCCGTCAGTATCGCAAAGCCGTGGGCAAGACGCTCTTAGAAATCCCCGCCGGCGGCGTCGATCCCGGTGAGCAACCTATCGGCAGTGTCCGCCGTGAGTTACAGGAAGAGATAGGTTATTTGCCCAATAAGATAGATAAACTCGGAGGATTCTATTCAGCTCCCGGATATTGCACAGAATATCTGCACCTGTATCTGGCTACATACCTTATACCCAGCCGGCTCGAGGCTGAGGACACCGATGAGATTGAGGTCGTTAGAGTGCCACTGGCCAAAATATCTGATCTTATTGCCTCAGGTGAAATTGCCGATGCCAAGAGCGTTGCCGGCTTACTTAGAGTTATGTCACTAGGACTGAAAGGCAGCTAGCTGCGAAAGTTACGCCTTAATCTGATACTTTGCCTTGCCCTGCTCGTATAAGTCGCTGCCATAGATATCGTTAATGACAGTGGCTGGGAAGTTTTCTATCTCCAGCCGGCGTATGGCTTCGGCACCCAAATCTTCGTAGGCTATTACCTCTGCCTTCTTGATGCTCTTGGAAATGAGTGCTCCAGCCCCACCGATAGCAGCAAAGTACACTGCTTTATATTTTTTAAGGGCATCTTTCACCGCTGGTGACCGGTTACCTTTGCCTATCATTCCTTTGAGGCCGGCAGCCATAAGACGAGGAGCATAGCTGTCCATCCGGCCGCTGGTTGTCGGTCCCGCCGAGCCGATGACCTGCCCCGGTTTAGCTGGAGACGGACCCATATAGTAAACCGTCTGATTGGTGAGGTCAACGGGCAGCTTTTCGCCCTTATCCAGAGTTTCAACCAGGCGTTTGTGGGCGGTGTCTCGGGCCGTATAAATCACACCCGTAATGAACACCTGGTCGCCGGCTTTCAATTTCTTGACGGTTTCTTCATCAAGCGGCGTTTTTATATTTATAGTTGCCATTATTACTCCTCCGTAGCCATGTTCGCTTAGCCCTGTTTCACGGTGAATTCAGGGAAAGGAAGCTTGGGTTTAGCCTGTGCAGATGGCCGCACCGTAGAAGCGGGCGGCTCCTTTTTACCAAGTCCTAAAGTCCGGGACATCACACGCCTTTTAAGCAGTTGAATAGCCAGAGCCGGGTCTACTCCTTTGGGGCAGGATTCTGAGCAGGCGCCGGCGAGGTGGCAGTGCCACACACCATGGTCGGTGCCCACCACCGGGAATCTTTCGAGTTCACCGGCATCACGGTTGTCTGCACAGTAGCGATAACACTGAGCCAGTGCCTGAGGGCCGTGAAACAGCTTGTCGCTGGCTGAAGTCGGGCAGGCCGAGACACATATACCGCACTTAATGCAGTAGGTGAACTGCAGGAAGCTCTCTAATGTCTGGTGTGACTGGCCAAATTCAGCAGTAGGATTTTCCATTTCATTAGAATCATTGCGGAGCATGTAAGGCTTAACAGATTTGTGGATTTCGAAGAACGGAATCAAATCAACCACCAGGTCTTTGATTATGGGGAAGTTTGGTAACGGCTTAATGGTTAATCTGTTCGAATGGAACTCTTCTATCTGAGTGTGGCAGGCTAGGTGAGGATAGTTGTTGATAAGCATGCCGCACGAGCCGCATATTGCCATACGGCAGGAGGTGCGGAAGGCGATGGTGCTGTCCAGGTTTTCTTTTATGTAAATGAGACCGTCGAGCACCGTCAGGCCTCTACTGGACGGCACTGTGAATTCTTGAAAATGGGGATTGCTGCCCTTTTCCGGGTCGTATCTCCGGACTCTGAATGTTATCTGCTCAGTTTTTTGTGTATCCACAATATCTCCTATCGGGACAGCAGGGCGATCGGCACATAGCTGGCCCAGACAAATATGATTATGCCAAAAGCCAGGATAGCCCAAGTCACCACACGTTCAGTCCTGGCCGACGGTGTCAATTCGAGTATAACGTTGCGCAGCCCGTTGAGGGCGTGATACAGGACAACCGCCAGTAAAGCTATATATATGCCGGCCCATATGACCTGGCGGGACCTTTCTATCATGGAATTCCACGAAGCCGGGTCATTTAAATTGACGCCGAAAAAGCGGAGGATATCTTCGAGGTGCTGCATAACCATGTGTATGCCAAGTAACACTGCTATCAGAACGCCGGTGACCAGTTGCATCAACCACAGGTAGGTATAGCGCCGCATTACCAGCCTCCCACGATGAAGTCATAAAAGAACATCAGGCACAGGACTATGATTATGCCGATAATTGCCATTGTCCAGGAACGCTTTTTACGCAGCGAATCACTATAGGGATAAATCGGCGGAATCGGCTTTGCCATCAGAAAACCGAGTTCTTGCAAGATGAGGCGCAGGCCGTTTAACGCATGAAAGGAGAAGGCGACAGCCACCAGATATTCGCCGGTTTTAAACAACGGATTGCTAAGAAATCTCATGGCGGTCTCCCACACTGCCTGACCTTGAATCCGGAAAAAGGTGGTCACAATCAGATGGACAAGCAGGAAGAGCAGGATTCCCAGGCCGGTGACGCGGTGCAATATATAGAGGTAACGTTCCAGCTTATAGTTGCCAGCCCAAACCCAGCCACCGGCTCCCAGGTAGTTTGGTCGCGGCCGTATCTGTCTCATAGTTAGCTTCCTAATATTTCCTTTCTACCGGTCGCCACATGGTGATATTTACCGGAATGTAGTCCAGCCGTGGCCCTTTTGGCGTGTAATGAGCCAGGGTGTGTTTGAGCCAGTCGACATCGTCACGCTTGGGAAAATCTCTTCGGGAGTGAGCCCCGCGGGACTCATTGCGGGCTATAGCTCCGGTGACGATGATTTCAGCCAGATCAAGCAGGTTATCGACTTCCAGACAACTGAGCAGGTCGGTGTTATATATGTGTCCGTGGTCTTCGACCTTTACACCCGGCAGACGCTGCTTTAGTTCCTGGATCTTGTCAAGTGCTGTTTTCAAACCTGACCCGGTACGGAAGACGCCTACCTGACTGTCCATTGTCTTCTGCAGCTCCTTGCGCAAAGCATAGGCACTTTCCCGTCCTTTAGGGCTGAATCTGTTGAAGACTCTAGCCTCCTCGTCTTTCAATCTTGTTTCTTTTGGCGGTGGAGGCATGACTTTTTGCCTGGAAGCATATTTAGTGGCTTCATCTCCGGTTATCTTGCCCCAGACGAGGCATTCGGCGGTGGAGTTGGAACCGAGGCGGTTGGCGCCGTGTAGTGAGACACAGGCCGCTTCTCCGGCTGCCCAGATGCCTTCCACCGGTGTGGCTCCTTTAATGTCGGTATGGACGCCGCCCATGAAATAGTGAGCCGCGGCTCGAACAGGTATCGGCTCGAAAATAGGGTCGATGAAGTTGAATTTCATGGCGACCTCTCGAATCATGGGCAGACGGTCGTTGATTTTAGCAGCGCCCAGATGACGCAGGTCGATGTGAACATAGTCGAGGCCTTGGGGGCCAGAAAATCCCCTGCCTTCCTCTATTTCAGTCATCTCCGAACGCGACACGATATCTCGAGGAGCTACTTCCATCTTGGATGGAGCGTATTTTTCCATAAATCTTTCGCCTTTGTTATTGAGCAGGTAGCCGCCTTCGCCTCGTGCCGCTTCTGTAATCAATATTCCCGAGGGTACCAGTCCGGTAGGATGGAACTGGACGAATTCCAGGTCCTTGATGGGCAGTCCGGCGCGGTAAGCCATAGCTAAACCATCGCCTGTGGCAGTCAGTGAATAGGTGGTGAACCCGAACATGCGGCAGGCGCCGCCGGTGGCTATGATTAGAGCTTTGCCTTGCATTAAGAAGAACTCGCCGCTGGTCAGGTCCCAGGCGGTTAAGCCGCAGAATACGTTGTCTTTTATTATTATGGAACTGACGTAGCATTCGTCATATCTACTTATATTGTCATATCTCTGCAACGTGTCGTAAAGGGCCTGCATTTCGGCGAAGCCCGTCTTATCGGCAGCGAACACGGCGCGGTCATAGGAATGGCCGCCGAATGGTCGTTGCGCTATACGTCCGTCCGGGCGGCGCGACCAGGGTATACCCCAATGCTCCAGCAGGAGTATTTCTTTAGGCGCTTCTTCAACGAAGCGCTTCACTACGTCCTGGTCGCAGAGGAAGTCGGCGCCGCGTACCGTGTCCCAGGCATGTAATTCGAAACTATCTCCTTCTTCCGGCTGCATGACTGCCGCAGTGCCACCCTCGGCGCAGACTGAATGGGAACGCATCAACTGGACCTTGGAGATGATGGCAACATCTAGGTCCGGATTTCGGGCAGCTTCGATGGCAGCACGCAGTCCGGCAAGTCCTGAGCCCAGAACTATAACATCGTGTTTTCTCCCCGTCACAATATCGACTCCTTATGACGGGCGCACCAGCATTGAATATTGACGGCAACCGGCATGCTGGCGATATGGGCCGGAAAGACTTCAGCATGGACGGCCAGTGCGGTGGTCCGGCCGCCGTAACCCATCGGCCCTATACCCAGGTTGTTGACGCGTTTCAGGATTTCTTTCTCCAACTCGGCAACCTCGGGGTCGGGATTCGGTTCGCCGACTTTACGCAGTAGCGCTTTCTTGGCCATGGCCATAGTTTTATCTGTAGTTCCGCCTATGCCCAGGCCGATAATGATTGGCGGACATGGGTTGCTGCCCGACTCTTCGACAAGATTGACCACAAAATCTATAATTCCCTGACGCCCTTTGGCTGGAGGCATCACAGTCAGGCGAGAGCAGTTTTCCGAGCCGCCTCCTTTGGGCAGCACACTGATTTTGAGTTTATCGCCGGGTACAATATCGGTGTGGATGATTGCCGGCGTATTATCTTTGGTGTTGACGCGGGCGGAGAATGGCTGACGGACCATGGATTTGCGCAGATAGCCTTTCTCGTATCCCTGACGGACTCCCTCATTTATACAGTCATAAAGTTCACCGCCGTTTATATGGACTTCCTGCCCTAGCTCCAGCATGACCACCGCGGCGCCGGTATCCTGACATAGAGGAATTTTTTCCCGCTTAGATACTTCTGTGTTTTCGATAATCTTATCCAGCACATCCCTGGCCACCGGAGACTCTTCCTTTTCTCTGGCCTGCTTAATAGCAACCAGCACATCTTCCGGTAGATAAAGGCAACCTTCCTGGAAGAGACTGGATACGGTTTCGGTTATCTGTTTGCAGTCGATATCCCGCATTGGACAATTACTCCAACTTCATTATTTTGATAAGCTCCCGTACGGCTTCGGCTGATTTCTTGAGTGCCGAACTTTCCTCTGCAGTCAGCTTTAATTCGATTACCTGCTCCATGCCGTTTTTACCTATCTTGGCTGGCACGCCGACTACTACGCCTTTTATACCGTATTCGCCTTCGAGGCGAACGGCGCAGGGTAAGATTCTCTTCTTGTCCAGTAGTATGGATTCCACCATTTGAGCCGTAGCCGCCGCCGGTGCATAAAAAGCGCTTCCCGTCTTTAGCAGGGCAACTATTTCCCCTCCGCCTTTTACCGTTCGCTCCACGATTTTGTTTACGGTCTCCTGGGGTAAAAGCTCGGTTATGGGTATGCCGCCGACAGTGGTCAATCTGGGGATGGCAACCATGGTGTCACCATGCCCGCCGAGAACACAGGCATTAACATCTTCGACTGAGACATTGAGTTCCCGGGCGATAAAAGTTCTGAATCTGGAAGAATCTAAAATGCCTGATTGGCCGATTACACGTTTTCGGGGGAATTTACTTACGGCAAGTGCCAGCTGGGTCATGGCATCCAGCGGATTAGCTACCATGATAAGTATGCTCTTGGGCGAGTATTTGACCACCTGCTCGGTGACCGATTTCACAATATTCATATTTGTCAATACCAGGTCATCGCGGCTCATGCCCGGCTTTCTAGGCACACCGGAGGTGATGGCTACGATGTCGGAATTGGCGGTCTCCTCATAGGAATTAGTTCCGATGACGCTGGCATCCGAACGCGTAATCGGGCCGGTCTGCAGCATGTCCAATCCTTTGCCCTGAGGCAAGCCTTCAACGATGTCCACAAGCACTACATCGGCGTATCCCCATTCGGCGATTCGCTGTGCCAGCGTGGCTCCTACGTTTCCTGCACCGATAACACTAACCTTACTTCGCATTTCAGCCTCCTTGCCTTTTCAATTTTTTAATCACGGCATCAGCGACTTCTAAGGTCGTTGCTGCAAGTTGATTCCGGTCAGTTTTTAAGTCGTAGGTTACGCTCTTGCCTTCAGCAATGACACCAGCTATAGCTTTTTCCAGACTGTTTGCGGCTTTAATTTCACCGAGGTGGCGCAGCATCATAGTCGCAGAGAGCATCATGGCCATGGGATTAACTCTATTCTGTCCGGCGTATTTTGGAGCACTGCCATGCGTGGGCTCAAAAACCGCTATATTATCACCTATGTTAGCCCCTGGTGCAACCCCCAATCCGCCAACTAATCCGGCACACAGGTCGGATACGATATCTCCGTAGAGATTAGGCAGTACGATAACATCGTATTGTTGTGGATTCCGGACAAGGCGCATGCATAGTGCATCTATAACTACGTCTTCGAACTCTATAGATGGATATTCCTTAGCCACCTCGCGGGCGGCGTCCAGAAAGATGCCGTCGGAGAACTTAAGTATGTTAGCTTTGTGAGCAGCGGTGACCTTTTTTCTATTATTAGCGCGAGCGTATTCAAAGGCAAACCTAATGATACGCCGGGAGGCTTTTTCCGAAATCACCTTTATGCTGAAGCCGGAATCTTCTTTAACTTTTATCTGTGTAGTCTCGAGAATAAACCTTGTTAGGGAGGCACTTCCCAGGGTATCTCTGGCAAATTCAATGCCGCTGTAAAGGTCTTCCGTATTCTCGCGAACTATTACGATATCTACGTTTTTAAAAGGCGTAGGCGCGCCCTGGTAGGTTTTGCACGGGCGGAGGCAGGCATAGAGGTCTAAACGCTGGCGCAATGCCACGTTTACGCTTCTGAAGCCGGTGCCTATCGGTGTGGTCACCGGACCTTTTAGAGCTACCTTATTCTTTCTAATAGATTCGAGAACAGAATCGGGTAAAGGCGTGCCGAATTTGTCCTCAGCTTTTTGACCGACTATCCCAACATCCCACTCGAATTTGACACCGGTGGCTTCTAATGCACGCTTAGTCGCCTCGATAATCTCAGGGCCGATTCCATCGCCGGGGATAAGAGTTACTCTATAAGGCATAATATTTTTCGTCTTCAGACAGGTCAGAGCTCGAAGTCGCCGTGCTTGCTTATATAAGGGATAAGCCCGCCTTCGTTGAGTATGTCTACCATCACCTTCGGGATTTTACCAAAGGTAAGTTTGGTATTTTTGGTCAGGTCAATGATACTACTTTCGCTCAAATTTACTTCTATTTCATCGCCGGCGCCAATTTTATCGGTGTCGCAAATCAGCACGGGCAGTCCCTGATTTATAGCATTTCTGAAAAAGATGCGGGCGACCGATTTTGCCAGTATGGCGCTCACTCCAGCCATTTTAATGACCAACGCCGCATGTTCACGGCTGGAACCGAGCCCGAAGTTCTTGCCGGCAACGATAAAGTCACCCGGTTTTACTTTGTCGACGAAAGTCGGGTCGGCGTCTTCCATAACGTGTTTGGCCAGTTCCGGCAGGTCGCTTCTCAAATTTGCGTATTTGCCGGGTATAATATGGTCGGTGGAAATGTTGTCGCCGAACTTGAAAGCTCTGCCTCTAAGAACCGCGTCAGGCATCATGCCACCTCTCTCGGGTCGGTGATTTCGCCGGTCAGTGCCGAGGCAGCGGCAGTGGCCGGGCTGGCCAGATATATCGAAGCTTCAGGGTTGCCCATGCGGCCTTTGAAATTACGATTGGCCGTGGACAAGCAGACCTCATTATCTCCGAGTACGCCTTGATGCACGCCGAGGCAGGCGGCGCATCCCGGCGGCAGTATCACGGCTCCGGCATTGACAAAAATCTGGATGTAGCCGATTCTCATAGCTTTGCTCAGGACTTGCTGCGATGCCGGAGCTACGATTAATCTGACCATCGGATTACGCTTCTTACCTTTGAGTATGGCAGCGGCGGCGGCCAGGTCTTCGAGTCGACCGTTGGTACAGGTACCGATAAAAACCTGGTCGATTTTGGTGCCGGCCAGCATCTTTACCGGATTGACATTGTTCACGGCGTGAGGCATGGCTACCATGGGTTCCAGCTCTGAGGCGTCGAGGGCAATAGCCCTCTCGTATTCGGCATCGGCATCGGGTTGCAGCGCCTGGTATTTGCTACCTCTGCCCTGAGCTGCCAGGTACCTCCTGGTTATATTATCGCTGGGGAAAATGCCGACCTTAGCGCCGGCTTCCACCGCCATATTGGCTACGGTCAGGCGCTGAGGTAAGGTCATGTTAGCTACAGCGTTGCCGTCGAATTCCAGCGCTTTATAAGTGGCGCCGTCGGCACCGAGCACCCCGATAAGATGGAGGACAAGGTCCTTGGCGCCCACCCATTTTTGAAATTTGCCGTTTATGCTGATTTTGAATGTTTCCGGCACTCGAAACCACGTTTTGCCCAGTGCGAAAACGACGGCAATGTCGCTGGAGCCCATTCCGGTGGCGAAGGCACCTAGACCGCCGGCAGTGACCGTATGGGAGTCAGCACCGACGATGATATCCCCCGGGTTGGCGAACTTTTCCGCCACAAGCTGGTGACATATACCGCTGCCGCCTTCAAAAATCTGGCAGCCGGTCTCCTCAGCAAAGCGACGCAGGAGCTGATGATCATTGGATAGCTGCCGGTTGGGGCTGGGTATGGCGTGGTCGAGAAAGATGGCTGTCCGCTGCGGATTGGCCAATATGCCGTGTTTGACCTCTTTAAACTGCCGTACAGTCAAGGGGCCGGTGGTGTCCTGAACAAAGGCTAAATCTACAGGGGCAATTACAATATCGCCGGCTCTGGCGTCGGTCCCCGATTTGTCACCTAGTATCTTCTCACTGAGGGTTTTCCCCATTGGAGCCTAACCGATTATGGCGAGTACGGCGCCGCCGCTTACTTTGTCGCCGGGCTTGTAACTTATGGATTTAATCTTGCCCGAGGCTGGAGCCACTATTTCATTTTCCATCTTCATGGCTTCAAGTATAACTATGCCTGCGTTTGTCTTGACGTCATCGCCTTCTTTTACCAGGTAGCGGACAATTGTGCCCGGTATGGGAGCCAGGACTGCGGTCTCGCCGGCAGCCGCGGCTGCCTTGGCGAGTGCCGGAGCCTCCTTTTTCTCGGCTCGTGCCGGAGGCGCTTCCGGTTTAGGCGATGGTGCTGCGGGCTGTGGTGGGGCGTAGGCTGGAGGTGGGGCAAAGGCAACCGGTCCACCTGCAGGCTCGACCTCGACTTTATAATATTCATCGCCGACAAAGACATTGAACGTCCTGGCGGCCGGGCCTTTGGCGGGTGCTTTCGCCTCAGTCTTCTCCATCAGCTTGCCGACCTTAGCCTGGGCAATGAGCTCATCTTCTCTCTTTACATCTTCCAGAGTCTTGGGTTTGGTTTCCGGTGGTGGCGTTTCCAGGCCGTATTTCCATTTCAGAAATCGCATACCGGTCTGAGGATAGAGTGCATAAACAAGCACGTCGCCGATGTCTTTCGCAATATCTTTGGTCGCCTCTTTAGCTTTTTCCAGTTCCGGCTGGAGAATATCCGCCGGCCGCGAGGTTATAGGTTTCTCCCCGCGTTCGTAGCCTTTGAGCACTATTTTTTGTATTTCTTTGTCAATGGATGCCGGCGGCTTGCCATACAGGCCGAAGACGTAGTCTTTGACTTCTTTGGATATCATTTTGTATCTGCCGAAGAGGACGTTTTGGACCGCCTGAACGCCCACAATCTGGCTGGTGGGAGTGACCAGAGGCGGATAGCCCAGTTCTTTTCTGGTTCGGGGTAACTCGGCATAGACTTCCTGGAGGCGGTTGAGAGCATTAGCCTCCCTTAACTGGGCAACCATATTGCTGAACATGCCGCCTGGGATTTGATGCCACAGCACACCGGTATCGATAACCGATATCTTGGTGGTGTCCAGGAAATCCCTGTATTTAGGTGCGATGGACTCGAAGTATTCGCTCAGTTTGAGCAGGTGCTGCAAATCGAGGCCCGTGTCTCTGGGACCGCCGCTGAGAGCGACCACAATTGGCTCTAGTGCCGGGTGTGCGGTACGCAGAGCGAATGGAGCGATGCAGGTATCGATGAAATCGACGCCGGCTTCTATGGCTTTTTGGTAGCTCATATAGGCCATGCCGCTGGTGAAGTGGCTGTGCAGGTTAACCGGTATCTTCAGTGCCTGCTTCAGCGCTTTGATCAGTTCAAAAGCATCATCCGGGGAAATAAGCCCGGCCATATCCTTAATACACAGGCTATCTGCTCCCATGTCTTGAATGATAAGTGCCTTGTTTACAAAATAATCGATGTTGTATACCGGGCCGCCCAGCTTGGGTTCTGTAAGCGAATAGCACAAAGAGCCCTGAATATGTTTCTTTTTGTCCTTTATGGCTTTGAAGGCGGTTATGAAGTTTCTTTCGTCATTAACGGCATCGAAGACGCGGAAGACATCGATGCCGCAGTCAGCGGCGTGATGAACGAAGGCAGTGACTACATCATCGGCGTAGTTGCGATAGCCGACTAAATTCTGGCCGCGCAGCAGCATTTGTAATCTGGTATCCGGCATCAACTTTTTTAAGATGCGTATTCTTTCCCACGGGTCTTCATTCAGAAACCGGGTCATGACGTCGAAGGTGGCGCCGCCCCAGACTTCCATAGACCAGAATCCGGTTTTGTTCATCTCCGGGGCAATTGGCTCCATGTCGGCAGTCCGCATCCTGGTGGCGAAAAGTGACTGGTGGCCGTCACGCAGGGTAAGGTCGGTAATTTTTAACCGATTTTTGCCGCTTCCCTTGGTTGGGCTCATATTTATATCTCCTCTCAATAAGTGTTGGTCCAATACACTATCGATTGCGTCTGCTGGCCTGCCAGCGGCTTCTGGCTCTAATCAATTCCTGGCGTCCGAAAACCCGCCATGCACTGATTTCAGGGAGTGGCATGACTCTAGAAAGAAACGCTTTGGCTGGCTCCTCCTGTTCCATATAGGCATTGACTGCCGCCGCGACTGCAACTATAACAGCTTTGTTCATATCTATTAATTCCTAAAGTGGTATGTTGCCGTGCTTCTTGGGCGGATTGGTATCGGTTTTGTTCCGGAGCATTTCCAGGGCTTTTATCAATTTAGGTCGTGTGCTTATGGGGTCGATAACGTCGTCAATGTATCCCTTGCTGGCGGCGATATAAGGATTGGCGAACTTATCTCTATATTCGGCAATTAGTTTCTGTCGAGTCTCCTCCGGCTTTGCCGACTTATCAATGGTGTCTTTGAATATGATGTTTACAGCGCCATCCGGTCCCATTACGGCGATCTCGGCTGTCGGCCAGGCGTAGTTGATATCACCACGAAGGTTTTTGCTGCTCATGACTATAAAAGCTCCGCCGTAAGCTTTACGTGTGATGACGCTTACCTTGGGTACGGTGGCTTCAGCATAGGCATAGAGAAACTTGGCGCCGTGCCTGATAATCCCCCGGTACTCCTGGTCGCTGCCCGGCATGTAACCGGGTACGTCGACGAATGTGACCAGTGGAATGTTGAAGCAGTCGCAGAACCGGACAAACCTGGCGCCCTTATCTGCAGCGTCGACATCGATGACGCCGGCATACACTAAAGGCTGTTGGGCGACTACACCGACGCTATGCCCGCCCATTCTGGCGAAGCCGACAATGAGGTTTTTGGCAAAATTCTCATGCACCTCCATGAAATCGCCGTTGTCTATTATTTTGAGTATGACTTTTTTCATGTCATACGTTTTGTTCGGGTCGTCGGGGATAAGGTGAATAAGTTCCTCATCCGTTCGGTTTGGGTCGTCGCCGGTATCTACGAACGGCGGGTCATCCAGATTGTTTTGCGGCACAAAGCTCAGCAGCCGGCGCACATCCCTAAGACATTGTTCGTCGTCCCTGGCGACAAAATGGCAATTGCCGCTTTTGGTAGCGTGTGTCATAGCGCCGCCCAGCTCCTCCAGGCTGATTTCTTCGCCGGTTACTGCCTTGATTACTGCCGGACCCGTGATATACATTTGGCCCGTGTTCTTTACCATGAAGATGAAGTCGGTTATGGCCGGTGAATAGACAGCGCCGCCGGCACAAGGCCCCATAACCGCCGAAATCTGCGGGATAACGCCTGAGTAGAGGGTATTGCGCGTAAAGATGTCAGCGTAGCCTACCAGGCTATCTACTCCCTCCTGAATCCGGGCGCCACCCGAATCAAGTAAGCCGATAACAGGTGCGCCGTTTTTAGCCGCCAGGTCCATGGCCTTGCAGATTTTTTCCGAAGCCACCTTTGACAGCGAGCCGCCGAAAACGGTGAAGTCCTGGGAAAAGACGAAAGTTGTCCGGCCGTTGATTTTGCCGTAGCCGGTGACTACGGCATCGCCCAGAACTCTCTGCTCATCGACGCCGAAGTCAGTGCAGCGATGGAGGGCAAACGGGTCGAGTTCTTCGAAGGTACCCGGGTCGAAAAGTAGCTGAATGCGTTCTCTGGCGGTAAGCTTGCCTTTCTTGTGCTGGGCTTCAGTGCGCTGAGCGCCGCCGGCAGCTAGCGACTGTTCTCTTAGTTTGTTTAATTCGGTGATTTTTTGCTCAGTTCCCATGCGCCTGCCCTTCCATCAAGCCGGTATATGGGGATTTGCTTGATACGATTACTAGCAGATAGCATTGTAACATATTTCGCCGAATATTGAATAGAGTATGAGGTAGATTGGAGCAACAGTCCCAATCGTTAATCCCCACCGCCGAGATTCTTCGACAAGCTCAGAATGAGCGGAACGAAGAGCTCGCAATGACAGCTAGGGAAAGCTCGCAAAGACAATTCCATCTGTCATCGCGAGGAGCCCTTCCGCTGGAGGGCGACGTGGCGATCTCATCCTTTAATTACATAACATTTGCCTCGCGTGGTAGAATAATGACCTGATGACTGACAGGGTGAGCAAAGCTTCATTAATAGATTGGCGAAAGGCCAGGGGTGGTCCGTCTCCGGGTGTCACCCATTGCGGAAAAACGACTTTCAGTTGGGGAGAGCGGACCTATATCATGGGCGTTATCAATGTCTCTCCCGATTCCTTCTCCGGCGACGGCCTGGCCAGCGTCGCTGCTGCAGTGGCGCAAGCTGAGCGCTTTGCCGCTGAAGGTGTCGACATACTCGACGTCGGTGGCGAATCTACCCGCCCGAATTCAGCTCCGATAACAGTTGATGAAGAGTTGCGGCGGGTGATACCGGTACTGGAACGGTTGGCCGGCAAGGTGAAGGTGTCTCTTAGTGTCGATACCTACAAGTTGGAGGTCGCCCGTCGGGCCCTGGATGCAGGTGCTGAAATGTTAAACGATATATGGGGACTGAAGCAGGAGCCGCGGTTGGCTGAGCTAGCAGCAGAGAGAGGCGTGCCCATAATACTGATGAGCAATCAGCGGGATAAGCCCGTGCGGAGTATCGTTCCAGCGGTTATTTCTGATTTGAAAAAGGCTATAGACCTGGCGCTGAAAGCCGGTGTGCCCTGGGAAAATATCATCATCGACCCGGGCATCGGCTTCGGCAAGAGGCTGGAGCAGAACCTCGAGCTGGTACGGCGATTGGATGAGCTTAAGGCGCTGGGCAGGCCTGTACTTTTAGGTACGTCGCGTAAATCGATGATAGGGCTGGTATTAAACTTGCCTCCGGAGCAGCGTCTGGAGGGGACGGCGGCCAGCATCGCCATAGGTATCGCTAAGGGTGCGGATATAGTCCGGGTGCATGACGTGAAAGAGATGATGCGCGTATGTCGCATGAGCGACGCCATCGTCAGGGGCAAATAAAGATGGCGACTGTCTATCTCGGTCTCGGCTCCAACCTGGGCGGCAGGAAGCAGAACCTGTCTCAAGCTCTGGAATTGCTGTCAAAACGTGCGGTGATTGAGAAAGTCTCCTCTATTTATGAGACTGAGCCTGTTGGCTACAAGGAGCAGCCACTTTTCCTGAATGCCGTTTGCCGAATCTCTACCGAGCTGAAGCCCGGGCGGCTACTGCTTCTGGCTAAGAACATCGAAGCTAAATTAGGCAGGACGAGCGGCTTTCCCAATGCTCCCAGGATAATCGATATAGACATACTTTTCTACGGCAATGAGGTTTTCAGCAGTGAGGAATTGACGGTGCCCCATCCTCGCCTGGCGGAGCGGGCTTTCATGCTGGTGCCGCTGGCTGAAATCGCCCCGGACCTGGTCCATCCGGTCAATGGGAAAACAGCAAAAGAGCTGTTGAATGACTTGGGAGCTGTGACCGGTGTGCGTAAGTGGGCTAATGCTGAAGAGATTATGAGGAGGCAAGATGTATCAAGTATCCGTTGAAGGGCATTTCGATGCCGCCCATTATCTCAGGGACTATGGCGGCAAGTGTGAGAATCTGCACGGTCATCGATTTAAGGTGGTGGTCAGCTTGAATGTGCCCAGGCTAAATAAAATCGGCCTGGCTTATGATTTTACGGAGCTGAAGCGGCATCTGGGTGAGGTCCTGGCTCGGTTCGACCACACCTCACTCAACGATGTGCCGCCGTTCGATAAAGTAAACCCGTCTTCGGAAAATATTGCGGCGACAATCTACGAGCAGCTAAAAGGACGTTTCTCCGGAGGGGTAACGCTGTCAAGCGTTGAGGTCTGGGAATCACCCGAAAGCCGGGTGGCTTACAGCCCTGAGTAATTAGGTTTCCAGATTTGGTGGCAGCAGGTTGGGTATGCTTTCCGTGATGGGGTAACTGTGGTTACATTTTTTACAGAACAGAGAGCCGGTTACTACCTCGCCCTCTTTTTCATCGGTTACTTTCAGTTTAAGCGAGCCCTTGCACACCGGACAGGCCAGTATATCCATCAACTCTTTTTTCATCGGCATTTATCCTACTTTAATTGGAGGTAATCTGTCAATTAAAAATCCCTCTCAATCTCCCTTTACGAAAGGGAGAAACTTATTTCCCCCTTTGAAAAAGGCACGTCCGTAAATCTCCCCCTTAGAAAAAGGGGGATTAAGGGGGATTTCTATAAACCAATCCCCGAATCCCAAGACATTTTTTACTTTTTACTTGTACTTTTGACTTTTGGCTTTTAACGTTTAACATATAGGGGGTTGCTACACTTAACCTACTGCGATAGACTTATAGTACTTATAGTAATGAGGGGTGGTTTATGGTCCGGCTGACATTTTACGGCGGCATCAACGAAATCGGCGGCAACAAAATCCTGCTCGAAGACGGGGAGCGAAAGCTGTTCCTGGATTTCGGCTTTCCTTACAAGCGGCACAAACAATTCTACGAGGAATACCTGAAGCCTCGCGGCGGTGCCGGCTTGCTTGACCCATTGGCAATGGGCTTGCTGCCGCCGTTGGAGGGACTTTATCGGGATGACCTGGCTACGCCGGGTCTCTGGGAGCAGTTCCGAAATGCTCCTTCCTATCGTAAACTTGAGCAGTTGGACGGCATGCTGCTGTCCCATGCCCATCTTGACCACTCAGGTCATATCGCTTTTCTCAGGTATGACATCCCGGTCTATTCCACTGCAACTACTGCCTTTATTGCCAAGGCAGTGCAGGATTCAGGTAAAGCGGACTTCGACCAGCAGGTATGTTATTTCGACCATAAACAACCAGGGCGTCCCTCTGGCTGGAAACAGGAGGCGCTACTCACCACTGATAAGAAGCAGCAGCGGCAGTTTTGCCTTGCCGACGCCGAGCTAAAAGCTTTAAGCGAAGATGCAGTTAAATTCTGGCTTAAATCTCCGGGTCAAAAACCGCTTATTTCCTGTTCCCTGAACAGTCACAGTGGCTGCAGCTTGAAGCTACGCTATTTTCCCGTTGACCACTCCATCCCCGGTGCCTGTGCCTGGGGCATCGAGACCAGCTCCGGCTGGATTATCTACAGTGGTGACCTGCGGCTGCATGGCAAGCGTGGTGAACTTACCAGGAAATTCATCGAAGAGGCCGGCAAATTGCGTCCCAGGGCGCTTATACTGGAGGGCACTAATGTGACCCGCGAAACGAATGTGGCTGAGCGCGAGGTGTATGAAAATGGTTTCAAGGCAATAAAAAATGCTACCGGCCTGGTTATTGCCGACTTTCCTCCGAGGGACGTGCACCGCCTGCTTACCTTCTTGCAGGTTGCTAGGGATACCGGCAGGAAGCTGGCTATACTGCCCAGAGACGCTTATTTATTAAAGACCATGCGTCTGCTGGAGCCGGAAATTCCTGCTATTGCTCAGGAGGATAGCATCGTCATATATCAGGACACCATTGCCAGCAAGAGCCCCAACCAGTGGGTGCAGAACCTGTGCAAAGAGTACGGCAGTAAGATGATTCTGGCTGAAGATGTGCGTTCGGCAGAGGACAAATTTATACTATGTTTCAGCTTCTTTGACATAAATGAATTGCCCAGCCTTCGTCCCAAGCCGGGCAGCCTGTATGTTTTCAGCTCCAGCGAACCTCACGATGAGGAACAGGAGATAGACTTCCGCCGCCTGCATAGCTGGCTGGAGCACTTTGGGCTTCGAGGTTTCGGTCTTCCTGTTGAGAAGGGCGATGAATGGGAAATACCCGAAGATGAGAGAGGGTTACATGCCTCCGGCCATGCCTGCGGTCCCGACCTGCTTGAGGTGGCTCGAGGCATAAAACCCGAAGTCCTCATCCCTGTCCACAGCGAGCATCCCGATTTCTACACTGCCAACTTGAGCGGCAGCGGAATTGATATAGTTCTGCCGGCAGTGGGCGGAATAATCGAAGTTTAAAATTGAAATATATAATTTTGGCTTTTTCTTCTATGATAACAGCTATGAATATGCAAGGAGATAGATATCATGATTAATCGCGAATCTTGGGAAGGATGCATAGAATCTTTGGATGGTTTTAAATGTCTGTTTGATTACTTCAGCGAGAGCGAGTATGAATCCGGATGGATCTTTCGAGGACAATTTATCCACTGGGATTTGAATACGACCCTGGAACGAGCCTGTAAAGATTCTGGTTTAACGGATGCTAATGACGGTCAAAAAATAGAAGAAAACCTGATTCGTGAATTTGAAAGAGTATATGACGGAAATGATCGAGACAGAGTTGAAAGAGATAAACTATATGCACTTTCTATTATGAGACACTATGGCGCGCCAACCCGTCTTCTGGATTTTACCTATTCTAAATATGTAGGCCTCTACTTTGCTTTGGAATACGCGTTGGACAATAAACAACAAAATAAAGATAGGAACTGCGCTATTTGGTGTATTAATACGAAATGGTTAAGTGATGCGACTCATAAGATATCTCCGAAAATTACTAAACTGATACGTAAACGTGGGGAGGATGAAACAAGAGATAATGATTCATTTAAGCGACTTTATTTGAATAATAAATTCGACTTTGTGGGATGGGAGAATCCTTTAAGACTTCATCAACGGCTTCACATACAGCAGGGAGTGTTTCTATGTCCCGGTAATGTTAAGAAATCATTTATGGAGAATCTCAAAAACCTTAAGGGATGGAACGAAAAAGAGGCAATAAAGAAAGTAATATGCCGAATGAGCTTAGAGGATTTACATCGCGCTATCAATGAGTGCAAGAGAATGAATATATCACGTGAAAGCCTTTTCCCTGGGCTTGACGGTTTTGCACAGTCCATGAAATACCACCTCGATTTTTATAAATACACATATGAGGAAAGAATTGCCTCCATATAATTACAACGGGCCAGTATTTATTATTGTTCTTTAACGTCTTCAGAACAGAACGATATTTTGTTTACTTCACAACGCCGGTCACATTTAATTGTTAGATTAAATTTTGCGGTGATTGCTCATGCCAGCTTGATATCGTAGCTGGCGGCGGCTTCCTTGATGAATTGGAGGAGTATGCTGCCGCGCGGGTCGCTCCAGCCATTTCAAGGTTGACCGGGAAAATGCTTAAGCTGACTGGGAAATAGGTTTTACCAGATAAGCGGGATTAGCCTGTATTTCACTTTCTGCGTATACTCCCTGTAACTTGGCAATTCTTTCTGCAATGTACGGTCTTCCAGCGCTGTGCGGATTACTATTATTAGAATCAATACGGAGTTTGGCAGAAAGCCCCACCATGAACCTAAGATAAATGGATAGGCTAATAAAGACATAATCAACCCGGCATACCCCGGATGTCTAATTATCCCGTAGGGGCCGGTGGTGCAAACATACTGGCCCCTGTCATTTTGGATGCGCACTGTCCACTCGAAGAATTTATTGACCGCCATGGCCCAGAGGGCAACCGGAGCCACAGATACAAATATAAATATGCCTGCGAAGGTCAACCAGAATGGCATTACCGACCATTGGTAGCGTACGGCATCAAATCCCATTATGACCAGGTTGCCGAAGGTAAACACCGGAAAAATAGGTATCCATACCTTATCAAACGTCTTTGTTCCTGCCTTAGTGACGGTGCCGCGTTCATTCAGGAGCTGCGGATTCACCCTGGCTAATACTACCGTGCTTACTACCTGGTAAATTGAAACCAGGCCTACGTATATCCAGGCATTTATCCAGGCAAGGGTACCCGCTGATATAAATAAAACTATCAAGCCAAGGACAATTAGAATTGATTGTACTGCGATGCCTCTAATGCCGACGCGATTCAGACCTGCACTTTGTTTATTTGAGTTTTGTGTTGCTGAATCAGGCATTATATTCTTTCCACAGCCTTACCCCTCCACCATCGCGTGGAGTGAAATTATGAGAATAATGACCCAACAAGTCACGGATAAAGTACCGATATTACGCATGGTAGCGTAAGTCTTGCCAAACTCAGGCGTTCCGATCTGCCGGAAATAGCGCGGGAAGTAGCGAAAGTGGATGAATAGGGCATCCACAAGGAGCACGGCAGTCAATAGGTGCTTCACTCCAAATAGCACGGTGTACCAGAATTCAAAATTAAGAGTTAATATGATACCGCTAACAACTAGAAGGATATAGCCACACCAGGTTACCGGCGAAATGCGACGGGCAATCCGCCCGCAGTGAAGACGCTGCTCATCCGTCTTTAAGCGCAACATGATTATGGCTGCGGCAATTGCCCCGCCGAAACCAAGAACGGTGCCAACAATATGCAGGATATTTGCAATAGGTAGAATACCTGAAATGTCCATTAGGATACATGATAGATGGTGGATTGAGGAGTGTCAAACTACACATGACAGCTTCCCTGGAGTTGAGTAGTCCTTTAAAAAGGATAATAGTATAATGGTTTTAAGAGCTCACTTAAATGGCAAATTCAACGGTAGTGAAATTTTCCATAATAACGTTATCAGCGATAATGGGCCTGGTTGTGTTGGCCTGCGCACCCGGGACAGGAAACACATCGCCACCGGCTGCAACGCCTAATCCGCCGGCTACAACGGCGCCATATCCGGGAACCACGACGGAGGAACTGCCGCCCGTACCTGCGGAGTATCAGCCGCTCTACTCAGAACTCAGCGCGGAGCTGGCACACTTTGAAGGCGTCCTTAATCAGAGATGGAATCATAGCCAGGGCCAGACAATCATGGCCACCGAGCTGGCTTTTGCCAACGGCAATATCGGTGAGGGGATTCTAAACTCAAACTCGTTGGAAAATAACCGTTTATTGCTCGACCGGCTTCAGGCTATGGGTGTCAAGGGCGTAGTGGTAGCTATCAAATACCCGCTGCTCAAGCCCGATTTTCCCCGTTCATCCGAATACCTACAATTCTATAAGGATATCGTAGCCGAGTGCCACCGGCGCGGAATAACTGTTCTTGTGGAATGCGGGGCCATCTTTGCCGGTACGCCATACTCGCCGGTCCAGGTTGACTGGTTCAGGTATACTACGGCGACGTTTCTGCAGGACCTGCAGGACCAGCTGGTGCTAATCGCCATTGAAATTAGGCCTGATTATCTGACGCTAGCCAACGAACCACAGACCGAAGAGTCGTTGACCGGGCTGATAATAACGCCCACGGTGTGGAGAGATTTCATCGCCTCGACGATGGGAAAAATCGATCGCTCCGGCGGCTTGCTGCTCGGTGCCGGAACCGGTACCTGGGAGAATCCCGCCTATATAAATGCCATCATTGGTATGCATGGCCTCGATTACATCGACCTGCACATTTACCCGCCGAACAAAGACGGTACTCTGGTGGAGCGCGCTTTGGACTATGCTTTGCAAGCCCGCGCTGCCGGACAACGGGTAACCGTCAGTGAATCGTGGTTGTGGAAGGCATCGGCTCAGGAGCTTGGCAATGGTCTTGGTGACCCGGAGAAAGTAATGAACCGGGACGTCTACAGTTTCTGGTATCCCGTGGATGCTCGTTTTATTCAGGATATTATGGACCTGGCCGACGCCACCACTATGGATTTTGTCTCTTTCTTTTGGACAAGGAACTTCTTCGCTTATCTCGACTATAGTAAAACGCTGCATTTTCTCAGCACGGCGCAGTACAATCGCCTGATAAATCAGGCTTTCATTAGCAACGTCCAGAATGACACTTTGAGTTCTCTGGGCAGGTATTTACAACAGAAACTTACCAGCCGTACTGAACCATAATCGGTGAGTCACCTAGCCAGTATGACCTATGCCAGTTTGATATCGGAGCTGGTTTTGGCTTCTTTGAGGAATTGCAGCAATATACTGCTGCGCAGGTCGTTGCGGCTCTCCAGCGGGGCTACGAACTTACCTTTAATCCAGATGTGCTGCGGTTCGACGAAGACCAGCACGCGGGGGCCGCTCATGGCTTCGTCCAGGAACCGGGGGTAGCTGTTCTTGAAGACCTGGCCGGCCTGCTTTACATAAACCTCATCCTGGCTCTTGAGTATGCTCTCGAGAAGCTGGCTCGCCTTCTCTACGTTGCTGTCGGTGGTTATGGGGATGCGTACCTCGTCGAACATGTAGTCAGAGGAAATGGGCTCGAGGCCTGTCGAGTAGTCCTTGGAGTAGTTCAATACCGGCTGGTCCACTATTATGAGGTTGGGCACGAACAGCAGTCTGCCGGTCAGCTCGCCGCCCAGCTTCTCGTCCTCCCCCACCTCTTCGAGTGTGGTGTGAAGCAGTCCTATATGTCGCACATCGCCTTTGGTGTTGCCGATGCGAATTCTATCTCCAATGTCGTATATTTTGGAGAAGGTGATGACAAAGAAGGAGAAGAAGCTGGCTGTGTACTTCTGCAGAGCCACGGCCAGTGCAAGGGCGATAACAGGCACATATATGGCTACCTGAGGCACATATATTGCCGCCAGTATGGTAATGGCTACAAATACCAGAACTGCAACACATGTCATGACCGTTATGAGCAGCTTTGTGCTGCGTCGCTGTGCCTCGGCTTTAAGCACCATGGTTCTTGCATAGCGCCGACCTTCATCGCCTGAAAGACGTTCGTTTTTCATTGCTTTACCGACTGTAATCAATGTCGTCTCCTGTTTTAAATTTAAATTCTAGAATGTATTGATAGGGCTTTAGCCCTGTCCGGGGAGGGCAGACCCGAAGGTCTGTGCCTACAGTTTCGATATAATAGAGGTGGGAGGGTTTTGCCCTCCCACCTCGTTAATTAACGCAGTGAATTTGATATAGAAATTATACGCTTTTTGGGCTATTTGTCAAGGCATAGCAAGTTAAAAGTCAAAGACCAAAAGCCAAAAGTACAGGTAAAAAGTCAAATATACCTCAGATGTTAATTGTTGCTATTGATCATTCCCGAAATCTGAACAAATCCCTCTCAATCTCCCTTTAGGAAAGGGAGAGGTTCATTCTTCGACAGGCTCAGGATGAGCGGCCTTAAAGAGACTGGGCAAGGTGGAGATAAAGCTGGGCGGCCTGTACCACCTGCTGGAAGGAGACCGATTCTTCCGGCGTGTGGGCAGCTTCGAGCCGACCGGGGCCGACAACGATGGGGTCGACTCCGGCAGCCCAGAGCGCGCTGCCATCGGAATGGCTCCTGAAGTCCTGAGGCTCCCAGGGGAGGGACATCTTTTTATACGTTTCCTTTAATTTGGTTATCAACGGCCTCTCCTCGGAAATCCGATATCCGGCGTAGGTCTCTTCGAATTTGAGGCGGGCATTCAGACCGTTTATGTTGTCACCGGCTGACTTTATTAATTGTTCCAGCTCCGTCTTGAGCACGTCTATTCTGGCGTTGGGTGGCAGGTGAAGGTCGAGCCAGGCCTCGCAGGCATCGGGCACGACAAAGCCACCGGGGAAGCCCGAAAGCTCTCTGATGTTGTAAACCAGACCGTGTGGCGCTGCCACGGCATACTCCGTGATATGTAATAGAAGCTTCAACATTGACAAAATAGCATTGTGCCCCAACTCGGGCATGGAGGAGTGAGCTCTTTTACCCTCAGTGCGCAGCATGACTTCTAGATAGCCGTAATGGCCGAGGCAGGGTACTAGGCTGGTAGGTTCGCCAATTACCGCCCAGGGGAAGCCATAGTCCTGAATCAGGGCTTTGGCGCCGCTGCTGTCCTCCTCTTCGCCAACCACTAGAGCCAGACCAACTGAAGGCAGAGCCTTTTTGCTGCCAGCTAGGTTAATAAAGGCTTCAATCATGGCGGCACAGCCGGCCTTCATATCCGTGGTACCCAGTCCGGATATAGTGTCGCCTTCCTCGCTGGGGCCGAAGTCCTCGAGGTCGTGGGCGGTAACGGTATCGAGATGTCCCACAAAGCAGAGTTCGACTTCATCTTTCCCTGGCGGGAAAACTATCAGGTTGAAGCGGTTCTCATCGACTTCCTGCCTGCGTACCGCCAGATCGTGTTTCTTAAGGTATTTCTCGGTAAACTCGACGATTTCCTCTTCTTTGCCGGATGGACTGTATATGTCAACTAGGTCTTTGAGGAGGTTTTTCAGCCTTTTCGGTTTTATATTCATTGGCTTGTCATGATTCATGAGGTTTTTGAGGAATTCTCAGCCCCGGCGTTTGGTCGGCGGATGGTTTTGACCAGCCAGACGTGCTGGCTGCTATCGGTGAAGCCAATGGACTTAAAGAAGGAAATGGCCGGCTCATTCTCGGCATCGGTATCGGCCATGATCATCCTGACACCGTTTCTTTTTAGCCTTTGTTCCAGCTTCCGATACAGGCGGATGCCCAGATTAGTTCTCTGGAAAGCTTCATCCACACCTATCCAGCTCAGATATCCGTATTTCTTCCAGGCGGTGCCTTCCTTCTCGATGGTGGTACCTATTACGAAGCCGATAATCTTTCCATCCGGTTCGGTCTCGGCAACCAGGCAGTAATCGGGGTCGGAAGTGAAATAATCTGTTACCTCAAATTGGTCCCAGGTGCGATAGAGTGTGGGGAATTCCTCGCTGGTGAAAAGCTCCTCTCCCAGGTGATAGACGGCGCTGATATCGTCTATTTCCATCTGGCGGATGTTGGTTTTGACTCTCCTTTTTCTAGGCTTCTCCGATGGCATTTATTCCTCCATGATTATTTTAAGATGATTGAGGTTTGACGTGATGCTTTGGACTGGCTCCTTATTATATTGCAGCCAAAGCGGCAAGTCCATCCAAATGAAATCCCAAATCCCAATTTCTAAATCCTAAACAAATTCAAATATCCAATTACCAATGACCAAAATAGAGTCTGTCATTGCGAGGCACAAGGTGCCGTGGCAATCTAGGTGGGGTTGTGGGCAGAGATTGCTTCGCTTCGCTCGCAATGACAAGTGGTATATGTTAAACCGGGTTTATTCTGCCGCAGTGGGGGCACTTGATTTCAGACAATTTGTAGCTGGGCGGCAACCGCAGCTTCGTGCCGCAGGCGCAGGTGATGGTTCTATACTTGTTAGCGTTCCACAGCGCGTTGGTGGTCTCCCGGACCCGCTGCACCTCTTCAAGCTTTTCGGTTGTCTCTGGCTGCGCGGCTCGAAGAGAGACAGTTCCGGCAGACGCTACCGCAGCTGCGGGTATAAATGCTTTGTCGGTATGGAGGACCTGTTGATAAGCTGTGGAATAGTCTTCATAGGAGGCGCCGGACATGGCGCGGAGTATGCGGATACGTTCGGATATGGGTGGGTGGGTGCTGGTCAAGTCATCGGCGGACATACCCTTTTTGCGGAACGGGTTGATAATGTACATCGGTGCTGTGGCTTTATTTGCTGATTTTAGCTCGTCGGTGGAGGCGGCTAATTTTTCCAGCGCTGATGCCAGACCCTCCGGGTATCTGGTGTACAAAGCTGAGGAGGCGTCAGCCAGATATTCTCTCCTTCTGGAAAGTGCGAGGTAAATCAGTTGAGCGAAAATAGGTGCCAGTATCATGAGAATAATAGCTACGGCGAGAATGATAATCTGACCCCCGCTGCCTCCCGAAGAAGAGCTTCTTCTGGTCCTGCCCATGCCGCCGAAAATCAGGAATCGCGAGGCGTACCAGGCCAGCACCACGATGGTTCCGAGGAGGACAGCGCACATAGCCATCAGTAGCACGTCACGATTCCTAACGTGCGCCATTTCATGCCCGACAACTCCCTGCAGTTCATCTCGATTGAGTTTCTGCAACAGTCCGGAGGTGACGGTCACGGTAGCCTTTTTAGTATTTCGTCCGGTGGCGAAGGCGTTAAGTGCCGGGTCGTCCATTATATATATGTCGGGCATTTTATCCAGCCCCGAGGCGATTTTCATTTCTTCAACTACGTTGTAAAGACGGGGGAGGTCGTCAGGAGCGATTTTTTTGGCTCGTGATACGGCGAGCAGAATGTTGTCTCCCTGGAAATATCCAACCAGGCTCATAATGCCCCATATTATCAGTGCCATGAACAGGCCGAACATGCCGCTATCGAAGAAGTAAAGACCCAGGAAATAGCCGAGCAGGGCGAGCAATACGCCCATCCCTATGACCAGAATTATGGACCTGGTTTGGTTAGACCGAATCTGTTGCCACATATAGATAAGCACGAAATCCCAAATAGCAAATCCCAAACATTATTGTTCTGGACGTGAACTCAGGATTTCCTTTTAATTGACTAAGTTAAACTGACTTTGGGTACTTCTTTCTCTTCGGGTACGGTGACCTCAAAGAATTCGCCCGGCTTAAAGCCAGCCATACCGGCAATGATGTTTGACGGAAACATCTGCGTCTGATTGTTGTAGGTTAACACCGAATCGTTGTAAAACTGGCGGGAGAAGCTGATTTTGTTTTCAGTTGAGGCCAGCTCCTCCTGGAGAGACAAGAAGTTCTGGCTGGCCTTGAGGTCGGGGTACCTTTCAGCCACCGCCAGAAGGCGGGTCAGAGCTGTACCCAGCTCACCCTCTGCCTTGGCGCGCTCACCCGGGCCGGCGGACGTTGCCTGCTGGGCGATGGTGCGGGCCTTGGTTATGGCTTCCAATGTTTCCCGCTCGTATTTCATGTAGCCTTTGACCATTTCAATCAGGTTCGGTATGAGGTCATGTCGCCTTTTTAGCTGGACGTCTATCTGTGCCCAGGCGTTCTTCACCTGGTTGCGCAGCCGAACCAGGCCGTTGTAGGTGGCGACGAAGGCGATAAGAAGAATGACTACGATGCCGATTATTACCCAGATTAATATCGTCATAAAATTCCTCCTTTACATTTTATCCTGTTTTATCTCAGGCCGTGGCTTTGAATACTTCTCCTAAGAAATTTATTACCTTGTGCTGAGCTTCTTGTCCGGCTGGTTTTTTCTTAGCCAGCTCTTTTACCAGCTGAGCTACCTCTCCACCATCGAACCACAGGCCGTCTTTGTGTGTGCAAACATCTATCAGTATTTCCGGATGTTCGCCTATGGTGGTTTTCTTCATTTTCCGCCGGCAAATGGGACATTTTCTTTTCTTTTCCGATGTGCTTGCTTCCGCGGAAGCTAAGATGTGGCTTAGCAGCAGGTCGTGGGTATCTAAATTCATTGACTTCAGCAAAAGCTCGAGTTCGTCAGAGTCGAACCACAGTCCGTGACAGTTAAGACAATAGTCGAGCTCAACGTTGCTATACTCAACAACTATCATGTCTTTATTGCAGGCGGGACAAATCATGGTCGTTATACCTCACAAAAGATAAGTTTAGAATCCTTATGGAACTGTGTCAAGTCAGCTTGGTGTGGCTATTCGCAGTTGTTATATCCGGTATGGTAATATTTAATTGGAGCGGAGGATGATATGGCACACGGATATGAGATTAACGAATTAGTTAAAGAAGATTCCTGGCGAATGTTCCGGATAATCGGAGAACTGGTGGAAGGGTTTGACAGCCTTTCCGGTCTGGAGCCGGCCATAACCATATACGGCTCAGCGCGGCTGAAGGCTGACGAGAAACTTTATGCTCAAACAGAAGAAATAGCCCGGCGGCTTGGAGAACTGGGCTTTAACATCATAACCGGCGGCGGGCCCGGTGTCATGGAAGCTGCCAACAAAGGTGCACTTGAAGCCGGCGTTGCTTCGATAGGGCTCAACATAGAACTGCCGGAGGAGCAGGCGCTTAATCCTTATACAACGCGCTCCATAATATTTCATCATTTCTTTGTTCGCAAGGTCATGCTGGTGAAATATGCCACCGCCTACATTATGATGCCCGGCGGTCTGGGAACACTCGATGAGTTGACCGAAGTGCTGACGCTAATGCAGACCCACAAAATAAAACCTTTCCCGGTGGTCTTGTTCGATAGTAAATACTGGAAAGGGTTTCTGGACTGGCTGCACAGTCAAACATTAGCCAGAGCCTTTGTCTCCGAACAGGACTTCGACCTGCTCAGGATTTGCGACACGCCCGATGAAGTTATCCAAACGGTTCAGCAATGGTATATAAAGCGCGAAATTGTAGGTAGAAGGGCTGTAGTCAAACAATCTTAGTCCGAGCGCCTAGTCCAGGATAGACTGACTTTTGTATTCCGGGACGATAACGTTCCACCCCATCCTGTCTTTGACCATACCGGCGAAATGCTGTGACACGCTTGACTCACCGTGAGTTATGAACAGGCGTCTCGGCGGCTGGCGCAGGCTTGACAGCCATTTGATAAGCTCGTCTCTATCGGCATGTGCCGAAAAGCCGTCTATCTGTACCACTCTGGCTTTGACCGGATAGTACTCTCCAAATATCCTGACTTCTTTAGTGCCATCTACTATTTCTCTGCCTAGAGTCCCTACCGCCTGAAAGCCGACAAAAAGTATGGTGCTCTCGTTCCTCGAGATGTTGGTCACCAGGTGGTGTTTAATCCTGCCGCCGGTACACATTCCGGAGCCGGCGATGATAATAACAGTCCCCTTTATCCGGTTTATCGCCTTGGACTCGCCGGCTGTTCTGACCAGTCTCAAACCATGAAAGCCAAAGGGTGACCCTTGCCGCATAAATTCAGTCATTTCCTCATCGAACAGCTCGGGATGATGTTCAAACACCTGGTTAATACTCATTGCCATAGGGCTGTCGACGAAGACGATAAGGTGCGGGATACGGTCTTCGATGAGGAATTCGTTCAGATAGTACAGTATTTCCTGCGACCTCTCCAAAGCGAAGCTAGGTATAACTATGTTACCTCCTGATTTCACGGTGGCGTTTATGGTGTCAGCCAGCTTGTCGGCGGCGTCTTCTAAGGACTCACTTAATCTATCGCCGTATGTGGACTCCACAAGGACGTAGTCTGCCGCTTGGAACAAGGTCGGGTCGTGGAGTATCGGCTTGCCCCAGCGGCCGATGTCTCCGGAGAAGAGAATCGTCCTCTCCTCTCCATTTTGCCTTATGTTGACTTTTATCATTGATGAGCCCAGTACATGACCGGCGTCGTAGAAGGTGGCTTCGACATCTTCGCCTATAGTAACCGGTGTTCCATACTCGATGGATGATAATTGTGGGAAAGAAGCCTTAGCGTCATCTACCGTGTACAACGGGGTTTCCAGATAAGGGCCTTTTCTCTTTTCCTTTTGGTGCCTCTTTCTCTTAAATTCTGCGTCTTCCTGCTGGAGGTTCGCCGCGTCGAGGAGCATGATTTCGGCGATTTCAGTAGTGGCAGCCGTGCCGTAAATCGGGCCGCGGAAGCCTTCGCGGACCAGCTTGGGCAAAAGGCCGCTGTGGTCGAGGTGGGCATGGGTCAGCAGGACGCAATCCAGAGTTCCCGGCGATGCGGGAAAAGGCGCCCAGTTTCGTCCCGTGAGTTCCCTCTCCTGGTAAAGTCCGCAGTCGACCAGGAACCTGGTGTTGCCGGCTTCAATGAGGTAGCATGAGCCGGTAACGCTTTGGGCTGCGCCGAGAAAGGTTAATTTGATTTGCATGTTTTGAGATAATAGCAGAAGCGAGATAGTAAGGCAAAGGCTTGACCTGTCGGCTTAGTACCTTCGTACTGGTAGTAAATCAGGGGGCTTCGTTTAGGTATATTTATGCTTGACGAAGGATTCCGGCAATGTTAAATTATCACAGATTGTGTTGAGACCTATATTTTGAAAGGAGTTGACATATGATTTCATTCAGTCCTACCGAAGAACAGCAAATGATCGTGAAGCTGGTAAAGCAGTTCGCCACCGATGAGATGCGGAAAATCTACAGGGAGTGCGATGAAAACAGTGAAATTCCCGGTCATATCATCGATACGGCGTGGGCAATGGGGCTGGTTTCCTCCGGCATACCAGAGGAGTACGGCGGTCCGGGCGGCGAGCATTCGGCTTTAACCGGTGCGCTGCTAGCTGAGGAACTAGCCTGGGGCGACCTGTCTATGGCCATGCATATTCTGTGCCCGGCTCTGGTGGTTTATCCGATTCTCGAGATGGGCACCGAGGAGCAGAAGAAAAAGTATCTCCCTGCTTTCTGCGAAGATAAGTTCAAAGCAGCCAGCGCTGCTCTCACTGAGCCTCGCTTTGAATTTGACCCGAGCTCCCTTGCAACCACTGCGAATCTCAAGGACGGAAGCTATGCGCTCAAAGGGCAGAAGTGCTACGTTCCGCTAGCCGCTGATGCCGACCCGTTACTGGTCTATGCAGCCCTGAAAGGCAACAGTTGCTGTTACATCGTGGAGAAGGGCACCAAGGGGCTGGAGATTGGCGAACGGGAAAAGAACATGGGCATCAGAGCCTTAGCCACCTACGAACTTAGTCTGAAGAACTGCAGCGTATCCAAGGAGAATCGTCTCGGCGGCGACAAAGGATTTGACTTCGCGCGTATTCAAAATTGTTCACGGGTAGCTCTCTCGGCGATGGCTGTCGGCGTAGCCAGGGCTGCCTTTGAGTACTCAAGAGATTATGCCAAGGAGCGTTTTGCCTTCGGCGAGCCGATTGCGTCCAGACAGGCAATCGCTTTCATGCTGGCGGAGATGGCCATTGAAGTAGACGCTGCCAGATTGATGACCTGGGAGGCTGGTTGGAAGCTGGACCGAAAAGAAGAGGCGACCAAAGAAGCTGCCCTGGTGAAGGCGTATGCCGATGACATGGTGCTAATGGTGACCGACCGTGCCGTGCAGATATTGGGTGGGCATGGATACATACGTGAGCACCCGGTTGAGCTGTGGCTGAGGAACGGTCGCGGATTTGCCACTTTCGATGGCATGGCTATTGTATAGAAGGAGGTATGCGAAAATGATAGATTTCGAACTGACACCGGAACAAAAAGAAGCAGTAGCAGCAGCTCACAAGATGGCGGAAGAGTTATTTCGGCCTATAAGCCGCTACTATGATGAACATGAACATGAGAGCCCGAAGGAACTCATCGACAAGTTGTGGGAGGGAAGACTACAAGGCAGTTTGCTTGGCGGGCTAGACGCAACTGCAGCGTTGAAGACCGAGGAGATCTGCTGGGGTGATGCCGGTCTTTATTTATGCATGCCGACTCCGGGTCTGGGAGGCGCGGCTATTTTTGCCACTGGGACACCGGAGCAGATACAGCGTTTTTTGGGCAACTTCAATGAAGGTGGGCCGAAATGGGGTGCTATGGCCATGACAGAAGCTGGTTGCGGTTCGGATACCTCTGCTATCACTGCCACCGCAGTACTCGATGGCGATGAGTGGGTGCTTAATGGTGAGAAGATATTTGTAACCTACGGGAAAAAAGCCATAGCAGATTCCGAAGGGCTGGTGGTGGTCTGGGCTACCGTGGATAAATCAGCGGGGCGCGCCGGCATGAAGTCATTCGTGGTGCCGGCTAAAACTCCGGGGGCGCGAGTGGAAAAGTTGGAGAAAAAGCTGGGAATTAAAGCCAGTGATACTGCCACCATAGTTTTGGATAATTGCCGCATCCCCTACGAAAACATACTGGGTAGTCCTGAGGTCAGGAAGATAGACAAAGCCGGCACCGCCGGCTTCAAAAGGGCAATGGCTACCTTCGATGCCACGCGACCCATTATCGCGGCTCAGGCTTTAGGTGTTGGTCGTGCCGCCCTCGATTTCGTAAAGGAAACACTGGAAAAGGAAGGTATCAAAATACGCTATGGCTTGCCGCGTAACAAGCTTAGCGCCCTGGAACGGGATGTCATGGACATGGAAGCCAATTATAAGGCAGCCAAGCTGCTGACATTGCGTGCGTTGTGGATGATGAGCCAGATGCTGCCAAACAGCCTGGAAGCATCGATGGCAAAATCGAAAGCCGGACTGGCCGTTACCAGAATCACCCAGAAAGCGGTGGAAATTATGGGGCCGCTGGGCTATTCCAGAAAATGCCTGCTGGAAAAGTGGATGCGCGATGCCAAGATAAACGATATCTTCGAGGGTACCGGTCAGATTAACATGCTGGTAGTGGCACGGCGAGTCCTAGATTTTTCCAGAGAGCAGCTTAAATAAAGTAACCGTAAAGATTACTGTACAGGTTTCTGACGGCGTCAGGGCCTTTGTGGACGGATTGGCTTAAGTAAGATCTTAAGGCGGGCACTTGGCGCAGAACGACCGGAACAGAGTAGTGCTCAGGTAGCGGTCGCCGCGGTCGGGCAATATGACCACAATGGTGCCGGAGTTCAGGTTTTTGGCTATGTGTAACGCTCCGGCGGCTGCAGCTCCGCTTGACATACCGACAAAGAGACCTTCTTTGACAGCCAGCAGCCGCGTCGTTTCAAATGCTTCTTCGTCTTCAACTACCACCTTTTCATCGAATATCTCGGGGTGGTAGATTTTGGGGACTATGGATTCATTCATGTTCTTCAGTCCCTGTATGGTGTGTCCCACCGTGGGCTCTACGGCAACTATTTTCATACCGGGTTTTTTCTCTTTGAGGTATTTCCCGGTCCCCATCAGCGTTCCTGTTGTCCCCATGCCAGCCACTAATATATCGACTTCCCCATTGGTCTGAGACAGTATCTCAGGACCTGTCGTTTCATAATGAGCCAAGACGTTGGCATCGTTGTCGAACTGATTGGGCATATAGTGTTTATCGGGTTCTTCGGCGAACAGTTGTCGTGCCCGTCTGATGGCACCGTCGGTACCTTCCTCTGCCGGGGTGAGCATAACTTCAGCGCCCAGTGCAGCCAGGGTACGCTGCCTCTCTGTGCTGACACATTCGGGCATAAAAAGTTTGACATGGTAGCCTTTGGCGGCGCCTATCATGGCCAGGGCAATTCCCATGTTTCCGGAGGTCGGCTCGACGATTGCCTTATCTTTGGTGAGCTTCCCAGATTCCTCAGCCTTGACTATCATATAGTAGGCGGGGCGGTCTTTAACTGAACCGCCGGGATTGCTGCCTTCGAGCTTCCCCAGTATTTTTACCCTCGAATTGCCATTTAGATTTTTCAACTCTACCAGCGGCGTATTGCCGATAGCGTCGAAGATGCTGAATTTTCTATTTTCCATAGACTTTATAACGTCTCCCGAAGTCTTAACTTTCATTGAATAAACCTGACTTTAAATTACAATACTCGCTGAAGTAGTCTACGACAAACGGGCTTTGCAAATCAAGTTTTTATGCCTGTCTTGAATCTGGACGACAAATGTTACGACCGTATGTAGGGACAGGCTTTAGACATTTCCGGGACTGACAGAGTTGAAGGTCTGTACCGTGAGGGTGAAACCTGAGACAATCTCGCTCAGGTTGTTACTTCGAACTGGCCTTCAAGTACGATGTCCCTGGCAGAGCAGCCCACCATAACCTTGAACATGCCCGGCTCGACGGTGAACTTCATATTCTTATCGTAGAGGCCGAGTGCTTCTACCGGCAACTCAAATTCCACTGTTCTGGTTTCGGCTGGTTCCAGTGCCACCCGTTTGAAGCCTTTCAATTCTTTGACCGGCCTGGTAATGCTGGCAACTATATCGTTGACGTAGAGCTGGACTACCTCTTCGCCGCTTCTGTTTCCCGTGTTTTCGACATCAACCTTTATTGAGACTTTGCCGGCTCGCCCAACTCGTTTTGGCTGTATTTTGAGATTGCTGAGCTTGAATGTGGTGTAGCTGAGGCCATGGCCGAAGTCAAAAGCGGGGCTGGTGCTGGAATCAACGTAGTCTCCCCATAATTGAGACCGGGCACCGGATGGTTTATGTGCATAGTAAACCGGAATTTGCCCCACCTTTCTGGGGAAGGAAATGGGCAGTTTGCCGCCTGGATTGTAATCCCCGAAAAGAACATCAGCGACCGCAGTGCCGCCTTCTTCGCCCGGCAGCCAGGCTTCAAGGATGGCTGGAATCTTTTCTGCAATCCATTCAAGTGCGAGCGGCCTGCCGTCAACCAGAACCAGAACCGTGGGAGTTCCCGTCTCGTAAATAGCTTTCACCAGGTCCTCCTGAACGCCAAGGAGGCGTAACTCGACGCGGTCCCTCATTTCCCCGCAGGTACACTCCGGGGTCATGCCGGATTTCCCCCCGACTACCACCACCGCCACATCGGCACCTCGTGCCGCTGTCACGGCTTCAGCAAAGCCATCTTTTGACGTGCCGCTGACGTCGCAACCTCCGGCATATAAAACCTTTGTCTTTGGGGAGACCTTTGCCTTAATTCCTTCGAGGATAGTAACTACCGGAACGGTAATCTGGTCAGGCTGAGCTTCTGATTCCGGCAATTTGGAACCGAGCATTGTTGCCGTCATTATCATAAGTCCGATATGAGCCGGGTAAGTGTAGTCGCCAAGTATGTTTCGGGGGCTGTCCGCGTTCGGCCCAATTACGGCTATGGTTTTAATATCCTTGCTCAGCGGCAGTATGGTGCTTTCATTTTTCAGCAGGACCAGCGATTTGTGCGCGGCTTCGAGAGCGAGCTTACGATGCTCCGGTACAGTGAAAATCTTTACGACATTTTCCGGCTCGACGTACGGAGTTTCAAAAAGTCCCAGCCTGAATTTAAGCTTCAATATCCGGGCTACGGCTTGATTGACCAGCTTTTCCGCGACAACCCCGGTCTCAACTTGCTCTTTTAGAGGCTCGGCATAGAAGTCGCATCTGGGCAGCTCGATGTCTATTCCGGCGGTTAGTGCCAGCCTACCGGCATTTGCTTTGTCGCCGGCTATAAGGTGATAGTTGTGCAGGTTATCAATAGCGTAATAATCGGAAACTACGATTCCTTCAAATCCCCATTCTTTACGCAGAATTTCAGTAAGCAATTCCGTGGACGCCGCACAGGGAACGCCGTCTATTTCATGATAGGCATTCATAACCGATAAAGCGCCCCCTGTCTTGATGGCTTCCTTGAACGGGTACAGATAAACTTCCCTAAGCAGTCTCGGCGGTATATGTGCCGGTGCCCAGTTCAGTCCGCCCTCTGAAAGTCCATAGCCGGCGAAATGTTTCAAGGTGGCGATAACACCATGGCTCAAATCGTCGCCCTGCAGCCCTTTCACGTAGGCTGTCCCCATTCCCGCTATAAGATAGGGGTCTTCTCCAAAGGTTTCTTCAACTCTTCCCCATCTTGGGTCTCTAGCGACGTCTAAGACAGGGCTAAGCCCCTGATGGAATCCCACTGCTCTCATTTGTCTTCTGATTAGGTCGGTTATCCTTTCGACCAGCTCTGTGTCCCAGGTGCTGGATATGCCGATTATCTGCGGGAAAATGTCCGCCTCTCTGGCCACAAAGCCGCTCAGGCATTCTTCGTGGATTATGGCGGGTACCCCCAGCTTAGTGTTCTCCGCCAGGAACCTTTGAATGGCATTGGTGAATTCGGCAAGCTGTCGAGAAGACAATGCGGTAGATGCCGCAGCTCTGGATATTTGCCCTATTCCACTTTTTATGAGCGATTTTGCCTTTTGCGGAGAGAATCTCCTGTCTTCCAGCACTTCGAAGCCCCAGATGCCGCCGAGCTGTGCCAGCTTCTCATCGAGCGTCATTCGGGAAATAAGGTCTTTGACCCTGGCAACAATGGACTTTGAAGAATCCCGATAAATTTCCATCATTCATCTTGAATCTTTTTATGCCACATTGTATCGGTATTGAGGCTGATGTTACAAGGGTCGATGTTTAAAAAAGTGCCGTGCAGGTAATTCGGACGTCATTTTTGGCGCATGGGCGTGCAGATATAGTATGATATTAAGAAATTCAATTGCTGAGGAACATTGTAACCAAACTGAAGACACTGGTTACTTTTACAGTGTAGATTTTTGGAGGTGACACATGACTATGATGACGGGACAACAGTATCGAGAAAGTCTGAGGCGGCTTAAGCCTGAGGTCTACTACCTGGGGGAGAAGATAGAAAGTGTGGCTGACCACCCCGCCTTCTTGCCCCACGTCAATGCGGCAGCGCTGACATATGATATGGCGCTGGCGCCCGAATTTGAGGAGCTGTTGACTGCCATCTCACACCTTACAGGGGAGAAAATCAATCGTTTCACCCACATACATCATAGCCATGACGACCTGGTGAAAAAGGTGAAGATGCTGCGTGCCCTCGGCCAGCAGACGGGCAGCTGCTTCCAGAGATGTGTTGGCTTCGACGGGCTTAATTCTGTCTATTCGATTACCTACGACATAGACCAGAAGCTGGGGACAGACTATCACAAGCGTCTGGTCAATTTGCTTAAGCAGGTACAATCCAAAGACCTGATGGTTTCAGGTGCTATGACTGACGTAAAGGGTAACCGCCGACTGTCACCGAGCCAGCAGAAAGACCCCGACCTATACGTGCATATGGTGGAAAAGAAGAAGGACGGCATTGTGGTCAGAGGTGCCAAGGCTCACATTACGGGCGCCGTTAATTCACACGGACACCTGGTAATGCCGACGTCGGCCATGAAGGCGGAAGATGCTGATTATGCTGTGTGTTTCTATGTGCCGGTCGACGCCCCCGGAGTGGTCCATATCTTCGGACGGCAGACCAACGACACGCGCAAATGTAACTGCTTCCTTGACCAGGGCAATGTGGACTACGGCATCGTCGGCGGCGAGGCTCTGATTGTCTTCGATGATGTGTTTGTTCCGTGGGAGCATGTCTTCATGTGCGGCGAATACGAGTTTGCCTATGAGCTGGTGGAGAGGTTCGCTACCGCCCACCGCCAGAACTACGGCGGCTGCAAGACCGGTCTGGCTGACGCACTAATAGGCGCTACTTATGCACTGGCGCAGGTCCAGGGAACAGACCGCGCTTCGCACACCAGAGACAAGCTGGTGGAGATGGTCCATCTGACGGAGACTCTTTACTGCTGCTCCATAGCTTGCTCCTGCCAGGGCTACGCTTTACCTGCCGGCTCATATATGGCTGACCCGCTCCTGGCAAATGTCACCAAGTTGAACGTCACCCGCGAAGTTTACGAAATTGCCCGGCTGGCGCAGGATATCGCCGGCGGCATACTGGCCACAGCCCCATCGGAGATGGACTGGAAAGACGAGCGGGTAGGCAAGTACGTGGACAAGTATATGAAAGGCGTTGCCGAAGTGCCTACCGAGACCAGATTACGATTGATCCGGCTTCTTGAAGGGATGACCTGCGGTACCGCGCTGGTCGAGTCCATGCATGGTGCGGGCTCACCTCAGGCGCAGAGGATTATGATTGAGCGACAGGCCAATTTTGAGCGTAAAAAGAGGCTGGCGGAGAAGCTGGCCAAAATTGGGGAACAGCCTCTACTTGTCTGCTAACATAAGTGTCAAAGAACAGTCGCAAAGTTAAGGTAGCCCTGAAGTATTGCGGTTCCTGCAATCCCCGCGTGGACTTGAGCCGGATAGCGCGTCATCTGGCTAAGGTGGCTGAAGAGCGGGGGGATTTTCAACTGGTGCCTCTGTCTGAAAATATTGACGTGGTGGTCATTCTGTGCGGCTGCCCACGTGCCTGTGGCAATAAGGAAGAGGTTCGAGCCAGGGCCAAACGAAGCCTGCTTACGGCAGGTGAGTCTGTAAACCGGCGAGCTGTGCCGGAAGCCCAACTGCCAACGGTCGTAGAGCAAGAGCTTGATAAAATCCTGGACAGCTAGACCGTAGTCCTTAGCGAATAAACCTTTTCCCCATCCCCGCCGTTTACTATATTGTGACTTCAAACCTCCTCACGTTCATGGCCTGCCCATGGATACGGGCAGTGCCCATTACTTGCAATTTGGGAAGTCTCCGAGAGCAGATTGAAGGAGGTACCAGCCTTGTTTGAGCAAGAACCTGAAGAACTGCTGCGGATGCTTAACGGCACAGTCGATGCGATGACGTCGCTGTGTCAGAAAATAGACCCCTATACCGCCGGTCACCAACGCCGGGTAGCCCGGCTCGCCTGTGCTATCGCCAAGAAGATGGGCCTTTCTGATGAGCAGGTCTACGGCCTTCGCGTAATAGGTATAGTCCACGATATCGGGAAAATGGCTCTGCCCGACGAGATTCTGAGCAAGCCGGGAGAACTGAACGCGGAAGAACTCAGCATCGTCAAGACCCATCCTCTGGTGGCTTACGATATACTGAAAAACCTGGAATTCCCCTGGCCGGTAGCCCAAACCGTATTACAGCACCATGAAAGGGTAGACGGCTCAGGTTATCCCAATCAGCTTGCCGGCGAAGATATAATCCTTGAAGCCAGGATTTTGTGTGTTGCCGATGTCGTTGAATCCATGGTCTCCCATCGACCTTATCGCCCGGCCCCGGGGTTGGAGAAGGCGCTGGAAGAAATCGAGCTGAACAGCGGTGTTCTTTATGACCCCGTGGTAGCAGATGCTTGCTACAAGCTGTCTTCTAACGGCGGCATAAAGCTCGACTGGGAATAGCCAGAGCAGTAATCCATAGCCAGTTGTCCCTCTTTTTTCTGCATTTTACTATGCCATACTGCCACATTATCTGTTATAATAATTGAGAAGGCGATTCAAATTTAAAAAAAGCAGGAGGTAGACATGAAAGGGGATAAAAAAGTTATTGATACTCTAAACTCGCTCTTGGCTGATGAGCTAACAGCCGTTAACCAGTACATGGTGCATGCCGAGATGTGCGAAAATTGGGGCTATAATAAACTGGGCGAGACCATCCAGAAGCGCGCTATAGAAGAGATGAAGCATGCCGAAAAGCTAATCGGCCGTATTCTGTTTCTCGAAGGCATTCCAATTGTCAGCAATCTCAGAAAAATGACCATTGGTGCCGATGTGGCCAAGATGTTTGGCAGCGACCATGCTTTAGAAGCCGGCGCCATAAAAAGCTATAACGCTGCAATCGTTGTCTGTGGCGAGGCCAAGGATTTCGCCACGCGCGAAATTATGGAATCTATACTCAAAGATGAGGATAAGCATATCGACGGCATTGAAGAGGTACAGGACCAGATTTCGCAGATGGGTGCGCAGATTTTCCTGTCGACACAAAACAAATAAAGCGGTCATACTGTTTCGTCAAGGCATGTAGGAAGAAGACGAAAGCCCCCTGTTTTTATTATTCGGGGGGCTTTTTCTATTGCAGTGGCACAACATGTACTAGGAAGGCAAAGGAGCAGCGAATTCGATTTCAGCGTCTTCCCGCTGATGAATAGCTGCCTGTGCAGCTACTAGTTTAGCTATAGGCACTCTGAACGGGCTACAACTTACGTAGTCGACATTTATGGCGTTGAAAAACTGAATTGACCTGGGCTCTCCGGCTTGCTCTCCGCAGACGCCGATTTTGATGTCTTTCTTGGCTCGTCGCGCCCAGAATATTGCCGTCTCCATTAATCTGCCCACACCTTTAACATCTATAATCTCGAAGGGGTTGTCTTCAAGGATGCCGATTTGGAGGTAGGTTGATAGGAACTTCTTTTCAGCATCTTCCCTACTGAACGAGAACACTGCCTGAGTGAGGTCATTGGTACCAAATGAGAGGAAGTCTGCCGCTTCAGCTAGCCTGCCGGCTCTCATACAGGCACGCACTGTTTCCATCATACAACCGACTTTTAGCCTGGAGCCTTCCAGACACTTTCCTTTTATCAAAAGTAGCTCTTGCAGGGTAATGACCTGTGGTATCATCACCGAGACATCGGCAGGCATCTCCAGCTTAGCAGCTTCTATGGCTTTAATCTGCATTTTGTAGATGTCAGGGGATGTTACCGCCAATCTGACGCCTCTGTGTCCCAGCATAGGATTTATTTCCTTCAGAGCAGCTATACGCTGCTTCATGCGTGGATTAGTGGTTTCCGCTTCCGATGGTAGAAACTCATGAAGCGGCAAGTCGAGAAGTCTGATAACGATGGGTAAACCTTTTAGCTCCTTGAAAAGGGCAACAAAGTCCTCTTTTTGGAGCACAGCCAGCCGTTCTAGGGCTGCTGCTTTTCTAGCCTCAGTTTCCGCCAGTATGAATTCCCTTATGGCTGAGAGGCGTTCTGGCCCGCTGAACTGACGCTCAGTGCGACACAGCCCTATCCCCTCGGCACCCAGTTTTATAGCCTGGGATACCATTTCCGGCATGTCAGCATTGGCCATTACTCCCAGGCGCTTGAATCCATCAGCCCAGGTCGATAACTCTCCAAGCTCCTCTATCATCTGCCCTTCCTCTAAAGGCAGTGATCCCAGATAGACAGCGCCGGTTGTCCCGTCTATGGTAATCTCATGACCTTGGCGCACCACCTGTCCCTTGACCTGGAATTGTTTCAGGTTGAGGTCTATTTCAATCTCCTCAGTTCCGCAGACGCAGGGTTTTCCCATGCCGCGGGTAACTATGGCAGCATGAGAGGTAAGTCCGCCTTTCGACGTCAGTATCCCATCTGCCGCTGCGATGCCCTGAATATCGTCCGGGCTTGTCTCCGGACGGACCAGTATTACTGGCACGCTCCTTTTTGCCAATCTCATTGCTTCACTTGGCTCAAACACAACTTGTCCATGCACGGCACCTGGAGCTGCGGCTAGTCCTTTGGTCAAGGGGCGATACGACTCAGGCGATGCTATGTGCTTATGCAGTAGCGCTCTCAGGTCGTCGGCGGTCAAGCGAGTGATAGCCTCTTCTGTGATGATAAGCCCCTCGTGAACCATATCAACGGCAACCTTGACGGCTGCACGGCCGGTTCTCTTGGCAGACCTGGTCTGCAGGATATACAGCCTCCTGGACTCAACGGTGAACTCTATGTCTTGCATATCGCTGTAATGTTTTTCTAATAGTTCAGCCATTCCCTGCAATTGTGCGTAGACATTCGGCATGCGCTTTTTAAGGTCGGTGATTGGACTTGGCGTCTTCGCTCCCGATACTAATTCCTCGCCTTGGGCCTGGCTCAGGTATTCACCAAAGAGTTCTTTCTGCCCGGTACTGGGGTCACGACTGAATACTACACCCGTGCCAGAATTTTCATCCTTGTTGCCGAAGACCATGGCTTGAATTATGACTGCTGTGCCCAGGTCGGCGGGTATGTTGTTCAGACGGCGGTATTCCACAGCGCGCAGGTTGTCCCACGAGTCAAAAACCCGTTTGGCGGCTATTTTCATATCAGCTATATCATTCACATTCAGAACGGTATCCATCATGCCCGGCATGGACACCGGCGCTGAAGAGCGTACGGAGACCTGCAGCTCTTTGCCCAGCTTTTTACCAGTATGTTTTTCTAGGTCAGCCACAGCCTGTTTAATTTCTGCGTCTGGCAACATGCCGCTTTTTTTGTACTCTGTGTAAGATTTAACCGACAGAATAAATCCCGGCGGAACTGGAAGTCCCAACCTGGTCATTGTTACCAGGTTAGCCCCCTTATTGCCCAGAATGGCTTTATCTTCACAATTATCATGGAAAGTGTATACATTGGACATAGTTCTGCCCCCCCCCAAAATAGATGCTAATTAGATAGTAACCAGAAAATTATATCCCGCGCTGGCGGGTATTTCAATTCACACCGGGTTTCATGAGGACATGTACGCGTAATAGAATACCAGGGTCAACTGAGGGCGGGTTAAACCTGAATTATTCCAGGTAGTCTTTGAGTTTACGGCTGCGGCTGGGATGGCGCAGCTTGCGCAATGCCTTGGCCTCTATCTGGCGGATTCGCTCGCGGGTCACATTGAATTCCTTCCCCACCTCTTCTAAAGTTCGGGGTCTATCGTCCTCTAATCCAAACCTGAGTAGTAAAACCCTTCTCTCCCGGTCACTGAGTTCAGAAAGTACCTTGGTTAGTTGCGCCTTAAGTAACTCTCGTGAGGCAGCCTCGGCCGGCGGCATGGTAGTTCGATCTTCAACAAAATCACCGAGGTCGCTGTCTCCCTCTTCGCCGATAGGAGCTTCTAAAGACAGCGGCATTTTAGATAGTTTCAAGACTTCCCTTACTTTTTCCGAAGGTATGTCCATGGCTCTGCCGATTTCCTCGACACTCGGTTCACGCCCATACTCTTGAGACAGCCAGCGAATGGTCTTATACAACTTATTGATGATTTCCACCATGTGCACCGGGATACGAATAGTACGGGCCTGGTCGGCTATAGCCCGGGTAATACTTTGCCTTATCCACCAGTGAGCGTAAGTGCTGAATTTATAGCCTTTCCTGTACTGGAATTTGCTCACGGCACGAAACAGGCCCATGTTGCCTTCCTGGATAAGGTCGAGGAGTGGTATTCCATGTCCGGTATATTTCTTGGCCACGCTGACTACCAGGCGCAAGTTGGCTTCAATAAGCTGTTTCTCTGCTTCACTGGCCGTTCTCTTAACCTGGCTAAAATGGGTTGTAAGCTTCTGGCTCCTAGCCCGAAGTTTGGCAAGTAATTCACGATTAACGGGCTCGGCGGCTAACGATTTCAGCTTACTAGGCGAGGTTCCATCTACTATGCTCTCCAGTAGTTCCATGGGCAAAAGCCGGCTATCTAAGGAAAAGTCTATCAAGCTCCGCCCGACTTCTGAAGTGCTTTTACCGTTGGTTTCGGTGATAGCTTTCACCAGTTCGGGGTCGATTACGCCATCGATAGCTGCTCGCAGTTTGGGATCGCGAATTGTCTGGATGAAGTTATGGTTCGTAGCAATCTCAAAGCGCCTGGAGAGAATACGTACTACGGGCCAGGCGGCAAGCAAATGACGAAGCAAATAGATTGTCGTTCTAACCGCCGCGGAATATTTGCCGTCTTGCTGGGAGCTAAGGTCTTCAATCTTTGCCAGGTACTTGGCTTCTTCTAATTTACTGGCTAATACCTTTTCATCTTTGGCGGTGAGAAGCGAAACCCTGCCAATCTCGTGAAGATACATGAGGACCGGGTCATCAACTGGCTGTTCCCAGGGCTCTGCTTCCAGATTCAGCGCGGGCTTGGCTTCTCTTTCTGTCTTATCTGCCCACTCGTCTTCAGGGTCGGCAGATTCCTCTGCGCCCCAGGGCAGGACAGGTTCTGCAATTTCTCCTTCTGTCTCATCATCGTGCAAGGAGCCCCAGGTGCCCCGGGCAAGCGCAATCGGCTCAACCTCGGACGCAATACCGAGGACTTCTTCCGAGTTCAGTCCATCATTGTTTTTCATCTTAATAGAAAAAGGGGCTTCTACTAAGTACAAGTGCCATATGTCTCAGGCATGTCGAGCAGAAGGAGATTTAGTATCTTCTCTGTCTGCCTCTGCCGCCGCCAAACCCTCCGCCTCCGCCTCCGCCTCCGCCTCTGCTGTCTGTGCGAGGGCGAGCCTCATTAACATCGAGCGTTCGCTCCTTCAGTGTTTTGCCTTTGAGGCCGGCGATTGCAGCTTCGGCTTCGGCCTTTGCTGGCATTTCAACGAAGCCAAATCCCCTGGATTGCCCGCTGTATTTGTCCTTTATGATGCTTACGGAGGTGACTCCGCCGAAAGCCTTGAATTCCTCTCGTAATTCATCTTCAGTTATATCAGACGATAAGTTGCCGACGTATATATTCATATTTTGCGCCTCCTTCTATTATCATATTGTGTAACATACATAGGCCAGGCATCCCCGGCCTATGTATGTACCTAAAGCCGAACTAGTATTTCCGGCTATGTTCTCACCTGCTGTTGTCGCTATGCCAGCCACCGTTTGAACCACCGCGCTGTTGTTTCTTAGCCTGTCGGCATTGAGGACAACGCTTGGGGTCATTGGTAAAGCCTTTAGACGCGAAGAACTCTTGTTCCCCGGCAGTGAAGGTGAAGGTAGTCCCGCAATCGGGACAGGAAATTGACTTGTCTGTGAAACTCACTGAATGACCTCCTCTCTTATGAATAGTTGGTTAGAGTTGGGGTCATCCAGGACTTGCGTAAATCTAACGTAATCTAACTGGTTTATGATAACCTAAACTGAAACCACCACTTCTACTATACACCAAAGCTCGCACTATTACAAATGACAGCTTGCGGGTTTCCCTAGATGTCACGCGCCTACGGGTGACCGCTCTCATCTGCTTGTATCTGGGTGGTAGGGTCATCTGAGGGCAGATGACACCTAAAAAACTATATTTCGCCGCTCATTCTGAGCCTGTCGAAGAATGAATCTCTCTCCCTTTTGTAAAGGGAGATTGAGAGGGATTTTACTACTGAGCTATTAACAACCCCTTATCCGATACCAGCCTGTCAATCTCTCGATGCAGGTCGTCGAGCGTGTCGTCGTTACTTATGGAATAGTCAGCAAGACCTTCTGCTTCTTTTAGAGAGAACAGCTCTTCCTCCGCCTGGTCCTGGCTAGGAATTGCTCGTAGCTGTGCGGGTCTCTACCTTCGCCTCTTGCGGTCATCCGGCTGTAGCGGACGTGAGGGTCGGTGATATACACATTTATAAGTATGAAATCCTGGTCGAAAATGCCTTTTAATATAGAGACGTCGTTCAGCGAGCGTATACCGCTTATACCGGCGATTTTCCAGCCGGTCTGGCGTATCTTGTCAGCCAGCAGCTTCACAAAATAGCCTTTACCGAATTCACGGAAATATCTATCGGAGATTTTACCCAGGTTCTCCCTGGTCGGCTCCACTCCTTCGTTTGAAGCAAGTTCTCTGACCACATCTCCGGTAGACAGAAAGGGCACGCCATGTTTAGCGCGGAGATATTTAAGGACTTCGTCTTTTCCCGAGCCGTTCTGGCCTATGGCGCCGATTATCCTTACGTTAGCTGGCATGTCTCTATCCTATTCCTGGGTGTCACCCGCCTTCGGTTAATGATATTTGGTTTGGCTGGAGATAGATATTTTACTAGCTTCGCTTCTATCTGGCAATTTTATGAGTGACTGGCTATTGACAAATATTCCAACTTATGGTACTTTATTCCTAATAACCAATACTTGACCTTATAAGTAACAATACAGCAAAGTCTTAGGAGGAGTTATGAAACTACAGAAAAGGGTTTTGTTCTGGGTAGCCACATTGGTCGTTCTGGTGGCTATTTTTGCCACACCTGTTGTGGCGCTAGCCTCAACACCACGAGTAAATTCAAATGCGGCTATTTATCCTATGGTGCCGTTTTCGCCATCATTGGGAGACGCGAGCAGCTTCACGGTTCTAGCCTATTCGCTAATCTCCGACGTCGGTGCTTCTTCTCATATAAATGGGAACGTTGGATTGAGTCCAACCACCGGTGCGGCTATCGGTCTGTTGTGCACACAAGTGACTGGGATAATATACGAAGTCGATGCGGGCGGTCCTCTGTGTTTCGTAACTAACCCCGTCTTACTGACTAATGCTCAGCTTGCTAACAACGCTGCATTCGGTCAGCTTAGCGCGGGGGCTAACGCAGCGTGCACTACCTACCCCGGTCCTAGTCAGGATCTGGTTGGATTAACCCTCGTGCCAGGCGTCTATTGTGCGAATGCCTTTACGTTGTCGGGAACACTCATTCTGGACGACACAGGCGCCCCCAATGGGGTCTGGATTTTCCGGTCCGCGAGCACGCTCACTACATCGGTCGGTGCGAAGGTTCAATTTCTCACTGGAGTTGGTTCACCATGCAACGTGTGGTGGGGGACCGTCAGCTCTGCGACTATCGGTGGAGGCAATACGTTCATAGGAAATATTCTCTCTCAAGTAAGCATAGACCTGGGGATCGGCACAGCCTTGGACGGGCGAGCCTTGGCGTACACTGGTGCCGTAACCATGAAGGGCGGCAACAGCGTCACCTTATGCACAACTCCTGCTCCTGCTCCTCCTCCTCCTCCTCCGAGTACGGGTTTAAGTATATTCAAGTTCAATGACCTGAATGGAAACGGGGTCTATGAGCTGGCGCTTGGCGAATCGCCGCTGGCCGGCAGGCAGGTCACGATTACCGGACCTTTTAGCTACAACATATCTACTAGTACCAATTGGGCCGGTTTAATCGTCCTGACCAGCCTGGTGCCGGGCACCTATATCGTCACAGAAACGGTGCTGCCCGGCTGGACAATCCCCAACAACCCTCAGACAGTTACCGTGTTAGCCAACAATATGACGCCGGTGAAATTTGCCGACAAGCCGCAACTAGGGCCTACTGTCGGAGGCACCGTCATGCCGGTGGACAAGGGCGGGTTGCTGATACCATGGCTTGGAATGGCGGTTCTATTGCTGCTGGCAACCGGTGCCGTGCTATTCATAAGACGGCGAAACAGCCGGTAGGACTACGTTGATTACACGTAACCTTTATAGCCCATAGGCAAGTCTCTAAATAGGGAGTTTGCTGGAAACAAAGTGGATCCGGTGGAGTTATTATATAGCCCTGGTGATGCTTATCTTGGCCTTGCCAGGGCTTATTCTATTTGGTGCTTGCTCGACACTTCCCTCAAAAGTCGAGGCTAAAGCGGCTATTGTTGACCAGCTTTATGACCTTCAACCAAATGAAGCCTTCATTGTGCAGATAACCCAATATCTTGAAGATTATGGCTTTAAGGTTGACCTTTATCAAGGTAAGGACGTCACCGTTGACTTCTATCGTAAGCTACCAACTCGTGAATATCAGCTCATTATCTTTCGAGTTCATTCGGGCTTACTGGTGGGCATAGACCAAGTAACCAACAAAACTTGGCTGTTTACCTCTGAGCCATATAGCCAAACGAAATATGTTAGCGAGCAACTCACTGACCAGGTTACGCAAGCCGCAATAAACAATTACGCCCCGTTGGTTTTCGCTATAAACGCCAAATTCATTACCGAAAGTATGGAAGGAACCTTTAAGGATACTGCTATCATCATGATGGGCTGCAGTTGCTTTCACTTTAGCGATTTGGCCGAAGCCTTCGTTCAAAAAGGCGCATCAACTTATATAGCGTGGGACCATAGCGTTCTACTCGGCTACGTTGATGAGGCCACGGTAGCTCTGGTAGAAAAGTTATGCTCAGAAGACCTCACTATTGGGGAAGCAGTAGCGAGAACGATGAAGGAAAAAGGTCAAGACCCAACATATGGGTCAGTGCTGAAGTATTACCCACCAGCAAGTGCCCAAAAAACCTTAAAGCAACTAATTAAATGAATATAGCGCTTTCCACACTGCTCTGCCTTTGTTTTGCTTGGTAGCCCAAGTTGTTTAGTATATAGAACCTTCAGGGCGGAGTTTTCCTTCGTCTGATTCGTTCGAGTTCGTTAAAGTGTTTGATAGTTACCTAACATACAAGCTGTGGTGACGGCATCTCGTCCCAAGTACGTCCTTCAAGTTGCCGCCCCATCTTCTTCTTGTTCACACCACTCCACTGTTTGAAGAAGAATGGCACTTGGTTTTCTTGACACCTATGACGAATGTCAACCACCCATGATTCTCGTATTGGCCTAGACCTAGCGCCAGACTATCCTCCAACTATTACCCAATCAATACCTTCCAAATTGAGGTTTGGAATATCCCCGAGAAGAGGTTCAATGGAAAGAAACTTAACCTTTGCAGCCGTTTTTCGGCTCGGAGCGGGTATTGACAAGATGATTAACAGATATTATTATGTATATAATATGCACAATTCAGAATACACAACAGATAAGGTTAGTGTATTTTGAATAGGAGGTTTCAATTGAAAAAGAGGAATATTCTCGGGCTCGTTGTATCTATCATCATGATACTTGCCATTTCACTGGTGTCAGCCTGTACGGAATCCAAAACCACGCCGATACCACTCATGGTGATTTCTGCAAATCCGGCTAATAGTGCCCAAGGTGTGCCCGTCAGCAACAAAATTACCGCAACCTTCAATAGGGCGATGACACCTTCAACGCTCACTACAGCAACATTTACTGTAAAGCAGGGGGAAACGCCTGTATCAGGTACTGTGACCTACGATGGTACAACGGCGACTTTTACACCGACAACCATTCTCGCATTCTGCACCATATATACTGCCACGATTACTATCGGTGCTAAGGACCTGGGAGGCAATGCACTGGCAAATGACTATGTATGGAACTTTTTTACAACATGTCCCACAGAATCTAAACCAGGTACTAGAGGTGGCCCTACTACTAGGGGTTATACAGGGTCCCCACCAATCACCGTCAAACCTAATGGGATTCCCACAAACCTATTACCCACGGTGATTTCCACTATCCCGGTTGATACTGCCACGGGTGTGGCCGTCAACAGTCAAATCTTTGCCACCTTCAGTCAGGCGATGAACCGCTTAACGATTACTAACGCCACCTTTACCTTAATGCAGGGGGTTACGCCTGTTGCAGGAGCGGTGACCTTCGCTGGTCTCACGGCGATCTTTACGCCGGCAGCCAGTCTCGCACCCGGCACCACTTATACTGCCACGATTACCACCGGGGCCAGAGACCTGTCCGGTAATGCCCTGGCATTTAACAAAGTGTGGACCTTTACCACTGCTGCCGCGGCAGGTCAAGCAGGTCCAGCGACAGTAGTCCTTGGACAGGCCGCCAATTACGCGGTTCTGGCTGGCTCCACGGTCACCAATGTCGTTTCCGTCGGTACGATAGTTACCGGGGATCTTGGGCTGAGTCCAGGTTCTGCGGTAACTGGATTCCCGCCTGGAGTATTGATTGGGACGCAACACGTGAACGATTCTAGCGCAAACCAGGCCAAACTTGACTTGACCACTGCGTATAACGACGCCGCTGGACGAACACTAGCTCCTATCACTGTGTCTGGAAATATCGGCGGGCGAACCCTCACCCCTGGCCTCTATAAGTCCACATCCACGCTTGAGATATCATCAGGAGATCTCACTCTCGACGCCCAGGGCAACGCGAATGCTGTCTTCATTTTCCAGATAGCGTCCACACTCACCACGACATCCGGACGCCAGGTTATCCTGAGCGGCGGCGCCCAGGCCAAGAACATCTTCTGGCAGGTCGGGACGTCAGCGACTCTGGGAACGGGCTCCGTCTTCGAGGGAACCATACTGGCTGATCAATCAATCACTTTAACAACTGGTGCGACACTGCACGGCAGAGCGTTGGCACGTATTGCCGCGGTTACCTTAGACGCCAGTATCGTTACCAAGCCTGCCCCGTAAGGCATTAAAATAGTAGGCCTGGGGGGGTTCTAGAGCCCCCAGGCCTCTTGCACTACTGTGTGCGCCATTCGGAATGCGACGGTGGGTGGCAACCAACAATATTTCTTTAACATTCGATATTTATCCCGAGCGTAAGTTCGTGCGCGCCTGTCAAATGGCGCTCGAAGGTAAGGGCAGCACGGAGACTGCTAAAGCTCTTAATGCTGGGGGTTTCAGAACACGAGACGGGAAGCTCTTTGGCACTACTATTATTAACTACTGGCTAAGAAATCCTGTTTACACCGGAGTGATAGCCTGGAACAGAACAGATAGAACCCGTGACAAAGTGCTTCACCAGCCACCGAGCGAGATAGTCTGCACCTCTGACACCCATCAACCCATTGTATCCGTAAATGACTTCGAGCGCGTTCAAGCGCTGCTGACTGAGAGGCGCCCTGCTATTGCATCCAAGGGTGGTTTCCAGCCAATATCTGCTAAGCGGGCTTTCATACTGCGGTAAGTGCGGAGCGGCCATTGTAGGTTGTAAAGCAAAGTTAGGGAAGTATCTATACTATGAATGTGATACCCATTATAAGAAGGGTAGTGATGGCTGCATTGGTATTAGAGTTGGGAAGGATAGGCTGGAAGGATTTGTCCTCGATTGGATAAAGCAGAATATACTCACTGAAGAAAACCTTGTCGACCTGATTCGCTTGGTCAATGAGTAGCTGATAGAAAGCACTAGCCGTCACAAGAGGCAGCTCAATCAGGTCGAGAAACATCTGCAGCGCGTAAACAGCAAATTAACAAGGCTTTATGTGGCTCTCGAGAGTGGAAAGCTGGATCTCGATGACCTGGCCCTCCGAATTAAAGAACTAAGGGCACACTAGTATGAGCTACAACAGCAGCGAGATGACCTCCTTGGTAAAATTCAATCTAAAACTCCGAAGACTCTGGATACCGAAACAATCGTGACCTATGCACAGGAACTGGGATTGGTATTAGGCGAGTCTTCCTTTCTACAGCGGAAGACCTTCCTGAGGACCTTTATACAGAGAATAGAGGTCAATCCTGAGACTGTTACCGTGGATTACACCTTACCATTACCGGTAGATAAAGATATAACTTCCTCGAAGGAAGTTCTATATATTAACAGAATTGGTAGCGGGGGTTGGATTTGAACCAACGACCTTCGGGCTGCGTGCCCGAGGCCGTATTCGATGCCCCAGAAAGTTGGCGAATAGGGATTTTCGCCCGCCGGAATGTGGTCAAAAACATGCCTGAAACCCTGTTTGAACTCATAGAGGAACCCAGGGAACGAGTTTGGCCAATGGAACGTTTGATATTCAGCTCATTTTGGGCGACTTGACAAATGGTATCAAATATGATACCATTTTTCTTACAAAAGTGTAGCAGAAAATACAAAAGAAAAAAGAAAAAAGAGAAAAGTAAAAAGGAGGTGAAAATGATAAGGAGGTTTCTCAAGTGGAAAAAAAGAATAAGCTTTTGGCAAAACTTCGACGCAACCCCAGAAATACGTCTTTAAAAGATTTTGAATCAATGATAAACAAATACGGCTATATTGAAGAGGGTGCTAAACATCCCAAAGCTATTATAGGCAAATGTATGATGCCATATAAAAGAGAAAGTACTATAAAATCCTGCTATGTTACTGAACTGCTTGATATAATAGACAGTCTGAGCATTTAAAACGGTATATGAAAATATGTATGAAAGAGTGATATATGAAAAATATAGAGAAAAGTGTGGAATATTACGAGAGGTTACCATACCACATTATTCTAGAGCAGTGGGATGACGGAGGAGGCGTATACTGGGTTGCAAGAGTGGCTGAACTCCCGCACTGTTTGATACACGCTGATACCCCTATAGAGGCAGTTACTGAAATTCAGGAAGTGAAGAGGGACTGGATAAAGTCCAATCTGGAAAGAGGGCTCAGAATTCCCGAACCTGTGTCACGTAATCATAGCGGGCGGATTAGCCTTAGAATTCCATCGTCCCTTCATCGGATGTTGTTTAATCACGCAACTATTCAGGATATTAGTTTAAATCAATTTATGACCATGGCATTGGCTCAAAGTGTAGGTCTTGAATTTAAGGAATTGAAGGCGACAACGAATCGTAGAACGATTTCAAGCTCTAGAAAGAAATTCCGGGATGACGTTTTGGTTCAAGCTGCCTCACGTAAGATTTAACCTAGGTTTGGCGGCCATTTTCCCGAATAACCCAAATACGGTTTGCGCATTTTTGGGCACTGAGCCGGGCTAATTAGGGGGCCCTCCTGTTTTTAAATCCTGAATTCAGTCGGGCGTATGGCCACCGAGTTGTTAGCCTAATTTCCAGAGCTCTACTCCTTTACAAAGATCAGTAATCCGATAGCAGATAATCCCGCCAGTGCTGCGCCAAAGTAGAAGGGAGTGGCGGGGCTTACTGACTGCCAGAGCCAGCCCGCGATGAGGCTAGCAGGCAAGAGGGTAATACCGACTATCCCGTTATACATACCAAAGGCTGTGCCACGGCGCTCTTCAGGCACCAGGTCGCAGACCAGTGCCCGGTATACGCCCTGCGTCAGCCCGTAATAAAGCCCGTAGAAGGCATATAAAAGCCAAATCATCCAGCCCTGGTTGACTGCGGCAAGGCCGAGGTAGACCAATGCATAGATTATCCAGCCTGTAATGATGACCTTCCTCCTGCCCAACTTGTCGGACAATATGCCGGCGGGCATGGAAAAGAGGGCATAGACGACATTGAACATGATAAGCATTATGCTTATGAGCAACACGCTATTACCTAGATTCTGCGCCCTGAGAATGATAAATGCGTCGCTGGAATTGCCTAGCGTGAATAAAAACATAATGGCCATGAAGATTTTGAATCTTTTGTCAATAGCCTTTTCCTTTGCACTATCTGCCACCCGTGCAGTACAGGCATCGACAGCTTTCTTCGGCGGCTCTTTGATGAAGATGAAAAAGAAGAGAGCGATGAAGGCCGGTACGATGCCGATTATGATCATCCAACGGTAAGTATCGAACTGTAGGTTAACCACGTCTCTCTGCAGTGAGAAAACCACTAGTGCAGCCAGGATGAGCCCTAACGCAGCCCCGGAGGTATCCATAGCCTTGTGAAAACCGTAGGCCTTGCCTCGGTTATCTTCATCCACAGAATCACCGACCAGGGCGTCACGCGGGGCAGCACGTATACCCTTACCGAAGCGGTCGGCAAACCTGATGGCCAGGATAGGGCCCCAGGCATTGGCAATCAGCATGAAGGGTTTGGACAATGCGGACAGGGCATAGCCTATGAAGGAGAGGTATTTACGGTTGCGCAATTTGTCGCTTAGCCACCCGCTGAGGAGCTTGAGTAGGGAAGCAGTACTCTCGGCTATGCCCTCTATCAGGCCGATGACGACGGTGGCGACACCCAGCACATTCGTTAAGAAGAGAGGCAGGAGCGTGAAAATCAGCTCGCTGGATACGTCAGTGAGGAGGCTAATGAAGCCGATAAAGACTATATTTGGGCTGAGGTTAAGGCCTTTCTTTTTAATCAACTTCACCCTATCCTCTCCCTTGAGGGATGGTAATTTATTATTGATAAGAGGGGCTTCAGCCCCTCTTTAACGCCCCTGACCTTGCCGTAATGGTTATACCATTTCTTAAGTTAAGTCCACAAGCACAATAGCCTCAGCAGCAGGCGATTGGTGGTTGAGTGCGCTATGCGGTTGTTAATTGTCAAATTGTTTGTTAGAAATTTCCAATGTTGCTGCAAAATAAAAAGGCCCTGGACTCCCAAGTACAGGGCCTATCTATTCATTGGTAGCGGGGGTTGGATTTGAACCAACGACCTTCGGGTTATGAGCCCGACGAGCTACCACTGCTCCACCCCGCGCCGGTAGTGAAAAAAGTTTTGTACTCAGCCTGATGTAGGTCAAAGACCTCGACCATTAGTACAGCTCAGCTCAACAGGTTACCCTGCTTACACATGCTGCCTATCAAGCAAGTAGTCTACTTGCGGTCTTACTCCTTTCCCGAAGGAAAGGATGGGAGATCTAATCTTGGGGTGGGCTTCGCACTTAGATGCTTTCAGCGCTTATCCCATCCAGACTTGGCTACCCAGCAATGCTCTTGGCAGAACAACTGGCACACTAGAGGTCTGTCCCTCCCAATCCTCTCGTACTAGGGAGAGCTCCCCTCAAATCTCCAACGCCCACAACGGATAGAGACCGACCTGTCTCACGACGGTCTGAACCCAGCTCGCGTGCCGCTTTAATGGGCGAACAGCCCAACCCTTGGGACCTGCTTCAGCCCCAGGATGCGACGAGCCGACATCGAGGTGCCAAACCTTGCCGTCGATGTGAACTCTTGGGCAAGATAAGCCTGTTATCCCCGGGGTAGCTTTTATCCGTTAAGCTACGGCCCTTCCACGCGGGACCGTAGGATCACTTTGCCCGACTTTCGTCTCTGCTCGACTTGTTGGTCTCGCAGTCAAGCCCCCTTATACCAATACACTCAATGCACGATTTCCATCCGTGCTGAGGGGACCTTTGGACGCCTCCGTTACCTTTTGGGAGGCAACCGCCCCAGTTAAACTACCCGCCTGGCACTGTTCCCACCCTAAGGCAGGTTAGAACCAAAACCACGCAAGAGTGGTATTTCACCGTTGGCTCCACTGAAGCTTACGCCCCAGCTTCACAGCCTCCCACCTATCCTACACATGCACGGCTCGAGTCCAATGCCAAGGTATAGTAAAGCTCCCGGGGTCTTTTTGTCCAGTTGTGGGTAACCCGCATCTTCACGGGTATTTCAATTTCACCGAGTCCCTCGTTGAGACAGCGCCCAAGTCGTTACACCTTTCGTGCGGGTCGGAACTTACCCGACAAGGGATTTCGCTACCTTAGGACCGTTATAGTTACGGCCGCCGTTCACCGGGGCTTCGGTTCAAAGCTTCGGGATTACTCCCTAACCTTTCTCCTTAACCTTCCGGCACTGGGCAGGTATCAGCCCCTATACCTCAGCTTTCGCTTTGGCAGAGACCTGTGTTTATGTTATACAGTCGCTTGGGCCGGTTTCGTGCCCCCGCCTTTGCAGGCGGGCCCCCTTCTTCCGAAGTTACGGGGTTAAATTGCCGAGTTCCTTAACGAGGGTTCTCTCGAACACCTTGGGATACTTACCCCCATCTACCTGTGTCGGTTTGCGGTACGGGCATCTAATCCTTTAGCAACGAGGCTTTTCTGGACAGTGTGGACTCAGTTGAATCATTTCAGGTTTCCCTTCGATTTTCCCCGCTCCTCAGCTTAAAGTTGAAGTGGATTTACCTGCCTCAACACGCCTCAGATTGGAGACGCACCATGTCCAATAGGTACGCTCAACCTATCCTGCTGTGTCCCCCCTTTGCCTTAAAACAAGAATTAGACGGTATGGGAATGTTGACCCATTGTCCATCGCCTTTCCCCTTGGGGTTCGGCTTAGGCCCGACTAACCCTACGCGGATTGACCTTTCGTAGGAAACCTCAGATTTACGGTGGGCATGGTTTTCACATGCCTTGACGTTACTCATGCCGGCATTCTCACTTGCTATTGCTCCACTTTGGCTCGCGCCAAGGCTTCACAGCTATAGCAACGCTCCCCTACCTTCGTCGTGAGACGAACCATAGCTTCGGTAGCGGACTTTAGCCCCGTTAAATTATCGGTGCGACATCACTCGACCAGTGAGCTGTTACGCACTCTTTGAAGGGTGGCTGCTTCTAAGCCAACCTCCTGGCTGTTTTAGCGATATCACTGCCTTTCCCACTTAGTCCGCGTTCAGGGACCTTAGCTGATGGTCTGGGCTGTTTCCCTCTCGACTACGAAGCTTATCCCCCGCAGTCTCACTCCCAGGATATGGACTTATGGCATTCGAAGTTTGGTTGAGTTTGGTAACCTCACGGCCCCGAGCTCATCCAGTGCTCTACCTCCATAAGTTATTACCTGAGGCTGCACCTAAATGCATTTCGGGGAGTACAAGCTATCTCCGGGTTCGTTTGGCATTTCACCCCTACCCACAGCTCATCCCAGCACTTTGCCACGTACACGGGTTCGGACCTCCACCCAAGTTTAGTTGGGTTTCATCCTGGCCATGGGTAGCTCACCCGGTTTCGTGTCTAATCCCTGCGACTGGATGCCCTATTCAGACTCGCTTTCGCTACGGCTCCGTAACTGAGTTACTTAACCTTGCCACAGAGATTAACTCGCCGGCTCATTCTTCAATAGGCACGCCATCAGCCTGGCAAGCCAGGCCTTTGACTGCTTGTAGGCACAAGGTTTCAGGTTCTATTTCACTCCCCTCTCGGGGTGCTTTTCACCTTTCCCTCACGGTACTGGTTCACTATCGGTCATTAGCAGTATTTAGTCTTGGAATGTGGTCACCCCAGATTCCCACGGGATTTCTCGTGTCCCGTGGTACTTAAGAACACAAGCAGAGACTTCAAACCTTTAATCTACGGGACTATCACCCTCTTTGGTGGCTCTTTCCAGAGACCTTTGACTAGGCAGAAGTTTTTTTACTCTGTTACGGCTCTTAGGCTCCGTATCTTGCGTCTTGCGACCCTCGACTGACATAGGGCCTAAGCCCACTAAGTCAATCGAGTTTGGACTCTTCCCATTTCGTTCGCCACTACTACGGGAATCTCATTAGATTTCTCTTCCTCAGGTTACTAAGATGTTTCAGTTCTCCTGGTTCCCCCTCGCTTGCGCGAGAGCCTGGGTTTATCCAGGCGGGTTGCCCCATTAGGGTATCCCCGGCTAGGCTTGCTAGACAGCTCACCGGGGCTTATCGCAGTCTCGCCACGCCCGTCTTAGGCTGCTAATGCCAAGGCATCCACCCTGTGCCCTTTTCTCTTTAACCTACATCAGGTTGAAGACAAAACTTTATTCACTTTTTAAAGTACAAAGCGGCTTGGTGTACACCAAGCCGCACAAGTATACAGTAACAATGACCTTAGGTCAATCAGGTATGCGGTTTAAGTACACCAGCCATGTAAAGCTAAAGTATATACCAGCAAGCGATTGGTTGTCAAATGGTCGGCAGGTCGATTTGAACGTGAAAACAGGAACAAAATCAAAAATTAAAAACCAAAAGTCAAAAGTTCAAGCTAAAAGTTTAAAAAGATCCCCCTCCCTCTAAACTCCCTCCCTCCAGAGTAGGGAGAGTTAATTAGTATTCCGGTTATCTGAAAAAGCGAGTACACCAGGTATTACCAGATTGGCAATGGGTACTATCATCAGTATGCCCAGCCAGGACGGTTTATGGCGAGCTTTAGCTATGGCCATCCAGATGATAATTAACAGAACCCAGGAAATGAGTCCTGAAACTATCGTAGCAATTACGAGCGGCGTGAACCACGCTGGAATTTCTCCTCCCCCCATAGCCAAGAACATCACCATGACCGATGCGATGGACATGGGAATCGCGAGTACTATCGTGATGCAAAAGAAAACAATCCACCAGCCGGGTTTGCCAGCCACTTTACACATAAGATAGATGTTAGCAATGGGTATCCATGCCAGCCACGGATTAGGCGTGCCGGTCTTTTTGGCTATGATATAAAGGCATAACGCGGACCAGACATATATGGCCACGTCGATTAGATAACTGGCGCCCAATAGCAGACCTTGAAGAACAGAATCGACCATTTTTCACCCCCCTTTGCAGTCATGCATCATAATAAGTTAATGCACAGCCGAAAACAAGTCGCCTCCTTTGATTATTATCGCAATCAAGAGTAGCAAGATGATGGCGTAGACAAGGTCAAACCAGATGGCGCTGAGCAGTCTGGCCAGCTTTATCAGGCCGATGACAGGGAGGCTGAACAGCACCAGAGGATTACGCCGCCAGGCTGTTTTTGAATAGCCCCACAGGTTATCGGCGTCCTGACTGCTGGGGAAGGAGTGCATGGCTATGGATATGCCGAGCCAGAATAGTATATAGGCGGCTAAACCAAGGGGAAGGATTACGGCGATAGAGAACAAGATTGCGGAGATAGTTGTGTTGACCAGAAACGGGGCAGTAGCTATAAGAAAAGCCTTGCCGTAGTTATCTACCTGACCGTGGATGACATATCCGGCGGGGTTGCCCAGCCTGAAATAACATGTTTTGTAGACGGGCACCCGGGTGCGGTCGCAGAAAAATTTGTGGGCCCATTCGTGAAGTATGATGCCGGGGAAGGTGATGAGGGCAATCAGCCAGCCGAACATAACGGGCTTTCGTTTATTCCCACTCTATAGTGGATGGCGGTTTGCTGGTGATATCGTAGACCACACGGTTGACGCCGGGTACTTCGTTGACGATGCGGCTGGAAATGCGGGCCAGCAGGTCGTGGGGAAGGCGCGCCCAGTCGGCGGTCATGGCGTCCTGACTGGTCACGGCGCGAATAGCTACCAGGTAGCCGTAGGTGCGGAAGTCACCCATGACGCCTACGCTTCTGACATCGGTCAGTATGGCAAAGCTTTGCCATAGCTCGCGATACAGCTTTGCCTTTTTAATCTCGTTCATGACTATCCAATCGGCGGCTCGGAGTATCTCCAGGCGTTCCTTGGTGACTTCTCCGATGATGCGTATGGCCAGTCCCGGACCGGGGAACGGCTGACGCCAGACCATATCCTCAGGTAAGCCCAGAGCCAGGCCGACCTCACGGACCTCGTCTTTAAACAGGTAGCGCAGCGGCTCAATCAGAGTGAGTAACATTTTGGCAGGCAAGCCGCCGACATTGTGATGCGTTTTTATTCTGGCGGCAGCCTTGGTTTCTTTGGAGGTGCTTTCAATGACGTCGGGATAAAGGGTGCCCTGGGCCAGGAAATCTGTTTTGCCCAGTTTGCCGGCTTTGTATTCAAATACCTTGATGAACTCCTGGCCTATGCGTCGCCGCTTGGCCTCAGGGTCGATTACACTTTTTAAGCGCCTGAGGAATCTGTCGGTGGCATCTACATAGACCACATTCATTTTTAAGTTATTCCGGAAGGTGTTAAGGGCCCGTTCCGCCTCCTCACGGCGCAGCAGCCCGTTATTGACAAAGATACAGGTCAGTTGATTACCAATAGCCTGATGGATAAGAGTGGCTGCCACCGCCGAGTCGACGCCGCCGGACAGGGCGCAGATGACTTTGCCGTCCTTCACCTGCTGCTTTATGGTGCTTATGCTCTCGTTAATGAAGCTGCTCGGAGTCCAGGTGCCCTGGCAGCCGCATATCCGATAAAGGAAGTTTTGAATTATGGTCTTGCCGTTTGGCGTGTGGGCGACTTCAGGGTGAAACTGCAGGCCATAGATATTGGCCTCATTACCTATGACTGCAGCGGGCGAGTTTTCAGTGTAAGCCAGAGCCTTGAATCCCGGCGGCATCTCTACTATATGGTCACCGTGGCTCATCCAGACCGGGATAGAGGTCGGCAGACCGGTAAAGAGCGGCGACTCTTTATCGCTTATGTGTAAAATCGCCTGACCGTATTCGTGCTTGTCAGCCGGTGCTACCTTACCTCCCAATTGGTGAGCGATGGCTTGCATTCCGTAACAGATGCCCAGGATAGGTAGCCGACTGGCATAAAGCTGGGCTGGAGCCAGAGGTGCTTTCGACTGGTAGACACTGGCCGGACCACCCGAGAGGATGAAACCCTTAGGTTGCAAAGCCGCTATTTTTTCCCACGGTTCATCGTATGGTATCAATTCGCAGTAGACATGGCACTCGCGGACCCGCCGGGCAATCAGGTGGCTATACTGAGAGCCAAAATCAATGACAGCTATCGCTTCTCGTGTTCCCGGGGATATGGTTTCTACTTTAGCTTTAAGTTGCTCGCCCTGAAGTTCCTTGGCGATTTCGAGGTAGGTAGAAACTTCGATGTCGTCGCTGGTAGCTACTCGATGGGTTTTTCTCTTTTTTTCCATCTATTTGTTGGTTGGCTAAAGTATATCACAGCCCGACGCAACGTACTAAGGTTTTTATACGCCATGTAAATAAAAGCAACGACGGTCACCCGTAGGCGGGTGACACGTAGTTAAAAATGACACACAAAGAGTAAAATCCCCCTTTACCCCCCTTTTCCTAAGGGGGGTAAAATCAAAGATAAAAAACCAAAAATCGAAATGACAGATAAAAATGTAAACATAAGCTGGGCAGCTACATCGTAAAGGTGTTAAAATATAGGCATGCTGCGGGGTTAAATTTATGAAAACCGGAAGACGTTTGGTTTTACTTCTCAAATGTGGGTTGGCCGTACTTCTAGTGGCCTGCATTGTCGGTTCGGTCACTTATTTCGGCAAGGCTCATGGCGGGCAGGCAAGCCAGCCGGCACTTAACTTTGAATCTATGAGCCCTATTGAGCGTCAGGCCTGGGATGTGGCTTCGGAGGTGGCAGGAAGCAGCAAAAAAGCTCAGGAGCAGTTCGTCAGCCAGTTACTCGACCTTTATTACAAGGTCAAAGACCATGACTTCGCCCTTTTCTATACCGCAGGTGGTTGGGGTAAGAAGCCGCTGGAGGCTGATACTCAGGGGCAGACCTGGCTGGTCGGAATCGAATCTGAGCTGACCAGTCTTGGATATAATTACTGCGAGATTGAGGATATCCGGACAGGGAAGGGCTTATTAGATTATTTCTTTGAACTTAAGGAACAACTAACACATTATCCCTCGAAGGCTAAACAACTGGCAGCCAAGATCGATTTTCTAACCGAGCATGTCAGTGGCTTGAAGGTGATAATTACCGGACAGAGCAATGGCGCCGCCTTTGCCGGTGAAGTAATCAGCCGTCTGCAAGCAAATCCAGAAGTGTATTCTATTCAAATTGGCATTCCTTTCTGGCAAAGGGTTTCTAAAACAGCCCGGTCGTTGGTAATAGACAATAATGGAGTCGGAGCCGATTCCCTGACTAAGCTAGATATTGTCAGACTTGTCAAGGCTAATCTGGTGAGGCTATTTATATTAAACAAGGCGCCTGCTTTCACGCCCTTCGACTGGCTTGTAACCAGGGCGGTCCTGGTCTTTTTACCCTATAATTTCGGCCTGGGAATGGAGGCGCCGGGACACGACTATCTGTGGCAATATCCCGGCGTTGGGCCGGTGATTGAATCTTTTCTGGTTAAAAATTTCAGCCTAAAATAGTTGACCTTATCATCAAAGGCGGAATCGAAGTGGATAATCTATCCGATCATGCAAAGTTACAGGTTGACAGAGCCATCGAAATACTAAAGGGCGGAGGCATCGTTGTCTTCCCCACGGATACGGTCTACGGGTTGGGAGGTGACGTATTTAATATCGCGGCGATAGAGCGCATTTATAGAGTTAAGCAACGCTCCAGGAATTTACCGCTGCCGGTTTTGCTAGCTGATTCAACTCAACTGGCTGATGTCGTCGCCTCGGTGCCTGAAATAGCCCGTTACTTAATGAGGCGTTTCTGGCCCGGCGGGTTGACCTTAGTGCTGCCGAAAAAGGATACACTTCCCGATATTATTACTGCCGGTAGCAATAAGATAGCGGTAAGAATCCCCGACCATGTTGTCCCACTTACCCTTATTCGCGGGTTGGGTGTGCCTATAATTGGAACCAGCGCTAATATAAGCGATAAGCCCAGCCCGGTGACGGCCGAAGAAGTGGAACAACAAATTGGCAGCCAGGTTGACCTGATTATCGATATGGGTAGATGTCCCGGCGGATTGGAGTCTACAGTGGTTGACGTTACTGGTGAGATACCCGTCATTTTGCGTCGAGGAGTCATATCCGAAGAAGAGATTATGCGATTGTATAAAGAATATGCGAGGGAGGTAGATAAAAGTGCGCATTGCTCTGGGTTGTGACCATCGCGGTTTAGCGCTTAAGCAGACGATTATGAGTCTCCTGGATGAGTTAGGACATGATTACCAGGATTTCGGCGGCTATAGTACTGACCCTGTGGATTATCCCGATATTGCCAAACAGGTAGCTGAAGCTGTTGTCTCGGGAGACTTCGACCAGGGGATTCTGATTTGCAGCAGCGGCATAGGCATGAGCATAGCGGCCAACAAGGTAAAGGGCATAAGGGCGGCTTTATGTTGCGGTACGTTAGGCGCCGACCGGGCACGGCGGCATAACGATGCCAATGTTCTTTGTTTGGGTCAGGATGCCCTCGATACAGCTTCAGCCCTTGATATCGTAAGAGTATATCTTTCCACCGCTTTTGAGGGCGGCAGGCATTTGCGTCGTCTGGAAAAGATACGCGGTCTGGAAGCAGCTTAGCTTGACAATAGCTAGCTGCTATGATAGTTTACTACAATATCCTCACTCTACTGCACTGGCCGTCATTTCAGCATGAGGAGACAGTTTTGAAGACATTGCGTAGTGATAGCGTTAAAAAAGGCATCGAGCGGGCGCCACATCGTGCTTTGCTTCGGGCTGTCGGCGTTAGTCGCGATGACTTCTCGAAGCCTTTTGTCGGCGTGGTCAACAGTTTTAATGAGGTTGTGCCTGGCCATATTCATCTGCGAAGCATTGCTGAGGCGGTAAAGTCAGGAATTCGCAGCCAGGGCGGTGTACCCTTCGAATTCGACACGATCGGTGTTTGTGACGGCATTGCCATGAACCATCCGGGGATGAAGTACAGCCTGCCCAGCCGGGAATTGATTGCTGACTCTATAGAGATTATGGTCGAGGCGCACCAGTTTGATGCGCTGGTTTTCATACCGAACTGCGACAAAATCGTGCCCGGCATGCTTATGGCTGCGGTAAGATTGAATATTCCAGCCATCTTTATCAGTGGCGGCCCGATGCTGGCAGGGCATATGAATCAGGACGGTCAATGCCGAACGGTGGACCTTATCTCTGTGTTTAGCGCCGTAGGCAGCGTTGCCAGCGGGAAGATGACGGAGGCTGAGCTTGAGGAAATTGAGATTGCCGCTTGCCCGGGCTGCGGGAGCTGCTCCGGAATGTATACCGCCAACACCATGAACTGCTTAACCGAGGCGTTGGGCATGGCCTTGCCCGGCAATGGCACCATACCGGCTGTGGACTCAAGGAGAATCGTTTTGGCCATGGCGGCAGGTAAGCAAATAATGGCTTTGTGGAAAAAGAACCTGTTACCGAGGGATGTTATTACCAAGGACTCAATTGCCAATGCCTTCGCCGTCGATATGGCGCTCGGGGGCAGCACGAATTCGGTTTTGCATCTCACAGCGCTGGCCCATGAATCAGGCATCGATTTCCCGCTGTCGGCGATTAATAAGATAAGCCAGCGGGTTCCACACATCGTTAAGCTAAGTCCGGTAAGCGATGTCCATATCGAAGACCTCGATTTGGCCGGTGGAATTCCCGCGGTCATGAATGAGATAGCCGACTTCCTTAATGGCAAGTGTAAGACGGTGTCATTAGCACCGGTGTCGGACATCATAAAGGAAGGTAAAGTTAAAAACCGCGCGGTTATCCGTTCGATAGCCGAGCCATTCTCCAAGACCGGTGGTCTGGCAATACTTTTTGGAAACCTGGCGCCTGAAGGAGCAGTGGTCAAGAGCGGTGCAGTTGACCCCGAGATGATGGTGCATGAAGGCCCGGCTCGTGTCTTCGACAATGAAGAGGAAGCGACCAAAGGGATAATGAAGGGTGAGATTAAGAAGGGCGATGTCATAGTCATTCGATACGAAGGTCCTAAAGGCGGGCCGGGTATGCGCGAAATGCTGACGCCGACCTCGCTGTTGGACGGTATGGGGCTGGATAAGGATGTGGCACTGATAACGGACGGTAGATTTTCGGGTGGTACCAAAGGAGCTGCCATAGGGCACGTGGCGCCTGAAGCAGCCAGCCGCGGGCCTATAGCCGCAGTTAAAAAAGGGGATATCATCAGCATAAATATCCCGGAACATAAGCTGGAATTAAAGGTGAGTGACGCAGAGATTAAAAAACGGCTGTCCAGACTACCGGAGTACAAGTCTAAGATAAAGACGGGTTACCTGCGCAGATATATTGAAAACGTTGGCTCAGCCAGCACAGGGGCAGTATTCCCTAAATAGGAGACATTTATGAAGAAGACCGGTGCCCAGATTCTATGCGAAAGCCTGCTCAAGGAAGGCGTTGAAGTCATTTTTGGCTTTCCCGGCGGAGCGGTATTGCCTTTGTATGATACTTTGCCGCAATACCCGAAACTCAGGCATATTCTAGTTCGTCACGAGCAGGCCGCAGCTCATGCTGCCGACGGCTATGCCCGAGCTACGGGAAAAGCCGGTGTATGTCTGGCAACCTCAGGTCCGGGAGCTACTAATCTGGTAACTGGAATCGCCAATGCCTGCCTGGATTCATCTCCTGTGGTGGCTATTACCGGTCAGGTAGCCAGACCTTTCATTGGCAAAGATGCTTTTCAGGAGATAGATATTACCGGCATTACACTGCCTATTACCAAGCACAACTATCTGGTGTCTGATGCTAAGGATTTGGCTACGATTGTTAAGGAAGCTTTTTACATAGCCCAAACCGGCAGACCTGGTCCGGTGCTTATCGATATACCGCGTGATGTCTTTCAGCAAGAAGCGGAGTTTACTTATCCGGAAAAGGTTAATTTGCCCGGGTACAAACCGACGCTCTTCGGACATCCGGCACAGATCAAGAGAGCAGCCGAGGTAATAAACGCCGCCGAGCGTCCTATCATTATTGCCGGTAGGGGTGTGATAATCTCCAGGGCTTTCGATGCGCTTAAGGGGCTGGCGGAACGTGCGCAGATACCGGTGGTCACGACTCTTCTGGGAATCGGCTGTTTTCCAGAAACTCATGTATTAAGCTTTGGTTGGTTGGGTATGCACGGTATGGCTTATGCCAACAAGGCGGTACACCATTCCGACGTTATCGTTGCTATCGGGATGCGGTTCGATGACCGGGCTACGGGCGTGGTCAGCCACTTTGCGCCGAAGGCTCGCGTTATTCATATAGATATCGACCCGGCTGAGATAGGCAAGAATGTACAGGTTGACGTACCTATTGTCGGTGACGTTAAGAATGTTCTTGAGGTTTTGAATCAGCAAATTGTGCCTCGTGAACATCTGGACTGGTTTAATCAAGTGGATAAGTGGCGAGACGAACATCCGGCATTGGAGATCAGGGAATGTGATTCTCTTTTGCCACAGTATGTTATTCGCCAGATTTATGAGGTCACTAAAGGCGATGCCATTATTGTCACCGGTGTCGGTCAAAATCAGATGTGGGCGGCTCAGTTTTATTTCTATGATAAGCCGAATAGTTTTATTTCTTCAGGCGGTTTGGGGACTATGGGCTTTGAGCTTCCCGGTGCGATGGGTGCCAAAGTAGGTCAGCCTGATGAAACGGTCTGGTGTATTGCCGGCGACGGTGGCTTTCAGATGACGATACAGGAATTAGCTACGGTGGTACAGGAAAACATAGCCGTCAAGATAGCTATCATAAACAATGGATTTTTAGGTATGGTAAGGCAATGGCAGCAGTTATTTTATGGGCGGCGATACGTTCACACGCCGCTTTCCGGGCCGGATTTCGTTAAGATAGCAGAAGCTTACGGCGTACCGGCAATGAGAGTGTCCGATAAGAAGCTGGTGGTCTCATCGATAGAAAAAGCGATGGACCATAACGGCCCGTTCTTGCTGGATTTTGTTGTTGAACCTGAGGAGAATGTTTTCCCCATAGTACCGCCGGGAGCAGCATTGGTCGATGCTATGGAAATGCCGATTCCAGAAAAAGTGACTCGTTCAAGTAAGTGAGTTTAGAACAGAACGAGAGGAGGACGAGGTCATTGTCTAATACGAAACACACATTAGTTGCGTTAGTAGAAGATAAACCGGGAGTGCTTAACCGGGTGTCAAGCCTTTTACGTCGACGTAACTTTAACATCGACAGCATAGCTGTAGGACACACCGAGCAACCGAATCTGTCCCGAATGACCATCATCGTGGAAGGCGACGATGCCAAGGTGGAGCAGGCACGGAAACAACTGGATAAGGTTATAGAAGTGGTTAAGATAGTTGACATAACTAGTAACGAGTCAGTAGCTCGAGAGCTGGCTCTGGTTAAAGTTAAAGCAACTGCTTCCTCACGCAATGAGATCATCCAGATAGTAGATATTTTTAGGGCTAATATAGTCGATGTCTCTTCTGATTCTGTAATGGTGGAGGTCACTGGAGATGAAAACAAGGTCAACTCTCTCCTGGAACTTCTGCGTGGCTTTGGTATCAGAGAGATAGCCAGGACGGGTCGCATCGCTGTAACTCGAGGTGGCGCCGGTCCGTTGCAGGTTGAGGAGCCGAGGGAGACGAAAGTATCAAAGCAATTACCGAAAGCACTGCCGCCGGAAGCCGACATCCCACCGGACTGGTAACGGCACGAAAATAATCAAATCCGGTAGTACGCATAGAATAAATATTTAAGGAGGTATCATGGCTAAAATTTATTATGAGAAGGACGCCAAGTTAGACTTACTTAAGGGCAAGAAAATTGGCATCATTGGTTTTGGTTCGCAGGGGCATGCCCATGCCCAGAACCTGAGAGATAGTGGCTGTCAGGTGCTCGTTGCCGAGGCGAAAGATACCGAGGGCTGGAAGAGCGCCAAAAAGGCAGGCTTCAAGGTGACCGATGCTGCTACAGTCGCCAGGGAAGCAGACATAATCGTCATGCTTGTCCCCGATACTCTGCAGCCTAAGGTTTATCGTGAAGCGATTCAAAAGGAGCTGTCATCGGGTAAGATGCTGATGTTTGCCCATGGGTTTAATATTCATTTCGGGCAGATTTTACCGCCCTCTAATGTAGATGTGACCATGATTGCGCCAAAGTGTCCGGGGCATATGCTGCGGCGGCTTTATACAGAGGGTACGGGGGCGCCGGCTCTGGTGGCTGTATATCAGGATGCTTCGGGCAAGGCGAAAAATATTGCCTTAGCTTATGCCAGAGGCCTGGGTTGCGCTAAGGCCGGTGTGTTGGAGACCACCTTTGCTGAGGAAACAGAGACCGACCTTTTCGGGGAGCAGACAGTGCTCTGCGGTGGAGTTACCTCTATGGTCAAGGCCGGATTTGAGACGCTGGTGGAAGCTGGATACCAGCCGGAAATCGCCTATTTCGAATGCTTCCATGAGCTGAAACTTATAGTCGACCTGTTGTATCAGGGTGGCTTAAGCTATATGCGTTACTCCGTGAGCGATACTGCCGAGTATGGTGATTACACCCGTGGGCCGAGGATCATCGATGAATTGACTAAGGATAGGATGAGACAAATTCTTGCTGAAATCCAGACCGGCAGCTTTGCCAGGGAGTGGATTCTGGAAAACCAGGCAGGACGTCCCGTATACAATGCTCTGAGGAAAATGGATGCTGAACACCAGATTGAAATCGTGGGTAAGAAATTGAGAAGTATGATGCCATGGCTAAAGACTTAGATTAACGGCGGAAGATGGACAAAGTTATTATTTTCGATACTACTTTGCGTGATGGCGAGCAGGCAGCCGGGGCGGCACTGAGCGTCCAGGATAAGCTGGATATTGCCAAGCAACTGGAAAAGCTAGGCATCGATATTATTGAAGCCGGCTTTCCTATAAGCTCGCCGGGAGACTTCGAAGCGGTTCAGCTTATAGCCAGGGAAATTAAAAAGTCATCAGTGTGTGCCCTGGCCCATGCCAACACTGAAGCCATAGATAGGGCATGGGAGGCCGTTAAAAAAGCCAAAAAACCTCGAATTCATATCTTCCTATCTGCTTCCGATATACATCTTCTTTATCAGCTGAAGAAGACTCGCGAGGAGATTCTGGAAATTTCACGCGAAATGGTAGCGCGGGCCAAGAAATATACGGATGACGTGGAGTTCTCGCCAATGGATGCCAGCCGAACTGAGCCGGCATACATTTATCGTATAGCAGAGGCGGTTATTAAGGCTGGCGCGACTACGTTAAATATTCCGGACACAGTCGGTTATGCCACGCCTCAAGAGTTTGGCGATTTGATTGAAGGTATATTTAAGAACGTGCCTAATATTGATAAGGCTGTGGTTAGTGTACATTGCCACAATGATTTGGGATTGGCAGTAGCCAATAGCCTGGAAGCGATACGAAGAGGTGCGCGACAGGTTGAATGTACTGTCAATGGCATAGGTGAGCGAGCCGGTAACGCTGCCATGGAAGAGATTATCATGGCGCTTAAAACCAGAAGTGACTTTTATCATTTAACCTCTAATATTGATACCACCCACATTTATAAGACGAGCCGGCTGGTGAGCGAGCTTACCGGATTTGCTGTTCAGCCTAACAAAGCTATTATCGGTGCCAATGCCTTCCGCCATGAATCAGGTATCCATCAGGATGGGGTGATTAAAAAAGCGATTACCTATGAGATTATGGACCCGAAATCAGTTGGTATTCCGTCTAGCAGCCTGGTACTGGGTAAGTTGAGCGGTCGGCATGCTTTTAAAGAGCGGCTGGCTGAACTGGGTTATATTATGGATGAGGAATCATTAAAACATGCCTTCCAAGCCTTTAAGGAATTAGCCGATAAAAAGCGGGAAATCACTGACCGTGACATTGAATCTCTGATAGCTGAAGAACTGCGCACTGTTTCCGAGGTTTATCATCTCGACCACATTGAGGTTTCATGCGGTAATCACAACATTCCCACGGCTACGGTTAGACTAATAGCTCCTGATGGCAAGGCTGTGGCTGATGCTGCTCTGGGTACCGGACCGGTGGATGCCGTATATGAAGCCATTAATCGAATAGTCAAGGTATCTAATAAGCTTACTGAGTTCACTGTGAAATCAGTTACGGAAGGTATTGATGCTATCGGTGAGGTGCTTATCAGGATTGAGAGCGATGGTGTAAGTTATTCCGGGCGTGGTGCCGACACGGACATTATCGTTGCCAGCGCTAAAGCCTATATGAATGCTCTTAACCGGCTCCTGGCGGTCAAGAAAGTAAGAAAGTAAGAGACGTGCATGAACACGTTATTAGATATAATCCTTCGCCTGCTACTGGCGGCAGCACTGGGAGCTGGTATCGGTTACCAGCGGGAGCGGGCTAATAAGCCTGCAGGACTGCGTACCCATATTTTGATTTCTCTGGGCTCCGCCCTGTTCACTGTAGTCTCAATATTCGGTTTCGGTAACGGAGTAGACCCCTCTCGAGTCGCTGCTGGAGTGGTGACTGGTATCGGCTTCATAGGTGCCGGGGTGATACTACGTGGTGTACGTGGCGAACATGTAGTTGGCTTGACTACTGCGGCTAGTATATGGGCCGTAGCGGCTATAGGGATGGCGGCTGGTGTCGGTATGTATCTAATAGCGACTATCGTGACGGTAATCGCTGTGCTCGTGCTCATGATTCCCACGGTGAAAGGATGAGTTGGGGAACTGAGGTGATGAATTTTGACTTTAGCTGAGAAGATTCTGGCAGCTCATTCGGGCTTAGATAGAGTCAGCCCTGGCGAATTTATAAACGTCAGGGTTGATTTGGTTTTGTCCAATGATATCACGGCTCCTCTGTCGATAAAAGAGTTCCAGCGACTGGGAGTGAACAGGGTATATGACCCGAAAAGGGTAGTGATGGTGCCCGACCATTTTTGCCCCAATAAAGATATACTCTCCGCTGAGCAAGCCAAGATGATGCGTGAGTTTGCCCGGCAATATGACTTGCTTTATTTTGAAGTCGGCAGGATGGGCATCGAGCATGTGCTTTTGCCGGAGCAGGGCCTTGTCTTGCCCGGAGAAGTAGTTGTTGGCGCCGATTCTCACACCTGCACCTATGGAGCCTTGGGTGCCTTGGCCACGGGTATGGGGTCGACTGATATTGCTGTGGCTATGGCTACCGGCGAGATATGGATGAAGGTACCGCCGACCATAAAGTTTGTCTACCATGGAAAGCTGGGGAAATGGGTGGGTGGCAAGGACCTTATCCTTTATACCATAGGCGATATCGGCGTTGATGGCGCTCTTTATTCGGTTATGGAGTTTACCGGCGAGGCGATTGATGCTCTATCCATGGACGGACGTTTCACCATGGCGAATATGGCGATTGAGGCTGGGGCTAAAGCCGGTATCTTCAGGGTGGACGGTAAGACGCGGCGATATGTTAAAGGTAGAGCTAGTCGTTCATACACAGCTTATGAACTGGATGATGATGCGGAATACGCCAGAGTAATTGAGTATGATGTATCCAAAATTGAGCCGCAAATAGCTTTGCCGCACCTGCCTTCCAACGTGAAGCCGGTAAGCCAGGTAGTTGACGTAAAGATTGACCAGGTGGTCATCGGCAGTTGCACCAATGGGCGTCTCGATGACCTGAGGTTAGCTGCCAGCATACTTAAGGGCAGGCAGGTTAGCACTGAGGTGAGGTGCATCATCATTCCCGGCACACAGCAAGTATATCTTGACGCGCTCCATGAAGGCTTGATAGAGGCTTTCATTAAAGCCGGGGCAGTGGTTAGTACGCCTACCTGCGGCCCCTGCCTAGGAGGATATATGGGAGTATTGGCTGCGGGTGAGCGGTGTGTGTCGACTACCAACCGGAACTTCATTGGCAGGATGGGCAGCCCTCAGTCGGAAGTCTATCTGGCAAATCCAGCAGTCGCCGTCGCCAGTGCCGTTGTGGGGAAGATTGCCAGCCCGGTAGAGATTGTAGGCTAATACCCGGGTAAAAGGGGGACCATTATGAAAAATATAAAAAGCATCCGCACAGGCTTTATAGTTTTTATATCGGTCGGTTTGGTGATTAGTTCGTCTGCATGTTTAAACAAACCAACAGGTACACCGCCACCGGGAGGGCAGATAATAGTGAAGCAATCCGGTGGCGCCGGGATGCTGATAAAAGAATGCACCGACAAGTCCTATATAACCCAGACAGCCGATTACATAATCGAGGGAACGGTTGAAAAAGTAGACAGCATGTGGAACGAGGGGAGAGCCGGTATCTTCACTTATACAGACTTGAGAATTGAAAATTACGTAAAAGGGGCTCCGTTTGCCGGAAATGAGCTTCAAATCGTTACCCCTGGCGGAACGGTTGGAGAAGTTAGTCAGTGGGTGGAAGACCAGCCGATTTTCCATGAGGGGAAGAAGGTAAGGATATATTTCCAAGAGGTTAGCGGAGAGTACGTTATAGTCTGCGGCCAGTTTGGCGTTGAGGAAAGATAATTTTTCGGGAGCGCCACTACCTGATAGAAGACTGAAGAGGAATTTGTCATGATTAATGCAATATTGCTGTATGTGGGTGCTGGTCTCATAACGCTGTGGGGCATAGCCCATATTATCCCCACTAAGTCGGTGGTTAACGGTTTCGGGCAAATATCTAAAGACAACAGGCGAATAATAACAATGGAGTGGATTGCCGAAGGTCTGACGCTGTGTTTCATCGGGTTGCTTGTATTGCTGGTCACCATTTTTGCAGGGCCTCAGAATAGCGTTTCAAAGATAGTCTACTTGACGTCGGCGGCGATGCTTGTGGTCATGGCGGTATTAACCGCGTCGACCGGAGCCAGAACATCGATTTTGCCGATAAAGATTTGTCCGGCGGTAAAGATAGCTGTAGCCATATTGTTTATCCTGGGGACTATGTTGTGAATGAGAAGAAAAATACAGAGGCTGAACTAACTGCCTACTGCGGTTTGTATTGCGGTGATTGCCTTCGCTACCGGAGTAAAGTCACGCAATTGGCAGCGGACTTAATGAGTGAGCTGCAAGTGGTACGATTCAATAAGTATGCCGAAGTGAAAAGTGCTGCTGTTAAAGAGCTGGAGAGCTATGACGAATGCCTTCAGGTTTTAGGTGCAATAGTTAAATTGGGGTGTGACACTCCGTGCAGAGCTGGTGGCGACGGATGTTCAGAACCTTGTGAAATTAAGAGATGTGTTAAGTTAAAAAACCTCGAAGGTTGTTGGGAGTGTGATGTGCTTGAAAGATGTGATAAGTTTGAATTTTTCAAGCCAATACATGGTGATACGACCAAGGGAAATTTGAGAAAAATTAAAGAATACGGTCTAAATGGATGGGTAGAACACAGGGAGAAGTTCTACTCGTGGTTATAATGGCTTACTCGGGGTGGCGAACAACAATTGCTTCATTCATTTGAGATGGTACCGTCTAGTTTTGAAAGGTAGGTGATGATTTGAAGTTAAAAGGCAAAGTCCATAAGTATGGCGCTAACCTGGATACCGATGCCATTATTCCGGCAAGATATCTCAATCTATCTGAGGCTGAGGAATTGGCTCAACATTGCATGGAAGACATAGATCCTGAATTCCTGACCAGGGTTAAACCTGGAGATATAATTGTGGCTGACACCAATTTTGGTTGCGGCTCATCGCGGGAACACGCCCCGTTAGCTATCAAAGCCGCGGGCGTGTCCTGTATTATTGCTAAAAGCTTCGCCCGTATTTTTTTCCGCAATTCTATCAATATTGGATTACCTCTCCTGGAATGTATCGAAGCCGTTGACGGGACCGAAGCCGGAGATATTCTTGAGGTCGACCTGGCTACGGGGAAAATAGTTAATGTTACTCGGGGCAAGACTTTTGTTGCCGAACCTTATCCAGATTTCATGATGGGAATCATAAATGCCGGCGGGCTTATAGGATATACCAAGAAGAAACTATCGGGAGGATTGTAAAGGTGCAGTTCAATATAGCGGCATTGTTAGGCGATGGCGTCGGTCCTGAAGTGGCTAATGAAGCCATAAGAGTCCTGGAGGCTGTGGGTAAAAAGTTAGGTCACAGCTTTCAATTTCAGCATGGTCTGGTGGGTGGAGCATCGATAGATGTCCACGGCGTTGCCCTGACTGAAGAAACTTTGAAGATGTGCCGGGATAGCGATGCTGTATTGCTCGGGGCTGTCGGTGGGCCGAAGTGGGATGACCCAAAGGCTAAGGTGCGACCCGAAGACGGGCTTCTGGCTTTACGCCAGGAACTGGCGCTTTTTGCCAACTTGCGGCCGATAAAAGTCCTGCCTATGCTGGTAAATTCGACAAGTCTCAAGCCAGAAATCATAAAGGATGTCGACCTTATGGTAGTTCGAGAGCTCACCGGCGGTCTTTACTTCGGGCAGCCCAAGAAACAGTGGCAGACGGCTGAAGGCAGACGGGCTGTTGATACTATGGCCTATTCAGAAAGTGAGATTGAGCGCATTGTCAGAGTCGGCTTCGAGATAGCGCTGACTCGCCGCAAGAAGCTGACCTCAGTGGATAAGGCTAATGTTCTCGAGTCGTCCAGGTTGTGGCGGCAGGTGGCAACCGAGGTCGCTGCTGATTATCCAGGCGTGGAGCTGGAGCATATGCTGGTGGATGCCTGTTCTATGCGTCTTATCCAGCGGCCGGCTCAATTTGATGTCGTGGTTACGGAGAACACATTCGGAGATATTCTAACCGATGAAGCCTCAATGCTGGCAGGTTCCATGGGGATGCTGCCATCCGCCAGTTTGGCGGGCATTCCTGAGGGGGGCGCCTCGAAAGCTTTCGGCTTATATGAGCCGATTCACGGCAGTGCGCCAAGTCGAGCCGGACAAAATATAGCCAATCCCATCGCCACAATTTTAAGTGGCGCCATGATGCTCCGCTATTCGTTTGCCCTGGCGTCTGAAGCTGAAGCCATCGAGAGGGCGGTAATAGCTGTCTTAGAAGAAGGTTATCGAACGTATGATATAATGGACGAACGTAAAACCAAGGTGGGCACGAAGGAGATGGGCGGACTAATTGCTGAGAGGATAACCAGGAATCAATAATGCCAGTTCAGCTTTACGATACAACTTTAAGAGATGGAGCTCAGCAGGAGGGCGTTTCCTTCTCTGTCGCCGATAAGCTCAAGATTACACAGAAGCTCGATGACTTGGGCGTTCATTTTATTGAAGGTGGCTGGCCGGGAGCCAATCCCAAGGATACGGAGTTCTTTATTAAAGCTAAGGGCTTAAAGTTGAAGAATTCGATACTGGTTGCCTTTGGCAGTACCAGACACCCTGATTCAACGGTAGGCAAAGACGCCGGCTTGCAGGCATTGGTGGACGCTGGGACAAAGGTGGTTACTGTAGTCGGCAAGGCTTGGGATTTGCATGTGACCAAGGTGCTGGAAACCAATTTGGATAATAATCTGCGCATCATCGCTGAATCTGTTGACTTTCTCAGGTCAAAAGGACTTACTGTATTCTTCGATGCCGAGCATTTTTTTGACGGCTATAAAGCGAATCCCGAATATGCAATAGAGGTGGTTAAAACTGGGGCGCAGGCTGGAGCTGATTGTGTAGTCCTTTGTGATACCAACGGTGGCGCCCTACCTTCTGAAATATCCATGGCCGTGAAGGCTGTTCAGAAAAGCGTATCCGTGCCGCTCGGCATTCACGTGCACAATGACGGAGAGATGGCCGTAGCTAATTCCCTGACTGCGGTCCAGGCTGGAGTCATTCAGGTGCAGGGGACTATTAACGGTTATGGCGAGCGTTGTGGCAATGCCAACCTATGTTCCATTATCCCGGACCTGAAACTCAAACTGGGTATTGACTGTATCGCGGATGAGCGACTGGTTAAGCTAACCGAAGTTTCTCATTACGTGGCTGAATTAGCCAACCTGGCTCCATCAAGCCACCTTCCCTACGTAGGCACCAGTGCCTTTGCCCACAAGGGAGGACTGCACGTATCGGGCATAATGAAGTGGGAAGACAGCTATCAGCATATCGACCCGTCGCTGGTAGGAAATCAACCCAATGTAGTTGTGTCCGAGTTGTCGGGAAAGGGCAACATTGTTTATAAGGCGAAGGAACTGGGTATCACTCTATCATCGAAGAGCAAACAGACGCGCCAGATATTGCAGCAAATTAAGCTGTTGGAAAGCCGCGGCTTTCAATATGAAGGCGCTGATGCCTCCTTTGAACTATTATTGCATCGCGCTCAGGCGGAATATAAGTCTCCTTTTGAACTTATTGATTTTATGGTGGTAGTGGAGAGGCACCGCCGCCCATCTCGCGAAAATGAATCGGAACTGCTTTCGGAAGCAACGGTCAAGGTGAAAGTCGGCGATAGGATAATGCATACTGCTGCCGAGGGCAACGGTCCGGTGAATGCTCTTGACCGGGCTTTACGTAAGGCTTTGATTGAGTTTTACCCTGATTTGACTGTTGTTGAGCTGATGGACTACAAGGTCCGGATCTTGGAAGAAAGTGCCGGTACCGGTTCCCAGGTGCGGGTGCTGATTGAGTCGGGCGACGGCAAGAAGCAATGGAGAACTGTCGGCAGCTCGACTAATATCATAGAGGCCAGTTGGCTGGCTCTGGCTGATAGCATGGAATACTGGTTGCTTAAGCGGAATAAAAACAGGCAACGCAAGTCAAAATAATATTCGCTATTGCGTTGCCTGCTACTAAGTCACGACTCTATATTCAATTAAATCCGAAAGCTTAAAGGCTTTACTACTTTTCCTTCTTGATAATTATAGCCACGCCTTGCCCGCCACCGATGCAGGCGTTAGCCAGACCGTAAGTACCACCTTCCATGTTAAGTATTCTGGCCAATGAGCCGGTCAGTCTGGTCCCGGAGGCGCCCAGCGGATGGCCGATTGCAGTAGCGCCACCTTTTATGTTGACTTTGTCAGGGTCGATACCCAGCTGTTGTATGGCATAAAGGGCTACTATACAGAACGCTTCGTTAATCTCCCAGAAGTTAATGTCCTTCACATCCAGGCCGGCATGCTTTAGCGCCATTTTGCTGGCTGGGACAGGACCTTTTCCCATAATAGATGGCTCTACGCCAGCCCATCCCATAGAGACGATGGTGGCTAGAGGCTTAAGTTTGTACTCTTTTGCCTTTTCTTTCGACATTAGCAGCATTGCTGAGGCGCCAGCGTTTAGAGGCGAAGAGTTCCCGGCGGTTATCTGTCCATCCGGTCTGAATGCCGGCTTCAACGCCGCCAGGCCTTCCATAGTGGTGTCTGCTCTTATGCTCAAATCGCAATCAATGACCTGCTTGGTACCGTCGGCCAGTGTTACCTCGATAGGCATTATTTCGCCTTTGAAAAATCCCTCTTTAAGAGCTTTGGCTGCCAACTGGTGACTTCTGAGCGCCCATTTATCCATATCCTCTCTGGTAAGGCCTGATTCCAAAAACAGTGTTTCTGCAGTAAGGCCCATGTTCATGGCGGTTAAGAACTCGTATTTCTTAAAGCGTTCGTCTGTTACAAAGCGAGTATCCGGTTGTCTCAATATAGCCCTGGGGTCTCCCTCGGCCATAGCCATGGGGATATGTGTCATGTGTTCCATCCCACACGAAATGGCGACATCGGAATATCCCAGCATTATCTCCATAGCCGCCTCATGTATGGTTGACATTGATGACCCGCACTGTCTGTCGATTTGTTCAGCCGGTACAGTCACCGGCAATTCAGCGTGAAATACCACATTTCTGCCCCCGTATGTCCACTGCTCACCCACGGGAAAGGCGGTGCCGACCACTACGTCATTGATATCCTTGGGATCTACTTTGGTTCTCTTAAGAATTTCCTTAATAAGCATCCCGGCAACTTCGTCCATTCTCAGGCTGTTGAGCATGTCCTTCTCGGGTTCTCGCGGCCTAGACCTCGAAAATCCAGACCTCAGATAGTCTACTATTACGGCTTCTCTAGTTTGTGGCATTTTTAATCCTCCTTGGTTAGTGTGTTCATTGTACTATATTCCAACTAACGTGGCAATCGATTTTGTGCTTAGGCAATTATACTGGTTTGCCCATTGGTATTATGTATAATGGCTTGATTTGTTCCTCGAGATCCAGGACTTTCCTTACTTCTTCATCGTCGAAGGCGCCGACCATTACCGTACCCAAGCCAAGTGCCACGGCCTGCAGTGAGACATTTTGGCCGACATGGCCGACTTCCATGTGGACATATCTCTCGCCACGCCTGCCATATCTGTAGGCGGTCCTGGGATGAATGGCGCAGATGATCATATCCACCGGGCACCTGGCAATAGAGCTTTGGCCCAGTGCCGTATCAGCCAGTTCCTGCCTAAAGTCGCCAATCTGATGCAAGCCAAGAGAATGATTGCCCACATCATAATGATATATGCCGGCGACCAGACCTTGTACGCCATGTTCGCCGATAACAACAAAAATCTCTAATGGATAGGTAGCTCCGGCGCTTGGGGCAGCTCTTCTGCCGCCAGTGCCCGTAGTGCCCTGGGCGGACCATAATAGCTGGGAGAGCTGCCCCAGAGTTAACGGCTCAGCTTGAAACCTTCTAACTGACCTTCTCTTTGAGATGGCTTGTTCCAGCGATAGCTTCCCGCGCGGGATTGGGGAAGGGAGGTTAATCGGAGTTTCCGTTGTCCCAACCACTAGCCTTTTATAACTCCCATGGGGCTTGCCATCGCCACTTTTTTTGAAATTCCGGCCCGGTGTGTTACCTCGACTACCTGGGTAACATCTTTATAAGCTTGTGATGCTTCTTCAGCCAGTGAAGCCATGCTATTGGTTTTAACAATAATGCCTTTAGCTCTCAGTTCATCAGCCACGTCGATACCTCGCAAGCTGCGCCTGGCGGCACCGCGGCTCTGCATTCTGCCGGCTCCATGGCAAGTGGAACCGAAGGTTTCCGCCATGGCTCTCTCGGTGCCTACGGCGATATATGAGCAGCGTCCCATGTCGCCGGGAATGAGCACCGGTTGTCCCACTTCTTTGTAGCGAACCGGTATATCCTTGTGTCCGGCAGGGAAAGCTCTGGTCGCGCCCTTGCGATGGACACATACTGTAATCTTCTTGCCATCTACTAGATGCTCTTCTATTTTGGCGATGTTGTGAGCCACGTCATAAATTTGCCGCATACCCAACTGTTCAAGGCTCTTGCCGAAGACCTTAATGAATGACTCCCGTGCCCAGTGCGTAATGCACTGGCGGTTAGCCCAGGCATAGTTGGCAGCACAAGCCATTGCCGCCAGATAGTCCTTTCCTTCCTTCGACTCTAGCGGAGCGCAGGCCAGTTGCCTATCAGGTAGACTGATACCATATCTTGTAACTGCCTCCTCCATTATTCTCAGATAGTCGTCGCACACCTGATGTCCCAGACCTCTTGAGCCGGTATGTATGAGCAACAGCACCTGTCCCATCCGCTCGATACCCATGGTCTTAGCGGCAATTTCATCGTAGATTTCCCTTACTACCTGAACTTCCAGGAAGTGGTTTCCTGAGCCTAAAGTTCCTGATTGAGGCGCTCCTCTTTTCTTAGCTCTGGCACTTACCTTCTCCGGGTTGGCCCCTTTCATGCGGCCTGTTTCCTCCGTGGCCTCCAGGTCTTCGGACAGACCGAAACCACGTTTTACTGCCCAATGAGCTCCGTCGGAAAGCACCTCGTTAATTTCCTTTTCACCCACCCTTATTTTGCCTTCTGAGCCCAGGCCGGAGGGAACTTCATGGAACAGTGTATTGACGAGCTCTTGTATCTTAGGTTTTACTTCGTTTTCAGTAAGATTAGTACGTAGAAGTCTAACGCCGCAGTTTATGTCGTAGCCGACGCCACCGGGTGATATGACACCGTCGCTTACTCGCATAGCTGCCACACCGCCTATCGGAAAACCGTAACCCCAGTGAATATCGGGCATAGCCATCGAGCGGCTGACTATGCCAGGCAGGAAAGCGACATTAGCCACCTGTTCCAGAGACTGCTCTTCTTTGATAGACGCCAGCATCGCCGCGTCGGCGTAGACCAAGCCCGGAACCCGCATTCCCGGTTTATAGCTCTGGGGAATCTCCCAGCGATAGTCGTCTATTTTATTAAGCTGTCCTGTCCATTTTGGCATACTTCTATCTCTAGATATCGAAAATTATCTGAACTTTGTAGCTGCCGTCCTCTTTGTTCAGCCGCAACATGTGATAGGTAGCAGCCTTAATTTCTCTTTTCAGCCTGTGTTGTCCGGGCTTAATCTTTTCGCCGAAGCACGTGGCTTTGAGCTGAGTATTGCTGAGCTCGTTAATCTCAAACCTCTTGAAGATGATATGTTCGACCTCGGAAATATATATAAGCTCATTTAGCCATTCTACCAGCAAAACCTCGACATCTTCAGCCGACAGCTCTATATCGCGCTTGACATCTTCCTTGAGATTATCCAGGTCTGCCATCAGGTTGAAAAGTCCGAGGGCGGCATTGGCAAAGACCTGCTTGATGTCGGCGCCATAGACAACGATGCCGATATCTGCAGTATGGTTGATGATTTCGAAAGGCTTCACTGTACTCACACCGTCCGGAGATTTCATTATATCACTTCGGGAATGTGGCTAGAAATCAATGAGCTTGACTGGAATTGTTTGCGGATGCTAACATGAGCCCGCTTGGGCCGCTAGCTCAATAGGTAGAGCAGCTGACTCTTAATCAGCAGGTTCAGGGTTCGAGCCCCTGGCGGCTCACTTTCTGATACCGCCTACCTGGATTCACCCGCCTGATTCTATTACTTAATCGGATGTTCCTTGAAAAATTGCCATATCACTTCGCTGGCATCGAAATCTCTGGACGTCCGGCCGATTATAGACTCAGGTAGATACTGTAGTCCGCCCGGCCAGGTATGTCCGCCGCCTTCTACTGCATAAAGAACGACTTCAGCGCCGTCTTGACAGCCTCCATAGATTTCCGTCCTCACTCTGGTGCGGTCAGACGGGTCTTTATCCGGCAGTTGTGTAACAAGCGGTAACGAAGGGCATTTGTCGTTAGTGACCCAGAACTTTACTGTATCCTCTACCGAAAGGACCTGGCCTAATTCGAGCGATCCAAAATGGACATCGCCGCCTGCCCAGGGCACCAGCGGGTCGTCTGTCCCGTTAATTATAAGAACCGGCACTGGTCTCGATGGCGCCCATATCGATGCCATGTTTACCGGTATGTTTCCCGCAACGGGAGCAATAGCTGCTATCTTTTGAGATAATTCACAGCCAAGCCGGTGCGACATCATAGCTCCGTTTGATATGCCGGTTACATAAATCCTTCTGGCATCGATGTTGAGTTCATCCGAAATACGGTCTATCAGAGAGGAAATAAAGCCAACGTCATCGACGTTTTGAATCTGGGCACGGTATTGCTGTACACCCCTGCCGTCGTTCCAGTGGTTTTCGAAGCCGTCGGGGTAAACAATGATGAAGTTTTCTCTGTCTGCAATAGCGTTGAAGTTGGTAAGCGCAGTCATACCTTGGCCGGTACCTCCGCCGCCATGCAGGACAATTAGCAGGGGTGTCGGTCTGGTCTTGTCATAGGAACTGCCAACGTGAACGTTATAGGTACGCTGCAATCCTCCGCTAAAGATAGATGATGAATAATCATATTCTGCAGGATTTGAGTCACCCGTTGGGCTGAGATTATGGCTGCCCCGGAACGTACAATCAAAATTCAGCAGGCCGAGCAGCAGTACCAGGAATAAAAGTACTGAGAGGAATAATCGTTTAGTATTCATGGCGCCCCCGATAGCTATTCTCTTATTTGTCGCCTTCACCGGGTTGTGTGTTGCATAAGCATTATACCTCACTACGTCAATATGCGTTTTAGCATATTTATTATAGCAGTCTTATACGATATTGTACTGGTATAAACACGGGTGTATACTTAGCCGAGTACCAAGCTTTCTACTTTTACTTCATTCAAAGGGGGTGGGAACTATGCCAATTTGAAGTGGTTGTCTTCGTTTACCCGATAGTAACTATTGCTTCTATATAATTTACACAAATCTAAGTCCAATTTAGGAGATAGAAATGCCGAATGAAAATAAATCCAAGCGCAATATGATAATAATGCTCGCTGTTGCCCTGTTCGTGATATTGGTGGGTAACCTGCTAGCCTGTACGACTCAGACCGACTGGGGCAAGGTAAAAGTTCGTGATGTGCGCTTTGCAGGGACTAATGGCATCATTATGAGCGCTCTCTTGTATGAACCTAAAGGTGTAACCGCCAAGAATCCCGCTCCCGGCATACTTGCCATCCACGGCTACATTAACACCCGTGAAATGCAAGATGGCTTTGCCATCGAGTTCGCGCGGCGCGGCTACGTGGTACTGGCGCTAGACCAGACCGGCCATGGCTATTCAGACCCCCCGGCTTTTGAGAATTACTTTGGTGGGCCCGACGGTCTGCGGTACCTGCGCAGTCTCGACATCGTTGATAAAGACAACATTGGCCTCGAAGGGCACTCAATGGGCGGTTGGGCCCTTGTCTTCGCAGCGAAAGAGTTCCCAGATGGCTATAAGTCTGTCGTCCTGGAGGGTTCCGGTATCGGCAGTATAAACGCTACATTCCCACGCAATATGGGTGTGGTTTTATCCGAATGGGACGAGTTCTCACAAGCCATGTGGGGCACGCCTGTGGCCAAGGACGCCGTTAAAGGTGCTTTGCTCAAGAAGGCCTTTGGTACAACAGACGACGTGGTGGTGGGCAAATTGTACGGCTCGATTGCGGATGGTACCGCTCGCAAATTTTATCAGCCGCGCACCACACACCCCGGCGACCATATTTCCACCGCAGCCATTGGTGACGCGATTGACTGGTTCCAGTCAACTCTGCAGGGAGGCACACCTTTGCCACCTTCCGACCAAATCTGGTACTGGAAGGAAATCGGCAATCTGATTGCCCTAATAGGTATGGTCTTGCTGTTCTTCCCCGTCGCAAGTCTGCTCTTGAGAGCTAATTTCTTCAAAGACCTGGATGAGGCTCCAGCCAATCCCAAGTCCGCCAAGGGCATTGCCTGGTGGATATCCGCCATCATTATTGTCGTCGTGCCGCCGTTAACCTATTTCTCGTTCAAGGAGTACGCTACCAAGTTCAAAATAGCGCCTAATCAAATCTTCCCCCAGTCATTCACTGCTCAACTTCTGGTCTGGCTGCTGCTGGTCGGTCTCATCGCACTGGTACTCTTCCTGATATGGCATTTCGCGTTCAACCGCAAGGCGAAAGCCACCGCCAGCGACTATGGCCTCACCTGGGGTAAAAAGCTGGACTGGGAAAAGATTGGCAAGTCATTCTTATTGGCTTTCCTCGTAGCCTTTGTCGGTTACCTGACACTGGTATTCTCAGCCTGGCTGTTCACGGTTGATTTCCGCTTCTGGCTCTTTGCGGTGAAACCGCTGTCACCCATTCAATTCCGGGCCTTTTTGTCTTACCTGATTCCCTTTATCGTATACTTCGTGATTCTGGGTCTGGTACTGAACGGGCAGTTGCGTCCCACCGGACGCAAAGGAACGGAATTGAGCCTGCGCAGCGAGATGTCCGTAAACGTGGTACTGCTGGTCCTGGGCTTCGTCGGTCTGTTGCTGTTTCAGTATATCCCGCTCCTGATGGGTGGCACACTGGCCCTTCGCAGCGAAATCCTATTCAGTATTATTGCCATACAGATATTGCCACTGCTGACTATCGTGGCTCTAGTCTATACCTACTTCTATCGCAAGACAGGTCACATATACGCCGGTGCTTTCCTCAGTGCCATGCTGGTTACCTGGATTCTGGTTGCCTCGCAGGCTATTAACATTGCTTTCTAATCTAATGGTGTGGAGGTAGCAGCGGGCGCAAGACCGCATTGAGGAAAGACGGTCGGGGTGCAGAGCTATGCACCCCGACCTCGTTTTGCTGCGGAATTAGCGTGTCGGTTAGTTCGGATAGAGTTATGAAATTCACTGCCGAACAGTAAGCTCCGGTATTATCCGGTCACTTTAGCCGTCTGCAGATACATCTGCCGAGCGTATTCTTTGACCATGCGCCGGGCGCTGAATAGCGGCGCGTTGGAGCGTATGGCCTCTTTGACTATCTGTATCCAGCCGTGAGGTATGCCGTTGATGTCCCGGTCGTAGTAAAGAGGGACTATTTTTTCCTCTAAAAGGCGGTATAGTTCTTCCGAGTCAGCCTTATCCTGTGCTGCCGAATCAAGTTCAGCATTGCTGTGGATTGCCCAGCCGTTCTTGCCGTTGTAGCCTTCCTGCCACCAGCCGTCGAGTACGCTGAGATGCGGCACTCCATTAAGAGAAGCTTTTTGACCGCTGGTGCCGCTGGCTTCGTGAAGCGGCTGAGGGGTGTTGAGCCAGACATCGGCACCGTGAACAAGATAGCGTGCTATGTGCATATCGTAGTCCTCGACGAAGGCTATTCTGCCGCCTAACTCCGGGTTTTTGGCGGCGTTGAATATTTCCTGGATAAGCTGTTTGCCGCGCTCGTCGTTGGGATGCGCCTTGCCGGAAAAAATTATCTGGAGGGGTCGAAATTCGTTGCAAAGCAGCTTTTTCAAGCGTCCGATATCCATTAAAATAAGCGAGGCACGCTTGTAAGCGGTGAAGCGCCGGCAGAAAGCGATGGTGAGCACGTTAGTATCCAGCAAAGCCCCCATGGCTAAGGTCTGTTCCGGCGCTACACGGTCTTCAGCCCAGCGTTCTCTGGCGCGTTCGTTCACCATGCTGATGAGCTTATTCTTTAACCACTGACGCATTGCCCATATTTCCTCGTCCGGTATATCCGATACCTTCTCCCATAAAGTCGGGTCATCATGCCTCTTTAACCAGTCGTGTGCCAGGTATTTTTCATACAGGCCGGCTGCCTGCGGAGCTACCCAGGTGGAAACATGGATGCCGTTAGTCACCGAGGTTATAGGTACATCCTTTTCTTCGGCATCAGGCCATAGAGAATTGCATGCCCGGCGACATAGGCTACCATGGAGCTGGCTGACGCTGTTGCGATAGTCGGCCGTTCTCAGGCCCAGTCCCGTCATGTTGAACGCTGAATTATCTGTTCCCTGTGCACCTAATTTGAGGAATGCATCTCTGGTTAAGCCAAGTGAATCCCAATATCGGTGGAAATACTTTCCAATAAGGTTGGAAGAATAGGTATCGCTGCCGCTGAGAACCGAAGTGTGTATTGTAAATACAGTTGTAGCTCGCACTTTGTACAGGGCTTCTGTGTAGCTCAATCCCTTTGCCATCAACTCCCGGATACGTTCTAAAACCGTGAAAGCAGTGTATCCTTCGTTAATGTGACAGATGACCGGCTCGATATTAAGTGCCCTGAGAACGCGCACACCACCGATACCTATAATGATTTGCTGCTGCAGGCGCATCTCCTGGTCGCCGGCATAAAGACGCGCCGAAAGCTCGCGGTCAGGCTGTGAATTTCCTTCAACGTTGGTATCGAGCAAGTAGAGCTTTACCCGGCCGACATTCACCTGCCATACCATAACACGTACGGACCTCGTATCCAGCGGCACTTCGACTGTTAAGGGCTGTCCATCAACATTAAGTACTTGACTTATGGGTGCTTCACTGAAATTCAGCTGCTCATATATCTCTTGCTGCCAACCATCGGCAGAAATATGCTGGTGAAAATAACCCTGTGGGTACATAAACCCTACACCCACCAGAGGCAATCCCAGGTCGCTTGACTCTTTGCAATAATCGCCGGCCAGTACGCCGAGCCCGCCGGCATAGAGCGGGAGCGAATTGTGTATGGCGAATTCAAGTGAGAAATAGGCTGTGACTTGCTGTTTAAGGTCCGGGTACTGTGTATTGAACCAGGTATCTGTCCCGGCTATGGCATCCTTAAAGTCCCTCATAACGGAGTCGTACTTTTTAAGAAATAGCGGGTCTTTAGCTACGTCTACCAATCGATGAGGATCGACTTGTTGCAGCATCTTAACCGGGTTATGCCCCGTAGCTTTCCACAGCGGAGCATCCAGGGCTTTGAATAGCTGGCGTGCTGCTATATTCCAGCTCCACCATAGATTGTAGGTTAGCTCGCTTAAACCCTCTATACGCCGCGGAATATTGGTAAATGGAGAGTTATTCATTTATTGATTGACTGGGTATTATAACCGTTGTCTGGCGCTAAGTAAATCGGCGGTTTTCCCTAGCCCAGTATAATATCATCGAGTGCCCGCTTCGGCACATGGTGTACTCCCTGGCCATCCCGCCAGTATTTGACGTCTCCATCGGGCCTGATTTTTTCAATTACAACGGTTTCTTTAGGTTTGCCCAGTGCGATGACGAGGACTATTTCATAGCGCGGTTCTATATCCAGCGCCTTGCTCAGCTCCTTTCTGTTCACAGTGGCAATCATGCAGCCACCTAAGCCTCTCTCCGTAGCTCCCAGTAGGATACTTTGGGCGGCTATTCCGTGGTCGCAGCCAACAGACTGGCTTATTTCGGTGTCCCCCAACATAATTATATATGCTGACGGCCTCTCTCCCTCTTCCGGTCCCTTCCAGCCTTTGAGATAAGCCGCCCAGCCCAGATTCGGAAATATCACGGCATTCTTTTTTGATTCACAGGAGAGCACATATTTGAGCGGCTGCAGATTGAGCGCGGAAGCCGACAGCCTGCCCAGGTCCACCAGCTCCTTCAGTGTTTCGAGCTTTACGGGGACGTCCTGATAAAATCTCCGGTAGCTTCTATTTTTCCGTACTATCTCTGCTAACATTCCTTTATCTCCTTCTTAACATATTTTTGGCTATATCGACAGAAAGTGCAAGCCCCAGACGCCGATATAGGCGAAGAATATGTTCTTGGGTATCCTGCCGGCGGCGCCGAAAAGTAAGAACTTCCATACCGGATAACGGAGTGAGCCAGCGGCAGCACCAGCTACATCGAAAAGCGGATTGGGTATCAAAGCCAGAACGAAGATGGTGACGCTGCCCCACTTTCTCATCCATTGCACCATCTTGGTGTAGATGCCCACATTTTCAATAGCCAGGCGACCACCATAGCCCAGTAGGTAGCCGGTCATCTCACCGATTGTCCCACCGATGCCGGACACAATTCCTACCAGAACAGGGTTCAGTATGGCACCCAGGGCAGCTACCAAAATCCAGCTGGGCACAGGTAACACTATGCTGGCGGAAGATATTATAGAAATTATAAAGACACCGAGATAACCATATCCCTGGAACTCTGCCACCTTCGCTCTATTTATGACCAGTAAAACAGACAGTGCCACCACGACGAGCAAGGCCAGAATTTGAAGGTAGCGGTCCCGTGTCCAGAATGGCTTTTTAACCTTATTATCTGTCTTCTGCATAGTTTGGTTAGCTTTCTTTACTTTTCAGTTTAATCGGTATCACCGCAGCCGAACCGATGATAAAGTATACGACACATATCAGAAGCATAACCGAATAGCCCAGTCCGGACTGCCTGGTGTTGAAAAAGTCGATTACCGGTCCTAAAAGTCTGGCTAGCGCTCCGGCTCCCGCTGTGGCTATATTGGTCAGTCCCAGGTAGCGCGCCTCTTCACCGGCCGGAACCAGGTCGGTAGCCAGTGCCCAGTTGGTGCTGAGAAAAGCTCCTGCAGACAGCCCCAGTAAACCGCCGCAGACCAATGTGCCCGCATAATTGCGTGACAGGAACAGCACCAAAATGCCAACGATGCCGACGAATCCTGAGAAGAGGATAATAGGCTTGCGGCCGAATCTATCAGAGAGCCGTCCCGCGGGATAAACTGCCAGGAGTAGAAAAACGCCGACTGTAATCAGTAAATCGGCGGCTACTCCCGCCGGGTTGGGATGATGTATGACATCTATTATGAAATACAGGGCAAAGGTCTGAAGTACCACCATTGCCATAAGGATGAACAATCGAGACACGAGAAACCAGATAAAGCCGGGGTTGCCTTTAACATCGATCTTGTAGGCGCCAGCCATCGTTTTGACAGCCGACAGTTCACCAGTTGAAGATGACGGCTGCTCCTTTACCGTCAGCATAGTGGCCACCATCGCCGCCAGTAACATCAATCCGAGGAAGCCGATGGCTGCCCATAGCCATACATTACTGCCACTGGAAGTGTAATTATCCATGAAGTAAGCCACCAGTCGCAGGAAAGCTACACCGCCCAATATCTCCGCCAGGCCTTTGGCGCCGGAGGCTACTCCTCTACGTCCCGGCGGCACCAGGTCCGGAATAAACGCTTGAAAAGGACCCTGCGCTATGTTGGTAGCCACTTGCAGCAGGCAATAGCCTATGAGCAGGAAGAGGAAACTGCCGGAAATGCCTATGCTGGGCAGGAAGAGCAGGGCCAGCAGCGTTCCCACGAAGATAAAAGGCCGGCGCCGGCCCCAGCGCGAGCCGAAGCGGTCGCTGAGTGCCCCCGCCAGCGGTTGAACGAACACGGCTATCATCGATCCCACGAAGGTCAATAGACCGAGATAAGTGTTCTTTTGCGCATCGGGCGCGAACTCCAGAAGCCGGAGTGGAATTATCAGGCTGTGCAAGCTAGGCCAGAGAACCGAGAGAGCAGCGGCGAAAATGCTTATTTTTACATAATCGGCAGGTCGGAAGACTTTTTCTGAGGGCACTGTAATTATCCCTATTAAGGGCGATTGTGCAGCTTTTCGGGGTAGTATATCACAGCTAGAGGATAACCACAGCTTGATTTGATGAGCAATCAGCTGAAAATAGTCTGGTTAAATTCTGGGCAGAAGCGCTGCATATTTTTCCATCCGGCTCATGCCCGCTTCCGACTGTATCATCCACGTCATCCAGCACAGCGCGATAGCCTTGTAGCCGACTTCCGGCGCTGTGCGCTCCATAAACTTAACGAATTCGATATCTGTTGACGGCATCTCCACGTTCGCCTTGGCTAACATTTCAGCGATTACCCGTTTTACTATCTTGTCCGGCATCACCGTATCGACGCCGCCCATCATCCTCAGGTATTGAAAGCTGTTTATGCCGACTCCTTTAATTCGGCCTATCGGGTCCGCCTCCCAGTTATCGAGGCTGGCGTTCCTTGCCCAATAGATGAAAGCCTGTCTATCGTCGAATCCCTTTTCTTTCTTAATCCCGGCTAAATAAGCGGCGACCGACTTTGCCATCTGCCACGAGCGCCTGTTTCTCCACACCTTTTCCAGTTCGGCAACATCGGCTGCAACCAAATCCTCAACAGTTCTAATTTTTCCAGATTCTACGAATTCCTGCCTGAACTGCTCCACCCTGGGCACTACTGACTGGAAATAGTTTAAGCCGATGGATGTAAAAGCCGCATCTACCACCATAAGGACGACATTCCCATCCCATCTTTCGGTCCGCAGGCAGCGCTCGATATAGTCGCTGACCTCAGGGACCTGCTGCATGTAGCTGTCGACTGCGTCTTTGAGATTCAAACCGCGTACAATCTTTCTGATTCGTAATTCATTACAGGCTTTGATATGTATCTTCTCTACGCCTGGCTATTCGCACTATGGTGATTAGTTTCGTCTTGTCGTCTATGGCATATACCACTCTATATTTTCTCGCACGAATGCGCCATAGGCCGCTGTCAGCTAGCTTCTTGACTCTCCGTGGTGGTGGTTCTTGTGCCAGAGAGGAAATAATTTCGGCGATGGCTTTATAATCTCGTTCCGGCAGCTCATTCAATTGTTTTTGAGCTGCATGCCTAAGCTCAATCTTGTAGCTCACGCCGAAGTCCCCGCTCTTTCCTGTGATGCTGATACGTTTCCCAGGTAATAGTGCCTTTCTTATCGGCCAGGGCTTTCAGCCCCTCCCTGACATCTTCCTCATCCTCCAGTATCTCTAATGTGGCGTCACGGATGAGTTTAGCCATTGAAGTACGTTGTTCGAAAGCTAATCGGCGGAGCCTCTCATGTTGCTCCTCTGTCAGAAAAATAGTCGTTCTTTTTAAATTTGTGGCCATGGTCTATTCCCCCTCGATAAGGGTAACATATATATGTTGATATGTCAAAGAGGTCTTTAAGAGGTGTTACTTCCAGATATTAATAGCGGTAGTCATCCGGATTTTGTGCTGACCCTAACCCTTCTGACTATAAAGAATATGACAGCCGCCGCCACGAAAACGGCAAGCATATCGATGTACAAAGAATATTTTTCCAGAATATTCCAATTTTGCTTGAGCAGGTAGCCGACAAAGACCAGCGCCAGATTCCACGGTATCGACCCTATAAAAGTAAATATGCAGAACTTAGGAAAGTTCATCTTACCGATGCCGGCCGGCAGTGCATTAACCGTTCTCACCAGAGGCAACATTCTGCAGAACAAGACAGTCAAACTGCCATACTTGTCAAACCATCTCTCTATCAGTTGAAGATGCCCCATGTTCAGCAGCACGTATTTCCCATATCTTTCAATGAATCCTCTGCCGAGATACTTGCCTATTTCATAGGCTATTATGGAACCGGTCACATTGGCCAGGGAACTGACCAGTACGATTAACCAGATATTCATTTCTCCCATGTAGGCCAGGAACCCGGCGAACGGTATCACAGCCTCGCTGGGTATCGGAATCAAGGCGGATTCCAGCGTCATGGTGACGAAAATTCCTGCATATCCCCAGGAGGATATCAGCCCGGTTATGAATTCAAGTATGTTTAGTATCATTGCTTAGCCAGCATTATATCATTTAATAATTACGTGCTGAATTGCAGTAATCGGAAAAATTTTTACTGTCTTGCTTTATTCTTAGTGGTTGTGGTGGTAAAATTAGGCTGAGCGTTAAGCATGTCAGGTCATTCTAAGTGGTCGCAGATAAAGCGTCAGAAAGGTGTATCCGACCACCGCAGGGGACAGCTGTTTACCAAGCTTGCCCGCGAGATTATCGTGGCGGTGCGAGAAGGCGGCCCCAGCCCGGAGAATAACTTCCGCCTGCGACTGACTATACAGAAAGCCCGCGACAGTAACATGCCGTCCGATAATATTGAGCGGGCCATAAAGAAGGGCAGCGGCGAGGCTGGAGGCGCGGCTCTTGCCGAGATAACATTCGAAGGCTACGGCCCTCACGGCGTAGCGGTTCTGGTGGATGCGCTGACCGATAACCGCAATCGCACCGTCCAGGAAGTGCGCAGCCTGTTTGCACGCCACGGAGGCAGTCTCGCCACCAGCGGCTCGGTTTCCTGGCTGTTCGATACCAGAGGCGTGATTGTTGTAGAAACCGCTGGTGCGCAAGCCGAGGAACTGGCCCTGACGGCCATTGATGCCGGCGCCGATGACGTCAAAGAGGAAAAGGGATACCTGGAAATTCTGACCACGCCGCAAAATTTGGAGACCGTGCGGAAAGTCGTGGAGAAAATAAAGGCGCCTGTTTCCGCTCAAGTTATGCGTGTGGCTAAGAAAACAGTGGTGCTGGAAGAAAAGGAAGCCATTCAAACTCTGAAGCTGCTCGACCATCTGGAAGAGCTCGATGACGTCCAGAGTGTTTGCGCTAATCTCGATTACGACGAGGCTGTTCTGGAGAAGCTGCAGGCTCAGGCATAATTATGCGTGTTCTCGGCATTGACCCGGGCACTTTAAATTTGGGCTACGGCGTGATAGATGAGGAAGCGGGTGAGATGGCCATGGTTACCTGCGGCGTACTGAGCCTGCCCGCTAAAATCCCTGTCGAGCAAAGGCTTTCCTCTTTATATAAAAAACTCGTTGAAATTGTAGCCCGCCACCGGCCCGACGAGGTAGCCATCGAGGAGCCGTTTGTGGCGGATAACCGTCGCTCAGCTCTGGCTATAGGCAGAGCCCAGGCCATAGCCATACTCGCCGCCGCCAATAAAAATCTGCCGGTCTTTCGCTACCTGCCGACGCAGGTAAAACAGCAGGTAACCGACTATGGCGGCAGCAGCAAAGAGCAGGTGCAGGAGATGGTCAGGCTTCAGCTCGGGCTGGCGGAACGTCCCGAACCCTCCGATGCCGCCGATGCCCTGGCTGTCGCCATCTGCCATCTGCATCAAAAGCACATCGAGATTCTGCTGGCCAGAGGTAAATAAGTAAATGATAGTTGCTTTAGAAGGTATACTCGAAAGCCGCGGCATCGATTCAGCGGTGGTTAAAGTCGGCCCGCTCAGCCTCCTGGTATCTGTCCCCGGCTCCACTCTTGCTCGGATTGGCACTGTCGGCGATAAGGTCCGTCTCCATACCCATCTATATGTCAGGGAAGATATTATCGCTCTGTACGGCTTCGCATCTGCCGACGAGCTGGCGCTTTTCCAGAACTTCATCTCCGTTTCCGGTATCGGCCCCAAAGCAGCACTGGCATTTCTTTCCACCTTAAACGTCGAGCAGCTGGCTTCGGCCATCGTCGGCGGCAACGTCGACTTGCTGACTCAGGTACCCGGCATCGGCAAGAAAATGGCCGGGCGGGTGGTACTTGAATTGAAAGGCAAGCTGGAGAAGGGATGGGCGGGTGCGGTAACGCCGGCCTTGACGCCCGAAGATGCCGATGTCGTGGCGGCTCTGACCACACTCGGTTATTCACTGAAGGAAGCTACACAGGCTGTTGCCGGTTTGCCCAATGCTGAAGAGCTTGACCTGGAGGAAAAGGTCAGGCTGGCCTTGAGGCAGCTAGCCACGAAGTAGTCACGAGTAAATATGCTTATTGAAATCCTGCTTGTTTTTGTCTTGCTGCTTTTGGGCGTGTTGATTTTCCTCGTCATCCGTAGCCGGCGAGTGGAACCGACCGACCTCAAGAACGCCATATCCAGCACCTGGACTGAGCTGGGGCTGGGCGAAAAGATAGGCAGCATAGAGACTCAGGCCAGAGACATCAAAGACAGCTACAGGTCATTCGAGCAAATGCTCCGAGTGCCCAAAGAGAGGGCGTCATTCGGCGAACTGGCGCTGGAGACAATATTGGCTGACCAGCTTCCGCCGGATATGTACGGTATCAGGGAGACGATTTTCGACGGCAAGCGACCCGACGCTCATATAAAGTCGACCGAAGGCCTGGTCTGCATAGATTCCAAGTTTTCGCTGGACAATTACGGCAGGATGCTGTCCACGGAAGACCCGGCTGAGAAGCAGAGGTTAAAGAAGGATTTTATCGCCGATGTCAGGCGCTGCCTGGACAAGATAGCCGATGACTACGTATGTCCCGACAAAGGGTCTGCCGAGTTTGCCTTCGCCTACATTCCGTCGGAGAGCGTCTATTACTACCTGCTGACCGAGGCCTATGACATGCTGATGGAGTACGGTAGAGGAGGCGTCCAGGTAGTATCGCCGCTGACCCTTTCCGCCAAAATCGAATTAATCAGAGCCGGCGTTCAGGCCAAGAAGCTTTCGGAACAGGCTGAAGATGTTAAAAACGACCTGCTCCGGATTTCACGCGGCTTCAATGAAATTGATGATAAGTGGCGCTTGCTCTATGAGACGCATCTCAAGAATGCCGTCGATAGAGCCGCCGATTTAGATAAATCCTACAAGAAGCTGCGGGACGAGTTCGACCGCATTTCAAAGATACCGCAGAAGTAGAGGGGCTTTCGCCTCCGTGCTATTACCATGTTTTATTCTCTTGTCTACATTGGTTGTATAATTAAGCATTATCCTGCCCCGTTGTAAGTTGCCCCCTCTCCCTTGGGATGAAGGGTGGGCAGGCATCCAATGAGGATTTATTCCCATTGGGATACGGGGAAAGGGATAGGGCTGGAGAGTGGGTGAAATAAAAAATTACATTATTAAGCGGGAGTTTAAGAGGGGCGCAGCCCCTCTTGGATAACCCCAATTCCCTCCCCCTCAAGGGGGAGGGCCAGCGTAGGGGTGAAAATAAACTTAATGGAATTCAAAATAAACTCAGATTTCAGGCTCACCGGCGACCAGCCGCAAGCCGTAGACAAGCTTGTCGAAGGCCTTAACCTGGGCTACAAACAGCAGACATTGCTCGGTGTCACCGGCAGCGGCAAGACCTTCACCATGGCTAATGTAGCGGAAAGAGTCCAGAAGCCCACACTGGTCATCTGCCACAATAAGACTTTAGCCGCCCAGCTAGCCACCGAATTTAAAGAATACTTCCCCGACAACGCCGTGGAGTATTTCGTCAGCTACTATGATTATTACCAGCCGGAAGCCTATCTTCCCAGCACCGACACCTACATCGAGAAAGAAATAGATATAAACGAGGAAATTGATAAGATGCGCCATGCCGCCACCAGGTCTTTGCTTGAACGCCGGGATGTGCTAATCGTAGCTTCGGTATCCTGCATTTACAGCCTGGGCGAGCCTGAGGAATACCGCAGCTTCGTAGCTACTATTAAGAGGGGCGAAAAATTAAATCGCGGTAAGTTGCTCCGCCGGCTGGTGGACATGCAATATGAAAGAAACGACTTCGATTTCACCCGCGGCCGGTTTCGCATCCGCGGCGACACGCTGGAAATACAGCCGGCGTATGAGGAAATAGCAATCCGGATTGAGTTCTTTGGCGATGAGGTGGAGCGCATCGTTGACGTCGACCCGCTTACCGGCGAGCTGCTGACCGAGCGTGATACGGTGGACATTTACCCTGCCAAGCACTTCGTCACTTCACATGACAAGCTTTTGCTGGCTGTCGAGGATATCAAGGTTGAGCTGGAACAGAGGCTGCGGGAGCTTAAAGACCAGGGCAAGCTGGTCGAAGCTGCCAGGCTCGAGGCGCGAACCAACTACGACCTTGAGATGCTCCGCGAGGTAGGCTACTGCCATGCCGTGGAGAACTATTCCCGCCATCTGCAGCGTCGGGCACCGGGCAGCGCTCCGTGGACGTTGCTCGACTATTTCCCCGATGACTTCCTGCTGTTTATCGATGAGTCTCACATGTCCCTGCCGCAAATTCGTGGCATGTATCATGGTGACCTCTCCCGAAAACGGACGCTGGTCGATTACGGCTTTCGCCTGCCGTCGGCGCTGGACAACCGTCCGCTTAACTTCGATGAGTTCAACCAGCGACTCAACCAGGTCGTCTACGTCTCGGCTACCCCGAGCGAGTATGAATTCAGCCACAGCCAGCAGGTGGCGGAGCAATTGGTCCGTCCCACCGGTCTGCTCGAGCCGACGATTGAGATCAAGCCCAGCAAAGGGCAAATCGACGACCTGATTTACCAGATTAAGACCAGGGTGGACAAAGGTGAGCGCTGCCTGGTGACCACGCTGACCAAGCGCATGGCTGAGCAGTTGGACGATTACCTGAAAGAGATGGAAATCAGGACGCATTATCTGCACTCCGAGATTGACACGCTGGAGCGGGTTGAGATTCTGCGCGACCTCCGCCTCGGCGTTTACGATGTGGTGGTCGGCATAAACCTGCTCCGCGAGGGTTTGGACTTGCCCGAGGTGAGCCTGGTAGCCATTCTGGATGCCGACAAGGAAGGCTACTTAAGGTCGAAGCAGGCGCTCATCCAGACGATGGGACGGGCAGCCCGTCATCTTGACGGCCATGTCATCATGTATGCCGATACCGTGACCGGAGCTATGCATGAAGCCATAGAGGAGACTAAGCGCCGTCGCAATATTCAGGAAGCTTACAACAAAGAGCACGGCATAACACCACAGGGGATAAAGAAAGCGATTAAGGACATCACCGAGCGGGTCAAGGTGGTGGCTGAAGCCAGAGCCGCCTATTCGCCTACCCCCATATCCAAAGAAGAGGTCCTCCGTCTCATCAAAGACCTGGAAGCGCAGATGCGAAAAGCCGCCAAGAACCTGGAGTTCGAAAAAGCCGCCTTACTCCGCGACCGCATCATCGAGCTGCGGAAGGACGAGGAGCTGTTATCTCCGCTGACCAGGTTCAGCTAGCAGTTTCATCCATGCAGGACAAATAAAGAACAAAACAAAAGGAGGTATATATGGCCGGTGGTTATATGGGAAAGGTTTTATTTGTAAATCTGTCTACAGGCGCGATTGAGATAGAGGCACTTGACGAAAAAACTTGCCGCGATTTCATCGGTGGCTATGGCTTGGGGGCAAGAATACTATACAGCCGTCAAAAGGCAAAAGTGGCCGCCTTATCCGGAGAGAATATTCTCGGATTTCTCACCGGCCCTCTCACCGGTACCCCGGCTCCTACCGGAGCACGGTATGTCGTGGTGGGAAAATCACCTTTAACCGGCACCTGGGGGGATGCCAACTCGGGAGGTGAATTCGGCCCTTACCTTAAATTCGCCGGCTATGACGGCGTCTTTTTTACCGGCATTTCGGACCGACCGGTCTATCTCTTAATCGATAACGGCAAAGCTGAATTAAAAGACGCCGCTCACCTGTGGGGTAAAGACACCTATGAAACGGAGAGCATATTGGAGGACGAACACGGCAGTGAAAGTCGTGTCTCCTGCATCGGCCCCTCCGGCGAAAAGCTGTCGCTCATCTCATGTATTATAAACCAGCGAGGATGTGCTGCCGGACGCTCCGGTTTAGGGGCTGTCATGGGCTCCAAAAGGCTCAAGGCAGTTGTAGCCCGGGGAAACCAAACCGTCGCTTTAGCCGACAAACAGGCCGTTGACAACTTACGAAAAAAGTATATGGCAGCGTTAAACGATACAAAGTCCGGGGGGCACTCATACCGTGAGTCGTTCCACAAGTACGGTACGGCCAGCCATGCCGCCATTTCGGCCCAAAACGGAGATTCGCCGGTTAAAAACTGGGCTGGTATCGGTGTGGTCGATTTCCCGGATGTCTCCGGGCTCGAGCCTGATGCAGTGATAGCCAACCTTGATAAACATATAGGTTGCTGGCACTGCCCCATCGCCTGCGAGGCAAGCTTGAAGGAGGGGACCGGCGAGTACAGGTACGTTGCCGGTACACGCCGGCCTGAATACGAGACACTGGCTTCCTTCGGTGCCATGTGTCTTAACAATAACACTGAATCCATTGCCATGGCTAACTACATTTGCAATCGATATGGAATAGACACTATCTCTGCCGGTTGTACTATTGCCTTTGCCATCGAATGTTACGAGAATGGGCTCATTACCAGGAAGGATACCGGAGGTATCGAGCTTACCTGGGGCAACCACCGGGCTATCGTTAGCATGACGGAAAAACTTGCCGGGAGAGAAGGCTTTGGTGACGTTCTCGCTGACGGAGTCAAACTGGCTGCGGAGAGAATCGGCAGGGGCGCTGAGAAGTATGCGGTGCATATCGGAGGACAGGAGCTGGGGATGCACGACCCGAAGCTCATACCGCCTATGGTGGGCAACGTTGAATCGGCTTCGGCACGATATCAGATGGACGCCACCCCCGGCCGTCACACGCAGGGCTTCGGCCCCAGTAGTTTTGGGGCTCACGTTCTCAGTTCGGCCGGGCTTTGCTATTTCGGTAATATGTGGATGCAACTGAAAGACTTCATGAATGCGGTAACCGGCTGGGGCTATTCCAGGGATGAATTAAATAAAGCCGGTGACAGGATAGCCACCCTGAGGCACGCCTTCAACCTTCGGGAAGGTGTAAACCCTCTCAAATGGACGGTGCACCCCAGGATAACGGGTGAACCTCCTTTTGAGTCTGGTCCACTGGCTGGCGTAACCGCCGATATTACAGGTCAGATTTACCGGAATCTTGGTGCTTTGGACTGGGACCGCGTCACAACCAAGCCGGGCAAAAAGAAGCTGCTGTCTCTGGGCCTTAATGACGTGGCCAAAGACCTGTGGCCATAGATATTTATGCGTCGCATTAAAATAATATAGGGGGAAAGTAGAGCCTTGTTCAAGTGTGTTGTCGGACTGTTCGGGTTGCCGCACGGTATAACAGGCGAGCATAAGGTGGAAGTTGAACTAAAGGATGAGGCGAGGCTGACTGATGTTATCGCAACTCTCCGGCGTGAAATCCCGAAACTGGAGGGGCCTGTTATCCGTGCCGGTGAAGATAAACTAACGGAGCATTACGCCTTTAATATAAACGGTCGTTTTTATATTGATGATAAGGAAATTCGAATCTGCAGTGGCGACAATGTAGGGCTACTCGCCCTGGCTGCCGGAGGGTGACTTTAAAACCTGGAGTTCCAAAAAGCCGCCCTGCTCCGTGACCGCATCATCGAGCTTCGCCGCGACGAGGAGATTCTGTCGCCGCTGACCAGGTTCAATAGAGAATAGCCGCTCGGCTTTACTCCCTCTCCCGCGGGCGGAAGGGTGGGCAGGCATCCAATGAGGATTTACTCCCATTGGGATACGGGGAGAGGGATAGGGTTGGGGTGAGGGTGGAACCTTATCATTTTGGTCGAAAAACGCTCGGTCAAAAGAACTAGCCTATTTGTCTACGGGGGAAACTGTGCGAAGGTATATGCCTTATCGGAGTAAGCAGATATGCCCAAAATTAATTTTGTTGGTGTATAATCAGATAAAGATTTAAATTGAATAAATAAGTCAATCATATAGATTGTGGCATTTTCGACTAAAGATTATAAAGTCTAATTGAACATGCAACTTTAGGAAAAAACATATGTCAGAATGGACAAAGCCCGCTCTCGATGATATAGAGTTTGTTAAGGCCGTTAGCGCGATTCAGAAACGTGCTGAGAAACAAACGGACTCTGACAGATTAATCGATATTTATGTGACTACAGACCTAGCCAATCGTGCTAGAACCACTAATTCACAGCTAGTTTTAGGCAGACGTGGCACAGGTAAGACGCATATGTTTCGCGTTTTGCAAGAAATGCTTGGAATGGAGGGAGAAGTTGCACTTTACATAGATTGTAGAATGTTAGGAAGTGCGATAACCGACTCAACAGGAAACCCCCAAGGGGTAGCTATTAAATATTTTAGAACTCTTCTTAATGAGATTAGCACACGATTATTTGATATGGCTAGACGTATGGAAGCACCAATAAAGGATTCACAACAAAAAGTTTTCGGTACCGTCTGGGGTTTGCTCCTACAGATAGAACCTAAATCCACAGAGAAATATTATGAATCAACATTTAATTATAGGCAAATAACGGAATCAATGCAGACAATTATTTCCGGTTTGGATATACGTCATCTATTCATAATATTGGATGAGTGGTCACAAATTCCAGTATCAGCACAACCCTATGTTGCAGAATATCTTAAAAGGGCAATTATGACTATTCCAGAAATATGTATCAAATTATTGGCCTTAAGCTATCAATGCGACCTATCTAAACAAATCAGTGAAGGAGTAATAGGCATCAAACTTGGAGCAGATATCCCGGATGTCTTGGATTTTGATTCGTATTTAATATATGATGAAAAACCGATTTTTGTTTCAGAGTTCTTTTCTCAAGTTCTTTACAATCATCTCGGTGCCGAACTAAACTGGGATCTCAAGATAACCGGTCAAGAAAAGAGCAAAAGGATAATAGATATATTCACACAGAATAAAGCTTTCACTGAATTAGTGCGTGCAGCTGAAGGGAATTGTAGAGATTTCCTATGCATATTTGGTAATGCATATTGGGAAGGTTATCGTAAGCAAGAGGATGTAAAAGCCATAAGTATGTCACATGTTCGCGATGCCGCTGCTAGTTGGTTTGATAATGAAAAGTATGCAAACATACGAAATGACATACTCCCAAGTATGGCACTTATGTATATATTCAATAATCTTATCAAGGGATACAAATCTCGGACTTTCATGGTCGAAACCTCGAAATCTAAACATGAGATTTTGACCAGGTTACTAAATGAACGTGTTTTACATAAATTACCAAGATTTGACTCGCATAAAGATAAACCTGGTGAAAGATATGAACTATTTACGATTGATTATGGGGCATATGTAAGGTTCATAGGAACCGTTTACGAGCCGAACCAAGGAATGGTTAAAAATGGATATCAAGCTAAAATGCATTTTGCAGATGAGGTGGTCACAGTGCAAGATGAAGAACAAGAATTCATGGTTCCTCACGATGATAGACGTAGCGTACGACGTATTGTATTTGATCCAGATGCGATTAAGATTCCAAAATGATTTTGCCACTGCTTGAAGCGAGCAAAAATTAGAGTTTGAAAAAGTTACCCTTCCTCGGCAATCGCATTATTTAGCTGAACGAGACGCGGAGATTCTATTTTCGTTGAATATATTCCATCAGGAGTCATTTTTAATAAGCATTCTAACAACTATAGAACAGAATTCAAAGGTTACTTAGAAACGCTTCGATTGCCCGATTCGCTTCCACTGGTTTTTCCAGGAGGCAGTGATGCGTGGCGCCCTCGATAATCACCAGTTTGGCCCCTGCGATTTGATTGACCAGATATTGAGAATACTTTAGAGGCGTCATATCGTCCTCGGTGCCGCAAATAACCAGCGTTGGAACCGCGATGTGCCTTACCTTATCCATTACATCGAACTTATCACAGCACCGAAAATCATTGAGCTGCACGGCGGCACCTACTTTAGCCATTCCATTAACTATTTTCTTCGCTACATCAGGAGCCACCCGACTATATGGAGGTTCAGCTACTTTTTTGAGCCACTGAGCCGGGGCATTGATACTATCTTCTAGTTTCTTCAGCAAGTCAGGCCGTACCCTCAGCCGTGCACCGGTATTGATTAATATTAGTGCTTTAACATCTTCCGGATAACTCAGCGCATACATCAGAGCTATGGCACCGCCCAGGGAATGCCCGGCAATGACAGGCGGTGAATGATCTCCTCGTCTGAAATATCCATGTAGCCACTGCGCATACTCGTCTATGCTGGTGCATGGCTTGCCTTCAGGATGCCCCGGAAGATTGATAGCTTCAGAACCGGTGAAGTATTTTGTCTGGTAATGCCATTCCAAACTGGTGTTGCCAGCGCCGTGAATGAAGATTAACCTCATATTTTTTCCCAAGAGGGGTTTCACCCCTCTTAAACTCCCCCGCAAAAGGATAGCATGGTAAAAATCCCTCTCAATCTCCCTTTTGCTAAGGGAGAGGTTTCCCCCTCCCTCTAACTCCCTCCCGCCAGGGGAGGGAGAATAAAAGGAAACCCTTCGACAAGCTCAGGGTGAGCGGAAAAATCCCTCTCAATCTCCCTTTAGGAAAGGGAGAGGTTTTTGCAGTAGTTTCGGGCTGCTATATGACGAATAATTATACCACTTGTTAAGCGGTCCCATAAATAAGCCCGCACGACTGGCTTATGATATAATATTCTGCTTAATAAGGCATCGCCTTTTCTGCAAAAATAATAAAAATACGGAGTGGAGCTTCTATGATTAAATCAAGATTGTGCGACCTGGTCGGGATCAAATACCCCATTATTCAGGCCGGAATGGGCCCCTTCAGCAACAACAATCTTTGTGTTGCTGCAGCGAATGCAGGCGTCCTGGGACTGCTTTCTACAAGCGGAGTTTTTAATAAAGATACTCAGCCATGGATTTACAAGGACTTCGTTCAAACCGCGGAGGCTAACTACGATGACGATATGGCGACAGTCCTGGAAAAGGTGCTTAAACGGACATACAGGCTGGTCAAAGATAAAGGCGGTATTTTCGGCATCAACGTGATGGTTTCAGCGGAAGTTCTCCCGAATTCGCAGGTCATGGTTGACACGGCCATCAGGGTCCGCGAAGAGAACCCTGATATGAAAAAGCATTTCAAAGTGATCTTTACATCCGCCGGCGACCCTCTTGGCTGGAAAGACAAGATAAAGGGAGCAGGATTTACATGGATGCACGTCGTTCCGTCTGTTAAGGGAGCTTTGCGCTGTAAGAAAGCTGGCGTCGACGTAATAGTAGCCTCCGGCCATGAAGGCGGTTTCCATACCTCGTGGGAACCGGTGCACTCGATGATTTTGCTTCCGGCTGTGGTGGAGACGGTGTCCGACAATGAGACTCTGGTTGCCGGCGCCGGCGGGTTCTGCGATGGCAAGACACTGGCGGCGGCACTGGTTATGGGCGCAGACGGTGTGCAGATGGGGACGCGCTTTCTGGCAACACAGGAGAGTGATTTTCATCAGATCTGGAAGGAGGGGGTTGTTGAATCAGGCGACAGGGCAACCCTTGTGGCGCGCGGCTTTGTGGGACCTGCCCGGTGGTTGAAAACACCCCGCAGCCAGGAACATGCCAAAAATACTCTACAAAAATCACCCGGCGTTTTCCTCGGCACTCCCGATGATTATGCGACGATCGATATGTCTTTGATTGAGTTTGAAATAGAATCAATAAAAGCCGCCTTCGAAGGAAATAAGGAAAAGGCGCTCCTGGCTGCCGGTGAAGCGGCTCAGCGGATTAAAGACATGCCAAAAGTTAATGACATGGTGCAGGAAATCGTCAGGGAAGCGGAAGCCATTCTGAGGGACATTCCGAAGAAGCTTCTGGCATAATCTATTCACCCACTCCCCAGCCCTCTCCCTCAAGGGAGAGGGGGACTAATGGAGATATAAAATCCCTCTCAATCTCCCTTTACGAAAGGGAGAAGTTTCATTCTTCGACAAGCTCAGAATGAGCGGTAACAAAGGCGAAAAGAAAGAGCCGGCACCTGTTACAGAACAAGTGCCGGCTTTAAATGTGGCTAAGTTTTGAAGGTCAGGGTAAGGATGTCGGCAAGCTCGACTTTGTCACCTTCTCTCAATAAGTACCTGCCTTTTCCCTCGATACTGGACCTGTTCAGTTTGGTGCCGTTGGTGCTGTTGCGGTCCTCGATATAACATTCTCCATCTTCACAGTCGAATCGTATGTGCTGCCTGGAAATCAGGTCAGCTTTGTCCGGCTTCACCAGGGAGCGGAAATCACTTCTGCCCAGAGATCCGGCATTGCCGGATAGGGATAATTGCTCACCGTTCGACAATATAAACTTCGGCCCAGGGCCCGTGTCGACGGGTGTGGTGGCCGGGGCACCATTTGCAGTCCGTGTAGCGGTAGCCAGATATCCGGCCCGTGCACCGGCATAGGCTGCGGTAGGCCTTCTAACAAAAAGGACGACGGCCGCCGCGGCGGCTACAGCCAGAAGTCCGAGCAACATGATATACAACATCCCGGAATTGCCCGAGCCGTCGCCGCTCAACCCGCTGGTCAAGATACTACTTGTTCCCGTATTGGCGACGTTTCCACTGCCGGCTATTGGCGTGCTGCTGGTGGTGTAGGTGGATACGTACGGAGCGACCGTCACGGTGGTGCTGGCATTCACGCTGCCATCGCTATTGGTAGCCGTAAGTGTATAGGTAGTTGTATAACCAGGACTCAGATTGTATGAGCCAGAACTTGGGACAGACCCAATCCCGGGGGATAAAGTGACCGTAGTTGCATCGTTCACCGTCCACGTCAGCACAATTCCCTGCCCACTCTGAATGTAAGATGGGTTAGCGGTAAACGAGTTGATTACCGGCGGACAGTCAATTTGCGGTTGAGGCTGCCGTTGAGGCTGCTGAACTACTACCACGTTCGAACATACGTAATAGGACCACCTATAGTTACAAGGCCAGGAACATTCCGGACAACAGCGAAAGTATTGATTAGGCCACGGGGAGCTCCACCTATAGGGTGGTGGTGGTGTAGGTGGGGCAGGCGGCGGCGGAGGAGGAGGAGGAGGAGGTGGTGGTGGAGGTGGTGGAGGTGGTGGAGGTGGCGGTGGTGGCGGTGCCGATGGTGCAGGTGGTGGAGGAGCAGAAGAGGTAGAGGTGGCGGTGGCAGTAGCAGTAGCAGTGGCAGTGGCGGAGGAATCGGTGGTGGTGACCGTAGCGGTGGCCGTAGCGGTGGCCGTAGCGGTATCTTCGGCAGATACCGGTGTGGCCTGGAATACTGGCGCAGAGCATAGTAATAATGCTGCTGCAAGGACTAGGATTGCTTTTTTGAAGTTCATTGTACCTCCTTATTTATTTTTTATTTTTTAAACTTCAATAACAGAACAGAGCAAACCAAAAATGCTGTTGTCAGGATGAAAATTGTCTTTCTGAAATTCATGGTCACTCCTTATTTATATTTTGTTTCTGGAAATTGATGCTAAGTTTGCCGGCAAGCTCAATTACATCGCCGTCAGCCAGCGCATGCCGGCCGGTCCCCTTGATATCCGTACCGTTGACCCTGGTGCCGTTGGTGCTGCTGCGGTCCTCGATGTAGTACTGGTCGTTTTCGGACCATATGTTGATGTGCTGCCTGGATATGTAAGAGACCTGTGCACTGGGCATGAAATCCTCAAAGTCACGCCTGCCGAACGACCTGGTATTACCTGCCAGCAGTATATCGTTCCCGCCCGCCAGGGAGAGTTTAGCCGCGGCGGCCTCTACCACAGGCGTGGTGACTGGCTGTGTATCCGAGGTATTTGTGTCTTCAGTCTGAGTGGCGTGTCCTGCTTGTGTGTCTGCCGCCTGTACCCTGCGGGCTTTAGCAGGTCTCCTGATAAGCAAAATGGCTATGACTATGACCGTTATGGCCAGCAAGGCTATAAGGCCCCAGAGCAAATAGGGCGGCTGCTCTACATTGACCGTTACCGATGTTGACTGCGAAGTACCGTCAATATAGGCAGCGGTCAGGGTGTACGTAGTCGTATTATCCGGCGATACCTGCGTGGTGCCGCTGATGTCGGCGCTGCCGACGCCGGTGATTAGTACCCGGATTGCCCCGGGGGCATTCCAGTAGAGGGACGTCGACTGCCCCCTCTGTATGGTGGACTGGCTCATATTAATGGTGGGCGACACCCTGGGCCTGACCGTTATGGTTGCAGTCGATGAAACAGAGCTGCCCGATTTGCCGTTGGCCGCCAGAGTATAGGTGGTGGTGGCGGTTGGACTCACCGTAGTAGAGCCGGAAGCGGCGACCGTTCCAACTCCGGGTGATATGCTCACGCTGGCAGCGTTAGTGGTCGTCCAGGTGAGTATAGCTGTCTCACCGGCTTCGATAGAAGATTTGTTGGCGCTGAATGAGCTAATCGATGGGGGATTATAAACCGGCGCCGGCGTAAAGTCGGGTATGTCCGGTGGATAATAACTCCGGATGTAATTGAAGTTCAATAAACGCGTCGACCATGAATACCCGGAAAGGAACCACATCCTCCAGGTGTACCCTCCGGCAGGGTCAAACGACTGGGCGGCAAAAGGACCTATTCTCCAGACGCCGGCGTACGGGCGATACCATCTGTAACACAGCCAGTGTCCGTAGGGCGAAGTGCCGTAAGGGTAGTATTCCCATAGATAGAAATAGCCCGGCCCGTTGAAGGAAACGACCAGATAGATTGCCTCGTTTCCATATAGGTTGCTCAGTGTCTGACCGTAGCTGTTGACGAGGTAGGCATTTACCATTGAGCTCGGGATACCGGGTTCCAGGGACAGCGGCGCCATTTGCAGGCTCGGCGAGGTCTGGCTGTATGTTTCCGCTGGCACCGGTGGCTCTATAGACTCTCCTCCTTCATCGGGAGGTTGCCATGATTCATCAGGGCTTAATGGCGGAACCGGGTTGTCGTCTGCCCGGACGGGTGAGATTTCAGTAATGGCGACTGAGAAAGCCAGGGTGGTGACCAGCAAAGCTATCAAGATTTTTTTCATGTGTGACATTAAACTCCCGAATACCATATGTTCTATTAAGATTAACTATACGTCTGGCGGGAGCAGGCTGCTTGACTCTGGGCTGACAGGTCACTGACAGTTACCTGACAAAATAGAAGACGCAGATAAATTATTATTGAGGGGTTAATCTGTGATGGGTTTTCCCAGGGGTCAAAGGAGGTGAAACTTTAGATGTACCGCACCGGCCGGTTCTATAATGTCATCGTCATCCAGGCTGACCGGTCCCTGGCCGCTGATGTCCTTGCCGTTTAGATGGGTGCCGTTGGCGCTGCCCAGGTCCTCGACGTAGAACTGCTCGTCGTCCAATTTAATCTGGAAATGTCGTCTGGAGATGAGCCCCAGGTCATCCAGGCTTAGCGCTCTGGCGAGGTCACCCCGGCCTATCACTCTGCTCTTGCCGGAAAGCTGAATATCGATGCCATTGGGTAAGGTTATTTTTGCCCTGGCGGCTGATGGTAAGGCTGCAGATAGGTCTTTAGTCTTTGCCCCACCTGACGAGGATACACTATCCTGACTTCTCCTTCGCCTGATATAAATCGGCAGCAGAGCCAGACCGACCACTACGACCAGCAGGCAGGCGCCGAGAACCGGCCGGGTGATAAGTCCAAAGACTGTAGCGGGGAAGCTAGCTTCTTTGGCAGGGGCTTCGGGTGATGGTGGCGGTACCGGCTCAGCAGGTTTGCCTTTCGAATACGTCCAGTAAACAAGATTATTCTGTGGAGTATCCGGGTTTCCAGCAGCCCATTGGCCGTCGCTGTAGAACCGAATCCGGTAAATATGTTGTCCCTCCGGTTCGTTATTCGTGGGTGTAAAGGGGCCAAGCCGCCACAGGCCGCTTTCCAGCAATTGCCATTTGTAGGCTAGCCACTGTCCCTGAAAATCACCGCCAGCCGGAAAGGATTCATATATATAAATCCACCCGGGCATGTTTATGTCCACGTCCAGGTACCAGTTTTCATTTGCAGTGACCGTGAATTCTTCCTGTCCTGAGGCAGCGATGAAACCAGCTATAAAGTTAGGAGTCGTATTTTCAGACTGAGACGTAGGTTCCACCAGGACATATTCGACCGGCGGCTTGATTTCAACCTGAGACTGGTCGCCGGCGGGGACATTCGGTATAGTCGTATTATCAGTTGGCGCTCCCAGCGCCCCGACATATGCCGTCTGGAGGCTCAGCGCTGAAAAAACGCCGAAAATCAAAGTAAAAGTAAGCAACAGTAACGCTTTTCTCATTTCCGTGACTTGACCTCGACAGACTTTACCGGATAGCCGTCCGCTGACGATAAAGCGGCACGAAAAGCTTGTGCGTCAGCAAACCTGTGGTCGGCGGAGAACAGTATGCCCTGTGCCAGGCATTTTGCCGTGCGCTTGGATATGCCGCAGGAAATAAGGTAATCGGCAACAGCAGTGGCTTCAGCGTAAGAACGCGGCCAGTTGGACTTGAACAAGTCCAGGCAAATCTCGTTCGGCTGCTTGAGTGTGAGGAGATATATACAGGTCTGTGCCAGGCCGAAGAGGTCGCAGCGCTGGTCGCAGTCCCCGCCAATGAACAATTCGGGAATATCGAAACCCTTGTTTGTTATCTTGGTGAACGGGTCATGGCCTGCCTTATCTTTGCCTGAACCATTCAAGTTTTTCGCCGTGCCGAAATCGATAAGCTTGACCGTGCCGTCGCTGCTCAACATGATGTTCTTTGGGTTAATATCCCTGTGAATTACGCCAGCTTTGTGAATATAGGAAAGAGCATCCAGCAGCTGGCAAGCCCAGGCGACGACCTGTGGCTCCTGAAAAGGAGTTCTCGGCGATGATGCCATTAGGGTCTCTCCATTCACGTACTCAACGACCAGGTGAAATTCGCCCTTATAGTAGAAATTGTCGACGTATTTAACGATGCCGGTATGTTTCAGCCGCTTCAGGTAGCTGGCTTCCAGCATCAGCTTGTCCAGGTACACGTTATCCATCGTCGTGCCCCGGCGCGGTGTCTTGATAATGCACGCCCTGCCTGTTCTGCGCTCCCGGGCGAACCATATAGTCGCCATGCCACCCTGTTTATGAGGCGGTGCCATCAGTTCATAGCGACTGTTAACGACGTATATGTTATTACCCGCCTGGGCAGGTATCTGTGTCTTCCCGTGGTTTGAACGTGAGCTGTGGCTCTTACGCTTACGAAGGGCAATCAATATAGCCACGGCTACTATCAGAACCGTATAGACCAGGACCATTAACAAAACGATATCATCTGTAGGCCACATCATATTCTCCTGATGCTGGTCTGGGCTGTAATCATAGCCTGCCAGGATGGAAGGTTGTCGGGTTTCACCACTATTATCGATATATTATCCGGTCCGCCCGCCAGGTTAGCCTGAGCCGTCAGGTCAATGCAGGCCTGGTTGGGATTGGGAGAACCGGTAACGGTCTCCGATATCTCAGGTGAAGGCAACACGCCGCACAGACCGTCGGAACAGAGGAGGATATTGTCACCGGCGTATAGTTTTACATGAAACAGGTCCGGGACAACGGTCCGGGCATAACCAAGTACGCGCGTTATCTCGTTCTTGCGCGGGTGGTTCCAGGCTTGTTCCGGTGTGATAGTTCCTGCATCCACGAGCTGTTGGACTACAGAATGGTCTTTGGTGATCTGGATGGTCTCCCGTCCGTTGATTACATAGCACCTGGAATCGCCTATATGGGCGACATATAGGTCCTCACCTACAACAAGTGCAGCGGTCAGGGTAGTACCCATGCCTTTCAACTCACCCTCGGCGGCAGAATCCAGAACCTTGCGGTTAGCCTTCTTGAAGGCAGCAGCCAAAATAGACAGGGGTGGAGTCGGGGACTGGGCGAGAAGACCGGAAATACACTCTGCATGGAGGGTCCTGGTGGCGAGGTCGCTGGCAATTTCACCGGCACTGTGCCCGCCCATACCGTCTGCCACGGCAAAGAGGCCAGCGGAGATTGTTCCCAGGTGGGTCCTGAGATCGAAGCTGGTGCATAAAACGCTATCTTCGTTGAGGTCTCTTAGCAGACCTGTGTCCCAGCTATAACCTATTTCCAATCGGTCCTCCGGCATTTCTGCTTCATTTCGACTCTTTCAGCAATTTGAAAGTCAGTGTAAGTTCCGGCTGACCGGCCAGTTCAATCTTATCGCCGTCTTGGAGAGCCTTCTTTCTTTTGTCATAGATATCAATTCCGTTAAGCCTGGTATGGTTGGTGCTGCCCTTACCGTCGCGTCCGTAGTCCTTCAAGTAGTATTTGCCTCTATCACAGGTAATCAAAATATGCTGCCTGGAAACTCTCATCAGCAACTCTGGTGATAATGTGCCGTTAAAATCGCCGCGCTCTATGAACACAGGCTCACCGGTGAGGGTGATTTCACCACCGCCCGGCATCATCACCTTAGCTTTCGGCGCCGAAGACCGCAGTGCGCCCCGTTTCTGCCTGACTGGCCGCTTGCTTATTTTTGTTTCCTCTACATCGGCGAAATATTTACCGCAGGTGTAACAGAAAAAACTGGCGGCATTGTTTGTGCTCCGGCACCTGGGGCAGATGATTTTGCGTTCAGGCCCGTCCGGCGCTATGGCGGCAAGAGGCAGCCCGCATTTGCGACAGACTTTTTCGTGCGGCTCATTCTTTGTATGGCATGCCCGACAAAGCACTTTGGCTCGTTTAGTCATTATTTTAGCAGTCCGTGGTTTTAACATCAGTGTAATTGATTGATGAGGACTTTGCTTGACAGCTTTCTGACAAATACCTAATATAAATCTGATATACTCATGGTTACGGGACGATTGTGACGTACGTATTATACTACAGGGAGCGAATACGGGCCCAAACGAATGGAGGTAAGGCGTGGCTTCTCTAATTGTGAAGAGGGGTAATGCGGAGGATGTCGGTAAAATCTTCACTTTGAACGACTCGTCTACCGTGGTGGGCCGCCTGACTTCGCAGAATAAACCTGATATAGAATTGGGCGCCGATGTTATTTCCAGACGGCACCTGGAAATCCTGCTGCAGGATGGCAGGTACTGGCTGAAAGACCTGGGCAGCACCAACGGCACCATGCTAAATGATGACAGGATAATTCCTGGCAATCTATACGAACTCAAGCATAACAGCAAGATCGGGCTTGGGGTGGAAGGAACTTCAGCGCAAACAGTTCTGCAGTTTAAGGAATCCGAAGATACTAACATAATGCACGGGAAAGAACCCCCGGCTGGAAAGCACGGCACGTTCCCTGCAGTGGCATGGCTGAAAATCGACGAGGGGAAAAAGGAAGCTGTGGTAGACGGCAAACAGCAGAAGCTATCCAAAAAGGAGTATGAGCTGATACGGTTGCTCTATAGAAATGCCGGAAATATATGCTCGCGTGACGAGATAATTGAAGCCGTATGGCCCGAAAGCCAGGACCCTTCGGCTATATCCGATGCCACCATCGACCAGCTAATTCACCGGCTGCGTGAAAAAGTGGAACCCGAACCTGCCAGCCCCTCGCGTATCATCAGCAAAAAAGCATTCGGTTATATGCTGGTGTAAACAGGTTTTTTGAACGTGCGCGGCTTAGCTACCGGCTCCTTTGTCTGAAGGCCTCGTACATTACCAGGGCGGCGGCGACGGAAGCGTTAAGCGAGGTAATTTCCCCTCGCATGGGTATGTGCGCCAGAAAATCGCATTTCTTTCTAACCAGCTCGGATAAGCCTTTGCCTTCACTGCCGATGACAATGGCTACCGGCGACTTGAAGTCCATCTGGCTGTATTCAACTTGTCCGCTGCGGTCTATGCCGATGACCCAGACGTTGTTTTTCTTGAGGGTTTCAATTGCCCCGGCGATGCTGGAGACGCTGGCTACGGGCATATACCACATGGCGCCGGCCGATGCCTTGGCCACCGTTGCGGTGAGACCGGCTGCTCTTCTTTCCCGGATAATCACGCCGTGAATGCCACTGGCATAAGCCGTCCTCAATATGGAGCCCAGATTCTGCGGGTCTTCAATGCCGTCGAGAATTACATAGAGCGGCGGCTCGGTCTTTTCCGCGGAGACAGCCAGCAAATCGTCCAGGCTGACATATTCTTTAGCTGCGGCGTAGGCAATAACTCCTTGATTGGTAGCGGTTACGCTCTGCTTGTCTATGATATGCCTGGCCACGCGTTCCACGGGTATATTTTTGGCTCGGGCCAGGCGGAGTATTTCAGTGACGGCGTCACCCGGCTTGATACTGTCGGCGAGGAGTATTTTGTTGACGGGATAGCCGGACTTGAGCAGCTCGATTACCGGGTTTTTACCTTCGATGATGGATGGCATGTTACCTGGCATATTGTAACAAAATCAAAGATTAAAAGTTAAAAATCAAAAAATTTCGGTTACGGCGATTAAAAATGATTTCAGAGATAGAGATTGCCACGTCCTTCAGCGAAAGGACTCGCAATGACAGGAGGAGAAAAGAGCTTCTATTCTTCGATAGGCTCAGAATGAGCGGAACGTTGGGCTCAGATTCTTCGACAAGCTCAGAATGAGCGCAGCACCGGTGTGAATTGTGCCTGGAGCGGATGCTCCGGGCTACCCCTTGGGGTCAGTCGGTGAAGACGTAGCTGCCTTTTTTAAGGTAGGAGTAGAAGGTGAGTACAGTGGAGACAATCGCCAGATACATGAGGACAGCCAGCAGCCAGTCGGGGCCGATGCCGAAGACGGCTATCACCAGCGGCGCCAGCCAGAACCAGAAGTTGACCTTGGCTATACCCGTTGGCGTGGGAAATTCCATGGCACGACTCCGGCGTTTCCAGAGATAGGAACCTATGCCGGCAAACACGGCAACTCCACCGGCAAGAGCTAGCACCGCGTAGGGATAGGGATTGAGGGGCATCAGGTGATCTGTCCTGGAAAACAGCCCGGCGATTATGGCCAGAATCAGGCTCGGCATAAACAGTAACTCGTCGGCCACCATGTCGAAAATCGACCCGCCCAGGCTCGATTGCCCGAGCCTACGGGCCAGTAAGCCGTCCAGTCCATCGGTACAGGCGGCAATAACGATCAGGATGCCCGCCGCCAGGAATTCTCCCTGCCACAACAGAAAAGCAGTGAAACCGGCCAAGACCACGCGTATAGCCGTTATGATATTGGGTACGTTGAGGTCAAACGTTAATTCCTGGTTCGGTGTCTGATTAGCCGTTGGCTTTGATTTCATGCTTCTTTCTGCTTGTCTGAGAGGGCAGAATAGCACGATATGTAAATAGCTGTCAATCATTGGCAGCGTGGATTTTACCCGGAGTGCAGATTCTTCGACAGGCTCAGAATGAGCGAGGTAGGGGTTAGCGGGCCGTGCGTAAAATAAACTTTTTGGGGCTTTTAACGTTTCTTATAGTGCAAGTCCTGTATTGGGAGGGATGACATAATGATAGATACCAGCAGATTAACGCTCAGAGAAATAGAGATACTACGTCTCATCGCGGTCGGCCATTTGAATAAACAGATTGCCGCGGATTTCAATATCAGCGAACAGGCCATTAAGAATAATATGACCAGAATATTGAGAAAGCTCGATGCCGTAAACCGCACCGAGGCTGTGGTCAAAGCAGCCGTGTTCGGCCTGGTACCGCTCGACTCAGACCAATAGCCGTCGTCCCGAGCACAAACTACGGGAGAGTCCTCAAAAAGGCTCTCCCTTTTTGATTTCTTAGACAGGCTTGCCTCGCCCGATTGTCTACAGCTTTCGACGAGATATTAGTCACATAATAATCTGAGATAATGTAGTATATTAATAATAGAGTTAAGAAGAGGAGGTTAGGGTATGACAAAGAGATTTCTGTTATGCCGACTCTTGATCGGTAGTCGCCCTCAGCCGGGAGCGTAGGTGAAGAAGTAGTGATGTGCAACTGCCGGTTGGGGGAGGAGAAGGTTCCCAAGCTCCTTGGCAAGCGTTTGAGGGTTCATCCGAAAACGAGCCACTTTGGTGAAGGGAGCCAAGAGGAAGGAGTAGTGGAACGAAGCTAGGGGCAGGCTTGAGGTTATCGAGGCTGTCCTTTTTTATGTCCTGACGGCCAAGGCTAATGCGAACGTGTAAATAAACCTTTTTGCCGTATCACCAGTTTAATTAATTAGAATATAAGTGTTGACATAAATTTATGACGAGGGCCAAAGTAGATGTGGCAGATACATTTTTGTCCCCACTGCGGGGCCAGAGCCGCGTATAGCGCCAGATTCTGCGGCACTTGCGGTTTTGACTTAACATCGGTAGCGCCAGAGGTACCGCCTCCGTCCTATGACTATCAGTATCCGTATCAGCAATGGGTACCATCGGCGGCGTATATAGATCAAGTACAGCAGAGATTCGTACCTGGAAGTGATATAAATGCCAGGCCGATGAGCGCCGAGATTTCAAAGCTGCTGGGAGACTTATTCGATAAACGCCTTAAATACAACAAGGCATAGGGCAAGCAAAGAGAAAAGTAGTAGAAAGAAACCAAGGACAGCCTAGATGATATCGAGGCTGTTTTTTTATGCCTGCGGCCCCATCTAAACGTATTTAACCAGCCATAGACTACAGAGTAGAATCAGGGTTCGTCTCATCTGTAGCTTTTTTTGCCGTCTCTGAGTCCGGTGGTATAGGTATGGCCGGAGCTTCAGTAATTACAGGATAGTCTGAGGCAGCCGGTGCCGATGGCGCCGCTTCCAGCACCTGGCCGGGTACGGCAGCCGGCATGGGATATGTCGTCAATGTCGGTTCAGGAGTTGGAGCCGGTTCGACTACCGGCAAAGATGATACCGGCAGTGCCGGTTCGGGTGTGATTTCCGGTGACGGAACTGTTGCCACCGCAAAATCCGGGTTTAACTCATTTGTGGCTTCAGGAGTCTGTAATGTCTCAGGTGCCGGCGTGGTTTCCGGTGAGGGTTCTATTGCGGTAGCAGAATCAATGTTTAGCTCATTCGTAGCTTCTGGAGTCTGTAAAGTCTCCGGTGCCGGCACGGCTGGAATCTCAGTAATTACAGGAGTCTCTGTTGCAGCTGGTGTAGATGGGGTCGTTTCCAGCACCTGGTCGGGGACATCAACCGGTGTCGAATATGTGGCTAAGGCAGGCTCCGGAGCCGGTGTCAGTTCAGCTGAGTCTGATACTGATGGCTCAAATGTTACCGGAGATAGTATTGCTGCGGGGAGCTCCCCAGTTGTTATTTCATTCGCTGCCATAGGCTCGGTTGCCGGAGTGCCGGCTGTTACATCTGTTAATATCGGGTGCGGGAAGGTTACGCACTGTGGGTCAGGGCTGCGTGAAGGATGTGGATTTGGACAGGGCGAAGGATGTGGATGTGGACAGGGTGAAGGTTCAGGTTGGGGGGAGGGAGGTCCGAAAGGATGATTTCCCCAAGGGCTATAGTGATTACCAAAAAGATATGGATAAAAATAATAAGAAGAAAGTAGCCATGAGCTTGGTGAATAACAGGTCGTGGGACAGGGCGGTGTATAAGAGCAGGGTAATTGATATGAACTCGGTGGTTGGTATGTGCAGGGATTGTAATAATAGGGTGACGCGGTCACACATCCATACGGACTAATCAGATTGTTGTTGACACAGTCTTGCGCAGCTTTATCACAGGTGCTGCACTCCGTCGATGTCTGTTGGAGCTGGTTTTGAAGCTGCTGGTTCTGATTCTGCACGTTTTGAAGCGCCTCTTGCGTGGCCTGCAGGTTATTTTGCGTCGTTTCCAGCGATAAACTCAGCGCCTGTACTTTGTATTGAAGTTCCTGCAGGTCTTTCTGGCTGGCAGCAGGAGTACAGGCAGCACCGAGGAATGTAACTAAAAGTAGTAGTGAAGCTAGCCCGCATACCTTTTTTAACATGATGCACCTCCTTAGTGAAGGATATTACCACCTAAACCATGGTTGTTCAGGAAACGACCAAGCGAGTTAACAACCCTGTTTAAGTGGCCCAATTGAACTATAAAACAGTAAATTGGGTTTGTCAAATAACGATAGGCTTGAAAGGGCCGTTTTTTGATGAATCGGTGAAAATTTTACAATTCACTACCGGCTTTCTAGACGTAAAATGAGCAGTTGCAGATTTGATTAGGACGTGGATGGTCTGGCTCGGACTACCGTGGGAGTGTACACCATTTCATAGAGCCGGGCATATAAGCCGCTACGGCGCAGAAGCTCTTCATGCAGGCCCTGTTCCACAATCCGCCCGTTATCGATTACCAGGATAAGGTCGGCATCGCGAATAGTCGATAGCCGGTGGGCGATGACTACCGTAGTGCGTCCTTTCAGGAGATTTCGCAGACCTTGCTGGAGGACGTGTTCGCTGTACGAGTCGACGCTGGCGGTAGCTTCATCCAGCAGTAGTATGGCTGGATTTGCCAGTAGCGCCCTGGCAAAGCTGATAAGCTGGCGCTGCCCCATGCTCAGGTTTTGTCCGCGCTCCTGCAGTTCGGTATCGTAGCCGTTTTCCAGACGTACAATGAAATCGTGGGCACCTACTGCCCTGGCGGCGGCTATTATTTCATCCTCGCCAGCCTCAAGGTTACCATAGCGGATGTTGTCCCTGACCGTTCCGGAGAACAGGAACGGGTCTTGCAGCACCAGGCCCAACTGCCGTCGGTAGCCGGCGGTATCTATACCGCGTAAATCATGGCCATCGATTAGTATGCGCCCTTTATCGACGTCGTAAAAGCGGGCGATGAGGCTGACGATGGTGCTCTTGCCGGCGCCGGTGGGACCGACCAGTGCCACCGTCTTTCCCTGAGGCATACGCAGGTTTACATCGTGAATCACTTCAACATCAGGTTCGTAGCTGAAGGAAACGCCCTCGAACTTGATATCACCTTGTATTCGAGATAGCTTGGTTCCTGTGCCATCCGCCATTTCCGGCTTTACGTCGAGGAGTTCGAAGACACGTGCGCCCGAGGCCATTGCCATCTGCAGCTGGGAGTACTCCATGGTCAGCGACCTGATGGGGTCAAAGAAGTTCTGCATATAGAGGACAAAGGCAAGCAGTGTGCCTACAAGAAGCGTGCCGCTCAGCACACCTGTCCCGCCGTAAAGGACGATGATAACGGTCGATAGCGCCAGTAGCAGTTCCACTCCGGGCATCATGGCCGCCGAAAATTTGGCTGCCTGCACGTTGGCGTCGAAATGGTCGTAATTTACCCGGTCGAAGTGCTGAGAGTTCAGTTCCTCCCGGGACAGGCTCTGAATAACCCGCACCCCGGAGATGTTTTCCTGCAACGCGGCATTTACCGGCGCCAGCGCCTGCCTTACCTTGATAAAGGAGCGGCGGGCTGTTGTCTGCCATAGCATTATGAACAGAAAGAGCAGCGGCACCACCGTCAGAGTGAGCAGCGCCAGCTTGAAGTTCATGGCAGACATGGCAATTATAATGGCAATCAGGCTGACTATCTCGCCGGCTACCCAGAAGACGCCGGAATCAAGGAAGTCGCCTACTTCGCCCACGTCGTCCTGCACGCGCGACATGACACGTCCGACCTCGTTGCTTTCGATGAACCTTAGAGACAGACGCTGCAGGTGGTTGAATAGCTGGCTGCGCAGGTTGAGCAGTATGCTCTGTCCCAGGCGCGCTTCAGCCCTGATCTGGGCGTAATAAGATACGCCGTTGAGCAGCGCCACGCCAAGAAAAAGAAGGACGATGATGTTCAACCCGCTGAGATTGCCGGCCACAATATATTTATCTTCTGCCACTCCCACCAGGTACGGATTAGCTACTATGGTAAAGGTATAGAGCAATGTGGCCACGATGGTCAGGGGCAGTGCCACTTTGTACGACGCGAAATATTTGGCCAGGCGCGAAACCACGCGGGAGTCATAGGGTTTGCCGAAGACGATATCGTCCGATATGCGCAGGCTGCTAAGTCGTTCGCTTCTGACACGCGTGGTCTGGTGGCCGTCTCCTTCGGGAAAGACGGAAGCCATCTCCTCCTCAGCCAAAGGCAAAGTCGCCGGCTCGATAAAGTCTTCCTGCTGCTCGAACTGCAGACCGTAGAGCTGCTGGTACCAGCCATTTCTGGCAAGTAGTTCCTCGTGTTTGCCGCGCTCGATAATCTGGCCGTCCTTCAGCACCAGAATTAAATCAGCCATCTGCACCGACCGCAGACGGTGGGCAATGATGAACGTGGTCCGGCCGACCGGCAGCTCCGCCAGAGCCTGCTGTAAGAGGTACTCGGTCTCGGCGTCCAAACTCGATGTAGAATCGTCCATTATTAAAATACGCGGGTTGAGTAACAGAGTGCGGGCAATCGCCAGCCGCTGCTTCTGACCGCCGGAAAGGGTTATACCCCGCTCGCCCACCCAGGTCTCGTAGCCCTCAGGCAGGCTGGTGATGAAGTCGTGCAGCCGAGCGGTCTTCGCCGCTTCCATTATCTCCTCCAGGCTGGCATCCGGCTTGCCGTAGCTAATATTTTCCCGGATGGTAGCCGAAAAGAGAAAGGTATCCTGATGGACAATGCCGACATGCCGCCGCAGAGAGGCAAGCGACATGTCCCTGATGTCCGTGCCGTCGATAGTAATGCGGCCGGAGGTTACGTCATAGAAGCGCGGTATCAAATTGGCTACGGTGGACTTGCCGCTGCCGCTGGCGCCGACGAGAGCTATCACCTGCCCGGGTTGAGCTTCGAAGCTGACGTCTTTCAACGCAGTGCCGTGGGAATCATAGCTGAAGCAAACGTTCTCGAATTTGACCAGCCCCTTCACTTCGTTGATATCGATGGCGTCGGGCTTCTCAATTACCGGTGATACCTGGTCGATGATTTCAAAGATGCGACGTCCGGAAGCCATAGCCCGGGAGAAGAGTATGCTCAACCATCCCAGTATGTAGACCGGCGTACTGAGCATGACCAGGTAAATCAGGAACTGGGCAAGTTCACCCTGTGTTAGGCTGCCGGCTATTACCAGCCTGCCTCCGTACCACAGGACGACCCCCATGGCCGCCAGAAGAGCAAAGCTCATAGCCGGGCTGTTGGAAGCCAGTTGGTTGTTGGCTTCAATCTCCTGGTTGTATATGACTTCGGCCTGGCTGCGGAATTTCCGGCTCTCGAATTCCTCGCGAGCGAAAGCCCGCACCACCCTTACACCGGTCAGGTTTTCCTGTAATATGGTGCCCAGGTCACCGATGCCCTGTTGAATTTTCATCCACAGCACACGTAGTCTCTGGTTTATGGCGACGGTGCGGAAGGAGATGAAGGGAAGAACGCTTAAACTGATTAAGGCCAGCTTCCAGTTGAGCATCAGGAGAACGATGGTTATGGCTACCATAAGCAGGACAAAATAAAGGCCTCGCAGCAGGGCGAAACCGACAAACATGCGGACTGACTCGACATCTGAAGTAGCCCGGGACATAAGCTGGCCGGTTTGAGAGCGGTCGTGAAAGGCGTAGCTGAGGCTCTGGAGACGGTTGTAAATTGTATTACGGAGGTCATAGGCAACTCTATTGGAGAGAAATTCAGCCAGGTAGCCCTGCCAGTAGCTGGACACGCTGCGCAGTATGCCGGCTACAGCTATAGCCAGCGCCGTCAGCACCAGGGCGCTGTGCTGGCCTGAGCCCAGTGCCAGGTCAATAGCCTGACCGGTAAAGCGGGGTATGGCTATGGTCAGCGCCGCTCCGGCAAAAAGACAAAAATAAGCTATAGCTGCCCGCGGCCAATACTTCCAAAAAAGCGCCGCAACACGTACAAAGATACGCATTTTCTCTTGTATTTATATTAGCACTTATTGCCCGACTAATGCTGCCATATTCCCTCCAAAAAGGCTGGACTTATATTTGGGGCTTTGCTAGACTTACGCGGATATTTCAACGCCCTATTACCGGAGGGACTATGAGAAAAGTTTATAAATTATTTACGATCATATGCGCCGGTAACATCTATCACAGAAGGAGGTAACGCCATGCAGTGGTCCAGCCCACCACCGATGACTATCGACCGGAACAAGCAGTACACGGCAACGATAAAGACCAACTACGGAGATATAGTATTGCAGTTCTTTCCTAAAGATGCGCCTATTACCGTGAACAATTTCGTTTTCCTGGCTGGCCAGGGCTTCTACAATGGGGTGAAGTTTCATCGCGTGGTGAAGGGTTTCGTAATTCAGGGCGGTGACCCGACGGGTACCGGCACCGGCGGGCCGGGATACAGGTTTGCCGATGAAAAAATTACTAAAGACTATGTTGCCGGTACTCTGGCTATGGCCAATGCCGGGACCGATACCAACGGCAGCCAGTTCTTCGTCACCTTAGTCGACCTCAGCGGCAGCCTGCCCAAAAAATATACTATCTTCGGACAGGTTACTAGCGGCTTCGACGTAGTGCAGAAGATAGGTGATGTACCGGTGGATGGTTCGTCGCCGATAAAGGGCGTCCTTATAGACAGCATTACCATAGAGGGAAAATAGCTGTTCTTATTGTCTTGATCCAGGCAGCCCGCTATGTTTGATTTTTGGGGCCCTGTTCGGCGGATTCTCTGCTATAGCCCTCTTCTTCCAGCTTCTCCATAATCCGGGCGGCTCTGGGATAGCCGATGCGTAGCCGGCGCTGCAAAAAGGAAGTAGAGACGTATTTGTGCTCTTTGGCTAGCTGTCTGGCAGACTCCATCATGGAATCATCACCGCCTTTTTCTGCCGAGACTAGCCGGCTCATGTCCTCGAACCGGACCGGCTCCGTCTCCGGCCGGCGCTGATTGCCCCAGAAATAGACTACTCTCTCGGTCTCGGTATCCGAGACAAAGGTGCCTTGAAGTCGTTTCGGCTTGCTGGCGTCGGTGGGCATATAAAGCATATCGCCTCTGCCCAGCAGCTTCTCGGCGCCGGCAGCATCCAGTATGGTACGCGAGTCTACCTGTGAGGTGAGGGCAAAGCTGATGCGGGTGGGGAAATTGGCTTTGATGAGGCCGGTAACTACGTCAACGGATGGCCGTTGAGTAGCCACAATCAGATGTATGCCGGTAGCTCGCGCCAGTTGGGCCAGGCGGCACAGCGTGCGCTCCACCTCATCGAAAGCTGCCATCATCAAGTCAGCCAGCTCATCGATGACCACTACAATACAGGGCATCGCTTCGCCGGGATGCCGGCTCTTGTTATAGCCTTCGATATTGCGTGCCCCAACCTGAGCGAACTTCTGGTAGCGGTTGTCCATTTCTTGATTGAGCCAACGGAGTGCCATTACCGCTTTGTCGGCATCAACAACCACCGGAGCCACCAGGTGTGGTAATGAGTTGAAATTGACCAGCTCCACTCGCTTGGGGTCGATCATGATGAACTGGACGTCGTCAGGTGTGTTGTGGATGAGCAGGCAGCAGATAGTGGAGTTGAGGCAGGCGGTCTTGCCGCTGCCGGTGGCGCCGGCAATAAGCAGGTGCGGCATCCGGGCGAGGTCGGCAGCCACTGTTTCACCGCCGGCGCCCTTGCCCATAGCCAGAGCCAGCTTCGATTTGGCGCAGGCTTTTTGGAAGGAGGCGGACTCGATTACGCTTCTCAGGTTGACCAGGCCGAATGAAGTATTGGGGACTTCGATGCCTACTATCGATTTTCCGGGCACCGGGGCTTCGATCCTGATGCTCGATGCCGCCAGGGCTAAAGCCAGGTCGCTGGCCAGTGCGCTGATGCGGTCTACTTTAACTCTGGTTTTCGATATCTCCTCGGTGCGGACTTGAATTTCACCGTCTTTATCCCGTTCTCTAATATCCTTGTACTTGCGGTCCCAACCCGGCTCGACTCCGAACTGGGTCACGGTGGGGCCGACATTTATCTGGACTACCTTGGCATCGACACCATAGCTGGCTAAAGCTTCCTGGATGAGCTCTGCTCGCTTTTCAATTTCGCTCTGGCTTAGCTCCACCTCTGTGGGCTTGTCCAATATAGTTAGGGGCGGCAGTTGCCAGCCTCCGGGGGTGAGTACCGGCCGATATTTTCCCGGTTCCCAGGCTTCGGGTGGAGGCGGCTCGGCAGCTTTCATCGGCGTTATGACCGGTGGTGGTGCCTCTGCCGGCGCTTCTTTGGTTTCTACTTTACCAAAATTAATTTCTGCCGGTGTCGATTCGGGTTTAACCTTGGGATGGCGCTGGCTGGCCTGACGGATGGCTTGCCAGATAAGCAAAAAGAGCTTGCCTATACCCCTGAATATGGTCTTGAATATATTGGTTATTAAGCCCCATGTCCAGCGGGGGACTATGATGAGGATACCAAGGAAAATAAGACCGGCCAGCCGTAGTGCGGCTATTGTGTAGGAATCGGTGATAATGCTCTGGCCGATACTGCCGCCGAGAGTTGCCTCGCTGACGATGCCGCTGCCGGGGCTGAAAAAGGCTAATATGCCCCAGACAGCAAAGGCTAAAGGAATGCCGCCCAGCCACCACTTCCAGTATCTGGTGAAGAGCCAGAACCGTCCGCTGGCAATCATCCAGATTAGTATTCCCAGAAATACGGCAGTCAGGACTAATCCCAGACCGAAGAGGCCAAGCAGACCTTCCCAGGTGGCAACAATCCAGTCGGTTATATTTCCCCAGGTAGCGGCAGCCCAGTTCGATATATTGGGCCAGAACCAGACTATGAGTCCGACGATGACTACCGCCAGTAGCAGCCGTAAAAAAGGCCCCAGGTAATTCTTTTTTTTCTTGCCTTTGCCGCTGTCTGAAGTTTTGGTGGTCTTCTTTTTCTTAGGCATATCTTGATTTATACTTCTACAGCTGTGGTGAGAATCATAGGGCGGCGTCGGGTTTGCTCGTAAAAGAACTTGCTCAAAGTATCCTTCACCTTGGTATCAATGAAGCTCCATTCCAGCGGGTGCCCGCCGCTGTGGTCTAATGCGGCTTTTACCAGGTCTCGGCCTTGCTCCAGTATAGTTTCGCCTTCTTTCATATCCACGAAGCCCCTTGAAACAATATCAGGACGGCCTACAACTCTGCCCTTTTCCTTGTCGATAGCAACAATTACCACCACAATTCCATCCTTGGAGAGCAGTTTCCGGTCGCGGAGGATGACGCTGGCCAGGTCTCCCATAACCAGTCCATCCACATAGACGTTACCTGTAGGCAGTTTGCCGGCTATTCTGCCCTTTTCGCGGTCCAGCTCAAGTATGCTTCCGTTTTCTAGGACGAAGATGTTAGTTTCGGGTATGCCGAGGCTTTTAGCCAGCTTAGCATGCAGGCTCAAATGACGGTATTCGCCGTGGATGGGAACAAAGAATTTAGGCCTGACCATACTAAGTAAAAGTTTCAGTTCCTCCTGGCTGCCGTGTCCGTGGACATGTACTTGAGCTAACTTCTCATAAACCACATTAGCGCCCTGGCGAAACAGGTTATCGATCGTCCGGTTGACTAGCGCTTCGTTACCCGGTACGGGCGTAGCTGACATTATTACCGTGTCTCCAGGAATAATTTTAACCTGGTTATTGTCCCGATTGGCAATGCGCACCAGGGCTGAAGTCGGCTCTCCCTGGCTGCCGGTGGTCAGAAGGATAATCTTGTCGTGGGGGAAGCGGTGGATTTCTTCAAAGTGGCGAATAACATCGGGTGGAGAAGTGAGATATCCCAGTTCCGACGCGATGCGCACCGTATCTCTCATGCTGCGGCCGATAATGAATACATGACGGTTATGTTTGACGGCAGCGTCAATTACCTGTTGAATGCGGGAAATTAGGGAAGAAAAGGTGGTGATAATTACCCTTCCCGGAGCATCGGCTATAATTCGTGCCAACGCTTCACCGACCACAGTCTCCGACGGCGTATATCCCGGAAGCTCGGCATAGGTCGAATCAGCAAGAAGCAGGAGTACCCCTTGAGTTCCTAACTGGGCGAGCTTGGCCAGTTCGGTAGGTTTGCCGTCGACCGGTGTGTAGTCGATTTTGAAATCACCGCTGTGGACCACCATACCTATAGGCGTGTGAATAATAAATCCCAGTGAATCGGGGATGCTGTGGCACACGGAGAAAGGCTCTATTTTGAAATTGCCCAGTGGAAACTTAACGCCGGGCTGAACTGTCTTGAGGGTGGCTTTTTTCTGATATCGGTGTTCCTTTAACTTTACACTAATCAAGCCATTGGTAAGCCTGGTTCCGTAAACCGGTACGTCGAGCTGAGGCAGTATGTAAGGAAGAGCACCGATATGGTCTTCGTGTCCGTGGGTTATTATTATGCCTCGCAGCTTCTCCCGCCTTTCCAGCAGGTAGCTTATGTTCGGGATGACCAGGTCAACTCCCAGCATATCCTCTTCCGGGAACATCAGTCCGGCGTCGATTATGACGATGTCATTGGCGAACTCGATAGCCATCATATTTTTACCGATTTCGCCTAGTCCGCCGAGGGGGATTATCCGGAGTTTCTGTTTGCTCATGTTCGTGGTCTAGAAGAGGCTTAGCTGCTGTGGCTCAGCTTCGTCTTCCGTTAATTTCTCCGCCTGGGCTAATATTTGTGGTATTTTGACCATGTCGGTCTCGATGGTCTTCCTCAGGCTTCCCTGATGAAGAGCTGCCGCCGGGTGATACATGGCGTAGTAGATGACGTCATCTTGCCTCTTCGCTTTGCCGTGAACCTGGCTGATGCTCTGGTTAGGGAAGTATTTCGCCATTGAGTAACGACCTAGAGTAACAATCATTTTGGGGTGGATGAGCTCAATCTGACGTGCTAACCATTTACTGCAGGCTTGAATTTCGCCGGGTAACGGGTCTCGGTTGGATGGAGGACGGCACTTAATGACATTAGCGATGTATACTTGCTCACGTTTCAGGCTGATTGAGGCTAATAATTCCTCCAGGTATTTTCCCGCGGGGCCAACGAACGGACGTCCTTGTTGGTCTTCATGCCATCCGGGTGCTTCGCCGATAAAAAGGAGAGTTGCATTTTCTGGCCCTTCACCGGGCACGGCTCTGGTGCGGTGTTTGCCTAACTCGCAGTCCTGGCAGCGTTCGATTTCTTGGTTCAGCTCAGTAAGCGCTGACATCTGAGGAAATCATAGCATAGCCTTCCTTGCCGGTCAATTTAAGTTAGCGCCAGGACGAGGCTGATGGCGGCGAGGCAGAGGACCGCCACGGAGATACCTATGAATAGCCTGTTCCTGTTCATTGAGAAGAAGACAATAGATAAGATGACCTGTACGATGGGTACCAGCAAAAGGACTAAAATTCCAATGCTGATAACTATAGCCGCGGGTATCTGCTCTAACCTGACCAGTGGCTGTATGTCTTTAAAGCCGGAAATATAGATAAGTATAATAAATCCGATAACAACCAGCGCTAAAGAGATGGCAGTGCCGAGTCGGAAAGCCAGGCTAACCCAGTTTTCTAATCGGCCTTCATCCAACTTTGTGTTTTTCATTATTTTGTCTCGCACGCTTATAGTACGTTCGCCGTTTTAAGGAACATCAATATAGCTACAAGTAACAGGAAGATGCCGAATATGCGTCTAAGCCATATTCCTCCGGTTCTTTGTGTTAATTCAACACCTATTCTGGAGCCTACAACTATACTAATAACCAATGGGGCAATTATGAACGGATATATGTTGCCATAATATTGATAGATGAAGGCGCCGGTGGCAGCTGTGAGTGCTATCATGAAGGTGCTGGTGGCTATAGCGGCTTTCATCGGTATCCCCATGACCAGGTGCATTACGGGAACATTTATGATGCCGCCGCCGACGCCAAGCAGGCTGGAGAGTAAACCGGCGAAGAAGCTTGTTCCCAATCCCGCAGCCGTCCTATTCACTTTGTAATCAACAATTTTGTCCAAGCTCCGGTCATTATAGGAGTCCGCCAGGGAATTAGATAAACTGTGTGGAGTATTATTCGGCTCGACTGAATGGGCATCTGACTGATTATCAGCAGATATGAAATGCTGGCGTGTCACCATAGTGTAAGCCACGTAAATGAGTACCAGTCCGAAAAGCGCGCTTAATATAGACGGGGCGATTATGGCGGCAGCAAAGCCGCCGATGATAGCCCCGGGTATGGTCGTTGTTTCCAGAAGCAGGCCCAATTTTACATTTGTCAGTCCCGCCTTGGTGTATATACCGGCTGCGGTGCATGCATTAGCCACAATGGCTACCAGGCTGCTGCCGACGGCTACCTGTATTGGCAGATGTAAAGCCAGGGTGAGTATGGGCACGATGATGAGGCCGCCGCCGACTCCCAGCATCGAGCCCAGCAGGCCGGCTACTAATCCTGTGCCACCTAATGCCCAGAGGTTTATGTCAGTCAAAGCTATTGTTAGACATAGTAGCATTGGTTGTTGTAAGAGGTCAACGGAAAGTTGTTAATTGATAGGTTAGAGCAGATATGCCAACCTACCCAAATCGTTATTGCACCATTGTGGTGCTGCGGAAATCAATGATATACTGTGCAGATAAGAAAGCTCGGTATTGATGAAAAGGATAGATGGTCGCGCCAGCGATGAACTTCGGCCAATAAACGTTAGCTTGGGCTACCAGGCTTTTGCTGAAGGCTCAGCATTGATAGAGCTGGGGCGAACCAGAGTGCTGTGCTCAGTAAGTGTAGAGGACAGGGTTCCTCATTTCCTCAAAGGCGAGGGTACGGGCTGGGTTACTGCTGAATATGCCATGCTACCCCGTTCTACGCTGACCCGCACTCCTCGCAACCTCTCTCCTGAAAGGCAAGCCGGTAGAAATCAGGAAATACAGCGACTAATAGGTCGGAGCTTGAGGGCGGTAACCGACCTGGCAGCTCTGGGCGAAAGGACGTTTACCATTGACTGTGATGTGTTACAGGCTGATGGCGGTACCCGGACGGCAGCGATAACCGGTGGGTATGTAGCTCTGTTTGTGGCATTACATAATCTGAAAAAACGGGGCATGCTATCATCAATTCCGCTTAAAGGCGCGGTAGCCGCTACCAGTGTCGGTATTGTCGGTAGAGAGGCGCTACTCGACCTCTGCTACGAGGAAGATTTTCAAGCAGCCGTTGACTTCAATGTGGTGATGACGGATAAGGGTGAATTCGTGGAAATCCAGGGTACTGCGGAGGGCAAGCCTTTCTCCAAGGAAACGGTTGATTCTCTGCTGGCGCTGGCCCAAAAGGGCATCAAGCAGTTGCTTAAAATCCAAGAGTCAGCTTTAGCCGGGTTAGACTAAGGCCGGACGTGCCCATCGCCGATAATAATCCACTTATAGCTGGTTATCTCTCTTAGCGCCATTGGGCCGCGGGCATGGAATTTTTGGGTGCTGATGCCTATTTCGGCTCCCAGGCCGAACTGGCTCCCATCGGTGAAACGGGTGCTGGCATTAGCATAGACACAGGCAGTATCCACTTCGTTGAGGAAACGTGCCGCCGCCGCTTTATCCTCGGCAACGATAGCCTCGGAATGTCCTGAGCCGTAGCGTTCGATATGCTCCAGCACTTCATCCAGTGAATCGACAATTTTAATAGCCGCGATAAGCGCCAGGAATTCTTTACCCCAGTCATCCTCTTTTGCCGGCACGAGTTTAAGCGAAGGAATCGGCCCGAGAATAGATAAAGTGCGCTTATCGCAGTGCATCTCTACCCCAGCCTTTGCCCATTCCTTGGCGATTAAGGGCAGGTACTTAGGAGCTATTGAAGCGTGGACTAGAAGGGTATCCAGCGCGTTGCAAACAGTGGGCCGCTGGACCTTGGCGTTATAGGCGATGGCTACTGCCTTGTTTAAATCAGCGCTTTTGTCTACATAGGTATGGCAAACGCCGATGCCGCCGGTAAGTACAGGCATAGAGGCCTTTTCCGCCACAGATTCAATCAGGCCGGCACCGCCGCGAGGTATTATAAGGTCAATAGTGCCCTTCATCTTAAGCATGTGTTCGACAAGTGCCCTGTCTGTTGACTCTATAATCTGGACAGCGCCCTGAGGTACACCGGCTTTGTAAGCGGCTTCCTGGACAACTCTGGCCAGTGCCAGATTTGAGCGGAGTGCTTCCTTGCCGCCGCGCAGGATAACAGCGTTTCCCGATTTGAGGCATAGTACCGAAATGTCTACAGTGACATTAGGCCGGCTCTCATAGATGGCACCGATAACCCCGAGAGGTACGCGCTTCTTACTGATTTGCAAACCATTGGGTAGCGTGCGTTCTTCAATTAGTTCACCTACAGGGTCGGGCAGAGCGGCTACGGTTCTGACATCGTTGCCAATGCCATCCAGCCGGCTCGGGTTTAACATCAGCCGGTCGAGCAGGACTGCGCTCATGCCTGAAGCTTTAGATTTCTTATAATCCTGGCTGTTGGCGGATAAGATTTCTTTTTGCCTGGCTTGAAGGGCGTCTGCGATAGCGAGCAAAGCCTTATTCTTAATTTCAGTGGGCAGAAAGGCGAGCTTCTTCGATGCTGCCTTAGCTGCCTTACCTTTTTCTTCGAGCTCAGTTACCGGAGATTTCATATTTTACTCCTTACACCAACGCCATATTGTTTCTGTGAATCAGTTCGGCTCCATATTCATAGCCGAGAAGGCTTGAGATCTCGTCAGAATGCGCGCCTTTTATGGAAGCGATATCCCTGGCACTGTAGTTTGGCATACCGCAGCCGAGGTGGTTGCCATTTGAATCATAAATATCCACCACGTCACCGCGCTGGAATTCGCCGTCTACACCTACCACGCCGGCGGGCAGCAGACTGCGGTTTTGCTTTTTAAGAGCCAGGACAGCCCCATCGTCAATTATCAGTTTGCCCTTGCAAGCCAGTCCGCTGAGCATCCATCGTTTTTTGCTTTCCAATTTGCTGGTACGCGGCGGAAATATGGTGCCTATATTTTTCCCGAGCGTTATCTGTGTCAGTACGTCAGGCTTACGTCCGTTAGCTATAACTACGGTTACACCAGAAGCAGTAGCCAGTTTAGCAGCCTCGAGTTTAGTTATCATACCGCCGACACCGTAAGAATTGGCGGTATCGCCAGCGGCGCGTTCTATCTCGGCATCTATCTTATCAATCCGGGGGATGAGCTTGGCTTCCGGGTTACACTGGGGGTCTGCGTTATAGAGGCCGTCGATATCTGTAAGCAGGGCTAAAAGGTCGGCATCGACCAGATTGGCTACCATGGCCGACAGGTTGTCATTGTCGCCGAAGGTGAGCTCACCGAGTTCATCAGTGGCAACGACGTCGTTCTCGTTTACGATGCAAATTACACCTAATTCAATAAGGGCTAGAAGCGTGTTGCGAGCATTCAGGTAACCGGCGCGGTCAATCAAGTCGGACTTTGTCAGCAGCGCCTGGGCGACGATTATTTTATATTTACTGAAAAGCTGTTCGTAGACATTCATAAGCTGGCTTTGTCCCACCGAGGCCAGGACTTGCTTGAAAGGTATGTCTTTGTGTTCCTTTGCCAGGCCCAATTTTTGTATACCGGCGGCAACTGCTCCTGAAGATACGATGATTATCTCGTGCCCTTGCTGATGAAGGCGAGCCACCTGTTCCGCAAGACTTGACATAATGCTAGAATCAAGGCTACCAGTCCCTCCGGTAAGCAGGTTGGTACCGAACTTAGCTATCAAACGCCGATAACGCATGGTGTGTAAATTATAGCGCTGTGGAAGATAGCCAACAAGTAATAGGCTCGCTTTTAGATGTAGTGGCAAGGCTTCGCCTAGCCGAAGCTCGCAAATTCCAAATATTAAGCACTAAATTTCAAACAATATCAAAATTCGAATTCACCAAATTCGAAAAGTCGTGCGTCTCTGTTTTTATAGCTTTCGTTTTTATGTTATTGCGAGGAGCCCTGCCACGGAAGGGCGACGTGGCAAACTCAGACATTGCTTCGCCTTCGGCTTGTCATGACAAATGAATAATCTTGGCTATTGCTATTTGGGTTTTTGGATTTGTTTAGGATTTGGAGCTTTGGATTCGGTGTTTTGCAACGGGGTGTAGCGGCGAGGCTTTAGCCGCTAATTATCTCCTCAAAGCAATTAGCAGGGCTACTATCAGCATAATTATGGCTGTAACGCCGACGATAAACCACCAGTTAGTATTGGTCGGTTGGGAAACCTTGAGAATTTCAAACTCGCCGCTAAGGCCGGCTACTTCCACCTGATGTTTCCCAGCCGCATAGCCGGCAGTGGTGAAGTTCACTGTTTGGCTTGTCCCGGCGGCAGCGGTAACTTGCTTTGTAGATGTTATTACCCCATCCACTTTCAACTGAAGACTATAATCTCCGCTCTTTTCCCCTGTGTTGGTCACCTTAATGCTAACTGTAACCTCCTGGTTGGGCTGAGCATGAGACGGGTTAACAGTCAGGTTACTCACCTCAAATTCAGCCGGTTTAGGTTCCGCCAACCTGGCTAGGACGGCGACAGGTGAGAAGTGGCTTGCCAGACCTTGCGCCTTGCCGAGTTCAGCCACGACGCCTGGCACCGGTGCCAATGCCTGCCAGCCTTGAGCCGCGTCAAAGTTGGCGATGAACACCTCCGTCGCATTGGTGGGCAGCTTTTTAGGGTCGTACGTCAAAGTCAACGTGGCCGGTGGCAATATGGTGACGGGAGACGGTACTGTGGCGTACGAGGTAGGATAGGCGCTAATCTCGTATACCGGACCGACTATTGTGGTGTTCTCGGGAGCTGGTGGTGGGGCGGATGACTCACGGAATCTAAGCAGCAGCGGTACTCTATCACCGGCGAGTACTAATTTGGTGTCTTTATCGAGCTCAAGCACATATTTGCCCGATGCATCTTTGGCAATACAAGTTTCACAAAGTACGCCCTTACCAGTCATACTGGCCATGGTTGTGGTCCCCTGCATGTCTACCGCCAGTGTTGCCGGGCAGGCGACGAGTGATGCAGGTAGGCCGCCTCCACCACTTCCGCCAATTAGAGGTTGAGGTGTTGGTAGTTGGACGGATAAAGTCATACTGTCTATGCTAGTGCAGCCTTTGCTGTCAGTGACTGTTACAGTATATGTAGTATTGGTGTTCGGTGAGGCAGTCGGATTGGCGGATGCAGGATTGTTCAGATCGGTAGCGGGCACCCAACTATAGGTGTAGGGTGGTATGCCACCGGAAGCTGTTGGACTGCCGCCTATTACGGTCGAGCTGCCGGAAATTATTGTAAGGTCGGGGCCGGCATTAACGATTGGTCTGGTGTTTATGGTAACGGTCTTGTTATTACTGCTGGAGCAGCCTTTGGCGTTTGTGTAGCTGTAAGTGACGATATATGGTCCTGGTAGCAGACCTGTTGGGTTGAAATCAGAGCCGGAGACGCCGGTTCCGCTCCAGGTACCTCCTGATGGGGAAGCACCTATCAGTGCTATAGGGTCACCTCCTTCACAGACATCCTGGTTAGGGCCGGCATCAACCGGCGTGGCGCAGGCATAACCGACAGAGTATTTGCCGGTAGAACTCTTGCCGCTGAACCACATTTTATAAGGACAGGTATCACCGCCGAAGTTTGCGGCATCGTATAATACCCATGGTGTATAGGTTCTATCGTTCCTCCACGGCATGCCGTCGTCTTTATAAAAAATAGGGTTGCCAGGGTGCTTAGTCCAGTTTATGCCATCTGTCGACGTAGCATAGCCTATGCCGTGATTAGTTTCCACACCGCCGCCGTACCACATCTGCCAGTTACCTGAAAGGTTTAGCACGCTGCAATATCCGACGCCAGTATTATCCCAATCTAATGCGGTTCCCGGGCTCAGAACAGGGTTATTGACATATCTTTTCCAGTGTGTCCCATCGGCGGAATAGGCGAGACCGATGGCCTCGTTAGTGCCGTCGGTTCCCATATAATAGATAACATATTTGTTGTTCCAGATGTTGATGTCGTCGGGGAAGCCGCTTGAATTGTAGATTAAATCGCAGGGGCCATAAGAGCCAGTATTCCAGTCAGGCCAGGAGTTGGTGACTAATGGATAAGTACCATCTTGAGTAAGAGCTTGGTCATTTGTCCAGTTGACTCCGTCGGTAGATTCCGCATATCTCAGAGCGTTAATACTGTAGAGATATGCCGTATCCTCGTACCACATCTTATAGAAAATTCCGTTGCCAAAGCCGTCAGGTCGGTATTTTACCAGTGGATGATTTGCGCCGGTCACTAATCCAAATACGGGGTTTGGTCCAGCGGTCCAGTTGATGCCATCAGCGGATTCGGCATAACCTATTTGGCGCGTGCCTGTTCCGTCGTCCGAGCCGAACCACATCTTATAATAAGCAGTGTTACCATGCCCTGAAAACTGATTAGCGTCATATATTACTTTGGGGTAATAAGCCATAGCGCCACCGCCGGGCAGCCCCTGGCCGAATACCGGATTATTGCCGTACTCTACCCAGTCGCAGGGTGTGGGGGTAGGGGCAACTGTCAGGTTAGCCATCCCAAGTTTCCACTGTATCCAGTTTGAACTATCTAGGTTTGGATTGTCTGAGCCGAGGAACCATATCTGGTAATTGCTCCCTGTCTTGACCACCGAGGGCATCCATACGCTTTGGCTTCTCCATGCCACCCCGTCAGATGTTGTAAATAACGTTTGACTACGTGTCCAGTTTATGCCGTCGGTAGATGTAGCGTAGCCTATCCCGTTCAAGGCTTGGTATGTCGTCTCTTTTCCGCCTGAGTAGAACGCTTCCCAGTCTGTCGGGCTGTTCTTTATGACCTTGAACCATCCTATATGGTCGCAGTCAAAGTCGCTAGTGACCAGCGTTCCTGCAAATACCGGCGTGGCATAACCTGCCGCGGTCGGGTCGTAGCCTGTCCAGTTGTAGCCGTCACTGGAAAAGGCCATGACTACGAGTTCCTTTCCGCCGTATGCTCCAAGCTCCCACTGGACGTTGGCATATATCCTGAATGTCCAGTCCGTACCCGTATTGGATGCTCCGGGGGTATAGACGACATCGGCTATACCATAGGTTACTCCCGTGGCAGCACTATATACTGGGGGTCCGAATTGGGTAACGGGTATGTGGTTAAACCAGTTTATTCCGTCCGGTGATTCAGCATATCTCCATCCGCTTATGCTATTTTGGTTCAGCCCTGCATACCACATGCGGTAATACATGGTCAATGAGCTTGGGTCGGTACCGCTGTTGGCTCCGGTGAATCCTGTGCTGTAGTATTTTACATCTGCGTGATACTGCGCATCCGATATTATGGGGTTGCCGCTATATGGAGTCCACGTTATGCCGTCGGGTGACTGGGCGAGATTAATCGAGGCAAAATTATTTCCGGCATAATATAGTTTATAGTTTACGTTGTCCTTAATGACATAGGCTTGATCCGGGATGAGTGTGGAGAATACAGGTGATGGGCTTTCATTGATGGTGAAGGTAACCGAGGACGCTATTGCCGGTGCTGCCATCAAGCTAAAGCTCACCCCCAGCACCATGGCAAACAAAACATTAAAGATCTTCTTTTTCATCCTGAAATCTCCGTCTCTTTGATTTCGGCAAAAGCCATTTATACCTTTTTCCCTTTTTCTGAATAAAAAAACCGACTCACCTTTGGGTCGGTTTCACTATTAGCTCGGCACAGGTCAAGTGACCAAATTTCGACTGGTGCTTCATCGCCCCCCAATTCGGATATTCTAAATTAGCTATCTTATCTAGCGGCTGCATAGTCTCATACACTGCCGGCACTGTCAAGTATCTTAACCTATCAGGACTTCACCATAAGTAGTACCTTTTTCCTATAAACTCTGGTACCTTTGGGTGATGTGGCGGGATAGGCCATGCGACAGCGAGGCTTTAGCCTCGCCCGGACATGCTTCAATTTAGCTTCGGCAGCTTTCAGTAGATTTATCAGTGGGTATGGCTGCAGATGCAGGTGCCGTCTTTTTGCGGTCTTTAAACCATCTCCAGCCCAAGATCGACCATATGGCTAGCACCAGGACTGTAATTCCACCTATAAGCCACCAGTTGACTACAGATGGCACGGATGCTTTGATTACCTCAAATTCACCAACAAGACCGGCAACTTCTACCTGATGTTTGCCGGCAGTGTCACCGGTGGTGGTGAAATTCACTACTTGACTTTTCCCAGCGGCAACGGTTACCTGTGTGGTTGATTTCACTGCGCCATCGATTTTTAGCTCCAGACTATAATCTCCGTTTTTCCCACCGGTATTAGCCACGTTAACGCTAACTGTAATTTCCTGGTTTAGCTGAGTCTGGGTTGGGCTGACGGTCAGGTTGCTCACCTCAAATTTAGCTGGCGCTGCCTCTTCGAACTTGGCTAAGACTGCGAAAAGGGAGAAGTGGTTTAACAGGCCGTGTGCTTTACCGATTTCGGCGACGGCACCAGGTACTGGTGTCAGCGGCAGCCAGCCTTTTGTTGAGTCGTAGTCGTCGATGAACACCTCCGTAGTCTTTTCAGGTAATTTACTGGGGTCATAACTCAAAATCAATCTGGCTGATGGCGATATGGCTATGGGCGATGGTGTCGTCTCGGAGGCTGAGGCATAAGCTGCGAACTCGTAGACCGGGCCTACTATCATGGTATTTTCATCAGTTGGCAGTGAGTTGGATGCGATTTTGACTTTCAGTAGCAACGGTACTATATTGCCGGCAAGCATTACCTTGGTATCTTTATCGAGTTCAAGTGTATTTTTACCAGAACTATCCTTGGCCAGGCACGCCTCACAGAGTACGCCGTCCTTAGTCATACTGGCGGTGGTTATGTTGCCCTGCACGTCTGCGGTAAGTGTTAACGGGCAAGCATAGAATGATGCCGATAAGCCACCTGCGCTGCTACCCTGGCCACCACCGCCACCTCCTCCCCCTCCTGAGTAACACAATGTTGTTCCCTGAGGGGTGTTGGAAAGCGGTGTCCACGTCCCAGTGGCGTCAGCCGCCTTGATAGCAAAGTAGTACGTGGTACATGGATTTAGCCCAATGACTAGGAGTGTCTCAGGGGAGCCAGGCGGTTGGGGTGTTGGTGGAGTTGCCAGTTGGATGGCTGCCTGCCACTCAGCCTCAGTAGTGATAGGAGATAGAGAGTAGCGAATATCGTATTGAGTCGCCGGTCCCCAGCCGGGGGTAAGCTGTGGTGAATTCCAGGTCAAGGTCAGGCTGGTGTAGGTAGGGTCACCCACCGCCAGGGTAATAGTATTACCGCCGACGGTGAAGCTGCCGGTTATGGAATTATCGGCGTAAGCCTGTGCCGGCGCGAGGCACAACAGCAGGCTCAGTAATATAATATATTTCAGTATGGATTTGTTCATATATGCCCACAGTTAGTAGTATGTCCTTCTCCGCATCATCAGTATGATGATTATCAGCACCAGTATCACCACCCCGCCACCTATAGCCCCGATGAGAAGCCAGTTAATGTTACCGGCAGTCGCTGAAGACCCGCCCGTGCCCAGCTCCAGCTTTTCTTCTTTGCTGGAGACATAGGGTTTACCACCAATATCAAGCTCGAGCTTAAAAGTATAGGTTGTCTTCTGCCAGCCTCCGGCTGGAATGTAATTGTAGCTTAATCCGGCCCTGCCTTTTTCTAGCGGGGCTAACGTGGCTAGCGTGGTCTCATCCAAAGGAGCGCCGCCTTCTGTTACCCTCAGTATTACTTTAGCTTCAGGGAAGGCCTCAAGCAGATTGTTTACCGTATAGACTACCTGAGCAAAAGCCAGCTCGTTGGTTTTGGTATTGTAATTAGGAACGATGCCGAAACCTTCGAAGTAAACCGTCTTGACTTCCAATGTGATTTTTTTGGTCTCGTTGGCAGCCACGCTGAAGCTTTTATCAGCTAATTTGTTGCCGCCAACATAGGCTTCAGCCAGATAGTTACCCGGCGCTACTTTCATCTTGAGGTTTCCCGTCTCAGAATAGCCAACACTGAGATTTTGGTTGCTGGCTTGCTTATACAATTTGACCATGGCTGGTATAGCCACGCCGTCGGGGGTGACAGAAGTCACCTCGACCGAGCCGGCTTCACCGGTGACGGTTAGCTTGGCGGTTTGCCCGGCAGCCCCCAAAAGTTTTATGCCCTCACCTTCCTTGTAGGCTTCGGCAGTGACCTTGAGTGTATACTGACCCGGGATGGCAGCATCGCTCACATTAACGCCTATGGTCACCCTTTTCTGCTCACCAGCCTTGAGCGGGAAATCATTTTCCGAAAGCACCAGCTCTACACCGGCGGGAGTTTCCGTGGCTAATCTGATGTTGAAGTCCTCAGTGCCGTTGTTGAAGACAGCCACATAGACGTCGGGGGCACTGAGGCTAGTACCCTGGGGTATTTCGAAATCCTGGCGGTAGAAGCTGCCTGACATCGCCAGCCCACCGGCATTTGCTGGCGGTGGTAAAAGCAGGCTGGCCATCAACAGGAGACTGAGGAGTGCAAGCCACCCAACCCCATGCTGTTTTATTGAAAGCATATCATTTCCTTTTCCGAGCGCATTTACCAGCGTTCCTTTTACAATGTAGACTCGACCCAAAATATCCCCTTAGCCTCGGGGCTCAGCGCTCTATACGCGATGTAGCCTAGAGGCTGCATTAATTATAAAGGATAAACACGTCGAAAGTCACGGAGCTAAAGTCTGCTGGCTACGTCTCATGTGTTATTGCTCGTAGCCTGAATCATAGAGTATTATCCTATAGCTTTGACTTAAGGTCGTAGCGGTGAGGTTTTAGCCTCACCGCTACGACACTGGTAAACGATTTAAGAACCCTAGCGATTAGTAATCTGGTAGTAGATGCTGCCGCTGTAAGTATCAGGTGTAATGCCGGATGCACTGAGCGATAGCCACAAGGTGTTGGTGTTGACATCATCGCCGCCTTCGGTGGTGAGGGTTCCTGTGATGTCTGTATCAGTGTAGCTCGTCTTATTTACGATAACTGCACTACCCAGGGCGTTGATGTCGTTCCCCATAAGGGCAAATTCGCCCGGGTCGGTGGGTGGATTACCGCCGCTCTCATCAAGGGCTACAGTCTCAGCACTGACGGCACCGGTCCAATTTGTTGACTTGATATTTTCCGCGTAGTTGCCGTTGGCGATGTAGTTAATCTTTATGTCGGTCTCTGGATTGGCGGCACCAGCGAATAGCAAGCCCAAGTCCACGGGGCCCCAATCTACCAATAGAGGGGGAGTTATAGTGATTTCACCGTACCAGTTCATTGCCGTATCGCGGTCATACATTTCACCCGTTTGGGCACTCTTATTGGTTACCAGACCCTGAGCATCCCAATTAGCCGTACCGGTGCTCTCGGTGGCTACCTTACCGGGGGTGAAGGCAAATATCCAGTCGCCGGTTGTGAGTTCCGGATTGGCTGGCGCTGTACACGTACCAAGCACCCAGGTGGTGCCGCCGCCGGTGGGATTGATAGTCCAGGTTGTTCCGCTGGCATTCCAGGTTAGTATGGCGCAGGTCTGGGTATTGGGTGTGGTCGGTGCAACCGGGTCGTTGCCGGCACTATCATAGAATAGGGTTACCTCGACCGTGTCCAGATTGCTCAGCTTATTGACGGAACCAACCGTTACCTTGACGTAGTATTCGGTTAATGGGTCCATGGAAAGGGCAGGGTTTAGGCAGGTAATGTCGGTAAAGATTCCTATTGCAGACACGGTTGGGGGTTGGCTTCTGGCACCGAAGCTTCCTGTGGTTGTTCCTCCTGTATCAGCATAAGCTGCCGGCACCAGCAGCAGCGATAGAACTGCTACTAGGGCGAGTATGGTAGATAATTTCGTTTTAAACATTTTTTATGTTTAACCTCCTTTGTGTTTTTTGGATATTTTATTGCAGGTCATTTAGTAATGCTTTTTGTCATTCTGGCCTTTTACCCTGTCATTCTGAGGGAGCATATCGACCGAAGAATCCGGAGACTCTTCGCTTGGCTCAGAGTGACAGATTAATAAACCGCTTTGGTTTAAGTATTATCACCTCCTATTTTGTCTAAAAAGAAACCGACCATTAAAAAACGGGTCGGTTTCACTACTGGCTCCACACAGGTCAAGTGACCACATTGCGACCGGTGCTTCATCGCCCCCCCCCAATCTTACGTTCTACTTAGTTATCGTATCTTACGGCTACATAATCTCATACGGCTTTGTCAATGTCAAGTATCTTAACCTATCAGGACTTCACCATAGGCAGTACTTTTTTCCCATAAGGTTTAGTACTTTTGTAGGGTTGGCAGCAGACAATGCAATTCGATGTGATTTGATCTCGCCCAAAATGCTCATATGGTCTAAAAAGGTTGCTTCCACAATGTAATCACTTAATAGTAACTAAGACTAGCGTTCGGCAATCTGGTAGTAGATATTGCCGCCATAAATTACGGGAGCAATGCCTACCTCACTGAGCGATAGCCATAGACTATTGTTGGTGATAGTAACGCCGGCTTCGGTGGTAAGGCCTCGAGTGTCATTTATGTGGTTATAGCTACTGGTGACAGTGATTGCACTACTTGGCTCGTTGATGTCATTTGCCATGAGGGCAAATTCGCCTGGATTGGTAGGTGGGTCACCTGTAGAGAGAGTTACGGTCTCACTGCCGCCGACCCAGTCTTCTGACCTGATGTCTTCATAGTAGTTGCCGTTGGCAATGTATTTAATACTTACGGCCTCTGGATTCGGGGTATCCTCGAATTTAAGACCCAGCGGCACTTCACCCCAGTCGACTGAAGGGGTATTAACGGTAATTTCACCATACCAGTTCATGTCCTTGTTGCGGACATATCTTTCGCCTGTTTGGGTGGGGTTACGGATTGCCTTACCCTGGGCATCCCAATCTGCTACCCCGATATTCTCGGTGGCTACTTTTCCTGGTTTGAAGGCGAATATCCAGGCACCGCTGGTGGTATTCAATGGCGGCTGGAAGCACCCGCCGGTCTCTATTGTCCATGACGTAGGGGCACCGGAGGAGATAGTCCAGGTAGGTGTAGAGCCGACACCGCAGGTCAGTATGGCACAGGTCTGAGTATTGCCACTCGTCGGTGCCGTCATATCGTCGGCGCCGGTTTCATTATAGAAAAGAGTTACCTGGACTGTTTGGAGGTGTTCCAGGTTATTAGATAGAGTGACCGACAGCCTGGCGTAGTATGTGAATTGTGGAGTCATGGAATCGGCAATTGTGGTGCAGCCAGGGTCTTCATAGATTTCTAATTCAGTAACAGTTGGGATGCTAGCCGGGTTGACGGTGACGTCTACACTAGCGTTGTTCTGGCAGCCATAGGAGTTGGTGACGGTTAAGATATATTCTCCTGCCATTGATATAGTGGCGTTGGGTATGGAAGGTGACTGCGCCAGGCTGGAGAAGCCATTTGGCCCGGTCCAGGAATATGAACTCATTCCGTTAGGTCCGCCGGTTAACAGAATGGTATTGCCCTCCTCGACGGGCGAGTTGCCCGAGGCTGAGGCTGTAGGCCTGGGATTGACGATGACATTGACTGAGTCCGAGGCGGTGCAGTGGTATTCGTAGGTTAGCTCGTAGATTACGCCTCCGGGATTGGCGGTCACGGTGCCCCCAGTCGTTTGTTCATTGGCGGCTCTTATCTCCAGTATGTTTGTGCCTATCTGAAGGGTAGGCGAATAAGACTCAACTGATTGCCAGCCTGATGAAGCGACCCAATTATCGGTTAAATCGCTGTCTTCCCATGGTATGCCATTATAGTCTGTGAGCTGGGCTAAGCCGAGAAAGATTCCATTCATATAGGCTTCGTAGCCGTTATCACAGGTGATGCGAAGTGTGGCGTTTGTTGGAGCGGTAGCAATGTCGAAGCTGCGCTCGAAGTAGACTACGTCGCCTGCCTCAGGATGGACTACCTGATAGCTTTCCCATATCCACTGGGCAGTATTATTGGGATAACCGAAGTTGTAGTCCAGGCCTGACCACCAGTTGGGGTGCACCCAGGCTAAAACGGCATTATGTGGTGTAGCACCATTGCCTCGGGTGACCATAGTATTATTGTCGCTGACAACCTTGTTGCTGCACATAGCGCTATCGGTGACGGTGACAGCCACAGTGCCGGCGCCGCTGGCGATATATTCATTGCCTTGATATGAGCCTGGTGCAGTGCTGACGCTCCAGTCGTAGGTATAAGGCGGGGCGCCGCCAGCGGCATTGGCGGTTAGTGTAGTACTGCCGCCTTCGCAGAAGGCTGGGTTGCCGTTGATAGATACGGCGAGAGATGATGGCGTGGTGACGGTGACCTGGGTGCTGTTAGTGCACTGGCAGCCGCCGACAGTGACGGTTATGCCGATGGTGACCGGGCCAGTTGAGCCAGCTCTCCAGGTAATGGAGCTGGTGCCCTGTCCTGCGGTTATGGTGCCGTTGGTTATCGACCAGGTATAGGTGGCCCCGCCTCCGGCATCTGGGACTGAGGCGGTATTACCAGTGGAGTTGGCGTAGACTGAAGAAGGTGCGGTGATGGTGCAGTCGATTGTTATAACGGTGACCTGGGTGCTGTTAGTACACTGGCAGCCGCTGGCGGTGATGGTGATACCCAGGGTGACGTTGCCGCTGGGGCCGGCGGTATAGGTGATGGAGTTAGTAGTTCCGCCTGCGGTGATGGTGCCGTTGGATATAGTCCAGGTATAGGTAGCGCCGGTCACGGCTGTGACCGAGGCATGGTTACCGGTGGAGTTAGCGCAGACTGAAGCTGGAGTTGGGGTGATGGTGCAGTCAGGGTTTGGTTTGATGGCGAGGGTAACGGCCCGCCAACGTTCACTACCTGTGCCGGTGAGGTCGAACGCTGCTGTACCTGTGGCTCCAATGGCCGATTGAGTTATGTCAGCGGCACCACCGCTGCTGGTACCCGACCCGCTATAGCTCTCGATGCTGAAGCGGCCTGTATGCCCTGATGGATATCCGGCACCGGCTCCCAGATCGCCATCGGCCCCGTAGATACGGAGCACCAGTGTGTCAGCGACTGTGGTGGTGACACTTGGTGCTGTGGGGGTGTTTGAGTTACCGGTAGCGGAACCAGATACATTGATGGGATTCCCGGTGCAAAAGTTGCTATAGCGGAGAATGGCACCGACTGCCTGTTCGCTGCCGGACCACGTGATTGTGTAGGAGCTCGGCTCGGATGCTCCTGCGACCTTGTAAAACACGCCGAGTCTAATTTCATTAGACCCAGTCCCGCTGCTCCCCTCGTTGATTAGTGTCCACCCCGAAGGCGTACTGATGGCTCCGGTGCCATCCTTCGACAGAATGGCGATGAGCAGATCGCCTTGTGCAGTACCAGTCGGCTTGTTGATGGTCAGGCTGGTTCCGTTGGAACCGAGAGTGGCTGTAGCAAGGCTTTGGTAAGTTGGCGGGCCGGCGGCCTGAACGGTCGATACTGGCACAAGCGCTGCCATAAAGGCACTAACAATCAGTACCGCAGTAAAGATGCTCCTTGCAGCTATCACAAAGATTCTACTGCGCATGGTTATCTGTTTTGTGTTTATTAACCTCTTCATTTTTTCGTTTTACTGAACTAGAAAAACCGACCGCAAAAATGGGTCGGTTTCACTATTGGCTCGGCGCCGGCCAAGTGACCAAATTTCGGCTGGTGCTTCATCGCCCCCCATTTAATATTTTTTTCGGCTGGCATATTGCCATGATTTCTGTTTACATTCTATTCAGTAACAGAATAATCGCATATAGGGGAGGCACTGTCAAGTATCTTATCCTATCAGGACTTTACTATAAACAGGACTATGGTACTATCAGGGTTGGTACCTTTGGGTGATATAGTGGGGTGAATGAGGTAGCGGCAGGGGTTTTAGCTCCGGCAGGCATGGATGATTTCAGTAGTATGTAGGGGTGGGGTTTTAACCCCGCCCGCGCGACCTTAAAAGGTCGCAATTACATGTTTTGGTCATTAGTTGTTTGTGATTTGGAGCTTGGGATTTAGTGCTTGATAAGCTGAGCTTGTACATGAAGCATCTGCTCTCATCTGCCACCAAGCACACGTGTTTAACTGTCTACAGTACTATTTTGCCACGGGATTCGGTACCTTTGCGGGATTGTGTGATGAGATTGGATAGGGTAGAGTTAGTATAGGACGACAACAGACAACTTTAGGGAGGTTTATTAACATGGCACGTCGTAATGGGAATGGTCTGCTGACCGCAAGACAGGTAGCTCGGCTTCTCAACGTGCATGTTAACACGGTGCGGCGATGGAATGACCGGGGAATACTAAAGGCGTACCGCATAGGTCCACGAGGCGACCGGAGATTCAACAAGGCAGATATCGATATGTTTCTTGCCGGAAACGGTCAGCCCGACAATGAGACCGAGGCTGCCCTGGTACTTGTTAGTTGAAGACACGAATTAGCGGAATATCTTTTTGCTTCACGCTGCGTTTAGGTACCAGATTGTAGCCAGCTCGGATTAATTAGCTAAACCGCCTCCGTCTTATGAGCATCCATATAGCCAGCGCCAGTATTATGGCAGCGATAATGCCGCCGATAGGCCACCAGTTAATAGATGGCGGCCCGGCTACCACAAATTCGCCGGTCAGGCTGGCTATCTCTATCTGATATTTGCCGATAGCGTCTTCAGCTACAGTGAAACTCACTATCTGGTTTGCTCCAGCCCCAAGCGTTATCTGTTTGGTTGATTCGACCACACCATTGACTTTCAGTTCCACTGTATAATCTCCGCTGGTGCCGCCTGTGTTGGACACATTAACGCTGATGGTAACTTGCTGTGCGGGTTGGGTCTGAGTTGGGTTGATGTTTAATTTGCTTACTTCAAAGTTAGGTGCCACCTTTGCCAGCTTGGCCAGTAAAGTATCGGGTACGAAGTAGTTCAGCGTGCCGCGGGCTTGACCGACCTCGGCGACAACTCCCTCCGAGCCCATGGCTAGCCAACCCTGGTTGGGATTGGGGTAGTAGGAGAGTAGCACCTCCGAGACATTCTTGGGCAGCTCATTGGGGTCATAAGCTGAAGACATAGTAAATAGCGGAGAAATGGTAATCGGAGATGGAGTCAGTCCATTCAGGGAAGCATAAGCATTGATCTCGTAGGTAGGTCCGATTGTTTTTGCATTAACTGCTGGTGGTGACGAGCCAACCGTTGTTATTTTGATGAGTTGTGGTACCTTATTGCCTTCCAGAGTTAGTTTTGTTCCCTCTTTGGCTTCCCAGCTATTATGTTTTGGCGGGTCGAAAGCCAGACAATTTTCACAAAGGACTCCGTCTGAGGTCATTGTGGCTGTGGTTGTTTGGCCCAGCATATTTACCGTGAGCGTCAGTGGGCAGGCAGATGCTGTGGCTGTAGGGGCTGCCGCGGCAAGAACACTTGCGGGTATGCCACCTATACCGCCACCTCCGCCGCCACCACTGATGGGAGGGGGCATTGGCAAGTACATGTTTACGGAAACAGAAGCAGTGGCGCAGGTGTAGCATGTGGGAGCCTTGGCGGATATCGTGGCTGGGGACGAGTTGGTGCTGGAGGTGAAGACAGCAGTGGCGATGCCGCTGGTGGTGGTCTTGGGGCTTTCGATGGAACCTGTGTCCGTAGTAAAGATGATTTGGGTGCCATCAGGAATATGCCCTTGGGCTGAAGTATCCTGCCCATCAGAGTTCTTGGTCATGTCCGCGGTGATGACGGAGGTTGATACACCGTCTGCCGGGATGCTCGGCGGGTTGGCGCTCAGGTTGAGCACCAGCCAGGGGTCGTACGTGACGTTGTCTGACACCTTATCGCCGCTGCCCGGGCCGACGGCTCCAGGACCGTCATTGCAGCCCCACCAGTTATTGGTGGCGTCCAGAGTACCGATGCCAGCGTTGTTAGCGCCGTAAACCGTGTTGCAGACGATGTTGTTGAAGCTGGCGCTGACATTGGCAGCGTTAACTTCGGATTCAACCAGGATGCCATTACCATTGCTAGATAACATATTGCCCATAAGGGTGCTACCGGCGGCCACAGAGCCGAATAAGCGAATACCGTTTACCCAAGAAGAGACGGTATTGTTAGTGATGGTGGCCGCGATGCTTCCAGCTGCGTCGTTTGCAGAAGTATCGCCGATTATGATGCCGTCAGCCGATGTTGACCCACTTGTGAGCTGGTTATTATCTATGGTGATTGCTAGGGATGCACCGGCGACGTATGTTTGAGCCATAATCGCCGCTTCCTCCCACCCGGGGATGTCCTTTACGCCACTCACGGTATTGCCCACAAAGGAAACAGTGTATGAACCCGCCGTATAGTACTGAGCCCCCATAGGCTCTCGTCCCACCGTTCCGCCAGTCACTGTGTTAGCCTGCGCTGCAACGCTGCTATCCTGGGCTATGATCCCGAATTGGCAGTCAGTTATGATGTTGTTGTTGGCGGTGGAACCACCGCTGTTGTTAAAAAGGATGCCCGCGGCCCACCATGTTTCCGGGACATATTCAAGGTTGCTAATCGTATTATAATTCACCGTCGCTACAGCGGCCCAGCCGATATCAACGCCGTTCTGAACCTCGTCCCCGACAGGTAGAGGACCTCGCCCAGTAATCGTGTTGTGATGTATGTTGACGGTGAGCGTATTTCCCTTGGCGTTTATGCCCTCCTTGTCGAAGTTCGTGATTGTTGAACCTTTGACTTCCACAGAGACGGTGTTCGTTGCCGCTGAGAGATACATGCCATAGCCACGGTCTGAAGTAGAATCCAAAGCTCCTCCTCCAACCACACTGACAGTATCCATTGTGCCGCCGGTCTCACGGTAGAAGATACCGGCAAGGTAATCGGCTCCGGTCGGCATGGTGGTAACACTGCTTTCATCGACTTTCAGATTCTTCACCGTTACCGCGCTGCCATCGGAAACGTTGGCTACAATGATGCCGGCAATCTGCTTCGTGCCGCCACCCGCGGACAAGCCGCTGAACACCTGCGTGAGTATGGCAGCCGAAGAAGGCTTTACAATGGTAGTATCACCAGCACCCTGCAACGTCAGGCTCTTGTTTATCACTACCTGCTCATCATACGTCCCCGCCGCCACATTCACCGTGCTGCCAGCCACGGCATCGACGCCATCCTGGATAGTGGCGAAGGCATCATAGCCGAAGACGTGCCCATCAACTATCTCACCCTCATATTTACCTGCCCAGTCATCGTCTACCCACACTTCCGTGGGAGTTCCCTGAACAGCCGCCACACCACCCCATGTCACAGTACCGTCGCCAGCAGCATATTCCCAGTTCCCGACGAATACGAATGGATTGACCGCAGATTTATTTACGGCGGCTTCAGGTACATCCTGATATTGCGGCGCATCAAACATCTGGAACCACGTCATAGCCGCATTATTCAAAGGGTTGGTGGTCTTATGCACACGCTGAAACGCAGTAACCCGGAAACCATTGCCCGGCCCCAAGTCATGGAATATCATCTTAAAGTCAAATGTGTCGTACTCCGCATCGCCTGTGCAATGATATCCGCCATTCGCAAGTTGTGACCCTGCGTTCTGATACGGTGTGTTCCAGCCAAAACCCGGTCCCTGGAACTGGTTTGTGGCATCTGTATACCATTGCTGACTCAAATAATACAGAGCCTGATTCCATCCAGCCCACATCTGGTTCATCCATGCGGAGCTCCTGGGATTGATACACGGTCCAAGAGCTGTCTGGTTAGTGATTCCAAGTTGAAAACCGGTCTTAAAGGTAGGTGCTGGCAAAGGAGGCGTATAAGGGCAGGACCAGTTGAGCGTACGACTGTCCTTCATGTCCACGTTCATCGCGTACAGGACCAAGTCGCCAGCAGTTAAGTTAAACGTTGCTGGAAACACTGTCCCTGAACCACCACACCACTCCCCTACCCCTGTCGTTATCGATCCTCCAGGAAACACAAAGGAACCGTCTGCCTTCACCGGGCTTGCCGGCGCTAGGCTGAAGCTTAGCGACAGCACCAAGGCAAATAAAATGCTAAAAATCTTCTTTTTCACTCTGAAACCTCCGGCTATTTGATTTCGATAAAAGCCACTTATACCTTTTCCCCTTTTTCCGAATAAAAAAACCGACCGCTAAAATGGGTCGGTTTCACTACTGGCTCGGCATCAGCCAAGTGACCAAATTGCGGCTGGTGCTTCATCGCCCCACCCTCCTACGTTGTAGTGTTTATAAATTATTGTTAGTTAATCACCTACCTGTCGGCTCGTTTCGGAAACTGCTTTGAGCCGTGTTGGAATTCATCCAAACAGAATCCCCAGTGTATGTTTGAGTACATATTCGCATAGTATCAATTGTTTGTCAATAGGATTTACATGATTTTTTCATTAAAACTTCACCGAATCTTCACATTTCTGGCCATTTGGGGCAGATTTATCGCAGGGAATCACCCGTTTAGGAATTAGTACTAGTTTACAGCGTGACTAAACTACGCGTCAAAACGTGACCTACGGGTGATTCGGAAAAAGACCAGACCGTATACACTAGTTTTGATATGGCCAGCGTTAAGTTTACATTGTTATTGCTTGTCCTCCTTTGCTCCCTGGCAACTTTTGCATTAATGCCGGCTGTGCAAAATATCTCTGACGCATCAGGCACTGTAGCTGTTCTCCCTTCAGAGTTTGAATCTAGCGCTCATGAATCAGCGGTAATGGCTGCGAATGGTGATTATTCGGGTAGGCAATGGGCTATACCGAAGATTATGGCGCCTCAGGCCTGGGAAGTTACATCAGGGGCAAACAACGTGGTCATCGCCGTATTGGATACGGGCATCGACAAGCAGCAGGAGGACCTCGTGGGCAAAGTGATAGCCGAAGTGAATTTCACGGACAGCCTAACGACTGACGATATATATGGCCACGGGACACATATAGCCGGCGTCATCGCCGCATGGGCGGGGAGCGGTGCCGGTGTTGCCGGTTTAGCACCTGATTGTCGCTTAATGAACGTCAAAGTAGCTGATGACCAGGGCAGGTTCGATAGTTCGGTGGCAGCCAGGGGCGTTATCTGGGCAGTGGACCACGGCGCCAATGTCATAAATATGAGTCTGGTTAGCACCGAGCCATCACCAAGATTAGAGGAAGCAATCAACTATGCCTGGAACCAGGGAGCCGTGGTGATAGCTGCGGCTGGCAACCTTGTAGGTGACAAGATAGTATATCCGGCCTACTATTCGAATTGTATTGCCGTGGCGGCCACCGACAGTAACGATTGTGTGGCCTCGTGGTCGAGTCAAGGAGATTGGGTGGATGTGGCTGCTCCCGGCGTAGATATCTATTCTACACTGCCTGATAACAAATATGGTAGCAAGAGCGGCACTTCGATGGCCGCAGCCCATGTATCCGGATTGGCCGGCCTGCTCTTTGCGTTAGAGAAAGATAGGAATAACGACGGCCTTGTCAATGACGAGGTTAGAGCCGCCATTGAGAATGGCTGTGACGGACTTACCGGTGCTGTTAAAGGGCGCATTAATGCTTTCCATGCCGTAAGCAACGCATTAACCTCCAATTAGCCAGAACGAAGCAATCTCGACACTGTTTACCTCCCGAGATTGCTTCGTTCTGGCTTTCTCTACAGTATAACGGTGGATAGACTTTAGTCTTTACAATTTCATCGCCCCGGCAGTATAATCTGGGGCGATGTCAAAAATGAATCAAGACCTGCTTGGTCTACTGGCCAAGGTATCCGATATTCTCACCCAGCTAAACTGCCCCGCTTATATAGTCGGTGGCTTCGTTCGCGACTGGCTGCTGGGCAGGAAGACAGACGATATCGATATTGCCGTAAAAGGTGACGCCTTGAGCATAGCTCAGCAAGTAGCCAGAGCCATCGATGGAAAATATGTTTTGCTTGATGAAACCAATAAGATAGCTCGGGTGGTTATTACCGGCGAGAACCTCTGGCACCTGGACTTCACCTCTTTTTCAAACGATATACAGGACGACCTGGCACGGCGCGATTTCACCATCGATGCCATGGCGGTTGAGCTTCAAGCTCTGATTTTCGGTTCACCTAAACTCATTGACCCATTCTCGGGAAAAAGCGATCTGAAGAAGAAGTTAATCCGCGCTGTAAGTCAACGGATTTTTATCGACGATGCGGCCAGGCTGCTTCGGGCTGTCAGATTAGCCGCTGAGCTTGGCTTCAAGATTGCGCCCGCAACCGAAAGTCTGATTAGAAAAGATTGCCAACTAGCCAGGCTGGTACCAGGTGAGCGGGTGCGAGAAGAGCTGGTGAGGTTGTTGGCCCTACCCGGTTCTGCCGCGTCGATACGCTATCTGGATAAATTGGGTTTACTTATCGCGATAATTCCAGAACTACAAGAGCTGAAAGGAGCCAGGCAGCCGAAGGAGCACTATTGGGATGTCTTCAACCATTCAGTGGAGACCGTGGCAACGGCCGAATTATTGCTGCGAGAGAGCAAGTGGAAATATGGTGAGGACGATTTGTTAACCGCAACCCCGTGGTCGGAAGAGATAAGTCGGCATTTCGATGAAGAGGTGTCCAGCGGCAGCAATCGCAGGCTGCTGCTTAAGCTGGGCGCGCTGATGCATGATATCGCTAAACCGGCGACCAGGACAGTTGATGAAACGGGCAGGACACGTTTTTTAGGTCATGGAAAAGAGGGCGCGGCTATAGCAGTTACAGTTTTGGAAAGGCTGCGGTTCAGTAGTCGGGAGACAAGATTGGTGGAGAATCTGATTTATCACCATCTCCGTCCGGCTCAGATGGCTAACGACGGTCTGCCTACCAGCCGGGCAGTTTATCGTTACTTTCGTGATACCGAGGGTGCGGGAATCGATGTATTATTTATAGCCCTGGCTGATTATCTGGCTACGCATGGTCCGAAACTTGACATTGAAGAATGGAAACAGCATAATCTGTTGATTAGTTTTATACTGACTGAGCATTCCAGGCAAGAAACTAAGGTTTTGCCGGTCAAGTTGATAGATGGTCACGATTTAATGGATATATTCGGCTTGAGGCCGGGGCGTTTGCTGGGCGAGCTTTTGGCCGAGGTGCGAGAGTCTCAAGCGGCTGAAGAACTGAGTACCAGAGACGAAGCTCTGGAACTGGTGCGCAAAGAATTGGAGAAACGGCAGGCGGCACGGCCTGTTGAGATTATGCAACCAAATCAAATTGATAGAAACAGGTAGTTACAGGTAGTTAATTGAGAAGAGGAAATACACCCTTACTAATTTTTATACTGGTTCTATTCGGTTTCTGCCTGTGGGTGATATGGCCGGGCAATGGCATATTTGGCAGGAATGAGTTCACCTTAGGGCTTGACCTCAAGGGAGGCAGCCATCTGGTTTACAGCATTGACCTGTCCAAGAAGGACCCGGCACAGTCAAATGCTGATGTCATCGATGGTGTAAAACAGAAAATCGAGCGCCGAGTTAATGCGTATGGTGTAACCGAGCCTATAGTCCAGTCGATTAATAATGAACGGGGTAGCTTTGTTCTTGTTCAACTTCCGGGAGTCACGGACATCGACCAGGCACTTAAGCTTATTGGTCAGACGGCTGAGCTTGATTTCAGAGAACGCGTGGTCGATTCCAGCGGCAATCCGGTGCTTGATGAAAATGGCAATCCGGAGTGGGTCATTGCTAAAGCTAAAGGCAGCGACGGACAGGAAAGGGAGCTTGCCGGCAAGTATCTAAAGCCGAATGCCCAGGTGGTTTTAACGCCGCAGACTAACGAGCCTGAAGTGGCTTTCGAATGGAACTCTGAAGGCGCCGTCCTGTTTGAACAGATTACCCAGCGCAATCTGCAGAAACCACTGGGCATATTCCTGGATAACCAGCTTATCTCGGCGCCAACGGTGCAATCCGTGATTAAGGAGAAAGGCGTTATTACCGGTCTTAATTTAGAAGCAGCCAAAACACTAGCTATACAGCTTAACTCGGGCTCTCTGGATGTCCCCCTGACTCTGGTTGAACGCAGAGATATTGGGGCTACTCTGGGGGAGGATTCTCTAAAGAAAAGTCTTCAGGCCGGGATAATCGGGTCGGCCATGGTGATTATATTTATGATTGCCTATTACCGTTTCTCGGGTCTCATGGCCTGCCTGGCACTGATAGTTTACGTGGTTTTGAACCTGGCTATTTTTAAGTTAATTCCGGTAGTTTTGACGCTTCCCGGTATTGCCGGTTTTCTGGTATCGGTAGGCATGGGAGTAGATGGCAATGTCCTTGTAGCCGAGCGTCTGAAAGAAGAATTGAGACGCGGGCGTACTCTTGGGGCGGCGATAGAAGAGGGCTTCCGCCAGTCCTGGTCAGCCATTCTTGATGCTAATGTAACCGTTTTTATCGCTTGTGCCGTCCTTTACTGGTTGGGAAATACCTTCGGCAATTTTTTGGTTCTGGGTTTTGCTACAACTCTGTTCATCGGTACGGCCTTGAGCATGTTTACACAGGTTGTGGTTACCCGGACTTTCCTGCGTACCATTGTTGGGCTCGGCATGGCTAAAAGCCCGGGCGCTTATGGAGTAGCGAAGCAATGATTGATTTGGTGGGTAAAAGAAACTGGTTTTTCCTTATCTCGGCCATTGTAATCATTCCCGGCATAATCTCATTGGCGGTCTTCGGTCTTAAACCGGGAGTAGATTTCAGCAGCGGCACAGCTATGACCTTACACTTCGATAAGGCGGTGGAGTTAGCCCAGGTACGTCAGCAGCTAACCACCCTGGGTTTTGACCAGGCTGTTGTTCAGCCGGCTGGCGAAGGTGATTTCTTTATTCGACTCCCGGAATTATCCACTGAGCAAACAACCAAGCTCAAGGACAGTTTGCAGACCGGGTTAGATACTACAATTACGATTAGTAGCCTTTACTCTGTTTCGCCGACTGTAGCTGCCGGGACAGTGCGCAACACTTTCATCGCTGTGGTTGTGGCTGCCATAGGCATCTTGCTATATATTTCCTGGGCATTTCGTAAAATGCCTAACCCCATACGGTGGGGTACCTGCGCTATTATTGCTCTGGCGCATGACCTGGTAGTGGTTGTCGCTGTATTCTCCATTTTGGGATGGGCGGCCGGCCTGGAAGTCGATGCCTTGTTTGTCACGGGTGTTCTGGCAGTTGTCGGCGTCAGCGTGAATAATATCGTGGTTGTGTTCGACCGCATTCGAGAGAACAACAAGAGAGGTGTGAGCCGTGACTTCGCGGTGGTGGCAAACTACGGCATCGTTGAGTCGTTAGGTCGTTCTCTGAATACGGGTCTGGCTACTCTTTTTGTTATAGTGGCGCTTTATCTGCTGGGTGGAGTGACTACTCATACTCTGGTGCTGGCGCTTATGATTGGCATAGCTACTGGAATCTATTCTTCCCTGTGCATTGCCGGGCAGCTTTTGGTAGTTTGGGAAAAGGGCCTCTCTCCTCGGAAAAAGGAAGCCACGAGCACCGCCTAAACATAAACGCTGCCTACCTTCTGCCGACTCGAACATTAATCAAGACTATATCTGGTGAATCTCCTTCACCATTTTTATGAAATTGTCAAAGCTCACGGGTCTTGACCTTGCCTCCTTTTTGCCCAAAGGGTCGGCAATTTGATTGTTTCCGCGAAGAATATCAAGTGTAGCAGCCACAGATAGAGACAAGGCTTCAAGGTTATAGCCACCTTCCAGCATAAAAACCATGCGCCCTTGACATAACATATCGGCTAAGGTCTTAATAATTTCTGTCAACCTGGCAAAACCTGAGACGCTTAGCTGCATTGACGCCAGGCTGTCAGCCCAGTGGGCATCGTAACCGGCGGAGACCATGATTAGCTGCGGCTCGAAGCGCTTAGCCACCGGTGCCAGGATATCTTCGAAAACTGTCTGATATTCATCGTCACCCCAGCCGGCCAGCAGGGGAACGTTGACGGTAAACCCTTCGCCATCTCTGGCTCCGGTCTCATCGATGCTGCCCGTTCCTGGATAAAACGGGTATTCATGCGTGGAGAAATAAAGGACATGCTGGTCAGCATAGAACGTATCTTGTGTGCCATTGCCATGGTGGACATCGAAATCAATAATAAGTATTCGATTGATATCGAAGTTGGCTAGGGCGTACTTGGCGGCTACAGCTATGTTGTTAAATATACAGAAGCCCATAGCTTGCCAGCATGTAGCATGGTGCCCGGGCGGCCTGACCAGGGCGAAAGCGCTATTGACCTGTCTGTTCATCACCGCATCAAGCGCTGTCAAAGCACCGCCGGCAGCGTACACGGCCGCATTGTATGAGCCCGGCGACGTTACGGTATCAGGGTCGAGCCAACCACCGCCTCTTTCCGTTTGGCTTTGAATTCTAGAGATATATTCGGGTGCGTGCACAGCTGCTAATTCATTAATAGTGGCGGCACGTGGTGACAGCGAGACAAGTTTGTCTTTCAGGTGGGTCTCCTCCAGAAGGGACATGGTGGTTGTCAGCCTTTGGCTGTTCTCGACATGCGTCCCGGTATCGTGTTCCAGATAGACCGGGTCGTAAATCAGGCCGACTCTCATTGCTATTTTGCCCTTTGAAATTTGCTGGGAAGCAATCTATGAAAAAGAGCATATCTATGATAGCAAAGCTGGACATAATGGGCAATAGATTGCCTCTCAAGATGACAGAAATATGTGGTTTAACTAATGTACCGGACGAGTAGGTTCTCTTGCATTTAGGTTGTTTTGCCATTTTTACTCACATAATCAACCAATTCTATCCACGTTTTGAAGGGCATTTTTAAACCCGCAGCGAAAGCTGGTGTCTGGTTATCGAGCGCCATGTGCGGGCGAAGGAAGTTATAGTGAACGATAAAGCCCTCGGAGATTGTTTTGGCAGTTTCCATTGTCTTTAAGCCTCTCATAACTTTTGTTCGTTCCTTAACTGTGCCTTGAAACCTCTCAATAATGTTCGTGTTTATTTCGGCTGTAACTCCCTTAGCCCTGATGTGCTTACTATCTGCACCGAAAACCTGCTCAATGGCGTCAGGGTAAGCTCCCATGCCGTCTGAGACAATGTAGCTCGGCGTACCTATAACTCGGTCTCTGGCTTCGCTGAGTATCGCTATGGCTGACCGCATGTTCCGAGTTTGGGTTAAATGAGTAGCCAGTAAGAAGCGAGTTCTCGCCTCAATGACATCCCACAGCCAGACATTCCTACCCGCTACCTTAATCATGGTTTCATCGATAATCCAACGCCAAGATGTCTTTATCTTGGTTTTCTCGGTTATCCCTTGTGCTAGTGTGGAGAATTTGATTACCCAGCGCCAGACTGTCACGGGGTCTGCTTTTATACCCTCGGTAACCAGTAAATGACGGCTGATGTCGGCTAGAGATAGCCCATCGTAGAATAAGCCCATTGATTCACCTACTGTAGCTGCATTGAAGCGCATACCTTCAAGTGCCAGACGGCCTGAGAATTTACGATGGCAGTTATTGCACTTGTAGTACTGAAAGCCAGCCTTAGAGCCGTATTTCATGGTGCGGGGTGAATTACAGAATTTGCAGTTCATGCCGTTATATTGGGTTTACCATCCTTAATATATTTGGCAAATACTCTCTGATAAAGTATTTCACCATCCTCCTCTATTATTCGAAGTGTCATCTTCCAATCACCTATTAAATCAATGTCCCATACGGTATCTAAAGGCTGCAAATTGTCCGTCATTCCCTTACGGTACATCACAGCAATGGTTTTCGGGTATTCACTCGAAAATAAAGAAAACATGGTATTTCTATCATCAATGTTTGATGTGACTTCATAGACATTCCCCGTAACAATAGCTCTATTATTTTCAAATACAGCCTTTGCAAATAGTTTTAAAGATAATTTCCCTAACCCAGGCAACCAGTGACCGATTTTAGTTTTTACATCAAATGTCCAAAATGACTGTTGCCGATTATTAGCTTTTGGGTTAACATTCGGCGTCACTTTTATATTCCTGCGCATTCGCTTTAATGCATGGTTGCGTATTAAAACACCCGCCCAATTAGCTGCCATGCTCGACCCCCAGCCAAGAATAAAAGCCGCAATTAACGAAAACCAGGGCATAATATGCCTCCACCCACGTGCAGCACCTACTAATAGACCGCTGACCATATATACAGTTTCTCTCATTTTGTACCTCCTCCGCCCCACCATACCACCGCCTAAATTTATTCACAACCCCCTCCGCAAGAGAACCCACGAGTAAGTAATCTTGAACAAGCAGTAAAAATAGCATATAATAACCTCGTATAACTAGGCATTTTCCCGGATAACCAAGCGCTCTGGACTACAGGAGGCATTTATGGTCAAACTGGTTACTGATAGCGCGTCTGATTTACCACCTGAAGTTGTGAAAGAGCTGGAAATTACAGTGGTTCCGTTGCATATTCAATTCGGCAGCGAGACCTATAAAGATAGGGTTGATCTGAGTCCTGAGAAATTTTACGATAAGCTGGAGCACAGTTCTGTGCTGCCTACTACCGCCGCACCCAGCCCAGGCATGTTTTCTGAAGTCTTTGATGATTTGGCTACAAAGTACAGCCAGATTCTAGGCGTGTTTGTATCTCGCAAGTTGAGTGCCACCTATGACGCGGCACTACAGGGTATCAAGCTAATGAAAAGAAAATGCGAGGTTGAGGTTGCTGATTCCACGCTCGGCATAATGGGGGAAGGATTATTGGTTATGGAGGCGGCTAAAAAAGCGATAGCCGGAGCCAGCCTCAACGAACTAATAAATTTAATATCAGATACTATCCCTCGAATACATGTCCGGGTGACTCTCGATACGCTGGAATATTTAGCCAGGGGAGGTCGTATCGGCAGGGTGCAGGCTTTCCTGGGTGCCATGCTCAGGATGAATCCGATAATCGGCTTAAAAGACGGTGTGGCTTTTCCTGCTGCCAGGGTGCGTTCCAGAGCCAAGGCTACCGAATGGCTTTTTGAGTTTGCAGAGAAGTTCAGCAAGGTGAAAGCGCTGGCTGTAGAGTACGGAACTAACGTGGATGAGGCAAAGACTTTTGCCAGGCGCATGGCTTCCGTATTTCCAAAAGCCTCAATCTATTTGTCGAATGTTAGTCCTGTCATTGGCACGCATACCGGCCCCAATCTTTTAAGTGTGACTGTCCTGGAAGGGTAGTAGTTGGCTACGAGTTTCTTTGCCATGTTTCCAGAATTTGTAATCCTTAGGAAATCGCACCCTCATTTGGTTTCTCACTCATATGCTTGCCCTATTCGGTTTAAGCGGGAACTTTATTACGGATTTGCTTAACTTTTGTTCGTGCCTCGATAGAAATATCTAAGTCAAGAGCATTTGCAACTTTAAAAAACGTACTCAGACTGATATTGCAATCACCCTTTTCCAATCTAGATATGGCTGGTTGTTTTGTTCCAATAAGATCTGCAAGTTGTTTTTGACTAATACGCAATTGATTTCTGCGTTCTATCAAACTTCGTATCATGTCATATTTAGGACGCAAGGCCTCGTACGCTTTGCTAATTCCTGGTCTTTCAAGTAATTCTGCCTCAAAGTCTTCATATCTTGTGCCTTTTTTGTTCGCCATTGTTGTACCTTTCTATTTAACGTTTAATAACATTATATAACATTACATATTATATTATAACACATATGTTATATATGTCAAGACCTTAATTTATGATTTTTCATTCTTTGTGTTGCTATCTTTTTATCGCCTTCTGGTATTTTGTTCCCCTTTTTCATAATAGCATGCAATAATACAAACGTGCGTCCTGTGTGAGCAAAGAAAAAAATACGATATATATCCGAACTGTGTTTGATTCTAATTTCCCTAATACCGGATTTATCCACTTTGGTTACATAAGGACTTCCCAGCATAATGTTGAATTGTCTCAATAACTTGAATACATGTAAAATTTCTGCTATCGCCCCATCAGATTGCCCTAAAATGGAATCTTTTACAGGCTCGCTACCATCATCATCAATATAGAATACAACCTGCCAATCCATATGTGTGCATTATACAATATCATGTTTTAAAGTTGAATATAACCTTATGTCCAAATTGGCCCACTACCCAGCGATTGTTAGGGATGGGACCTCGTGATATACTGGGGCAATCATGGAGAAATATGTCGCTGGACCTGTCTAAATTAGTCGGTCAGATTGTAGATTTAGCCGCCAGCTTGAAGTCGAAGGCGGGGGAAAAACAGGCTAAGCTTGAATTCGCCTTGAAGACTTTTAAGTCTTGTGCTGCTGATATTAACGGTTTAAAACAGAAGGTTGAGGCGGGCAAGACCACCTGGCTGGTAGCCGGTCTAAAGGAAAGTATCGACCTCGCGCAGACGGCGCCAGGCTGCCCCGGTGATTTTATAATTTTGGCCAGCGATGGTTCTCACATCGATGTTGACCGCCACCAGTCGGCTCACTGCTTTCTTATCAACATCGGCGTGGCCCAGCTGCAGTACGGTCCAAATCCTGATGCTCAGCTCTTGAACTTTCCATCCCTGTATTTCAAAGATGGAGAGGTGGCTATTACCTCCGCCGACGGCCGCCAGATGCCGATAGAGGGGCAGCTTCTGGGTATAAAGCGCGGTATAGAGGAATGCCGCTGGCTGGCTGAGCGGATAAAGGAATTGGATGCAGATTTACCTTTGGTGGCGCTGCTTGACGGCTCCCTGATTTTGTGGCGCCTGGCTGAGCAGGTCTACCCCGATTTTGTTATCCGTGAGCTTTTGATAGACGGCTTTTTAAAATACTTTAGCCAGTTAAAAGAGCTTAACCGGCGTCGGCAGCTGGCTGTAGCCAGTTATATCAGTTTTCCCCGCAGCACCGAGGTGGTTAATCTGCTGCGTCTGGCTATCTGTCCGCACCAACAGGTAGACTGCGACCGCTATTGCTCGGGCAAGTTTGAAGGCAGAGAATGTGATGTTGTGGGCGGCTTGCTCGACCGTGACCTTTTTGCCCGGCTGTTAGCCCCCGGGCAGCGGTCGGCCTTATTTAGCAGCCGCTCTTCAGTCGTTGTTAAATACTACGGAGCTAATGAGATCAACTTTTTCTACGTCAGGCTAGATGGGGAAGTAGCCCGAGTAGAAGTTCCGCTATGGGTAGCTGAAAATGAGAAACTGGTTGAGCTGATTCATTCCACAATTTTAGACCAATGCCGGCGAGGATTAGGTTACCCGGTTGCACTGAGCGAAGCGCATGAGCAAGCGGTGGTGAACGCTGCTGACCGGGAGCAGTTCTGGGAACTGGTGAACCAGATTCTTGTTGAGGATGGAATTTTTCTGGAGAGCTCGGCTAAGAGTGAAAGCAAGAGAGCGAGATGGATATAAAGAAAAATAAAAAGTTAAAAACCAAAGGTAAAAAATGGATAAGGTGAGTAAAATAGGGGAGGTTGTTGAGGCCGGCAGCGCCGAGTTTATAGCTCAATGTTATAAGCTCAACCAGGCGCCGCCTCTGGGCAGTCTGGTGAAAACGCAGGACAAGCTTATTGAAATCTATGGCGTTGTCTATAATGTAGAGACTCACAGCCTTGAGCCGGGGCGGCGTGTGGTGGCTAGAGGCGAGAATCTGGAGGCGGAGGAGGAGATTTTTGCGGCCAATCCGCAGCTATCCAGGCTTTTAACAACGGATTTCAGAGTCCTGATAGTAGGGCATGTCGAAGGGAAAAGCTGGCATCACTATCTGCCGCCGAAATCTGCTTCCATTCATAGCTTTGTCTAGACCTGTCGGCTTGAAGAAGTCAGGGCGTTTACGCAGTCATTAGATTTTCTCAGTTTGATTGTGAATGCTAGAATACCTGTCCCGGTTGATGAGGTCGCCGGTGCTTGTCTTCGTTACGCCAGCCGGGCCCATGGTGACCCCAATGCTTTTCTGGTCAAAGCCGGTAAAGAGCTGGCCCGTATGCTGAGCCGCGATGTCAATAGATTGAATTCGCTTCTAAAGAGGCTTAAGTAATGACAGACCAAAGCTCCGAAGAGCAGACCCGTTTAGGCGTTGTGGTTTCCGGTTCCCTTACCCGGGGTGTGGAGGTCAGGCTTGATGCACCGGTTTCAGTAGAGGACATGGCAGTGGGTCGGTACGTGGCCATCGAAGGGGCAAAGCACCGTTTCTTCGGCATGATTACCGATGTCAGCCTGGAGACTATCGACCCGAGTGTAGCCATAACACCGCCTGATATCTCCGACCCATTTATTGCTCAGGTAGTCACCGGCACCACTACTTACGGTAAGCTTCGGGTGTTGCCCATGTTGACGATAGGTGGTGATGCCGCCAGCATACTTGAGGGGCCTCAACCGGCGAAGACGGTGCCGGCACATTTCTCGGCAGTGAAGCTGGCTTCCCAGCGTGATGTTGAGATAGTTTTCGGTGCTGAAGATGAAAAGCGGTTTTATGTAGGAACACCGTTGGATATGGAGACCAAGGTCTGCCTTGATATCCCGGAATTTGTTAAGCGTTCCAATGGAGTTTTCGGCAAGAGCGGTACGGGCAAGACCTTTCTTACCCGTTTGCTACTTATTGGTATGCTGCAAAAAAATGCAGCGGTCAGCCTGGTCTTCGACATGCACAGCGAGTATGGTTGGGAAGGTAAAACAGAGAAAGGTTACAAAGTAAAGGGTTTAAAGCAACTATTTCCGTCGAAAGTGGCAATTTTTACTTTGGATGAGGAAAGCTCTAAACGCAGAAGAGTTAGCACCGATGTCGTGGTCAGGATAGGTTATGACGAAATCGAGCCTGAAGACATTGAATTACTCCGGCAGACGCTGAACCTTACCGAAGTTTCGGCTCAAACGGTCTATCAACTGGCGCGGGAGTTCGGCGATAGAAAATGGCTGGAGACCGTGCTGAATTTGAACGAAGAAGACGGTAAGCAATTAATTTCCAGACTGAATATTCATGACAGCACCTATCGTAATTTACGGCGCGGACTGGAGAACTTGCGGCGTTTTTCTTTTTTGGTACCACGTGCACGCGAAAATTCAGTCCAGCGCATACTGGAATATTTAGACAGGGGCATAAATGTAATACTTGAATTCGGCAGATTTGATGACTTTGCTGCTTATATTCTGGTGGCTAATCTACTGAGCCGGAGAATACATGCAAAATATCGGGAGAACGCAGAGCGGGAAATGGGTGGAGAGGTGGCGCCGTCCCACCCTCTGGTTATCACTATTGAAGAAGCCCATCGCTTTCTTAATCCTGAATTTTCATCTCAAACCATCTTCGGCAGAATCGCCCGGGAGATGAGGAAATACAATGTTACTTTGCTCGTAATCGACCAGCGCCCCAGCGGTATAGACGGCGAAATCATGTCGCAATTAGGAACGAAGATAACCTGCCTTCTGGATGATGAGCGGGACCTCGACAGCGTGCTCACAGGTACGTCGGGCAAAAGCGAGTTAAAATCGGTATTATCCAAGTTGGAGACCAAGCAACAGGCGCTTATCTTCGGCCACGCTGTACCTATGCCGGTGGTTATTAAGACTCGAGAGTATGGCACTGCCGAGTCTTACAAAGAGCTTGGTTTTCTTGAAGCCGCCGAGCTGAAAAAGAAAACAGAAAAAGATATGGAAGATTTATGGGAATAAAGGAATTTGCCTAGGTGCGTGGGGCCGGCCCTCTGCCAATCTTCATTTGACCCCTGTAATACAGCGAATAGATTTGGTCTATCATCTGATTCCAGGCTTTTTCACCCTTATGCTTTCGTAGAGCCAAGCTATAGACTTTGATGTTGTGAGGCAAACTTTCTGCCCTGTCAGAGCAAGGCAAAAGTTTGGAGCAGGGAAATTCCGAACAGTCACAACAGAAGTCCACGCCTTTCTCTTGGGCGCAGACAAAAGTGGCACACTGTTCGCCTATGACAGGGCAGTGGCCCTCGACGCCTCGGCATCCCGGGCACGTAGCTTTTTCCGGAGGGATATTCATACGTTGTGCCAGAGTGTCTCTCAATTTCTCATCTGACAACGCTTTATACAACGGACACATGCCGCAGTGAATCCCGCACGGTGCTGCCAGTCCAGCTTGTTCAGTCATTTACAATTACCTCCTTCAATGTGGGAATACCCTGAATGTCCAGTTTGTAGTTCTTGACATAAGGTTTTACCAGAAGATAAGTCTTTCCGAACCACAGAGGCAGGCAGGCGGCTTCGTCTACTATTTTTTGCTCTGCTTGCTGGTACAGGGAAAATCTAGTGGTCTCATTCTGTTCGATGCCGGCCTGGTCAAGCAAAGCGTCTACCTGCGGGTTGCTGTAATTACCGGTGTTATATTCGGCACCGGTGTGGAATAGTATATCCAGGAAGTTCTGCGGGTCGGGATAGTCAGCAATCCAACCGCTGACATACATCTGGTCCGCCTCTTGTCTTAAGAAATAGGAGAATATCTCCGGCTCAAGCTGCCTAACGCTTACTTCGACACCAAGGTTTTCCCGCCAGTCCTGGAGTATGGCTCCTAAATATTCCGGTATATTACCGCCTAATCCCGAGTCGGTCAGCGTGATAGGTGGCAGATTGGAAACACTGCCGTATTTTGAACTGGCGATCAGGCTTTTAGCCCTGGCTACATCATAGGTAAGGCCTTGTAGTTTCTCGTTATAGCCGGGCATGCTCGGTGGCAGTATGCCGTCAGCTTTGGTCATCACGTCTTTGATGATTATCTTGATGATTCGCTCTTTGTTCACTGCGCAGCAAAAAGCGCGCCGGATATTGACATCATCAAAGGGGGGCTTCTGCGTATTGAAACCTATGTAAAAGAAACTCAACTCGGGGAATGTGGTTAATTCACTGTAAAACGGACCGCGTTTATCCGTTGCCCTCTCTATATTATACTCATCGACTTGAGCCACATCGATTTCGCCCATTTCATACAATGACACAGGAATACCGGCAAGGAGATGAAAAACTACCTTGACAGTAGCCGGTTGATTATAATAAAACTCATTCGGCTCCAACACTAACGTGTCATCCTTTTTCCATTCCATAAGCTTGAATGGGCCGGTCCCGTTTGGCTTCATCCACCAGTCTTTGCCAGATTCCACATTAGCTTTATCGACAACAAACGCGGTAGGGTAGGTCAGCTTGGCCAGAAAATAGACCTTGGGTGCATCGATGGTGACCTTCAACGTGTAGTCATCGATAACCTCGACGCCGCTGATTGCCGTAGCTTTGCCCGCCAACATATCTTTCACCCCGATGATATCGCCTAAATAAGTAGCTGCTGTCTGTGAGTTGGTTTCAGGAAGGCAGGCCCTTTCCCATGAATATTTAAAGTCGCGCGCCGTAACCTCCTTACCATCCTGGAACTTTATTCCCTGGCGCAAGTAAAAAGTGTAAGTCTGGCCGCCATTGCTTATTTGCCACCTTTCAGCGATGTCAGGCACAGGTTCTGCCTCAGCACCGAGACGGGCTAGGCCGCTGAAGATTTGCATAACATAGGTTTGTGAAGTTGCCTCACTGGATATTGCAGGGTCAAGGGTTATCGGGCCGCTATCCCAGAGGTTGAGAGCTCCCTTTTCTCGAATAGATGTTGGTGTTGTCCCTGGCTGGCATTTAATGACAAAGGGCAAGGCAACAAGAAAACAAATAATAGCGCCGAGCAGTGTAAAATACCATATCTTTTTCATTGGTCTTTGAGCCTCATACTAGATTTTTCGCTTTCATGCTTAGATGTTCACTATCGCAGATAATTATATGGTCGAGGACTTCGATGCCTATTATTTCACCGGCTTCAATGAGGCGTTTAGTCATCTTGATGTCGTCTTCTGATGGCGTTGGGTCGCCCGAGGGATGGTTATGTATAAAGATAACTGAAGCGGCGCTGGAAGAGATCGCGTCCTTAAACACTTCACGCGGATGCACTATACTGCAATCAAGGCTGCCTATGGAGACGGTACTGGTTTTTATCAAATGATTTCTGGTATCCAGGCAGATTACAAGAAAATGTTCCTTCTTCTTACCTTTCAGCAGGTTTCTAGCCGTTTTTACAACATCCTCAGGGGATTTAACTGTTATTTTCGTGGTTTCGCTTGAGGAATTTTCCAGCCGTTTGCTCAACTCAAAGGTGGCTTTGATTTGAGCGGCTTTTGCCGGGCCGATACCTTTTATTTGTGTCAGCTCTTCAATGGAGGCAGAAGCCAGATTCTTAAGGTTGCCGAATCTGCTTAGCAGTTTTTGGGCGGTGACAATTACCGATTCGCCTTTGATTCCTCGACCAAGAATCAAGGCTAGAATCTCCTGGCTGGAGAGAGCTTCACTGCCAAGCTTTGATAACCTCTCCCTGGGCCGTTCTGAGAGAGGCAGGTCGTGCACAGTGAAAGAGTTCTTCAATCAACCCCCAATAATGCATCAGCCGTTACCATCTTGCCTGATATCTCGTCCCAGATAGATTTTCCTTTAGCGGCTTCCCGGAGCGAGTCGAACTTCACTTTAGACTGGCTTGGCACCGGGCTGGTTATATATTTTTGCCATATTGCGTCTAGTCCATCCTGGTCGAAGCCGTAAACCTGGGTTAGTGCATCATCGTAGGTGTTGCCTTCTTTGAATAAATTCAATAGCTGAAGCATTTTATCTCTGCCGTAGTTTTGGATGAGGAACCGAATGAGGCTTTGACTTTCAGCATAGGAGATATAAGCCTCTTCAGGTATGGCTGAAAACGGGCTGGCCAAACTGCGCACGGAAATAAGGTTGTTTTGATCGATTGCCTTTTGCAGTACCGACTCGAGATAGGCGTCTGGCTCGCCTTCGGCATACATAGCTAAGCCTTCGTCCAACCAAAAAGGTAGATTAGCTCCGTAAGGGCTGAAAGTTATTTGATGAGTTACCATGTGACCCAGTTCGTGAGCTAAAGCCCCTTTGCCCCAGTCCAATTCGTTTGTAGGAATACCGATGGCGATGATGCCGTATTCAGTGAAAGCGACACCACCTGTCCATTCTTGCGGGAAAACCATAGCGCCACGGAGGTCTTCCGTAGTGGCATATATGTATAAGTTAACCGGTTGTTTGAGATATACGCCGGTGTCTTGGGCCAGTCTATCCAATGCCTGTTGACAGGCAGCCATCAGTTGGTCAACAAAATCTTGGTTACCTTTATACCAGAATAGGCTAATTTGACCTGAAGTTACTTTCTGCCAGTTATAGCGGAGGTCATCGAAGCGAACTTTTTGGGAGGGGGTAGTCAGACGGTCGCCGGACGTATCTTCAATTGTCCACCAGTATGTGACTGTCGCTCCGGCCGGCAGGTTGGCTTTCCTCATATCCCAGACCCATTGTGCCTGTACTTTTGTAGATGGGGTGAATACAGGCCAGGCCTCGTCGGTTACCGGCGCGTAGTTCATCATGTCAACCTGATAATGCAGGCGCAATTTAATGATATTATTCTGGCTTTGAGCCTTGATGTTGAACGCCAGTGCGGAGGGAAAATATATCTGCGCCGAGCTGTCAAGCAGTGAAATTCCGTCCTGGGCATGGGTAATGGTTGGCGTAATAACCAGAATAGCGGCCAGGACTAGCGGAATGAACCATTTAGTCATTTTCCCACTCCCAGTTTGTGACGCAGATAGGCGGTGATAAAATCATCCAGTCCTCCATCCAGGACGGCGGTAGCATTGCCGGTTTCATATTTCGTCCGATGGTCTTTGACCATTTGGTAGGGGTGCAGGACGTAGCTTCGGATCTGGTTGCCCCAGCCGGCTTCAATGCGCTCACCCTTAAGTTTGGCTTTTTCAATCTCTTTCTCCTCACGATTCAGTTCAAGAAGCCGGGCGTATAGCACTTTCAGCGCACTTTCCTTGTTCTGTCGCTGAGAACGTTGACTTTGACAACTTACTACCATCCCTGTGGGAAGATGCGTTATTCTAACAGCACTGCTTGTTTTTTGCATGTGCTGCCCGCCGGGTCCACTCGACCTGAAGGTATCTATTTTCAAATCCTCAGCTTTTACTTTGATATCTATTTCCTCCTCGGCTTCAGGAAGGATTTCAACCAGAACGAACGAAGTATGCCGGGCGTGGTCGGCGTCGAACGGAGACAGGCGAACTAGACGGTGAACCCCATGTTCTGACTTCAAATAACCGTAAGCATAATCTCCTTTAATTTCTACTGTGGCGCTCTTGATGCCGGCTTCTTCGCCAGTTGAGGTATCCAGTATTTCAGTTTTATATTTATGCTGCTCTGCCCAGCGCAAGTACATCCTGAAAAGCATTTCTGCCCAGTCCTGGGACTCGGTGCCGCCGGCGCCGGCATGCACAGTCAAGATGGCAGTTCTGGCATCGTATTCTTCGCTCAACAGCAGTCTGGTTTCCAGTTCATTGAGTTGAGAGGTTATTTCCTCGATATGCTGCTGTATTTCTCCTTGAAGAGACTGGTCGTTTTCTTCGATAGCTAATGTCGTCATGTCAAGAAGTTCGGTATTTTCTTTCTCCAGTTGACGCCAGGTCTGGACGGTGTTTTTAGCTGCTCCCAGTTGACGCATGATAGACTGCGCCCTGGTTTGGTCTAACCAGAAGTCTGGCTGTGTGGTCTCAGTCTCCAGCCTGGCGGTTTCCTTTTCCCTGCTTGGAATGTCAAAGACGCACCAGCATATCCGAGATTCGGCGGTTTAGAGCTTCCAGTTTATCTTTTTCTTCCTGCATGGCTAATAACTCCTATTCTACACTTAGATTATTATAACAAGTGATTGACAGGCAATCTCTGCGGGCGGTTGCTAACGATGGTCATGGATTTACCGCTGGCAGCAAGATGAGCTAGTCGAGAGGGCTCTGGAAGCCGATAGCGGCGGCAGCACCTCATCACCCAGTGAATAGCTGTAGACAAATCAATCCTGTGACCGATAGAGATATAAATCGGGTTAGCATTGACTTTACTACATAGAGCGACACCGATGATTTCGCCGTTATCCATAAGTTCAGTATAATCGCCAACTTCAGCAGTTACCGGTGAATGAGTTCCGCACAGACGTGATTTGGCACAACCTATACTCGGCATATCGAGGAGTAGACCCAGATGTGAGGCGATTCCGAAGCGTCTGGGGTGGGCAATTCCCTGGCCGTCTACCATAATAAGGTCGGGGTTTATGGATAGTTTCTGGCAGGCAGCTAGTATAAGCGGAGCCTCTCTGAAAGATAAAAGGCCGGGTATGTAGGGAAAACTGAGTTTATCTTTAGCAGTCTTTACCTCAGCAACCTCCAGTTCCGGGTAGCTGAGAATGACCACGGCAGCCCGGGCGATCCCAGTGGAGTCTGGAGCTGATATATCGACGCCGGCGACAAATCTGGGTTTGATAGTTTCGCTTTGGCGAGATATCTGGCTGGCCAGCTCCAATTGTATCTGTTTAGCTTCGGCAACGCTTATTTGCCAGCCGTGCAAATTATGTATTTTCACATTATTGATTATAATGGCTGAGTACACTGGAGGCAACATCCGAAGTAGAGCCGTATTGACAGTTTAGGTGCGTTGGGTGCATAATAGCCTACAAAAATTCTCAAGGAGGCCTATCTAAATAGATAACCCATGGTGAAGATAAGATTGCGGCGGATTGGTACCAGGAATAAACCTATATATCGTATGGTGGCAGCTGATGAGAGGTCACCACGCGATGGTAAATTTATTGAGATTATCGGGCATTATAATCCATTGACTGAGCCAGAGACCTTTGTTGTTGATGAAGAAAAAGCACTGAAGTGGCTTAAGTATGGCGCCCAGCCAACGGGAACTGCATTAAGACTGCTTACTAAGGCCGGCGTAGTGGATAAGTTCAAGCCGGTTGCTGAAAAGAATGTACGAGCAACAAAGCCGAAAAAAGTGAAGACCAAAGCCGGAACGAAAGCCAAATCAACTACAGAGGAGTCATCATAATGAAGGAGCTAATAGAATACATCGCCAAGTCTATTGTTAATGCACCTGATGATGTAAGAGTTACTGAGGAGACTGATGACAAGAGTATGGTGGTGGTGAAACTAGAAGTCGCTGCGGATGATAAGGGTAGAGTAATCGGCAGGCAGGGTCGTGTGGCTGAGGCGATGAGGACTCTGCTACGTGTGGTAGCGACCAAGGAGGGTGTTCGCGTCAGGCTTGAGATTTTATAATTGACCTGTCATATTCAAAGCAGGTCTGTATTCCCCTATTACTAACCCCACAATTTCTGCAGATAATTAGCTGTCTTTACCTAGTGAAAACCGTCACCGCAGTTCCGATTTTCGACGTCTCCTTTCAGCTACCTTAAGGCGGACAAGAGAACGAAGAAGAGCAGCTTGGACTTGTGCCACGTCTAATTCCGGAGTACGGGTTTTGAGCCTTTCTTCAGCCCGGTGTTTAGCCGCTTCAGCGCGTTCAATATCGATTTCTTCAGCGCGCTCACAAGCATCGGCCAGGATTATGATTTTGTCGGGACGTACTTCAAGGAAACCGCCGGAAACAAACAAATACGTTTCTTCGCTGTCCTTCCTTATGAGGACCTCTCCCGGTTTGAGCATGGTTATTAAAGGAGCATGATGCGGCAGTATGCCCAGCTCTCCCTCAACGCCCGGGGCAACTACAGTATTGACGTCGTCAGAGAAAACTTGGCGCTCAGCGGTTATGATTTCGAGTTTAAGTGTTGCCATTATCCCTCTTCAAGCTTCTTGGCTCTGGCTACGGCTTCCTCAATAGTTCCAACCATGAAAAACGCAGATTCCGGGAGCTGGTCATGTTTACCGTCTAAAATCTCCTTGAAGCCGCGAATCGTTTCTTTAATGGGGACGTATTTGCCTTCGGTGCCGGTGAAGGCCTCGGCGACGAACATTGGTTGGGATAGGAACTTTTGGATGCGGCGGGCTCTAGCTACGGTGACTTTGTCCTCGTCGCTTAGTTCTTCCATTCCTAAGATAGCAATTATATCTTGCAGGTCTTTGTATCGCTGCAAAACGCGCTGTACGCCTCGAGCGACCTGATAATGCTCTTCACCAACGACTTGGGGGTCGAGAATGCGGGAGTAGGAAGCCAACGGGTCGACAGCCGGATAAATACCCAGCTCTGAAATGGAGCGCTCTAACGAGATTACAGCATCAAGATGGCCAAACGTGGTTACGATTCCCGGGTCTGTATAGTCATCAGCCGGAACATAAATGGCCTGAAAAGAAGTAATTGAGCCTCTCTTGGTAGAGGTAATCCTTTCTTCCAGTTCACCGACATCGGTAGCCAGCGTAGGTTGGTAACCGACAGCCGAAGGCATTCGGCCAAGCAGCGCTGATACCTCCATATTGGCCAGGATGTATCGGTATATATTGTCAATGAACAGAAGGACATCCTGCCCTTCGGTATCACGGAAGTATTCTGCCATGGTGACGCCGGTTAAAGCTACCCGGGCTCGTACTCCCGGCGGCTCGTTCATCTGGCCAAAAACCATCATTGTTTTATCTAAAACTCCGGACCGCTTCATCTCTAGCCAAAGGTCGTTGCCTTCTCTGGACCTTTCTCCCACGCCGGCAAAAACCGAGAAGCCCCCATGTGCAGTAGCAATGTTATGAATTAATTCCTGTATGATGACCGTTTTACCAACTCCAGCGCCACCGTAGGCTCCGATCTTGCCGCCTTTGGTAAACGGGGTAATCATGTCTATAACCTTTAGGCCTGTCTCCAGCATTTGAATGGATGTTTCCTGGTCTTCCAGCGGAGGTGGGGGGCGGTGTATCGGCAGGCGTTCCTTGGTTTTTACAGGCCCGAGGTCGTCCAATGGCTCTCCAAAAACATTAAATAGTCTTCCCAATGTAGCCCTGCCTACCGGTACTGTCACCGACGCTCCGGTATCAATAGCCTCGATACCTCTCTGTAATCCGTCTGTAGGAGATAAGGCCAGGCACCGAACCCAATTGTTGCCTATGTGATACTGGACCTCAAGAACGATTTTGTTACCGTTCTGATTAATTTCGATTGCATTGTAAATAGCCGGCAATCCCTCCGGCGGGAACTCGATATCGACCACAGTTCCAATCACTTGAATAACTTTGCCTTTGTTCATAGTCTCATCTCCTCTAGTGCAGGCTTTCAACGCCTCCAGTGATGTCAAGTAGTTCTTTGGTAATCATCTCCTGACGGGCTTTATTTAAAATCAAAGTCAGCTCTTCTATAACGTCATTGGCGTTGTCAGTTGCGCTACGCATGGCTACCATTCGAGCCGATTGTTCACTGGCAATAGCTTCGAGAATGGCATGATATACTCTCATCTCTACAAAACGCGGTAGAAGTTGGTTTAGAACGAATACGGGGTCCGGTTCATAAATGAATTCCTTGGTTTCTGTTTTTGGTATAGTTGCCGGCTCAATGGGAAGTAAAAGCTCTAATGTGGGATTCTGGACCATCGTGGTAACAAACCTGGTGTAGGCCAGGTACACCTGGTCGATATACCCGGTGCTGTAATCATCGATAATAATGTGAGATATGGGCAATGTCTCCAGCATTGACGGGCGGTCGCTGATTTTGGTGAATTCAGCTCTAACGTCGCGTTGCTGGCGATACATGAAATCTCGTCCTTTACGACCAACAGTGATGAGGGTAACTGGTACACTTTGTTCTAGGATGAACCTGGCTGTAAGACGATTCATATTGGCGTTTAATCCGCCGCATAGGCCCCTGTCAGAAGTGATATGGACGACAGCTATCTTGTTTATTTTTCTTTTCTCAAGCAATGGGTGTGCGGCGTTGTCTCCCGCAAATTCAGCGGCGAGGTCAGCAATTACCTGCGTTATTTTGTCGCTATAGGGTCGCCCGGCTAAAGCTTGTTCCTGGGCGCGCCTCATCTTGGCAGTGGCAATCATCTCCATTGCCCTGGTGATTTTGGCAGTACTCTGAATACTGCGTATGCGTCGACGAAGAAGACGAGGACTAATCATTCATTCCTCTAATAGCTCGCGCCTTGTTTAAACTCCGCTATGGCTTTCTTTAACGATTCCTCAGTTTCGGGTTTTATCATTTTATCTGTGATAATAAGTTTGCTGACTTCAGGGTGATTTGTTTCCATGAAGTAGTGGAATGCCTGCTCAAAGGCGGCTACTTTCTCAACCGGGACATCATCCAGATAGCCGTTGGTCACGGCATAGAGGATAGTTACCTCTTTCTCAAGAGACATTGGAGTATATTGAGGTTGTTTTAGTATCTCAGTGACACGTTGTCCACGTTCAATCTGTGAACGTGTGGCTTTATCCAGGTCGGCGGTACCGAATTGAGCAAATGTAGCCAGTTCGCGATATTGTGCCATGTCCAATCTCAGTTTGCCGGCTACCTGTCTCATGGCTCTGGTTTGGGCATTGCCACCAACTCTCGATACCGATAGGCCGGCATTTAGCGCCGGGCGAATACCACTATTGAACAAATCTGTCTCCAGATAAATCTGGCCGTCGGTGATAGAAATAACGTTAGTTGGAATGTAAGCAGCCAGGTCACCGGCCTGGATTTCAACAATGGGCAGAGCCGTAAGAGAACCTCCGCCCAGCTCCTGGTTTAACTTGGCAGCTCGTTCCAACAGTCGGCTGTGAAGATAAAAAACATCACCCGGGTAAGCCTCGCGGCCCGGTGGTCGTCTGAGGATCAATGATATTTGTCGATAAGCCCAGGCGTGCTTGGTTAAATCGTCATAGATAACCAATGCATCTTTTCCCTGTTCCATAAATTCTTCGCCGATAGCACAACCCGAGTAGGGGGCTAAGTACTGCAAGGACGCCGGGTCAGAAGCGTTAGCAACGACTACTATGGTATATTCCATGGTGCCGTACTTCTTAAAGATATCTATTACTTGCGCTACCTTAGACGTTTTCTGGCCTATAGCCACATAAATACAGATAAGGTCGCCGCCTTTCTGGCTGATGATGGTGTCTAGGGCGATGGCTGATTTGCCTATTGACCGGTCACCGATGATAAGTTCACGCTGCCCACGGCCGATAGGAATCAAGGCGTCCACTATCTTTATCCCAGTGTGGACTGGTGTGTTTACCGGCTGTCTCATTACAACGTTAGGCGCAACCCTTTCTACAGGTCTGGTCTTGGTCGTCTTAATCGGTCCTTCCTCGTCCAAGGGATTGCCCAGTGGGTCTATCACACGGCCGATAAGGCTATCACCTACAGGAACTTCAACTACCCTGCCCGTGCTGCGGACTTCGTCGCCTTCTTTGATATGGGTGTAATCGCCAAGTATTACTGCGGCGACGTTGTCCTCTTCTAAGTTGAGAGCCAGGCCCATAATGTCATTCGGGAATTCCAGCAACTCGTTATATTTGGCTCCCTGAAGTCCATGGATGCGAGCCACGCCATCGCCTACTTCGATTACCGTTCCCACATCTACCATGGCTACGGTAGACCCAAATTGCTTGATTTGCTCTTTAATTACAGAGACTATATCTCGACCACCTGTTGTCATTTTTCACCCCCTTATGGGTAGTTATTTCCGGGTTTCAGCCAACCTCTTCTTTAACATTTCTAATCTGTTGCGGATACTACCATCGATAAGGCTATCGTCTATTCTGGCGATAAAACCACCCAGAATATCCGGATTGATTTGAACGTTCATGCTCACTTTCTTTCCGACCAGTGCTTCAAGGTTCTGACCAAGCTTTTCTCTTTCCACATCGTCGAGCGGAACGGCTGTGGTAACCTCTGCATTTTTTATGCCATAGTGCTCATTCAATAAGCGGCTATATTCGTCTGAGATTTGGCCGGCCGTTTTGAGCTTTCCCTTGGAAATTAGTAGATAGACTAGATTCAGGGCCATGGGATTTGTTTTTCCCAATTTCTCTTGTACCAGTTTTGTCTTCAGGTCGAAAGGTATTTTGGGATTTTCCGCCAGGCCTACAAATTCATCATCTTCTACGAGTTTGGCAATCTTTGTCAGGTTAGACTGCCACTCTTTAAGTTTATTGCTTTCCAGAGCAATCTCGAAGACTGCCTGAGCGTATCGTTTAACAGATGTTGTTACCGGCATTTGAACACAGCCTTCTATTTCTTTTCAAAAGTGGTGCTCTCCTTAAGCACCTCATCAATGATTTTGCGATGTTTCTTTTTATCTAATGTTTCATTGATGACTTTTTCTGCAGCGAGGATAGCGATATCAGCAAATTCGGCGCGTAATTCCTCAATACTTTTATCTCTTTCTCGCTGTATCTCGCTGCGAGCTTTGGCGATCAATGACTCAGCCTCCTGGCGAGCACCTTGTTTTGCTTCTTCCTTTAATCTTTCTCCTATTTGCGTCGCCTGGGCTATGACGCCCTGTCCCTCTTTGCGCGCTTTTTCCAGTTGAGCCTTGATTTCCTCTTCGCTATGAGCAGTTTCTTGCCTGATTTTTTCGGCTTGCTCCAGGCTCTCCCTTATTTTAGCTTGCCTGTCCTCGAGCATCTTGAGCACCGGCTTATACAAGAATATGCTCAGTACCGTAAACAAAATGGCAAAGCTTACGAGAAAAGACACCAACAGTGGTAGGTTAATTCCAATACCTTCCATACAATCACCTGACTTTTTTAGTTCATTGATTATCCGTAATGGCAGCTAGGCGCCAGCCATTGAATCGAGGCCGAATTATTAAGCTTGGTGAGCTCATGCTTGAGCCAAAATAAAGACCAGGATTATCATGCTGAAAGCTACTACAACACCGATGGTTATAGCTGCGCTGATAAGGCCGCCTATGAAACCTGGTAGTCCACCTTCTTCCATTTCTAATTCTCCTTGTTATACTACCAAAGCCAGCAGGATAGCTACGATCAAGGCGTAGATTCCCACTGCCTCAGCCAAAGCGCCAATCAAAATCATGTTGGTCAAGATTGGCCCTCTGGCTTCAGGGTTGCGTCCTATGGCCTGCATGGCGCCAAAGCCAATAAGTCCGAGTCCAATGCCCGGTCCTATCATGCCTAGCCCTCCGGCAAGACCTGCAGCCAACATTTTCATAGTTTCTGGTGTCATCTTCATCCTCCTTTTTTAATTTGCATGCTCCGGCTCCTCCTCATGCGGAGCCATGGCAATAACGCCAAATACAAGAGTTAAGCCGGCGAAAATCAGTGCCTGAAGAACGCCGACCAATAATTCTAACCCGTAGAAGGGTATAGATGCCACCAATGGCACTAGAAACGAGACTACCAACAGCAATATCTCACCGGCTGTCATATTGCCAAAGAGACGGAAGGTGAAGCTGACGATACGGATAAAATGGCTGAGAATTTCCAGTCCGCCTATGAACAGGTTAATGAAACCGAACATAATACCACTGATGGCAGGTCGGATCTTCCCCTTGAACAAACTTACGAAACCGTCACGTATTTGACCGAAATTAAAGAAGCTGTTGAGATAATGGAAGAAACCGAGTGACCGTAGCCCCCAAAATTCAACAGAGACAAAGGAGATTATAGCGATGGAAAGGGGAAGGTTAATATCAGTATTTGCCGCCCGGAGCAAAGGTATAAAGGTACCGTTGTGCTCGATAATACCTATGGTTCCAAAGAATGGTAGAAGGGCCAGCAAGGCATTAGTCCAAACGTAGAGGAATATAGTGGCTACTAAGGGGAAAAGGGTGCGAGCATGATTTTCTCCGGCTACGCCTTTAACGAAGTTCAACATTGTTTCTACGATCAGTTCAGCAAAGTTTTGAAGCTTTCCCGGTATTAATTTCATCTTGCGGGTGGCGGCGTAAAATAAACCACCTAAAACTATTATTGTTAACCAGGCAGCTATGAGAGTATTGGTAATCGTAAATGCTGAGATGTGGACTATGCCCTCCGATGGGAGTTGTACTTGGGGCTTGGCGACAGCCAGGAAGCTGGGAGCTTTGATGCCCAGTAGACTCGAGCCTAGTGGCCCAACCACGAGTCCGGTTAATAAAAGAGCCAGTAGAATAATAGCCACCCAGGCCATGATTTTTATTGAGCAGCCACAACCCATATTCATCTCACAGTTTCCGCTCCTTGCCCTTGTCTTGCTCCTTTTGCTCCTTATAGAATCGGCGCAGCATCTGGTACAGGCCGTAAAAGGCAATCAATGTGCCCAGGAAGAAGCCAATGAGTGTAAATAAAGGGCGGCTGTCAAACCTTCCCGGGCTGTCGAGCCAGAAGCCTATCATCGTTGGGATAGTAATGCTCAAGGCTACATACCAGCCAACGGTGAAAAGAAACCAGAGTGGGCGGACCCATTCCTTTGATATCGGTTTATTGGGCTTAGGCTGCGCCACTGTGTAGTAGATCTTTTCTTGAAGTAAAGTCATATTGCTATTTCTGTAATCCGCTCTATGTGTCTTACGGCGTTTGAGTTACAAAGTTTCATAAGCTGGAGAAGTCACTATCTTCTTTGATGCTCTTTGCCGAAACACATTATAATCTAGCAGATTAGGAAATAGCTGTCATCGACCTTAGGACTAATTTTAATATGTACTTAAAGCCGATTCCAGAAATAGTTCGAGCACATTGGATCGGCATTATCTGTTTAGTGTCTATCCAGCAGCCTTACCCGCAACCGCCACGTTTGTCGTATGCAAATCTACGTAATTGTTAAGCAACTAGGTAAAAAGCTCAGCTAAAAGTGGTTCGCTTTGAACGAACCCAGTGAGTCCACTACATGCGTATAAATATTCATGATTTACGCTTACCTAAATCGTCCAGGTTAAGTGTATTAATGAAATCCTTGAAGGCTGACAGCTTCTTCAACTCTTGCTCGTCGACCTTCCCTTTAGTACCTGGTTTATCCCCACTTTTATCTGTGGGTATAGGCTTTCCCGTTTCCCGGTCCAGTATGATGCCGGCCTTGTCCAGGACTGCCTCCTCAACATATATGGGCACTGTGGCTCTTACCGCCAAAGCGATGGCATCGCTGGGTCGGGAATCAAGCTTTATCCTGGTGAGTAACCATTGACTGGTCCCTTTGTCGTAGCGAAGTACAAACATCAGGCCGTCCTCATTCATTGCCTCAATGAATCTATCGCCTGATTCCTGCCATTCGTTGGCTATTTCAAGTTTGTATTCTCTTCCCTGCCAGATAATAGACAGCCGCGAGCCATTGTCATGTCCCCGGCGCGAACTGCTTTCGGGTGTAAACTTAACACCTACCGGTTTTGGAATGTCAGTTGACTCGAAAATAATCTGCGCATAAAAGGTATCAGCGCGCAGGTCATTTACAACAATTTTACTCACTACCGTGCCAGATGCTGTTTCCAGCGCGAAGATGGCGTTTTTCAGTAAGTCATGTGTCATGGGCCGTGCTAAGTCAACATTCTGCAATTTTATCGAGATAGCATCTGCTTCTGATGGGCCAATCCAGATAGGCAGGTAGCGGTCTGATTCTTTCTCCTTAAGGATTACCACGTGCTGATAGTTCATCAGGCTTACCCGAATGCTATCAATCGTCATCTCTATCATTAGTGCTCCTCCGTGTCCTAAGCAAAAATAATTGTACTCTATCACATTTTAGGTGTCAATTTGCCTCAGATACACTGCTTCCGTAAAATATTGAGGTAGGCTTTTCTCGGACTAAGGACTTGGAGTTGATTTGAAAGTAATTGTGCAGCGAGTCACCAAAGCATCGGTGAGTGTGAACGGCGAGGTTGTTGGAAAAATCGGCCGTGGTTTAGTTGTCCTGGTTGGTGTGGCTCGGGAGGACACCGAGAGGGACGCAATTTACATGGCCGATAAGATAGTAAATCTCCGTATCTTTGCCGATGAGGCCAGTAAGTTCAATCTTTCGGCGCTGGAAACCGGAGCCGAGATTCTGATTGTAAGCCAGTTTACCCTCCTGGCTGATACACGGAAAGGGCGCCGGCCAAGTTTTGAGGCAGCGGCTCCGCCCGAACAGGCGGAAGCCCTGGTGAACTTTTTTATTGGCCGGGTACGTGATGCCGGGCTTCAGGTGGAGACAGGTCGCTTTCAGCAACACATGTTGGTGGAAATACATAACGATGGGCCGGTCACCATAGCACTGGATAGCAGGGATAAGATTCACTGAATATCAATTAATTGCTAATGCAATTAGTTGCAAATAGGCACTATTTTTGTTATACTTTAACCGATATGAGTTGCGCTCAAGTGCTCAGGGGAATGGGCTATCGATTGACACCGCAAAGGATGATGGTGGTCGAGGCTCTGCATGATACCGATAAACATGTCAGTGCCGAGGAGATATATGCCAGGGTGAAAGAGAAATACCCTTACGCCAACATTTCTACGGTTTACCGGACACTGGAATTGCTTAAGGAACTTGAGCTGGTTAACGAGATCGCCCTGGGAGACGGGTGTGTTCGCTTCCATCCCGCCGAGAAAGGGCGTCATCATCATCTGGTATGTCAGAAATGCCATAGTATAATCGACTTGCCCGAATCAGCACTGGCTCCTTTGGAAGACGTCCTTTCGGAAAAACATCAGTTTAAAGCTGATTTAAAACATACGGCTGTTTTCGGCCTGTGTTCCGAATGCCAGGATAAGGCTTAGCAGAGCCAAGCAATTTTTATTTTTGGGTATTAATGCAATTAGTTGCAGTTGCATTTTATTGAATAGAAAGCTATTGGAGGACGTTTTTAGATGCATATTCCAGATGGTTTCATCAGTACACCGGTGGCAGTAGCCGGAATCGCAGTGGCTGCTGGCAGCGTGGCCTATGCAGTAAAGGCGACGAACAAGAAAATGGGTGAGAGGCAGGTGCCTATGATGGGTGTCTTGGCTGCCTTCATTTTCGCAGCGCAAATGCTGAATTTCCCGGTGGCTGGAGGGACTTCTGGGCATTTCGTAGGCGCAGCACTGGCTGCAATCATATTAGGGCCGTGGTCGGCGGTCCTGATAATGAGCTGTGTGCTGATGGTCCAATGTCTCATATTTCAGGATGGCGGTCTGCTCGCGCTGGGCGCGAACATACTCAATATGGGCGTGATTGCCGTGTTTGTCAGTTATTTCACTTATAAGGGCATATTTGCCGCTATAAGGGGCAGCAAGACGGGACGGTTGGTCGCCGCTGGCGTAGGAGCTTGGATATCAGTTGTGGTATCGGCACTGGCCTGCGCCGCCGAGCTTTCTATTTCGCGCACCGTGCCCTGGCAAATAGCCATCCCGGCCATGGGGATAGTTCATATGGCCATCGGTGTCGGTGAAGGGCTTATCACAGTCGCGGTGGTTGCCCTAGTTATGGGTACGCGTCCTGACCTGCTGGAACTGCAACAAGCTACTTAAGGAGGTAAAGACAGGAATGAAATTCAAATGGTGGCATGGAGTCCTGATTCTAGCCTTGCTTTTGGTAATATTGTCTCCTTTGGCTTCTTCGTCGCCAGATGGTTTGGAAAGGGTGGCTGAAGATAAAGGTTTTATTCATGTAGCTCTTGCCCCTCTCTTCAATATTTTCCCTGATTATGTGGTACCTGGAGTGACGAATGAAGCTGTGGCCACAATTCTGGCTGGAATAGTGGGCACTCTTATACTCTTTGGCATTGGCTATGGGCTGGCTAAGTTATTGAGGACAAAAGGTGAAGCATAGCTTTATTGACGAATATAGCCACCTGAATAGCGTTATCCACAGGCTTGACCCGCGGACTAAGCTTATTGCCAGCCTGGCTTTTATCGTAGCTGTTGTGTTGACGCCGACCAGTAATTGGCGGGTTTTTGCCTTTTATTTTGCCATTATTGCTTTTATGCTGGCATTCTCCAGGTTGCCATCCGCTTATGTTCTAAAGAGATCTCTGGTGATTTTGCCCTTTGTTTTGTTGATTGCTATCTTTATCCCCTTTTTTAAAGAGGGGGAGGTGGCTGGAAGCTATAATATCTGGCTGTGGCAAATCTCGATAACCTATGATGGCTTGCTGATTCTGGCCAATGTTGTAGTTAAGTCTTGGCTCTGTATTTTGGCTCTGATTTTGCTGTCATCGACAACCAGGCTCGATGACTTACTAAAAGCACTTAAGCAATTGGGAATGCCGCAGGTGATGATATTGATACTTTCTTTTATGTATAGGTACATTTTCGTGCTGGTCGACGAGGTAATGCGAATACAACAAGCTCGCGATAGCCGTAATTTTGGAGGCAGCCGGCTTCATCATCTAAAGACTATTGGCAACATGGTGGGCACTTTATTTATCAGGAGCTACGAGCGGGGTGAAAGAATATATGCCGCCATGTTAGCCAGAGGTTTTGACGGTCAAGTTCGCACTTTGCATAAACTGAGATTCAAACAGGCCGACGCCTATTTTGGTGCAGCGTTTAGTCTGGTACTTGTTTTACCATACATTATCTGGTTGTAGGCGTTATGGACAAAGTAATAGAAATTAAAAACCTTTCTTACAACTATCCCGATGGGCATAGGGGGCTAAGTAGCGTTGACCTGGTTGTTTGGCCCGGTGACAATGTGGCGGTGATTGGCCCTAATGGTGCCGGGAAATCGACACTTTTGCTTCATCTAAATGGTATCCTCCGCGGCAATAGTACTGTGAAGATTTGCGGATTGACTGTGGAAGAAAAAAATCTGAAAGAGATAAGGAAGAAAGTCGGCTTGATATTCCAGGACCCTGAAGACCAGCTTTTTTCGTTGAATGTTTTTGATGACGTTGCCTTCGGGCCTATAAATATGGGCTTAACCGAATCTGAGGTGAAACAGCACGTTGCCCAGGCACTCGAGTGGGTGAATATGGCGGGCTATGAGCAGCGCTCCCCTCATCATCTGAGCGTCGGTGAGAAAAAACGCATTGCCATTGCCACTGTTCTGTCCTTAGACCCGGAGATTCTGGTAATTGACGAACCTACCAGCAACCTTGACCCAAGAAGCAAGTGGTCTTTGGTCGAACTGCTAAATAGGCTTCCAATAACTAAAATCATTGCCACCCATGATCTGGAATTGGTTAGGGCTTTGTGCCATCGGACCATGGTCATGGATGAAGGCAAGATAGCGGCTGACGGAAAGACAGAAAGTATTCTCGATGATATTCCTCTGCTAAGGGCTCATGGCCTGTCGAAATGACAGATTGAAAGTTTTAGTCAAGTTCTAAGCTAATGTCCAGAGCTTTCGGCGAGTGAGTAAGCGCTCCTATTGAGATACGGTCAACACCCGTCTCGGCAACAGCCCGGACATTTTCCAGAGTAATTCCTCCCGAAGCTTCTATTAAAGCATGGCCTTTAACTAGCCGGACAGCCTGGCGCATGTCTTCGAGGTTCATATTATCGAGCATAATTATATCGGCGCCGGCTTCAGCGGTCTGGACAGCTTCCTCGGGGGTCTTGACTTCAACTTCAATTTTAAGTTCGGGTGGAGCTTTTTGCCGGGCATTGGCTACAATTTCCTTTATATTCAGCCCTCGACGGCGGAGCGCTGCAATGTGGTTGTCCTTAATCAGAATACCGTCTGCCAGATGCATGCGGTGGTTCTTACCGCCTCCGACACGAACGGCGTATTTTTCCAGCGTTCTCAGTCCCGGCGTAGTTTTCCTGGTATCCGTGATGTAAACCGGTAGACCTTTGACGGCCTGGACATAGCGGGCTGTTTCCGAGGCAATGCCGCTAAGACGCTGCAAGAAGTTTAATGCCACCCGCTCGGCTTTCAATATACTTGAAGTTTTACCTTCAATTCTAGTTACAATATCGCTGGGCTTAACTTCGTTGCCGTCCTCGATAAGAATATCCACCTCCAATTTAGGGTCTATTTTGAGAAAAACCTGTTTGGCTATACCAGTTCCGGCTATGATACCTCTGCCTTTGGCCATGATTAATGCCTTGCCCATCTGGGTCTCAGGTATCAATGCCTTCGTAGTCACGTCTTGCCGGCTCCGGTCTTCAGCTATAGCCTGGCGAATAAGTTGTTTAACCTGTGGAGTGTTCGGCGATTCCATTTGCTGTTTCCGATTTTATAGAGAAGCGCAAAATAAACTGCAGGCAAAGGTAACTTTATTTAAATAAACGGGACAAGCTCTTTCTGTCGAGTCCAGATTGGTGCCCTGGCGATCACAGTTGTACCTTTGCCGGGCTCCGATTTTATCTGTAAAGTACCTCCGATAAGACGTGCCCGTTCTTCCATACCCAGGACTCCCAGCTTTCCTTCTTTCGCCAGGTCACCGGTCAATCTGGATGTCGAGAAGCCCTTGCCGTTATCCGTGATAGACATCTTCAAATTGTTTGAAGTAAGTTGTACTGTAATATTGACCGCTGACGCCTGAGCATGTTTTCGTATATTATTCAGTGTCTCCTGAGCAATTCGGAACATGGCTAACTCCACTTCTGAGGGAAGCGGAGGTAATTTATCCGATTTTACCGAAGTTTTAATCCTCAATTCTTTGCCCAGTTCCTCAGTCAACCAGTTTAATGCGGCGACGAGTCCCATCTGGTCTAAAATGCTCGGCCTCAGGTCACGTGCATATCGCTGCAGACTTTTATAAGCATCATTGGCTATGTTCTCGATATGCTCGAGCTCTATAATCGAAGCTTTAGGTATCTTGGAATCATTTTTGGAGATAAGGATGTCCAGTTGTCGTGACAATAAAAGTATGGACTGCGCGATATCATCGTGGAGTTCCCGGGCAATTCGTTTCCGCTCCTCCTCCTGCGCCATGAGAGTTTTATGAATTTGAAGGCGAAGATTATCTCTCAGCCTTCTTTCTACAGTAACATCGCGAGCTATATTCTGAAAGCCGATAGGCTTGCCATCAGCGCGAATAAGGCGGGTAAACAATTCTACAATGGCGTCTGTGCCGTCTTTCTTAATTAATCGCTGGTCGTAGCGTTGGTCAATAGCTTGGCCCTTCATAAGCTTGGTTCTAATTTCTCTGGCTATCACCAGTGCATCACGGGACATGAATTCAGCAACATTTTTACCTATTAACTCATCCGGCGAGTAGCCACTGACCTTCTCACAGGCTCTATTGGCTATCACTATCTTGCCGTGCATATCATGAACCCAAATCGCATCACTGGCATTTGTAAAAAGCTCTTCGTAGCTCTCTTGAGATGTTCTCAAGGCTACTCTAATTCCACGTAGTTTTTGTCTTTGTTGATGCCATCCCCGGCGCATTTGAATTAAGGTAATGCCCAGGCCGCCAATAGTAAGCGCAGCGATGCTCTCGATAGTGGAGTCTATAGGGGTAGATGATATGAATATTGCACGTGGAAGCATAACAAGGCCGGAAGCCAACAATGTACCGATGCCGAACCTTAGTCCCAGCGACCAGCCGGCATAAACTATGAGCAAAATATAAATAAATCGCTCAACAGCGTATCTTGATAAACCGAGAAACGAGGCAATAGACACCTGGCCTATTATCGGGATGCTAGCCAGGAGTTCGTGGTAATGGGATAGAGTAAGAAGTAAGAAGATTAGGGTTAAGAAGCAGATGTGGAAAATTCGCCATCTATTTGACACTGCTGCTGATACATCTCCTCATCTATTTTTTATTATTTACGGATACTAGTCGAACATCAAATTTATTCTATCATTCCGAAGATTCACCTTGCTTAATATCTTCTAAAGTAATTAGTCCCGTTCTGAGGCCTTCAACTAGAGCTTCACTTCGCGAAGCAACAGTCATCTTGGTGAATATGTTCGACATGTGGGCCTTGACGGTTCGTAAGCTAAGATATAGTTTATCGGCTATCTCTTTGTTGCTCATTCCGGTGGCCAGTAGTTTCAGCATTTCCATCTCGCGGTCACTTAGAATGTCTCTTATCTTTCGGTCTACGGTTCCCGCCGGTTTAATCATGGCTTGTTTTAGCAACTTTTCAATTATCTTGGGGTGAAGCACCGACTCACCGGCTCTTATAGCCCGCACAGCTTCCACTAAATCCTGTCCCCGCGCGCTTTTCATCAGGTAACCGGCTGCTCCTGCCTCCAGTAATCCAAGCACGTAGTTATCGTCATCATAGGCGGTGAGAATCAGTATGGCGGTATTGGGGGCAATTTTCTTAATTTGTCGGCTGGCTTCAAGACCGTCGAACTTAGGCATCATAATATCCATAACCAGTATATCTGGCTTCAACTGGGAAGTCAGATTGACGGCTTCCTCGCCATTATTTGCCTGGCCAACTATCTCCATATCTTTCTCATTAGAAAATACCTGGCTCAATGCTTCCCGCAACAATGGATGGTCATCGGCAAGCAAAATTCTTGTTTTCGCCTTCACTCTATCACCCCCTTAGCAGTTCAATACTAATTATAAGGTATATCAGCCTGAAGGCACAATAATACTATGGTCATACATGTTCGGTGGTATTACGTAACATAGGCCAAAGTACCATCGAAACTAGAGCTAAAGACCGATGAGAGCCAATCTGCTAGCTGCTACAGTATAGTTGTCAGAAAAATCTGGTTAATAATGAGCAGCGGGAATGTCAGATAAGCTTGGTGAGAAGGCCGGAGATACTAGCGAAATGCTTAATAGATTAGTCAGTGCACCGACCGTTGTTCCAAATAATGGTTTAGCTGGTAAGTGGGCAATACTAGCTGTGCTGGCTAGGGCGGCTGATGAACCTGAGTTCATGTCACGTTTAGCCGAGAACCCACACGAGGCTCTTAAAGAGTATTACACCTTAACTCAAGAGCAGAAAATGGCCCTGGCTAGCGGCGATATACAGAAGATTGAGAGTTGGTTAGGTAAGTTGGATAAGCGATTGGCTAGCTGGCTTTGGTGCCGTCTTGGTCAGGAGAAGTGGTAAAGGAGAGAAATAATGCATTGGCAATTTATAGCAGTCGCAGGTTTTATAGCAGCTGTTGCCTTATTTTCGGTAGTACTTTTTCTTACACAGAAGGGGCTGAGGCTCTGGTCTGATCGCGCCAGGACCAGGTCAAATACGACTGGCTGTGGCGGCTGAGGATAATTAAAGTGGCTGCAGTTGTGTGGCCGAGGAACCGTTGACGTACCAGGGGCACAAAGAAATTAAAGGGGGTAAAAAAATGGGCAAGTTCAATGTGTTAAGGAAATGCGACATTTTTCGAGCTTTGGATGATAAGCAGCTTCGTGAAGCGGAGAAAATGTGCGACTATGAAGAATTCGAGGCCGGAACAATTATTTGCAAGCAGGGAAACAAGGAAGAGAAGTTATACATAATCGAACACGGCGCAGTGGGGATTATTTTGGAAGTCGGGCCGCTAGCTCAGCGCCAGGTTCAAGCTGTAACCGACTATGAGGTGTTCGGCTGGTCGGCCATGCTGGACCCATACGTTTGTACGGCTACAGTGAAAGCTTTAGAGAATACAAAGGTACTGGCTTTTGATGGGCAGGAGTTGTCCGGTTTGTGCGTAACCAGACCTGAAATAGGCTGCAGAATTTCAAGAGGAATCGCGCGTGTGGTAGCTGGCAGGCTACGTCAAGCCTATGCCCAGTTATTGGGTGTTACCGCACTGGTTTAATTTCTAATTCTGGAAAGGAGTTTAATCATGGCAGATGTAAAAACAATCACTTCAATGATGGGGGAAAAGAGGGTATTCAATCCTCCAAAGGAATTCAGTGAACGGGCGTACATACGGAATCTGGTCGAGTATAAAGATGTCTATCAGTGGTCTATTAATGACCCTGAGGGCTTCTGGGGCGAGATGGCAGGCCAGCTGGATTGGTATCGGAAATGGGATAAAGTGTTTGTCGAGGATTTCAAGGAGGGCAAGCATGAATGGTTTGTGGGGGGTAAGCTCAATGTCAGTCAAAATTGCCTCGACAGGCATGTTAAGACGTGGAGAAAGAACAAAGCGGCTTTGATCTGGGAGGGCGACATCGGTGATAGCAAGGTGCTCACCTATCAACAGCTATATCGAGAGGTCTGCAAGTTTGCCAATGTGCTTAAGAAACATGGTGTCAAAAAAGGAGATAGGGTATCTATATATTTACCCATGATTGTGGAGCTGCCGATTGCCATGCTGGCTTGTGCCAGGATTGGTGCTATTCATAGCGTTGTTTTCGGCGGTTTCAGTGCTGATGCATTGAAAGATAGGATGCTGGACTGCCGATCTTCAGTACTCATTTGTGTCGATGGCTACTACCGTGGTGGCAAGATCATACGGAGTAAGGACAATGCAGACGCAGCCCTTGCAGCCTGCCCTGACGTGAAGGACGTCATAGTGGTCAAGAGGGCTAATATTGAAGTTGCCATGGAGAAGGGGCGTGATTATTGGTGGGACGATGAAATGGCATCTGATAGCGCTAAAACAGAGTGTAAGCCTGAAGTTATGGATGCTGAAGACCCACTGTTCATTTTGTATACCAGTGGGAGCACTGGCAAACCCAAGGGGGTTCTGCACACTCAAGCAGGTTACCTTCTTTACTGCTATCAGACATTTAAGTGGATCTTTGACATGAAAGAAGAAGATACTTTCTGGTGCACAGCCGACATTGGCTGGGTGACGGGGCACTCCTATATCGTCTATGGCCCCTTGTCTTACGGAGCGACCACACTCATGTTTGAAGGGGTGCCAAACTATCCCCATCCTGATAGGTTCTGGGATATTGTTGAAAAATATCAGGTCAGCATTTTCTACACGGCGCCTACTGCACTCCGATCCATAATGAGAGAAGGAGACGAATGGCCTAATAAGCATAATTTGAGATCCCTGCGTCTCCTGGGCACGGTAGGTGAACCGATAAATCCTGAGGCCTGGATTTGGTACTACAACGTAATAGGTAAAAATATGTGCCCTATTGTGGATACCTGGTGGCAAACAGAGACGGGAGGAGTATTAATCACACCTTTACCCGGTGCTACTCCACTTAAACCGGGCTCAGCGACATTGCCGTTTCCTGGAGTCGAGGCTGCGGTGCTCAGAGAGGATGGTTCCGTTGCTGATGTGAACGAAGGCGGCTACTTGGTTATCAAAAAGCCCTGGCCGGGGCTGATGCGCCGGGTCTATGGCGACCCAGAGAGATTCAAGAACACTTACTTTGTTCGATTCCCAGGCGTTTATAATACGGGAGATGGCGCCAGAGTAGACGAGGACGGATTCTTCTGGTTAATGGGTCGTATTGACGATGTTATCAATGTGTCAGGGCACCGTATAGGTACTGCCGAGGTGGAAAGTGCTCTGGTATCTCATGATAATGTCGCGGAAGCTGCTGTTGTTGGCATGCCCCATGAGATAAAAGGGCAAGGCATATACGCCTTCGTTACGTTAAAAGCCGGCGTGGGAAAGTCTGACGAGCTCAAGAAAGCGCTGGTATCCCATGTCCGCAAGGAGATTGGTCCAATAGCCACACCGGATAAGATTCAGTTTGCTGATGGTTTGCCAAAGACGAGAAGTGGCAAGATTATGAGAAGAATATTGACCAAGATTGCTGCCGGCGATGTGGAGCAATTGGGTGACACTACTACACTGGCTGACCCCTCTGTGGTTGAAGTGCTGGTCAAGGAGAGATGCTAAGTTTATTGCAGTTGTGTTAGCTTTCTCCGGCATCAACCAATGTAAGATTATGGTGACATAGGAGGAAATTTTATGGCAAAGGTGATTACTCAAAACGAGGTTCAATGGGCTAATCCGGGCGCCTTAGGCTTAGCCGGATTTGGCCTGAATACGATTCTATTGCAGATTCACAATCTGGGTTTGATCACAAGTACTTTACCACTGGTATACGGATTTTTCTGGGGTGGTGTAGCCCAGATTATTGCCGGCATCATAGATGCTCGGCGTGGCGATACCTTTGGTCTCACCGCCTTCACTTCCTACGGCTTGTTCTGGATAGGATTGAGCTTTTACTTTCTACTGCAGTGGACAGGCGTAGTCGAAATGGAGCGCTCTGGACTGGCCTGGTTATTTGTATGCTGGGGCATATTCACCGGCTATATGACCATAGGCACGCTGAAGATGTCGGTGATGCACATCTTTGTGTTCGCGAGCTTGACTGTACTGTTCTTCTTGCTTGCCGCCGTATTTTTTGACCTCATACCGGCAGCGGTAGCCGGAGTGGAAGGACTGTGCTGTGGCGCTGCTGCAGCCTACGGTTCGGCAGCCGTGGTGCTGAACGATAAGTTCGGCAGGTGGGTGTTCCCCATCGGCCTGATTTCAAAATAGAATAGTTAAAAACTGATATCTGTCGTTAGAACCAGGCTTAGGTATATTGGAAATAAGGAGGTTGGTTGTTACAAAGAACATTAGTTTTGAGCTAGGTCACTAGAATTAAGTGATAAACTCGGTGGCATTAATTTACTACAACTAGAAGGTGTGATGCCTTAATAGAGGAGGGTACCGAGTGGGCGGTGGCAATCACTTTTGTGGCAGGTGCCCCAAACATTGACTTTAATCTGCCCAAACTCCTAGCTTTACTGAACTGCCCCCAAAAATTTGCCCCCAAATTTTGCCACCGCCCGCCCCCTTTTTACCTCTAGTATAGCACTAATCTTTAATTACTTAAATGGAAATAGTCAGACAAAACGGAATAGGAATACGGAGGTTAATCCCCCGGTTTTCTTTTTTGTATCCGCAATTTAAGGTAACCGGGATAAATGTTAATGTCTGAGGGAACTAGTACCAATGGCCAAAATGAACTTGTTTTAGGGTTTTTAAACAAGATTAACGTAATACTTTTGGACGTACCCAAAGCCCCATCGAAATTAGGGCGCGAGGCCGATGAGAGTTACGTTACCAGTTGCTAAATTAAAGATAGAAGTTCAAATAAATAAGGAGGTGACTAAAAATGGCTGATCACGTTCGTAAAAAGCTCGAAGAAGGCACTGAAAACCTAGACAAACTCATCAGTGCACCCACAGTTGTCCCGAAGGAGGGCTTGGCCGGAAGGTGGGCGGTCCTATCTGTCCTGGCAAGAGCGGCTGATGAGCCCGATTTCATGAACCGCCTGGCAGAGGACCCTCATGAAGCTCTCAAGGAGTATTACACACTGACGCAGGAGGAGAAAGCAGCCTTAGCCAGTGGTGATATCCAGAAGATTGAGAGCTGGGTTGGTAAGCTGGACAAGCGCCTTTCAACCTGGCTGTGGTATCGTCTATCTCAGGAGAAATGGTAAGGAGTAACCATGGCAGATTTAAAATTAGGGGGCAAAGAAATACAAAAAATGGAAACTGAAAGGCATCCATCGGTTGAGGTATCTCGCTTACAAACCGCTCTGGAGGAGCTCAAAAACTGTGCCACCACTGATTGTAGACCGCCGGCAGAGATGGCGCTGAAAATGGAAGCAGTAGGCGTAAGCAAGGCAAATGGAAATATCTGGACTATCTCACTTTTGGGAATTCTGGCGGGTTTCTTCATTGGACTGGGGGCTATGTTTGCCACCTTAGTTACCACAGATATCCAGATAGGTTTCGGATTGACCAAACTGGTTGGGGGCATTGTATTCAGCCTAGGACTGATCCTTGTCGTGGTGGCTGGAGCTGAGCTATTCACCGGCAATGCTCTTATGGTGGGCAGCCGGGCCAGCGGTAAGATTAGGTTATCACAGTTGTTTAAGAACTGGGGTATTGTCTATTTCACCAATCTTATAGGGTCGCTGTTATTAGTACTCGTAGTTTTTTATAGCCAGTTCTGGGCGCTAGATGGCTTCAAAGTAGGCGTAAACGCATTATCAATTGCCAACGCCAAAGTAAATCTGGCTTTCTGGCCGGCTTTTGCCCGCGGAATTTTGTGCAATACACTTGTCTGTCTGGCGGTCTGGCTCTGCTTTAGCGCTCGTTCCACTGTCGATAAAATATTCGCCATCCTGTTCCCTATAACCGCGTTTGTAGCTTGTGGCTTCGAGCACAGTATAGCTAACATGTACTTCATTCCAATGGGTATAGCTATGGCAGGGCAGGCCAAAGTCCTTGAAGTAGCTGGCCTTACGGCAAGCCAGGTGACTAATCTCAGTCTTAATGGCTTCATTGGTAATCTGATTCCGGTTACGCTGGGCAACATCGTTGGCGGCACGTTTGTAGGCAGCATTTACTGGCTTATATACCTGCGTAAGGATCGTGCTGCTGAAGCAGCGGCTGCCAGGCCCTGGTTGTCAGGCGTGTTTTCTACCTCGCGATTACAAACTGCACCGGTTGGCTATCCAGACATGGAAACCAAGACTCTTATATCGGTGTTGGCCAGGGCCAGAGATGACTCCAGGTTTATGGCTAGACTTGCTGAGAATCCGAACCGGGCTCTAAAAGCTTACAGTCTGACACCGGAAGCAAAAGCCGCCTTAGAGAGTGGAGATGTCCGCTGGCTGGAATCCAGAGTGGGTACCCTGGATGAACCGCTGCGTACCTGGCTCACTTCCAGACTATCCCAAGAAAAATGGTGATAATTCCCCTCTTTTAGAAAGGGTGGCAGCTGAAAAGCCGTCACCCTTTTTTTAATTCCTTGAGGACCATTTCAACGCAGGTGGGAATTGCTTTTCGAACCTCAGGCGTACATTCCTCGTTGAAGGTGTGCACGTCTGACGCTTCGATGGCGAAGATAATAATTTGTTGGGGCAGGGAAAGGCCCAATTTTTTACCAAACTCGAGGGCGGTAGTGAAGTCAATATCGTGTGGAGAGATCGTATGTCGGGCGGCATCAAAAGCCTGGGTGTTGAGCCGGTAAATATGGCCTGCTTTTCCACCTACGGTTTGAATGGCGTCGATGATGATGGCTCTGTCATAACCAACTAGCAGGTCCAGCAGGGCAAGACCGGCTATACCGGTCTCCATAATCGTTACTTCTGGTTGGTTGACTCTATCTTTAAGTTCGGCTGTAACCCTGAGCCCCACTCCGTCATCGCAGAGCAGCGGGTTACCCATTCCCAGTATCAGAGTCTTCGTCTTCCCATCCACTTAAATTACAAGGCCATTCAAGCCGGCCGTGTTACGGTAGCTAGCGGTTAAGCCTTTCTACCACTTCCCCTTGGCTATTATAGATGACTACCTCCATTGGTGCCTGACCGGGGAGGGTATGAGTAGCACAACCGAAGCACGGGTCATAAGGCCGCCAGGCCATCTCTATGCGGTTAAGCAGCCCTTCGGTTATCTTTTTGCCCGGTTTTATGAGAGCTTGAGCTGCTTTCTTAACGGACATGCTCATGGCAGCGACATTATTGACTGTAGCCACGATTAAGTTGGCTTTCTTGATAATACCATTCTCATCGGTAATGTAATGATGCGTAAGAGTGCCTCTGGGAGCCTCGACTATGCCGACACCTTCATCTGGCCTAGCTGTCGGGATAGTGCGGATATTAGGGCTGGTAATCTCGGGGTCTTTGCTGAGCTCCAGCAATCTTTCGGCAGCATAGAGTAGCTCAACGAGTCGAGCCCAATGAGTCGCCAGGGTCTGATGGACAGGCTTTCCGCCCAGTGTTGAGTAGAACCTCTCATATTCTGCCTGCGCCAGAGGAGTTGCCATGCCATCGGCAGCATTAAGCCGGGAAAGAGGAGTCGACCTGAAAACGCCACTGTCCTTGCCGTCAACAAAGCCTTTCCAGCCGACTTTCTTGAGGTAAGGCATCTTGACATAAGTCCAGGGTTCCACATGTTCGGCAACATTATCGAGATATTCTTTAGATGAATATTTAACAAATTCCTTGCCGTCGGGGTCAACCACTCTAACCTTGCCATCATAGAAATTCACTCTGTTTTTTTCGTCAACCAGTCCCATATAGTAAGTGTGGTGAGTATAGGCGTCACTAAGGACCATATCCAGATATTCTTTGTTCTTAAGGACGATATCGTCAAAAACTTTCAGAGAAAGCTTGGCGAATTCCACTGACTCCTTGGCTATTTGCTCCACTTCTTTCCTCTCGTCTTCATTAAGACCTTTGCTGACGCCGCCGGGCAAACCGAAGACGGGATGTACCGCTCGCCCGCCAAGCATTTGGATAATGCGGTGATTTTGCATCCGGGTCTTAATTACGGCTCCGCCCAGTTCCAGTCCCACTTTGGCAATAACTCCCAGAATGTTGCGTTCGGCTACCGGGGCTTCGGGGCCCATAACAAAGTCGGGACCAGCCAGTATATAAAAATGCGTAGTATGGTCGGTGACAAAGAACGAGCTGTAAAAAAGTTCACGCAGTTTTTTAGCTGGGCTGGGTGGGTCGACATGGAACACGTCATCTAGGCATTTTGCAGCCGCCATATGGTGTGCTTCAGGACAGACGCCGCAGATTCTCTGGGTTATCTGGGGCATGTCCTCGGCTAAACGCCCTTCAGCGAACTTCTCAAAGCCCCTTAGTTCTGGGATTTGAAAGTAGGTATTTTCCACCTCACCGGCGTCATTGAGAAATATCTCTATCTTGCCGTGGCCTTCCAGTCTGGTAATAGGGTCTATGGTTATTTTTTTCATTTGATTCTTGCCCTCCTTAGTAACGAGTCAGCTAAGCTATATCGATAGAAAGTACCCACGGGGTCGCGTATGTCAGAAATGATTTTATCTATTTCAGCCGGGTCGTTGGAGTCAATCACTGAGGCTATCCCACTCAGGAAATGAGCTCCCTGGTCGATTACTCCCTCGACAGGTCCGTAGCAGCCGGTGCAAGGCATATTGGCTTGTGGACATGGTGCTTCGCAGCCACCACGGGTGGCGATGCCGGCGCACATTAAGCCTTGCTCCAGCAGGCATATTTCCGGCTCTGGAATCATCTCAAAAGTTCGGTAGAATTTCTTAACCTTTTTCACATCTCTCTTCCGAGGGCAATCATCACATACCGCTTTGGCATTGTGCGTAATCACGGTACCCTTGGGCGGCAATTTGCCTTCGATGAGAGCTTCTAAGGCCAGCCAGGTTGTCCTGGCTTCAGGGGGACAGCCCGGGATTATATAGTCTATATCTATTGTCTGGCCAAGTGTCTTGACTGTGTCATAGAACTCCGGTATGGTCAACTCACCCTCCGGAACCTTATATTTTGTCTGGGGTACTACCTTTTCCTTGTTCACTGTTGACGGTGTTTCGAAATAAACCCGGTCGAAAATCGTTTGCCGGTTAAAAAGATTAGCCAGACCCGGGATTCCACCTTCATAGGCGCAGGCTCCGTACGCTATCACCACTTTCGATTTTTCACGCAGCATCTTGGCCAGGTGTTCCTGCTCCGAGTTTCTAATTGCGCCGTTAAATAAGCAGACATCTATGCTCTTTGCCGGCATGGCTTCAACATCTTTATATTTGACATCGATAGCTACCGGCCAGAAAACGATATCCGCCACCTCGGCTAACTTAAGGATTTTGTCGCCAATTTGGAGCTGAGCAATCTCGCAACCACCGCAGCTTGCCGCCCAGTAGAGTGCTAATTTCAGCTTAGCCATGTTTTGCCTCCTTGGAGTTCTTATTAAATGGCCCTAAGGCTCTAACCTTTGCTGTCATATCGTCAACTATTGATACGAAGCGGTCTCCTTCAGAAGCTGATACCCAATCCAGCCGTACTCGCTCTTCCTCAATACCTAGCTGCTCCAGCGTTTTCTTAATCAGGGGCATGCGCCGCATCGTCTTGTAGTTGCCCTCGACGTAGTGGCAATCACCGGGATGGCAGCCTAAAATCAAAACGCCGTCAGCGCCAAGTTCAAAGGCTTTGGCGACGAAGGTTGGTTCCACCCGGCCACTACACATGACTCTGATAATGCGAACATTGGGCGAGCATTTCATTCTGGCAGTACCGGCCAAATCAGCGCCCCGATAGGAACACCAGTTACAACAGAAGCCGACAATCCTTGGTTCGAAGTTGTTCATACTAATACTCCCTCGATTTCTGCCATAATTTCTTCGGTGGTAAAGTGCTTATGTGTTATTGCTGCGCTAGGGCAAGCGGCGACACAGGTGCCGCAACCCTTACATAGAGCTTCGTTAATTCGAGATACCTCGTCTTTTTCAATAAAGTCAATAGCGTTGTATGGACAGAGTAGATTGCAGATTCGGCAGCTGGAGCATTTCTCTTCATCGATGACTGCCACGGCTGCTTCTAGCTCAACTTTACCCTTGCTTATCAAGGCCAAGACGCGAGTAGCCGCGGCTGAAGCCTGGGCCACGGTATCAGGTATGTCTTTAGGACTCTGACAGCAGCCAGCGATAAAGACGCCTTCGGTCATAGTTGCTACGGGGTCAAGCTTAGGATGTCTTTCTATGAAGAAACCATCGGCACCCTGGCTGATGCCGAATTTCTGAGCCACATTCTTGGCGTCAGCGCGGGCTTCCAGGGCTATACATAGAACGACCATATCAACCGGGATCCGGACAATAGTTCCGAGTAAGCTGTCCTCACCGACGACGATGAGCTTCCCTTTCTCTTCATCGTTTTGTGCCCTATCTGTGACTTCAGCCGGTTTGCCTCGTATAAAAGTAATGCCTTCTTTGGACAGTCTTTTGTAGAATTCCTCGTAGCCCTTGCCAAAGCAGCGCATGTCTATGTACATCTGGTAGACGTCAGCCTTTGTTTTTTCCTTTATGAGATGTGAATATTTGAGAGCATACATGCAGCAGACTCGAGAGCAGTATTCATGGTAATTTTCGTCTCGGCTGCCCACACAATGGATTATAGCTATGCTCTTCGGCTCGGAGCCATCTTTAAGGACAATTTTGCCGCCGGTTGGCCCTACGGAGTTACAGATTCTCTCAAATTCAAGGCCGGTGACAACATTGGGCAATCTGCCGTAACCGTATTTCATAATAGGTGTGGGGTCGAACGGGTCATAGCCAGTGGTCAAGATTATGTTGCCGACATCTATCTCGGCGATTTTATCTTGCTGCTCAAAATCGATGGCTTCCCTCTCGCAGTACTTTTCGCAAGCACGGCATTTTCCTTTGAGGAAATAGGCACAGCTCTCCTTGTCTATAACGGGAACATTAGGTACTGCTTGTGCGAAAGGTGTGTAAATAGCTTTTCGCTGGCTCAGGCCGAGGTCGAACTCGCTATCTGCTTTCCAGGGGCATTTTTCCTGGCAGATACCACAGCCATTGCATTTAGATTCGTCAATAAACCGGGCCTTCTTTCTAACCTTGACTTTGAAGTTGCCGATGAAACCGGAAACCTCCTCGACTTCACTATAGGTCATTAATTCGATGTGAGGATGTGAACCTGCGGATGTCATCTTAGGTGTCAGGATGCAGGCAGAGCAGTCCAGGGTGGGGAAGGTCTTGTCGAATTGAATCATGTGTCCGCCGATGCTAGATTCTCTCTCAACGAGATAAACTTTGTGTCCGGCATCAGCGATTTCTAATGCCGCCTGGATGCCGGCGATACCGCCACCAACAACTAAGGTGCTCGGATTGACAGGAACCTCCCTTGTCTCCAAGGGTTGATGATAATAAACACGTTTTACCGCAGCGCTTACCAGGGCTTTGGCTTTTTCTGTAGCTTCTCCGTGGTCTTCGGTGGTCCAGGAGCAGTGCTCTCTTATATTGGCCATCTCAAAGAGGTAAGGATTCATGCCGGCTTCCAGGACAGCATGGCGGAAAGTCGGTTCATGCAGCAGCGGAGAGCAGGAAGCAACCACAACCCGGTTAAGTTTCAAATTCTTAATATCATCCTTTATCATGCTCTGTCCCGGGTCGGAGCACATGAACTTGTATTCACGGGCAACTGCTACCGCCGGAAGTCCCTTAACAAACTCAACTACTTGCTGAACATCGACAGTGCCGGCAATATTTGACCCGCAGTGACAGACATAAACACCTATCTTTGGCTTTGCCATTCTTTTCTCCTTCGTTTACTCCAGTGCCTCTGAGGCTAACTCTAAAATGTCCTTAATCTCGATTTCGTTACCCTTGTCCAAAACCAGTACAGTATCATCGAAATTGAGCATGCAGTAAGGACAGTAAGCGGCTAAGGTGCCGGCTCCCGTCTCGAGGGCTTGCTCGAGCCTGATGTCAGAAAATCTTTCCCCTTTTTTGGTCTCCATCCAGATTCTCCCCATGCAACCACCGCCGCAGCACAGGGAATATTCTCGGGAATCCCGCATTTCAACCAATTCCAAACCCGGGATACTATTTAGAATCAACCTGGGCTCATCATACATACCTTCACGACGTCCTACACAGCAGGTGTCGTGCAGAGTAACTCTTTTGTTTACCGGCTTCGTGAATTTTAATTTTCCTTCTTTGATGAGGCTGGCTAGTAGTTGAGAAATATGGACTACCTCGAAATTACTTCCAAGCTCGGGGTAATCGTTCTTGAAGGCAAGATAGCAGTGTGGGGAGGTGACCACGATCTTCTTAACACCAAGTTCGTTAAAAGCTCTAATGTTAGTCTCCGCCAGGTTGTGCCACAGACTTTCGGCGCCCCCATTTCTGGCGCTCTCACCGCAGCAGACTACATTGTTACCCGGGATACCGAAATCTACGTTGGCCTTGTTCATGATATAAACTGCTGCCCGGAGCACCCGCTGGATGCCCAGGTCATAGGCCTGGTAGCAGCAGGGGAAGTACAAGTATTCGGTCCCTTTGGTATATGTTTTAACCCCAGTGAATTTTGCCCAGTCCATTCGCTTCTCGGGCGGTTCTCCCAAAGGATTACCCACACTGGCGATGTTTTTAACCGTGATTCGGAATGACTCCGGAGCCTTGCCGGCGCCTACCTCCATGATGACTCTGCGCATTGCCCTCATAATGTGTGGTACTTCCACTCCACGGGGACACCGCTTAACGCAAGCGTAGCAGTTTGTGCATCTCCACAGGTCTTCATCTTCGAAATCAATTTGGCCCATCTGCGTTTTGTGGATTAATTTGCGCAGCGAGAAGTCCCTTACCATGTTCCAGGGGCAGACACCGGTGCACAGACCACACTGATAACACAATTCAAGGGGGTTTCCCCCCTCCTGTAAAATGATATCAGTCGTTTCTTTTGTAGGTACTACTGCTTCCATAAATGAATCATTCCTTTCTTCTCTTCTGGCGTTTGGCAAACCGTAATATGATACATCATAGAGGCAATTCTTGCAAGAATTGCGCAAGCATTTTGTCTGGCCCGGGTAAATTTTTTTAGGTAATTTTGCGCTGTCCACTTAGGATATACGACAACCTTCGTCATTTTGCCAGTATTAGTGAAGCAATAACAGGTGAGTAAGTACAAGCCTCAGGCAAATAGACGAGATGACTGGATTCAAAGTACGCAGGCAAAATATATCAGCTATGCTGGTTAAAGGGTCCGAGCTTTCTTACTTGCTCGGTCATCTCATTGACGATGGAAGCAAAGCGGTCACCTTCCGAGGCTGAGACCCAATCCAGTCTGAGCCTACCATCTTCTATGCCGAATTGCCCCAGCATTTTCTTTAGCAATGGTATCCGGCGAGCTTCTTTTACATTACCTTCCAGGTAATGACATTCACCGGGATGTCAGCCGCAGACTAGCACTCCGTCTGCCCCCAGCTCGAAGGCCTTAAGGATAAAGGTGGGCTCTACCCGGCCACTGCACATAACACGGATGACGCGCACGTTAGGTGCGTATTTTTTTCTAGAAGTGCCTGCCAGGTCAGCCGCGGCGTAGGAACACCAGTTGCATAAGAATCCGACTATTTTGGGCTCGTAGCTCATACCATTACTCCTTCTAGCTGTGCCATAATCTGCTTGGCGGTGAAATGCCGACTGGTAATAGCGCCACTGGGACAGGTAGCGGCACAGGTGCCGCAACCTTTGCACAGGGCTTCATTGATAATCGATACCTTCTTCTCATCATTAAACGATATTGCAGTATAGGGACAGAGCGAAATGCAGGTCTTGCATCCGGAACAGAATTCCTCTTCAATGACTGCCGTCGCTGCCTCAATCTCGACTTTGCCTTTACATATCATTGCCATGACTCTGGCAGCGGCTGCCGATGCTTGGGCTACCGTATCGGGGATATCCTTGGGCCCCTGGCTGCAACCGGCAACGAAAACACCATCTGTGGTGGTGGCTACCGGGTCAAGCTTGGGGTGCTTCTCCATGAAGAAGCCGTCTCGGCTCCGGCTGATAGAAAATAGCTTGGCTGTTTCGCCGGCATCGGCTCGCGGCTCTAAGGCGGTACTCAGAACCACCATGTCTACGGGAAGGCGCCGTTGCCGGCCTATTAATGTATCCTCGCAGGTAACTACAAGCCTGCCCCGTTCTTCAGGGATCTCGGCGACATTAGTGACTTCCCCGGCGCGGCCTCGGATGAAGTTTACCCCTTCTTCCTGAAGTCGGTTGTAGAATTCTTCGTAGCCTTTACCAAAACAGCGAAGGTCAATATAGAGCTGATAGATTTCTGCATCCGGAATCTTTTCCCTTAACAGATGAGAGAACTTAAGCGAATACATACAGCAAACACGAGAACAGTATTCGTGGTAGTTTAAGTCTCGGCTGCCGATGCAGTGCAGTATGGCTATACTTCGCGGCTGCGAGCCGTCTTTTAAAACTATTTTGCCGCCCGTTGGCCCCGCAGCACTGCTCATTCTCTCGAACTGAAATGCAGTGATGACATTATCATATCTCCCATAGCCGAATTGTGACATGGGAGACGGGTCAAAGGAATCAAAGCCAGTGGCAACAATTATGGAGCCTACATCCAAGTCAACTATTTTCTCTGTTTGCTCGAAGTCGATTGCCTTAGCCTCGCAGAACTTTTCGCAGGCACGGCATTTGCCTTTGAGGAAATAGGTGCATCGCTCTTTGTCTATGACAGGCACATTCGGCACTGCCTGAGGGAATGGTGTATATATCACCTTTCTTGTACCGACCCCAAAATCGAATTCGCTATCCGCTTTCATGGGGCACTTATCCTGGCAGGTGCCACAGCCGGTACATTTAGTTTCGTCTACAAAGCGTGGTTTTTTCCTAATCTTGACTTTGAAGTTGCCCACATACCCCGAGACATCGATGACTTCACTATAAGTCATCATCTCTACGTTTTCGTGTGACCTCACCGAGGTCATCTTCGGTGTGAGTATTCAGGCGGAACAGTCTAAGGTGGGAAAGGTCTTATCCAGTTGAGCCATGTGCCCGCCGATTGAGGGCTCCCTTTCTACCAGATAAACCTTGTGGCCTGAGTCGGCGATTTCCAGCGCTGCCTGTATACCGGCAATGCCACCACCGACTACGAGCGTATTAGGATTAAACGGAACCTCTCTGGTTTCCAACGGGATGTGGTAGAAAACGCGTCTTACCGCGGCGCTGACCAGCGCCTTGGCTTTATCAGTTGCCTTCCCGCCGTCCTCGTGTACCCAGGAGCAGTGTTCACGTATGTTTGCCATCTCGAAAAGGTATGGATTTAAGCCGGCACTGACTAAAGTCCGCCTGAAGGTTTGTTCATGTAATCTGGGTGAGCATGAGGCTACCACGACGCGGTTGATGCCCAGTTCCTTTATATCATTCTTTATCAACTCCTGACCGGGGTCTGAGCACATAAATTTGTAATCCCGAGCTATGGCCACTGAAGGCAGGCCTTTGGCAAACTCGGTTACTTGCTCGACGTTAACCGTGGCAGCGATATTGGCTCCGCAGTGGCAGATATAAACACCTATTTTGGGCTCCATTCGCTCCTCCTTATCTTTTCGTAATATGTCCGGCTATTACTTTATCGGCCGAGACTATGTTCATTTTCAGCCCCACAGCTTTGCTATCGATACCGAAGGCTACAGCCATAAGCTGAGTGAAGAACAAAACAGGGAGATGGAAATTCGTTTTAAATTTCCTGTTGAGCAGGCCTTGGTAAGCATCCAGGTTCAGTTGGCAGAACGGGCACACGGTAGCAATACATTCGGCGCCGTTAGCTACAGCGTTATCGAGAAGTTTGTACATTAATCCCAGTGCAATTTCCTCTTCGGACAGAATAAGGGAACCGCCGCAGCAGCGAGTTTTCATCGGATAGTTTATGGATTGGGCTCCTAGGCTATCGATAACTCGTTCCAAAGATTGAGGATATTCCGGGTCATCGAAGTTTGGTGTCGGCCGTACGACCTGGCAGCCATAGTAAGGAGCTACTTTAAGCCCGCCAAGGTCTACCTTTACCTTAGCTTTGACGTCCTCCATGCTGACATCATTGGCAAAGACATCGAGTATATGTCGCACTTTGACCGTCCCGTGATATTCCAGCCCGCCGGCGGCCAGGGCTTCATTTATTTTCATTTTTATGTCAGGGTATTCCTTGAAGTGCTGGTCTGTTCTGTTAAGTATGAGGTAGCAATCGCTACAGGCTGCTACCAGGTCAAACCCTCTTTTTTCGGCTAACGCCAAATTGCGGGCGCAGCAGCAGAAAGCAGATAATTCATCAACCACGGTGTAAGGCGTAGAGCCGCAGCAGTTCCAATCATCTAGCTCGATGAGCTCCATATCTAAAACTTTGGCGACAGCTCGGGCCGATGTATCGTACATCGGGCTGTCATCGTGCATGCAGCATCCGGGAAAGTAGCTATAATATTTCATGATGCGCCTCCAAATGCCCTTGCCTTGTCTAGAATCGTTTGGAGCTGACGTTTTGCCTGGGGCTTCAGCGTTTTGGTTTTGAACTGTAGTCGTCCATGCCGGAGCAGGCCAAGCGCCACAGGGATTGCCTTTAGGGCACCAAATGGATTCACATGGAGATAAAACCGGCTCATACAGCCAAAGCGAGGAATCATGCCGACATTATAGACAGTATCGCTGAAGACTCTGTACAGGATCGGCGTGCGCGTTCGTTTTGTGCTTAGATGATGACGCATGGCCAGCGACTCCAGGGCGTGCATGATGTACGTAGGTACGATGCCCCTGGGGCAGCGCACTGTACACATGTAGCAAGATAAACATAGCCACATAGAGTTGCTGGATAGGACCTCCTCTCTCATGCCGGCTCGTGCCATGGCGATTATCTCGCGGGGCGTATAGTCCATTTTGTTGGCATTAGGACAGGAGGCCGAACAAGTGCCGCATTGGATGCAAAGGTTGATTTTTTCGCCGCCGGGCATGGATGAGATTTCTTGAATGAAGTCGTTGCTGCCATGTATCTTGATATCCATCGCGCACCTACCTTCGGCTAATTATACTTCTTTTGTAATTTTATACAAAATGAGCAAAGGGTCTATTTTTACTTACTTTCTCTACTTAGAATACCCCATTATCTATAATAGGGGGCACAGACCAGGAAATAGGGAACCGAAGCTGAAGCTGGTCTATTTAATAATGCAGAATACTGCCTTACTTACCCCCAAAGTAAGTTTAGCAGACGAACAAGTCTATTTACTTCCGTTATAATGCTTGTTTTTATTCGTGCGGAAGACTTGTAAAATGAATCTGTAATGGGCAATTATGCCTATGCTGAATAGAACGTCCTCTACTGGTTTTGAGCGCGGGTCTGTTATAATAAGCCCGGACATAGGAGACATTATTTGGAAACCATAAGGATTTTAATTGCCGACGACCACGCATTTGTGCGTGAGGGAACACGTCGAATTCTGGAACAGGAGCCCGATCTGGAAGTTGTGGCGGAGGCCGGCGATGGTGAGGAAACGGTGAAGCTAGCCTGTGCCTTAAAGCCAGATGTGGCGCTTGTTGACGTTGCCATGCCCAAATTAGACGGTATTGAAGCCACCAGGCGCATAAAAGCTCAGTGTCCTGCTGTAGCGGTACTGGTTTTAAGTGCTTATGACGACGACCAATTTATCTTCGGCTTGCTGGAGGCAGGTGCTGCTGGCTACCTGTTAAAGAGTGTCCGCGGTCAAGAAATAGTTGATGCTATTCGAGCAGTGCATGCCGGAGAATCTGTGCTTCATCCTTCGGTTGCCCGCAAGGTTTTAAATCGGTTCGCCGGCGTTTCCGGTAAGCCGCGCGAAAGAAAGTCCGTGGACCTGCTCACCGAGCGGGAGATGGAAGTATTGAAGATGGTAACTAAGGGTTTAAGTAATAAAGATATTGCTGAGGGACTTTGTTTGAGTGTGCGCACTGTCCAGGGACACCTGGCAAATATCTTTAATAAACTCAGGGTTAGTTCACGGACCGAGGCTGTAGTACATGCCTTGAAAGAGGGTTGGGTCACTCTCGACGATGTGTCCTGAGAGTTTTGCCCTGTAGAGAGCCTGGATATAGCGTCGTGCAGCGATTCACATTTGACTGGCTGAATAGGATTATACTCAGGCCCGGTTTGGGGTCATTGAGACGAGAGCATGAACATCGTATCCGGCTAGCAAGCCTAAACTACATCTCAAACATTGTCTCGCAGTCCCTCGAGCTAAGACAAATTCTCAATAGCAGTATTGATAGCATTATTGAAATAATGAATGCCGATGCTGTTCTTATTTTCCTCCTGAATAAAGAAGTTGGCGAACTTGTTCTTCATGCCCACAGAGGAGTTTCAGACTCGTTCGTCAGTAGCGTTGACGGACTCAAATTGGGGGAAGGTTTAAACGGCATTGTTGCCGCGACCGGTGAACCGGCGATTATAAAGGATGCTTCAACAGACGATAGATTGACCAAAATGGCTGTGAAAGAGGAAGGCATACGGTCACAGATTATCGTACCGTTGAAGTCTAAGGGCAAGGTCATGGGTACTATTTGTGTGGCCATGCATAAGCGCCGCCAATTTAGTCAGGATGAAGTTGAATTGCTGGCTGCCTTGGGAAACCAGATTGGCGTTGCCGTAGAGAATGCACGTCTTTATGAGGAGGAGCGAAAAGTCGTAGAGCAACTGCGGGTATCTGAAGAAAGATATCGAACGTTATTCCAGAATGCCCATGACGCCATATGGGTTCATGATATGGATGGAAATATTATATCCGCCAATGTTGCTGCTGCCAGACTTACAGGATATTCAGTTGAAGAGTTGTGCCAAATGAATGTTAAAACTTTCCTATCTGAGGGCAGCTTGCATCTGGCAAAAGTAATCCGGAACCGGCTTCTAAATAAAAGAGCCGCATCTCAACCCTATGAGCAAAAGTTAATTACCAAAGAAGGAGTTGAGGCGATTTTGAAACTGACCACAGATGTGGTCGAGGTTAATGGTGAAGCTGTTGGCTTTCAACATATTGCTAGAGATGTTACCGAAGAGAAGCGGATGCAGGAAAGCTTACGTTTTTATCTGGGTCAAATTACCATGGCCCAGGAGGATGAAAGGAAACGCATTGCCCGAGAGCTCCACGATGAGACCATTCAGTCTTTAGTTGTCCTGACCCGTCAACTGGATGATATTGCTTCCGGCGGAAAGGGATTGTCTGAATACAAGAAAATCCAGTTAGATATCTTGAGGGAGCGAATTAATAACGTAATGGCGGATGTGAGGCGGTTAAGCCAGGACCTGCGGCCTCCGGCGTTAGACCGCCTGGGCTTGTTGCCGGCACTGGAATGGCTAGGCTCCGATATAGGCAAACGCTCAGGAATGAATATCGAGGTTGCAATGCGTGGTGTCAGCCGGCGGCTCTCCCCTGAGGTAGAGCTCGTTCTTTTTCGTGTCGCTCAGGAAGCTTTGAGGAATACTTTAAGGCATTCCCAGGCAACGAGTGCTGAGGTTGCCGTCGAATTCGGTGAAAAGTTAATTAGAATAACTGTTAAGGACAATGGTAAAGGATTTTACCTTCCGGAGACAACCGGTGATTTGGTAAAGCGAGGCAGGCTAGGCCTGACGGGAATGCGGGAGCGCATTCAGCTGGTGGGCGGTCACCTGAAAATAAGCTCCAGGCCCGGCAAGGGCACGATTGTAACCATTGAGGCACCGGCGGCGAAATGAACTCAAGGATGGTTGTCGTGGCGCATAAGACTTCTATAGCTATTTAGGCACAGCTGGGCGGATAAGAAGGACCGGTTGAAGGGATTGTTCAACAATTCTATTGGCAACGCCGCCGTAGACCCAGCGGCTGACCGCAGAGCGCCCGTGGGTAGCCATAGTTATCAAATCGATTTTTTCCTTTTGGGCCGCTTGCAAGATAGTATCGGCTACTCTCCCAAGTTCGCAAGGTATAACTTGTACCTTCACCTTCATATCCTTTTTTTCAAGCCTGGTTTTCATCTTTTCCAGGTATTCTGAAGCCTGCAGTTTTGCTTCCGTCCACAGTGTATCCCGGTGTTTTTCCCACGTTGGGTTGATGGGATGGTCTCCATAGGATGGCACTACGGGAGGCTCACATACCAAAGTAAGAACAATCTCCACCCCGGTTCCTTTTATCAGTTGTTCAATAGAGGGGATGGGGCTCTCGGAGAAAGGTGAGCCATCAAGGGGGAGTAAAAGTTTTTTCAATTCTACTTGGGAGACCTTCGGCGCCTTCGATTTTACCAACAACACCTGGACGCTCGTGCCGTAGAGCACCTTTCGAGCCACACTTCCCAGCACCCAGCGCTTGATTCCGGAGTATCCGTGAGTGGAGATGATTATAAGGTCAATATTGTCCTTATCGGCAAAGTCAACAATTTCATCTGGAACGTTACCATAGGCGATTGCTGAGGATGCTTCGATGCCCTGTGATTGCAGTTCCTTCGCCTTTAGCTCCAGGTAAGCTTTCATAGGGCGGTCAAACTGGTCAACGGAAGCGATGCTGACGGTGAAGAGTATTAACTCACTGCCCCTGGTTTTGGCAATCGCCTGAGCATAGGGGATAGCTCTTTCCGAAAGTTCTGAGCCATCCAGTGCAACGAGCAGCCTTTTATATGCCATGGTTTCCTCCTTAGTCCAGATATGTGTCTGAAATTATAGCCTGAAGGAGGTTTCCATGACAACAGCTTGCAGGCGTTTTGTTTGACTAAATGAACGTGTGCTAAAATTCACTTAGGGCTAGCCCGGACTACCCATGTGGTGGTCACTAGCCCTAAAGGTGTTTGGAAATGGACTTATCCCGTCTTCTTTCTTTAATCGAAAAAGTCCCGGCGTATCAACGGCTTAAAGGCGAGCTATCGGGGTCTCCGGAGAAAGCGATTAAGCTGGTAGCGGCTGATGCGGTGAGGCCATTCCTTATAGCTGCCCTCCACCGGGAATTAAACTTACCCATTTTGGTGGTAGCCGCTCAACCGGAGAATGCGAAGCGGCTCTATGACGAGCTTCAGGCCTGGTGTCCCGATTTAAAATTTCTACACTTTTTCCAAGAAACTGACTTTTTGTTGGATAAATACTCCTCGACTGATGTCACCACCACTGCTGAACGACTGAAGACTCTCTCGGCCTTAACTTTTTGCCGTGACATGTCGGCAGACGAACGCCGTCCATTAATTATTAGTTCCGCTTTAGCTGCTGTAGGTAGAACTGTGCCTCGGGATAAATTCCAGGCGTCCTGTCATTCATTGAAGGTTGGAATGAATATAGAGCTGTTACAGCTAGCGGCAAAATGGCAGGATATAGGGTACGAATTTAATAATATTGTTGAGATGCCGGGAACAGTAAGCCGACGGGGAGGTATACTTGATATTTTTTCTCCAAATAATGAGTTGCCCGCCAGAATAGAGTTCGTGGGTAACCGGATAGAGAGCATCAGGTTTTTTAATCCGAAGACACAGCGGTCATTGGAGCTAGCAAACTCAGTGAACATAGTTCCGGCTCGGGAAAGCCAGCAATATATTACCGGAGACACTATTGTCGATTACCTGACCGAAAAGGCGCTTCTAATTACAGACGACCTCGACGAGCTCAAAACTGTGGTGAACAAGCTGCACAGCGAGGCTGAAGAGATTGAAATGAATTCGGAGCCAGCGGAACCAGCGGGTTTGCCTATTCTGTCCTGGCCGGAATTTGAAATAAAAACAAACATAGTCAAGAAACGCCTGATGCTTTTTTCCTGGAATACCGATTACCCGGACAAAGTCGGTCTTCAGTCTTTGCCTCTGGCGCCGGTGCCGAGCTATGGAGGCAGACTTGAAGCCTTCTCCGAAGGGCTTAAAGAGATGCTGCAGGAAAACCGGCGCATCGTCGTAGTCAGCCAGCAAACGAATCGTCTGGCCGAACTGCTGCAGGAATGGGATATCATAGCCGGTTCAGTTTCACAGATAGAGCAGTTGCCTCCGTTGAAATCGATTACTCTGGTCCACGGCTCGCTGGCTGAAGGCTGGGTAATGAAAGATGTCCTGACAATGTTCACTGATAATGAGATTTTTGGGTTCGTAAAGAAACGACGCTTATCCGGCAAAAGATCGGTGCGCTACCACCTGTTTGTTCCGGAACTGACACCCGGTGACTTCGTAGTCCACATCGAGCACGGTATTGCCAGGTTCGCCGGTTTGACGAAGATGGTTACCGAGGGCGTTGAGCGGGAGTATCTTGTCCTGGAATATGCTGCCGGTGACAGATTGTATGTACCTACCGACCAGGTTGACTGTGTCAGCCGCTATGTTGGCGCGAGTGACCAAACACCGACCTTAAGCCGATTGGGAACCCAGGAATGGGCACGCACCAAACAGAGAATTAAAGAGTCCGTGGCTAACATAGCCCGTGAGCTTTTAGGTTTGTATGCTGCGAGAGAGGTAATTCCGGGCTTTGCTTTCTCCTCTGATACTCTGTGGCAGCAGGAACTGGAGTCATCTTTCCCTTATATGGAAACCTCTGACCAGTTGGAGGCGGTTTTGGCCGTGAAGGATGATATGGAGAAGCCAAAGCCAATGGACCGCCTCGTCTGCGGAGATGTGGGTTATGGAAAGACCGAGGTGGCTCTCCGGGCTGCCTTTAAAGCGGTGATGGACGGCAAGCAGGTGGCCTTCCTCGTGCCAACGACGGTGTTGGCACAACAACACTTTGCTACCTTCCGAGAAAGGCTCCAAGCTTTTCCTGTCAGAGTCGAAATGTTGAGCCGATTCCGCACCGAGAAAGAACAGGCCGACATAGTAAAGGGCATGGAAGCCGGCATTGTGGATATCTGCATCGGTACCCACCGTTTGCTGCAAAAAGACATAGTGTTTAAAGACCTGGGGCTCGTAATCATAGATGAAGAGCAACGTTTTGGAGTGGCACACAAGGAGCACTTTAAGAAGCTGAGAAGGGAGATAGACGTCCTCACCCTTAGCGCCACGCCCATTCCTCGCACACTGCACATGTCACTGGCTGGAATAAAGGACATGAGCACAATTGAAACCCCTCCGGAAGAGCGTTTGCCAATTAAGACCTTCGTCGGCGCTTATGATGACAGGCTGGTGCGTGAAGCGGTACTGCGTGAGATTGAACGGAACGGTCAGGTGTTTTTCGTTCATAACCGTGTTTATAGTATTGCCATGGTTGCCGGCAGGCTAAGTAGTTTGGTCCCGGAAGGCAGAATATCGGTAGCTCACGGTCGAATGCCTGAAGAGGAACTAGAGAAGGTGATGGTGGACTTTATCGACCACAAAACCGATATTCTGGTTACTACCACCATTATTGAATCCGGCCTCGATATACCGAATGTCAATACACTTATTGTTGACCATGCAGACAGGTTAGGTTTGACGCAGCTTTATCAGTTGCGAGGCCGTGTCGGGCGCGGCAGCAGCAACGCCTGCGCTTATTTCTTTTACGACAGAGGCAAGCAATTGACACCTGAGGCTCGGAAGCGTCTAAAGACTATCTCCGAGGCGACCGAGCTCGGCGCCGGATTTGCTGTGGCGATGAAGGACCTGGAGATTCGAGGAGCCGGCAATCTGCTGGGTGTGGAACAGAGCGGCTATATAGCTGCGGTAGGCTTTGACCTGTACAGCCGGCTGTTGAATGAGGCGGTCGAAGAGCTAAAACAAGGGAGAGCTTTAGAGGAGGAGAAGAAGATTCTACATCCTTCAGTTACAGCCGTGGGTCTGCCTTTGGCTGCTTTTATTCCAGAAGAATATATACCTGACCTGAGCACAAGACTAAATTCCTATCAGCGCTTGGCAGTGGTCAAACGGGCAGAGGACATAGAAGTTATAGCTAGGGAACTGAGTGATAGATTTGGGCCAGCGCCGGAAGAGGTCGAAAATCTTCTCTATATAGTAGAAATCAAGCAACTGGCAACTGAGGCGATGCTGGAATCTATCTCAACAGAAAACAAGCAGGTCGTTCTGCATTTCAACAGCGGCAGAGATTTAAACAAATTGTCTTTAGCACAGGATGTTCAATCCGGTATAAAGATAGGCAGTGACCGGATTAAACTTGACATAAAGATACTGGGCAACAGCTGGCAGGAAGTGCTCAGGGAAGTGCTTCAACATCTGTTATCAGTGTCCACCGGGGGATGAGTAGGTCAAGAATTAACCTTCTATGCCGTAGTCGTGCAGGCAGTCAATGAGGTCTTGAACGGTAACGATTTTCTCGATATCTTCGTCTGATATTTCCAGCTTGCGTTTCGGTGTGCTGAATTCCTGTTCTAATGCGGTGATGAACTCTGCCAGGTCGGAGGCGTCGATATTCAAGTCGTCGACAAAAGATGCCGAGGGCACTATTAATTCCTCATCAACGCCGAGTTGGTCGGCGATCATTTTCTTGAGCTTTTCCGAAATGTCTGTCATCCGTTTCCTCTAAGCATCTAGGCCGGCTCAGCGTTTTCAGTCCCTTCTCGTTGTTTCCCTTGCTGTATATAAGCGGTGACTACCGAGCCCAAAACCCCATTGACAAACTTTTGAGAGGTATCGCTACCAAAACTTTTTGCCAGTTCAACGGCTTCATTAATAGCTGCTTTTACTGGGACTCTATTATCGAATAAAACCTCAAAAATGGCAAGGCGGAGAATATTCCTATCTATAGGCGCTATCTGGTTGACGGGAAAAGCCGGGGCGAACCTCCGGATAACATCATCGATATTTTTTTTATTTTGCTGGACTCCGTTGACGAGGCTTCTGGCGAAATCGGCCGCTTCATCGGGCAGGGCTTTTTCGTGTAGCAAACGGGCCAGGGCCGCATTCGGTTGATGAGCCGAACAGTCCAGCTCGTAAAGCGTCTGTAGAGCAACGGTTCTAGCTTTCCTTCTAACTCCAACCATTTTGACAACCATTTTTAAGCAAACCAATATTTCCTAACTATGCACGGTGCCATCCGGCTCCTTTTTGCTACTCCTACACACACCCTCCGCGTGCTTGAGTGAAGTTGCTGGCAAGTCAGCCATGAGGAACTCGTGGTGGAAGGCAAAAAGAGCGCGAGATATGTTCGTGTCTAAAGAGGCAATAAATTAGGAGATGCCGGAGGCCTCTGCCTTCGAGCAGGTGCGCGGCGATTATCCTCTGCGCCATTTTGTTATTTCGCTGACGGTTTGAGCACTGCTGATATTAAAGGATTGTGCTCCGGGGCTAATGCGTTTGATTAACTTGGTCAGCATCTCGCCAGGTCCCATCTCGAAGAAGGTGGTTACGCCTCGAGCGATCATATTTTCGACAGATTGCTGCCATTGGACAGGGCGTACAATCTGGCTAACCAGCTCCTCCTTTATCGCTTCCAAGTCAGTAAGGGGCTGGGCAGTAACATTAGCCACAACCGGCACAGTTGGCTTATTAAAAGTAAACTCCGAGATGGCATTTCTCAGCCTTTCTATGGCCGGCTCCATCAATATGGAATTGAAAGGCCCGTTTACCCTAAGCGGGATAATGCGGCGAGCGCCCTTTATTTGGGCTAATCTCCGGGCTTTAGTCAGGCTTTCCTGTGTACCGCTGACAGTGACCTGGTCTGGAGCGTCGATATAGGCAATCTCGACACCGGTGGAAAAGCAGATGTTCTTGAAGACCTCTATATCCAAGCCGGTCATAGATACCATGCCGCCACCCGTTCTTTGCCCGGCTTCGTTCATTAATCTACCTCTTTCACGAATCAATCGTGCGGCATCAGATAAGCTAAGGACGCCAGCAGCTACCAGAGCTGCATAAGTACCTACGTCATGGCCGGCAACAAAGGTGGGCTCCGGTATACCGTTGTTACTGACCTCCTGAGCTGCTCTCAGGCAGGCGACACTGGTAGCCAGAAGTGCCGGCTGGACATTGCCGGTCTGCTTGAGGTCGTCTTGAGGTCCTTCAAAGCATAAGCGAGATAACGAGAAGCCCAGATTTTTGTCAACTTCATCAAAAACTTCACGGGCCGAAGTGTAGTGGACGTAAAGGTCCAACCCCATGCCTACAGAGTGGGATTCCTGTCCTGGAAAAATGTAAGCTACTTTTATTGCTTCTACCATGAATCCTCCTTCTCATTCAAGCTCGCCGAGAGGTCGACTTTTTCCCTGAGTTTCACTGTTCCAGCGGCTTTCCAACATGGTTATGTCTTTCAAGCTAATTATGGCTTGCCGGGTGTTTTCTTCGCGGTCTTAATCTCAACTACTTCCCTGCCTGCATAGGTACCGCAGGTTGGACAGGCATGATGAGGTAACTTGGGAGTGTGACACTGGGGGCAATCCACCAATATAGGCACGCTCAAAGCCAGGTGACTCCGTCTTTTACCTTGCCTTGCCTTGGCATATTTTCTTTTTGGTAAAGCCATTTAGTTTTTATTCTCCTTCCCCAGACCGATTAGTTTCGACCAGCGTTGGTCTTTGACACTTGAGGGGCACTGACAGGGCTCACGGTTAAGGTCATGCCCACACGTTGGGCAAATGCCAGCGCAATCTAAACGACAAAGTGGCTTGGCAGGCACAGCAAGCAATGCATATTGGCGTATTGCTTCGCTTAGATCCAGCGTATGGTCCTCATCAATATTAAGGTTATCATATTGACCCGCTGAAGATAAACCCTCTGGTGCGGGTACATCAGGAAGAGCTTCCTCTTCAAAGTCATATTGTACGTCACAATCAATCGTTTTCAGGCACCGACTGCAAATTCCCTTTACTGAGGCTGTGATTTTGCCTCTGACTATGATGCCGCGATTGGTGCGAATTAATATGACATCCCCATTGACGAAATTTATGTCGTCCGTATCCACAGGCTCGTCAATATGGTAACTACGGCTTGAGCCAATCGGTTCTTTCAGTAATTGGGCAACGTTGATGCTCATTTTTTCTACAGACATTGTGAGGTTAATTATAAGTTGAGATATATTTGAAGTCAAGCTAATGCATTGTCGGCAGATATTCCCTTTTGGACGATTGAATGACGGTGAAATATATCTTGTTATTGGAGTATAATGGCTAATCGTGGGGTAGATTCAACAGTGGCAAATAAAGCTTTGACAAAGGCGGAACTTAAAGCTGAGATATGCCGGCGAGTAGAGGAGCAGCGCCAGGCGCTTATTGAGTTAAGTCTCAATATCCATGATAACCCGGAACTGGGTTTCACAGAGGAAAAGGCGTCAGGCTGGCTGACCGGCTATCTGGCTAAAAATAATTTTCAGATAGAAAAAGGGATTGGGGGTTTGCCTACGGCTTTCAAAGCAGCCTATGGTAACAGCAAACCTGCCATTGCCTTGCTCGCCGAATATGATGCTCTACCTGAAATCGGACACGCCTGCGGTCACAATATAATCGCTGCTTCCGCGGCAGGAGCTGCTGTAGCCAGCAAATTAATCGTGGACAATTTCGGTGGGACAGTTTTTGTTTTTGGAACACCGGCGGAGGAGCTTTTTGGTGGTAAGGTGCCAATGTTGCAGGCTGGAGTTTTTAATGGGGTGGATGTAGCTATGATAGTACACCCGGGGGTGCTGGACACCGCGATGAGCGAAGGCTTGGCGTGCATTGGCTTAGATGTTCAATTTTTTGGCAAGGCAGCCCATGCTGCCGCCTATCCCGAGCGGGGAATAAACGCGCTCGAGGCTATGATTTTGGCATTTAACGCTGTAAATTCACTACGCCAGCATATTAAAGATAGGGCCCGGATTCACGGTATAATAACTCACGGTGGCGAGGCGGCTAATGTGGTGCCCGCGCACTCAGCGGCTACATTTTTTGTTCGCGCTCAGGATAATATCTATCTTGATGAGTTAAAACAAAAGGTACTAAAATGCTTCGAAGGGGCAGCGCTGGCTACGGGGGCACGATTGGACTATAAATGGGCCGACATAGTCTACGCCCCTATGAAGAACAACTTAGTCTTAGCGCAGCTATTTGCCCAGAATCTGGAATCTCTAGGCCGCAAGGTAGCATCATTAGAACCCTATTTCGGTTTCGGCAGCACAGATATGGGTAATATCAGCCAGGTCATACCTGCTATTCATCCTTCCGTTGCCATTGTTTCTCCGAATGTGCAGTTACATTCTGAAGACTTTGTCCTAGCTGCTGCCTCGGAGCCAGGACATAAAGGGCTTTTAGATTCGGCTAAAGCTCTGGCGATGACGGTTGCTGACCTGCTCGGTGAACCTGAAAATCTGGTCAGAGTAAAGGATGAATTCTCCAGGCGACCGCATTAGAAAATATGTTTTAAGCCTTGGCCTGCAAGTGATTATTTAATAACGCTTGGCAAAATTTTTTAGAGTTGGAGCTTGTGGCACCTTTGTTGTATCGGGCAAAAATTCTGGAAAAATTATAAAATAAGGGCCACAGTTTGTATTTTGTGCCATAGGTAAATTATTGAACAAAACCTGGCTATAGACGGAGGATAGAGAATGAAGGTTATTTTTCTGAAAGATGTACCCAAGGGCAAGAGGGGGGAGATAAAAGAGGTAGCTGACGGTTATGCCAGAAACTTTCTTTTTCCAAAAGGCATGGCTTTGCCAGCCACGCCATCGGCTACAAAAGAAGCTAAACTGCTATTAGATAAGAAGGTAGAGCATCAGACGCGGCAGCAAGAGGAGCAAAGTAAAGTAGCTCAGGAACTTGAGGGCAAAGAGCTGCAGTTCAAGGCTAAAGCAGGCGCTAAAGGTCGCCTTCACGGTGCTATTACCAGCGCTAATATAGCTGAAGAACTTTCTCGAGTTACCGGCTTGGAGATTGATAAGAAAAGAGTCGAGATGGACGAGCCATTGCATCAACTTGGGGACTATGAGATAGTAATTAACCTGGGCACGGGGTCCGTAGCGAAAATAAAGGTAATCATCGAGGAAGAAACCGCTCCAAATGATTAGCGATAATTTGCCCCCGCATGATATTGAAGCTGAAAAAGCAGTGCTTGGCTCTATGCTTATTGACAGCGAGGGCATATTCAAAATTGCTACTTTCCTGGCGCCGGAGGACTTCTTCAATCTGGAAAATCAGTTGGTTTACGAGGCCTGTTTCAACCTGTATCAGCGTAATGAGGGCATAAATCAAATAACCGTAGCCCGTGAATTAATTCAGAAGGAAAGGTTGGAAGAGGTTGGAGGAGCTGCTTATCTGAGCCACCTGGTTTCTACGGTACCCACCTCTCTCCATATCGAGTATTATGCACAGATAGTATCCAGACTGGCTATAATGAGGCGGCTTATAAGCGCCGGCAGTCAAATTACTGCTCTTGGCTATGAAGCTGATGCCGAGGTTGATGTTGCGCTCAGCAGGGCAGAGGACGTCCTGTTTAAGGTAAGGCAGAGACGGAGTCGCCAGGATTTTGTACTTATTCGTCAGGTTCTGGGCCAGTATTTTGAAGAAGCCGGACCGACCCAGACCAGAGAAGAAGCTATTCCGCATGTGCTTACCTACTTCACGGCTGTAGACGATATATTAGGTGGCTTGCAGCGTTCCGACCTGATTGTTCTGGGCGCCAGACCAAGTGCCGGCAAGACCAGCCTGGCTCTGAATATCGCCCGAAATACGGCCATTAACCAGAAAGCCTGTGTTGCCCTATTTAGCCTGGAAATGTCCCGGCAGGCGGTCGTCCAACGTCTTCTGTCAAATGAGGCCAATGTAGATTCCAAGAGCGTACGCTTGGGGCTTTATACGGAGAAGGAAGAGAGAAGGATTATGGAAGCCAGCGGCATCCTTTCTGAAGTGCCCATCTACATTGACGATTCGCCCCAGATGAGAGTAGTGGAGATGCGGAGCAAGGCGAAGCGACTTAATTTTGAGCGCACAGTCGACCTGGTTATCGTTGACTATCTACAGCTGATACAGGGAGCAGCTAGAAGCGAGAGTAGGGTACAGGAATTGAGCGAGATAACGCGCTCGCTGAAGGCGCTGGCTCGTGAGATAGAGGCACCGGTACTGGCTATTTCGCAGCTTAGCCGTGCCGTCGAATGGCGAGCATCTCACAAACCACAGCTGTCAGACCTGAGAGACAGCGGCAGCATCGAACAAGATGCCGATGTGGTTATGTTCATCTCGCGTGATGAAATGTATTTCACCGAAGACGAATGGAAGAAAGCTCATGATATTGAAGTTGAACCTTATCCCAGGGGTATTGCCGACGTAATCATCGCCAAGCATCGTAATGGCCCGACCGGTGAGGTTAAACTGCATTTTATTACCAAAACGGCCAAATTCGAAGACCTGGAGACTGAGTTGAGTGCGACCTAATATCATTTGGGCGACGAAATATGAGTGAGACAGTGTTTTCCGGCTTCCCCTCCAGAGCTGAGGTTACTCCCATACCTAATCTGTTCTTCACTGCAGTTATGCCGCGGATTAGTGGCGTGGCCGAGCTTAAGACAGTATTGCATATTTTCTGGCTACTCAGCCGCCGCCGCGGCTACCCGCAGTTTGTAACCTGTGCTGAACTATTAGCTGACCCTATACTTATGGGTGGCATAGAGGCGGTAGGCGAGCCAAAAGAGGAAGTGCTTCGTGAAGCGCTTCGACAAACTGTGCAGCATGGCATAATGATGCATGTCAGAATTGATAGGGAAGGGCAGCCTGAAGACGCCTATTTTGTTAATAACGATGCTGGGAGAGACGCGGTCAGTAAAATTGAGCAAGGCGAGCTTCCGTCTCTGGTTTTAGCACCCCGGAAAGGTGAGGAAGCGGAAATTAAGCCGCTACCAAACATTTTCAGCCTTTATGAACAAAACATTGGAATGCTTAGGCCATTGATTGCCGAACAACTTCAGGAGGCGGAGAGACTTTATCCGGCAGATTGGATCGAGAGCGCTTTTAAGGAGGCTGCGGCTTTAAATAAGCGTAGCTGGAAGTACGTTCTTCGTATTTTAGAACGGTGGTCTATCGAAGGTAAAGATGATGGAAAGTTTAGGAGAGATACTGAAAAAGAGAGCGACCGGGAAAAGTACATCAGGGGCAAGTACGGACACATGGTTAAAGGGTGAATCAGGAGCTAACAGCTCACCTGATTCGACTTGCCCGATATGTAAAGGAGCTGGCTTCATACATCCTTTATCGGCTTCGGGGCAGCCTGATTTCAGTCGAGTTGTTCCGTGCCAGTGCAGCCGGCAGGGATTGAAAAAGGAGAAACTGAGTCAGCTTCAACAATTCAGTAACCTTGGCGCTCTATCCCGGCTAAGTTTTGACAACCTCATACCGACCGGCAGATACGAAGATGCCGCGTTACAGCAGAATTTCACGAAAGCCTACGAAGCTGCCAAGGCTTTTGCCAATGAGCCGAAGGGGTGGTTGATTTTAGTTGGCCCGAACGGTTGTGGAAAAACGCATCTAGCCTGTGCCATCGCCAATTACCGGCTAAGTCTGGGTCAGCCCGCTTTTTATATAGGTGCCGCTGACCTGCTGGACCATCTCCGGAGCGCTTTCAGCCCCAGCAGTGAAATTGCTTATGACGAACTGTTCGAGCGGGTTAGAAATGCGCCGCTTTTAATCCTGGATGATTTGACCATGACGGCTACCACTGCCTGGGCTAAAGGAAAATTGGAACAGTTGCTGGATTATCGTTTCAATATGCGCTTACCTGCAGTTATCACCACCGATACGCCGATTGAAGAGTTTGACGAGAGTTTGCGAGGTCATCTGGCAGATTCTGAAATATGCAGTATATATGTAATCCGTGGAAAATCGACGTTGATTCTGGAGCATCTGGGCAGTATAGAGTTGGAGGCGTTACGCCAAAAAGCCTTCAATAATTTTGACTATAAGCTCTCGAATCTGTCACCTGAGGAGCGCCAGAGCCTGGAGCAGGCCTACCGGAATGCCGTCAATTTTGCTAAATCCCCGGAAGGCTGGTTAGTTTTTATGGGTGTCAACGGTTGCGGCAAAACACATCTGGCGGCCGCCGTTGCTAACTATCTGCGCCGGGAGAGTAAATCAGTACTGTTCATCGTGGTTACCGACCTCCTCGATTATTTGCGTTCCACTTTTAACCCGGAGAGCAGAGTTACCTACGACGAGCTCTTCGAGAAAATTAAGAAGGCCCCGGTGCTTATTCTGGATGATTTTGGTGAGCAGTCAGCGACGCCGTGGGCTCAGGAAAAGCTCTATCAGCTAATAAACTATCGTTATAATGCCAGATTAGCCACTGTAATTACTACCTGCCTGTCACTGGATGAGATTGAAAGCCGCATAAGCTCCCGTATGGTTGACCCCAGCCTCAGCCTGGTCTTGAGAATCAATGCCCCCGATTATCGGGGTGATATAAAAGCCCCACGAGCTCGTGAAACCAAGTCCCAGCAACGATACCCGCGGCGAAATCGCTAGCTTCCAGGTATTTGTAGGCCAGGGATTTTCTTGCTAAAATAACCAAAATTGTTCAGGGTAGCATCGTGGTAAATTCACCGGTCTTAGTACTTAATCAAAATTATGAGCCACTTAACATATGCAGAGTGCGCCGGGCTATAATCTTGCTGTTCCGCGGCAAGGCTGAGGTTTTGGAGAATGGGCGGGGAAATCTCCATTCTAGCGATGGCGTTTTCGATATCCCTTCTGTGATTAGACTCGGTTATTTTATCAAGCGCCCGCGGCAGCAGCGGAAATTGACCAAGCTTGAGGTTTTCAATCGTGACCTGTATGTTTGTCAGTACTGTGGCCGGGAAGGCAAGGAACTAACCTTGGACCATGTTACACCGCGGCGGCGCGGTGGCCAACATAGCTGGGAAAATGTGGTAAGCGCCTGCATACCTTGTAACCGACGCAAGGCCGGGCGAACACCGGTCGAGGCCGGGATGCCGCTCCTTCGCCAACCGAGACAACCACGCAGTGATGGCTTCTACGTGCCCTTCCAGTACCTCCGTGTTCATACCGAGTGGCAGAAGTACGTACCTCAGTGAACCTGGGTCTTTGTCTGCTGGCTGCCACCTTCCGGTTTTGCTTGCCAGTGTACCTGGCTAAGCGGTAATTCTACGGTAACCCCTGTTTCTAATTCTACGGTTACTGTCTCTTTAATCGAATTACAGCTAACGACTTTAGCATTGCCCAAGGCTGTAGATACTTCTTGTCGCAATGCCGGCATTTTTTCTTTCGTTGCCCGGTATTGCTCGTATTCATAGCCCAAACAGCAGAGGAGTCGACCGCAGATGCCGGACGTTTTCATCGGGTTGAGTGTAATATCTTGCTCTTTTGCCATCTTGATGGAAACTGGCGCAAACTCACTGAGGAAAGTGGTACAGCATAGCGGGCAGCCACATTTACCCAAGCCGCCGACTAACTTTGCCTCGTCCCTGGCTCCCACCTGCCTTAGTTCGACGCGTGCCTTGAGACTGCGGCTCAACTCCCGAACAAGCTCGCGGAAATCGACTCTTTTTTCAGCACTGAAAAAGACGGTAAGATGGCTTCCATCCAGATTGTACTGAGCCCATATCGGTTTCATTGGCAGGTTGAGTTTTTCTATTAGCTCTCTACATTTGGCTACGGCGTTCTTTGCCCGTTCTTGTTGCCGGTTAGCTCTTTCTATGTCTTCGGCCAGCGCTTTGCGGATAACCGGTTTTAACGGCTCGGTTATTTCACTGTGAATGACTTGTTTTGGGGAGATGACCACTTTACCGAGTTCATGGCCGTGGCTGGTCTCAACCACCACGTCATCATTTGTTTCCAACGGGATATCCGCAGCGTCAAAGTAGTAAACTTTGCCAGCCGACTGTAAACGAACTCCAACTGTTTCTGACATTATTATTTTACGGGTCCGGGTAACGTTGCCTGGCCCGGTGCCCTCTCCTTTCCAGGTATATTAAGCATAAGTATTTCAAACACCAAGCGTAAGTTAGCATTTATGGCGATTTGATTTAGCGATTTTTGCAGGCTATCGATGAAATCCCTGACATCCGACAAACTTAGTACCTCATCCCATTGCTCAAGTACAGGCATATAATCGATATTGGTGACAGCTTGTTTGCATCCGCATTTGGTCAACATCACATCACGCCACCAGGCTAGCCAGAGTTTTATTATCTCTTCGGCGGATTTACGTTCATTGGCAAGTCTAGCCGCGTAATTGAAGCGCTCTTCCCAGCCGGTGGTTAGCAGGGAAAACATCTCGGCTAGTCTTTGGTTCCGCTGCGCCAGATAACTGTCGTCAATTGAAACGCTTAATGCCCAGCCAAAGCAGCCGTGAGACAATCGGGCTAGGAGTCCGGCCTTATCACGCTCAATTCCGTATGATTCCATGAGCATCTTCTCGACTTCATCACTTGACAGCGGCTTTAGCTCGAGGCGCTGGCAACGCGATACAACCGTTGGCAGTAGCCGCTGCTCTTCCGCGGTCAGGAGAAGTATGATTACCTGAGGCGGCGGTTCCTCTATTGTCTTAAGCAAGCAATTTGCCGCCTCGGTGGACAAATATTCAGCGCCATCAATAATGAATACTTTACATTTACCCTCGAACGGCGGCAAGCTAGCATTGTGTTGCAGTTCCCTAATGTCATCGATACTGATCTCCACTCGTGCTTTCGTGTCACCAGAGTCTTTGGCCGAGTTCAAGGATATGATTCGAATATCAGCATGCTTGCCGTCACTGATTCTCTTGCAGGATTGACATTGACCGCATGGCGGCTCGCTTCCCTGACAGTTCAAAGCTCGGGCTAAGTCGAGAGACAACGTCATCTTACCTATGTGAGGCGCCCCTACAAAAAGATAAGCATGAGCCAGACTGCCGGTTTGAAGGCCATGTTTAAGTAAAGCTAAAGCTTCGGGTTGCCCGATAGTTTGCCACATATTTTCTAAATTACATCCAATCTCATTAGGTCCTTATAGGTTTCGCGCTTACGAATGAGACGAGCCTTGCCGTCCTTGACCATAGCAATAGCCGGCCTGGGGACCATATTATAGTTGCTCGACATGGGTATTGAATAAGCGCCGCTGACCGGTATAGCGATGATATCTCCTGCCGATACAGAGGCCAGGCTCACGTCTCTGGCTAAAATATCACCCGACTCACAATATTTGCCGGCGATAGTAACCTTTGTCGACTCATCTTGGTCAACTTTGTTTGCCGCCAGAACTTCATATCTTGCTTCGTAAAGTGCCGGGCGAATGTTATCTCCCATACCGCCGTCCACGCAGACGTATTTCCGCACGCCGGGTATCTCTTTTATGGAACCAACGGTATACAATGCCACGCCAGCCTGTGCCACAACGGCTCTCCCCGGTTCGATAATTAGCTTCGGGCGTGTTAGTCCGAGTTCTTTAGCAAGACCTGTAACCTTGGCAGTTATAGCTTCGGCGTAATCAGCTATGCTTGGTGTTTGTTCGTCTAGGGCATATCTGACAGCGAATCCGCCGCCGGAGCTGAACTCATCCAGAGAAAAACCATGCTTGTCTTTCATCTCCCTGGCAAAATTAAGGGCCAGGCTTATAGCTGCCTGATAGGGTGCGGTGTCCGGTATCGGTGAACCCAGGTGAAAATGGAGGCCAACGAGATTTAGGTTAGAGGCCGATATTGCTTTGGCCACGGCTGTTTCTGCCTGTCCGGTGGTAAGCGGAAAACCGAATTTGCTGTCCAGCATGCCGGTGGTAGTATGGCGATGGGTGTGTGGGTCGACACCCGGCGTGAGGCGGAGCAAAATATTCTGTCTAACTCCCGTCTCACGAGCCAATGTATTGAGTAGCTCCAGTTCATAGAAGTTATCGACCACAATCCGCCCGATTCCCCAATCCAGAGCTAGCTTTAGCTCATTCGAGGTCTTATTATTGCCATGGAAGTATACGTTTTCCCTGGGGAAATCCACTGATTGAGCCACGCTCAGCTCTCCACCGGAAACGACATCGAGTCCCAGACCTTCCTCTTTGAGGATTGTAGCTAAAGCCCGGTTCAGGAAAGCCTTTGAAGCGTATAGAATCATTGTGTCTGAATAACGCCTGGTGAACTCCGCCTTGAACTCCCGGCACCTGGAGCGGAGAGTGTCCTCGTCGAAAACATAGAGTGGAGTGCCGAATTTCTTCGATAGCTCTACACAGTCGCAGCCACCAATTTGAAGGTGACCGTGGCTGTCAACCTTAGCTGTCAATGGAAACAATGAAAGCTTATGTGAATCGCTTTGGCGCATATAATCAACATCCAATTATCTTTAGACATAATACATGATAATTATACTATTCTCATAGCTAATCTGCCATCCTGGCATAAAGGCCAATGAATTGAGTTCACATTCAAAGATGTCTTAAGCAGTTGACTCTGTGGTATCGGTAAAAGACTGATAATTGCTCGCCCGCTCAAGGTAGCATTGCCATCGGGCGTTTACCCAGTCCTGCAATTGAGCTAGCTTCCCTTCGGAAATGTCTTTGAACCTACCTTGAAGGGCCAGGTATTCCCTTACCGGCTTTAGCTTGCCTTTACGGGCGAGAGATGCACTGGCTGAGGTGAGATGAAAGACGCTATCCTGAATCTCATAAAGCACGACCATGCCCGTTTCCACCGCCAGTTGGCCGATTTTGACGGTATCGCTGTAGGGGAATTGCCATCCGGGAGCGCAGGGCGTAAACACATGTATGAACCTGGTACCTTTTATTGCCTTGGCTTTTCTGACTTTTTCGTAAAGGTCCAGCGGGTAAGAGGCATTGGAAGTGGCAATATATGGAAGGCAGTGCGCTTCCATTATGGCAGCTATGTCCTTAGGGTTCTGTTGCTTGCCCAGTATAGGTGTAGTGCCTGTGATAGCGCCCAGGGGCGTGGAGCCTGAGCGTTGATTGCCGGTATTCATATAACCTTCGTTGTCATAGCAGATATAGATGAAATCCTCCTGTCTCTCTGCAGCTCCGCTTAGCGACTGAATGCCAATATCATGTGTACCGCCATCGCCGGCCATGGCCAGAACAGTCAATCCTTTTCTGCCGGTAGCCCTGAGTCCGGCAACCAGTCCGGTTGCTGAGGCGCCGGTGGAGGCGAACGGTGTATTCACGCAGGGCACAGTAACCGATGTTATGGGATACATGCCGTGCAGCACGGTGAGACAGCTGGCCGGCACCGTGACAATGACCTGTCCATCTAACGCCTTCAAAATGTGGCGATAGGCTAGAGCTAAGGCACAGCCCGGGCAGGTCCTATTGCCCGGCAGCGCGTATTCTGTTTCAGTCAGGTTGACCGCATTTACTTTCACAATATGACCTTTTTCAGATATAACATACCCATTCCGGATACTCGATGTTTAAAGCGCCTGATTTCATTGCGGGTAGCGCGCTTCTTACGGCATCCGCCAGTTCTCTGGCTTTAACATCTCGTCCGCCCAGTCCGACGATAAAGTTTCGGATGGCTGCCTTTGTCTGGCTCCCGTACAAAGCCGACTTGATTTCCGAGCAGGTAGCTCCCTCGGAGCCGTAGCTGATATTCTTGTCGAAGACCGCAACCAGACGAGCCTTTTCGAGTGCCTTTACCAAAGCAGCTTTAGGAAACGGTCTGAACACTCTCAAACCCAGCACACTGACTTTGTGCTCCTCTTCCCGTAGCATTTCTGCCGCCACCGTGGCTTCCATTGCCAGGCTGCCCATGGCAACGATTACTATGTCGGCATCGTCGATGTCATCTTCCCAGAACATGCCGGCATAATCCCGGCCAAACAATTTGCCGAATTCCTTACCTACTTTCGTTATTGTTTTGGCCGAGTTTTGCAGCGCCTCCTGGAGCAGGTATCTCAGCTCCATATACCCGTGGCAGAGAATGCCTTCAGCATTAACTCTGGGGTCGGCGAGGGTTACCAGGTTGTAATTCTTGGGATTGGCCGGGTCCAATGTAGTATGAGGTTTATACGGGGGCAGGAATTTATCCACCTCCTCTTGTGATGGTACTTGAACAGGCATCTCAGTATGAGATAGGACATAGCCGTCGTAACAGACCATAACGGGTACGAACACTGTTTCGGCAATCTTATACGCCTGGATAATAGTATCCAGAATTTCTTGGTTGTTTCGAGCATATAGTTGTATCCAGCCGGTATCACGCTGGGATATGGAGTCCTGCTGGTCGTTGAGTATGTTCCAGGGTGCGCCGATGGCGCGGTTAACGCAGGTGAGCACCACTGGCAGGCGTGCTCCAGCCGCCCAATGCAGCATTTCGTGCATATAAGCTAAGCCATGGGCACTTGTAGCAGTAAAGGTTCTGGCTCCTACCAGAGATGCCGAGGTACAGACCGCCATGGCGCTGTGTTCGCTCTCGACGGCAACATATTCAGCCTTTAGGTCGCCTCTTTCCACAAATTCGGAAAGTGTTTCGGTAACCGGCGTCTGTGGTGTAATGGGGTAGGCAGCTATAACCTGCACGCGGCTTAGTTTGGCTCCTTCAGCAGCCGCCTGATTACCGTCCAGCAATCGAAAATTGGCTTTGTTGGTTCTCTTTGCCAAAGACAGACCCTTTCTACATTACACCATGGTGATAGCCTGAACCGGGCACACCCGACTGCATATTCCGCAGCCCTTGCAGTAATCCATGTTTATCTTGATAGGTATGGTCTTTTGGATGACGGCATCCGGGCAGTACATCCAGCACAGAAAGCAGGATGGTTTCTTCTGCCTGGCTGGAGTGCACTTGCTATGATTTACGACCGGCATCAGGCTGCGCCATTCACCTGTCTTGCCAGCTTCGCCGACGGCTGGAGAAGACTCATCGCAAATATGTTTGCAATCTCTGGTTCCCATAGTCTTATCTTTTCCTGTCCAGCTTAGTTATCTCATAGGTCTTTTCAATGGCGGCGAGGTTAATGTCTATGGCGCTATTAGAAAATCTTTCCCTTATTACCTTTTCAATGCTAGGCATGTCCACTATTTGGGTAGCATAGGCAAAAGCGCCTAACATAGCCGTATTCACCATCGGCAGCCCGCCGACCATAAGCCCAAGTTCCCGGCATACCTTGGTGGCGTCGGCAGCAGCGATGTTAAAGTCGCCTTTGATTTTCAGCTCCTTGGGATGCAGCCAGGAATTGACTATCAGCCATCCATCGCTGCTCAGTCCGCTTATTACCTCTTCGTATTTAAGCAGAGACTGGTCTAGAACCACAACAGCACTTGGATTTTCTACTTGCGAGACTACCGCAATGGATTCTGTGGAAATCCGGGTCAGGGCGCTTACCGGTACGCCTCTTCTTTCAGCGCCAAAAGATGGCGCTGCGGTTACACCTTGGTATCCTTTAAAGTATGCCGCCTGAGCAATTATCTTGGCGGCTGTTACAGCTCCCTGTCCACCCCGGCCATGCCATCTAATCTCATATAGCTTTACGGTCACAGGGATTTCTTCGGCCTTTCCAGTCCATTTATATATTTTGAGGCGAACAAGGATATATGTTAGCTCTCGGCACTTGCGTGTGTCAAACAGATATAAATAGATATTCGTTACGCCAGACTACTTTCCTAAAACTATGCCTGCAGGGTCTATTTCCTGGCGCAATATTCTCAAGTCCTTATCAGGCGGTTCGGGGCTGGTTTTAATCCCGGCTGGCAAAATAATTTCGAATTGACTGTTCTCCCTTACTTCATCAACGCTGACTCCGGGATGCAACGAGATTAGCTTGAGCCTTTTCGTTTTTTCGTCAAAGCCATACAAGCCTAACTGCGTGATGACTCTGTACGGGCCGGTGCCCTCAGGCAATCCTGCTTTCTCTCTGGCATTCGGGCCGTCAAGAAATCCGGGTGTCGTCAGGAAATCGAGCTTGTCCACGAATGTTCTCTTTGATTGTTTGGCAATAATAATAATGAGCCTGTGGGCAAAAGACGCTACATCATTGGCGCCGCCGCTGCCGGGCAGGCGGCTTTTGGGCAGGTCATGGTCGCCTATAACCGTAGTGTTGATGTTTCCGTACATATCCATCTGGGCCGCGCCGAGGAATCCAAAATCAATATATCCTGCTTGTGAGAGAGACATGGTATCGTGCATGCTGGAAGCAGCTACAGCTTTATAGAAGGTTCTAGATTCACCCACTGAAACAGGCAGTTCAGGCAGCAAAGGTCCTAATCCGCCGGCTTCAAATACGATAACCAGTTTGGGAGCATGAGTTTTTTGGGCTAACATGGCAGCTATTATGGGGAATCCGGTGCCCACGAAGACAGTTTTCTTGTCTTCCAGTAAGCTGGCGCCGGTAAAAGCTAAGAACTCTCTGGTGTTATATCTATCTTCTGTAAGCATATTGGGTGTAAATCCCCCTTTATTTATGAGAATTCCATATCTATTTCCGCCACGGAGCCACCATCGGCTCCTTGAGAAATTCTCTCCTTTTCAGGTAGGTTAACTTTTTTGTGCCGCCGCAAAGTTTCAGATAATCATCGAAAGATTCGACACCGAACACGAATTTGTTCAAATATTCATCGACACCTTCCTGAGTTTTGGATAGATTCAGCCACTCAGCTATATGCTCCTCATCGTAATAGTACATACCGGGCATTTCACAGGGATGTGAGCCGTAAGGGACTTTAACAACAGCATCTACTACCAGAAAAGGTATGACTGTCTTCCAGGGTTCTTTTCTGATGATTTCATTGTCGATGATTTCTTCGGTGGTTATTATTAACCTTCGTGCACATCTGGAAAGTTCGAAGTCCTCAACGAGGATAGCATCTATTTGGGCGTTGCCATAGATGTCGCAACGGTGGACATGAATAAAAGCTACATCCGGGTAAACCGCCGGAATTAAATTTATCGGTTTGCCACTGAACGGGTCTTTGACCACTTTGCAGGAGCTGTAATCACCGGTGTCGGTACCCAGTAAGTTGCGACTTGGGATAAACGGTATACCCATCATACCGGCCAGGAATCGCCATTGATATCCGGCATTTCTGGTTTCGGCAACCACTTTACATTGCCCATTTTCTACCATTCTCTTGGAGGCAGGGGATAGCCCTCTGAGTTCATGGCCAAAGCAATAGGCTACCTCCGCTCTATTTACACAACCCGAACCTACCAGAATATCGATATCGTGAACAGCCGTTTTACCGGCCATAGCCAAATTGCGTTTCTTTTGCCTGATAATTTCATAGACAATGGCCATGGATACCCTTACGTGGCCAAAACCGCCGCTGGCGATGAAATCTCCGTCATGGACAAATCTTGATACCGCTTCCTTGACTGACATTGCTTTATCCTTCAGTTCGCGTGACTTGTTTTGGAGCACCCAGTCCCTTGCCTCGTCGGGGTCGTGCCAGCCCAGTAGCTCCCCTCTGCCTTCCTTTAAGACTTCCATACCGAGAACCTCCTTTGACACAAACTAGCAACCTAACTGTAAGTGTCTAGTTTGAGTGGTTTACGTGAAAAATTCCTGTTTCAGCTTATTGAAATCATTGAGCCGTTGGCTGTCTTGGTCACATTTATGAGCGTATCGAACTTGTCCTTCATTTCTTCAAGGTGTGTAATAACGATTATCTTCTCGAAGTCATCCTGGATGGAGTTTATGGCTTCGATGAGTTTTTCCCTGGCTGAACTATCCTGAGTGCCGAAGCCTTCATCGATAATCAGTATGGGAAGGGAGGCACCGGCTCTCCTGACCAGCAACATGGAAAGAGCGATACGGAGGGCAAGGTCTATACGAAAGGCCTCTCCGCCGCTATACATTTCGTAGTTGCGAGTGCCCAGTTCATCGGCGATCTTGATATCTAGAGTCTCAATGGTATCACCCTTTCTTGTTTCCCGCTGGCTTTCCAGTCTTAGTGACATCCTGTTGTCGGTCATCTTGGCCAACAGGCGATTGGCCTCTATCTCAATTTCGGGAAGCGCTTGCTCGATAAGCAGTGCCTGAATACCCTTTTTACTGAAAGCCTCAGCTAATTCTTTATAAATGCTTTCCTCGTTTAAAGCTTCTTGCAAGAGCTTTGCTTTTTCTTGCTTGTTTACTTCCAGTTCAGCCAGCTGCCGCAATCTTTCTTGCAAAGCAACTAAGCTATCGCGTACCTGTCGCTCTTTTTGAAGCGAAGCCTGGCGAGCCTCTTCTTCTTTAGTCAACTTATCAATTATACCGGGGAGGGAAAGAAGCTCAGCACTCAAATTTTCTCGCTTCTTCAAATCTGCCGTTATTGTTTTCTGTAGACTGGAAATAGTCTCCTCAGCCTCGGCCAAGGCAGACTTTTCCTTATCAATATTTTTAATGGCTTCATCTAGCTCCCGCTGCAGGCTTTCATATCTTTGTAGTTCTGCTAGTTGCTGCTGTATCTTCTCATGCTTTTCTTTACTGTATCCGAGCTTTCGCTCTTCATTTTCTAACTGGGCTAGTGTCTGCTGCTCATAAACAGCATAATCTTTTTTGGCCATGAGCTGCTCAAGTTCCTCCAGTCTGGCTCGTTCTTGAGACAGTTCATTACCGACTTTTCTGGCTTCAGCAAGCTCTTTTTCAATGATACTCAGCTGGCTGTGCCGGTCAGCTCTCTCTTTGTTCAGTTCTGATTCTAGTTCAATCAATTCGTTTTCGAGCGCCTCGAGTTTTGTCTGTTTTTTACTTAGCTCCTCGTCGTTCTTTTGCCGAGTCTTGATTTTATATTGGACTTCAGCGGTGAGTTTGGCTTGTATTTGCCGTCGCCCATCTATTCCAAGCTCGGTCTCACACAAAGGACAACGGACATCAGTTCCCGTCAGCAACTTGAGTTTCTCATTCAAACCTGCAATTTCCTGGGCTAATTGCATATTGGTAGACTCCAGGTAACTGATTCGGGAAGCAGTCTGCTGCATTTGTTTTCGCTTTTTGGCGACTATTTCCTGTTGCTTTGACAGTTCAAGCATATGCTTGCGCGCTTGCGTTAGCGATTCTTCCAGCTGGGTCGTTTTGGCGAATTTAGCTTCATTCTCTGCGTACTTGGCTTGAATTACTTTGTGCTCGATAGTGAGTGCCTGAGCAGCCTTTTTTATAGCCTGGTCTAAATCCCTTATGCGCTCTCTCAATGCGAATAACTGACTTAGTTTCTGGTTGAATTCGTCATTAAATGTTTTGACTTCCTTAAATTCAGAGTAGCCCTTTTCTATAGCTGCTTTTTCTGCCAACACCAGTTCATATTCCGTTATTCTGGCTTTATATTCCTTAGTTTTCGCCTCCCGGCGTTCCAGTTCCTTTTTAGTTTCGTTCAGGCGAATCTCAGTATTTGATAACTGCTCCTTTTTAATCTCTAAAGCCGCTTTTTGGCTGCGCAGGCTGGAAATATCCGCCTCTTCGGACGTTCTTCTATCTTCCAGCTGGCTAATTTCGTTCTGGATTTTACTAATTTCATCTTCGTACTTAGCCCGGTTGACCAGCTGGAGTTCGATATCGGAGATAGCAACCTCGAGTCTTTCGGCTTCTGTCCTTCTTTTGCCGGACTGCTCCTTGGCTCTACTCTCCAGTTCATCATAGTGAGACAAACCCAGAATATTGGCCAGTATCTCTTTACGTTCTCCGGGACGCTTTATACTGAATTCGTCAGCGTGTCCCTGCCGGAGGAAGGCGCTATTCTTGAATGTCTCGTAGTCCAGATTTAGAACGTCAATAATCTTCTGCTGGGTTTCCAGTAGCGAATTACCGGAAATAGGTCTAAAAGCCCCATTGCCAGCTATTTGAAGTTCTAGGACAGTCTGTCCGGCACGTGCTTTGCTGGGTTTCATAGCGTGTTTGCGAAGAACTCGATATCTCTGCTCACCGGAGATGAACTCCAGCTCAATCTCCATCTCGGATTGCCCTGAGTGAATCAGGTCATCATCGTTCCTGGCACGGGATTTGCCCCACAGTGCCCAGGTTATGGCGTCGAAAATTGCCGATTTGCCATTGCCGTTATCGCCGCAAAGGCAGGCTATGCGTATGCCTTCGAAAGACAACGGTGGTACATTGTCTCGGTAGCACATGAAGTTTTTGAGCGCCAGTCTGACAGGAATCATGTTGCTGTATGAGTAGTTAGAAATCCAAGTCATCTTCTCTGGGGGCGAATTTGGCTGCCTCTTCTTTACTGGGACAAATTTCAAGAAAATCGCAGTTCCAGCAGTAGACGTTTGGTGTAGCTGAGTATTCTTTCTCCTGGCGTATCCTATCAACCATGTCGATTACATAGGAAGTAGCTTGTGCCAAATCTTCAGCGGTCAGCTCAATGGTCTGGAATTTGCCGACCTCCAGATAAAGATAGGAGGCCTTATTGACCGGCAAGTCCTGTTTCCGGGAGAGAATAAGGGCATAAATATGGAGTTGAAGCTGATTTATTTCAGCGGGCATCTTGCCGGTCTTATAGTCGACGATGTGTAGACTGTCATCGGATTCTTTGTCAACCCGGTCTATTCTGCCTTTTAAGAGTATGTTGGCTGTAAGTTCAGCACGGTGATTATTTTCTATCATAAATGGCGTAACAGATATATCTACATTCTTAGCAAACCAACGCAGTTGATTGAGAGCTTTTTCACCCCATCTTTTCTCATCCTCTTTGTTATTGAACCCTTTTCGGTTGCGTCGCCATTTCTCTCGCAGCAAATCCTCGACTTTGAGTAGATTTCGTTCGCTAACCGGGACTATGGATAGGAAATCTTTGAGCGTAGCGTGGACATGGTCGCCCATGGTGAAATATGGCCGGGCTTTTCTGTAAATGTCACCTAGATGGTCGATGTACTGAAACTTATACTGCATCGGGCACTGCTGAAACATATTCAGGCTAAAAGGTGAAGCTTCAAACATTTTTATATCTGCTGACGTAGATTTTGCGTTTCAGGCTGACTCTATTTTATCATAATTGACTGCACGGACTGCCATGGGTAGAATGCTATAGGTGGCTTATGTTTGAAGTTCTGACACAAAAGCTGAGCAAGGTATTCAGTAGCCTTGGCAGTAAGGGGAGGCTTAGCGAGAAAGATATTGACGAAGCTTTGCGGCAGATTCGCCTGGCTCTCCTGGAAGCAGACGTTAACTTCAAGGTGGTAAAGAGTTTTTTAGTTAATTTGAAAGAGCAGGCTCTAACCGCCAAAGTATTGGAAAGCCTTACCCCCGCTCAGCAAATCGTTAAAATTGTCAATGAAGAACTCGTAAATATCTTAGGCAAAGAACGCAATTCACTTATTGTCGCTGGTCACCCGCCCTCAATCGCTATGCTTGTTGGTTTACAGGGTTCGGGAAAGACGACTACGGCAGCCAAGCTAGCCCAGCTTCTTAAAAGCTCCGGACAACGTCCTTTACTGGTAGCTGCTGATACTAGACGCCCGGCTGCCATCGACCAGTTGATAACGCTAGGCAAGCAGCTTGACATACCGGTTTCAAGCGATGATGCGAAGGTGGGACCGCTGGCTATTTGTCGCCAGTCTCTGAAACAGGCTCGCGAAATGGGGGCTACCTGGGTAATTATTGATACTCAGGGGCGTTTACATGTCGACGAAGCAATGATGAAGGAACTGGTGAAGTTGAAAGCTGAATTTCACCCTTCGGAGGTGCTGTTGGTAGTTGATGCAATGACCGGTCAGGACGCGGTAAACACCGCTGAAGAGTTCAACAGGAATGTTGGTTTGACCGGGCTTATTTTAACCAAGATGGATGGTGATGCTCGCGGCGGTGCAGCTCTTTCTATCAAGTTTGTCACTGGTGTGCCGGTGAAATTCATTGGCACCGGGGAAAAAGCAAATGCTATTGAGCCTTTTTATCCGGAACGCTTAGCTTCTCGCATTTTAGGTATGGGAGATATGCTTACTCTCATCGAGAAGGCAGAAGAGGCTTTTGATGAGCAGCGCGCTAAGCAACTCGAGAAAAAGATGCGCACTGCAGAACTCAATCTTGAGGACTTTCTGCTTCAGTTGCGTCAGATTAAGAAGATGGGGTCATTAAGCCAATTGGTTGAATTGCTGCCTGGTTTTTCGAAGCTGGCCTCCAGCATTCCCCAAAGCGGCGGTGAAGAGCAGTTGCGAAAAATTGAGTCTATTATCCTGTCCATGACCGCAGACGAACGCCGTAACCCGGCTATTATTGGTGGCAGCCGGCGGCGGCGCATCGCAAAGGGCAGCGGAACCATGCCCGGCGATGTAAATCAATTGCTCAATCAGTTTTATCAGATGCGAAAGCTGGCTAAGATGGCAGCCACAGGGAAGTTGCCGAAAAATTTGATGGATACATTGAGGCGATAAGCAGCTTGTTACTCGCCGGTTTTTGTGGTCCCGGTAATTGTAAGTTGACGGTCTTTGATTTGAACGCTGGTTATATCTAGAGGTACATCGGCTAGCTGTAAGCTCACCATAATGTTTGCTAATTGCTCTACTCTTGCTTTGGCTGATTCAGGCAAGGGCAATTTACCCAGATTGAACTCGTCTACTGCTATTTTTGGCTTGCCGTCCACAATCTCTATTCGTCCGATTGTCCCAGTCTTAGCATCGATTACGGGTGCGTCCAGCACAGCGTAGGTCAGAAAATAGCCATCGCCGAAGTTAATAAGTATCCGTTTCAAAGGCAATTGGCCCTCGGCCAGCATTTGTACCAGCTTAGAATTGGCTTCGTTCTCAGTTATTACTAGGCTCACTTCTCTTTTTTCTCTGGCCTCAACGGCGGCCTTTATTTGGGTATCAGCAGACTTGAGTTTATCGTCGAAACTTTGAGCTGCATCGGCGGTTACCGCAACCGGTACGGCCCTTCCCAAAATTGAAGGAGAAAGTGAATAAAGATAAAAGCCGGTGATGAGGGCAAGAATGACCAGAATTCCGATCACACCGATGGCCATAATTAATCCTTTAATTAATCTCATCTAATTCCTCCTGGCAATTCTGATATTGCTTCAAGCTATTCCAGATAATCTTTAAGCTTTCGGCTTCGGCTTGGATGACGCAATTTTCGGAGCGCTTTAGCTTCGATTTGACGGATTCGCTCTCGCGTCACATTGAACTCTTTGCCTACTTCTTCTAAAGTTCGGGCTCGCCCATCTTCTAAACCGAATCTGAGCAATATGACTCTTCTTTCTCTGTCAGTGAGTTCAGAGAGTATCTTGTTTAGTTGTGCCTTGAGCAATTCTTGGGAGGCGGCGTCGGCTGGCGGCGGAGTAGCTCGGTCCTCGATGAAGTCGCCCAGGTGACTATCTTCTTCTTCACCTATAGGCATCTCTAATGATATGGGCATTTGAGACAGTTTCAGTATTTCTCTTACTCTATCTGAAGATATTTCCATGCCCTTACCTATTTCCTCATAGCTGGGTTCACGACCGTATTCCTGAGCCAGCCGGCGGTTGACTTTCAACAATCGATTGATAGTCTCTACCATGTGCACCGGGATACGGATGGTACGAGCCTGGTCGGCTATAGCTCGTGTAATCGCCTGCCTAATCCACCAGGTGGCATAGGTGCTGAATTTATAGCCTTTTCTGTATTCGAATTTCTCTACTGCGCGAACTAAACCGATGTTCCCTTCCTGTATAAGGTCAAGCAGCGGCATACCGTGGCCTACATATTTCTTGGCGACGCTGACCACCAGGCGTAGATTTGCTTCGGTCAGGTGTCTCTCTGATTTTCTGGCTGTTCTCTTTACCCTAGTGAAATGGGCTTTAAATTGCTGAGCATGCGCGTTAAGCTGGGAGAGAAATTTGCGATTACCACGCCGACTAACCATGGCTTCTAATTGTTTCCACGTAGTTTTTTCTCCTATTACTTTGCGCAATTCTACCGGCAGTAGTCGGCTTACCGTGGAAAGGTCTGTCAGTCCCTGTTCAACCTCAGGGGCACTTTTACCTCTGGTCTTAGCTATGGTTTCCACCAGTTCCGGGCTTACGTTGCCGTCAATAGCTTCACGCAGCGTTGGGTCACGAAGGCTCTTAAGGAAACTATCTGAAGCCGTCAGTTTATGTAATTTGACGAGGCTGGTTATCAATGGCCGTGATGCGAGTAAATGGCGGATTAAATATATTATTGTGTCAACTACGGACGGATATTCGCCACGGCGTTGACGGTAGAGCTCTTCAATTTTCTGCAGGTATTTCGCTTCCTCTATTTTGCTGGCTAATGCCTTCTCATCATCCGCGGTGAGAAGTGAGACTTTGCCTATTTCATGAAGATACATGCGAACCGGGTCATCGATTGTTTCGTGCTCAACCGGCTCTATCTCGAGGTCCGGTTGGGCTTTATCCTCTTTCCTCTCTTTGCCCGACAATTCGTATTCAAGTTCGGGAGCCCCTTCGTTCTCCCAGGGAAAGGTGATACCGGCACTATCTTTTTCTGATCCGTATTTGCTCAGGGTATCCCAGGTACTGTCGCGCTGAACAAGTCGTTGGCCGTCAACATCACGAATATCCTCGACGTTCAAATTCCTTTTTCCCTTCTTGGGAAAGTAGGACAGCAACTCATCATCTCTATTTGGAGTCATTGTCCCTCGCTCTTTGACTGCCGTCGGCGATGGTCGAACCTACTAAATATATCGTAAAGCTGTTTGTTAATCTCCATTCCTTGCTCATTAAGTTTATCTGATTGTGCAACTGTTTCGCCAATTTCGGCATCACTGGCCAAAAGCTCTTGCGTCTGGGATGCTAGCATCTTTAATCTTCTTTCTTTTAGACGAATGGTATATTCACTAATGTTTTCGCGTCGAGCCGATTCATTTTCGGTAATAATTGAGCGAAAAGGCCGAGTTATAAGGTTATCAAGATACTCCTGAAGAGTAACATCGAGACTATTCCGAAGCGAGTCAATGTTGTCGCTATGTTGCCATTTTTCATACAGTTCCCGGTTTTCAGTGTTTTCAAAATAGTCCGGCGATAGTTCCGCGATTTCAGACTTAAGGTCCGGATATTGAAGCAACAGAGCTAAGGTATATTGCTCCAACGGGCTGGATGAAATGATTGCGGGGGCTGTAGGCGTGAGAGCTTTCACGCCTCGGGGTCCTCTTCGTTTCCGTTCGTCGGCTCTAAACTTATTCCATGCGTCGCGCAGGTCGTGCTCATCAATCTTCAATAACCGGGCAAGCCTTTCTAGGTAGTGAGCCTGCCGCAACGGATCTTTCATCTCTAAAAGTAGTGGCAGCAGCTTCTCCACCGTTGTAGACTTATCCCTGGCACTTGCCAGGTTCACTTTAGCCACCTGACTTTCGAAAATAAAGTCAACAATCGGTTTGGCATCTGCTATCAACTTTTGCCACTTTGAAACGTCTCCCTTGATTACGTCTTTAATTATATCGTCCAGATCTTTGCCTTTGGGGTATATAAGAATCTTCACTTCAGCCTTTTGAGCATCTTCATATTTAACAGAGCCGTATAAAGATAGTGGTACCGGCAGCATCTTATCAACCATTTCACCACTTCGCGAGACAGCTTCTTTTCCCGCAGCGTCGGCATCAAGGGCCAGTATTAAATTCTTGGTCAAGTTTTTGGTAATAGCTAGCTGTTTGTCAACTATAGATGTACCTGAGAAGGCAACTACGTTCTCATACCCGTACTGGTGAGCCGTCAAAACATCCATGTAGCCTTCCGTGATTATAGCTAAATCTTTTTGACGAATGGCTGTCTTGGCACGGTCAATCCCATATAGGCTGCTGCTCTTATCGAAAACCGGTGTTTGCGGAGAGTTGAGATACTTGGGTAAAGAATCGTCTAAAGCTCTAGCACCAAAGCCTATAACTTTACCCTGGATGTCCCGAATAGGGAACATTAAACGATTGCGAAATCGGTCGTAGTTGTTCTTATCATCTCGCTCCACGAGCAAGCCGGCAGCCAGAAGTTCCGCATCACCATATCCCTTACCCTTCAGGTATTGCTTCAGAGTGTCCCATTTCTCCGGCGCGAAACCCAGCTGGAAGTTTTTTATGGTTTCCAGCGACAGCCCACGTCGAGCTACATAATTCCTCGCCGTCTCTGCCACGGAAGTATTCAGCAATACGTGATGGTAATATTCGGCAGCGGCTTCGTTGATTTCAAATAATCTTTCCCTCTCTTTATTCTGAGCCTGCCTCTGTGGGGTTGACTGGGCAACCAGGGTAACGCCCGCTTTGTTGGCTAAAAGGCGAAGAGCTTGCGCAAAATCGACCCCTTCTTTTTTCATGATAAAGGAAAAAATATCGCCGCCGGTACCGCAGGCGCCGAAGCAGTGCCAGCTCTGCCGCTCGGGAAAAACAAAAAATGAAGGGTTCTTTTCAGAATGGAATGGGCATGCGGACTTATAATTTCGCCCCGATTTCTGTAATTTCACATACTCGGAGACAATTTGCACTATGTCCAGTCTCTGTTTTACGTCGTCAATAACACTCATTTTAGTGGCCCAACGGCATGTTTCTAAGTTCGGATGGCCTGTGATATATCTTCACGCGTCTGATTTCCGTGGCCATTTTTAATGCGTACTGGTCGGTCATCCCTGCAATGTAATCAGTAACCTTACGCTCCACGCTGTCATCACGGTATGCATATTCTTGCGGCAATTTCTCTTCGTGTTTCAGGAAATATGAATATAGAAGGCGCATTATCCTTCTTGCTTTTGAAGTGTCTTTACCAGCCAGGCTTGGATTATACACTCTGTCAAACAGAAACTCACGCAGGCCGTTGGTCACCTCTAGAATATCTGCGCTCATCCCAATAGTTGGCATTTTTAAATTCGCATCACCTGTTGAGGCCAAAGAATAACTGACTATATCACATACGAGCGTGTTGATTCGCCGGCCGGTGGTATTGCCGAGCAGGTTTACTGCAGAAGTCGGCAGCTCGTTTTCAGCTATAACGCCGGCTCTTATTGCATCGGCAATATCGTGGTTGACATAAGCAACGATATCAGCCATCTTGACGACCTGTCCTTCGATAGTACTAACTTCTGTCCATCCCTCCCCGAGTATCTCAATTCCGCTCTTGGAATGATTCAAGATGCCGTCTCTTACTTCCCATGTCAGGTTTAGCCCTTGTCCGTCTTTTTCCAGTAAGTCGACTACTCTCAGGCTTTGCTCGTTATGCTTAAATCCGCCGGGAAAGAGCTCGTTCAGAACTTGCTCACCAACATGACCGAATGGCGTATGACCTAAATCATGTCCCAAAGCTATTGCTTCGGTTAAATCCTCATTAAGATTAAGTGCTCTGGATATAGTGCGCGCAATCTGCGAGACTTCTAAAGTATGTGTTAGCCTGGTTACATAATGGTCGCCCAAGGGGGCGATAAAGACCTGAGTCTTGTGTTTGAGACGACGGAAGGCATTGGAGTAGATTATGCGGTCGCGGTCCCGCTGGAAATCTGTTCGTAATGAGCTAGGTTCCTCCCATTTGAGTCTGCCCCGACTAAGCCTGCTTTTGGATGCATAAGGAGAGAACCTATTTTCAGATTCTTCTATACGCTGCCGAATGTTTAGACTGACCATTAAAAGTTAAGTTTTTGCTCTCCTGCTCTGCTACAACGCTATGATTGGCCAAGTTTAGCTTCAACAGCAGCAATTATACGTCTTGTTTCATCTATCATGTCAGGGCTTACCGAGACTGAGGTGATGCCCCATTTTACCAGTTTTTCAGTAAGTTCCGGGTAGACTGAAGGTGCCTGACCGCAAATTGAAGCGGTGACGCCTTTGCTAACTGAAACTCTGATAAGTTTTTCTAAAGCTATGATTACGGCATCGTTTCTCTCATCAAACTCCGGTGCAAGCTTGGGGTTGTCTCGGTCTATGCCTAAAATCAGCTGTGTCAGGTCGTTAGAGCCAATAGAGATGCCGTCGATACCAACGTCTAAGAACTTGTCTATAAGGAAGACATTTGATGGCACTTCAGCCATCATCCACAATTTGAAATTGGGAAACTGGTATAATCCCTCGGCAACAAAGAATCTTTTTATCCTGGCTAACTCGTCGACGAAACGGACAAAGGGAATCATGACGTATAAATTATCGTAGGACTGACATACTTTTTTAATTGTCTCCACTTCCATCCTGAAAACCTCGGGTTCCCTGGTGTATCGCGAACAGCCACGATACCCAATCATGGGATTTTCCTCGAATTCTTCATATCTGTCGCCGCCGCGCAAGTTTCTATACTCGTTAGTTTTGAAATCAGTAGTTCGGTAAACCACAGGCCTGGGGTGGAAAGCTTTGGTAAAGGTGGTAATGCCTCGAGCCAGCATTTCCATGAACTGCTCACCTTTTCCCTCATGTAACATATACCGGGGATGTCCACCAATCTGAGCTATCATAAACTCGGCTCTCAGCAAGCCAACGCCGTCTACATGCCGTGAAGCTATCGTCTCAGCCAGGTCCGGCTCAGCTAGATTTACGTAGACTCTGGTCTTGGTTTTTATACGCTCTTGAGAGATAACTGCCGGGGCGGATTTTGTCGGCTCAGCTACTCTTCCGGCATATACTTCTCCTCTAGCGCCGTCTACGGTGATTTCCTGACCGTCTTTCAGAGTTTTTGTTGCTACCTCTGTGCCGACCACGCATGGGATACCCAGTTCGCGGCTAACAATAGCTGCATGGGCCGTTCTGCCGCCGCGGTCGGTGACTATAGCTGATGCTCGCTTCATTGCCGGCACGAAGTCCGGGGTCGTCATTTCGGCGACCAGAACATCACCGTTTTTGACTTTATCTACTTGCGAAGCCACGGGCACAATTCTTACCGGGCCAACAGCTATTCCCGGGCTGGCGGCAACGCCGATTAAAATTGCTTGAGCCTCTATTTTATGAAAAATCTTGCCGGTATCTTTGGGTTTCAAAGTAGTTACCGGCCGCGTTTGAAGAATAAAGAACTGCGTTCCTTCCTTTGCCCACTCGATGTCCTGGGGGAACTGGTACAGGTCTTCAATCGTTTTTCCTAGTTCAGCCAGGACGACAATATCTTTATCGGCCAGCTTCTGCCTGCTCTGTTTTGATGCTGGAACGGGAATCTTGACGTTTGATTCAAGTTCACCTGACGGCGCATTGGTGTTTTTAGCCAGTTGCCATTCTTGCTTGTGTACTTGCTTATCGATAATTCTCATCTCGTTTTTATCCAGGAGATATTGGTCGGGTGTTACGTCACCGGATACGATAGCTTCACCCAGTCCGAAAATTGCTTCAATAAGTATCTTAGTCGTATCGCTACTTAAAGGCTCTACGGTGAACAAAACTCCCGATGTCTCTGATTGAATCATCTTTTGCACCGGAACGGCGATACCGACCTTAAAATGGTCGAAACCGTGCTCTTCTCGATAGAATATTGCTCTAGCCTCAAACAGGGAACTCCAGCAACCTTGTATTGCTGCCACTACCTCATCTGCGCCTTGAATATTTAGAAAGGTGCGCTGTTGCCCGGCGAAAGAAGCCTCCGGTAAATCCTCAGCTGTAGCCGAAGAGCGGACTGCTACTAACCCTTGACCTAGTTTACGATAAGCCTCTTTCATTTCCTTTGCCATATCAGGCGGCATAGGCGCGCGCGAAATTTTATCCTTGATAACGTCGGATACCTCTTGGAGCCGTTTGCTATCATTAACGTTCAAGCCTTCGAGGTAGCGGCGGATTTCGTCCGTAAGGCCGGCGTCATTAAGAAATTTAAAATAGGCGCCCGCGGTGACAATGAACCCTGGTGGAACCGGTATTTTAGCGTGAACCATCTCACCCAGGTTAGCGCCTTTACCACCTACCAGGGGAATGTCAACTTTGGTTACTTCGTTAAACCAAACAATAGTCTTTGTCCCTTGCAGCATACCCCTCCTTGTTGTTCAGATTGTCTTGGCGGCCGTATTATACCAGAAAATATGGACTTTGAAGATAGGAGAACACTAATTTTAGCTTTCCTGCCAAACGACTTTAGGTTAGAGTTGCCTTACCTAAATATTGAAAAGAAAGGTTATGATGTCTCCATCTTGTACTATGTAATTCTTCCCTTCGAGTCTCAGGAGGCCGTGTTTTTTTGCTTCGGCCAGGCTGCCGCATCTATCTAAATCATTAAAATTGACCACTTCAGCCCGGATAAATCCCTTTTCGATATCAGAATGTATTTTTCCGGCAGCCTTTACGGCGGACGTTCCTTTGGTAATTGTCCACGCTTTAAGTTCATCGGAGACGGTGGTAAAGAAGGAGATTAATCCCAGGAGTTGATATGAAAGTCTGATGACGCGGTCAACTGCAGGCTCGGCCAGGCCAAGATCCTTTCTAAATTCTGCACTATCAGAGTCGTCTAACTGACTCAACTCCATTTCCAACTTACCACACAAGGCAGCCACTTCAAATTGGGCGTGAGAGTAGGTTGAGCGTATTTCAGCTTCAAAAGAGGATTCCTGTGTTAACTGGTTCTCCCCGATATTGATAACCAACAGTATGGGTTTGGCAGTAAGAAACTGATAATTAGCCAGGCTTTTGACTTCCTCACCGGTTAAACTTTGCTGCCAGATTGGTATATCTTTTTCTAATTCTGACTTGATCCTTTCAAGCAAAGCTTGTTCTTTCAATAACGGATCTCGTTCTGATTGCTTAGCGCCCTTCAAAGAATCTTCCAGCCGCTTTAATCTTCTTTCAATTATTGCCAGATCGGAGAACACAAGCTCAAGATTCATGGTAGCTATGTCCCGTTTCGGGTTGATAGTGCCATCTATATGCGGCACCTTTTCGTCTTCAAAGACTCGGACAACATGTATCAGCGCATCGGCGTTGCTTAAATAGTTCAGGAATTGACCACTTATTCCCTCTCCCTTACCGAAATCTTTAGCTATACCTACAATATCGACATATTTGACTTCAGCGGGCATCACCTTCTTGGGATGGAATATCTTATCCAGAACCTGCAATCTAGGTTCCGGCACTTTTGACACTCCGATGTTTGGGGCCAGGGCGGTTGTGGCATAAGTTGTAGTGTCAGCTTTTCCCCTGGTCAAGACGTTGAAAATAGTTGTCTTACCGCTTTTGGGTAGACCGATGACGCAGACTTCCAAAATACTTCCCCGTACCGCAAAATATAAGCTAGACGAGACCAAATTGCAAGAGACAAGCAGCTTTGTTCACGAACTTGTCGCTATTTTGCCTGATGTGTTATAATGTCCACACTTTTGAGCTTTGAAGGAAAAATACAAGTGTCTAACTACGAACTAGTGCTCATAATTAGTCCTGATATGACTGATGAAGAAATGCCTGACTTCATCGCTAAGCTGAGCGAGCTCATCAACAAGGTCGGTGGAACGGTAGGTGAGGTAAGTCAGTGGGGCAGGAGACAGCTGGCTTATCCTATTAAAAGGTCTGCAGAAGGCAATTATGTGCTGACTAAGCTCAATTTGAAGCCGACTGTAACCAAAGAACTTGAAGCTAGCTTTCGGCTTTCCGGGAAGATTCTACGTCATCTCCTGATAAGATTGGCGGATTAAGGTGTAAGGAGCAGGCTATGGTGAGTTTGAACAAAATAATGCTTATTGGGAATGTCGGTACTGACCCGGAAATGCGTTTTACGGCAAATGGTAATCCGGTGACCTCGTTCCGTGTTGCCACTAGCCGGTCGTACACAACTTCTGAAGGGGAGCGGAGACAGGAAACAGAGTGGTTTACGATAGTCGCCTGGAAGAAACAGGCGGAAAGCTGCAATCAGTTTTTGACAAAAGGTCAGAGAGTTTATATTGAAGGCAGCTTGCGGACACGCTCCTGGGAAGGGCGGGATGGCCAGAAACGAGTTACCGCTGAGGTGATAGCGAATAGAGTATTGTTCCTTGACAGGCAAGCCGTAGCTCCGCTGCCGGGTGAAGAAATTCCTGTGGAAGCTCCTGTAGAAGCTCCTGTAGAAGCTGCGGAGGAAGAGGTTGAGCCTGAAGATTTACCTTTTTAAGCATTTAAAATTGGAAAAGGAGGCATAGATTAGAGCATGGAGGAAGGTGAGGGGACTAAGGAAGTAAGAGAGAAGGGGCGTCGTTTCGTATTCAAGCCCAAAGTTTGTCCCTTTTGCGCTGATAAAAGCGAGATAGACTATAAAGACACCTTCAAGTTGCGCCGCTATGTTTCTGACCGGGCTAGAATCGAGCCACGTCGCAGGACTGGCGTTTGCGCCAAGCATCAGCGACGGTTGGCATTAGCGATAAAGAGAGCTCGCTATCTGGCTCTGTTGCCTTATACTCCAGAGCACGTCAGTCCCAAACGGGTAGCTGAAACTAAAGCTTAGATTTAGGGAAGAGTAAAGTGCCTAAAAGAACATACCAGCCTAAAAAAAAGGCAAGAAAACGTAAGCATGGCTTCCGAGCCAGGACGGCAACTCGAGGTGGACGGGAGGTATTAAAATCACGGCGGCTCAAGGGGCGGTGGAAATTGACGCCAGTATAGAAGCATGACAAAGAAGTGGGCTTTAACTAAAAGAGCCCAGTATTTGACTGTTTACAAATCAGGTAAAGCTTGGGTAAATAATCTTATAGTTATGAAAGCGTTGCCTAACGAGTGCGAGTTTAGCCGTTATGGGTTTTCGGTAACCAAGAATATTGGTAAGGCGGTGGTGCGCAATCGGATTCGGCGCTTGCTGAGAGAGATTTCTCGCATGACGTCTGTAAAACCAGGCTGGGATATTGTGTTCATTGCTCGGCCAGAAGCAGTTGCTGCCGACTATCACGAACTCAGTAAGTCAGTGGAAATGCTTCTGCGACGAGCTCATTTAATAAATAAAGATGAAGCGGTTCGTGCTGGAGTTAATTAAGCTGTATCAGTCTACGGTATCACGAGTTGTCCCGCCTGCTTGTCGATTTGAACCTACTTGTTCTCACTATACCTACGAGGCAATCCAGAGATACGGACTGGTCAAAGGAAGCTGGCTTGGAGCCAAACGTATAGCGCGTTGCCATCCCTGGTCCGAGGGTGGTTATGACCCGGTGCCTTAATTTCTCAGCTTTTTACATTGATGGTGAATTAGATGACCAGTTTCTTCAAAACAAAAACGAACATCTTAGGTCTGATAGTCTGTCTTGTCATTCTTTGCCCGCTTGTTGTTGGTTGTTCCGGGCCAACATTTCAGGGCTGGTCGGGTTTTGCTGCATCTGACAACGTTGTTTATTTCGGAGGTATAGATGGCAAGGTGTATGCCATCAGCCCGACAGCTCGGAGTCAAAATCTAACTTTTCCTGGCCAGGATGAATGGGTTTTTAGCGTCCCCAGCCTCGGTGCTCCAGGTGCAATTTGCGGTCCGGCTTGTGCCCCGTCATCGCCACGGGCGAGCATCTATGCAACACCCATGGTGGTTGGAGACCTCCTCTGTGTCAGTATTTATGCCGGCGAAAACGGCAAACTGTTAGCCATAAATAGGCTCGCTCCCGGCTATACCGAAGGCGTTCCGCAACGGTCAAAAGGTGAATGGACATATCCAAGTGGAGTCAAATCCGTGGGTGCTATTGTCGGCAGTCCGGTAGTGGTTGATGGGACTCTGTATGTAGGTAGTTCTGACGGTAAGCTCTATGCCATAGATGACGTTTACGGTGAGAAGAAATGGGAATTTAACACCGGCGGCAAAATATGGACGTCTCCTGTAGTTGAAGGCGGCGTTGTTTACGTTAGCAACTATAACCGGAAGCTTTTTGCGGTATCGAGCGCTGACGGCACTCTGATTTGGCAAACGGAGTTACCATCATCTATTGCTTCATCGCCGGCGGTTTCGGGAGACAATGTCTTTCTAGGAACTTTCGACAACCATTTGTATGCTATTGATAAAACAAACGGTAAGGAGAGATGGAATTTTGAGGGTGGTAACTGGTTCTGGTCAACTCCGGTAGTTAAGGATGGCACGGTTTATGCGGGATGTCTTGACAATAAAATTTACGCCATCGAAGCCGGCACCGGCAAAGAGTTATGGCAATTTGTTGCCAACGGACCTATTGTTTCAAAACCGGTACTGGCAGATAATCTTATAGTAGTGGCTTCGAAAGCAGGTGATATATATGTCCTTGACGCCGACAAAGGGAATTTGGTGCAGTCTGTTCATATTGGCTCTCCGATAATGGCCCCTCTCCTTGTTGAAGAGAGCATGCTTTATGTACACGCTGGAAATCTCTGTGTCTACAGTATAGATATGCAAAGCGGAGCGAAAGTCTGGGAATTTTGTTATTCCAGCACTAAGTAGAGTTAGTTATGGCTGATATATGGAATATTGTAATCTTGCAGCCTGTGCTCAACAGTCTGATTGCTCTGACTAATGTTTTGGGTGGCAGCTTTGGATTAGCGATTATTGTTCTTACAGTTGTTGTCCGCTTGATACTATTCCCGCTCACTGTGCGTCAGACTCAATCTACCAAGGCCATGCAAACACTGCAGCCAAAAATTCAGGAGCTTCAGAAGAGATATGCCAAGAACCAACAGAAATTACAGCAGGAGATGATGAAGCTGTATAAAGAGGCTGGAATTAATCCTCTTGGCTGTCTCTGGCCTATGCTCATCCAGTTGCCTATCTGGATAGCTCTGTACCAGTCCATTATGCAGGCTTTAGCAGCTACGCCCGAGAGCTTATTGAGTTTATCACAGCATCTTTATTCCTGGTCTGCAATCGGCCATGTTATACCGTTGGGTGATCAGTTTCTCTGGCTCCATTTGTCACGACCAGACCCTAATCTCATCCTGGCCATACTGGTCGGCGGCTCAATGTGGGTACAGCAAAAGATGGTGACGCCGCCAGCGACGGACCCAAGACAGCGGTCAATGACCAACATGACGACAACGATGATGCCATTAATGTTTGGCTTGTTTACTTTGTCCTTCCCCAGTGGCCTGGCCTTGTACTGGGTAGTTTCGAATGTGATTGGTATTGTGATCCAGTATTTCGTTAGTGGCGGCTGGGGCTACCTGAGAACTCCTTCGGCTCCAAAGCCGGCAGCGGCACCCGCTCAAAAAGTAATACCCGCTCCAAAAGCACCTGTGGTGCAGCCGTCCAAGACATTGCAGCAAGCTACTGAAGAATCAAAGACAATAAAGAAGGCATCTGAAGAGAAGAAGCGAGGTCTTTTTGGAAGATGAAAGAGTTAGAAGTAAGCGGAAAATCGGTTGACGAGGCTATTCAGACAGCGCTGGAGCAATTGGGCGTCAGTGAGGACAAGGTAGAAGTGACGGTGTTGAAAAAGGGTAGGTCGGGAGTTTTGGGGATGGGAGTTGAGGAAGCCAAGATTAAGGTTAGACTAAAACTGGAGCCTGGTGAAAAGGCTGATGCAGTCGAGGTGGCTAAAGAGGTCTTAGAGACGCTAATTAAATTGATGAAGATAACGGCAGAAGTTTCTGTGCTTCAGGCAAGTACAGGTGAATTGCCGGTGACTCTTAATATTGAGGGCGAGGACCTCGGGGTCTTGATTGGCCGTCGTGGTCAGGCTCTGGCTTCTCTGCAGTACGTTGTCAGACTAATAGTTGCTGAGAAGTTGAAGGTGTGGATACCGATAAATGTTGATATTGCTGGCTATAAAAAACGCCGGTACGAGTCGTTGCAGAACCTGGCTTTGCGGTTGGCAGAACAGGTGAAAAGGAGCCGACGTCTAATAATGCTTGAACCTATGCCGGCAGATGAACGGCGGATTATTCATTTAGCTTTGGCTGACCATCCGGATGTCACCACCCAGAGCATGGGTGAAGGTGATATGCGGAAAGTAGCTATTCTATTGAAGAAGCATTAGGCATGTTCCGACCGGTAAACAGCAAAATTAACTTCCCTCAGCTAGAAAAAACCATCCTCTATTTCTGGAAAACACATAAAATCTTCGAAAAAAGCCTCGAGAGCCGAGTTGGCGCCCCTCAGTTCGCCTTCTACGAGGGACCACCAACAGCTAATGGCAGCCCGGGAATTCATCATGTGCTGTCACGTGTGTTTAAAGATGTTATCCCCAGATATAAGACGATGAAAGGCTACTACGCCCCGCGTAAAGCAGGCTGGGACACTCACGGTCTGCCGGTTGAGTTGGAAATAGAGAAGATGCTGGGCTTTACCAGCAAGGCACAAATAGAGCAGTATGGGGTAGCTAAATTCAACGCCCATTGCCGTGAAAGCGTTTTCGGCTATCTCAAGGAATGGGAATCGATGACCGAGCGTATAGGCTTCTGGCTGGACCTGGAACACGCCTACAAAACCCTGGAAAATACCTACATCGAGTCTTGCTGGTGGGCGCTGAAACAGTTATGGGATAAGGGCTTGATTTACCAGGGCTATAGAGTTACGCCACATTGCCCACGATGCGGCACATCTCTCAGTTCGCACGAGGTGGCTCTGGGCTATAGAGATGATGCCGAAGACCCCTCGATTTACATAAAGTTCAAACTTTTTCCTAATTCACTGCGTAAAAGTACAGAATTGCATTCTCTTCTGGCGTCGGCTACTTTAGCCAAGCCCGTTTTTTTCTTGGCCTGGACAACGACCCCCTGGACGCTGCCGGGTAATACCGCTCTGGCAGTAGCCGCTGAGGCACAATATAGTATCATGGAAGGCGCTGACGACTATTTGATTTTAGCCACGGCGCTTGTAGAGAAAGTCCAGCTTGAGGGCTACAAATCAATTAAAGTCGTTTCCGGTAGGAACCTCGTTGGGTCCAAGTACCAGCCGTTATTTAGTCCCCACGACTTCGGTGTTGAAAGAAGGCGTTTCGGCGCCCGTAATGATGACGAGAGCCTGTCTTATGAGATGTTAACCTTACAGCCAGAGGACAAGAATTTAGCATACCCGGTGATTTCAGGTGACTTTGTCTCAATGGAAGAGGGCACCGGCATCGTTCATATTGCTCCCGCCTTCGGTGAAGTTGATTTTGACGTCGGTAAGAGGGAAGGGCTGGATTTTGTGCAACCCGTAGAACTGGATGGGAAGGTAACCGGCACTTTTTCTTTTGCGGGTAAATTTGTCAAGGATGCCGACCCCCTCGTTCTCGAAAACCTCAAATCAAGGGGGTTGCTTTATCGCAGCGGGCGTATAGTTCATACTTATCCATTTTGCTGGCGTTGTGAGTCACCGCTCCTCTACTTTGCCAAGAGGAGCTGGTATATCAGGACATCGCTTAAAAAAGAAGCACTTATTTCCGGAAATGATGCAATCAACTGGTATCCGGAACATATAAAGTATGGTCGATTTGGCAATTGGCTGGAGAATAATGTTGACTGGGCTTTTTCTCGAGAGCGGTACTGGGGAACACCGCTAAATGTCTGGAATTGCTCCCAATGTGGCAACTACGAATGTGTCGGAAGCCTCGAGGAGTTGAAAGCGAAACCGAATATTCAAGGTCTGGTCGAGCCGCTGGACTTGCATCGTCCTTTTGTGGATGATATTACCTTTTCTTGTTCCAAGTGCGGCGGCAAAATGGTGCGGCAAACTGAAGTGATTGATTGCTGGTTCGACTCGGGCGCTATGCCCTTCGCACAGTGGCATTATCCATTTGAAAATCAGGATACCTTTAAACAGAATTTCCCTGCTGACTATATATCCGAAGCGGTTGACCAGACACGCGGATGGTTTTACAGCTTACATGCCATATCGACGCTCCTCTTTGAGCGACCTTGCTTCAAGAATGTTATTTGTCTGGGACACATACTCGATGCCGAAGGCGAGAAGATGAGCAAAGCGAAGGGAAATGTGGTTGACCCGTGGTCAGTGCTTGACAAGTACGGTGCTGATGCTCTGCGCTGGTATCTATTTACGGCTGCCCCGGCGGGCAATGTCCGCCGCTTTTCCAGTGATGCTGTGGCCGAGGTGCTGCGCAATTTTCTGCTTACCTTGTGGAACGTCTATTCCTTTTTCGTCGTCTATGCCAATATTGACCACTTTAATCCCAAGGCAGCAGGTAAACTGTCGCTTTCGGACCTGGACAGATGGATTCTTTCCAGGCTTAATCAGCTTATTGCTGACGTAGATGGGGCTTTGGATAATTATGACCCCACTTCGGCGGGACGGAAGCTTGAGGCCTTTATTGACGAACTTTCTAACTGGTATGTGAGGCGGAGCCGCCGCCGATTCTGGAAAAGTCAGAGCGACGCGGACAAGCTGGCTGCTTATTCGACGTTATATCATTGTCTGGTTACCCTATCAAAACTTCTGGCTCCCTTTACGCCGTTTGTAGCTGACGAGATTTATAGGAATCTGGTTGGCTCAGTTGAGCCTGAAGCTGCGGAAAGCGTGCACCTGTCTAACTATCCTGTTGCTGACCTTTCTCAGATTGATGAGAAGCTTGTTGAAGCTACCAACCTGGTTATGACAGTTTGTAGTCTGGGGCGTGCCGCTAGGGCGAAAGCTGGCGTAAAGGTGCGCCAACCCCTGGCAAAGGCATTGGTCAAAGTGAAATCAGCCGGAGAAAAGAAAGCTTTGCAGAAGCTAACCCATCAGATATTGGACGAACTCAATGTCAAAGAAGTGGATTTTCGTGAAGCAGAAGAGATTAGTGACAGACCTGGTTACGCTTCTGCCGCTGAGGGTGACTACTGTGTGGCAGTGGCAACTGAATTGTCGCCTGAATTAGAGGCTGAAGGGATGGCCAGAGAGGTAGTACGGCGTTTGCAGACCATGCGCCGCTCAGCAGGTCTGGACATCGCCGACCATATCGTTACCTATTATGATGGTGGGGATTCAATTCAGCTGGTTATGAACAAATTCGCCGACTATATCAAGCAGGAAACGTTGACCCGGGAGCTCGTTTCGGCAGTGCCTCCCGATGGAAGTTATATCGAAAAGTTTCGCATTTCCAGTTACGAAATCTCACTGTGCATCAAGAAGGCAGCCTGAAGGTTGTTACCAAGTTACCTGTCTTAGCCACCCGGGGAAGGACTTTGTATCAAGCGGACACTTGTTGTCTTTGTCTCGTTGCCTCTAACGAAGGTTATGGTGACTTCATCTCCAATTTGCGATTCGTGTATGGTGTTTATTAGGTCCTCAGCCGTAGTTGCCTCTTTACCATTGAATCTAGTGATTACATCAAACTCCTGCAAGCCCGCTTCTGCCGCCGGGCTACCTGGCTTCACGTAGGCTACAACCACACCCTGGTTAACCGGTAGGCGGTTAATCGTGGCGACGTATTGGTCGACAGTATACAGTGTGACCCCAAGCCAGGGACGGACTATATAGCCTTGTGTAATTAACTGTTCGATGATCGGTATGGCGGTTTTGGCGCTTATAGCATAGCCTAAGCCTTCGACTCCAACCGCAGCCACTTTGGCGCTGGTGATACCGATGACCTCAGCTTTCATATTGACCAAAGGGCCGCCGCTATTACCTGGATTAATAGCCGCCGAGGTTTCAATCAGGTCATCCAGAGTCTGCCCTTGCTCCACTTCTAAAGATACTCTCAGGCCACTTACAGTGCCTTCTTTAGCTCTTATTCCTTCACCTAAAGGATTGCCGATGGCTACTACCCAGTCTCCGACTCTAAGCTTTGTTGAGTCACCCACACTGGCTGCGGGCAAGTTATTGGCATCAATCTTTATAACGGCCAGGTCTGTCAACTGGTCTGTGTTTATGTTTTTGGGGTCTACCTCAAAGGTTCTGCCGTCGCTTAATTCTACGGTTACCTTTTTAGCTCCCTCGACGACATGGTTATTAGTCACAATTATGCCATCTTTGTCTATAATCCAGCCCGAGCCGGCGCCTTTTTGTGTAAGAGGTGTTCGAAACACGTCCATAGTCACAACTTCGGTATTTATTGCCACTACTGAGGGGTAGACCTTCTCAACTACGTCAGCAATGCTGGGTAGTGTTGGTGCCTCGGTTTGTGGTTGTGGCGGCGACCAACCTGTGTCGAGCGGTTGTTTGGGAGTGGACGTCGCTGGCGTTTGGTTTTGTGGGGGTGATGGCGCCGTAACATTGGGCACTGTGATTACACAGCCAGTCATGCTTACTACCAAACTCAACATTAATAAGACGATTAAGACTTGTTTCATGATAACCTTCCTGTTATTCAAAGTGCGGGAATTTTAGCACAAGCTTCCTTTTGATACAAAACTGACTTGATTCCTACGATTGGCTGGTACATAATGATTGACTGGCTAACAAGACAACAGGACAGCGATTCAGGTCTTGAAACTCACGGTCAATATTTAAATCGGAGACATGCAAGTTGAAAGTGCAAATTCTAGGTGCACACAGCGGGGAGGTTAAGGGTCTGCGGATGGTATCCCTTCTTATTGATGGCATTCTAGCTTTGGATGCCGGCGGTCTTACCTCGAGCCTGTCTCTGTCGGAGCAGCAAAGGGTGAGAGCAGTTTTGCTCACGCATCATCACTTCGACCATAGCCGAGATTTGGTTACGCTTGGAGCCAATGGCGCCACATTCCCATCACCGGTTGATATATATGCCTTGAGCCAGACTTTGGACGTCCTGAACTTCTGCCTTCTAGACGGCAAGATGTATGCTGACTTCTCTAAATGGCCGTCCAGGGAGAAGCCTTGTCTGCAGCTAAAAGTAATAGAGCCGCTGCAGCCGCAAAATATTCTTGGCTATGACGTATTACCAGTGCCGGTACGGCATGCAGTGCCCTCTGTAGGATTTCAGATTACATCTAAGGATGGAAAGAGTCTGTTCTATACCGGTGATACAGGTCCCGGGCTGGAAGCTTGCTGGCAGCATATTTCGCCTCGGTTGCTCATAATTGAGGTCTCCGGCATAAACAAGTCTCAGGACTTTCTTAAAAGCGTCGGTCATTTATCACCCGAGCTTCTTAAAGAGGAGCTGATACAGTTCCGTCAAACTAAAGGATATTTGCCACGAATAGTTGTCATTCATATCCCTCCGCAGGCTGAGAGAGAGGTCAGGCAGGAGGTAAAAAGAGTAGCTCGGGAACTTAAAATACGTATAGATATTGGCTACGAAGGTATGAAAATTACCCTCTAGCCTCACCCTTATCAAGCTCCACCAAAGTCTAAATCTGGGCTACAATTCCCCCTCCCCCGGTGTGGGAGCAGGGGGAAGGGGAACTGAAAATAGTTTTTTTACGCTTGAACTATGCCTCTACGTACTCTACCTTGGGCAGATGCGTCAAGGCTTCTTTCACTTTCTCTGCGGGATAATCATAATCCTGAAGCTTTCCGCTGAGATACTCGTCGTAAGCCGCCAGGTCGAAATGTCCATGACCGCTGAGGGCGAGTAGTATGGTTTTGGACTCGCCAGACTTCTTACAAGCCAGCGCTTCGTCTATGACTACTCTTATGGCGTGGTTTGGCTCCGGCGCCGGGATGATGCCCTCGGTGCGAGCGAACTGAACGCCCGCCTGGAAGGTTGCCACCTGGGGCACTGCCTTAGCTTCGACAAATCCTAGCTTGTGAAGATGGCTGATTATCGGCGCCATGCCGTGGTAGCGAAGTCCGCCGGCGTGGATTCCAGGTGGAATGAAGGTATGGCCTAAGGTGAACATTTTAGCAATTGGCGCCATTCCGCAGACATCACCGTAATCCCAGGCATACATCCCTTTGGTTATGCTGGGGCAGGCTTGAGGTTCTACGTTGATGATGCGCAGGTCCGGCTTTTTGCCTTGGATTTTATCCTTTACGAAGGGCAAGAACATGCCCGCGAAGTTGCTGCCGCCACCGATACAGCCCACGATGATATCAGGATAGAGGCCTGCCTTCTCCATCTGTTTCTTGGCCTCTTCACCGATTATTGTCTGGTGTAGCAGGACAGAGTTGATGACGCTGCCTATGGAATAATAAGTGTCCTCGCGGCCGAAGGCGTCCTCTATAGCCTCGCTTATGGCGATAGCCAAGCTTCCCGGTGAATTGGGGTCCTCAGCCAGAATTTTGCGCCCTATTTCGGTGTCCTGACTGGGGCTGGGCACACACTTGGCTCCCCAGGTCTCCATCAATATACGGCGGTAGGGCTTCTGGTTATAGCTCACCTTGACCATATATACCTTGCATTCGATGCCAAAGAAGGCACAGCCCAATGCCAGAGCACTGCCCCACTGGCCGGCACCGGTCTCAGTAGCGAAGCGCTTTATGCCGTCTTTCTTGCCGTAGTAGGCTTGGGCCACAGCCGTGTTCAACTTGTGGCTGCCAGCCGGGCTAACCCCCTCATATTTATAGAAGATTTTAGCCGGCGTATCGAGCGCCTTTTCCAGGCGGTAGGCGCGAATTACGGGCGTTGGCCGCCACAGCTTGTAAATATCCAGCACCTCGTCGGGGATTTCGATGTTTCTCTCTTTGCTGAATTCCTGCTCCTGCATACCTTTGGAGAAAAGTGGGGGAGGTAGTGGAGTAGGTTGCCCGGTCCCCGGGTGCAGCAGCGGTGGTAGCGGCTTGGGTAGGTCGGGCAAGATGTTGTACCACGTTGTGGGCATTTCCTTTTCGGTTAGTGTGATTTTGGTTTCTTGACCTTTCATTTTTCTCCTTTAAATTTTTAATACATGATAGTTTTAGCCAGTTGTCATTGGCCCTCGGGGGGCCACATCCATCTAATTATTGTCATTTACATAACCTCCTTCAAAATACAAAGCCTCTCGCCTAAGGGGCGAGAGGCTTAATCTTCGCGGTGCCACCCTTATTGGTCTTTCGACCATCTCATTCAGGTACCGCTATAACATACTATACCGATACCCCAGGTTATAATAACGCTACCCTTTGCGTCAAAGCCTACTCGTGCTAGTTCAGCCTTTCGGTTTGCGGCTCCCAGGTCCATTCAGCTTTTGCGCTCGCGTCAGCTTCCACCTTGCCTGACTCTCTATAGCTTCGCTTAAAGGCCTACTAGTCCTGTTCCCAGCCTTTGCTTTATTAAATTGGCAGGTATTGTAAGTGTTTGTTTGTGGTTTGTCAAGTTTTGTATTAGTTTCATTTTCATTTGAATCCGGTCTCGTCAAGTGGTTGGGTTAGTGAGAGGTGGCAAAAGCTGTAATGCTGAGGGAGCTAAGCTACTGAGGAATATCGCCTGAACTGAATTCTACAACCACTGAGATTCTTCGCTGTGCTCAGAATAACAGAAGACAACGGCGGAAATTCAGATATCTGACATTTGGTCATTTGTGCTTAGTATTTGTTTTGAATTCGGAATTTGGTACTTGGGATTTAATGTGTGGACTGTGTAACTTGACATATTGTGTGAAAGATAGTAGAAATATTGTACTCATATATTACAGCTTCGAAAGGGTAGGAGGCAGATGAAAGATGCGGATAAGGACATAGGACAGCTAATCGATGAGCTGGCGCAATTGCGCCAGCGAATTGCCGAACTGGAAGCCTCAGAAGCCGAGCGTAAACGGGTCGAGGAGGTGCTGCGGATATCTGAGGCTAGATATCGGGCACTCATAGACAATGCCAATGAAATAATAGTCGTTGTCCAGGATAACATATCCAAGTTCAGCAACCTCAAAGCCGTCGAGGTTACCGGCTATTCTCAAGAGGAATTAACATCAAGACCTTTCGTGGAGTTTATCCACCCGGATGACCGCCAGATAGCAATTGAGAATTATTCCAGAAGGTTGATAGGCGATGAGTCTACCCAGGTGGCACCTGTCAGGATTTTAGACAAACTTGGAAAGGTAAGGTGGATGGACTTCTCCTGGTCTACATTGACCTGGGAAGGGAGACCAGCTCTTCTGTATTTGATTAATGATATCACCGAGTGGAAGAAAGTTGAAGAAGCCCTGGCGGAAAGCGAGGCGAAATACAGAGAGCTTGCTGAAAGCATCACCGACATCTTCTTTGCTCTGGATGAAGATTTGAGGTATATCTATTGGAATAAAGCCAGTGAGGAACTAACTGGCGTCTTGGCTAAAGATGCGCTGGGGAAACATCTCTACGACCTTTTCCCGGATACGGAAGCTACTAGAAGAGCTCAGAGTGCCTACCGAAGAGCGCTGACAACTAAAAAACCTCAACATCTAATCAATAACTTTCCTATCGACGGTAGGGATTTAGTTTTTGAAATCAACGCCTACCCTACGACAAACGGTCTTTGCGTTTACGTTAGGGATATAACCGAGCGCAAAAAGTTAGAGGAAGCTTTGAGAGAGAGCGAGCAGTGGTATCGCCTTATCTTTGATAATGCGCCAATTGGAATTGGCTTTACCTCTCTCGAGGGGAAGGTGATAACTCTTAACAAGGCTATGGAGTCCATTACCGGATATTCGGCTGAGGAGTTCAATAGGATTAATGTGGCCGATATGTACGTAGATAAGGCAGATAGAGAGGTGTTGCTACAAGAACTCAGCCAACTTGGTACTGTTATTGATTATTCAATACGACTAAAGCGTAAAGATGGCACCCAATACTATGCACTTATAACCTGCAAACTGGCCCCTATTGGGGATAAGAAGTTTGTTCAGACGATATTGCATGATGTCACCGAGCGCAAGCGGGCAGAGGAGGCACTGCGCGAAAGCGAGGAGCGCTATCGCTCTCTGGTAGAGCTGTCTCCCGAAGCCATTTTTGTTGCCAGCGAAGGCAAACATGTCTTTATAAATAGTGCCGGGCTGAAGTTATTTGGCGCTTCGAGCGCTGACCAAATCATTGGGAAACCTTTAATGGACTTCATCCACCCCAACTATCGCGAAATCGTCGCCCAGAGAATACATAACGCACTGGAAACGGGGATGGCATCTCCCACTGTTGAAGAAAAGTTCCTTCGGCTTGATGGCACAGAGATTGATGTTGAGGTGAGGGCGGCTCCTTTAATTTACCAGGGCAAGCCGGCAATGCAAGCTGTCGTCCGTGACATCTCTGAGCGCAAACAGGCTGAGGAATCGCTGCGCCTCTCGGAGCAAAACTTCCGCGATTCGATAGAAAACTCGCCTTTAGGCATACGCATTGTCAATGAAGATGGGAAGACTCTTTACGCCAATCGGGCTTTTCTGGGTATATATGGCTACAGTAGTTTTAAGCAACTGGAAGCTGTGCCTAGAAAACAGCGTTACACACCTGAGAGCTATGCTGAGCACAGGAAAAGGGTAGGGGACAGGAAAATGGGGAAACATGTCCCCACTAATTATGAAATCGGCATTGTGCGTAAAGATGGTCAAGTTCGACATCTAGCAGTGTCCCGCGGGGAAGTGCTGTGGAATGGCCAAAGGCAATTCCAGGTGATTTATCAGGATATCACCGAGCGCAAGCAGGCGGAGGAGACGCTGCGGCAGAGGGAAGAACATTTCCGGGCGCTTATTGAAAATTCATCAGATCTCATTACTATTGTTGATTCACTTGGAGCTGTGCAGTACCAGAGTCCCAACTACCAAACTATCTGGGGACATGATCCAGCTGAGGAAGTAGGCAGAGATATGTTCAAGGATGTTCATCCCGATGACATGGCTCTTGTCAGCGAAAAATTTAAGTATCTTTTGATGAACCCCGCTAGTTCAACCCACGTTGAGGTAAGAGCACAGCATGGAGATGGGTCATGGCGTACTATTGATGTGGTCGGGCGCAACCTTCTTGATCATCCCGCTGTACGTGGCGTTGTCGTGAATTTCCGCGATATAACCGAGCGTAAGCTGGCGGAGGAGGCGCTGCGGGAGAGTGAAGTACATTATCGGCTGCTGGCGGAAAACGTGAGAGATGTCATATGGGCTACGGACATGGATTTGCGGTTTACCTATGTCAGCCCGTCCATTAAATATCTCGGAGACCGTACCGCCGAGGAGGTTATATCCCTGTCAATAGGGCAACTTCTGACGCCCTCTTCGCAAGAGTTGGCCATTAAGATTCTTGCTGAGGAACTGGCCATAGCAAACACCACGCCGCAAGACCTGACCCGGTCGCGGACACTTGAAGTTGAGTTTCTTCGCCGTGATGGTTCCACCTTATGGGCAGAGCTGAAGATGAATTTCATACGTGGCCTGGATAATCGGCCTGTAGGTCTATTGGGAGTCATGCGGGACATCAGTGAACGGAAAAAGGCAGAAGAAGAGAGGAGAGAATTTGAGCAAAAGGCTCAGCTTGCCAGCCGCCTGGCTTCTGTTGGCGAGTTAGCCGCCGGCGTTGCCCACGAGATAAATAACCCGCTGACGGGTGTTATCGGTTATGCCGAATTGCTGATGCAGGAGGACGTTCCAGAGCATATTAAAAGCGATTTAGAGGTTATTCATAGTGGGGCGAAGCGAGTGGCTGATATCGTGAAGGGGCTGCTCAAATTCGCCCGCCAGACCAAGCCGGAGCGAACTGTTGTTGATATTAACCAGGTTATAGAAGTTTGCTTACGTCTGCGGGCCTATGAAACGGAGACGAGCAACATAAAAGTTACTACCAAGCTTGCTCCTGACCTGCCTTTGACCATTGCCGACCCCGGCCAGCTTCAGCAGGTGTTCCTCAATTTGCTCATAAACGCTGAGACGGAGATGAAATTAGCTCACGGTAAGGGGAGACTGACAATCAAGACGCAACGTGCAGATAATAATATCCGGATATGCTTCAAAGATGATGGGCCGGGGATAGCTAAGGAGAACCTGGAAAAGATATTTGACCCCTTCTTTACCACCAGGGAGGTAGGTAAGGGGACCGGGCTTGGTTTAAGCATCTGCCATGGAATGATAACCGAGCACGAAGGCAGGATATGGGCTGAAAGCAAGCCGGGTAAGGGGGCTACCTTCATCGTAGAATTGCCAGTAGTTGCTGAGAAAAGACGCCCAACCAGGCGGCTAAAAGCAACACCTAAAACAAAAGCAGCGGCCAGAACCAAAATACTGGTAGTTGATGATGAGCCGGTGGTAAGGCGGTTGTTAAGCCAAATTTTGGAGGAAGAAGGCTATAAGGTAGAGACCACGGACGATGGCAGGGATGCATTGAACAAAATTAAGAGCCACAGGTATAGCCTCATCATGCTGGATGTAAAATTGCCAGGCATGAGTGGCAGCCAGCTCTATGCCCATATTCGTGAGATTGGGTTGTCGTTAGCAAAGCGAGTGGTCTTCATCACCGGCGATGTCATGGGCGCAGACACCGAAGCTTTTCTGGCCAAGGCAGGAGCACCATTTATTACCAAGCCATTTGAGGTTGGGCAGTTGAAAGCAGAGATAAGAAGCCTGTTAGTTCCGTCCCGCCCGAAGGGCACCGCTAAATCAAACTTCAAGTCAAAAATCAGAAGCCAAAAGGCAAAAGCTAAAATTTAGATTTGGGTACTTGTATTTGTTTGGAATTTGGTACTTTTTAAATAGGCGTCTATAGAGGTAACCGCTCGTTTTCCGGCACCCATGGCGCTGATAACGGTGGCAGAACCGGTGACGACATCACCACCCGCCCAGACCCCGTCTTTTACCGTCTTTCCGGTTTCCTCATCAGCCACTACAGTACCGTTTTTTCCAGTTTCCAGCCCTTTTGTGGTTGACGGAATGAGAGGATTGGGGGTAGTCCCGAGTGCCACGATGGCAACATCAGATTCTATAATGAACTCGCTGCCCTCTTTTATGATGGGGCGGCGTCTACCGCTGGCATCAGATTCCCCAAGTTCCATCTCGTAGCACTCAACCGCTGAAATCCAGCCCTCATCATTACCTATAAACCGTTTCGGGTTTACGAGGAACTTGAAGATAATCCCTTCTTCCTCAGCGTTTTCCACTTCCTCACGTCGTGCCGGCATCTCGACTCTGGAGCGACGATACAGAATGTAAACCTCATCGGCTCCAAGTCTCAGAGCACAACGAGCGGCATCCATGGCTACATTGCCACCGCCTATTACAGCTACCTTCTTTCCTATCTTTATCGGTGTATCATATTCAGGGAAGAGATAGGCTTTCATCAGGTTCACGCGTGTCAGGAACTCGTTGGCTGTGAATACTCCATTGAGGTTCTCACCGGGTATATTGAGCAGCATGGGCAGACCTGCGCCGGTACCCAGGAAGACCGCTTCATAGCCGCTGTCTAATAATTCATCCACGGTGGCTAGTTTGCCCATCACTGAATCGAGCTTGATCTCCACGCCCAGTGACTTGACATAATCGACCTCTTCGTTGACAATGGCCTTGGGCAACCTGAACTCGGGGATACCGTATGTCAACACACCGCCGGCGACGTGGCTTGATTCGAAAATAGTTACCTGGTGACCCAGCCTGGCTAAATCGGCGGCACAGGTGAGTCCGGCAGGGCCAGAACCGATGACAGCCACTTTTTTACCCGTTGGCGGTGGCGGGTTTGGGGACGAAGTCTTTTCGGCTTTGTGTTCCCGTTCCCAATCTGCCACATATCTTTCCAGGCGGCCGATAGCAATCGGCGCTTTCTTTTTAGCCAGAGTGCAGACCTCCTCGCATTGTGACTCCTGAGGGCAGACGCGACCGCAGACGCCGGGCAGCGCGTTTTTGCTTTTTAGTATCCGAACTGCCTCAGGCATATTATTATCCCGAATTGCCTTAATGAAATCGGGGATGTCTACATTTACCGGACAGCCGCTGATGCAGGGATGCTTAGGGCATTGAATACATCTGACCGCTTCCTGGAGCGCCATATCCCACGTATAACCTTGTGCCACTTCGTTAAAGTTTCTAGCCCTTACCTTCGGCTCCTGGCGGGGCATAGCCACTCTATTCAAATCAAGCTTTGGTTTGACTTTTTCTTCCACGCTTATTCTCCGGTCTGACCGTGGCGGGCTTTCCACAATTCAAGCGAGCGTTTTTCTTCATCGCAAAATATTCGCTGGCGTTTAAACAACAGGTCCCAATCGACGTGGTGCCCGTCGAATTCGGGCCCGTTGACACAGACAAACTTGGTAACTCCGTCTATGGAGACGCGGCAGCAGCCGCACATGCCGGTGCCATCGACCATAATGGCGTTGAGACTAACGATGGTGGTGACACCAAAAGGCTTGGTGGTTAAAGAGCAGAATTTCATCATTACCGCCGGGCCAATGGCGATAACACGGCTGATTCGCTTGCCTCGTTCCAGCACTTCCTTCAGTGGGCCAGTCACCAAGCCCTTTCGAGCGTAGGAGCCATCATCAGTGGTAATTATCAGTTCGTCGCTAACGCTTTGTAGCCGGTCTTCCCAGAAGAGAAGGTCTTTGCTTCGGGCACCCATTATGGTGATAACCTCATTTCCCGCTTGTTTAAGGGCTCTGGCTACGGGAAATACCGGGGCCACGCCCACGCCCCCGCCAACGCAGACTACGGTGCCGAAATTCTCTATCTCCGAGGGCAATCCTAAAGGACCGCTCAAGTCCAGTATATAGTCGCCAGCATTTAGAGCAGCGAATTTATAGGTAGTGGTTCCCACTCGCATTGCCACCAGGCTGAGGGTTCCTTCTTTCTCGTCCCAATCAGCTAAGGTAAGTGGAATGCGTTCGCCAACCTCATCAACACGGATAACTACGAATTGGCCTGCTTTAGCCTTTTTGGCTACGGCAGGCGCCTCGACTTTGACGAAGTCAATTACAGGACATAGCTTTTCTTTAGCCACAATCTTAAACATAAATGCCCCCAATGAGACTGATTTGTCTCTTTGTCTAAGAACGCACCAAGGTCTTGATAGCCTTGCCTTCCGGGCCGGCCATCATGCGGGCCACAGAAAATCTGAGGTCACAGCCCATGCACCGCTTTGCCTCTTCTTGTCCCAGGTCGTCGCTGAAACCGAGTTCCACCTGGTTAAAGTTACGAATCTGCTTAGCTGGCTTCGCTGCCGGCATCTCTTGCCGCCGCCGTTGAGCGAAGTTATCAATTCTACCCACACGCGGTACGCCCTCGGTTATTGGCGCTAGAACCTCGCTTATATTTCCGCTGCTGCCTAAATACCGGTCGATAGAGACGGCTGCTTGTCTACCCGCTGCCACAGCTTCAATAAATGATACTTTTCCGGTAAACGCATTACCGCCGGTAAAGACGCCTTTTCTACCTTTTCCCCCAGCTACTTCTGTGGTTTCCTCCGTGACGCCGGTAGCCAGAAGAACAGCGTCGAAGCCTTTCTCAAATAACTTATCAATAGATACTACTTTCGATTGAGTCTTTATTTTAATACCCAGCTTTAACAAGCCTTCTATCTCAGCATTCAGGATATCGCTAGGCAGAACATATTCAGGTATTTCTCGCATCATGCCACCAGGCTGACTAAGACTCTCAAACACAGTCACGTCATGTCCGCCCTTTTTGGCCAGGTAATAAGCTGCGGTAAGTCCTGCGGGCCCTGAGCCGACGATAGCTATCTTTTTGCCTGATGGCGCAACTCTTGAGCCATCTAAGGGTTCGTACTTACCGGAGCGTTCGACGGCGAAGCGCTCCAAGTCTCTAATGGCAACAGGCTGGTCGAGGTCGCCGCGGCGGCAGGCACCTTCACTTTCGCAAGGATGCTCACAAATCAGGCTGCAGACAGCCGCAAATGGGACACTCTCGCGAATAACAGCGACCGCCTCCGCATATTTTTTTCCTCTGATGAAGCGTATGAAGCGGGGCACATCCATCCTGGCGGGACAGTTATATTTGCAACGAACAGAAAGAGCTTCACGCTCATCCCCTCGATTCCATTTATCGCCGCGGTCCATAAGTGCGCCTGTAGGACATACCTCTACACAGGAGCCGCAGAACGTACATCCTGACTCGATAAGAGGTTTACCGAAGGCGCCGCCGATATAGGTCCTGGCTCCCCGCAGATTGAAGGCAATAGCTTCAAAGCCCAATATCTCCTGGTCGACTCTAATACAGCGACCGCACAGAATACAAAGGTTGTTGTTGCGCACGATGAAAGGATTCTCCATTTCCACGGGCAGTCCTTTGGAAGTATAGGGGAAGGGCATTGTTTCGAGGCCAATGAAATCAGCCACTTTCTGGAGTTCACAGTGTCTATTTTTGGGGCAGGTGACACAACGTTCGGTTACTGCTACATTACGCAGGCAAATATCGAACGGCTGGCAGCGCTCCTTTCGCCAGCAAGTGAGACATTCGTGTGGATGTCTGGCCAGCATTATTTCGAGAATTTCTCGGCGCAGGCAGTTGACTTCAGGCGTATTGCTATGAACCACCATACCATCGGCTGCCGGCTCACTGCATGCGGTAATAGTGCCCCGTCTGCCTTCTATTTGGACCTGGCAGAGCCGGCAAGCCCCGAAAGGCAGCTTAATGTCTCGTAATACGCAAAGGTTAGGTATATAAATACCGGCATCCAGCGCCGCTTCCAGAATCCTTTTGCCTCTGGTAGTCTTAACCTGTATACCGTCTATAGTTAAATTTATCGTATCCATTGTTTACCGTCACTTCTACTATGTGCCGACCGGTACCGGCTCTTTAGGCACCGTAATATGTTCTCCAGTCACCTTAACTACGGCGCTGAAGCGGTCGGGGCACTTCTCGAGGCAAGTGGCGCATTTGATGCATTTTTCCTGGTCGATGACATGTATCATTCTCTTGCCGCCGCTGATCGCCTCGACGGGGCAAGCCCTGGCACAGATACCACAGCCAGCACATTTATCGGGCAGTATATAAAAGTTTATAAGAGACCGGCATACCAGTGCCGGACATATTTTATCAATGACATGAGCCTTCCACTCGTCCTCAAAATAGCGAATACTCGATAGCACCGGGTTGGGTGCAGTGGTTCCCAGCCCGCAGAGGGAGCCGCTACGTATTGTCCCGCCCAAATTAATCAGGCGCTTGATATCATCCGGCTCTCCTTCACCTTGAGTTATTTTCTTCATGATGTCAATCATCAAGGGCAGCCCTTCACGGCATGGTACACACTTACCGCAGGATTCGTTGGAACAGAACTTGAGGAAGAATTGTGCCAGGTCTACCATGCAGGTGTCCGTGTCCATTACGACCATGCCACCGGACCCCATCATAGAGCCGGCTTGAGTTAACGATTCGAAGTCGATAGGTAGGTCTAATAAAGTCTCCGGTAAACAACCGCCTGAGGGGCCACCTGTTTGGACTGCTTTGAATTTTTTACCCTCCTGGACGCCGCCTCCGATATCGAAGACGACCTCGCGGAGAATGGTTCCCATTGGTACTTCGATCAAACCGCTATTAGCTATCTTCCCCGTAATGGCAAAAACGGCGGTTCCTTTGCTGCCCTCGGTGCCTATGCTTCTGAACCAGTCGGCCCCTCTATTTATAATAAGAGGCACAGTGGCGTATGTTTTGACATTATTCAGAGAAGTGGGTTTGCTCCAGAGTCCTGAGGCTACCGACCGCGGAGGTCTTACCCGTGGCATTCCTCTTTTGCCTTCTATTGAGTACATAAGGGCACTACCTTCGCCACAGACAAAGGCACCGGCACCCTGCATTATCTCGACATCGAAGCTGAACTCGCCGCCCATGATATTGCTTCCCATCAGCTTTTGCTCTTTGGCCTGCACTATAGCCATACGCAACCGTTTCACCGCCAGGGGATACTCTGCACGAACGTATATATAACCGTAGGGCGTGCCGATGGCATAGCCGGCGATAGCCATTCCTTCGAGAACAGAATGAGGGTCGGCTTCCAGGACTGAGCGGTCCATGAAGGCACCCGGGTCACCTTCATCGCCATTGCAAACCACATATTTTGGCTGCTCTTTTGCTTTATACGCCTCCTCCCATTTTTTTCCTGTTGGGAATCCGGCGCCACCTCTACCCCGCAGTCCCGAACGGGTAATCTCCTCGATAATTTGTGGGGGCTTCATTTCGAATATGGCTTTTTTAAGTGCCGCGTAGCCACCAGTAGCCAGATAGTCGTCAATTTTTTCCGGGTTGATATGCCCGCAGTTGCGCAATATGAGGCGTTGTTGTCGGCTGTAAAATGGAACATCCTTATACAGGGAAATAGCTTCGCCTGTGACAGGGTTATGATAAAACAATCGTTCTACGTATTTTCCGTCTACAATGTGGGATTTCAGGATTTCCGGCACATCTTCTTCTTTAACCTGGGTATAAAAGACACCCTCAGGCTCTACGATTACAATGGGGCCTTGCTGACAAAAACCGTGACAGCCGGTAAATTTTACCTGGACATTTTTTGACAGCTCTAGCTGCTTAATCTGGGTCTCAAGCGCCTGAGTAATTTTGTCAGATTTAGAAGATTCACAGCCTGTTGACTGGCAAACCAGGATTTTATACTCATTATTCAGTCGCGTTTCCATTACGAGTTAGAGATCTCCTCTTGTCTGGCTGTTTTTGGGAAAAGCTGTTCGACTTCATTGGTTGTTAATTTGCCATGCGTGTCTTCGTTTATTCTCAATGTCGGGGCGAGTGCACAGGCTCCTATGCAAGCCACGGTCTCAAGACTATATTGCAGGTCAGGTGTCGTTTCCCCCGCTTTAATACCGATGGCGCGTTCAATAGCTTCCAGGATTCTGGCGCCTCCGCGCACATGGCAGGCAGTACCCTGGCATACCGCAACATGTTTTTTGCCTATAGGGGTTGTCCTGAATTGTGCATAGAAGCTGGCTACGCCGTAGACTACATTTGCTGATAGACCTGCAATGCGTCCGATTTCCTCCATTGCCACTTCTGGTAAATAGCCAAATTTATCTTGCACAGCCTGTAGAGCTGGTATCAATATGACCTGACGACCTTGAAAGGGGGCAAGTATCTCTCTCATCTGTTCTATTAAATCGGTTGTCATGGTATTGCTACCTTCCGGATGTCACCGGCGAGCCCGGCTGTTTTTTCGAACCCGCTCGATGCGAACAGCACAAACTTTAAACTCTGGGATTTTAGCTACCGGGTCTAATGCCGCGTTGGTTAATAGATTGGCAGCACTCTCAGCGAAATGGAAAGTCATGTAGACAACTTTCGGCGGTGATTCCTCAGTGACTTTTGCCTTAGTTATTACCTCGCCACGGCGCGAAACCACCTTGACTTTGTCGCCGTCTTTAATTTTCAGCGAAGATGCATCTGACGGATTTATCTCTATAACTCCCTCAGGTTCAATGGTATTGAGTCCGGCAACCTTACGCGTCATGGTGCCGGTGTGATAGTGATACAGATTTCGTCCTGTGGTAAGTACCAAAGGATATTCTTTGTCAGGTAATTCGGCAGGCGGCTTGTATTGCAGCGGTGCGAATTTTCCCAGACCGCAGACAAATCTACCCACGTGCAATATGGGCGTCCCCGGGTGGTCTTTAGTTGGACAAGGCCATTGCAGACCACATTCTTCCAGCCGCTCATAGATGACGCCACCGTAGCTGGGCGTCAATCTTGCAATTTCTTCCATTATCTCAGACGGATTCTCGAAGTCGAAATCCTTGTCGGACATTTTCCTGGCTAGCTGACATATAATCCACCAGTCAGGCTTGGAGTTGCCCACGGGTTCTATTGCTTTCCTAACTCGTTGTATACGTCGTTCGGTATTGGTAAAGGTGCCATTTTTTTCGGCGAAGCTGACCGCCGGTAAAACAACGTCAGCCAGACGGGCAGTTTCGGTGAGAAAGAGGTCCTGAACTACCAGGAACTCGAGTTTTTTCAGTGCCTTCTCAGTGTGATTGGCATCGGCATCGCTCAATATCGGGTTTTCTCCCATTACATAGATAGCTTTAATTTTCCCATCGTAAGCGGCATCGAGCATTTCAGTTAAGGTTAGTCCCGGAGTTGGATTTAAGTCGCTTCTCCAGGCAATCTCAAACTTTTTTTGAATGTCCGGGTTGTCGACTCTTTGGTAACCGGTGTAAACATTAGGCAAAGCGCCCATGTCACATGCACCTTGTACATTGTTCTGCCCTCGCAGAGGATTTACGCCGGTTGACGGCCTACCCATATTGCCGGTTAACATGGCCAGGTTGGCGACTGCCATCACGTTGTCCGTGCCGTGACTATGCTGGGTAATGCCCATGGCATAGATTATGGTTGCCGGTTTACATGTAGCATATAATCTAGCTCCCTCAGCGATGGTATCTCGCGGCACCCCTGTAGTCTTTTCCACGAAATCGAGGTCGAAATTCTGCAATGATTCCTTGAAGGCATCGAAGTTGTCGCAACATTCACTGATGAAGCTCAAATCAGCCAATCCCTCGTCCAATATAACCTTCATCATGCCCATAAGCAGAGCCACATCACTGCCCGGAACCTGTCGCAGCCATACGTCAGCATGTCGGCAAAGCTCAATCTCTCGAGGATTGGCAACAATAAGCCTGCCACCATTACGCACCGCCTTCTTTATCTCCAGTGCAATTACCGGATGCCCGGCGGTAGTATTACTGCCTATGACTAAGATGCAGGCAGCATCTTTGATCTCACTTATAGAGTTTGTCATAGCACCGCTTCCGAAACTGGCGGCCAGACCGGCCACCGTTGGGGAATGTCAGAGACGGGCACAGTGGTCCACATTGTTGGTTTGCATCACCATTCTCGTGAACTTTTGTGCCACGTAATTCTCTTCGTTCGTGCACTTAGCAGAAGCGATAAAAGCAAATTGATTTCCCTTATATTTATTCAGCTTATCGGCTACCATGTCAAAGGCCTCGTCCCAGTTTACCTCAACAAGTTCACCATTTCTTCGTACTAAAGGCGTAGTCAGGCGTTCAGAATGATGAACGAATTCGGCTATGCCAAAACGACCTTTGACGCAGGCCTGGCCCTGGTTGACTGAGTTTTCTAGGACAGGAACTGAGCGCGAGACCTTGCCTCCGTTTACTTCGAGGCTTAGCTGGCAGCCGACTCCGCAATAAGGGCATGTGCTGACCACTGAGCGTTCGGGTATTCCCAGCCATTTGCTGGAACGGTCAATCAGGGCGCCCGTGGGACAAACATCAACACAAGCTCCACAGAATTGACATCCCGAGTCCAGTAGCGTCTTATTAAAAGCGGTGCCAACTAGTGCCTGGCTGCCACGATAGGTAAAAGCTATTGCCCCATTCCCTCTTACTTCCTGGCAGACCCTGACGCAGCGCCCGCAGAGTACACACAGGTTATAGTCTCGCTCAAAGAATGGGCTGTCCTGGTAAACCGGTAAATCTTTGCGAATAGGTGGCAGGGTAAGCTCCTCTACTCCGATACGGGAGGCAAGCTCTTGCAGTTCACAACGTAGATTCTTAGGGCAGGTAAGGCATTGCTGTGGGTGTTCAGCCAGGATGAGTTCAAAAATGTTGCGTCTCAGTTCGCGGAGCTGAAGCGTATTGGTTCGTACTGTCATGTCTTTAGTAATTGGCGTAGTGCAGGCGGTGGGAAATCCTCGCAAATTCTCAATCTCCACGATGCACAATCGGCAAGCTCCGTATGGAGTGAGACTGGGATGGTAACACAGGGTTGGAATATAAATACCCGCCTGGCGAGCTGCCTCAAGTACGGTGGCGCCTTCCTTCGCCTTGACCGCTTGCCCGTCTATAGTCAGGTTTATAACCTTTGTTTCTTCACCTACAACCATAATTAGCTTCCTGTTAAGCGGATGACCCTATAGGTACCGGTTCCAGCGGGACTTCGATTTGCTCGCCGGACACCTTGGTTACGGCAGCAAAGCGCGGCGGGCAGACATCGATGCATGTCCCGCATTTAATGCATTTATTCTGGTCAATAACATGGACCAATCGCTTACCGCCGGCGATAGCTTGAGTCGGGCAATTGCGCATACAGAGCATGCAGCCCTGACATTTTTCGGGCAGGATATAAAACGAAATCAAATTCTTGCAGGCCAGAGACGGGCAGCGTTTTTCATTGATATGGGCTTCATATTCATTGCGGAAATAACGGATGGTAGTCAGCACCGGGTTAGGTGCTGTCTGGCCCAGACCACAGAGCGAGCCTTGCTTAACTGTGGTGGCTATTCTCTCAAGTTGCTCTATGTCTCCTGTCCTGCCTTCACCCTGAGTAATGCGGGTAAGGATGCCAAGCATTTGCCGTGTACCGACCCGGCAGGGCGGACATTTACCACAGGATTCCTCCTGTGTAAAAGTAAGGAAGTATCTCGTCAGGTCTACCATACAGGTGTCTTCGTCAGCCACAATCATGCCGCCGGAGCCGATGATTGAGCCGGCAGCAGCCAGCGACTCATAGTCAACAGGTGAATCCAGCATTGACGGTGGCAGGCAACCGCCGGAGGGGCCACCGGTCTGCACTGCTTTAAACCCTTTGCCTTTAAGAATGCCGCCGCCTATGTCGTAGATAATTTGGCGCAGAGTAATGCCCAACGGCACTTCAATAAGCCCGGTGCGCTCAACCTTGCCTACAAGGGCAAAGGTCTTCGTCCCTTTGCTTTTTTCCGCGCCGTAACTGGCATACCATTCGCTGCCTTTTTGTAATATTCGTGCTGTGTTTGCCCAGGTCTCAACATTATTGATGTTTGTCGGTTTGCCCCATAAGCCTGATATTGCCGGGAAAGGAGGTCGAGCACGGGGCATACCACGCTTACCTTCTATGGAAGCCATCAAGGCTGTTTCTTCGCCGCAAACGAAAGCTCCAGCCCCTTCTTTAATCTTTATATGAAAATCGAAGCCTGAGCCCAGGATGTTATCTCCGATAAAGCCGTACTCTTCCATTTGTCGGAGCGCCAGCCTGAGTCTTTCCAACGCCAGAGGATATTCGGCACGGCAGTAGATATAGCCATGGTTGGCACCTATGGTATATGCGCCTATAGCCATACCCTCCAGTACCGAATGAGGGTCACCTTCCAGAAGAGAGCGATTCATGAAGGCGCCCGGGTCGCCTTCATCAGCATTGCAAATGATATATTTATCGTTACCCGGCGCTTTACGGCAGAAATCCCATTTTTGCCCTGTTGGAAAACCGGCGCCACCTCTACCACGCAGTCCCGACTTCTTAATCTCTTCAATTATGGCTTCGGGTGACATGTTTAAAGCCTTGACCAGGCCGCTGTAACCGCCGTTGGCGATATAGTGGTTGATTTTTTCCGGGTCGATGAAACCGCAGTTGTGCAGTACTAAGCGGATTTGGGGCTTCAACACCGGCAGGTCGAACAAATAAGGAATGCCGTCTACGGTACCTTCACCGACATAGCCCATGGCCAGGTCAGAGCGAGGGTTATCGTTTACCAGGTAGTCCTTAACAAGCTGGGTAGCCAGCTCTGGATTTAAATCTCCGTAGATGATTTGTGGGCGTCCCGGCTTAACAATGCCGATCATCGGTTCGGCAAAACATAATCCCATGCAGCCGACCCGAATAATAATAGCCTCGACTTTTTGTCGGGCCAGTTCCTCTTCGATGGCTTGGAGCACGTTGAATACCCCGGCAGCGCCGCCACAGGTTCCGGCGCCTACTAAGAGCAATGGCTTCTTGCTAGATTGCAGTGCCTTCCATTCCGAAACTGCTTGTTCTCGAATCTTCTCGAAAGTCACTGAGCCGTACCTTCATTCATACTTGGTTATGGTGTCCTTTGCCTTGGACACTGTCATTCGCCCGTAAACATCTTTGTCTACGACTAATACAGGAGCTAGGGCACAGGAGCCGAAGCAGGCTACTCTCTCCAGGCTGAATTTGTTATCTTTGGTTGTGCCTCCGGACTCAACGTCAAGTTCTCTCTTGACTTCATCCAGAATTCGCTCGCCGCCGCGGACGTGGCATGCTGTGCCCAGGCAAACTTTTACTGTGTGCTTACCGCGGGCGGTGAAGTAAAACTGGGCGTAGAAAGTCGCGACTCCAAAGACTTCGCTTTCGGACATCCCGCAGGACTTGGCGATTTCGGCGATTGTCTCCTCAGGTAAATAGCCGAAGTTCTCCTGCACCTTCTGTAGAATTGGAATTAATGCTCCCCTCTCCCCCTTATATTCAGCCACTATTTTAGCTAATTCATCGGGCAAATAAGCCTCCCCGTAGGTGAGTAACCAAATCTGAAGTTTAGCAAAAAAAGCCGTTTCGGTCAATTGCCGCCCAAGCTGAATTGTGCTTTTTTCTTCAGGTGAACCGGCGATGCAGGTACTCCAGTGCCGGTTAATAATGATTCTTACGCCAGGATTATATTGTCAATGAGCCTCGTCTTGCTGAATCTAACTGCCAGCGAAGCCAGCGCCGGCCTCTCGATTTTAGACAGTTCTTCCAGAGTGTCGGCGTTGGCAATGCTGACGTATTCAATTTTCGCCAGTGGTTCCAGGCTGATGAGTGAGGCCATTTGTTGGCGCACGGTCTCGGCATTCCTCTCGCCTTTCTTCAAGAGGTTTTGAGCCAGTGTCAGAGCCTTGAACAGGACAGTAGCTGCCTGGCGCTCCTGAGGGTTGAGGTAAACGTTGCGGCTGCTCATAGCCAGCCCATCGCTCTCCCGGACGGTAGGCGCTACTATTACTTCGAGATTCATGTTGAGGTCGGCGACCATTTTCTTGATGACCAGTGCTTGCTGGGCATCTTTCTGCCCGAAATAGGCTCGGATAGGCTCGACGATGTTAAATAGTTTGGCGACCACGGTAGCCACTCCCTTGAAATGCCCCGGACGGTGACACCCTTCAAGTCGGTCTGTAACCTTTTGCACATCCACCCAACTGCTGAACCTGTCAGGGTACATCTCTTCCACTGACGGCATGAAGACGACGTCCGTCTTTTCTTTTTGCAGCATGTCCAGATCACGCTCTGTATCGCGGGGATAAGTTTTGAAGTCCTCGGTGGGGCCGAATTGGGTGGGATTGACGAAGATGCTGACTACAACTACAGAGTTCTCGGCTCGAGCTTGCCGGACTAAAGCCAGATGCCCCTGGTGAAGATAACCCATGGTAGGTACAAAGCCCACGGAGCCAGGGCTCTTTATCCTCGCGGCCTTCATTTCGGCAATGCTTTTGGCTATTTGCATGGCTCTTCAGGCACGCGCTAGCTCTTCAAGCAGGCTCTCATCTATGGTAGAGCTATTTTGGGGGGTGGGAAACTTACCAGCTTTGACTTCGGCGATGTAATCGGCGAGGGCGGTTCTAATAGAACCCGCTAATTTGGCATACTGCTTGGCATGCTTGGGCACAAAATCTGAAAACAGGCCAAGAAGGTCGCTGATTACCTGCACCTGGCCGTCGCAGTCAGGTCCGGCGCCGATACCGATGGTGGGGATGCTTAGCTTCTGAGAGATTAGCTTCGAAAGAGGTGCCGGCACCAGTTCTAAAACAACAGCGAAAGCGCCGGCTTGTTCCAGAGCTTGAGCATCTTTGAGCAATCGCTCGGCAGCCTCAGGAGTTTTACCCTGTACCCGGTGGCCTCCGAGTTGATGAACGGATTGCGGAGTCAGCCCGATGTGTCCCATTACCGGTATGCCACATTCCACAATCCGCTTTACTGTATCGGCGACGGTTACGCCGCCCTCCAATTTAATCGCCTGAGCACCGCCCTCCTGGATAAATCGTGCTGCGTTACGCAGAGCATCGGCTATGCTGGTGTGATAAGTCATAAACGGCATATCGCCTATTACCATAGATTGTTTGGTGCCCCGAACTACAGCCCTGGTGTGATGTATCATTTCATCCATAGTCACCGGAATGGTCGATTCATAGCCCAGTATTACCATCCCCAGGCTGTCACCGACTAAAATCAATGGTATGCCAGCCTCGTCCACCAGTTTGGCCGTGGAATAGTCATAGGCGGTAAGCATGACTATTTTTTCTTTCTTGACTTTCATTTCCTTTACTTCGTTAATGCTAACTCTCATTTTCACACCTCCTCTTAGTCATCGTCTTTAATGTGTCGATAACAAATCTTTAGTCCAGTCCCGTGTGCCTTTGGTATCAACGATTCGATTTTGTGAATCTACATACACCAGCCGGGGGCTAAATGTGGCAGATTCGTCTTCGGCAACCAAGTGATAAGACAGGACAATCACAATATCACTCTTAGCCACGAGTCTGGCGGCTGCGCCGTTGAGGCAAATTTCGCCTGAGCCTCTTTCTCCTTCAATCGCGTAGGTGTGAAACCTGGCGCTGTTGTTGATGTTCAACACTTCCACTTTTTCGAACTGGAGTATGTCGGCTGCTTCCATTAAATCCTTGTCGATGGTTATGCTGCCTTCATAGTCGACATTACACTGGGTAACTCGAGCGCGGTGGATTTTACTTTTAAGCATCGTTCTCATTTTGTCACCTCGTTTTGTTTTATCTCAGTAAAGTATTTAGCTCTTCGGCTCTTTGCGAATCTATTTTTCCTTTAGCTAAGGCAATCGGCACTGTCTGCCGTCCTAACTCTTTGTAGATGCCGAGAAGGGATGGGGCCTGTTTTGACAAAGATTCCAGATGCCTGCTAATAGTTCCCAGGTCGCCCCGGGCAATCGGGCCGGTCAAGCAGTTCGGCAAACCGACGTTTTCGATATTGCTTAATGTGCCCCGAAGTAATGGCATCAGCGCTTTGGTGGCTTGTGCCGGGGGCACCTCGAATGTCTGCCATAGGTCTGTAGCCAGCTTGACCAGAGTCACCAGATAATTACAGGCGAAGACAGCCGCAGCATGGTACAGCACCTTATCACCGGCTTTTAGAATTACCCAAGCGCCTTCCAAAGCAATAGCCATCTTGTTAAGCACGGATGCCAGCGGTTCTTCAGCTTCGATGGCAAAGGTGGAACCGGGGATGTTGTCTATCGCCTGGTCAACGCTGGCGAAAGTCTGTAACGGATGAAAACAGCCCGTGCTAGCTCCTCGTAGTTTTGCCGGCTCCAAAATATCGACAGAATGGGCGCCGCTGCAGTGAACTACACTTTGTCCATCGTGCCACCTTACTTCGGCGGCCACCTTAGAAATGGTGTCATCTGGTGTGGTGATAAAAACAAGTTGAGCGACATCTGCTACCTCTTGTGCTCCGCTATAAACTTTGCAGCCGCTTATCCTTGAAGCCAGCTTTTCTGCTGAGGTTAAGCTCCGGCTGGATACGGCAGTAACCGGGTATCCGTGCTGAGCCAGCCTTACCGCGAGAGCCGTACCCGTCGTTCCGGCACCTATGAAGCCAATCGTTCCTGCATTCTGCTTCTTCATGGCATGTCCTTCATGGCCGGTATGCCGGCCAGTGTTTCCGCCTGTTGAACTGCCCTGACTATGGCATCGGCCACCACCTCAGCGGCTGCCGTCCCTAACATCGTAATGTCGCCCATCTTGTCACCCAGAGATAACGCAAATATAATATCGCCATCATACATCGTATGGCTCGGGTTGATAGCCCGGGCTATACCGTCCTGCGCCATCTGCGCTAGTTTATTCACCTGTTCCTTGGTTAAGTTGGCGTTGGTAGCCACCACGCCCAGGGTGGTATTTGTGGCAAGTGGGTTTTTACTGTAGGTATACGCACCTCCAGTTAATAGCTCTACGGTACTAATAAAACCATTATTCTCCTCGTTACGAGGGCCGGCCACTATTTTCCCTGTTTGGTGGTCAATAATGTCGCCGATGGCGTTGACCACGACAAGCGCCGCCACGATTACGTCATCACCTATTTTGCAGCTGGCCGTGCCCAGTCCGCTCTTAGTAGCTCGTTCTATGCCCAGGATTTTCCCCACCGTAGCGCCGGTACCGGCACCAACGCAGCCCCCCGAAACCTCCTTTTCCGTGGCAGCTAGGCAAGCCTTGTAGCCCTCTTCGGCGCCAGGTCTGATTTTAGAGCTGCCTACGTTCAGGTCGAAAAGAATGGCTGCGGGAACGATAGGCACTTTGGCTACCATCGTTTCGTGGCCGAAACCTCGTTCCTCAAGGTAGCGCATGACACCGCCGGCGGCATCGAGGCCGAAAGCACTGCCACCGCTCAGGAGAACGGCTTGAACTTTTTCCACCAGATTCATAGGTCGGAGAAGGTCAGTCTCTCTGGTTCCCGGTGCCGAGCCCCTGACGTCGACGCCGGCTACCGCACCGGTCTCACACAGAATCACGGTGCAGCCGGTAGCCGCCGCCCTGTCGGTGTAATGTCCGACTTTTATTCCAGTAACATCGGTTATAGCGTTGTACATCGCCCCCCCCAAAAAGAAAGCCTTCTCAGCGTTGCCGAGAAGGCTCAATAAACACTACCCCTATTTCCCGTCTCGGTCATCGCTGATCCAAGCGGTCCTTATTTATTTCCTAAGTAAACCTGCTCACCGCCATTAAGGTCGATGGCAATAGTAATGATAAGGAATTTTGCCCATCGTGTCAATAGGCAAAAGGTCATGTTTGACTGTGAGATTGGTGGTTGGAGCGGGAGACGGGATTCGAACCCGCGACAGCCTGCTTGGAAGGCAGGAACTCTACCACTGAGTTACTCCCGCTCGAATCACACTCATTTTAACTGTGGATAAAGCCGTTGTCAAAGGGGCATTTATGTTTTATTGAAACCAGGCAAAATTAAAGGATTATTGAGCTTTATTTGATGTGGACTAGGTAACTCTGGCCTTTATGATGGCTACCAGGCCGCCCTTAAGGTAATCTCTTTTTTCCTCATGCAAATTGAATACTTTAAGTATATGCTCCAGACCACCGCTGATAATATAGTCTTTGAAGCCTTCATAGTGGTCGCCACCGGCAATGAATTCCACAGTACGGGACAGGAAACCCCAGATTCTGCTGACGTGCGGGACCGGATAATCTATGAATATAAGGGCACCATCCGGCTTTAGTACCCTTATCATCTCGGAAACAACTTTATATCGTGCTAATTTTGATTTGTCATGTAATGCTAGAGATACCGATACGTAGTCAAAGCAGTTATCGACAAAGGACAGCTCGGTAGCATCAGCCAAGTAAAAGGAGATATTCGCTAGATTGTTCTTGGCTCTGTTTCGTAAAGCGGCTTTCAACATACTCGGGTCTATATCTAATCCCGTGGCGATTATGCCGCGGCGCCTGTATTCAATGACCTGCGCTCCGGTTCCGCAGCAGACATCCAGTACTCTATCGCCAGGACTCATGCCACAAAATTCCGGGGTGAACTTCCGGATTTCAGCCAGTAAGGGGTCTATTAAGGTTTCATAATTTAATAAAAACATCGGCTTAAATATTAGCATACTATTGACACGGCCAATACGCTGGCGTATTCTTAGTAATTAAATTTATGCAGAGAGGGGGTATACCGCGATATGGCAAAAACTTCAACTGGGCTGGATGAAAATGTTGCCGGATTGTTGTGTTATGTTCTAGGTTGGGTAAGCGGTCTTGTTTTCTTTTTGATAGAGAAGGAGAACAAGTTTGTCCGTTTCCATGCTTTACAGTCTATCATCGTGTTTGGTGTTCTATTTCTTGCTGGCTTTATCATCGGCTGGATACCTATCATTGGATTGGTGATTGGTTGGCTTATCTCGGTGCTGGCCTTTGTGTTGTGGATAATTTTGATGATTAAGGCTTACCAAGGTGAGAAATTTAAGCTCCCTTGGGCAGGCAATCTGGCCGAGAAGAACGCTTAACCTGCCAGACAATAATTTTATATCCGCGGGCTTTATTTTTGCTCTGTATTTTCCTAGGGTAGTCGTTTGCCGTCCGGTGTGTAGTTGTAGAAGCCTTTGCCGACCTTCCGGCCCAGGCGGCCTTCTTTTACCATCTGCTCTATTATATTGGAGCGAGTCGTCAACTCACCCGCGCCTAAAGCTTTCCAGGATTGTTCTATAAGGAGGTAGGTGTCCAGCCCGGCATTGTCAGCGATTTCGAATGGTCCGGCGCCCCAACCGTAACCCAGTCGCATACCTTTATCCACGTCTTCGGGTGTTGTTATCCCTTCAGCAACCAGGTTCAGTGCTGCTCGCCAGGCCGCAGAGTAGACACGGTTCATGACGAAACCGGGGATATCCCGCTTAACCCGAATTGGTGTCTTACCCAGGGATTTAACAAAAGCCACGCCGTGTTCAAAGATATCGTCGGTAGTTTTGTCTCCTTTGATGACTTCTACCAGTCCCATGAGAGGAACTGGCCCGAAGAAATGCAGCCCCAGCACTCTCTCCGGATGTTTGAGCGATGGGGTAAAGCGGCTCATAGGCATAGTAGAGGTGTTGGTTGCCAACGGGGTCGTTGGTGGAGCCAGGCGGTCGACTTCTTGGAAAATCTCCTTTTTGAGCTCTTCTATCTCCAACACGGACTCAATTACCCAGTCTGCTTTGGCTGCGCTGCTAAGGTCTTTTTCAGGTGTGATTCGGTCGAAAATATTTTGGGCCGAATCTTTGAGCAGTCCCTTACTACAAAGTTTTTCCAGCGACCATTTAATCTCGTCCATGGCTTTTTCCAGCGTTTTGGTCGTGTTGTACTTCAGATAGACCCGATAACCTGATTGGGCGCATACTTGAGCAATACCACGACCCATGAACCCGGTGCCAATAACTAAGACATTTTCCATTGTTTTTTCTCCCGGTAATATTTGTCGGTTAGTCTTCTCCGCCTGGCTGACAGTGGATATTCTTAAGCCGGCCGAGCTTGAATCTGGCCTGCTATTCTACTGCTATACCTTATAGAAATCAATATCTCGTAGATTGTGGTTCTGCATCATTGTTAGGATGCGCGAAGCGCAGTCATCATTTGACATAACTTGGTATTGATAGTATTATGCCTCAGAATAAGAGACTGGTGCCTTAAGGAGCGTTTTATATATGAGAGTACTTCTCGTCTATCCGCAGTATCCGGATACTTTCTGGAGTTTCAAGCACGCATTGAAGTTCGTTTCCAAAAAGGCAGCCTTTCCACCGTTGGGCCTGCTAACCATAGCGGCAATGCTGCCCTGGGAATGGGATAAGAAGGTTATAGACCTGAACGTAACAAATCTAAGCGATAAAGATATTGAGTGGGCGGATTATGTCTTTATCAGTGCTATGGCGGTGCAAAAAGATTCGGTCAAGAATGTTATTAAAAGATGCCAGAAATTGGGGACTAAGATTGTCGCCGGCGGCCCTCTTTTTACTACCGGATACGAAGAGTTTGGCGAGGTGGACCATTTTGTGCTTAATGAGGCCGAGATTACATTGCCGCTATTTCTGGAAGATTTACAAAATGGACAGGCAAAGCATATCTATACCTCTGACGAATGGGCCGATGTAAAAGAAACCCCCATCCCGTCTTGGGAGCTTATCGATGTTAAAAAGTATTCGTCAATGAGCCTGCAGTATTCCAGGGGTTGTCCTTTCGATTGTGAATTCTGCGATATCGTAGTCTTAAACGGCCATACGCCGCGTACCAAAGGCGCAGACCAGCTACTGAAAGAGCTGGACGAATTCTACAATCGGGGATGGCGAAGCAGCGTCTTCATCGTGGATGATAACTTTATCGGTAACAAAAGGAAGTTGAAGGCGGAAATTCTGCCGGCCATTATTGAATGGATGAAAAAGAGGAAAAAACCGTTCTCGCTTTTTACCGAAGCGTCTATCAATCTGGCCGATGATGAAGAACTTGTGCAATTAATGGTCAAGGCGAACTTTAATATGGTATTTATCGGCATTGAAACTACTAATGAAGAGAGCCTGGCCGAGTGCAGCAAGCTGCAGAATAGGAACCGTGATTTGGTAGCTGCTGTTAAAAAACTTCAGAACCACGGATTACAGGTGCAGGGAGGATTTATATTAGGCTTCGACAATGACCCGGCCTCTATTTTTGAAAATATGATCAGTTTTATTCAAAAAAGCGGAATTGTCACAGCCATGGTCGGCTTGCTGAACGCTCCTCGCGGCACGAAGTTGTATCGACGCCTGAACAAAGAAAAACGTTTGTTGTCAGACTTTACCGGTGACAACACCGATTGCACCATGAATTTTATTCCCAAAATGGAATATAAAAATCTTATCAACGGCTATAAGAAAGTCATCGATACCATCTATTCACCCAAACAATATTATGAGCGTGTAAAAACATTCCTGAAAGAATACAGACCTATAGGGGACAAAGTGGTCAGCCCTCAGTTCGAACATGTGAAGGCATTCGTTAAGTCCGTGTGGTTTTTGGGCATAATAGGAAAAGGGCGACAGTATTATTGGAGGCTTCTCGCCTGGACATTAGCCAGACGCCCGAGGTCCTTTTCCATGTCGGTAATTCTGGCTATTTACGGGTTCCACTTCCGTAAGGTTGTTGACAAATACATTATGACCCTAGCGAGAGATAATGGCTCAACGGCATAGACCTGAATGTAACCACTACTAGTCCGCTTTATCCAGGGCACGCCTTAATTTACTTACGAAATTGCCTACCGCTGCCAGGCCGTCGGTCTCCATGAGCTGAATTATCCTGCTGCCCACAATGACCCCATCGGCTATCTCGGCTACCTGCCTCGCTTGCTCGGGAGTCGATATACCGAATCCAACACACAGCGGCTGTTTGGCTGCTTTCCTGACCCGGCCTACAAAAGAATTCAGTTCTGAGGGAAGACTAGCCCGGGCGCCGGTAACGCCGGTCACCGAGACCAGGTATATAAATCCACGGGCTCTCTCTGCCACCAGCCTGATACGCTCATCGGAACTGGTTGGAGCCAGTAAATAAATCAGGTCCAGGTTGTGTCTCCGGGTGACGTCTTCCAGTTCTGAGCCTTCGTCCGGAGGTAAGTCAGGGATAATTAGTCCATCGACGCCGGACCTGGCACAGGCGGCACAGAACTCTTCCAGGCCATAGCTAAGCACCGGATTGAAATAGGTCATAAACACCAGCGGTATATCAACTTTCCGGCTTAGTTTTTCTGCCACCTCGAGACACAGCTTCGGCGTAACGCCATTCTTCAAGGCGCAGAAGCTCGCCTTTTGTATGGTAGCGCCGTCAGCCAGCGGGTCGGAGAAGGGTATGCCCAGCTCCGCTATGTCGCAGCCGCTGCCAGCCAGAAGGGGGACCACCTTCAATGTATCTTCAACACTGGGGTAACCTACAGTAACGTAGGGTATCAGGGCTTTGTGACCTGTTCGGCTAAATACGGAAGCGATACGACTCATGGCTTCAACCCCAGCGCTTCGACTACGATATCCATGTCTTTATCACCGCGACCGGACAGATTGACCACGATAATTTGCTCCTTACTTAACGAACCTGCCAGTTTAGTGGCATAGAATATGGCGTGAGCCGGTTCCAGGGCCGGCGGAATGCCTTCGGTACGGCACAGAAGCTGAAAGGCATCGAGTGCTTCCTTATCGCTAACTGCCACGTAGCTGGCGCGCCCGCTGTCCTTGAGGTAGCTGTGCTCGGGGCCGACGCCGGGGTAGTCCAGCCCGGCGGAGATGCTGTGCGTTTCCATAATCTGCCCGTTGCCGTCTTGAAGTACGTATGACCTGGCTCCGTGTAAAACGCCTATACTTCCCGCTGCCAGTGAAGCGGCATGCTCACCGGTCTTTAGTCCCTTCCCGGCTGCCTCCACTCCTATAAGTTTGACTTCCTTATCATTCAAAAAAGGATGGAAGATGCCGATGGCATTGCTGCCGCCGCCGACGCAGGCAACTATATAGTCGGGCAGGCGATTACATCTCGCCAGCATCTGTTCCCTGGTTTCCTTGCCGATTACCAACTGAAAATCACGGACCATTGAAGGATAGGGATGAGGGCCGACTGCCGAGCCCAGAAGGTAATAGCTGTTTCTGACGTTAGTTACCCAGTCTCGCATCGCCTCGTTGATGGCGTCTTTCAGAGTGCGACTGCCGGCGGAAACGGACCTCACTTCAGCGCCCATTAATTTCATGCGGAAGACATTGAGTGACTGACGGCGCACATCTTCCTCGCCCATGTAGACAATACATTCCAAACCGAGCAGTGCGCAGACAGCAGCGGCAGCTACACCATGCTGCCCGGCACCGGTCTCGGCGATGATTCTATGTTTACCCATCCTCCGGGCAAGTAAACCCTGTCCCAGTGCATTGTTGATTTTGTGGGCGCCGGTATGAGCCAGGTCCTCCCTTTTTAGAAAAATCCGGGCGCCGCCGCAGTGACTGCTTAACCTCTCAGCCAGATAGAGTGGTGTCGGTCTCCCCGAATAATCACGAGACAGTGAGTCAAACTCGGCCCAGAAGGAAGCGTCGGCTTTGGCTTCCTCATAGGCCGCCGTCAGCTCATTCAGCGCCGGCACCAGTGTCTCCGGGACAAAGCGTCCACCATAATTTCCGAAGTATCCTCTGTTATCGGGTAACACCTCAATCTCCTTTTTCTATGGTCATTATTCCTGTATCTTGGATTAATTCCTCGACACTCATTCCCGGCTTGTCGGGTTTTGCGTACATGATAACTACATATCGTTTACTATTTGGTTACTCTTCTATTGTTCTCGCTCGTCTTACTTGACCAAAGCCTTTATCTCTTTCACCAGTGCTGCAAATTGTTCTGGATAAAGCGATTGCATGCCATCAGATAAGGCATGCAAGGGGTCATTGTGTACTTCAACCAGGATGCCATCGGCGCCTATTGCTATGGCTCCTTTTGACAGAGGAATAACATATTCTCTTCGGCCGGCAGCATGGCTGGGGTCAACCACAACTGGCAAGTGACTAACCTCTTTAATTGAAAGTATAGCGCTTAAATCCAGTGTGTTCCTGGTATTATCGGAGAAAGTCCTGATTCCACGTTCGCAGAGAATAATCTGGGCATTCCCCTCAGCCATGATGTATTCGGCCGACATTAGTAATTCTTCAATCGTAGCCGCGAAACCTCGCTTCAGCAGGATTGGCTTGGTGGTGTGTCCAGCTTGGCGGAGCAAAGAATAATTTTGCATGTTCCTGGCTCCGATTTGAATAATGTCGGCGTATTGTTCAATGAGTTCGATGTTGGTGTGGTCAATAGCCTCGGTTATAATAAGTAAACCTGTTTCTTCACGCACTTTATTGAGTATTTTTAATCCTTCTTCTCCCAGCCCTTGAAAGCTGTAGGGTGAGGTCCTGGGTTTAAAGGCGCCACCACGAAAGACTTGAGCCCCATATTGTTTCACAAGATTAGCGATAGTAAGTGCCTGCTTCTCACTTTCTATGGCGCAGGGCCCGGCCATAATTACTGGTTTCTCCCCACCGATCATAACGTTACCAATGGTTATTACTGTAGGCTGTGGATGCGTTTCTCTGCTTACAAGCTTATAAGGTTTCGTTACACGGATAGTTTCTTTCACGCCATCCAGAGCAAGTAGGCACGAGTCTTCAACCAGCCCTTGGTTTCCTACTATACAGACAGCGGTGCGCTGGGCGCCCGGTATAGAAATACCACGGTAGCCCAAGGTTTCAATTTCACGTATAACCGCTTTCACTTGCTCTTCTGTTGCATCGTTTTTCATGATAACAAGCATAGGATTATCTCCCCCTGTATGTAATCTCTACCATTCATTTTGATGCTGTCCTCACTGCCTTAATGAATGCCTCGATTTTGGCTGTGTCTTTTTGGCCGCCGGTCTCCACGCCGCTGGAGACGTCAACCCCCCAGGGCTGAGTTTTCTTGACCAGTCGACCGACATTCGTTGCGGTCAGTCCTCCGGCGATAAGTAAGGGAAACCTGGCGGATATTTTCCTGGCTAATTTCCAGTCGAAAGCCTGACCAGTCCCGCCGTAAGTGTCTCCCACCTTTGAATCAAGAAGGCAGATAAGATTCTTTTGGGGCAACAGCCGATAACCGATAGCTATTTCAGAGATGATTTCATCCGCAGTACTGGTATTTGAAACATGGACAGCTTTGATAATCGGTCGCTCAATCTTTTGGCAGTAATCCCAATTTTCGTCGCCGCTGAGCTGTACCCGGTCCAGACGGCAATAGTCGGCGATGCGGTTTATTTCATCGGCTGTTGAATTGACGAAGATGCCAACCATGGCTGGACGGGTCTTTACATGGCAAACTGCTTCAACTAGTTGCAGTGCCTTTTTAATAGAGACCTGCCGCCGGCTGGGAGCAAAGACCAGCCCCAGGAAGTCAGCGCCGGCTTCGGCTGCTGCTAAAACATGCTGTATCTCGGACAGACCGCAAATCTTAATCCTGGTCACAATAGCTCTCTCATCCTGGCGGCTATATCAGGTGCCGACATTAGAGATTCACCGATAAGAACCGCATCGATGCCTAACCGGCTCAACTTCTCTATATCGGTTCGCTCTTTTATGCCGCTTTCGCTGACCACTATCCGCTCCGGTGGAATAAGTGGCCGTAACCTCTCGGTGGTGGCCATATCCACGCTAAAGGTGTTCAAATCACGGTTATTGATGCCGATAATCTTCGCCCCGCTGTTCAGTGCAATTTCGACCTCGGCTTTATTATGCACCTCTACCAGGCAGCTCATATTCAATTGATGGCTTATCCGGAGCAACTCCTGTAATTTCTCCGGCTCTAGTATAGCCACGATGAGAAGCAGGCTGTCGGCGCCATAAGCCCGCGACTCGTAAATCTGGTATGGGTCGAAGATGAAGTCCTTTCTCAGCAGAGGCAGCTTGTCGGGCAGTGCCTTCCTGATATTTTTAAGGTGGTCAAGGCTGCCTTGGAAGTGTTTAGCCTCGGTTAGTACCGATATCGCCGCGGCACCGTTGCCGGCATATATTTTAGCTATCTCTACCGGGTCGAAGTCTTGTCGAATAACGCCCCGGGATGGAGACGCTTTCTTGACCTCGGCAATAAGCCGAATACTATCGCCTCGTAAGGCCGAAGCCAAGTCTTGCGCTGGAGATTGCTCCGACGTCAGTCTCTGCAGCGCGGCCATAGGTAGTCGGCGCTTTTTGTCTTCCAGCCCTAGTAGATTGTGCGACACTATCCGGTCTAAAATCATTATCCTTAACTCAAATTCTGGCTGAGCTCGATTAGCTGTTCTAATTTGTTCAAGGCATAGCCGCTGTCTATTGTCTTCTGTGCCAGTTCTACCCCTCGTCGAAGCGTTTCCACTTTATCCCCGGCTAAAAGAACTGCTGCTGTGTTCATCAGCACTGCGTCCATTTGCGGGCCTGTGACACCAGCCAGTATATTGCGGAGCATCTCGGCGTTCTCTTTAGCATTGCCGCCCTTCAAGCTATCTGAACCGGCACAGGTCAAACCAATGTCCTCGGGAATGATAGTATAGTTTACGATATGACCGCCTTTTAGTTCGCAGACGTGAGTTTTCCCTGAGACGGTAATTTCATCTAAGCCATCCTCACCGTGTACTACCAGAGCATGATGACAGCCAAGGCGTTGAAGTGCCAGCGCCATTTTCTCTACCAGAGACTCATCGGCTACGCCCAGCACCTGAACTTTGGCTCCAGCCGGGTTGGTAAGCGGCCCGAGTATATTAAAGACGGTGCGAATTCCGATTTCGCGCCGTGGAACCGCCGCGTATTTCATAGCCGGATGGAATGCCGGGGCGAACATGAAACCGATGCCTATTTCCTGCAGACATCTCTGCACTTGTTCAGCGTTGAGGTCAATCTTAACACCTAGAGTCTCCAGTACATCGGCACTGCCGCACTGGCTGCTCATGGCGCGATTGCCGTGTTTGGCCACCTTAAGCCCGGCTCCGGCAGCCACAAAGGCGGCGGTCGTGGAGATATTGAAAGTATGCGAGCCGTCACCGCCGGTTCCGCAGGTATCCACAACCGGCTCGTCTATAATCACCGCAATCGCCCTGGCTCGCATCGTCCTGGCTAAGCCTACGATTTCGTCCACCGTTTCCCCTTTAAGTCTAAGCGCCGTGACAAAGGCGCCGAACTGGGCTGGCGTAGCCTCGCCCTGCATTATCTCCTCCATGACCTTTGCTGCGTCATCCGCAGCCAGCGAGCGTCCGGACACTAAAGCTGCAATAGCTTCCTTAATCATGTTATGCTCATCCTCCCTTTAAAAAATTCCTCAGTATATCCTTTCCACCCTGAGTCATAAATGATTCAGGGTGAAACTGGACTCCTTCTACCGGGTATTGACGGTGTCTAAGGCCCATTATGGTGCCGTCATCTGTCCAGGCGGTTATTTCCAGACAATCGGGTAGTCCCTCACGATAGACCACCAGTGAGTGATAGCGAATGGCAGAGAATGGATTAGGTAAATCAGCCAGAACCCCCTGGCTGCTGTGGTGTATGAGCGAAGACTTACCGTGCATTATCTGGCTGGCTTGCCCCACGAAGGCGCCGTAGCTGTAGCCGATGCACTGGTGTCCCAGACAGACGCCGAGCACGGGTAACCTGGAACCGAAATGACGGATAACCTCGTTGGAGATTCCGGCCTGCAGCGGTGTAGACGGGCCGGGGGAGATAACTATATAGCTGGGTTTCATGCTCTCAATCTCATCGAGAGTCGTCTTGTCGTTGCGTACCACTACCACAGTCTCACCCAGTTCACTCAGGTACTGAAAAAGGTTGTAAGTGAAGCTGTCGTAGTTATCAATCAACAACAGCATGGTTCCCCCTGTTTGTCCCAGCCGTACTCTCCGCCTGGTCGATAGCTTTGAGCAGTGCCTGAGCCTTGTTCATAGTCTCCTGGTACTCATGTTCCGGTATGCTGTCGTAAACAACTCCACATCCTGCCTGGACATAGGCAACACCCTGGCTCACTATCATAGTTCTGATGGCTATAGCCATATCCATGTTGCCCGAGAATGAGAAATAACCGGCAGCCCCGGCGTAAGGTCCTCTTTTTTCAGGTTCGAGCTCGGCGATTATTTCCATGGCCCGGATTTTCGGAGCCCCGGAGACAGTACCTGCAGGGAAGCAAGCCTGCAGAGCATCGAAGATATTCAGGTCGTGCCTCAGTTTGCCCTGCACGTGCGTGACCAGGTGCATCACGTGGGAGTATCGTTCCACATCCATCAGGTCGCTGACCTCGACCGTGCCCGGCTCACTGACGCGGCCGATATCGTTGCGCCCCAGGTCGACCAGCATGATGTGCTCGGCACGCTCCTTTTCATCGCTGCGGAGTTCCTGCTCCAAAACAGTATCTTCAGCAAGGTCTTTCCCTCTCCGCCTGGTGCCGGCTAGAGGACGGGTCATCACCATGCCGTCCTCTACTCTCACCAGAATCTCAGGGGAGGCCCCGATAATGTGAAAGTCGTTGAAATCCAGGAAGAACATATATGGCGAAGGGTTCAGAGAGCGTAGCGCCCTGTAAATCTCGAATGGAGCAGCGTCTACAGGCTGTGCCAGGCGCTGGGATAGCACTACTTGAATGGCTTCGCCGGCGGTGATATATCGCTTTATTTTCTCCACGCCGGCTTCAAATTCCCCTTTGGAAAAGTTTGAAGAAAGAGTGTTGTTTCCGTGAGGAGCAGGTGGCTTTACATAATGTCTTGGCTTAAGTGGCTGGCTTAGTCTGTCTGCCAGGTTCTCAATTCTGTCTACTGCCTTTTGGTATTCCTCCTCTATGTCTCCATCGAGATGGACGTGGCTCAGGACCTTAATCTTATGGGTAACGTGGTCAAAGACAAGCATGGTATCCACGAACATAAACAGCGCTTCCGGCAATCCCAGTGGGTCAGTGGCAGGGGAAGGCAACTCCTCGAACCGGCTGGCCACCTCATAGCCAAGATAGCCCACGGCGCCGCCGCAAAATCTGGGGAGGTCGGTAACCGGCACCATTTTGTATTTCTTTAGCTCTTCAGCGATAAGCGGCAGGGGATTGGTTTTATCCTCAGCTTTGGTAGCCAGCACTCGGTACGGCTCGGTACCTATGAAGCTATAGCGAGCCAGCCGCTCACCGCCTTCGACGCTTTCCAGCAGGAAAGAATAACCGCCGCGACTAATCTTCAGGAATGCGGAGACAGGCGTTTCCAGGTCGGCCACGATTTCACGGTAAACCGGTATTAACGTGCCTTCGCCCTGGCGCTTTTTAACTTCTTCCAACGTAGGATAATACATATTAGCCTCCGGGTATTCCCGAAATAAAAAAACCTCTCGCCATAGGGGCGAGAGGTTTTGCTTCGCGGTACCACCCTAATTGATTGCCGTTACTTTGAGGCAATCATCTCATTCAGGTACGGCTTCAATATTTTTGAAACGATACCCTGGGCTCTGATAACGGTGCCCGTTCCGTCAACGCCTACTCGGGCAAGTCCCTTTCGGTTCGCGGCTCCCGAGTCCATTCAGTCTCTGCGCTAGCACCGGCTCACACCTTACCCGGCTCTCTGAGCCCCGCTGGAGACCTACTAGTCTCGCTCTCAGCCTTTACAGTATTCAGTTATTTTCTAATATAACAGCCTGCCTTTTCTTTGTCAAGCTGCAAAGCTTAATTGGGCCTGCTGTTAACAAAAGGCGAATAATGCTGCTTACCCGGACTGCCACTTTTACTTAACGAAGAGCCAAAAGAGCCAAAATACCGATCACAATTAGGTAAATACCAACGATCCACGGCAACAAGCTGGGTATAAAGATGATCAAGATACCTGCTATTATGGATAGTATCCCCATTACCAAACCACTTACTTTAGGCATGATAAAACTCCTCCTTTCAAATAGATTAGACATATGTTAAATGGCTAAGAATGTAATAGTCATATAATTCAGTAAAAAGATATTAAAAAGTTATGACAATTTTGGATTGTTTCTAACCGTGATTGAGGATACTATTGAAGACTTGGTGGACAGGGGTTTTCTTGAAAATATTCAGGGCTGGGATTTTTTTAAAATATAGCCCATTTTAGTGACGGTAAGAATGATTTGGGGATCATCGGGTTTCTCTTCGATTTTACGTCTCAGACGGCTAATCCATGTCCTGAGGAATTGAACGTCATCACGATATTCAGTCCCCCAGACGCGGACTAAAAGCTCCTCATAGGTCAGGAGATGGTCGGCATTTAATGCTAATTCGCTGAGCAAGAGCCATTCGATCCGAGTTAAGTATATTATGTTGCCTCTAACCATTACCTTATGTGCCTTGAAATCGATGGTTATATCGCCCAAAGAAAGCTCATCTGGAATTTTAGGTTCGTTGGGTCTAAACCTACGCATCACTGCTTCAATTCTGGATACCAGTTCATCAGGACTAAAAGGCTTTGGTATATAGTCATCGGCCCCCATATCAAGCCCTGTTATTTTGTCACGTTCATTTCCCTTGGCGCTGAGAAATATGACAGGTACCATTGAAAAACCACGTATCTCTTTAAGTACATCAAGCCCATTCATTCCAGGCATGAGTATGTCAAGCAAGATCAGGTCGGGATGGCTGGCATGAAACTGCTCTAAAGCCTCGAGGCCGTTGCTCGCAGTTACCACTTCATATCCCTGTGCTCTCAGGTTTGACTTGAGAAATTTTAAAATCCGTATCTCGTCGTCAACCACCAGTAATCGGCACTTTTTCAAAATCTGTTTTCGACTGACCATCGTACCTGCTATAATAATATTCAGATTGAACAAATGTCAAGATACGTGCTGTTGACAAATATTGAGCTATATCATATAAATTAGTTATGCGCGGAAATGTCAGGCAGGTTCGAGCCATCACAACTGGCATTATGGTGGGAGTCATGATATGAAAGATAGCCAAAAAACAAAAGCTCAACTTATTAACGAACTGGAAGTAATGCGCCAGAAGATTAAAAAAAAGGACATAGCAAAAACCAGGAGTGATAGTGCAAAGCAACGTTTGAAGTATTCTGAAATTCGCTATAGACGCCTTTTTGAAACAGCACAGGATGGGATATTGATTCTCGATGCAGAAACTGGTCAAATAACAGATGTCAATCCGTTTCTGATGGACATGCTGGGATATCCCCACAAGGAATTTATGGGAAAGAGGCTTTGGGAGATAGGACCATTCAAAGACGTTGCGGCAAGTAAAACCGCCTATCGAGAATTGCAGGAGAAAGAATACGTTCGTTATGAGAATTTACCACTTGAAACCAGGGACAAACGTCAAATCCAGGTTGAATTTGTATCCAATATATATAAAGTCAATCATTCCCGCGTTATCCAGTGCAACATCCGCGATATAACAGCACGCAAACAGATTGAAAGGCAGCTGAGATTTCATGCAGAGGTCCTCGACCAGATTAGTGATGCGGTAGTTGTCATTGATAATAAGCGCATAGTAAATTACTGGAATAAAGGTGCAGAACGACTGTATGGCTTAAGTGAGGAGGAGGCGTCTGGACAGCCTGTAGGGGAACTTTATCAAGATCTCTGGTTGAAACCCGAAGATGAGCAGGCTTCAGTACAAGCATTGGAAACAAGAGGGTTTTGGTCAGGAGACAATATACATATAAAGCGAGATGGAGTGCGGTTATATGTTCAGTCATCAGTAAGCACGATAAAAGACAAGAACGGCAAGGTAATAGGGATGCTGGCCGTTATCCGTGACGTCACCGGGCGCACAGAATTAGACCTTTTGAAAGACGAGTTCATCGGCCTGGTATCACACGAAATGCGCACACCGCTGACGGTTATTATAGGATGCCTCAATACAGCCCTGGGCAAGGGTGAACTCCTTCCTAAGGATGAGATAAACGAACTTCTTAACGATGCCTATTGCGAGGCTGTCTCGTTGTCTCACATTCTAGAGAATCTGCTTGAACTTTCCCGCACGCAGGCCAAACGGTTATTGCTTTACCCCGAGCCAATGAGAATTGAGAAGCTGGCAGAGGATGTGGTTAAGGAATTCAAGGGACAATCTGCGCACCAGTTTATACTGGATTTTCCCAGCGAGATACCGCCGCTAGAAGCCGATACGTTACGAGTCAGGCGGATATTATACAATTTGGTACAAAATGCGGTTAAGTATTCACCCGCTGGAAGCAAGATAAAGGTCTTCGCCAGGCAGGAGCCGGATAGTCTGGTTATCGGTGTCAGAGATCAGGGTAGCGGTATATCTGCTACGGATCAGACCAGGCTTTTTCATTCTTTTCAGCGGTTGGGGATAGAGCCATCCGGTGAGATTAAAGGAATCGGATTAGGACTCATGGTGTGCCTGCGCCTGGTGGAAGCTCATGGTGGAAAAATCTGGGTTGAATCAGCGCCTGAGAAAGGCTCTACCTTCTACTTTAGCTTGCCTTTAATACATCGTGAGGGATAAGAGCATCTAACAAATTTCGCGTGTAACGTTCTATCTGCATCAGTACTTCTATCAGGTTAATTATCCCTGACGAGTATATTTCCACAAAAGACTTAGACCAGAGCCTGCTCCTGCGTTAAAAATATCATAACTATTTAATTTTTTACCTTCTTATTATATTACTAATCCATATCTTGCATGATAAGATTTTTATAATTGCTATTAGCGACTGACACGTCTCAATAACAGGCAGCAGTAAGAAAAGGTTTAAGAGGAGGTTAGAGTATTTAACGTAACGTATAAGAAGTTTTAGACAACTGTTAACAATACAAACAATACGAAGATTAAGGGCGTGTCGATGTCGCAGGCAGTATATTTTTGGAGGTGACTACATTGAAAAGGTTTGTTTTTCTTTCTCTATCACTATTATTATTACTATTTCTCATCCCGGGTTGTTTAACAGTTCCATCAGTAGGAACGCCACCGGTTATCATAGAATTTAGCAATAATCCATCTACCATTAATGCCGGTGACACGTCAATCTTGTTTTGGGCTGTTACCGGGGCTACATCGGTGAGTATAGACCAGGGTATAGGTCAGGTTAATGTTGCGGGGACCAGGGTAGTATCACCGACTGCATCCACTGTGTATACTATAAGTGCTACCAACTCTGCTGGTACCATCACCAGATCAGCGGTGACTACTGTCAACTCAGCACCACTCCCCTTGCCTATGCCATTCGCGGTAACCAGTGTTATAGCCAATACTTCGCCATCAAGCTTCACCGGTGCTTGTCCCAAAACCTTCACCTTTTACGCTACTATCACTGCCAACGGTCCTGGCACAGTTACTTACAGGTGGGAAAGAAGCGATGGCGGATATAGTGATATCCAAAGCATCACCTTTTACGCAGCCGGTACAAAAATAACAACATTGCAGTGGGAATTGAGTGGATCGGCTTCCGGTTGGCATCGTATCCACGTTTTGACTCCCTATGATGCAGCATCGAATCCGGTATATTACACACTCAACTGTAGTGCTGGCTCATTGGTGACAGGTATCATTGTGGGTGTTGATCAGTACCCATTCACCGGTCCTTGTCCCAAGACCATTCACTTTTGGGGAATTATCGCCGCCAATGGTCCTGGTACAGTTACTTACAGGTGGGAGAGAAGCGATGGTGCTACTGATCCGGAGACCATCACCTTCACTGCCGCTGGCTCGCAGGCCGTCAGTAACCTATTGACACGTGGCGAAGGTACTGGATGGCAACGCCTCCATGTTCTCACGCCCAATGATGCGGTATCGAGTCAAATCGACTTTGTAGTGACGTGCTACGACCTGTCTCAATAGAGGTAAAACAAATGAAGTCATTTTTAGCTCCGATGAAAGGCGATTGGAAGACTAATTTTCTCTTCTGGTCGATGGTGGTCTGCAGCGGCCTTATCATATTTATGATGGTAACGCTCGTGAAGATAATTTAATCATTGGTCAATTCTACTCTCAACAGGACAGGGCGCTGCGCACTCGGCGCCCTGTCCTGTTGTGGAGAGGATGGCGGCCACAAAGTCGTCTCCAATGGCAGCAGCACAAATCTAATCAGCATTAAGGTGTTCAACTCCGCCATCAGTGAGCATAATTTGTCCTCGGTGTCGATCGTCCCTTTCATTATTCCTGACGAGTATTTTTCCACAAAAGACTTAGACCAGAGCCTGCTCCTTCGTCAAATATCATAACTATTTAACTTTCTGCCTTCTTATTATATTACTAATCCATATCTCGCATGATAAGATTTTTGTAATTGCTATTAGTGACTGACACGTCTCAATAACAGGCGGCAATCAATAATAAAGAAAGGAGAATTCACAAATGTCAATCGCACGTGTCACTGAAATCAAAGCGTCTTCCACAAAGAGTTTCGACGATGCCATCAAGTTAGGCATTGCTCGCGCCCAAAAAACTCTTACGCATGTACAATCTGCATGGATCGAGAATCAGGAAATTCTACTTAATGGCAAAGGACTAATCGCTGAGTACCGGGTCCAGATGAAAGTAACGTTTATTCTGGAAGAGTAAATTAAGAAGTTTTAGACAACTGTTAACAATACACAGATTAAGGACGTGTCGATTTCGCAGGCAACACATTTTAGGAGGTACATACATTGAAAAGGTTTATTTTTCTTTCTCTATCACTACTACTACTAATTCTCATACCGGGTTGTATTACAGTTCCAGCCCCGGCACCAAATCCTACCCCACCAGTAGGAACGCCACCGTTTATCATAGAATTTAGCAGTAATCCATATACCATTAATGCCGGTGATACGTCAATCTTGTTTTGGAATGTTACCGGGGCTACATCGGTGAGCATAGATCAGAGTATAGGTCGGGTAGATTTTACGGGAATCAAGGTAGTGTCACCGGCTATATCCACTGTTTATACTATAAGTGCCACCAACTCTGCTGGGACCATCACCAGATCAGCGGTGACTATTGTCAACTCAGCACCACCCCCTGCGCCTATACCGTTGACTGGTATCACCGTGGGTGTTATGCCAGGTGAAAGTGGGTCAATGGTCAAGAGCGGTAGGACCTATACCAGGTTGCCTGCTATCTGTGTTGGGGACAATGGAGGCGACCTTGCCAGCCGCGCTTTCTTAAGCTTCGACATTTCGTGGCTCCCCAGCAATGCATTGATAGACGAGGTGGTCCTGTCCCTAGGCGGGTATACGTCAACCGGTTTACCGACATATACGGATCCAGTCTACGGCCCCCGGTACGGCAACCTTGGAGCGCTGGAGATTTACAGGTACCAGTATGGTACATATGAAGGTCTCGATACATTAGCCTATAACGGACAGGGGGAGCTGGTGGCCTCGGGTAAAATAACCAACTATCCGCTCGCGGTCTGGAACTTAGAAATCAAGGATCCTGCTAGCGGAAAGTCCAGTGTCCAGGGGTTAGTCATAGCCGGGCAGCCCAGGTTCCAGTTGAGGATTCAATTTTTCACGTCCACTAACTGGAATGGTGTGGCAGACACGCTGTGCTTTGACAAAGCCACGTTGACGGTTAGATACCATTTGCCCTGAAGACCTATCCTGCGTTCAGCCAGTATGCAGGATTTAAGTTCTTCTTTTTGTAACGCCAATGTATAGAAGTAAACCAGGGTTTCAGGACGCCGGGTTTGCCCGACGTCCTGAAACTATTGTCTTTAAGAGTAAGTACGTGTCGATGTCGCAGACAACATATTTTAGGAGGTACATACATTGAAAAGATTAGTTTTTCTTTCTCTATCACTACTACTAATGATTCTCATCCCGGGTTGTATTACAGTTCCAGCGGCAGGAACGCCACCGGTTATCATAGAATTTAGCAATAATCCATCTACCATTAATGACGGTGGCACGTCAACTCTGTTGTGGAATGTTACTGGAGCTAACTCGGTGAGTATAGACCAGGGTATAGGTCAGGTTAATGTTGCGGGGACCAGGGTAGTATCACCGACTACATCCACTGTTTATACTATAAGTGCTACCAACTCTTCTGGTACCGTTACAAGATCAGCGGTGACTATTGTCAACTCAGCATCACCGCCACCCCCTGCTTCGACCTCATTTGCGGTGACGGGCATCATAGCCAATACTGAGCCATCAAACTCCACCGGTTGTTTCACCCTTTACGCTAATATCACTGCCAATGGACCCGGCACAGCTAGTTACATCTGGGAATCAACCGATGGCGGCGGATATAGTTATACCTGGAATATCACATTTCCCACGGCCGGTATACAAAAAATAACATTACCGGTGGAAATGAGTGCATTGCCTTCCGGTCTGTATAGAGTCCACGTTTTGACTCCCAATGATGTTGTATCGAATTCGACATATTACACAACCTGTGCGCCCTAATATCGTAACTGGTGGCAGGCCATAAAATAGTATCTAGCTTAATCGCAATCAATAATAAAGAATAGAAAGGAGAATTCACAAATGTCAATCGCACGTGTCACTGAAATCAAAGCGTCTTCCACAAAGAGTTTCGACGATGCCATCAAGTTAGGCATTGCTCGCGCCCAAAAAACTCTTACGCATGTACAATCTGCATGGATCGAGAATCAGGAAGTTCTACTTAATGGCAAAGGACTAATCGCTGAGTACCGGGTCCAGATGAAAGTAACGTTTATTCTGGAAGAGTAAATAACGTAAAAATAATTAGAGTGCTCTATAGTTGCTCTTCTTGCCACTACTAAAATAGCTGTGGTTTTAAATGTAAGCGATAAAAAGGGGGGTAGTTATGGATATCTTATTAATTATTGGTATTATTCTCTTAGTCTTGTGGTTGTTGGGTTTATTCACTCTCCCCTCTTTGGGCGGGCTGATCTATATAGCACTTGTTATTGGAGTTATTTTCATTATTATCTGGCTGCTACGAAGAGTATTCAGACTTTTTTAACCCAGTCCAGCCTTTGTGTAGGTTACCTTAAACAAACAGCCTTAGATTGGTGATTGAAAAATTGAAAGGCAAGGGTCATAATTAACCCATGTCAACTCCTCCTAGTGGAAGTGGAAAAGGTATCCTGGAGCGGATAGCCCGTCGGGTTATGCAAGAACGTGGTTTTCTGCCCGATTTTTCAAGGGCTGCCCTCAATGAACTTGAAAAGATTCAGCAGATTGATTGGGGGGTGGAAGCTCATAGGAAGGACTTGCGCCACCTGCCCTGGGCATCGATCGATAACGACGATTCCCTTGACCTGGACCAGCTAACGGTGGCAGATGCCCTGCCGGATAATGCGGTGAGGATCCGCGTGACAGTCGCTGACGTAGACATACTGGTAAAAAGGGACACGGCCATCGATGAGCACGCCCACCAGAACACGACTTCGATCTATACGGCCGGTAAGACTTTCCCCATGCTCCCGGAGAGGCTGTCTAGCGGTCTCACCTCCCTCAATTTTCAGGAAGACCGCCCGGCCATCGTGATCGACATGGTGATCGACGACGCTGGTGAGTTTCAAAACCCGGATATATACCTTGCCACGGTGCATAACTATGCCAAGCTGGCCTACAGAAGCGTGGGGGCCTGGCTGGACGGCACAGGGCCTATTCCGGACGCTATTACAGCTGTCCCCGCTCTTGCCGATAATCTCCTAATGCAGGACCGGGTGGCCCAGAAGTTGAAGGCCAAGAGGCATGAACATGGCGCCCTGAACTTGCAGACACTGGAAGCCCGCCCGGTCTTTGCGGGAGACGTGATCAATGACCTGCAGGTGGAGGTAAAGAACAGAGCCACGGAGCTGATCGAGGATTTCATGATAGCGGCAAACGACGTGACAGCGCGTTTTCTTCGCGATAAGCAGGTACCCTCATTGAGACGTGTAGTCCGCACGCCCAAGCGGTGGGACAGGATCGTGGAGATCGCCGCCCAATATAATTACCAGCTTCCCGCAGAACCCGATTCAAAGGCGCTTTCGATCTTTCTGAGCGCACAGAAAGCAGCCAACCCGGTGGCTTTTCCTGACCTTTCCCTCTCCGTTATCAAGCTGCTCGGCTCGGGTGAATACGTCGTCGAGCTCCCAAACGAGACTGCGCCAGGCCACTTCGGCCTCGCCGTCCAGGACTACACACACTCTACGGCCCCCAACCGCCGGTTCCCTGACCTGATCACCCAGCGCATCCTTAAGGCTACCCTGGCAGGGTCACCCATACCATACAAACAGGACGAGTTGGTGGAGCTGGCTACACATTGTACGCAGAAAGAAGATGATGCCAACAAGGTGGAACGGCTGGTTGCCAAATCGGCTGCGGCCATGCTCCTCTCTTCAAGAATAGGAGACCAGTTTGATGCAATCTGCACCGGTGCTGCAGACAAAGGGACATGGGTGAGAATCTTCAACCCACCCGTTGAAGGACGGCTGCTCAGAGGCTTTCAGGGCATCGACGTCGGCACCCGGTTGAAAGTGCAGTTGATCCACACCGATGTGGAGAAAGGTTTTATCGATTTTAAGAAGGCCTGACACGCGGCATTGGTAAAATGAAAATCAAATCGTATTTGATCACTTCTGGGAGGCTGCAGGAACGACCCGCCACTGATGGTCTGCCGAAGATAGACCCCGGGCAAACGGCGGAGACCTGGTATGATATCGAAGATGCAGAACCGGATGAATTGAGGCGGTTTCTTTCAACTCTCGAGCTTCACCCTCTCATGCTAAACCGCTGTCTGGACAAGGCCAATACACCGGGTGTCATATCTTTCGGTGAAGCTGTTCTGCTGGAATACCCGGTTGCTTTGGATCTGGCTGCTGCAGACCCATCCTACTTGGCCATCGTCCTTCGACACCCGGTGCTGATAACGCTGCGGCCCGGCACGATGCCCGCTCTTAATGACCTGATACGAAACTTCATATTGGAACAAGTGTCGGGTTTGGACAACCTTGTGCAGCTTGTTTACTTGATCCTCGATGAACTTACGGATCTGACAGTGCAGGCGGAGACAGATATCCGTGATAAGATCATGCTCACGCACAGGACCATTGCCGATAACCCGGGCAGCGTGAAAGAAAGGGACCTTACCACGCTTCGCTGGGATGTGGAAAAATTGGTCTCTCTGATCGAAAACCAGCTCTACTGCGTCACCGGCCTGAATGCCTCCGACAATGCCGCTCTCCAGGAGCCGCACCGCAGAGCTTATATTCAAGACCTTGTGTCTGAGGTGGAGATTGCCCAACGTGGCATTTACCGTCTTGAAACCCGGGTGAAAGACCTCTTCGATTCCTACCAGATAGCGGGCAGCACCCGCATGGAAAAGCGGTTGCGCACACTGACGATTGTCTCTACGATCACATTGCCCTTTGGGCTCATTGCCGGCCTGCTGGGGATGAACGTCGGCGGATTGCCTGGAACGCAGGATCACTACGGATTCATAATCGTGATAATCCTGATGGTTGCTATTGCTGCTGCGGAGCTATGGTATTTCAAGCGTAAAGGCTGGTTTGATTGATAGATATATGCCGCCTGTAAGAAATTATTCCTAACGAGTGTATTTCCCCAAAAGACTTAGACCAGAGCCTGCTCCTTCGTTAAAAATATCATAACTATTTAACTTTATGCCTTCTTATTATATTACTAATCCATATCTCGAATGATAAGATTTTCGTAATTGCTATTAGCGACTGACACGTCTCAATAACAGGCAGCAATCAATAAGAAAATGTTATAAGAAGTTTATGGCAACTGTTAGCAATACGAAGATTAAGGACGTGTCGATGTCGCAGGCAACATATTTTTGGAGGTGACTACATTGAAAAGGTTTGTTTTTCTTTCTCTATCACTACTACTACTACTGATTCTTATCCCAAGTTGTATTACAGTTCCAGCCCCGTCACCAAATCCTATCCCACCGGTAGGAACGCCACCGGTTATCATGGAATTTAGCAGTAATCCATCTACCATTAATGCCGGTGGCACGTCAACTCTGTTGTGGAATGTTACCGGGGCTACATCGGTGAGTATAGACCAGGGTATAGGTCAGGTTAATGTTGCGGGGACCAGGGTGCTATCACCGACTAAATCCACTGCGTATACTATAAGTGCCACCAACTCTGCTGGTACCGTTATCAGATCATCGGCGATTATTATCGTCTCAGCGCCAGCGCCAGCGCCACCGCCACAAACTACACCTAGTAATCCTGTTATCAATTTCACCGCCAGCTATGGCGGAGGTACTTCGTGGCAACTTAACTGGAATGTATCAAACGCCACACAGATAGTCATCCAGCCTGATATAGGTCCTGTTAACCCAACAGGTAGCACAGTGGTCACAGTACCCTCAGGACAAACTAAATTGTACAGGTTGGAGGCAGTAAACGACTGGGGATGGGCCTATTGGGAAGTCGTTATGGCATCCCCTTAAATTCCAGTCATATATATTTCGTAGTCTGAACGGCAGCTCAAGCTACGGTCCGCGCAGCTACAGCACAAGATAAGTAATGCAGTAGATGACTTGACCCCGAGGACATATGCAGGCCCGAACGGGGCTTACGTATGTCCCCGGTCAAGCTTAATTTCTCTTAATCACTTCCAAAGGGGGTCTTCTTTATGGTCAAAAGCACCCGGTATTCTTCGCTTGATATCTTCTTGCCTAACTCCGGGTATGGCTGTACGTGTGAGGTGAACTCATATTTCTTGTAAATGATCTTGCCGTACTGGTCACTCAAACCCGGTTCGGTCAGCACTATTTTCGCTGAATCACTGCTATCGCTAACCTGCAAGACACAGCTCACTCTACCTTGCCAGATACAGGTCGCACCCCTGGGACACCGGCTGTCCTCTTGGATTCCCTCAAACTTTATAGTAAGTTGTTCCTCTTGTAACTCGGCGGTTTGGCCTATGGCCAGGGAGAACTCATCATTGAGAGAGACTTTGATCGTACCTTCACTACTCTGACAACCGGATAAAATGGTCAATATAACCACTGAGATGAGAAACAGAGTATGTTTAAACATTCATTTGACCCAACCCTTTTGAATTCTCATTTGACAGCCAGCGTGCTTCTCAATAAGATCCCATTGGCCCAATACAGGCCTGTCAGGCCATCAGGCAGAAAATCGTATGTCGCATCGCCATGGTAGGTCACATACTCCGCCGTGATCACCAAAGCGCCATCCAGGATGGCGCCCGTCTGGTAATCGCCCAGCGCCCGTCCCTGAGCTGATGGGTGGCCCGGCGAAGCGGACACGGTGCGCCCGTCGCTCAGACTGATCCTTAACATCTGGAAGGATGGCGGAACAGGGGTCACTACGGTTTCCAGCACCGCGGTCGGAACACGTTCTCCGGAATTGTCCACTGTCCATACAGTTGTCCCCTTGTGCAGCCGTTCTACCGGCAGCGGCCCACCCGGTGTATCTATGAGAGTACCCACTGCCAGGCAAATCGGACGCGTGTTGAAGCTTGGTTCCCGTTTCAGTACGGTAATCTTACCGGACGGCGTGATGGTCCCCTCGATGCGCTCCCCCTGGGTTTCTCCCACTCGCATAACGAAGTGGTAAACATCTCCTGAAGCGGCGATCTCTACCGCGAGGGTGAGTTTCTTGTGCTCCCGGTAGATGAGCAGTTTCTCCTCGTTGGTGTACTCGGCTTGATTCGGCAAGCCGAGGTGTTTCAGGATCGCAGAGAACTCGGTGCCATTTGATTTGATGATGGGGAATTGTTGCAGGGCGTTCTTTTCTTCTTGTCCCTCTCGCGCAACCGGATAGAAATCCGGGTCGACGTAAAAAACGTCATCGAAATTAGCGATCAGAAGGTATTTTAGCTCGGGCAGCGAGTAGGTGACTGTCGGCGTTGGAGCCGGCGCGGATTGTTGCGCGCAGGCGCCGGAGAACATGGTCAATATGCTTAAGAGTGCGATACCAATGAATAATCCCGATTTAACCATAACCCATTTCCCAAACATAATACCCTGTGCTGCTCAAGCATAGTGCCGGTTAGGAAATATGTCAATGGTTTCTTCCATGCTGAAAAGCTACGCAACGTGAGTTACCCATTATTCGAAAACGTACTATAATCTAATCGTGATCCGCCGTGGGGGGTAGGTGCAAGAACTGATAGCGATTTATTGTATCCCCACACGGTTTACTGCAGCATGATTGGTTAATTCACTTTGAAGATGCTAATTTTAAATAGTGAATTGTTGATTGGACTAGGCTTTTTTTGTTAAGGCATCCAGAGCTGCCCGTGCCACTAGAGGGACTTGTAACGATTGCCCCGTGTCCTCAAGTGCTAGTAAGACCGGCCTCAGTACAGTGCCAAGATTCCCCCTGTTCATATCGTGTAGTACATGATGGATACCCTCACATAGCCAGGATGAATTCGAATTCTTGACTAATGCCTCTAGTAGCGGGACTATCGCCTTGCGTCCTATCCGAATTAATCCCTCAGCAGCCAACCAACGAACATCAAACATCTTATCTTCTAAGGCTTTTAGCAGCGCTTGGATTGAGGAAGGACTGCCGATCTGGCTCAGGGATTTAGCTGCTTCCCACCGTACCCAGCAGTTCTCATTCGACAGTGCTTTTATCAACGGAGCTATGGAACTCCCCCGGTAATCAACAAGCCGCTGACGTGCCTTCACACGTACTATCCCATCTTCACTCGCAAGATCGGCGATTAATGATGAGATAGTTGCTTTGGAGGCCTTGCTATTCGTGACTAAATTGGTCTTTGATGGATTATTATGTTTCTTGGTCATAATTTTAGCTTACCTACTTGACATTATACATACTTGAAATAAATGCCACAATTAGAATGATTCCGATCATAGTTTCAAGGTGTTCCATTTTGTGGTTGATACCAAAAAGGCCTGAAGAGTAGCATTATTGGATGGCATTATACATGTCAACCGCATCATAAAATCACTGCAGCTTAACAATAACTATTTATACCTTTCATCTCCAATCAAACACTTCAAAATAGTCTATTTCATCAATCGACCACTGGGGAAACCGCCAAATATCATAAGTATTTAATATATCCCACCCCGATTATATAACTATTATATGTTTATGCTGCTATTATTTATCCTATAGTAATTATAGGAGGTAAATAGCATGGGAGTAAGAGTTCAACTCGAATTATCAGACGAAGAGGACAGGATTGTGGAGGTTTACAGAATCGAACACAAGAAGAAAAACAACGAGGATGCTATCAAAGAAATTATAAGGCATTACAAGGGCCTAGAGGAGCACAAGGAAAAAAATAAAACGAGTTGGCTGAAAAATTTATAGTGAAATAAAAGCCATAAATGAAGACCAGGCCATCTAACAACGATTTCAACTTAAAAGTTTATTTATTAGAAAGGAGGACACCGTGAATATCTTATTAATTATCGGCATTATTCTCTTAGTTTTGTGGTTGCTAGGTTTGTTGGCTCTCCCCTCTTTGGGCGGGCTGATCTATATAGCACTTGTTATTGGAATTATTCTCATCATTATCTGGCTGCTACGAAGGGTATTTAGGCTTTTTTAAACATATGTTATTTATATTAATCTATGCCTAAAACTAAGGTATGAGTTTCAAATATCTGATGCAAAGATGAAATCAAGGTGTTTGTTATTAAACACAAGTTCGGTATCCTTCCAATGGCGGTTGCCGGATTGGATTTGAACCAAAGTCTTTTTTATCGATGCTATACCCAGTAGAGCCTAAGTTCATCGCTTAGAGTGTGAGAGAATTAGCTGTTGTAAGTCCGGGATAAGTGGTTTCTTATGAAATAACAGTTCTGAATGTGTAAAGACTGGCTGCCGAGCCAGGATTCGAACCTGGGCTAGAGGATCCAAAGTCCCCTGTGCTACCACTACACAACTCGGCAGTTTTTAGTATGGTGCCGAAGGTCGGATTCGAACCGACACGAGAGTTGCCCCTCAACAGTTTTTGAGACTGCCGCGTCTACCATTCCGCCACTTCGGCTGGTAATGCACACTAGCTGCGCCGAAATTCTACCATTGTTATTTGGGCTACGCAATAAAGGCTGCAGGTATGTTGCCGTATAGGAGAGACGTTTAGGTAGGCTGAATCGTCCAGGCTGCTATTCGAAGTAGGTGGGTTTTACCTTAGGTTGCCCTTTGCCCCTCTTCCAGGTTTCTGTGTAGACTTTCTGCCGGTCGGCGGTAAGGTCTTTTACTGAGGCGGAGACGTCAGCCGCCTTATCCTTTACCATGTCCCTTGTTTCTTTTCCGGAGCGAGGCGCAAAAAGAAACCCGAGAGCTGCACCAACGGCTATCCCCAGGATAAGCCCGATACCGAATCCAGGCCCTGAATTTTTGTCACTCATTTTCCCGTCTGTTTCTTTAGCCAACAGTCTGCTCCCAAATGCTTAGATATCAACCCTAATTATATTATATCAGATAATAAAAGACACGTATGCAAAAGGGCTGGATTGCTCTGGAGATTTTTGGTTCGCATATGGTAGAATGAATTAACCTAGTGTAGCGAGGTATTTTCCCACTCAGACATGAACGCGGCATTAAGCGTACTTAGCATAATAATTGCCTATCTTCTGGGCTCTATTCCTTTTGCCTACATTATTGGTAAGCTGAGCGGTCTTGACGTTCGCCAGGTCGGCGACAAAAATGTAGGAACCTTCAATGTGTTCCGTCATGCCGGGATGGGCGCCGGTATAGCTACGCTGGTAGCTGAAGTGGGGAAAGGGGCGCTGGCTATCGTCGCGGCGAAGCTGTTTTCCGTCAATGAACTGGTGGTGTTCGGTGCCGGTGTGGCGGCTGTTATCGGCCATAACTGGCCCGTGTTTTTGCATTTCCGGGGTGGTCGAGGCCTGGCGGTAGTAATAGGTGCTCTACTGGCTTTGTTGCCTATCGAGATGCTAATCGCTGCCGCCATAAGTCTTTTGGTGCTTTATGCCACGCGAAACACCATCTGGTTCGGGGTAGCCATGTTTATCCCCCTGGTATTGCTTTGCGTGCTTTTCAAAGAGCGCATATCCTTGATAATCTACTCAGTGGTTCTGCCCTGTTTGGCCGGTCTTGCCCACGTGTGGACAACGCATCGCCTGTCACCTGAAGAGCAAAAGGAAGCGGTTTCGTTCTGGGTAGCGCGCAAGGCAAGCCACGGGAAAAAGTGAGCTCTGACTTATTTATTCGGGATTGAAGTGCCGAGGCCCAGAATCGAACTGGGGACACGCGGATTTTCAGTCCGCTGCTCTACCATCTGAGCTACCTCGGCGCGCCGACATTTTAGATTTTTCCCCTGTAGGTGTCAAGATAATGGCTATCAGGTTTTATATCTAGCCGCCGAGTCTGACCAGAGGTATGCCGGCGGCGCATAGAGGGCATTCGTTTGGGCGATAAGTCACCGTTTGTGAACGGAGACAACTGAAAAGAGGCACTCCGAAGTCCTTCGTTTGCTCGGAACGGTCGACAAGCACGCCGATACCGACGATATCTCCCTTCAGCTTTTTGACGGCTTCGATGACTTCGATGATAGAGCCGCCGGTAGTTAAAATATCGTCCACGATTAAGACGCGTTCACCCGGATTGATGGTGAAGCCGCGTCGAAAAATCCGCGCCTCACCTTCTTTCTCGGCAAAGATGCCCTTTATGCCTAACTGCCTGGCGACTTCGAAAGCCACGATGATGCCGCCTGTGGTCGGTCCGGCAACCACCTGGACTTTGTCTTTCTTGAAGTGTTTGGCAATAAGCCGGCATAGCCTTTCAGTGTAATGCGGGTATTGTAAAACCTGGAACTTTTCCCAGTATACCGGTGAGTGTAGTCCTGAAGTCAGCAGAAAATGCCCTTCCAATATGGCGCCGGCATCTCTGAAGATTTGTATTATCTCGTCGGACATAGCGTTTTCAGCGCCAGAGTGAGTATGTTGAGGTCGGCTGTTTGCGTACCTACATTGACTGCATAGCTCGGTATTCGCCTCCATTTATATGGTGGCCAATAGGTAATCCAGGCTTTACCAACTATGTTTTGGCGAGGTACGGTCCAGCCCCGGTGTGAATCGGAGCTGTTGTTGCGGTTGTCACCGAGTACAAAATAGTGACCTGCGGGGATTTCCTCAGGCATCATGAGGTAGTGAGGCGGCTCGAGAGTATAAGGTTCGGCCAAAGTAGTGCCGTTTACGGTAACTTTATCGTCCCTGATTTCAACGGTATCGCCTGGTAAACCGATGATTCGCTTGATGAGGTCTGACCTGGGGTCCTGCGGAGAGTCGAAGACAATTATGTCACCGCGGTGCGGCTCGCCGAAGAAATAGGCAGCTTTGCTGACCATGATATATTCGCCCTCTTCGATAGTGGGCAACATCGATGAGCCATATACTTTGAAGCTTCCGACGGTGACATGAAACAGGGCGAAGACAGCGATCCCAAGTAGTACCGGGGCAATGATATCACGGAAAATTTTCATAGATTCTTGCGGTTAAACTGGTGGTATTATAATCTATTCGTAGCTTTTCTGCCATTTTAGCTAAACCTGAAATCAGGTTTAGCGTTATATGTAGTGGTAACCAACACTACATGCTATTATAATAGAAGAGGCGGAAAACACAGCTAAGGAATTTCAGGAGGTTTTAATGAAGAAGCGTTGGTTAATTTTATCAGTTGTCATGTTGGCGGTGATTTTGATTGGTGCGGGAGGCTGCGTATACGGCGAAGGCGCCCAGGTTTCACCACCCTCAATCGCGGGCTATGTAGGCGCACCGGTAATAGCTTCCAGCCAGCAGCAAGTTGGCTTGTGGGTAAGCGGTGAAGGTAAGTCGAAGGCAGCGCCCGATTTAGTGCTGCTCAGCCTTGGTATTGAAGCTGAATCCAAAACCGTGGCACGGGCACAGCAGGACGCAGCCCAGGCTATGGATGCGATTATGAAGGCACTTAAGGCTAGCGGGGTGGCTGACAAGGACATTCAAACGCAGAGATTTAGCATCTATCCGGTGCGGCAATGGATTGAGGACCAGCAGAGGGAGATAACCACCGGCTATCGAGTGACCAATGTGGTAATTGCTAAAATAAGGCAAGTAGATAAAGCCGGACCTGTTATCGATGCTGTTGCTGAAGCCGGCGGTAATTTGACACGGATTGATAATATCGGTTTCACTATCGATGACCCGACGCCTAACTACAATGAGGCGCGAGCCAAGGCGGTAGAGGATGCTATGGACAAGGCGAAACAGATGGCCGGCTCAGCCGGTATTAAGCTGGGAAAGCTGATATATATGTCTGAAAGCACTCCGTATGTACCGCAGGTGGCAATCAGAGACTATGCCATGAAGGCTGAAGCCGCCGCTCCAGCGCCCACTCCAATCAGTCCCGGCGAGCTGGAGATTCAAGTCAGCGTGCAGATGGTTTATGAGATTCAGTAGCAGGTTAATAAGCAGTTAGCATTGATTGGCGCGGAGAGTGCTTTATAAATTGAGATCGTTTGCAGTTCGAATGGACTTGACACAGCAGTTTAGGGGGCATATTATAGCGATAATAGGGTTCATAATAAACAATGAGCCGGAGGTTGTGTTATGAAAGATGAGACTTGGGCACCGAGGCCTTATGCTAACGAGGAATTCCTCTCTTTCGATCGCCTGAAGCGGGCAGTTACCAGCCGCGTTCTAGATCGAGCTGAGCGTGTGATGGGTGAAGAATTCCCATTGAGTCCGGAGCGCATAGGTGAACTGACCAGTGAGGAATGGCAGCGAGCTAAGGAAGCACTACAAAGTTCTCCCGGCGCTCGTGAAGCGTTCCGCAAATATCTAGAGGGCACGGTTGGCGGCAAGGTAGACAACCTGATAAAGGCTGATAAGGACTATCTGTCCGCTATGGGAGTGGCTGAGAAGAGCTTGTGAGGGGCATGGCAAGCAAGCTGACTTTATATCGAGGAGAGGATTTCCAAGAACCTCTCCTCTTTTGTTTTCATATTGGAGGATAGGATGCCTGAAAAGACTGAAAAGAAAAGCACAGCTGTGGACCTGGAGCATACAAAAAAACGCCTGGAGATGTTAGATAAGCGGCTGGATAACATCGATTCCGTGGTTACAGCTTTGGTGGAGAGGGTAATGAGGCAGCCGGTTACTATTGAGGTCACCTGTCCTAAGTGCGGTAGTGTTGTCCAGATTATGCTCACCAGCAACACAAAGACCACCGGCAAGGGTTAATCTATTTTACATTCGGAATCGTGCCGGGTAGACTTCGTATCGGTTCTTCCGTTAAAAGTTAGCTACAGAATCGGCAGGTAATTCTTCAGTTCGTAATCAGTTACGTATGTCCGGTATCTATCCCATTCCACCTTTTTATTCTGGATGAAGCTATTTAAGGCGTGTTCACCTAGAGCTTTCCTGACCAGTTGGCTCTTTTCGGTGAGCTGTATAGCTTCGTATAAACTGCCGGGCAACGTTTTTATCTTCTTTTTGTCGCGGTCTTCCTCGCTGAGTTCAAAGACGTTCTCCTCGGTAGGCGGCCCCAGCTTGTATCCCTTCTCAACTCCTTCCAGCCCGGCAGCCAGCATGGCGCTGAAGGCAAGATATGGATTACATGCCGGGTCCGGAGACCTGAGTTCTATCCTGGTGGCGGTTTCTCTTCCCGGCTTATATTCAGGAATCCTGATTAAATCGGCCCGGTTTCTTTTAGCCCAGGTGATGTAACAGGGGGCTTCATAGCCGGGGACGATTCGCTTGTAGGAGTTTATCCACTGGTTGCAGATTGAGGTGATTTCCGGGATATGTTTCAGCAAGCCGGCGGTGAAACCCCTGCCTGTTTCCGACAGGTAGTAGGGAGCATCCTTGTCAAAAAAGGCATTACGGTTGCCTTTGAACAAGGACATGTGAACGTGCATGCCGCTGCCATTACAGCCGATTACCGGTTTAGGCATAAAGGTAGCATAAACACCTTGTCGTTGGGCTACCTGTTTTACTACTAAGCGATAGGTCATCACATTGTCGGCCATAGTCAAGGCGTCGGTGTATCGGAGGTCTATTTCATGCTGGCTGGGCGCAACTTCATGGTGGCTGTACTCGACATCGATGCCCATTTCTTCGAGGAAGAGAATCGTTTCTCTACGTATGTCTGAGGCTATCTCCGGGGGTGTCAGGTCAAAATAGCCGCCCAGGTCCAAAAATTCTGTACTCTCGGAATTCTTGAAGTAGAAATATTCCAGCTCCGGCCCAACATAGAAGGTGTAGCCCAGGTCAGCAGCCCGTTTCAGGTTTTTCTTCAATATATAGCGGGGGTCGCCTTCAAAAGGTTGTCCGCCGGGCCAGTATATATCGCAGAACATCCTGACCACACCCTGCTCTTTGGGTCGCCAGGGTATCACCTGGTAAGTATTGGGGTCGGGCAGCGCAATCATATCGCTTTCGTCAATGCGGGCAAAGCCCTGAATCGAAGAGCCGTCGAAGCCCATACCGTCTGTTAATGCCTCTTCGAGTTGCTCGGCGGTGATGGAAAAACTTTTCAGAAAGCCCAGAATATCGGTGAACCATAGACGGATAAACTTAATTTTTTGCTCTTTAGTCCTTTTAAGGACATATTCCTTGGCCTCGTCTTCCTTTTTACCCATTTATATTTCCCTCCAATCAAATAGTTCCAGATTATCTTTATTATTTCTGCTTTGTGAAAGTATAGATGAGACCAGCTCTTTATTCAAGATGGATGAGGCTTGACTGCATATAAAAGCGTTGATAAAATGCGAGCAGTGGAGGGCGGTTAGCTCAGTGGTTAGAGCGCTGCGTTGACATCGCAGAGGTCACCGGTTCAAGTCCAGTACCGCCCACCATGTACGCAGTTTACATAAAGTTGATCCGCACCTCATCGAGCTGGTAGAATTACTTTTAGGCCCTGAAGGGCGGAGGCGGCTGATGCTGAAACAGATGGGTAACGACGAGCTCTTCCAGCTCTACGACAAAGATCTCATTCTACGGCTGCGCAATGCCAAGAATCTCAGCGATACCAAGAAAATTCTGGTATTGTTCAAAGACCATCTCGGCGACTACCCGCCATCGGCAGAGCTGGCAAAGTCATTTATTTACCGGTACCTCGATAGGAAGCCACGGACGCTGTACCGTTATGCGCAGATGGTACGGATGTTTATGAAATGGTATGGGGAACCGATAACTGATTTCAAAGTGAGGGTACCCAAGTCGCTGCCGCCCTATACCGACAACAGCGACATCGACAGGCTGTTCCAGGCCATCGAAAGCAAGGTGACGCACAAGAAGCTCATCACCAGAGACAGGCTCCTGGTTGAACTGGCGCTAAAAAGCGGCATGCGTCGCGGTGAGCTGGCCAGTCTGGAGGTCAGGGATATCCACGGTGACTTTCTGGTGGTGCGAAGGGGCAAATATGAGAAGGACAGGGCTATCCCGTTACCACCTGACCTGACGGCGCGATTGGGTAGCTACATTAAGGGCAAGGAGCCTGCCGAGAAAGTATTTAATCTTAAAGGCCCTTCTATCACCATGAAAATAAAGAAATTTGCCAGGAAAGCCGGACTCGCTGATCTGCATGCCCATGCCTTGCGGCACAAATTTGCCACCGATCTGCTGGAACACGGCGCTGATATCAGGTCTGTGCAAGAGCTGCTGGGCCATGAGAATCTATCCACGACGCAGGTGTATTTGGCGGTTACAGACAAGCGGTTAAGGGAGGCGGTAAACCTGCTGGAAGGGGGCAGGAGCCCGAAGAAGGTCGAGTTGCCGGAGGAACCTGTAGACAGGCCAATAGTCACCGTTAAGGCAGTTTACAAATCAGCTGAGACGGTCTCCACGGTATTGCCGGCGCCAACTTACCTCTCGCATTTTGTGGTATCAAACGAGGGTAAGACTCCGGCCATCGAACTTGAGGTAGGGCTGCTCGACAGTCACAGGAATTCGCTAGAGGGTCGCCGCGAGACCGTCCTGATGGTTGGTGAGAAGATAGAGTGGACGCCGACCTGGGATAAGCCAGACGGTCAGTACTACGTCGTCTGCCAGTACAGAACGGCCACCGCAAATAAGCAATCTGAACAATGGAACCAGACATGGTTGCCGTTTGAATTGATACAGGCTGGCACGCCCGGTGACGTCTTCGTGGTGCAAGGACATCTGAATTTCCAGGCCAATATCGAACAAAATGAGAAAATTATTGTTTAGGGGGACATAGGTATTTGTCGCCCCATGCTAAGTCATGCCTAACCTCATGGTTGCTCATTAATTTGCCGCATTTAGGGCAATAATTGCCGCTGGCTACGGGCTTAATCATCCTCTTTTCATTTTCCAGCTCGAACTCTGTAATAGCTAGCGTACGTTCCAATGCAGGTATGCGAGTTCGGCATTGACTTAGTTCCTTTTCAAGCCCCACAATTTTTGCTTCTAACCCTACAATTCTTGCTTCTAACTCATGGCGCAAGCCTATGCGCTTATGATGTTTCAGCCAAACGTGTCCGGCTAGCGCCTTGCCCGCATTGGAGCCCTGATATACCTTGCCACAAATATCACAAGTTTTCGTTCTTTCCATCCTACATAATCTAACATAGTTGCAATATCAATGCAAGTTTATGCTTACATCCAGAATACAAAGCTCTGAGTTCCTGTCGTAGGCATCAGTTGGCCCACAGTTGGACCTGGGGTATCAATAGGTAGAACTTTCAGCTTAAACTTCAGAATTACTAACTAGATAAATTGAACAAACCAGGCTAATGTTCAAAGCACAATGATTGACACTTAGCTTGAATGTATTATATCCTACACTCAAATACAAAAGGGAGGTGTTTAATGCAAGCATACTGTATGAAATGTAAGACAAAGAGGGAAATGAATAATCCCAAAGCCGTTAAGATGAAGAATGGTAAGCCGGCAACACAAGGTACCTGCCCAAAATGCGGAACTAAGATGTTCAGGATTGGCAAGAGTTAAGTCAGTTCATTCTGAGATCAGACAGAGCTGGGTGTTTGGCTTACAAATGCCCAGCTTTTTTGTTAAAACTGTCCAATCTGGACTAATGTTCAACCACACTTATTCTTTTCTTAACCTTGGCCCATGAATCGGTAATGAGAAAACTCTCTCTCATATTCTCAATCATCCTAATAAACTTATTCATCGGTACCGAAAACGTTAGTACGTTCTTCGGAACAAAAGGACGTGCTGAGATATCGAACATGCCGATGATGCCTTTGGGACGCATGGACTCAATTTGAAGATAAGGGTAATAGACAATTGTAGAACAGCCAGAGCCAAATGGAGCCATTACACCGCTTGGATCGGCTTCATCAAAACTTGCAAGCGTAAAAAGGCCAGCAAGGACGTCGGGTTCCGCGAAAGAGATGACCACCTGCGGGTCGTCCGACGTTTCGAGCATATCCCATCGCTTGAAAACGATATAACGGGCGGTCGCTTTGGAAGCGGGTGAATACTGCATCGACTCTTTAACCAGCTCCGGCGATTTCTTATAGCGTTCCCCTTCCATCTTGCCGGGGATTCCGCAGGAAAGAAAATACTCAAAGTCGGGCCTGATATTTTCTTCGAACCCCAGGTACCTTTTCCCTCCGAAACAGCCCACTGAATCCGCGCCGAAGCACAGAGAGGTCCCCTTCCTGACTTTCAATAATGCCGCAATTACGCACCTATGCACCGAACCGGGCTTAACCAGGTCGGCATGGCCTTCCTCGTCGGTGTAATAGAAGGTGATGGGTAGCTCCGCACCGTTGAAGTACTTTTTCCAGAGCATTGTGAATTTTTCTTTATAACTTGTTTCCATGTAGATTCTCCTTCGATGATTACAGACTACATACCAACACAATATACATTATATGGGCAGTCGCTGCACCATGCGTCCTATCGTTTTATTTCCCTTGGGTATTGCGAGTGCCCTTTGGGACATAGTCGAAGAACCTCTCAGTGGCATCACCCGAGGTCCATTCTGCTCGAATCCTCGTTCGCTTCTCCGCTCTGCGCAACTCGGACAGAATCATACGGTTGAGAACTCTCGCACTTTCTCCTTCAAGGTCTGCCTCGACTTCGAATCCTTGATCTGTTTGTCTTATGGTTCCCTTATTAGCGATGATTCGTTCAAGGGCTGCTTTGATAACAGCCAAGTTATCGCTGCTCACATTTGCTCGCAATCTGAACTTCCTCTGCGCCATTTTGCCCCCTGTGAAACCTACGCCTAATCCTGACTACTTCGCCCAGGTTCCGAACTTTCTCCCACATTTTGCATTCTACACCCAGGACTATTTACCGACAAGAGGAAACCAAGGAGGTGCACGATTGAACTTTTCGCCCTTTTGTTGGGCCTTCATAGGAGGTCAGGCGGGTAGGCGGATTAACTGCCAAAAAACCCTTCTATTGCTCTGGTTTCCGTTGCCAGGTGTCTCTTGCTGAGTTTATCATTGCTATAACCAGCCGTCATGCTCGTCAAGCAACTCAGTAATGATCCATTTACCTCTATCTGTGCTACCCCAGAAAGATTGGGTGGTACGCGGGGCATAGTATTTCTTTATCAATGCCCGCACCGCGTTCCGGAATGCTCCTTCATCTTTGGCGGACACCGTAACCACCGTCTGGGTGATCTCCTCGAGGGTGCTCTCCATGGTTTCCTCTCTCATCACATCTCCTTCCACCTTCAGATTCTTGCTTACCACTTCTTCCAGTGAGATATTCACCCCATGCTTTCTGGATATGTTGTCCAGGTCATTTTTTTTGATGGGCACTGCAGGACCGCAAGTGGGACCGAGAGGTAACCATCTGAGCTTAGCCATGATTTCTTCCATGTTACTATCTCCTCTCATCTGGCATTACCTGCTCCCGTTCGATTTTAAGATAGTCTTTATACCTCCTCCGTTTTTCCTTAAGAATCGGCCACGTTCTTACAAAGAAGTCTTTCGAGGGTTTTATTTCATATGTTATGTGGCGATATGCGGTCTGTTCCGCAAAACGACTCCATTTAGTCTCCTCTTCGGGGAAATGAATCATGATCTTGCCATTCTCAATTCTGAGCTGGCCACGGATACCACAGGTGGGGCACTCCACCGACTCATTATCTTTAAAAATACGGATGATACGGTCATGGCAGACGGGGCATACCCCAGGATCTCCCAGATATTTATTGTTCCCGGTTTTAATCGCTGTGGCTACTTCAACACCGATTTTATGTGCTTTGTCCAGAGCTCTCTGGTCATTTGCTGCCTCGGCCATAGCCTGCATATGGATCAGAACCTGGTCGATAATTTCCATTCCCAACTGTTTGAGCAGTATGGTTGGCTGAAGAAAAGAGTAGGATGTCCAACCCCGCGTGGCGTAAGGAATTATGATACCAGCCGGCTTTCCCCTCATTTGACTAGGTTGACTTGATAGCACAAACAGACGATCTATGAACTGCTTTACTATTGCTGCAACCTCCAGGATATAGCACGGAGCGCCGAAAATAACACCATCAAACTGATACATCTTCTTCAGTAAGTAGTCGTGGTCGTCCTTATCTTTATTTTTGCACTCTCTCCCCATGAACATACAGGTTGCATCCCCTTCGCAAGGGAGTATTTTGTAGTCTGTCCACCTTATGATATCCACTTCAGCCCCTTGTTCCTGAGCGCCCATCAATGCTTCCTTGACCAATATCTCCGTATTACCTAGCCGCCTATGGCTCGCCACAATGCCTAAAACCTTCATGAATGTTTCACTCCTTTCCAGTTAGTCACTCAATCTCGATATCTATAACGCGAAGCTCGGTTCCACCTACAGTTTGAATATCTTCCCCATGGCACTTGGACTCTCATGGTGTACGAAGTCCGCCGAGTAGAATTCGAATTCCTTCCTGTAATTCTCATTCTACCTTGAGAATTGTTTGACAGCAAGTGGGAAGAAAGAGAAATAATCTACAGTTGCACTTTCCGCTAGATTGTGCAATTAGACATAGAGAAATTCGTGGTCAAATCATCACCTACACGTTTCTTACATCGAGCGCCGAGACTCGCCACTACGATTTACGGTTTAAAGTAGCGACGCGGAAAGGCTCCATTTCCCGGCGGAAGTTCCCAATGCTGTCTTTCATAGTCTATGAGCCTTTCTGCTTCCATCCGTTGAGCAGTCTCGCCGTTGCTCACCGTTGCAAAGCGGAATTGGAGGTTACACTCATGCTGCCAAAGCCGCTTCTCAGCTAGGGAAGCATTCGAAATGCGCCCTAAGAGCCTTCTCCTTAGGCTTGGAGTATTCCTTGCCGCTGAGCCGATGTATATTATTTTGGAAGCACCTTTCAGTCTCCCGAATTCGCGGTCTATCCCAATCTGGTATATTCCGGGAAGGTCTGGAACAAGTTCATTGACAATCGGCGGCGTCAGCCGATACCATTCTGACCAACTGAGTTCATCCATACTCAGACCTCCTTCATGTACTGTGATTTGCCTCGACAAGGCGTATTTGTAGCATAATTTTAGCATTGCTAGAGAGTAAGTGGGTCCTTTCATTATACTGAGTTGCAGATGGCATCGCTACACAATCTGAGTCTTTGTGACCTTCAGGTCACCTAATATCTTATAATGTCACCGTAGCTAAATTACAGACTGCAGAGGTATTCAAGGTCCCCTGCGAAACTTAGAGGTTCCCCAGACGCTTTACCAAATATAACAATTATCATTCACAAATATTATGCGGGACTTTTAACAAGTTCAGGAGAGAATGGAAAGCTTTTTTTCGAACTCCTCTAGGCCGATCAATCGCAAAAGGATATGGCGTACAGTGTAGCTATCGATTTTTGTCTGGTTTGTCACCCTTGTCTGCGTGATCACAAACTCGTCAAGGGTGACTTTCCTGACCCAACGGGTCGCCAAGTCAATGTAGATGTCTCCCTTGTATTCGGAACCGCCTTCCGTCACGATCTCTTGATCCGTGGCAAACGGCATAATCATCTTCAGCGTGCTTTCGCCGGAATCATACGCGACGAGTGCACAGGGGACCCCATCGACAACGCTGACCCCTTTCAGTTCTAATGTGACCTCGCCATTGCGGAAAACCGAACCCGGCTTAACCCCGGCACCCAGATTGACCGGTGCCTCGATGAAGGCCGCGGCGTGGACAATTCTTTGACCGATAGCTTTGAGGTCCTGGACTCCCCTACCAAACATCATCGGTCGTGCAAACACGTCATTGAAACCGTGGAAATCAATGAAATTATTATATATGGCATAACGAATCTCCACTGGAAGTATATTGCCCAGACTATCCGCGATATCCTCGAATTTACTGTGTGGAATGCCGAACATCGGTCCCCTCTCGTCCATCCCAGAAAGACTCGGATTGAACACGTAGGTCCAACCCCTGAGCACAGGAATCGTCACCGCCGGCCCAGTATTGATTTGCAGCCCGAACTCCGGACATGTGTATTCATCTCCGTTTTTTCCCGATAGTGCCGCTGGAACGCAGCGGAGCTTGAGAATGTAAGTTTCGGTGCCCGTACGCTTTCCATTGAATCCTATGTGGATGAACTGGGTTTCCATGTGGAAATGCTGGGACTCTGGTTTTCGTTCGGCGGAAAGGTCAAATGGACCTTTGAGGTCTTGAATAAGGCGAGCTGATATATTCTGTTCTCTGCCTGCTTGAACGTCATTTCTTTGTGGTTTACCACATTTCAAACAGAAATCTGTCTCGCCTGGCAATTCAGCGCCACAGATCATACAAAACATAACTTAGCCTCACTTAACCCTATCAATTAGATCGAAACTGCAAATGGTCTGAATTATATGCCGATTTTAAGCCTTTGGCGAATATACTACAACACGAACGTATTTTGCTTGAATACATCCCTGTTAGGTATCTTCGGAACTTTGTGTAAAATAGGGCTCAATGAACAATTGTCAGAATTGTTACTCGGTAGCAACTGGTGAGTTTCTTACATCTCCAGAGTGTGCTCCAAAATGGGGGGCTTGTTGCTGAACTACAAACGGGTGTAGAATGAGCCTAACCAGAAGGACTTGGTTTCGGCCCGGTTGATTTAGCATAAGTCTGAAAGTTATCTGCCACTTTTTACGAAAGAGGCTTGTGGCTATGCTCCCTGCGGAATTCGTGGCAAAATGGGATCGAGTTAGGCTAAGAGAGCGGCAATCATCACACGAACACTTCATTGACCTTTGCCGTGTCCTTGGAGTGCCGACTCCGGCCGAGTGGGCCGACTAGGTTGACCATTTTCTTCTGCTACCTGCCTGCAGTACAGTTGAGACAGCCACCTGTCACAGGTCCGGTATTCGTTTTCACCATCCCGATCAGTTGTTCAAGGCAGAGATAGAATATCCGGTAGATTACTTAACCACCTCGGCTGTTGTCTGCTTCTGGGTCTGCAAAATGCCCGGCAAAGCATCCTGATTGGGAATAACCATCGTGATCATGAGTATGCCTTTGTCGCTGGGCGCTGTTACGACTTGTGCCTTTCCCGTTGGGTCCTTGTATATCATGCCCTTGGAGACCAATACAATTTCAACCGGGTTCGTCTTGGCCTGCGAACTGGTAAAGTTAAAGAAATTATCCGTATTCATGGCAAAAGCGGAGATAGTCCAGAGCTGGGTTGTCATAGACGTCACGCGAAGCGGATGCTGGCTTACGTCGTAAATACAGAGTGAATAAATATCATCAGGCGCCGGTCTGACCACGTCCGTGCTCTGGTCTGTAATCGGCGGTTGGAAAACCCACTGGTTGCTGGGAAAGTTGAACTTCTTGGTAATTGTTGCTTCCATTATCGCGGTGGGAAGACTGATCGCGACGATCAGGTTTACAATGACGGCCACAACGATGACGGCTAATAGCGTCCATCCTATCCACGGTATCCATTTCTTCATTATTGGCAGCCCTCCTTGACGATGTCCGGCAGCTGCGCTGCCTTCAGTGCATTGGCGGTCGAGTAAGCAGTCCCGGAGTCATGCAGGCGGAGGTACACATTCAGTGTTTTAGCGTTGCCAGTTGGCAGCCAGTTCCCCTGCTTCTGCGTCCTCGACAGGTATATTTTGAAACTGCCGTCAGGCTCAAACTTGATATCGGTGGAACTGAACGACCAGCGGTTCTGGTCATTGGCTATCAGGAAGCCATTCTCGTTGTAAACAGTGACATTCCAATATCCTGACTTGGGCGCCGGGCCCTGTATCACATAGTCACAGTTGGCCGCCAGCGGCTGCCCGCTGTCATCGGTGTAAGCGGCCAGGTAAATGCTTAAGGATGCGCTTACTGCCATAAGCCCGTTTTCAGCGACCCAGGCCTTGATATAGGGATTTGCACCGCTGCTGCCATAGGCCAGGTTGGTTGTCCAGGGTCCGTTCTTGATGTTGCTCCCACTGGTGACCAGATTGGCAACGGGGTTTACGGTGACAAAGCCGATGGCAGCGCCCGCAACCAAGGCTATCGCGGCAGCTATCAGGAACTTGTAGATGGCTTTTATGTTAATCACCTCCTATATATTTGTAACTAGAGCGATGAAAGCGATGAAAGCGATGAGGATGATGGCAGTCCAAGCCGGTCATGCCCTTCTGTTCTTTCAGGAGTATAAGCCGTATATATGTGAATAACCTATTATACACAGCTAACCATGCACGCACAAGGGCCGTTCGGTACAATAAATATGACCCGTTAGGTCAATAAGGTGCTTCGTAAATGCGGCTTGCCAGGGCACAAGATGATAGTTGTGTTTCAGGCGGAGTTCGACCCTGCCTCGCCTCCCCGTCTATTGACCTCTCCCCTACACAATCCGTCAAATTGTGCGGTACGGGTTCAGTGGAAGAATCTTTGGAAAACACTGCCGGGCCACCACAGTTTTTTTCAAACTGATTGACGAACATAACTCCTGCCGCTATAGTAAGAACTGGACAGAGTAACTATTGACGGAGAGATTCATGCGTTTCTTGGATTTGGATTTGGATTTCTTCCTGAATGACAACGCTTACTGCAGCGAATGTGACAAATGTGACAGCGGAAGGCTAGGTTCAGAGTATAAGCCATGGAGTGCCTCTAAGGTACGGCACTTTCTTGAGGAGAGATGTGGCCTCTCACCTGATGCCCCGGTACAGGGGCGCACGGTAGAAAGTCATGATGGAGTATTTGACTTCTGGCGTACGCTCATTGAATCTGGTGGTCTCAGGGTACCATTTGAAGTGATACACATAGATGCTCACCCCGACCTGTGGGTAGGGGGCGGGCTGTATCTGAGGTCAGAGTTTCTGCATGTTGACTCGGAACGTGGGCTTGCGATGCTCAATAGAAAACACGTTCATTCGGGTAACTACTTGACTTTTGCCATTGCGTACGGATGGATAGCCTCTCTTGTGTGGGTTCCTCTCCGCAAGCACTTGAAAGGTCTGCCCAAATGGGACGGTGATGCAAGGTCCGATTTAATACAGTTCAAGAAGAGAAAAGGTGAAGGCCCTATCCAAGAGTTACCCGTGGTAGAAAGGGACCCCGGTGTTCCCTTCAAGATATTACCCTGGCATAAGTTCAGAACAAGTGAAACATTTGACTACATTGCGTTTAGCAGATCGCCGAACTTTACTCCGCCTGAAAGTGACGAATTGATCCCCATCGTTGAGGGGTACATGAGACAAATATGATTCAACATTCTTTGCGCTCTCATATGTTATTTGCGGATATATGTACTTGCGTCCAGTGCCCTTGGCTACCCACTGCCTGCTCCTGAGGCTATGATGGTGCATGGACTAACTTAGAAAATGGTAACACTTCGGGGGGCAGGTCAACTAGCACGGTCAATATGCCTTAGAGATTAGCATAGATTGTCTTGGTTGTTTGTTAAGCGGCCGGGAGCTCCCTTGAACGTACAATACAGCGATTCTGCTAACAAAAAGCCAAACCGTGTGACCGTTTACGGAGTTGTCGGCGAGCTAAAAGCCCTGTGTGACTGGTAAGATTTGCGGTTTAAGACCTAGGTAGCTCTCGGTTTTAGTGGGCGTAATGACTTAAACCATTTATTCTCATCAGCATATTGATTAAGTTTATCTCTTAATTCCTGGGTATTGTTTGCTTCTTCTTGTTTTACCAAATAAGGTCCAGTTTTCTTTCGATTCGGAAGTTCAGATTCACCCACTCCTTTGCTGACAAGACTTGTATAGATCGTTATCAGAGCCTCAAGTATTCTAGTCTCAACAGATTCCGGCCCAGGATGAATAAAACACAATCCATCCACATTTTCAACGAGAAATGAACGAATGACGTCTGCAATTATGATATCCTGCTTCTCTGCCTCACTATCTAAAACTTCAAAGATTAACTTTTTATTATTCCTTAAGATGAAATATACGTCTGGCTGATAATTCACAACAAGTTTTGAACGAGCCTCAACTATTGAAAGAGGGCGCTCACTACCACGATAAACTTTCTTAATTTTCTTCTGACTTCTCCAATCACTACCTAATGTAATTAAGCAGGCCTCAACTTTTCTATGATATTCCGTAGCCATGACAATCACTATCGTCGGGCGAGAAATGAAACCCTTTTTTTCCTCTTACTCCCTTTAGGACGGATATAAAAAGTAACTCGTTTTCTTCTTGTCTTCTTGCTGCCTTTCTTGTCTGCCATAAAATCACCTAACTCTGCTAAATATTGCCACTGGTATTATATGGAACTTATTACCAGGAAATCAATTGAGCAGACCATCTGTATAGTGGCCTACGGTGTTGTTAAACTCCTGAATTAGACTTTATTGAACATTACATCGTTTTGTTAACTGCCAGCTGTACCTCTGGTTACACACTTAGAAAAACAATCTGCAGACTCGTTACAATCACTCACACACCCGCACACACGGTTTACACTCCAAAAAAATTGTTCACACACCCGATACACACCTTTTACACTCGGAAAAATCGCTCACATACCCCATACACACCGTTTACACACCCTTTACATATAAAGTTACAAATTAGTGTGACACTATCCTGTAACTTTAGTTACAAAACAATGTAGCAGAAACTTGCAACCTTGTATGTGGAGTGAAGGTGAAGCAGATGAAATCTATGACTACGGTGGTTTTCTGAGTGTGATGGTGAAAGTGAAGGATTTTTCCTTGAGTGTAAAACGATAGTGAAGGGAGAGTAAAGGTTTTTCCTTCGAGTGTAGACCGATAGTGAAGGGAGAGTAAAGGAAAATGAAGGTCGTATCCGTCTAAATCAAGCGAGTGTAAGGTTGAGTATAAAAGGAGAGTAAGTCGAGAGTAAAGAAATTTTCTCCGAGTGTAAAGTGATAGTGAAGGGAGAGTAAAGAAAAATGAAGGTCGTATCCGTCTAAATCAAGCGAGTGTAAGGTTGAGTATAAAAGGAGAGTAAGTCGAGAGTAAAGAAATTTTCTCCGAGTGTAAAGTGATAGTGAAGGGAGAGTGAAGCCCCAGTGACTGATAGTGAAGGGAGAGTAGATGAGAGTAAGGAGAGTAAAGGTTTTCGCTTTACACTCGAATTCAGTTTATTTTTTCAGTTTTTAAAATCAATGATTTTCGGATAACACCAAACAAAACGATGTTTCGTGCAAAAGGGTGTAGTCTCATGCCCTCTTTTTCGTCAAAGGCGCCTTGCGTATTCGGTTATTCATCCTTTATGCATAGGCAGCTCTGGAAAAGTCCCAGATACAGATTTCTTCTTTCAACCACACGAAATCCAGATTCTACCAATGTCTTGAATAATTCCGGCCACTCAAATCTAGACTCCATAGGATGATGAATTTTAAGAAAATGCTCTAAATTGTCCAAGGCTTTTTTACGTGGCTCATGAACTAATAGAACTCCGCCACATTTCAGTACTCTATTTATCTCTTTAAGAGCAATGCGCCATTCAGGTACATGGTGAAGAACATCAAAGGCAAAAACCGCATCAAATTTCTCCGATGGTAGTAAAATATGAGTTACGTCCCCCACAAATAGATTCGCTGGCAATCCCCTTTGCCTGGCAAGCTCAATCTCCTCCGGCAAAACATCGAAAGCGAAAAGTTCTTTCGGTTGGAACTCCTCCATTATCAGCTGTGAGCTATAACCAGAACCACAGCCAACATCCAGTATTACCTTGTTGGTTAAATCAATATGATTGTCCTTAAGGTACTGTTTAAAAGACCTAAACTCATAGTGTTTTTGGCAGACTTCCCTCACCACACTATTGACAAGCCTTAATTCTTTTCTATCTATAGCTGAGTACAAAGTAACTCCTCAGTTTGAATAGATACCCAGGGATGAAAACCTGTACATTCAACAGCCATGTAAGTCTCGTTTGGTTGCGGTGTTTTCTCCATTATACACCGAGTCCGATCCAAAATAATGCCAGTGGTTGCTAATAAGGTTAGACCTTTTGACATTGGGAACAGCAGCTGCCATGACTCCAAAAATGGGGGCAAGTACATTAATCCAGAATGTAACATTCTATCTGGATTAGTTTTTGGGGGTCAGGTCATGTTGATGCAGGGAATGGCGGTTTATGGGTAATACCCGCTACCTTAAGAGACTTATTGCGCAGCTTTTCCAGGTATCCATATAATTCCTTGCGCTCTTGCTTTGTAAGGATTGATAAGACCTGGTTAATAGTCTTTCTATTCAATGAAATATTATAGGCCTGGCGGCCTTTGGGAGTTATGGTAACTCTGACTAGGTTCTTCTTGTGAAGGTTTTTGGTCCTCTTGATAAGACCATCTTTCTCCATCCTGTCCAGCAAACCAGATACAGAGTGAGGCCGGCGCACGATCCATCTGGAAATTTCAGCCGGTGTGGCTTCATTGCCGATGGAGTCAATAATAAATAGCGCAGCCGCTTTGATCGTAGATAAACCGTGTTGTTCTAGCTCTCTGTCCCGAGCGAGTGTGATACCTGAATGAACCTGCTCCAGCATTGTCCATAGGTTATAGATTTCATCAGTAGAATAACTCCCTTTCATTTTACCACCCCATTTAAAACATTAATATAGGAATTTTTCCTATACGTACTATTGATCTATTTTATCACAATGGAATATCGAATTATATGTAAAACTGTTTTGCACGTTATGGCTAATTGTTCAGCACAATGTGCTTTGATTCTTTCATAAGGCGTACAATGTAAGATCCTTTGAGACCACTTTGCTCACTCCTTTCTATTTCATTGAAGAATAGAATATGCTGTTTACTCCGCCAGACTGTCCTAACCCTACCTATAAAGCCATAGGGGTGCACACTGAGCTAGACAGATTTACCGAGTGTGATATAATTACACATGCGAATGATGAAAAACAGCAAGTTAAAAAAAGAGATGGCAGCTTACTTATGAGTTGAAAGAGCTTTTACTATGTCAAATCTTTTGTACCGAACAGGACTGGGGAAGTACCTCGTAGGAGATTCTCGGGATTTTCTTAGAGGGAAACTAGGTAAAGAACTCCAGAACAAGGTTCAGTTAATTCTAACATCACCGCCATTTCCCCTCAATAATAAAAAGCACTATGGTAACTTAGAGGGCAAAGCGTACAAAGACTGGTTTACGAGTCTTGCAGAAATCTTCTCCAAGCTTCTCACGGACAACGGCTCAATCATCATTGAACTCGGTAACGCATGGGAACCCAGGAGGCCTGTCCAGTCTCTGCTACCAGTAGAATCGTTGCTGGAGTTTGTGAAGAATCCAAAAGCGGGACTCAGGCTTTGCCAACAATTTGTCTGCTACAACCCCTCTCGACTTCCAACTCCGGCACAATGGGTAACAATCAAACGGATGCGAGTAATCGATAGCTTCACACACATTTGGTGGATATCAAAGACAGATTACCCGAAAGCAGATAATCGAAAGGTACTGAGGCCTTACAGCAAAAGTATGAAATCCCTTCTCAAGAAAAAATCATACAATGCCGGCAAGAGGCCATCAGAACATGTCATTGGAGCGAAAAGCTTCTTGAAAGACAATGGCGGCAGCATCATACATAATTTAATAGAGCTAGAGCCGATTGACGAAAAAAGGGATTTGCGTTTACCTAATGTCTTCAGTATTGCCAATACAAAGTCTAACGATTTCTACACGAGAACCTGCCGTGAAAGAGGCATTCCCCTGCATCCTACGCGTATGCCTTTAGGGATTGCCTGCTTTTTTATAGAGTTCCTCACGAACCCAGGAGACCTTGTGCTTGACCCATTTGCAGGGAGCAACACTACCGGTTTCTGCGCCGAAAAGCTTGCTCGTCAATGGATCGCCATAGATATAGATAAAGAATATGGAAAATTTTCCGCGGTCAGATTTGAAGACCCGTCCATCAAGGTGCCTCTGATTAAAGAGTTTTCGGAGGAAGACAATGAATGTGCCCGGGACAATACTTAAGTTAGCATCGATCGATATCTTCCAAGAAGGCAAGAAAAAGGAAACCTTCATCGGACGGCCCTTCTATCTTGATTACAATAAAGCCTGCCTTTTAGTTGCTGATTCATGGAAAAGGAAAGTCGGTGGCATACCTCAAGGAGCTTTTTTGCTTGCTTTCTACGAGAACGAGGAGAACGTGTCTGAGGCCCTGCTTCTGAGAGCTCTCGGCCCCACTAAGTTACCAACTGATAGTGACGTAGTTAGCTCAATGATTGAGTACTATAAAGACAACACCAAAACCGCCGGTAAGGAGACTCAGCTCGATGACTTTACTCGCTATGAATTCAGCTTTTCTGGACTTGAGTGCCGCGCTCTCGGCACATTTTACAAAGACCGCAAAGACAACACTACCTTCGGTGCCGATGTAGAGAACTTCTACAGTGCGCACAACTACAGTGTGTACAAGCCAACTGGTAATATCTTGGAGGTAATATCCAATTTGCGCGACGCGGCTTATATCCCGGGTAACCCTGCCGATGTTAGGCTCGGCAGAGTAAGGTACAGCTCAAGCCAGAGATTCCAAGAAAAGGAAGACGATGTGCCAGTCTATGTCAGCCCAAAAGATTTTCTAGGTAAAAGAACAGCCCTATTCGGTATGACCAGAACTGGCAAATCCAATACAGTTAAGAAAATAATACAGGCCACAGTAGACATTAGCCAGAAGGCGAAGTCTAAGCTAGCTGAGGGGGCCAAGGATGTTCAAGATAACCTTGATCCATTTATTGATGATGGATCACCAAAATATCCGGTAGGGCAAATAATTTTTGATATGAACGGTGAATACGCTAATGCTAACCTGCAAGATGCCGGTACTGCGATCTTTGAACTTTACAAGCAAGATGTTATCAGATATAGCGTGTTAGAAAAGCCAGATTTCAAGGTAATGAAGACAAATTTTTACACCGATATATTGGCGGGGTTCGATTTAGTCAAATCTTACATTCAGTACGATGCGGGGGATTATGTCAAAAGCTTCACATCCATAGATTTGCAAGAACCAGAAGACAAGCAGGATTTCTCAGCCTCAACTAGATATGAGCGAAAAGTAGCAGCATATCTCTGTTGCCTCTATCAGGCTGGATTTAAGGCTCCAAAAGACTTTAAAGTCAAATTTAGCGGTAACAAAGAGCTACAAGCAATCGCACCAAGTGATCCGGAAAAGGGTATGACACTGCCCGAAGCGGCAGGTTGGTTTAGCAACGTTTGGGACGAATATGATGATTTCCAGTTTTTCGCCGATTATAAGAAAAAGTCGGGCCACGAGTGGGCGGATGAGGATCTCAAAGCAATCCTAATTTTCCTGTCAAGGAAAACCAAGCCAGGCGGAAACCCCACAGTCAGTGGCTATAAAAAACTGAGAGGTATAATCAACCTACACACACAAACGGTAGAAAAACCTTTCCAAAAAGACATAAAGGATTCCTTACGGGAAGGTAAAATAGTCATCATTGATTTATCACAAGGCGAGCCGGACATCCAACGTCTCTATTCTGAAAGAATCTGTGCAGAGATATTTCAGGACGCCATGCAGAGATTTACTAGCAATAAGCCCAACAACTTTCTCCAATTCTATTTTGAAGAGGCACATAACCTTTTCCCAAGGAAAGAGGACAAAGATCTAAGCCAGATATATAATCGGCTGGCAAAAGAAGGCGCTAAACTGAATCTGGGCTTAATTTATGCAACGCAGGAAGTTAGCTCAATTAGCCCTAATATTTTGAAAAATACGCAGAACTGGTTTATCGCGCATCTGAATAACGAGGATGAGCTTAGAGAAATCAGAAAATATTATGACTTCTCAGATTTCGCAGAAAGCCTAATCAGGTTCAATGCGAGTACCGACAAGGGATTTGTACGTATGAAAACATATTCAAATCCTTTTGTTGTTCCAGTTCAAATAGATAGATTCATTGTCAAAAAGGAGAATCTTCAATAAATGGGATATAGCAGTAGAAGAGGTCGCAGACCACAAGAAAATGCCAGCAAGTCATCTCATAGCTACATTGTCAATGACCCCACTGTTATTGATTTTCTCCACAAGTGTGATCTGCCAAAGATGGCAGCAGAGATTTCGCTTCCACAAGTTCTCAAATCCAAAGTTGAAAATGTTAACAAGAATCCGATTAACTATGTTATTGCGATCGATGGGGGATATTCCGAGGTCTTCGTAAGAAAGGAATTTCCATCTTCTACCATCACTTTCTTTCAATTCGGAGTGCTCGCATTCAATGTTACCGACTTGGAGGATCTAGGGGAACAACCGTTTATTGATCCCGAAGATATAGCGAAGTTAAAGAACATACAGAGGCTAAAACTGACCATCCCAACAAAGAATATTAGTTTGACGGGCGAGAAGTCATTGACAGATTCTGTTAGAAGAGCACTTTATGACTTCTTTAAAGCAAAGGTAGAGGGAGAACAGCTCCTAAAGACGCTAAAATGGTTCATATTTAATGAATATCAAACACCCTCCTCGCAGTGGAATCTGGCCACTTGCCCTAATATCCAGTCAGATCTGCATAACGTCCTGCTTGACAAAAACAAGATGCAAAGTGATTTCACTTTTACTTGCGAAAAGTGCGGAGAGAGGATATTCCTCACTGATGTTTTTCGACTTCACGAAGCAATCGATGACGAGCTCGGAGCAGGCGGCATACTCGGCTACACTACGGTGCTCATTGAACAAATGCTGCTTGTTCACTTGCTTAAGGTTATTCTCAATACCAAACCTTCTCTGTTAAATGAGATTATCTTCATCAAAGATGGGCCATTGGCTTTTTTTGGACAGACAGCGAACATGCACAAGCCTATGAGGCAACTGGCCAATTTCCTCCTCGGGAAATATAACTTGTACCTGGCCGGGCTTGAGAAGAGTGGTTCTTTTGTCGACCATGCTGATGAAATAGCCAATAAGCTTGAACTGGGCGAGGTACTCCTGCTTAACAATGAGTATATCTATAAATACATTATTCCTAGCAATGCGGATACAAGCGCCCCCTATGCAAGATCATCTTATTACGGAGGAAAACTCATATATAAAGCTAGAAGTGGTGGAATTTATGTTGTGACAGTCCCGGTGAAAGACGAGAAAGTTGTATTATCTCCAAGCCGGAAGGATTTTCAAAACTTAGATATTATATTGAGTAATATAGAAAAACTCAGATGCGATATGTATGATTCTGCGCTTATTCCAGTGGCCTTAGTGAATAAACTTGTTTCATTAGCGGACCACCCAAGTTCAGCCATTCTCGAAAGATTTGCTAAAGCGGGAGTAGGAGCACCCAGAGTGGTCAATTAACTTGAGAATTTTGCCTCAAAAGTGGTCATTTATCTTGAGAATCGACACAATCCACGGTATTGCCATTACAACATGACAGTTGTGAGAATATGCCGACTTCGACGGGATGGGAGTGATCAGGACAAAGAGAAGTTGTCTTATCGGGATGGGTATTGGAACACATTCTGACGAAAAGTGCAGACTGTACCACTTATTTGTGGTTGAGACGATGAAGAGTCTGACTCCATCGGAAACTCAGGGTTATGGCGCGACTAGGTCGATACAACAAGCTGAGGCACACCAATCACTTGGCCCAGACAATCTCTTTGGCCGCCCCAATATTACTGTATCGGCCTGGCACACAGGTGAAAATCACAATCTGGCATTCCTTTGCCGCTTTGGCTAGTACGGCGCCCATCAGGGACAATCTTTCCGGATCAGTATAGCCAAGTGTATCGTCGACAATTACTGGAGCACCACCATCTGTGGCTACTATCATCGCGCACGCCAAGCGAAAGATTAGCGAAAGCTGCTCCTTTGTTCCCCCACTCAAGCTATCGAAACCAACCGTGATATTATTCAATGTGCGGCTGACTATTTGTAGATCGTCACTTATCTCTACCTGAAAGGTATGGTCGAAAACTAGGCGACCTAGTGCCTCAATCCTCTCCCTAAGCGGTGCGACATAAGCGTGACGTGCCCTGTCACGTTCCTCAGACATAGTCCTATAGAGCAGATTTGCAGCTTCCGCCCGTTTGGCTAACGACGCGTTTTCATGTTCAGCGCGCGAGAGCGCAGTCCGAGCAACGCCTAATTTATCATAGAGGCCATCCTCTCCGTTGATCTTGAGGCGAGTAGTTACCTCTGTTAGCTCTTTTTCTGTCTTTTTCATCTGTTGCTGTATTCTGGTTAATGACTCTCTGGCCGTCTTATCAAGTTCCCTTTCCTGCTCCGGGTTGAGCACTCCGAGCGTTGCCTCGGCATCTTTAACGTCGGTCTCTGCCTTTGCCAACACCTTTACTGCGCTTTCGAGTGCTACACTGACCCCTTCATCGGGCACAGTCGCTCTCTCTTCTTCCAACGTTTTCTCAAGGCCGACCAAATGCTGCTTTTGATGCTCCCACACAGATCGCGCTTCTATGTAGTCTCCATTCCGGCGTTCACATAGTTTTTTTACCTCATCGAAGGCTGCCTTTGCCTCGTTCCATTCTGTTTCAAGACCGTGCTGCTTCTTCTCCAATCTCGCCAATTCGGTTTTTGTTAGATCAGAGCTATCCAATATTGATGGCTCTGACACCCGCGCGGGCAGATAAGCTGGCACGGTCTGCTGTAATCTCAACAGTCGGCCTGCCAACTCGTCATAAGAAAGGTCCCGCAGATTATCCTTCTCAACCCGCCTCATTTCCGCGATCTGTCTAGAGGCCTCTTGCCTTTCCTGAAAAGCCTCTCGTGCCTTATCTGCACCAGTAATCCCCAGAGAGGCGCAGACCTCGCTTAGCTTCGCCTCGGCATCCTCAACCTTCTTTGAAAGCGTGTCAACACTGGAACCGGCTGTTATCTCCATCTCCAATTTATCGGGCACGACTAAATTGACCTTGTCAGGTACCTGAAAGGAAAGCTCTTTCCCTTGTCCCAATTTGACGGTGGTGCCATCTTTGATCAACCTGCATTCTTGTAATCCGCGCAACAAGACAGCAGGAGCCTTAGCTTCTCGTTTTGCCCTTGCGGTTATTACTTCGGCCTGAGCCGCCTCAATGGCCCGAAGAGCTTCTTCGTCAACCCTATTTGTTGCTAGAATTGCCTGTGAGTGAGCGGCCATCTCCCTTGCTCGGTCAACACGATCCTTACGTTCTTGCAGTAGTTCAAGGTCAAGCTTGGCACGAAAATAGTCATAGTCGCGCCGCCGCAAATCGGTCAACTCACGGATTTCTTTCAGCTTTCTTTCGGCGGCATTGCAAGCTGTCTCTGCCGTTTTGGACTCGTCCCTGGCTTGGTTGAGTGAAGCAAGCCTCGAATCTGTAGATTTGCCCATTTCAGCTTCCGCCTTGGTAGCATCCGAGACCTTGTTGACAAGCTCTTCGCGCGCTCTCTTATCCGCGCGTGCTGCCTTTTCCGAGACCTTTGCCACTTGCAGGTTAAGCCTCGCCTCCGAGAGACGCTGATCCAGTTCGGTTATCTGTTTGAGTTTGTCTGAGCGGTTTTCCAATTCGTTCGCAATCGTCTGCTCAGAGTATTCGAGCTCACCTAATTCCCGTCTGAGATCACTAGCTCGATCGATATCATGCTCGAGGTCACGCAGCGCCTCTTCAAACTTCTGAACTTCCGATTGGCAATCTGATAATGCCTGGCGACATTCCTCCAGCTCTTTCTTCTCGGCTCCTCCTGGAGTGAAATAGTTTGAGTACTCCGCATGAACCGCTTCGAAGAGGCTTTCAGCTTTCGGATCAGTCGAATGTCCGCCAGCTGCCCGATCTAGTGCTTGAGAAAGCCAAGTCTGCTCTGTAAGTTTTGGCTGCTTAATCTCTGCGCCTTGCCTAATGCTCAAAGCTTTCCAAAGATTGACGTCCAAGGTTCCCCTAAGTATTGCGTCTGCGCGCTCGTGGGCTCGCCTGCCGGTCAGACTCTCGGCTTTTGGCTTGGTAATGGTGAGCCTGGTCTCCGGTTTCTTGAAATAACGCTTAAAGTACGTGAACTGATAGGGGCCGCTCTCCGCCTCTAGTTCGATCTCTGTCCCTTCGTCGCGATGAACCGGCCTGATGGCCATGAGATCGCTGTGCTTGCTAGAATCCGCATATCCAAAGAGAATCCAGACTGCCTCCCCTAAACTGGTTTTTCCTATCTCATTGGGGCCTCTAACCAGAGTGATACCGGTTCCGGCGAATTCTGCCTCACGCTCGGAAACGCCCCTATAATTGGCAATCCGCAAACGGACATATCTCATGACAGACCACCACTCAACCTAACCAGCAACGCAAGCGCGTCGCGGGCGGTTCTCTTCTCCATTCCCTCCCCGACCATCTTTTCACGCAATTGCCTTACGGTCGCTTCAGCGAACCCGGAGAAATTAAGGCCGGAGAAATCTGCATCGTTCGGCAAAACTAACAACTCATCATCACTCATTTGAAAAGACGCGAATACGTCGCCGATGGTAGCCAGAAATTGCCGCAGGATCGCCTCCTGGGTGAGGGAAATAGACCCCACTAGGTTCAGCCGGAGTACCGTCAGTTCCTTTCGGTCTATGCTTTCCAGCATGCTTCGCAACGCCTCGATGTCCTCGGAGCAGTTGATATCAACGCGATTCTTCTCGACAAAGCGCCACTGACCGACTGGGGCAGGTGTCGCAATCACTTTATCGCCATCCAATTCAACAATTTGTACATAGCCAGTCTCACCTTCCCCGAAGTCCGTAACCTCTGGCGTGCCAGAATACCAGATACGCTCACCCTCACCGATCTTAGTGCGTGAATGGCGGTCACCCAACGCCACAAAGGAGGCCTTTCTCTCTTCGATGACACGCTCTAGACTATCTGCCGTAAGTACCCCAAGGTCATCCTTTCTGGGTGTAAACAAATCGACAATACCGTGCGCCAAGATAATCCGGGTGACGCCAGTTAGTGGTTCAAGTGACTTCGTCGCTTCGTAAAATGGGTTCACTGGCATGCGCTTTGACAGCCATGGGGCCCCAACCAGTTCGACGTTGTGATCCGCTTGGATCGGGGTTGCATCGCTAATCACATTGACGTTAGCCGGTTTCCCTTGCACAAAGCTCTTGGAGGAATAGACCGAGGCCTCATTCAGGGGATCATGATTACCGGGCAGAATCCAGACGGGGAGTGGGACTTCCTTGAGCGCCTCAAGGGCACGCGCAACCGTTTTTCGGTCTACCTGGTTGGATTCAAACGCATCTCCGCAGACTACTACGAACTGGCAATTAGATTCCGTTGCAATTTTGCCGAGCGTGCGGATCGCATCAAAGCGTGCCTGGTTGAAACGCTCCTGAGCCCCCTCGGAGAACAAGTAGCGAGTCATGCCAAGCTGCCAATCGCTTGTGTGGAGGAAACGAACCATATCTTACCTCGCCTCCCTAGAACTAACTCGAACTTCACACGCCTCGAAAAGGGCCCTTTGACACCTGCGTATTATACTCTTTTGTGACTATTGTTCAAAGTCTCCTTTATTGGACTCTGGCCACAATTCATCCCGACGAAGCCTTGCACCGGTAATTCTAAATGACGCTCTGCGTAATTTCTGAATGTAGACTGCACATTCCTGACATTTGTTACCTTACTACTACATGATCATTCGGGACAGATCCCGAACTCCTGTTTGACAAGAGACTTATTCCGTCACCGTTGCGGTTGGTTGTATTTACCTTTTTCCATTAAACACATGAAATGTGTAAAATTAAGGTATTTGGGGAGAGATTTCAAAATGGAAGAGGCACATAAACATGCCCGATTAAATGAAAAGAAGTGGGATTCGAGGGCAGAGACATATGATAAATTATTTCACCGCTTTTACTTTCATTTCACACAAAAGCGGGTCGTTTCCTTATTAAATCTACATGAAAATCAATGCTTTCTGGATGTGGGTTGTGGCACTGGCTGGGCAGTACGTTATGCAGCTAGCTTAGTTAAAAACAAAGGGACATTCTATGGTATTGATATTTCATCCAAGATGATAGAGAAAGCAGACAAGAATTGCGGTGGTTGCGAAAATATCTATTTTTACAAAGCCGATGCTGCGGCTCTCCCCTTTGAAAGCGATTTTTTTGACTTCATCATATGTACCAGTTCATTTCACCATTATTTCAACCCTTCCAAAGTGCTAGATGAGGTTTACCGGGTCTTGAAACCCAGAGGAAAGATATATATCGCGGATGTCACTACCGATGGATTTATTATGAAGATGGTGGAGAAATGGTTGCAAAAGAAAGAGCCCGAACATATAAAACAATATAGTACTCGAGAGTTTAAGACACTTTTTACTAAGTCAGGACTGAACTATATCACAAGCAAATTGATCACACCGCCGATGAAGGTTCATATTGCGGAAAAACATTGACAGGTGGATTCAGTTCAAAGCAAGCTTTGGACAATACCATTGAACGAAAACTCATTTTGTGCACAGTCTCGAGACACCGGTATAACCTTATCAGGTGGATATAGGTGAATAGTTGGCTTGACAGCTAGATTGCACGAGCTTAAGATAGCCATACCAATTAGCATTGAACCCTCGGCAATGGATGGTAAGGTATTTATGGAGCAGCAGATAGGCTTTTGCACCAGTGCTAATGGTGCCCGAATTGCCTATGCCACGTTAGGCAATGGGCCAGCGCTAGTTATACCCGCAACGTGGCTCAGCCATCTACAATTGTCTTGGCAGGACCCTGATACACGTCGCTGTTTTGAAAGGCTGGCAGCCCACCATACCCTGGTGCGCTATGACCAGCGTGGCAGCGGCCTATCAGACCGAAACCGAACTGACTTTACCTTAGAGGCCGAAGTTAATGACCTGGAAACGGTCATTGACCATCTCAAGCTAAAACGAGTGGCCTTGCTAGGAACTTCTTGTGGCGGACCGACTTCCATAGCTTATGCAACCAGATATCCTCGTCGGGTCAGCCATCTGATTCTCTACGGCACGTATGCCAGTGGTCAGGCTGTGGCCATGGAGGAAGTCAGAAAGGCATTTATCTCTCTGGTAAGAGCCCACTGGGGAATCGGCTCCAAGACCATTGCTGACCTTTTCTTCCCTGGTGCCTCTCCGAGCATAGTAGAACTATTTGCCAAGTTACAGCGCGAAAGCGCCACCCCAGAGATAGCTGCTGAACTACTGGGCCTGGTATACAAAGTTGATGTTGCCTCGCTCTGCCCCAATCTCCGAGTGCCGACGCTAGTACTGCATCGCAAAGACGAGAGGGCTATACCGTTCAAAATGGGCAGGGAACTGGCATCCCTGATACCTAATGCCCGCTTTGTCCCGCTTGAAGGAAACCTCCACATTCCATGGTTTGGGGATTCCGAGCCGATACTGCGCGCCATCGCCGAGTTCTTGGGCGACCCGATCACCACTGGGAAGCCAGCGGCGCCGGAACGTGGCGCAGCCGTTGACGACTCCATCGCAAATGAGGCTAGGTCATTCGTCACTAAGCTTGATTGTGTCGTCTTATCCCGCTATCGCATTGTCGGCAACTATACCAGATATGATGAAACCGTGCGCAACACCCTAAAGGACATCCGGCACAAGATTGCAGGCGGCTTCGACCATCCCAGTCGGAAGCGGGAAAACTACCTTATCTGGGCTGCGCCCGGCAGCGGCAAGACCTATTTCGTCCAGCAGGTAGCTGCCTCACTGCCTCCGGCCGTCCGTTATCAGGAGTGCAATCTGGCTAAATGCAGCCGCGAAGAGCTTCTCAAAATACTGGCCCAGCTCGATGCCAGGAATAAATCTTGCCTCTGCCTCATCGATGAGGTCGATGCCAAGCCCGATGAAGCCTGGCCTTACGAGGTGCTCTTACCATACCTGGATGCTGGCGCTGATAGAGACACGCAGTTTGTCTTCGCTTTGGCAGGCAGTTATGGCTCTAGTCTCGTCGAGATGAAAAAGCAGATTGCTTTACGGCCTAAAGGTGCTGACCTATTAAGTCGCATTCCAGATGGCAACGAATATGAGATCCCACCAATGAATCTTGGAGATAGGCTGATTGTGGTACTGAACCAGTTCAGACAGGTAGGACGTGAAATGAACCGGGATGTGCAGTCAGTGGAAAAGCTCGGCTTGTATTATGTCGCGCTCAATTCACGCTTATCTAATGCTCGCCAACTGCATGAGCTAGCAGTCCGTGCTATCGAGCGCTTACCAACAGGCGAAGACAGGGTGAAATATGATCACCTGTTTGGTGCCGGAGATCCAGAGAACAAGGCTTTCTGGATGCAGTCGCTCCCCGCTGCTGTAGACCTCGCTAATAGGTTCGTCATGCTAGAGGATTGATCGCGCCTCACCAACACCCAACCTCGCACGAAGTAAACAAAACATTAAACAATATAGCGTTTTGTTCAGTCAATCATAAGAGGCAATGAACTATCGGTTAAAGACCTAGGGTAGTCGTACGCGTGTTGCGTCAAAATAAACTGTTACCGAACAGGACATGGTTGAATTTTTTCCGAATTTCTTCTATAATTTTGTTGATTTGGCTCCTCGATGGTGAAAGAACTGCAGGTCGTTAGGGCTATAAAACAGTAGATTTAGCTTCAAATCGGGGAGAAATAACGAGCCACGTTTTCGTAAACCGCCGGTCGTCAGTTCGACTCTGACCGCTGGCTCCATTACGGGTCCAGATTGATGTCAATAAACCCATATTCACCATTTGCATAAAGGTGTTCATCTGGATTGCTTCGGGCTCTCGCCCTTGCAAAGAGTGTTTCTATCAACCTTAAATTACCAGAGATTAGCTACGGCGGGTACGCTGGAGCGGTCACGCAGGTGTATGGCATCCTTGGTACAGCTTGCCCGGCAAATGCCACAGCCATAGCACCGCCCTATATCAATAAAGACTCTTTTATTGCCAGCACTGTAGCCGATCGCCCCAAACGGGCAAACACGCATACAAGCCCGGCAGCCATTGCATAATTCAGGGTTTAACTTAGCCACATACTCGGCGCGGAATAAAATGGGCATCCCTCTTATTACCGTGTTCTGTATGGCGCCGCAATCCGACCGGTCACAATTACAGATACCAATAACAAAGGGGGTCATCATTGTCCAGACGGAATGGCAGAGACCTTCTTTCTCGTACTGACGAAAGCTATCCAGCGCCTCTTCTTTACTCACCTTTTCCAAGCCATCTGTCTCGGCGCCTGAGAGAAACCCCATACCGGGTCTGCTCACTGCTTTTTTCGCCTCGTCTTCCTGCGGTAGTGCGCTTATTCCATAGCAGAAACGCTTTTCTTTGACATGCCTCATTTTGCGGCAAAAACATGGCAAGCGTACCACATTGTTGACGATGCCGAAGACTTGCTCAACATCCTCAATCGGCAGGACCTGGCCGAAATGCATATTCCTGACGCGCTCTGCGACACGAGGTTCCTGTATAGCTCTCACCAAAAACGGTGCTTTCTTTAGTTCTGCCCATCTCTTTAAATCTTTGATCAGAATATTTATATCAAAAAGGCTGCGCCGCTTGAGATCGCTTTCCAAATCCTGCGCGTAATTCTTGGACTGTAAATACCATTTCTTGCCTTCTCCATGTTCATGACAGTATTTACACATAGCTTGCTTCCTTTCTTTTACTTATGCTTTCGTTCTGCGGTTGTAGTCGAGCGCCTATCTATGGGGTTGTTAAAGTGTTTTTTATTTACCATACCAGCCCAGTGTACAAACTCTAAGCCTTCACTTTTGGCAGTTTCAGCTAATCTTTCCATCGTTGCTTCTGTAATCAAGTCTACCTTAGCCAGTGGCCAATCACGGTCTAATCGGTGATATTTAGCAGCACAGAAATTGTTAAAAGCAAGCAAATCGTATCTCTCTGCGGTGGGGAGGTTATGTTTGATAAAATGCGCAATCTCCCTAATGTTCTCTTCCTGATCAGTATATCCAGGTATAATTGGCGTTCGCACCCAAATAGACTTGCCTAATTTTGTTATCTCACGAGCGTTACTCAGAGCCGTCGCAAGCGGTATGCCTGTATATTTAAGATGGTTCTCCGCATTCATTATTTTAATATCGTAGAGAATAAGATTGGAAAGAGCAACTAACGGTTGCAATTTGCTCCATCTTATGCCTCCACAGGTATCGAATGCAATTTGTATTTTCTCCAGTGACAGAGCCTTCATTACGGCTATTGAGAATTCAGGTTGCATTGATGGTTCGCCTCCGGACAAAGTGACTCCGCCGCCCGACTTTTCATAAAATACCTTATCGCGCAGGGCTATTTCGACTACTTCTTTTACCGTTCGACGCTGTCCGATCACCTCTAAGGCTCCTGCTGGGCAAGCTTTGACACAGATTCCACAGAGGTCACAGGTTTCTCTATTTATATTCATGCCGTCGGGAGCAATAGTTAGGGCTGCTTTGGGACAAGCTTTTAGACAATCCTTGGCTCCGATGCAGCGAGTCTCGTACCACATTAGCTCTTTCGGCGATTTCATACCCTCGGGATTTTGACACCAGGGACAGCGCATAAAACAGCCCTTTAAGAAAATTGTGGTACGAATGCCAGGGCCGTCTTCGGTGGAATGACGTTGAATGTTGAAAATTGTACCGGTAACATTGCCTCCCTCAGCCGGCACAATATCTTCCGCTCTGGCTTTAGCGATCAATACCTTTTTCCTGAAAGCCAGAACTACTACACTTTGCTGAATTGAGTTCGGGCTATAATATCGTCCTGTAGTGACTTTGAGAGGTCTATGAAACGGAATGAATAGCCTGAAACCTTAACTGTCAGATCAGCATAGTTCTCGGGATGGATTTGAGCATCCTTTAAAATGTTTACGTCCACGGGGTTTATCTGTATCTGCCTTCCACCTAGTACAAAGTAAGCCTCCAGCATGGAAGCGAACTTGTCCAAGCCTTCATCCGTCTTGATTAAACCCGGTGAAAGGTTCATATTGAAGGTTGTACCGCAACTAAAACAGGCTTTGCAGGCTTTGGCAACGGAATGAAGCGCTGCTGTGGCTCCGTTGAGTTCGGTGCCGTTTACCGGAGACATGCCATTGGCTACCGCTGCTTTTGCCAACCTTCCGTCGGGTGAAGCCCCACAAAGAAATCCCTCGGTATCCTGCGTTCCGGCTGATATCATTAGAGGACGATAGTAGCCGCCCATTATTCCGGACTTATGCCTTCTAACCTCTCGAGCGTGAATCTGTGTAACCCACTCTGCAAGCTCATCAGCTCTGGGATCGTCATTCCCATACTTGGGGGCTTTACGAAGTAGCGTCTGCCTTATATTTTCGGCACCGGCAAAGTTGTTACGCAGGTGGTTGACCATCTCTTCCATGGTAAGCAGCTTCTCTTCAAAGACTGCCCAGCGGATGGCGCTAAGCGAGTTGACTACAGTGGCAAGTCCTTGTGCGCCTACATGGCTGTGACTGTAACGTGAACCGCCCTGAGAAATATCTCGACCGCTTTCCAGGCAACCTTCTATAGTGGATGAAAGCAGGGGAGAAGGAAAGTACTCGGCAATCAACTGGTCCTTGAGCTCTGCCTCTCTGACCACCGTGTCTATGAGATAGGAAAGTTGGCCTAGGAAAGCCTCCTTTACGTCTTCAAAGGTGGTGAAAGTACGAGGGTCGGGAGTTGAAGCTCCTACTTTCTTACCATCGCGCAACCTGTGGCCCTCATTCAAAGCTACCTCCAGGACCTGCGTTATAAAGACCCCGTTGCTTCCTGTGTAGCCGTTATTATTACCCATACCTGTAGGCTCAGCACACCCGATGATGGAATAATTGCGGGCGTCTTCCAGTGAATAGCCATCTTCCAAAAGGTCCCTTATCACCACGTTGTCGTTGTAAAAGGCAACTCCGGCACCTACGCGGTATGTCTCGCACGCTCTCTTTAAGAAATCCCGTGGTGTCTTGGGTGAAATTCTTACAGCAAAGCTCTTGCGCAAGCCCCCCTTTAGGGCATCATTGGCATCGAGAAAGAGATACGACAGCTCGTTAGCGGCATCTTCGCCGTTTTGGTCAACACCACCGATGGTAACATTGTTGGGACCGAACATTGTAAAGTACGACACCTTGATAAGATATTCTTCCAGAAGTTCCTGTGCTAATTCTCTAGTAATCGATTCCGTTTCCAGATCATGGTAATAGTACGGATAAAGAAGCTGGTCGAGCCTCCCCGGTCCCTGGATAGCATCGTCACCGTAACTGATTATCAAGGCTACCTGGGTCATCCATACTGACTGCAATGCTTCCATAAAGCTGCGTGGGGGATTGGCGGGCACATGTTTACAACGCTCGGCTATTTGTAAGAGTTCAGTCTTTCTTTGCCCCTCGGCCCTTCGGGCCATATTTTCGGCTAGGGCTACATATCTATTAGACAGGTCACATACCGCCTTGGCCGCAACCTGGACTGACTCGAGGAAATCTTTCCGTTGCAGGTAATCCTTGTCACTTTCCTTGAGGCTCTTTAGGGCCTTTCCCGCCCACTCGGATATACCTTTGAAACCGATGTTAAGCACTCGCTTGAGTCCAATGATAATATGACCTTGCATCTCAATAGAATGCGCTATTTCGGTCGTGTCCATATCGATTCCCCGTTTTTTCCACAGCGCAAGCTTCATGCTCTTGAGGTCTTTACCTACCCAATAGGGAAGAATTTCTTCTTTTAATTCACGATATACTTCCTCCGGCATGTTATATATTTCTCGGTCGAACTCCTTGCTATGCCCTCCTACCGAGAGTAAAAATGGATCGACGTCATCCATTTTCTTTCCGCGGAGTAGTACTGCTAGCTGAATTGCGATATTCGTCAGATACCTCTCTATTCCCAATGAACCTGCAAAGTTTTTAGCAGTCTTTACACCAACAAGCAGTTCATCATCCTCAATCCTGATGGTCATATTTTGAAATGTTTCCTTCAATGCCTGTGCTGCACGCATAGCCGGTGGCGCACCCTCCATTTTCTTCCAGACCCTCGTGTAAAATCGTGCGCGCTCGAGGTCTATTTCCCAAGAACTGGAAAAAAGACGTTCTCTGAGCCTCATTATTCTGGCAGAGGCAGGCATTCTCTTATCTGTTGGCTGGGCAGTTGAGATACTCACAATTTCACTTCCTTTGATTGGCATTCTATCAATTCTAATCTACAATGTCACGTACACGCACTAAGATAAATTATCGGTCTACTTAGTTTTTTCTTCGTCCTGTAATACCCTGCGCAGCACCTTACCTACCATTGTCTTCGGCAGTTCCTGGCGGAACTCGAAGAATTGGGGAACTCTATAGCCTGTGAGCTTTTCCCGAGATAACTTTTGCAGCTCTTCCGGAATCGCCTTTTGTCCTTCTTTGAGCACTACCCACTGCATCAGCCAGGACGTCGAGTAACGTGATGTCAGGATATGGTTGCAACGTATGGGCACGCCGGGGTCATGGCTGTTAAACCAGGGATAATCCTGTATCTAATGGCTCCTTATCTATGATAGCTTCCGGCTAAAATTAATAGCCGGCGAATGTACTATACGTTTTTAAACTCCGAGATATGCTTTTTGTACCTCTTTGTTGTTAAGCAGGTCGGATGCCTTGCCCTGCAATGTCAGTTCGCCGTTTTCCATCATATATCCATATGAGGCGAGCATAAGCCCCAGTCGTGCGTTTTGCTCTACCAGGACTACGGTTGTTCCCTCGCGGTTAATCTCTTGTATTTTCTCAGCCAGTAGCTGGCTAAGTAATGGGCTGAGTCCCAACGATGGCTCATCGAGTAATAGCACCTTCGGTTGCGCCATCAACCCACGAGAGATGGCAACCATCTGCTGCTGTCCACCGCTTAGGTCTTGAGCTCTGGTATTGAGCTTATTCTTCAAATCAGGGAAGAGTGCCAGTACTTTCTCCAGCGATCTACGTACCGCTCCCCTGTCTTTTTGCAGGTAGGCTCCCATCTGAAGGTTTTGTTTGACCGTCAGTAGCGGGAACAGCTTTCTGCCTTCGGGTATCTGTATGATGCCCAGGGACGCTATTTTTGCGGGTGACAGGCCGTTTATCTTGTCCCCGTTATAATTAATCTCTCCCTCTCTAACCTTTACTACTCCGCTGATAGCATTGAGCGTGGATGTCTTGCCCGCCCCATTTGCTCCCAGGATAGTAATAAAGTCACCCTTATTCACAGATATTGACACATTTCTTACTGCTGCATTAGTCTGGTAGTAAACCCATATGTTTTTAAGCTCCAGCATGTCTTATACAGTCTCCGTGCCCAGGTAAGCTTCAATGACATCATGGTTTTTCATGACTTCTCTAGGTTTACCCTCGGCGATCTTGGTCCCGAAATTAAGGACAACCGCTCTGGTAGCCGCATCCAAAAGCACCTTCATATTGTGCTCGATTAATATCACGGTGATACCCCGCTCATTAATCTTCTTAATCTGATCGACCACAAATACGGCCTCATTATGGTTCATACCGGTCGTCGGCTCATCGAGTAGGAGCACATTTGGGTTTGTCATCAGCGCCATGGCCATGCCAAAAATCCTTTGATGCCCGTGCGGAAGTCCGGCCGCCGGCATATTAGCTTCATTAGTAAGGTCGAGCAGCTTCAATGTCTCCAGTACTTCAGCTGCAATCTTTTTACGCCTCTCCTTGTAGGTCTTTGTCTCGAAGAAAGCCTGCCATTCATTCGTTTTATCTTGCAGGAACGAACCTATCAGCATGCTCTGCAATACCGTAGCTCTATGGAAGCACATGTTTGACTGGAAGGTTCTGGCTATTCCTCTTGCAGTTACCTGGTCCGGCCGCAGCCCTGATATTTTTTTCCCTTCCAAATAAACTGTACCCCGGTTGGGTCTGTAATAGCCGGAGATAACATTGATCAGCGTGGTCTTACCAGAGCCATTTGGTCCACAGATACCCAGCACCTCCCCCTCTTGCACACAGAGGTCAATATCTTCTAAGGCAGCCAGTTTGCCAAATAACTTTGTAACGCCCTTCAACTCTAATAGAGGCATTTTGTTCAATTCCCTTTTTAGTGAGTGTTGTCTGTAGTAATCGGTTTCTCTTTATACACCTTGCTCCAGAATATCCTCCAGAGGTCAATGAGCCCGGTTCCCTTGGGCAGGAACAGAAGTACCAGCAAAACTATAGCGCCGAATAACGTTGGTTTAATAGAATATACTGGCAGGCGGGACAGAATGTCACTTAAACTGTTCAATACAGCGGCACCTACGATTGGCCCCGCTACCAGAGAGCTAATACCCCCCACGATACCCATCATCAGTGCCTGTATGGATTGCCACAATCCATACATGTCTGGAGACATTACTCCCAGAAAATGAGCATAGAAGGAACCGGCAAACCCAGTGAACACCGCTGCCACGGTAAACGCAAGTACCTTGAACTTCGTTAGAGGTATACCTTGATGTTCGGCAAGTGTCGGGTTTACTGCTATAACGCGAAAGATGCCCCCAAGACGGCCACGGTCTATCTGCCAGAAGATTAGCGCCGTTATAGCCACGAGAATAACAATAAAATAATAATTGGGCACAGCGCTCGTAGCAAAATTTATCTCAAAATTCCCCAGCATTATGTGAGTTGGAGGCGTTATTACCAGCCCTTTGGAACCATTGGTTACAGGTTCCCACGATACGGCAATAATTCTCATAATCTCGGCAAGAGCCAGCGTAATAATTGAGAAAGCTATGGGACCCGCTCTAACCGCGACCACACCCACAGCTAAAGCAACCAGACCTGCCACAATACCCGCCATAAAGAATCCCGGCCAGAAAGGCAATCCAAATTTGACCATGAATACGGCAGAGGTATAGCCTCCCAGTCCCATAAATGTAGCTTGCCCCAGGCTAATTTGCCCCGTTCTCATGATTAGCATAAAGCCCATTGCTGCAATCGCCCAGAACCCGATTTGAACAAACTTGGACAATGTAACTAAACTCGTGGTGAAAACAGGCAGGATAAAAATCAGAGCAATCAGCAAGCCGACTACGATCTTTGGTAACAGTTTTCGATAATTTCCGAATTTCATTATCTTCTAATCGGAACTCCAAATAATCCCTGTGGTCTGACTATGAGTAGAGTAATTACAGTCAGAAATAGCGCCAGCTCTGAAATGTAGCCTAAATAATACGGTACGATGCTGCTAAACAAACCGAGTATCAGTCCGCCCACGATTGCCCCAGTAAGGCTACCGATGCCGCCGATGATGATGGCTAGTAGAGCCATTATCAGTGGCAGCCCCCCTATAAAAGGATTGACCCCGTATACTGGCGCCATGATGGCACCCGCCATCCCCGCCAACGCACAGCCGATACCCATGACGATGATCGAAAGCCGCCCTACGCTGACGCCATACAAGCTCGCCGCTCCTGGTTCCTGGGCTGCAGCTCTTATGGCCAGTCCAATCTTGGTAAAATTCAACACAACGTACATGGCTACCATAATGACCAGAGTGAATATGACCACCGCAATCTTCTGATAGCTTACGCTGAATGAACCCAGGTCAAGTACGCCGGGGAGAGCATTATATAATCCCTTATCCTCGAGACCAAAGGCCATGCCGGCACCACCCTCGAAGAAAAAATTGAGCGCTACGGTTGCCGCGGTTACATACAACAGGCCTAAGCCCGGCACGTTTACTCGCTCAATAACGTACCTTCCCACCAGCATGCCCAATCCTCCTATAACGCCTCCCGATATCAATATGCTTATAGGGAAGGGTATGCCTGCTGCCGTGACGGCGTAGTAGACTACAAACGCACCCAGCATGTAGAACTGGCCGTGAGTCCAGTTTAAAATCCCCAGGATGCTGAACACCAGCACCATGCCGAATGCCATCGTCATGTAGATGCAGCTCTGGACAAGTCCGTCAACCAAAATTCCAGCAGGAGGCATACCAATTTTCCTTATTCAGTTATTACGGGAGTGGAGGCAAATGATACTGAGAATAATATACCTCTTTGTCACCCTGAATTTGGCACTCTATGATGCCGGTCATCATTACCACAGGTGAGCCGTATGTCTGGGCACCACTGAATGCATATTGACCGGTCGGCAGGTCGAAAGTGCCGCCGCGAATGACCTTCATGAGGGCATCGGTATCGTCCACAGTTCCGGCCTTCTGCATTGCCTGACTCAGTATAAACAATTGAGTCGGTGTCCAAGGTATCCAGCCAGTGTAGGTAAACGAGCCGTTATGCTTATCCGCCAAGAGCCCCATCGTTTCCTGGAGCATGGCAATCTGGTCGGCGTTCAGCGGCCTATTTCTTGCCTCCCAGACTGCGCCCGATGATACTATCAAACCTTGAACAGCGTCATAGCCGGCTAGTTGGATCCAACGGGCTGGCGAAGTGATAGGGCCAGCGCAACAAATCCTCATGTCCTTGTAACCCATATCCCAGCGCTGTTTGACTATAGCCAGGGCAGCGGCAACATCCGAGGTAAAGATAAAATCGCAGCCCTCCTCTGCACACTTGGTTATGAAAGGAGCATAATTCGCTGTATTGGGTTGGGTGAACTGATGGAAATACCTTATTCCTTTTTCATCCATCTGCTTATCCGCATTATCCCAGCCGATGCCTTTGTTAAGCACCGTATCAATAATGCCTATTTTCTTATAATTGGGGTTCACCTCGGCAATACCAAAGATATAAGCAACGACCACTTCATGGGCCGCGACGGGGAAAGCAACATAAGGCATTGTTTTAGGATCATATCCGCCGGGACCTGGGACGGCGTCAGCGCCGGTATGGCTGAAAAAGATGACCTTAGCCGGATTGGTTACGGCTTGTACAGCCTTGAAATTGGGTGTCCAGTGCCCGACGATAAATTTGCAGCCGTCCTCGTAGACGAGCTTCTTAGCCGCAGCCGAACCTCCTTCAGAGTTAGCCTGGTCATCAGCGGTAATTACGTTGAAGTTATATGTTTGATTGCTGACCTTGAATCCTTGTCTATTGAACACCTGGAGAAAAGTGTCAACAGTCTCTTGCCCAAGCTGACCATAGCTTGCTGCAGGGCCACTCATAGCTGCACATACTCCTATGTTTATAGTGATTGGCCCTGTGGATACAGGTTCTGCAGGCGTCTTTGGTCCGCAGGCTGTGGCAATTAAGACGGACAGAATAAGCGTGGTCACTAAAATTGCTACAATATTGTACGACTTTTTCATCGCTTCTTAGCCCCCCTTTCTTTTTCGTTTTTGTTCATGGTCCGTTGGTTAACTAAAGCCTTCCTTCACTACCGCAGGTGCCCTCCTTTCTCCGTTTGGCGGTATGGATACAGCCACCCTGCTTAATATTTACCTATTTCCTCCTCAGTTACCGGCAATTCTTTTATGTCGCCCCTCTGAAATTTGATACCCAACTTTTGTATGGTTCGATATGGTGCCAGGTCTTCTGCTGATACGTCTTTCACGCTGACTTTTGCGCCCTGTTTGCGAAGGGTATCCTGTAACAATTTTACGTCCAGCTTTTTCGGGCTTATATTTTGATTGGCTGAAAGGGCAGCGGCAACGCCTGCCGCCTGGCCGGTACAAATGCTGGGGGTGCAGTACCTTAAACCGGTTTTGGAAAACTCTCCGGATGACATTGTGGTGCCTGCACCCAGAAGGTTGTCAATTCCTTTGGATACCAGAGAACGATACGGCACATCGTGAGGAAGTATCTCATAGGCAAACCTGCCGACCGCTTCATATAGGTCAGGCGGCATGTTGTTAATAGCTACGCCGTCATCGTGGGCCTTGCCTTCTCGCATTTCGGCTATGGTTACAACATGTTCGCCCAGAATTCGATGCCCGTTACCGTTGCATGGCAGGTTTGGCAGTCTCTCAATATAGGAGTTCTCGAAGCCGGGAACATTCTCCTTCACTACCTTGTGTACTGCAAAAGCCTGCCTCCTCATGTCTATTTCGCAATCGGTAAGCACCTCGGTCATCAGGCCGTTCTTGCCTTGCTCCACGCGGTAAATTGGGTTCATGACATATATCCTGCCGCCGTTAAATACATCAAACGTCGGTGCCAGAATTACGGATTCTCCTTTAATGTAAGCCCCTGCTTCCTTGGCTTTGGCTATGAATTTTCTGCCGACATACATTTCACCCCATTCGGGCATGTTCTTTTCCTGGAATGACCTGTACTTTTTCATGTCCACTCCGCCGATGAAAAAGGCATTCAGCATGCCGCCCGGCGCACCCTTGCGGGGACCTATAGGGAATCCATGATCACCCATAACAGGCGCTCCACATTTCCAGGCTATATCGCCCTCGCCGGTGGTGTCAATGATGACTTTCCCCAGGACAGCTCGTGCCCCCTCCTTGGTTTCGAGGATAACGCCTTTCAAAGTGTTGCCCTCTCTTATAGCTCCTGTGGCAAAGGCGTGTAAGAACAGCCTGACATTAGCTTCTTTCATCATTGTGTCGAGGATGAATTTGTAGTATTCTGCATCGAAGCTAATACCCCAGGGGCCCCAATAGCCCACCTCGGTTTCCAGGAAACGTTTGGGTAGATTATCCGCGCCTACTGCAGCTATGATTCCTTTCTTAAGTCTGCCTCTCTCCCAGCTTGCCAGGTCATTTGCATTCTTTACTGCCCCTTCCTTCTTGAGGCGGTCAAGGATCTCCAGCATTATCCCACCATGTATTGCGGGATCGACGAAGGCGAAAGTTGGATTGTTGCCCTGTGTTTGCAGCCCGCCCAAGCAGTTGAACCGTTCTATAAGAACCGTCCTGGCGCCGACCTTGCCGGACGCCAATGCTGCTCCAATGCCAGCCGGTCCTCCTCCAACGACAACAACATCCGCTTCATAAAGTACTGGAATTTCCCTGGCCTTTTCTTTAACTGTCTTCATAACTCACTTTCCTCTCTGAACCAAAATATATATTGTCCTCGACCGTTTCTATTAATTTGCATTTAATGATGACCTCACCAATTTCAGTATAAACTTCTTTAAAAATGTCATCTCCTTTGATTGACCGGGTATCGTCAATAATCAGGCATTACTGACTGACTAATCGGCCACATTTGCGGTAAATCTATCATTAGGCAATGATTGTGTCAAGGGATTTTGGTTATGATCATTGACAATCATTTGCCACAGATTTATATTGGTTGTCAATAAGAGCAATGAGCGTGGGGACGCCTCATTGTGAATTGAAGCGGGAAATGTCGACTAAAAATCACAAGTGTACTATCAGCCTGTAAAACGATAAGTCAGTAAATAGACTAATATCCAACTAAAAAACACAGAGCTGATGAAAGGGGAAGTATGAATATCGGCGCTCTATTACAGGACAACGTCAACAGATTCGGGGAATACGAGATGATCCACTTCGAGGGGCGGTGGTATACGAATACTGAACTAAACCGCACGGCAAACAAACTTGGCAATGCACTCAGGTCACTTGGCATTAAAAAAGGAGACCGAGTAGCAGTGCAGATTCCCAACATCCCGCCGGTATTCTCTACCTTCCCTGCTATATATAGGGCAGGTGGTGTAGTAGTGCCTATGAACCCACTGCTGCGTCCCGACCAGGGTGCCTACATATACCGCGACAGCGGTATCAAAGCCTTGATCACCAGCTCGGACTATCTGGGATGGGTTCTAGACGCACAGAAACAGACTCCCGAACTGGAACATATTATCGTGACAGACAAAGATGGAGTCCCCGGTACCGTCTCCTACAATGAGATGATGTTGCAGAGTTCAGACGAAATGGAAATGGAGGAAACCGACAACGATGATTTAGCTGCGTTAATATATACTGCAGGAACTACAGGACGGCCTAAAGGGGTAATGCACACCCACTATTCCCTCTATATCAATGCCCTGTCATTCTATGAATATGTTCTTATCCACACACCGCTGACTGTTCAGCAAACAATCTATACCTTAGACCCCAAGACACTTGAGCGCACCGAAGAAGTTGTATGGGTTACAGGTGCCAGCAGGAGCACGATAGCCCTGAGTGTGCTGCCGCTGTCTCATTCCTATGGTATTGCATTTAATCTGGGGGGATCTTTCGTTGGTGGGAAGTCGATCGTACTCAAGTGGTGGAATGTAGAGGAAGCCATCAAGGCGATTCAGAAATTTAAGGTTACATTCATGGCAGGGGTACCCACCATGTATGTTCAGATACTGGACTACCCCGAAATAGACAAGTACGATTTAAGTTCACTTATAGCCTGTAACTCCGGAGGATCAACGCTGTCAGCTGAAATTGGTCTCAGGTGGAAGGAAAAGTTTGGAATCGATATAAGAGAAGGCTGGGGATTAACCGAATCAGGAGCTACAACTACGGGGCAACCCTTTGATCGGCCGCCTAAATACGGTTCCATCGGCAAGAATATAGTAAGATGCAACGTTGTCAAAATCTTTGACGACAACCATAAAGAGTTGCCGCCAGGACAGACAGGCGAAATCGTGGTCAAAGGCCCAACTTTGATGAAAGGCTATTGGAATCTGCCTGATGAGACAGCCCAGGCTATCCGAGATGGCTGGCTACATACTGGCGACGTAGGTTATAAGGATGAAGATGGCTATATATATATCACCGACCGCAAGAAGGACATAATAATCCGTGGAGGTGAGAATGTATCACCTCGGGAGGTAGAGGAAATTCTTTGCCAGCATTCCAAAGTTGTCGAGGCAGGAATTATTGGCATACCTGATAAGGTCTACGGCGAAGAGATAAAAGCTTTCGTGGTGCTTAAGCCGGGAGAGGAAGCTAACGAAAAGGAGATAATTGCCTTTTGCAAAGAACGTCTACCTGGCTTTAAGACGCCGAAGAAAGTCCAATTCATAGACGCGCTGCCCAAGAATCTTCTAGGCAAGTTGCTGAGAGCAGAACTGCGTAAGCTTGGTTAATTCCAGGCTGATTCCTACCAAAGGCAGTGTGGCAAGCTGGTATGCAGTAATTCCAGTGTACATTCCACTGTGCATGCCCTGAACGAGGAGACGAATTACGAAATCGCTGGTCGTCAGTTCGACTCTGACCGCTGGCTGTATAGCTTAATTGAGGGACTCCTCCAAAAGGCGACCGTCAGTAAACATTTGCCTGTTTTGTTACTTCATTGCAAATTAAGCCAAAAGGTGCCACGATAAACATGAAAATAACTCCCGACCTGCTGGCTGGGCTATGCCTTTGATAGCGAACTGCACAATCTTAGGTTCTAGCTTCTATCATAGGTTCTAGCTTCTATCATAAGCTCCGTTTCTGGATCTTTAAGCTCCTAAGCTTTAGAGCTAAGTCCTAGCTTGAATCTCTAGTTCCTAGGCTCTGGATCTTAAGTTCCTAGCTCATCATAAACAGGAGACCTAGATTCTAAAGAGGAATCTCGCCACGGAATTGAAGAAGATGAGGCTGAAAGCGCGGCAACGCCAAACTTGTATTAATTACGCCTTTTACGATCCTATTGAAGAGTAGGTCAAAGTGAGGTAAAATAAGACGATAGTTGCCCCAGGATCATGATGATAAATATTGCCGGGATGTAGTGGCAGTTAACCCAAAAAACTTAAGATAACTTAAGCTTAATAACCGGAAATCTCATAACCGAAAGTATTAACAATATGAACGGAGAGATGGCAAGAGCTCATAACAGCAAGCAATTAGAGCCCCTGATACGCGGGGGGCTTTTACCAGGCTACGGGAGCCGGATTGAGGTTCCGGGAAAACCGCTTACATTTCATCGCAGAGGTCACCTGTTCAAGTCCAGTACCGCCCACCATTCGAATCTAATTCCAAATCAGGCGTGTATTCGGCCGCAAGGACTAGCGGGACGAAGTCAATATCTCAGCCATGCGGCTGCCAAGCCTTCTTGCCTCCTCGATTAGTGCCGCATCGTTCTTTACTTCACCCGGCTTACTGGCACAGCCCGAAAGTATGACTATCCTGTCATCTGGAATGTCAGCAGATAACTTAACAAACCGTCTCAACGCCCTGACGGTGTGTTCCAGGCCGGCGCTACCGCCGATAACAATCAAACCGGCACAGACCATACGGGGGGAAATGTTATGCCTGTAGAGGAAATAGTTGCGGTCGACAAAGGCTTTCATCTGCGCGGTCATGTTGTAGTAATATACCGGACTGCCCAGAATTATTCCTTCTGCATTGCAAAATTTATCCAGAATCCAGGGAACATCATCATCCTGTTTGCAAGCTGAAAATGAAGAGCAGTTGTCATGACCCTGGCAGGGGTTGACTTTATATTGAGTCAGTATAATCTTTTCCGTCTCGAGACCGTGGGCGGCAGCTTCTTGTAGTGCCTGGTCGACAAGATAGCTGGTATTGCCCTTGGGTCTGGGGCTGCCAACAATAGCTAAAATCTTCATCATTGTCTCCTAATTTTTTCCGTGTTATGGCAGAATCTTAAGGGTTAGGAAATTGATTGTCAAAGCTCGTTGTTGGCGCGACGTTGGTTGATGGGCAAACCGTGTGGTTCTACGGATGCCATTGAACTACAAACTGAAAGTCGACTTCAGGAAATTCATAATTTGCCTAAGCAGGAGCGGATAGAACAGCCAAATAGAAGGATGGGTGGCAGGATACCATTTTATTTCAGGTTTACCGCAAGCTTCCCAAAAATCGATTGTGCCTTGCTTCGGAATTCTCTCGTCCCACATTGCGTTAAGCATCAGCAGTGGACGCTGACGGAGATAGGTAGCAAATGTCACGGGGTCCGTCAGATAGCTCTGCTGGGATGGGGTCACTTCCTCTATGCCCTTTTCTGCAACTTCATTCAGATATCGGTTATAGAAGTTTTGAGATCGGCTATATTCCGCCTCGCTGTGGTCGGGCTCGGTTTTTCTGAGCCAGGCACGACCTTGATAATTGCCGCCGGCTACAAAAATGACGCCGGCAGCTATTCGTTCATCTACGCCCATTGATATGGCTGAGATAATTCCACCGAGGCTTATGCCGATAACTGCTATATGGTCCTTATTTATATCTTTGTTTTTGCCCGCCCAATCAACTATTTGACGAATATCAATTACGGATGTCTGATAACCTTCAAACCACTCTTCGGGAGTGAGGTTAGGCAGCCTTTCCCTGATTACATATGGCATACGTCTTTGATGGAATACCAGATATAAGATAAAGCTGGCTATGCCCTTCTTAGTCAGGTCTCGTGCCAGCAGACGGCAAGGGATTACGCTGCGGTCGCCCCATCCGTGGACTAGAATTGCTAACGGCCAATTGGCTCCCCGGCGAGGCTGATAGTACTCGCCGTATGCTACATTATTTTCTTTGTATCCGGTGGGCCTGGCAACAGGGAATTTAACCGCGTAACGCAACCATCTATTAGTAGTCTGGTTTAACTGTAAGTCAAAGTCAGGCTCAATGCCGGGGTAGTTATACGGATTCATTGAAATTAATGGTAACCTTTCTGAGGACCACCGCGAATAATAGCACTACCCACTCCGAATTCCAAACTGCGTAGTATAGGTTTCATTACCCGTGACTAATTTTAACATATGCTCTGCTCTATCTAATTGAACGGCTTGTTGTCGAAAACCAGGGGTGATATGATACGATTTATTCCCACGGGCAAAACGGAAGCTGAATAGAACACAGCGTTTTGAATAAAACAGGACGATAGAGGAGATATCAAATGAAAGTAAAGGTTAGACTGTTTCAAATAGCGATTTGCGTCTTGATGGTCATGAGTCTGGTTGCTTGTTCAGCCAGCCAGGAATACAAATTCAAATACGAGTCCGACGCGGTGCTTCAGGATAGCTTGAAAGCCGTGCCTGCCTATCCTGAAACGAACTTTGTTGTTTTTAGCGATCCGCACGTTTACGACCCTTCGCTGGGAACCGAAGGAAAGGCGTTCGAAAACTATCTTGCATCCGACCGAAAACTTCTGAGAGAGAGCACTGAAATCCTGGAGGCGGCCATTGCGGCAATTAAGAATGAGAAAGCCAGTATTGTGCTGGTACCGGGAGATATGACCAAAGACGGTGAACTCAGCTCGCACCAGCTCGTTATAAGCTATCTGAAGCAGCTCGAAGCCAGCGGAAAACAGGTGTATGTGGTGCCGGGCAATCACGATATTAAGAACGGACACTCATTCAAATATGTCGGCGATACAGCCGAACGTGTGCCCAATATAACGCCTGCAGAATTTGTCGACATGTATGGTGATTTCGGATATAAAGAGGCGCTTTACCGTGATACTGCTTCGCTGAGCTACGTCGCTGAGCCGCAGTCCGGCCTCTGGTTACTTGCGCTCGATAGCTGCCGCTATGCCGAAAACGTAGAGAATGAAGCGCCCATCACTGACGGCAAATTCAGCACAGCTACCATGCAGTGGATTGAAGATATGCTGGAGAAAGCGACGACGGAGAAGAAGGCAGTTATTGTGATGGTTCATCATGGAGTAGTCGAACACTACGTCGGGCAGGAAAAGAACTTCGGCGAATATCTACTGGATGATTTTCCTGCAGTCTCCAGGCTATTGGCAACATACAACGTACGCCTTGTTTTCACCGGCCATTACCATGCCCAGGACATTACCCTGGCTCGCTGGTCGAAACCAGATAAATTCATCTTCGATATTGAAACCGGCTCTCTGGTCACATATCCTGCACCCTATAGAATAGTAAGCATAGACGCCACCCAGAAAGCCGCAATAAGAACGAAACATGTAGAATCAATACGTTCCCATCCGAACGATTTTCAGGAGTATGCCAGGGCATATGTACAGAGCGGCATTGAGGGCATTGCCACCCGCGCTATAATGGGGTACAAGGTCAATCAGGCTGAAGCGGAAAAGCTCGCCGGGCAAGTTGCTCAAGCGTTCCTGGCCCATTATGCCGGCGACGAGTATCTTCCGGCAGGGCAGGAGGCGATGCAGACCAGCGGGTTAAGTATACCGGGCTGGGTTGTAGTTAATTTCCGAAAGAACCTGGTCATCGGGCTGTGGCACGACTTGCCACCACCTGATAATAACGTTACTATCGATTTGAAAACGGGTAGCTGGCAGTAAGAATGACTGTCCCAGGCTTTAAAGAATCGGCTTCCTCAAATAGTACAGCGTTTTCCGTGGGATGATTGTCCAACGAGATTGAATCTGCGCTAGAGCTACAGCAGCAGCTCTACCGGCTTTGAAAGACAATCAATTGAGCCTTGGGCCCTAAGCCGACCGGGAAAATTATGAAATCACCGGAAACTGCAGGCCAACCATTAATACCTCCCGGTGCCTGATAATTCCAGACCTCCGCACCGGTTTTCTTGTCTAAAGCGTATATCTTCCCATCTAAAGTCGACGTAAAGACAAGGTCATTGACCACGGTTGCCGCTCCGATGGTTATCGAATCAAAACTTTTACTCCAAAGAGGTTTACCTGTGGAGATATCGAGGGCGACCAGTTCTCCCGTGCCCGCGTTTTCATTGTATGTCGATTCGATGAAGTCGGTCGGGGTGTAATCACCGAAGTGATTAACAACGGGCACATAGAGGACGCCGTCGTCACATGCCATCGGTGTCAAGACGCCGCCGTCCGGGCCGGGTAAAACCCTGGTCGTACCTGCAGGAAGCTCTGTTAACTCGTCATCCTGGTGCTGCCCAACGGGCGTTTGCCAGTATATTTCACCGCTCTTTCGGTCGAAAGCGTAAACCTTGCCCAACTTTCCCGACCCAATTACGATTTTAGTTTCCTTGCCATTTATCGTTGCTGTTGTCAGTATCGGTGAAGATTGAAAATCGAGGTCGAATAAATCATGTGGTTTGACCTGGTTATACCACAGTAGTTTTCCGGTACTTGAATCCAACGCCAGCATACTATCGCTGCAGAGGTTAGGACCGGGACGGCTGGAACCGCTGGGAAATTCCTCCGTACCGGGAACAGGTGCAGGATTCCCAGTACCCCAATACGTAATTCCTGTATCCGTATCAATAGCCGGCGGACACCAAGCTCCACTGCCACTGTTAACGCCGGGATTACCCCAGATTTCCTCGGAATCGACCGTATTAAATTTCCAAACCACCTTACCGGTTTTCTGGTCTAAAGCGTGGATAACGCCATATCCTCCGCCGGTATAGAAATCAGCGTTGGTCGAGCCGGGGACTGTGGCTACATAAACCATGTTGTTGTAAGTAATTAACTGGATATCGATGCCAACATTAGTCTTGTCAGATAACCTCGTTGACCATATCTCTTTCCCGTTTTCTAAATTTAAAGCGGCGACCTCGTAGTGGCCTTTAGGGACAAATAGCTTATCCCACCCGACAGCCGGTCCGTTAGGCCCGAAATTATCGAGGTTATACTCCTTTTTCCATAGTAATTTGCCTGTCGCCAAATCGATAGCGAAAACATTGCTCTTTAAATCTTGAAGATAGACGGTATTATTCAAGATGAGCGGGTTCGTTGCCGCAGCGCCCCACTCGCTGAATCCGGTAAGCTCAAAGGTCCAGGCTACGCTTAACTTCTGTACGTTTTGCGAATTGATCACTGAATCTTGAGTTGCCCTGGTATTACTGTAATCTTTATTGGCTGCTGGCCACTCGTCAGCGAATTTGGCCATCTCCGTCGGCACAATGTTATCTGATTGGCAGCTTAATAGGCTGAGAGCACCAAATAGCAGAACAAGTAAAACTGGCAGTACTCCGGCAACCAAAAAAAGTGGTTTGAACCTAAATATTTGTGCCATGATGTCTCACCCCCATTGAACTAAATACGACAGTCTTTGTCAGCGCTCAAAGATAAGGAGTCATTCAATAGCGTGCCCCACATTCTTGCTTGAAATATTTCTGAACAGCTCATAGCCCATGCAGCTTAATACTACCACATATTCCACTGCTACTAACCAAAGATTCTCGGAATAAGGCACTGTCCGATATGCCGAGTAGCTCAATATTATGACCGCGGACCACACAATAGGATACCGATAGCTGGTAAATAACGATACTAGCACCAACGATGTAATATACCAGGGATGTACGGTAGTAGCCAGGAGAAAATACGCGGTTAGACACATGAGCATTCCTTGAAATAGCGATAGCCAGGTAACTGTCTTTTCTCTGACAGCAATGACGATAATTGTCAGGAATGTGGCGATGGCCAAGACAATACCCAGGGTAGCGATAATGTTGTAACCGGTAAACTGATAACCAATCCAACGTAACAGGTAATATAGGCTGGCATTAAATTCAAATGTTTGGAAGTAGAGACGAAGGCTGGAGAAATAATTGGGAATCAAGTCGACACTATAAAAGGGCAGGAAAAGGACCACGACCGTCGCTCCTACGGTGGCGTAAAAAATCATACTTTTTGCCAGTCCAAGCCGCTTGATTAACAATGGCAAAAAAATGAGTGGCAACAGCTTGACGCCGACCGCCAGGCCAAAGCTTACTGCAGCATAGACTTGTTTTCTCAGGACCAGCAAATATATAGCCAGGACTAGAAATAGTAGCATTACTGCTTCCAGGTGCAGGTTCCCTGTTAACTCAATAATAACCAGAGGATTAAAAGCGTATAGAGCAACGACGTTCGGTAATACGGCTAATTTAGAACTTAATCTATGCAGGAAAATAATGACTCCGAACTCTGCCAGAAGTGTTACGAGCCTGATAATGATGATATTGCCCAGTATATTACCGCCGGCAAGTTTGGCGCTGAGACCGAAAATGAATTCGCACACGGGTGGATAGACTGTATAGTAGTCAGGTGAATTAAGACCTGTGTAGAGGCTATTGGTAATGCCGGTTACAATATGTGCGTTGGGAATGAATTGGGAAGGCAGGATAAGGTAAGGATTATAGCCGTGAACAAACAGAAGTCCGTCCCAGATATATCGGAAATAATCATCGGTCAAGTTAGGGGTCATGAACATCAGGGAGACGCGCAGCAGCATGGCACTGCCGAGAATCAGCGGGAATCCGACATCAAAAACCTCTCTATACAGCGCGAGAATATAAAGGCCCGAAAGGAAACCGAACAGTAAAATAAGCTGAGCGAAATCACTTCTTACAGTGCCGTAGCCGATCCAGATATAACCAGACAAGGATAAAAGAGTAAATACTATTATCTGAACAGTACTTCGCCTATCCATTGGCGTGTTTTGTTGTTGTCATGGCATGTACTATCGAATAATAGAATACATATCCAAAGCCTAGTGACAACATAAGATAAAAGGGAAGCAGCCCATAATTTTGAAAGTATATAGACAGATATACGCCTGCCAAGAAATAGGCGGTTAGCAGCGCTTCAAATATGGTGACGCCGTTGATACCCTTAACCAGATACTTGTTTGCCTGCCATCTGTCCTTGCTGCTGGTGATGTTAAATTTTGGTGTTCGAATGAACGGAATCTTTTTCCCCGCATAGCCTTCGCACAACGCAATCGAATTATGTAGCGAAAATCCCATTGAAATTGACAGGAATAGGAGAAACTTACCCAGGAACGAGGGGAATGAAGTGCCCCGTCTCTGTGTGGCAGAAACCCAGTAAAAGTAGCTAAGCAATAAGAGGCTAAATGGTGAAAACAAAGCAAATAAAAAAACCTGGGCGTATTGGGGGTGGCTGCTCTTAATAAATAACAATGGGATACTGAGTATTGCGGCCAGAAAAATACAAATGAACACCGTGCAATTCATCAGGTGAAAAATGGCGTGAACCTTGGTTGTACTTGAGGTATGCTTCGAACTAAGGACCGATGGGAGGTTTTTTTTAACGCATTCCGCAGCCCCTTTTGTCCAACGAAACTGCTGTGTTTTCAAAGCGTTTATAGTGACGGGAAGTTCGGCGGGACTTTCAACGTGCTCGAGATAGATGAACTTCCATCCTTTTAGCTGCGCTCGATAGCTCAGGTCAAGGTCTTCGGTCAACGTGTCAGATTGCCAGTTGCCGGCGTCGATAATACAACTTTTCCGCCATATACCGGCAGTACCATTGAAGTTCATGAAATGCCCACCTGCGTTACGGCCATACTGTTCAATGGTAAAGTGGGCATCGAGCCCGAAAGCCTGCAGCCTGGTTAATAAAGAATAGTCTTCATTTACATGCTCCCATTTTGTTTGCACCAGACCCACCTTATCATCCTGAAAATAGGGGATGGTTTTTAAAAGAAAATCAGCCGGAGGAATAAAGTCGGCATCGAAAATGGCGATGAATTCACCTTTTGCCTCCCGCAGCCCGTAAGCCAGCGCACCTGCCTTGAAACCGTCTCTGGTGCCGCGACGAATGTGCCAGATATTTAGCCCTTTTGCTTTAAGAGTTGCCACTTTTGATTCGGCCAGTGATACCGTTTCGTCGGTTGAATCATCAAGTACCTGAATCTCGAATCTGTCCGTGGGGTAACGAAAGGCAGCAACAGCATCGATAATCCGTTCGACAACGTACAATTCGTTATAGATAGGCAGTTGGATGGTAACGAAGGGATATTTGTTTGGCATAGTTGGCGCTATGCTTTTGTTTACAAACTGACTTTTTTGCCGTTTGGAGGTTAGGTAGAGATGGACTAGATGCGCCTGTGCCACGCTGTAACTGAAAATAAATAGAAGTGACAATCCGTATATCACCAGTATTACAATAGTAACCGTATTCAAAATGGCGTCAGTCATAAGCCCATCGATTCTTAAGCAGGGTGGCAAGTATGCTGTACCCGGCACATACCGTTCCTTTAAAGGTCCCCGATATTTTGGAAGTCCCGATTCTGGCTCGATATGTAACCGGCACTTCAAAACAGCGAAGTCTTTGTTTGGCTGCTTTCGCCTGCATCTCAGCAGTCCAGCCGTATCTCTGCTCTTTGATATCCAGCTTGAGGAGCTTATCCAGTTTAATCGCACGGAAAGGGCCGAGGTCAGTGTAACGAACGCCATAGAGGGCATTAATCAGCATAACCGCTAATCGATTTCCCAATACCTGATGCCAGAGCATAGCGCCTTTCTGACGTTTGCCCAATAACCGTGAGCCAATCACCATATCATAGTCTTGCTGAATTATCGGTTGTACCAGGCTTGTCATTTCCTCAGGGCAATCCGAATAGTCGGCATCGAGAAAGACAATAACGCCCGTTTTTTTTGGCCTTGATAGTACATACTCTATCCCTTTTAAGCAAGCAAATCCGTATCCTTTTCGACCCTCATGAACAACCGTGGCTCCGAAATTTCGCGCCACCTCAGCCGTGGCATCGGATGAATTATTGTCGACTACAACAATCTCAGACGCTATATTACTTGGAATATGCGCCAATACCCTGCCGATGGCTCTCTCTTCATTCAGTGCAGGCATGATGATAACTATTTCAGGCATTTCCTACATCTCATTATATAATCACAATGTGTGTAGCGTAAAATGAGAGGCAGGCGGAAAACACGTAAATGCTATAATTAGAGAAGACAGAAAATTCGTTGGAACTGCCATATGAAGCAAAAGACACAATTAAGCGCATTGCTTGTATTTGTGCGTGCTCCACGCCCGGGAAAAGTCAAGACCCGTTTAGCGAGGTCGCTAGGTGATGAAAAAGCGGCTGAATTTTACAGGCTATGCACTGATGCAGCACTTGAGGAGATCGGGCAATTATCCCGAGAGGTCGAAAAATATATTTGCTTTGCTGAGCCGATTAATAAATACGAAATGAAGCGATTGGCCGATTTAGGATTCAAGGTTGCAGTTCAGGAAGGTGAAAGTCTGGGGCAGCGACTGTGCAATGCTTTTAGTAGGGTACTGGAGAACGGAGCACGGAAGGTTTTTATAGTAGCCAGCGATGTACCTGACCTGTCCGCAAAGATTATGAAAGAGGCTGTTAGTGGTCTTGATAATAGCGATGTCGTTATCGGCCCCTGCTACGATGGCGGCTATTATCTAATTGGCATGAAGGAATTGCACGAGGAGCTTTTTCACGGTATTTCCTGGGGAACGGAACGAGCCTATCAACAGACGCTTGCTGCGGCAAAGGAAAACGGGTTGACAGTTAATCGACTTCCCATTCTTATTGATATCGATACTGAAGCCGACCTACGTCGGTGGTCGGAGGTTGACGGGCATAAAAAGCCGGCTATTATGGACTTTATTAAAGCCATCCGCCTATAATTAATCTTGGAGTTTTAATATATGCCACCTGTGTTGACTAAAGACAAGCGTTACGATTTCTACGATGCACTGGCTAAGCATGATCTGAAGCTAGTCCCAATCTCTATTGAGACGTTATGGGTCAATGTTACTCGTCTGTGTAACCAGGCTTGCCGTCACTGTCATGTTGATGCTTCGCCCGGAAGAACCGAACAAATGGAGCGGGAAACCGTTGATCGCTGTCTTGAAATATTGGAACAATACGAGCGAATCAAAAATCTGGACATTACCGGTGGGGCTCCCGAACTCAATCCGAACTATGACTATTTTGTCGTTGAAGCAAGAAAGCTTAATAAACGTGTGGTCAGTCGACATAATCTAACAGTCATCTTTGATGGCAATCCTGACAACGGCGAACACAAGGAATATCTACCTGAGTTCTTTGCCGACAATCAGGTTGAGATACTTGCATCACTGCCACATTATGAAGCTTATTATACAGACAGCGTGCGGGGTAGGGGTGTCTTCCAGAAAAGCATTGAAGGAATACGTTTGCTTAACGCTGCAGGTTATGGCAAAAGGGAGACCGGCCTTATTTTGAACCTGGTCTACAATTCAGATGGACCCGTATCCCCGAAACAGCGTACGGAACTGGATGCAAGATTCAAAGATGAATTGTTACGGTACGGACTCATCTTCAATAAGCTTTATGCAGTGACTAATATGCCGGTAAACCGTTATCGGGCACAGCTTCAGCAGTCGAGAACATACGATGAGTACATGAATAGCCTGATAAAAAACTTCGACCCGGAAGCTGCTCGGGGCGTAGCCTGTCGTTCGCTTGTCAGCGTGGCTTATGATGGCCGGATTTATGACTGCGATTTCAACCAGATGCTGGATATGCAGATTACAAATTCTAGACCGCTAACCGTTTTCGATTTTGACTTCGATGCCCTGATGGAGCGAAAGATTCGTTTTGCCTCTCATTGTTTCGGTTGCACTGCCGGTGGTGGCGGCAGCTGATTCGGGAAGACTCTGCCCGTGTAGGCAGATAGAAACCGTTAAACATAACTCCCTTGGAAACGTCAGAATTATAAAAGATTAAGAGCGTACGAGGCCGAATCTTGGCTAGGGTCAATATCAATTTTATCGGACTGTGGCGGGTCTTACTGGATGTACGGTCAGTAACGGTGGAAATAGACAGCATTGATGAAGCCAGGGATTATGTTGAGGCTACTTATATGCCAGTATTTCAGAAAAAACTTAAGTCCAGGGGTATCACCAAGAAACAATCGGTCTGGGATAACAGTAATATACTTCTGAATGGTAAAAATATCCGTCAGCTAGATAAGCCAGTCCTCAAAGACGGCGACAAGCTCGACCTAATATCAAAGGTTGCGGGCGGTTGAAAAGGGTGATTGACTATAGTGGCTAGCTAGCAACAACCCAGTCGTTAAATATTACTTGGCGCCGATTGAGGCCGCGATTTCTGACATCCCCAGGCTTTCCAAGCGTTTTTTTGAGGGCTTACCGGTAGCTTTGTCCCAGTCTCTGAGCGCATAGTACTCGGGCAGCATCTTCTCCATATTGGGCACATGGCCCTCTGTTCCGCCCTCGGGTATAGGCTTCATGATTAGCTCGGGCAGCACGTCATCTTTCGCAGAGATGCCGAGCTTGCAGGAAAGGGCTCGCTGCAACTGGAAGATACGTTCCCCCGCTCTCAACAACTGCTCCAGGTCCGTATTCCAGCCTGTAGAGGCATTGACCATAGCGGTTATCAAGGTAACTGGTATAATTGCCCACACGCAAATACCGATGGAATCGCTTACAGCTACCCAGTTCTGGCTTCTTTCTACCATCGCTGCTTTATCATCAGCCCAGCGGTCTGTTATATCAAAAGCCAGGTCAGGATGCCCTGTGCCGCCATCTATCAGGTAACCGGGGCTTTTGTTGTTGTCGGCACCGCGTGGCGAGGTGGCGTAGATAAGCCCCATGCTATGGTATGCCCTTGGGTCATGCATCGGAATCTCGAGGCCCTTCGTCTGGACAGCCTCTCCAATAGGCCGGCCGTATTTTTGAGCCATGCGCTTCGTCCCGCCGGCCAGTATCGCACCGAAGCCCTGGTTCTTGCCGATAAGGTGCAAAAGCTTAACAGCGGCATCGACATTACCCCAGGTGAGTTTGAGGCCACCAGTTTCCTTCTCCGAAATTACACCTAAGTTATAGAGATAAAATGCATAGCCGGCACTGGCGCCACTACTTATAGTGTCGAACCCATAAGCGTTACACATCTCGTTAAGGTAAACAGCGGTGGACATATCAAGGTCCAGCCCCATCATCGCCCCCAGAGCAATCAATGTTTCATATTCTGGCCCTTCGACCCTATCATATAAATGCTTTCCTTCTTTGATTTGTAATATCTTGCGGCAACGTATCGGGCAGCTGTAACAAGCGGTGCTGTCGGTCTGAAATTTCTCAAACTGCTCGGCGCCGCTTATTTTGGTTGCTTGCGGCAGGGTAGGGGCAGTGTAGTAATTGGTTGGGCCATCGCCATAGGCAATCGCAGAATCGACCCATGAGGCTGTGCCGCCTTCATGCATCCACTGCGTAAAAAATCCCTCTTTCACTTCCTGCATAGCCTGGCGCGCCAACTCACGAAACTTTTTTGAATCGTGCATGGGTAGTTTCATTTTGCCGCGCACTGCGATAGCTTTGACCTTCTTTGAGCCCATAACACATCCCAGCCCAGCCCGGCCCAAGCAGTGGCCATACTCTGACATGATATTGCCATAAAGTACCAGGTTCTCCGAGGCGGGGCCGATACATGCAATTTGTGTGCGATTATCTCCAAATGTCTTCTTAATTTCCTCCTGAGTCTTATAGGTATCCTTGCCCCAAAGGCCATTAGCATCTTTAAGTTCCGCAGTGCCGTCCTTAACATAAATATACACCGGTTTAGCCGACTTGCCTTTGAGTATAATGCCATCGTAGCCGGCGTTTTTAAGTTCAGCGCCGAACCAGGCGCTGGCATTGGCGTCACCATAGTGCCCGGTATAAGGTGATTTAGTAGCTCCACCCCATCGGCTAACACTGGGACCGCTGGTACCATTGAGTAGACCCGGCATCAGGATAAGCGGGTTATCAGGTCCCAGCGGGTCGGTTTTCTCATCGACCATGTCATACAGGTAGCGAGCAGCAAGGCCGGTGCTGCCGATGAAATCGCGGGCATATTTCTCATTCAGAGGTTCATCGATAAGCGTACCTTGGCCAAGGTCAGCTACCAGGATTTTGCCATGATATCCGTTCATGGTTGCCTCCTTTTGATACTATTAAAAGTCAATGCTGTTACCTTCGTAGGCGTAGCTGAAGATTTTGCCCAGGTCCTCCCCCTCGGGAATGCGGGCTACGGTCATGGTCATAGCCTCGTTCAAGGCTCTGTCTATCAGCCCGGGAATTGATTCATCGTACTTCGTCTTGTCGATGTCGCATTCCTTGACACACAATGGTTGACCGATTTCCTTGGCTAGTGCCCGGATTTTGGCGACCAGGGCTTTAGCACATTCCTTGTCAGAACTGGCGGATGAAATGCGGCAATAGCGGGCTATCTCCGCATACTTGGCCGTCGTTTCCTGGGAGCCGTTTATAAGGTATTCCATAGTATAGGGCAGGAAGAGACCCACGGTGCGTCCATGAGGCACATGGAAAATTGCACCCAGGGCGTGGCCGGTGCTATGGCCCAATCCGGCCATAGAATTACCGAAGGACATTCCACCGAGTATGGCGGCGTTCTGCATTTCCTTACGTGCCTCAAGATTGCCCCCATTTTTATAAGCTTCAGGCAGATATTCGAAAGCTTTCCGCGTGGCAATCAATCCCGGCCCCTCTGTGATACTGGTACCCCAGCTTGAAACGTATCCCTCAATGGCGTGAGTGAGTACATCCATGCCAGTATCGGCTGTGATTTGCGGTGGCATGCCAACAATCATAGCAGGGTCAAGGATGGCGACATCTGGCATACATTCTATATTCATCATGCTGATTTTACGCTGCTCTTTCGTGTCGGTGAGTATTATCATTGATGTAGCTTCAGACCCCGTGCCGCTGGTGGTGGGAATGGCCATGAGCCTGGCCTTGGCTCTGAAATTGTAAGTATCGGAGGCAATCATACAATCCGGCTCCAGGTCCGGTCGTACCAGCAGGATAATAATAGCTTTGGCAGCGTCCATGCATGAACCACCGCCTATTCCGATGACCCAGTCTGGCTGGTACTTTCCTACAGCTACACCTCCCTTTTTAATCGTATTAAGTGAAGGCTCTGGTTCTATTTCATTAAAAATTTGCCATTTGATATTTACTGCATCCAATTGGTCGGTAACCAGCTTTGTTAACCCGAGTTTTACGATGTTTTTGTCTGTGACAATGAAAGCTTTTTTACCCTGAATCTGTGCTATGTACTCAAGAGAATTATCACCATAGGCGATAAATGGGCATGAAAAAGTCCACATGATAGCCTCCTCTATTTTCGCGCATCCAAACTGGTCTAGATTAGTCCAGCCACTCAGTTGGCACGCGTGTGGTGCTGGTGGTCAACTCGTTAGCCGCCTTGACGTAGCGCATGATTTTGGCCATATTTCCTGAGAGTTTGGCTTGTCTGGTAATCATAGCCTTTATAGGGTCGAGCTCTTTTGTAGCTATTCTCTTCCAGACAGGATATGAGGCTGACATCGTGAATTCAGGTTTGTATTTGCTGGGATCGGTAACAATTTCTATTTTTCGGCATTTGCCGTGATAAAGGTCTATGTACTGATAACCCAGCTCTTTGACCGGGCCGCCTGCCTCCATAATAAAGTAAAAATCACCCTCCCAGGTTTTGGCTGCCTCCTCGTATGTCTTGTTGTTATTTATCGCCTCCTTGTATAAATCGCCCCATTCTTGAGTGAAGAACTTCGCCATTGCAAAACCTCCCTTCGCAAACTAATCGATGAAAACAAATCTAGCATTAGTTAATAGCCTTGTCAAGAGGTTGTCAGTGCAACTAAGACCGGATTACCAACAAAGGTTTGCCTATTCCATCTGAGTCCATAAAATTTGAATTTTCTAGCTATTCGTGACGTTGGTACTATTGACATTTTACTCGTTATGGTTTATTGTGTATTGCTAAGGAGGGAAGAAATGCAAGCATACTGCATGAAGTGCCGCACTAAGAGGGAAATGAAGGATCCAAAGAGCATAAAGATGAAGAATGGCAAGCCGGCAACCAACGGTACATGCCCTGTGTGCGGGACTAAAATGTTCAGAATAGGTAAAAGCTAAAGTTATTCGGTAGTTAAGACTTCTAAAAGGGCTGGGATTCTATCGGATATAGATACCCAGCTCTTTAATTTCATATCTGGCTGCTGATAGCTTGATGCATTGAGTATTTAAAGCGTTGTTCTGATTATGGGACGACCTTTATGGTTTGTCGGACTTATCAAGAAAGCTTTCCCCGCCCGGTTTCTAGCCGCCAAACTGACCAGATTGCCATTGATTGGCACGGCGATTGACCGCTGTTTTTTTGCCGGTGACGACATAATTTACCTGCCCAAAGACCGGGTAATTCCCCTGAATATATCCGTTGATAGGCCTGATCAGGTGGTATTGCCATCTCAGGTGGTAGGGCATTTTATTGAGAAGGCAAATTATCACTGGATTATGAATACCTGCATCTGCCGTGATGCCTCTAAGTGCCAAGACTACCCGATTGACCTCGGCTGTCTCTTACTGGGAGATGCGGTATTAGGTATTAATCCGGAACTCGGCCGCCGTGTGACTAAAGAGGAGGCACATGACCATGTACGGCGCTGCCGGGAAGCCGGCTTGGTTCATCTCATCGGCCGCAATAAGCTTGACACAGTGTGGCTCGGTATTGGGCCAGGTAACAGATTGCTCACTATATGCAGCTGCTGCCCCTGCTGTTGTCTGTGGCGGATACTACCTCATATCGCTCCTCAAATTAGCGCCAAAACAACGAGAATGCCTGGGGTTAAGGTGACTGTTAACGGGCAATGCACCGGCTGCGGGACCTGTGCTCAAGGCGTATGTTTTATTGATGCTATCCATCTGGTCGACAATCATGCTGTCAGAAGTGATGACTGTCGTGGTTGTGGTCGCTGTGTTGATATCTGCCCCCAGGGAGCAATTCAAATTTCGATTGACGAGGAACAATTCGTAGAAAAGACAATCGAACGCCTGGCTCCTTTGGTTGATGTTTCGTGATTAAGGATATTGTGCCAAAATTCTTATGGCAGTTGGTCTGCGGCGAACCGCCGCAGTCTAGATAGTTCAGCCGCCGCCGAAACCCACCTTGACCTCGTCTCCAATTACCAGAATAGGAACTATGCCTTTACCGTTCGAAAGACGCATTACCTCCCGGACAACCTTCGGGTTGTCCTGAGTGCTTAACTCGTTATAAGGAACACCACGCTCTTCAAGGTCCTGCTTAGCTGCAGCACAAAAGGGACAACCTGGCTTTGTGTATATAGTTACCTGTCTTGGCACATGAACAGTATTAATCTTGGTATCAAGTTCGTAGAGCTTCTCGATGACGAACTGGACATAATGGTCGCATTTTTCCTTCGAGATACCCGATTCCTGGAACCGTTGGTATCCCCCGGGTTCAGAAAAATCGATCCCAACCAAATTGAGGCAAATAATAGAGCCGAATTTCTCGTTGAATTCCCTGATAAGTTCACTCGCGTTTTGACGTGCATCTAATCGTGCTTGCTTGGTCTTCTGTTTATCTGTTGCGTAATTACCATGGCGCAAACCGAGGCAAATTGCTGCAGCAGATATGGCGCCGCATGGTGCTTGCTGTTGCCCACCTATGCCACCTGTGAATGCGGTGCCCGACCAAAGAAGGTCTTCGTTGCCCAGTCCGTAAGTTTCCCACATAACTTGCAGGACGCTCGGACCTCAGTGGTAACCCCGATGCATCAGTTCGATGGCACGCTCCTTAGCCTCCTTAAGCGACATCTTTAATGTCATGATTGCCTCTCTTCTATTGCTGTTGAGTATGCGACGGTTTGTAAGTATGTTAATTCTACTACTTAATAAGTGTCAAGGTCTGAAAGAGTTGCGGGTATTCTGTGCAGACGTACGCGGGTTTTCGTATGGTACTAGTGAGCGAAAGCGCGTAGAATGTAATTAATGATAGCACAGACTTTAGGCTACTAAAATATAGTCATATAAAGGAGGAAAAGGATGGAAGTCAGAGTTGCATCTACAAAAGACGTGTCCACCGGGAAAATGATAGGTATTGAAAATAGTGGCCAAAAAATAGTTGTCGCCAACGTAAACGGAGCATATTATGCGGTGGGAAATATTTGTACACATAGAGGTTGCAAGCTTTCGGATGGGACTCTAAATGGAGAAAAAGTTCAGTGTCCCTGTCATGGTTCAATTTTTGATATAAGAACCGGAGCAGTTATAAAAGGACCGGCAACGAATCCTGAGAAATCTTTCAAGGTAAGAGTTGATGGAGACGCGATATTAGTTACCATATAAGACAAAAAGCGAGTTTAAGATTAGACTGTGCCAGAAACATTGCATTTTACTTATAAAACATTTTCGTTAAGAGGGTGAACTGAAGTAGGGAGTCTGCGGGTCGCGCCTTAAAACGAATGGTGGGCCTAAGTGTACAATAGACAGAACTTTTCGTCTTCACTTCAGCCTATCTCGATAGCAGCCGATTACACAAAACAGGCTAATGTTCAAAGCACAACGATTGACACTTAGCCTGAATGTGGTATATCCTACGCTCAAATACAAAAGGGAGGTGTTTAATGCAAGCATACTGTATGAAATGTAAAACAAAGAGGGAAATGAGTAATCCGAAAGCCATTAAGATGAAGAATAGCAGGCCGGCAACACAAGGTACTTGCCCAAAATGCGGAACTAAGATGTTTAGGATTGGCAAGGGTTAAATCAATTTATTCTGAGATTCGACAGAGCTGGGTATTTGGGTACAAATGCCCAGCTTTTTTATTAAAACTGTACAATATGGACAATTGTGTTATCGAGTGGGCCTTCGAAAATAAATTCTCTCAATTGAGTACATTACACTTTCTAAACTAAACTGTATATTTACGGCAACTAACCCCAAAACAAATTCAGAATAGCAAAGAACAGCTGCAGAACATGTTGCCTCTTAAACCTTTAAGGTGGTGTCACACTTACTGAAATCTGATAACCCTCTTTTGCACCATTCTGAACCAATACATCGAAATCCCGAACCTCACCAGGCTTAAATGCTGCAGGTTGCAAGTCGATAGATCCTGGCTGATTAAATGTCCTACCCTCCAACCCTTCTACTTCGTATTGTACCCAGATGGTTACATCAAGAGATGCTTGTGTAACTTCACCTGTGTTCTTAACTTTCCCACGAACATAAGTAAAAGTACCAGCTGGTGGATGCTGCTCAATTACTAGACGGTGCTCAATTATTTGAATCTCTGATTTTGATAGAGGCGCAATTTTCGTGAAGTGGGCAACCAAATCCTTGTTTGAGTCCATAGTTACGTTAATAACCAGCGATATGTCTGTAGAAGCACCACTCCAATGACTAAATGTGTAGCCGCTCGATGGGCTAGCCGTTACGCTTATCTGTTCGCCTTGCTGGTACTGACCACTTGATGGAGATACAGAACCAGCACCAGAAGGGTTGACACTTGTACTGAGAGCGAAGGTAGCCGGAGGAAGTGTTCCTGCTGGGGGCGAGGGCTGAGCTGTAGAAGGAGGGGTGCTAGGTGCAGTACCTTGCGAAGTCATGCCAACAGCACAGGCTATTCCACCTATCAAAAGGACGAGCGTCATCACGCCAAGACCCACGATAAGCCACGGACTCTTCTTTTTGCGCTGGTTTTCTATCTGCTGGCCATAGCCAGCTTGCTGCTGATGCGCCTGCCAACCAACTGATTGTTGCTGATATTGTGATGGAGGTTGGGGTTGCTGTTGCGCTGGCCAATTTAGCTGTGTTCTGCAATGACCGCAGAACCTGACCCCAAAAGCAACTGGAGCACCACAGTTAGGACACTGATACCACTGCTGCATCTCACCACCTACTCATTGATATTCCCAAGCTGTATTATAGACAATTCTCATCAGCCAGTAAATAGTATGAAACGACAAAGCATTAAAACTGAACTTTTCGCCCTTTTGTTTATGCATTTGTCACATTGGAGCTGGCCGGATACTTTTATTAATTATTTCTTGAGAAATATTTGAGCTCATATTGAACAAGCCGCTAGATGTCTCTGGAATCGTTGCGCCAGCCGGTTGAGGACAAGGTAATTACCATCAGCCGTGCCCAGGGCAGCGTCACCTTTCCGGCCAACTTAATGCCCGTCTTTCAAGGTCTATAAACCCTCATCTTCACGAACTAAAGGCTATACACGATATTCTTACAAAGCGTTAGTAAAGATTCTGCTACTAAAGCGCCAGTTTATATGCTACTTTCCAGGTAACGTAGTTATAGCGAACGTCGCTCTGTCACATGCTCCTATCACGTGAGTGTCGAGCAGTGGATTAATCGGCCACCTGATTAAAGTCCTCTGGTATCCACGCGTACTGCTGCAAAAAATGGAGTAGAGAGTATTTTATTCTGGTTTGGGTGTATAATTGAGGCATAAAATCAATATTGTAGAGCTATGACCACATGGTTTTTAACATAACAGTCAAGAATTTCAAATCGATATCCTCTATTGACTTGGCACTCAAAGAAGGTTTGAACATTCTGATTGGCCCTAACGGGTCAGGTAAGACTTGCATACTCACTTCACTAAAATTCGTGCGTGATTTGTTTGTATTAGGGGCCGCACAAGCGACGGCAAGAAATGGAGGAGCCACACGTATATTCCGAAGAGGAGAGGATACAGTCTCATTCTCCATAGAACACGATTATGGTGACAGAGTATATCGAAAACGAAAATGGCCATGCACATTCTCTTGGAGAGTTGAGATTTCTCAGATGGGGCCAGAGAAGATTGCCGCCATAAAGTGTGAGGACGTGAGTATATATGCTAATGTGCGAGGCAAGCAAAAGCTTCTATTTCGCTTGAATGTTGACCGAGGAAATCCACAAAGCACTAAAACAATACTGCACCTATCTGAACCCCATGAATTCGGGCGTGACCTATTCTCACGGTGGAATAGGATGTTTTCATCCAAGTCAAAGAAAGACATACATAGTGAATTTGAGGAAAGAATGCTGCGGCTTATTATTAGACGGGCAAGAGTACGACCAGATGAGTCCGTGTTTCCACTCATTATGAGATTTGATGACAAACTTCAACATTTATATAACCTCTTCTTCTATCTTAATGAATATAATATTCACCCTGATACCGCGCGACAATCCGCAGAGCGTCTGCCTTTCGCTAAAATGCAGCCAAATGGAGATGGGGTAGCTGAAGTAATCGACGCATTGGAGAAGAGGAGCTTTGATAGAATAGAGTTGGCCCGATATTATGGTATGGAAAGCTTTATGGGTTACGATTACCCCATGACTGATTTTCCATATTATGCATACCCTCATCGTTATGATTACAGATTTCGGAGATACACTCCTACGGAACTGCAGAGAGTCTACAAACAGGCCTTCGAAAACATTAACAAGGAATTATCTGCAGCAGTAAAACCTATTGAAAGTGTAAGTGTTAAGATAGATGAGACTAACGGCAAGCGATTCGTCGTCTTTCGGGCAGGCAAGGAAACATTTTATCCGCAGGAAGTTTCTGACGGAACCATAAAATGGTTGTGTATTTTGGTTAGCATTTTTGTTCCATATTCCTCGGTTTATATACTCGAGGAGCCGGAGAACTTCCTTCACCCTTGGATGCAGCAACGATTAATCAGCATGATGCGAGAACATGCGAAGATAAACAATGCTATTTTCGTACTGGCATCTCACTCGTCTACAGTACTCAATTCGGCGTTTGCCGAAGAGGTTCTTATTGTAAGTCAAACCAAGGATGGTACGAAAATCAACGAAATTGCTGATAAAGAAGAAATAGAGCGTGTTCTTCTGGAATCTGACTTCCGTCTTGGTGATTTCTGGGTAAGTGGCGCATTAGGTGGAGTTCCTTAGCATGCGTAAGGTTGGCGTTATTGTAGATGGGCAAGGTGATTATAACAGTCTAAAGGCTCGATTTGTAGAAAATTGTAGGATTCTAAAGACAGACGGGCCGAGAAGCCATACTACTCCCATTGAAGCTATTGTGTTAGGTTCTCGCAAACAAATCTCCATGCTCAGGGCTTGCGGTTGCAACAAAGTAGTAATCCTAACTGATTTTGAAATGAGAACGGATGACTATGATCACTTCGTTGCTACGTTAAGAAGCCGATTAACTGCTCAGTATGCTGGAAATCGAGTCACTGCAGCTGTCCCAAATAGGATGATAGAAAACTGGTATCTAGCTGATATTGAACAGTTGTCGAGTCAGAAATCCTTTATCATGAACAATTTAAGGCAGAAGAATTACGAAGGTTCGAATGGCAAAGATGAGCTTAAGAAGTGTTTTACAGGCAAACACTCATATAGCGAAACAATACACGGCCCCCAAATGTTCGAGATTCTCAGATTTCACATAGCAAGGCGTAACAGTGGCTCCCTGCATGACTTTCTTCTGATACTTGAAGGAAACTGATAGTAAAGTAACCTGCTGGATTTGTCGTGTGACGCTAGTGCATATTGTCCGGCGCTGAGCACCTGAGTAAGGCCGCAAAACTAAAGATTCCTCCCACCATGCTTACGGCCCTACCTAATATTGGTACTCTTTGGCCTATCATCTTAATAGCTGCACTAGTATCGCGGCTATATATGTATTGATTTTGTTGCTACGTAGGCTTTCTTAATCAGTTAATGCCAGTATTTCAAAGTCTATAAACCCTTATCTTTCCTTGTTTTGCCCATTCCCTATTATGTTGAATGTGGCTTCGCGTTCCAACATGGAACCCCAGCAGCAACATACCAGTCATTGCAAACAACCAATACTAGTACTAAGATAGCGACATAACAACACTGCTCAGGAGGTGAAGAATGGGGAAAATGAAGGCAGTTATCCAAGCACTCTCAAACATGAATGTATCACGAATACTCGCGTCTACACAAACCGCTATTTTGTGACATTCACGTTTATCGTCCTGTCATCAGGTACCACAGGGCTTGGAGCGGTTTCAGCTTGATGAATGGTGGGGGTACCTCCAGCTGGATTTTCTCGGCTACGGGGGAGGTGTTGATTCGGTCAACCTCCCGCCAGATAATGCGTTTGTCACTCATAATCTTTTCCTCTAAGTTGAGATTGAGGATGCCTCTTATTTTAACTGCTTGTTTCGTTTGCATCCTTCAAATGTGTTCTTGTAGCAGAAGATGAGCATCTTCCTTGAATCGCTCAGCTTTTGTCTTTCAAGGCGCTTCTTAGACTTCGTAATAGCCCACTCGGTGCCGGCTTCGGATAGAAGCGCGCTGGCGAAGTCTTTAAGGTCTTTTTCAGTAACGTTTCGCTTAAACTCTTTGAACTCAGGTTTTCTTCCAGCAACGAATTCCTTTCGGGCTCTGGTATTCCTGTCTGAGTGGTGTAACAGATATACAGGCTTATAGTCAAATTTACCCTGAACCCGTTTCTGGGTCAGAAAGTCAGCCACATCTCTGCCGATCGCAAACACTGTCGCATCTTCCCTGGCCACCAGCTTCAGCTCCTTTTCAAGCAACGGAAACCACCCCTCCCAGCGTTCTTTACGGCCATGCTTTGCCCTTTTCACCGGCATCGCGCCTTTGGACATGTCAGTGATGTAATAGGTCTGTCCTTCTGTGCACAGATACTTCTTAGCACAATAGTGTAAGATGCAGACCCCAAGGCTGCCAGGCATGAAGCTTCGGTATCCCTTGTTGACTGCTGCCTCCCCACCTTTTCGCTTTGGAGTACTCCCTGCCCATTTCGTCGTTAGAGAAGGCTCCATTGCAATGAAAATGTAATCTGCCTGACAACTGGGCCTGATGAACGGTGGCACATAGACGGTATCCTTGCATTTGTCTCGGTCCCGTTTTACTTCTTTCTCGAAGCACTCCTCCAACTCTTCATACTGCTTTACGAAATCTGGCATCATAACCCCCTTTTCGTTTCTTAAGTCCATTTTATTATATCATTTGAGGTTTTCATTTTAGCTTCAAAGCAAATATGGAATATATGAATAATTTCAGCTGATTCTGAAGCTGACATGGTGACCTGCTCCCAACAAATATATATTTGCTAAATCAGCCTCACTAGCATAATAGCATCAGGAGTAGGCGGTCGATAATTGAGTTCACTATGTGAGTTCCTGTTCAATAGATGGGAATTGCACGATAGTCAGTATTGTTGCCTAACTCCACAGCTGCCAATAATGGCTACGTTTTTGTCCGGGGTGCGTTGTGCCTCTTTATTTTCGTTATCCTTGACATGTCTACGCAATTTGATTATGCTCAAATTGGCGGCGTTCGATTCGGTTAAGTTGGGGCAATGATGACTCTAAATATTAAACCCGGTCATAAATCGGTCAAAGCATACTATGAAGCTATCAGTAGCCTCTCTGACCTTGGTGTGGCACATGAAGGCGCTGTATCACCGGCTTTTGCCTCATTAATTCGCCATTGCGCCGGTCAATTCGACCAGACACTCATTGAGAAGTACCCCTTTAAAACTGGCACGCATACCAAATTTGTTGATGGCGCTCTGGTCGACACGTTCAACCTTGTGCATGGCTATTGGGAGGCAAAGGATACCAGCGATGACCTCGACAAAGAAATAAAGAAAAAGTTTGATGCTGGCTATCCTAAGAATAACATACTTTTTCAAGCACCAGACCGTATTGTTGTATGGCAAGATGGACAAAAGGTCTTTGATGAGGATATCTCTAAGCCAGAACTTCTCATAGAAGGTCTAAAAGTCTTCTTCGAATACGAGGCACCTGCCTTTGAGCAGTGGCAGAAGGCTGTCGAAGAATTCAAACTCAAAGTACAAGAATTAGCCACCGGCTTGCTTGGACTCATCGAAAAGGAACGCCAAACCAACAGCCTTTTTATTCAGGCATTCAACGATTTTGTTCAACTCTGCCAGGAGACCATTAATCCCAATATCTCAATTCAGGCTGTAGAGGAGATGCTTATTCAACACCTACTTACCGAGCGCATTTTCCGCAAAGTCTTTAATAACCCCGATTTCGTTGAACGAAATGTCATAGCCCATGAAATTGAAAAAGTCATCTCAGCTCTGACATCGCAATACTTTAGCCGCAACGAGTTCCTCAAGCCGCTTGACCGCTTCTATGTCGCTATTGAGACGACCGCGGCCACTATCGACGATTTCTCCCAGAAGCAGAGCTTCCTTAACACGGTTTATGAAAAGTTCTTCCAGGGCTTCTCAGTCAAAGTGGCTGACACACACGGCATAGTCTATACTCCGCAGCCCATCGTGAAATTTATAGTCAAATCCGTAGAGCATATCCTGCAAAAAGAGTTTGGGCGTTCTCTCTCCGATCAGGGGGTGCATATTATTGACCCATTCGTCGGCACCGGCAATTTCATTTTGTGGGTTATGCGGGAGATGCAGCGCTCAAGATTACCCTACAAGTATGTCAGTGAGCTCCACTGCAACGAGGTCATGCTTCTGCCCTACTACATCGCCTCGATGAATATTGAGCATGAGTATTATGAGGCTACAGGAAACTACCAGCCGTTTGAGGGAATCTGCCTTGTTGATACCTTTGACCTTGCTAAAGTAAAGCAACTCTCGTTTTTTACTAAAGAGAACACTGCGAGAGTTAAGCGGCAGCAGAGTACACCCATTTTCGTCATCATTGGCAATCCGCCTTATAACGCCGGACAGGTAAACGAAAATGATAACAACAAGAATCGTAAATACGAGGAAATAGATAGGCGTGTTTCACAAACCTATGGAAAGGGTTCAAAAGCCACTTTACTCAGAAAATTGAACGACCCCTACGTTAAAGCTATACGCTGGGCATCGGACAGAATCGGTGACGAAGGAATAGTAGCCTTTGTGACCAATAATAGCTTTGTAAATGAAATTACTTTCGACAGTATGAGAAAGTGTTTAGAAGAGGATTTCAATTCCATTCATATTTTAGATTTAGGTGGCAATACTCGTAAGAACCCGAAGCTATCCGGCACCACTCACAATGTCTTCGGCATTCAAGTAGGGGTAAGTCTTAATCTCTTTGTGAAGATGAAAAGTAAATTGCCCAAGAAGGCCAAGATATATTATGCCCGGGTCGATGAACTCTGGCGCAAAGAACAGAAGTACGATTTCCTTAATGAGAAGCAGTACTTTACCAATGTGCAATGGAAAGAAGTCATACCTGACAGAAACCATACTTGGCTAACCGAAGGCTTACGAAGTGACTTTGAAACATTCATGCCGGTGGCAAAACCGAAGGTAAAAGCGGGCGGACCTGAATCATTTTCTATATTCAATACTGTTTCGCCCGGTGTTAACACCGCCCGTGATGCACTGGTTTACCATTTTAACAGGCAAAGTCTTGAGAAGAGCGCACAACAATTTGGCGATTATTATAACTCGGAAGTGTACCGCTATATCCAAAAAAATAAACCCCAAGATATTGATAGCTTCGTGAATTACGACCATATTAAATGGAGCAGAAATCTAAAACGGCATTTGAAGAATACCGATACATTCAATTTTGATAGACAACGTATCCGTGCAAGCCTTTACAGGCCATTTACTAAGCTGTATCTGTATTATGCAGATATCATAGTGGATGAACCTGGTATCCATGAACGATTGTTCCCCCTTCATTCTGTAGATGAAAACCATGTGATTTGTGTGAACCTGTCTGGTGAAAAGCCATTTTGCTGCTTGATGTCAAATGTAATTCCGAACTTCGTCATGTGTGGTGGTTTCGGCGCAGCTACCGCGTGCTTCCCCTTGTTCACGTACTCGGAAGATAGCACTAACCGGCAGGACAACATAACAGATTGGGCACTAATTCAATTTCAAGAGCACTACCAAGACAACCATATTTCAAAGCTGGATATATTCCACTATATCTATGCTGTCCTACATCACCCTCAGTACCGTGAGAAATATGCGGCCAATTTGAAACGCGAGCTGCCGCGCATACCTTTTGCCCCCGATTTCTGGGAATTCGCCAAGGCTGGGAAGCAGCTCGCAGAGCTTCATATAAACTATGAAGGACAAACCGAATACCCGCTTACCTGGTTAGAAAATAAAGATGCTAAGGTAAATTATCGTGTAGAGAGAATGACCCTGTCCAAGGACAAAACGCATATTGTCTACAATGACTTTCTCACTTTGGATGGTATCCCTCCGGAGGTTTTTGAATACCGTTTGGGCAACCGCTCTGCTCTCGATTGGATTATTGACCAGTATCAAATAAGTACCGATAAAAGAAGTGGCATAGTCAATGACCCAAACAGGGTCGACGACTCCCAGTACATCATACGTCTTATTGGTAAAGTAGTTTCGGTTAGCTTGAACACTGTTAAGATAGTTAATTCTTTACCCGGACTCTTTTAGTAACTTCATAATGAGGAGGTGGATAAGATTGTGGCAACATGAAGTCGAGCAATATTAAATTGCATATTTAGGAGGGTCCCTTCAATGCCGAAAGAAGAAAGACGTATATTAACTGAGGAAGAGAAAAAAGAGCTACTTGAAAAACACAAAAATTGCTATATCTGCAATGACCCGCTAGAAGGCTACAACAGAGAGGAAATTCAATTTGACCACATTTACAGCTATGGTGATGGTTATCCGCAGGACTTGAGTAACTTTGCCCCGGTACATGCATCACCGGATGAACGGAAACTTAATTGCCACGCTGCAAAGGGTAGAAAGACGCCTATTGATTATCGAGAGGAAGTGAGAATTAAAAGGTGCCTCAAGAGCGTACAAGGTTTTGCGGATTTATGCCCATCTGCAGTTCCGTCTGTTTACTCTATATCAACAGATAATAGAACAATAACGTTCAACGGTGTCCAGTTACCATTGTACAACCAGAAGATTGGAGTTAAGGATCACTATTATTTTTTTCACGAAATAGAAACGAAATACATTGAGAATGATAACGAAATCCAGCTGCGGCCTCTTGATGATAATAAAATACTACCCCTTATATTTAACCTCAAATCATCGACTCAACTTTTGCCTTCTCTTACTCGCCTCGACCCGGATACAAAAACCCTTAAGCTTTTCGATGGTCAACACAAGGCTGTGGCCCAAATGATCGGAAATAACAAAGACCGCATATCCTGCTTAGTATTTGTTTCCCCTGATGTCAATGCTCTGCGAGTAACGGTATATGAGGCACACACTGATTTTGTTCAGCAACGCTATAAGAAATCACACATTGATGCCAAGCTAGCCGACATATATGGACAAAAAATTGAGGCTTTTAGGAAAAGGTGTGGTGACCCACAGGCCCCATATTCTGAGGCAGATATTCTCAGCGGCGAATCCGTCCCAGCCATCAGAAGCTTTATACTCTCTTCCATCCTTAAAGAAATCAACATCGAGACGGATATCATTCGTTTGTATGGTGCTGAAAGTCGCACTGATCAGAAGCAACAACCTATTCTGTGGCAGAGCATTGAAAGATTCATTTCAAAATTCTGTAATCTCTCAGCGGTAGGGGACTTATCTGAAAGTGATACTAATTACCGATCAGACGAAATTGATAATTTGATTTTTCTTTTAAGACTAATCGAAGAATACGCAATTACGGACAAGTGGGACCCTAATAATCCAACATCTAAGCACCATAAAATGTCGCGAACCTTCTTCTATCGAACGGCATTCAATAATTGGCTCAACACATTAGAGGAAGGGCTTCGGTTTAGCCTTGAGCAGATGAGAGGCAGTAAAGTTTATGGCTCACTTTGTTATCGACCAAGTTTCCCTCCCGAAGTGCGTAGTAGGTTTAGTGCCATAGCTAAACGCTTGTTCGACCATCCTCTATGGGTTCAAGAAGCTATACAAGACGAAATTGCGAAAACGAACCAGGATGTTGTAGTAACAAACATCTTTATGCGTGAGGGTTTAGACTACATTTACATAACCAAGCTATGAGGATGCCTATACGATGTCTTATCTCCATCCTCGTACTTCTACGGCTGAACATTCCGTCATCCTGTTTAACACGTGTCGGGATATTGGTATTGCGTACATAGAACCTCAGTGCTACAATCCGAGTGAAATAAACCTAGTAGAGGTCGTTCGGCAGACCATGATGGGGCAACCAACAATAAGTAACCGTTTTGCAATTTACGACCACATTTAATGGCTAGCCAAATGGATAAGCTAACACAAGCGCAACAGGCTAAGAATACCATAGAATCTTTTCTTAAGTTGTTCAATGAATATGCTGACGAAATCTTTGGTGAAAGAAGAAGAGACCGTCTTGACAACCTCCGGACAAAATTGCAGCAACTATCACCTAAAGTAACTGGGCTAGTGTTAGAAATAGTGGGTAACGGAGCAGTCAGCACAGGCGGCACATACGGCGTCGCATCTCAAGCAATCTCTCACGGAGCTTTGCTTCTCACTGCGCTGATGGGTGGGCATAATGAGACGAAATACAATTTCTATGAGTTTAAGGCACCTGTGACGGCGTTGTTGAACACAGCTCTTGGAACAATAGAGGCAGGAATTTGGCCTCGGGAAGAGCCTAATCCCATATTAGTTATTAAGGATAGTGGACTTCGGAGCCGTTGTCTGGACCTGCTGAGGGCTCCGACAGCATATGACAGAGTGATTCGAGAAGCAACAACTATTTTAGAAGACCGCATCCGGAGCAAGCCATCACATGCAACATTGGCTCGCTTGATTCCTCAAGCTAATGACCAGGTTGGTGAAAATCTTGTGAATAAGTTATTTTCACCCGACAATCCCGTTTTGGTGGTCAGTAGTGAAAGACAGAAACAGGCCTCATTTCATCGTATAATGCTTGGCGTATTTTCTTATCTCAGAAATCCATACCACCATAAACTTGACCCCGTTACGGAATGGTCATGGGCATGGTCTACTGTCGGTCTAATAGATAGGTTGTTGGCAGAGATTGAAGGGTGTTCTGTGAATGAGCGAATATAGGTATTCGTAAGACTAAACAATAAGCCAAAAGGTGTTTTCTTATTCCCTCAGCCGACCCGGATGCATAGGCAGGTAACCGTTCTATTGATGCCTGAGATATTATGTATCTTTGTAGCAACAACGTTACCTATGGTGTTAAGGTCGGCTCCTTCAATCGTGACAATAATGTCATAGGGTCCAGTCACTGTGTCAACGCTCTTTATCGCCGCTAGTTTTTGCAAAGCACTAAAGACTTCTTTGGTCTTACCCACTGCTGTTTCAATTAGGGCAAAAGCCTTTGCTTCCATACTACCTCGCCTCCTTGATTGTGATAACTTGCTATTTCCAGTTGATACGCTATTATGGCCCCATTTACTGGACAAATGCAATGGTGATATGTCTCATGACTGTTACAAGCCCAAATACTGCAACCCTCGTAATCCATTACAAGCCTTTTGGGCAGGGATTTCAATCGCAAACTCAACATTTCATCGTTTTGTTACACTCGTTACTAGCCCACCCTGCTGTAGAATTTTGGCTGGACTTTCGCACATCCCCATTGAACACCAAGGGGAAGGATAGCTTCTTCAGCCCTGACCCCAACTGAATGAAAAAGAGATCATAAAACACATGGGCGTAATTCACAGTAACGCCAACTCCAACGCCAGTTTAGCTACAGCCTACGGTCTAACTACGATGCAAAACAGCGGTCTACTAGTTCTATGTAATAGTGGAGGGAGGCTTAAAATTACATCGATTATCTGAAAGCAGGCGTGAGCAAGGGTCATAAATATTGACCTTGCCAGTCCTCGATGCTATTTTGCGTTACAGTCAATCTTTTCACTACAATGAGGCAGTTTTTAGGAGGCAGGAATGACAAAGATCAATACCGTCCTCGGCACAGTCCCCGCTGACCGGATGGGACCCACACTAATGCACGAGCACATGGTACTGGCCTACCCGGGATGGGAACATGATGCACTGGCACAACCACTTGATCTCAAGGAACTAGCAACTACCTGCGCTGAGGCCCTGGGTGAGGTCAAGAAGTATGGGATCAAAACCGTAGTGGACGCCACGCCCTGCGACCTATGGAGGAACATAGAGCTTGACAAGATGGTTGCGGAGAAGACCGGGTTGAATATTATCTGCGCCACGGGCATGTACTACGAGGCCGAGGGCATGCCGGCCTATCTCAAGTTCCGCAGCCAGGTAATGGATATCACGGCTGAACTGCACGAATCTTTCATGCATGAACTTACGGTGGGCATAGGCAAAACTGGTGTAAAAGCCGGTGTAATCAAGGTGGCAACGAGCCATGGCTGCATCACTCCTTACGAGGAAAAGGTACTCAAGGCGGCTGCCAAATCCCAAAAAGAGACCGGGGTGCCGATATTGACGCATACGCAACAGGGCACTATGGGGTCCGAGCAGGCATCGCTGCTGACGGGCGAAGGTGTGGACCCGAAAAAGGTAGTGATCGGGCACATGTGCGGCAACGCCAGCCTGGACTACCAGATGTCGGTGATCGATAAGGGCGTCTACGTCGGCTTCGACCGGTGGGGTATCGATTTACTCTTTCCCGATAACCTGCGCAGGGCTACGGTGCTTGACTTGCTCAGGCTGGGGTTCGCCGACAGAATTCTGCTCTCTCAGGACTGCAACGCACGTGTCCTGGGGCGGAAATTGGTCATGCCTGATTCCATACAGGCACTCCTCGCCAACTGGTCTTATACCCATATATTCAAGAACATCATCCCGCAGCTTAAACAGGCTGGAGTGACCGATGCACAGGTAGGCCAGATGCTGGTGGAGAACCCAAAGAGGATCTTCGGCGGGTAATTATTATTGGTTGCGTGAGTGTGGGGCGATTACACGACCCTATCTAAGTTTAACTAATCCGTTAAAAATTAACTCCGGCTGGGCAGTACAACGGTAGCCGTGCCCGGAGTCGTCACCTCGCCCTTGCCGTTTTCAATCCAGATATCGCAGTCCACGTAATGCTGGCCACCCTCGTCGTATTTTTTTGTCACCTTCCCCTTGCAGTGCCAGGTATCACCCTCCTCGGGTGTAAACGGTGTCGCCATTTTGCGCGGCCAGTCCATCGCCCGGTAGCTACAGGAGAACTTCCTAAGCATCCCCTGCTCGCCCATCCAGTCGGTCATTAGCTGGACCAGCCACTGGCGTTTTAAGGCACCGTGGACAATCGGGCTGCCCACTCCCTGAGAAGCCGCAAAGGCGGCATCGTAGTGAAGCGGGTTGAAGTCTCCCGAAGCGCCAGCCCATTTAACCAGCATCAGGGTGGTAGCTACTTTAGGTAACGGCGTTACCTCATCGTTGACATTAACATCTTCCCAGAATTTCTGCTTTACCATCTATTTCCTCCTGAAAGTGATGGGGATTTAGCGATAAATCGCAGTGGCACGCGCCATAGCTGCCAGCTCGTTACTCTGATTATGATAAGCCGTCTCGATAATCATGAAAGCCATCTTGCCTGTTTTGCCTTCCCGCTCACGGATGTCTTTAATGAAGGATTTGGCTGTCAGAACGTCACCGGCGCGTACCGGCCGGAAAAATTCGTACTCTATGCCGCCGTCGACGACACGCCAGAAGCCGGCTTTCGCCAATGCCGCCCTCAGGTTTTCTGCCACCTCAGGAGGGTCGACTATTTCTGCGGGTGTTTGTAACGTCATACCTCTGGGCAGCTTTATCGGCCATCCGAAGAAACCAGGCGGCGCAATGATGGAACCGTGACTCGATTTCTCGGCGAATTTTTCGTCCCAGTAAAATGGATTCGGGTCATCCACGGCATCGGCAAATCTCTTAATAGACCCCTTCTCCACCTCGCAGGCCACAGTGCCGATGCTTTTCCCGATGAATTTGGTTACCTCGTCAGGCAGCATGTTACACCTCCCTTTTGGAAACTGGAAACCGCAGTAATTTTATGTTTGTAGCTGCCTATTGTCAAAGGTTTTATTAATTTTTCCAGGCTCATATACTTGGTGCAAATGTATGTTGCGCTAGAATATTATGGTGCACCGCCTATTTATCCCATCCATTGTCGTTAACGGGACCGGTTTCGAGAATTTTTGACAGAAAGCCTTCGGACCTATTGACAAGGTGTTCGCTTTATGATATTCTCGATAAACCGATTGGTCTAGACCGAGCGTTCACTCTATAATATTAATTTATTATTAACATGCCCACTTCTATAAGAACCTATAGCCAAGATAAGGACTTGGTGAATCTTCGCAGAGAGAAAATTGCGCGATCTGCAACTATGCTTTTTGTCAAGAAGGGATATGATAAATCAAATATCCGCGAAATTGCCAGGGTTTGCGGCATGAGCATCGGCACTCTTTACCACTATGTCGGATCAAAATACGACATTCTCAGCCTGGTTTTTGATTATGTCATGTCTCGTGAGGCACAGTTTGGCGAGATTGTATCCAGCTTTAACACTCTCCCTCCAACTGAAGCCCTCCAAAAGGCCATAGAAGTTTACTATCGGAATATCCACGAAATTCAAGACATGGTTCTCCTTGGGTATCAAGAATCAAAGAGCTTGCAGCGAGAGGTTCGGGAACGTACTTTTGAACAAGAGAAAAGTATTAACAGCGAGTTTGAGAAGATATTAGCTAGGGGGTGCGAGACTGGGGAGTTTAAGGTGAGTGATATTACTCTGGCTGCGAATAACATAAGGGTTATCGGCGATACTTGGGCCTTTAACCGCTGGTTATTGGCAAAACGCTATACCATAGAAGAGTACATAAGAGAACAGACCAATCTTATTCTGGATGGAATACGTTCTCACAGCCGATAGCGTAAACGAAGAAGACTCAGAGGGCATAGGCCGTTTACAAATCCGCTCCAAAACTAGCAGAAGTGGAGGAAGGAGCTAAAATGAACTTTGAGACGAGCGATAAAAATGTGCTTGGTCAGCTGCTAGATGAAAAGGCCGAAAGAAGCAAGGATAAGCCCTTTCTATATTTTGAAGATGAGAAGATAACCTGCAAAGAAATACGTGAGAGAGTAAATAAGGTTGCAAACGGTTTTGTCCGAATGGGCATTAAGAAAGATGATAAAGTTGCAATCATAATGGAGAATTGCCCAGAGTACGTCTATACATGGTTTGCTCTCTCGAAGATTGGTGCTATTGAGGTCCCAATTAACACCTTCCATAAAGGCAGTATTCTTGAATATCTAATCAACTATTCCGATGCTGAGACTTTGGTTATAAGTGACAGTGTCATCCCACAGATTAAAGCAATAGAAGACAGTCTGGAAAATATTAAAAAAGTGATAGTTCACGGATCTACTCGGGAAGCGAGAACTCTGCGCTTCGCTACAGAATCATATCAAACTTTGCTCGATAATCCTTCGTCTTTTCCTCCAATGGATGTTCGCCACAACGACTTGATGGCAATCATGTTTACATCCGGGACCACAGGACCATCCAAAGGGGTTATGATAACACACAATCAGGCAATCTTTGTTGCGAGCCAGTACGTTGACTTTCTTAAATTAAGTGGTGATGACCTCTTCTATCATTATATCCCCTTGTTTCACGAGGCTGGTCAATTTGCAGGGGTGATGGCACCCCTGCTTGCCGATATTGCTATAGTATTGAAGAAGGGATTCAGCGCAACCGGCTTTTGGGATGACATTAGAAAATATGGTTGTACTATTTCAGGCATGTTCGAGGCAGTTCTAAACATACTGTATAAAGCGCCCGAAACGGATGACGATACCAACAATCCTTTGAGGGTATGTGCAACCGCACATATCCCTCCTGACATTCATGAGCCATTTGAAAAGAGGTTCGGAGTTAGACTGGTCAATGTTTACGGGATGACTGAAGGTGATTGTACGGTGAGCGCAACATACGACGATATCAAGATAGGTTCTTTTGGTAAGCCAAGAGGTTATTTTGATGCGAGAATCTTTGATACAGATGATAGGGAGCTTCCATCAAATAAGGTGGGTGAGCTTGCTTTACGCCCTCTTCAGCCGCACATCATGTTTGAAGGGTACTACAAGATGCCCGAGAACACTTTGGCAACATTCAGAAATCTATGGTGGCATACCGGCGACCTGGCATATAAGGATGATGAGGGATATTTCTACTTTTTCGGTAGAGAAAAGGATATGATCAGAAGAGGAGGAGAAAACATCTCTGCCCTCGAGGTTGAAGGGGTGGTTATGTCACACCCAGATGTAAAGGAATGTGCAGCTGTAGCAGTGGAATCGGACATTTGGGGCGAGGAAGTCAAGATAGTTGTGATACCGAAAGAAGCAAGGCAAATTAAACCTGAGGAGCTTGTGGCTTACTGTGATGAAAGAATGGCTTACTTTATGGTTCCAAGATATATTGAATTTATAGAAGATTTTCCTAGAACAGGGGCCAGCCAAAGACCTATAAAAGGTTTGCTTAAAAATATCACGCCAACGACATGGGATAGAGTACGAGCGGGGGTTAAAATTACAAGAGAAAGGGAGAAGGGAAAGAAAAAGTGAGTCAGTGATATGACTGAATGTTCCTGGGAAAGAAATGTTCAGATATGGGTAGCGCGTTCCAGAATAACACATACTGAAAAAAGTTACTTTTTGTCAGGGCTATAGGGCAAGCAACACAAAAATATGTTCAGCTAAGGAGGGTGAAATGAAGGCACTTATATTAGGTGGCTGTGGAGTTATGGGCTCATCGGTCGCTCGAGATCTTATTAAGAGCGATGATATTACGGAAGTTATCCTTGCTGATAGGAGGATAGACATGGCTAAGATGCATAAATCTCTCCAAAACAGCAAAAAGGTGTCGACACAAACTATAGACGTGGCTGAGTTCAAAGCCTTAGTAAGATTAATAAAGGGGAACGATGTTGTCATCAACTGTGTAGGCCCATTCTACAAATATGCTATCTCGATTATGAAGGCTACCATAGAAGCAGGTGTCAACTATCTTGATATCATGGATGATTATGACACCACTATTGCTGCTTTTAAAGAGATGGATCAGCCAGCTAGGAAGGCGGGATTATCTCTTTGCATCGGCTTCGGCAGCAGTCCTGGCTTTGGCAACATAATCGTGAAATACGCTGCTGATAAACTTGATGAGGTGGATGAGGTTCGTATATTGTGGCTAGGTGCAATAAATGATCCCTCGGGCACAGGAGCGATGGCACATGCTTTCCATTGTCTTAAAGGCGAGCACCCGCAATACTTAGATGGCAAACTGGTAAATGTCGCTGGATTCGATGGTGAAGAAGAATTTGACTTCGGAGAGCCATACGGTAAGTGTCCTGTTTATTACTTCGGACATCCTGAGCCAATAACAATTCCCCGCTACATAAAGGGAGTAAAGACGGTGGTTAATAAGGGAGGCTTCCTTCCACTATGGTTCAATCAACTGATCAAGGAATTAATCGCGCGTGGTTTTGCTGAAGACGAACCTATACTGGTGGGCAGTGCTTCGGTAGTGCCTATAGATTTCGTGACTTCAATAATAGGACAATCACCCATCCTTAGAAAGCAGGTGGAGGCATACACAACGGCACCATTTAGTGCTGTTATCAAGGGCAAGGAAGGAAATAAGAATGTAACTTATGTCTATAGTTCAGGTGGCGGGGCAATGGCCCCGGGGACTGCAATTCCAGCCTCGATCTGCGCGCAAATGCTAGCCCGCGGCGATATTAAGGTAAAAGGAGTTGTAGCTCCAGAAGGTTGTATTGACCCTAATGCTTTCTTTAGAGAGTTTGCTAGGAGGGGATTCCGTCTCAGTGAGACAAAGACAGTGACAGAGGAGATTAAATTTTGATTAATGGACTATTTAGAAAGTAGATAGGGATAGGAGCAGATTTTTAAGGGGAATCCATGAAGCTGGCAAGAGCAAAATAGATTTTAGTGAGAGTTAATATAAGAGGAACGTTAGGTCTAGACTCAGACCTGTAACAAAACTAAACAGTCTAAGTAAGAAAAGGTGGGCAGAATCAAGAGTACAAATTTAAGGTATATAGGCACTGAGGGCTTTACTGAAAGAAGAAAATTGATCTAGTCAGGTATACAAGAACTAAAAGGGCAAGCGGGGCAGAAATATATTTAGCCAAGGAGGGTGAAATGAAGGCGCTTGTATTAGGTGGCTGTGGAGTTATGGGCTCATCGGTCGCCAGGGATCTTATCAAGAGCGATATCGTTAAACAAGTCATCCTTGCTGACAAGAAGATAGACATGGCTAAGGTGCATGAATCTGTCCGAAACTCCAAGAAAATATCTACACAAACACTCGATGTCACTAATTTTGACGCATTAGTTAAGGCGATAAGTGGAAATGATGTCGTTATCAATACAGTTGGACCATTCTATAAGTTCAGCACTCAAATCATTAAGGCCGCAATAAGGGCATGTACAAATTACATTGATATTTGTGATGACTATGATGCAACTAAAGACGCTCTCGCCCTTAATGAATCAGCGATAGAAGCGGGGATCTCTATTTGCATCGGTTTTGGTGCTGGTCCCGGTGTTAGTAATTTGTTAGCCAAGTATGCTGCTGATAAATTAGACACAGTAGATGAGATTAAGTTTTTTTGGGCGGCCGGACTTAATGATCCCGTTGGTTTTAGTGCGTTACTCCACGGAATGCACATGTTTACTGGATTAGTGCCCCAATTCCTAGATGGCAAGCTAGTAAATGTGCCTGCTGGGTCTGGTGGCGAAGAGGTTGAGTTTGTAGAGCCAACTGGTAAAGCTGAAGTCTATTATGTTGGGCACCCAGAGCCAATAACCTTACCACGCTACATAAAGGGAGTAAAAACTGTCATTAACAAAGGCGGCGTGCTACCAACGTGGGCAAGCAAAATGATCATGGAATGGGTTGATCGGGGATTCCTTGACCCAGAGCCACTCAAGATAGGCGACGTGCCAGTATCACCTCAGGATTTTATGGTGATTATTCTAAAGTCCGCGCCAAAATTTAGGAAGCAAGTGGAAAACTATACAGACGCGCCAAGCATTATCCTCGTCAAAGGTAAAAAAGGGGATAAAAGCATAACCTACAGTTATAGTTCTGGCGGCCGTCAGGCTGCAGGTACGGGCATTGCATGCTCAATAGCCTCACAAATGCTTTATCGAGGGGATGTAAAGATAAAAGGTGTGGTGGCACCGGAAGGTGCTTTGGATCCCAAGGCTTATTTTGCCGAGTTCGCCAAGAGAGGTATGAGGGTTTTCGAGGAAAAGACAGTAGTTGAGGAGGTTAAGTTCTAATTAGAGAGCCCCAGATGCGGGGAATCTTGAAAATCGATAAAGACAAAGATCAAGAAGGCTATCTATAAACAAGAAGTAAGGGTTCATGATTTCTAAGTGATTGCTACAAATGAAGAGGAGGAGAAACATATGGTGGAGTGAAAACATAGACCGTTCACTAACTTAATACAAAGAAGGGGGTAAAGTAAGTATGAAAGAAACTAAAAAACGAACGCGGAAAGTAGCTACGCGAATAGAGCCTTATTTAATGGCACTGCTTGCGCGGAGATTCGAAGTCATCAACAAAGAAATGACCAATACTCTTTTACGTACAGCACGATCGGCTGTTTTAAATATAGCCAGGGATTTTTCCTGTGCCATAACCGACAAAGACGCCCGGCTTGTTAGCGTAGCGGAAGGCCTTCCAGTCCATACCGGGACCTCTCACATGATCGCAGAGCCAGTATTAGAGCTGCATAAGCATGAACTGAAGCCAGGTGACTGCTACTTTAATAACAGTGCCTACTACGGCGGGACTCACCTAGCCGATTTCACTCTTGCTGTACCGGTCTTTTACAAGAATAAACTAACTTTTATCACCGTGAATAGGGCACACCAGGCAGATTGTGGACATCCCGTACCGACCACTTATAGTTATTTTGCCAAAGATGTATATGAAGAGGGGCCTCACCTCCCTTGTGTAAAGATACAGCAAGACTATAAGGACGTAGAAGATATTATTCGGATCCTAAAGACGAATATTCGTGCATCCGATGTATGGTACGGTGATTATCTAGCCCAACTTGGTGCTGTTAGGATTGGAGAGAGAAGAATAATAGAGCTCTGTGAAAAATATGGCCTTGATATCATAATGGCATTTTCCGATGAGTGGCAAGAGTATGGCAAGCGCAGGATGATTGAGGCGATTAGAAAGCTGCCTAAAATAACCGCCGCCGGCGAAGACTGGCACGACCCTATTCCCCTAGTAGCAAACGAAGGTTTTCCAATAAGGGCAAAGGTTAGCGTGGATCCCGATGAAGGCTATATAACCATTGACCTAATAGATAACATCGACAACCTTCCTGGTGGTGTCAATCTGAGTGAGGCAACAGTTACTGCTGGTGCGCTGTCAGGAGTATATTATGTACTCGACCCCACCCTACCGCATAACGAGGGTGCCAATAGTAGGGTAAAAATCCTAACCCGCGAAGGTGCCTGCATAGGCAGGCCTAAATTTCCCGCTGGGACAGGCGTGGCAACAACCGATGCATATGATCGGCTTGTACTCCTCATTGCTAGACTACTTACTGAAGCACTGGGATATCCCTACGGAACAGCCCAAGGTGCCACCGGCATGAATGGGGCTCCTGTTGTTTCTGGAACGGACTTCCGCCGGGGTAATAAACTCTATGTTAACCAAATGATCCCACAACTGATTATGGGTGGAGGAGGTCATTATGGGGCAGATGGATGGGTGACCTATGCACTCCCAGGGGTGTCAGGGATGATGACATCTGGTTCCATTGAGATCCTCGAGCAACTCTACCCTATTAAATATGATATGTGCCAAGTTGCGACTGACTCATTTGGCGCTGGTCAGTGGGACGGTGGGCCATCTATGGAAGTGGCCCTAGGGCCCAGGAAAGACCCGGCAATTGTTGTGAGCGTCAGTGATACCAACAAGTTCCCAGTGAAGGGCGTTCTAGGTGGCCAAGATGCTCCGCTATCTCGGAATCAAAAATATAGCATCGAGAAACCGGCAGAAAAGACTGATGTAACTCCCACTGGGGTTGAGATGCTACAACCTAACGAGAGGATATATTATTGGAAGAGCGGTGGTGCTGGCTATGGCGACCCATTGGAACGTGATCCTGAGTATGTAAGACACAGGGCTAGAGAAGAATGGATAAGTTTAGAGAAGGCGAGGGATGTATACGGAGTAGTGCTCGACACCAAACCTGAGAAATATGCCGTAGCCTATGAGGAGACAAGAAAGGTTCGCGAACAGTTAAGAAAGGAAAGGGGGGAGAAAAAATGACTTATCGGGCTAGCATTGACGTAGGTGGAACTTTTACTGACCTAGTTTTTACTGATGAAAATGGGGAGCTGGCGGTGTTTAAAGCGTCAACAACGCCACGGGAAACCTGGAAAGGAATGCTTGATGCTCTGGAGTTAGCTGGCAAATATTACCAAATGCCGCTGAGTAAACTTTTAGCAGAGACCGCCGCAATTACTTACAGTGGAACAACTGGTACTAACGCCATTATTACAGGTACGGGAGCTAAAGTTGGTCTTATATGTACTAGAGGTTTTAGAGACATACTCCTTGCGAGGGAAGCGCCAAGGAAGGAGTCTGCTTACGATTGGCCGCCGTTTCCCGAGCCCTACGTTCCCCGATATTTGACCTTGCCAGTAACTGAGAGAATAAATGCTGAAGGCGGTATAGACGTACCTCTTAAAGAGGACGAAGTCCGCCATGGGGTACGCCAATTTAAGGAATGGAAAGTAGAGGCAATAGCGGTATCGCTTTTATGGTCTATTACCAATCCTATACACGAGGAGAGGATCGGAGAGATCATCAAAGAAGAACTGCCCGGAATACCCTACGTTTTATCGCATGAATTGAATCCGATCATCCGCGAATATAGGCGAATGATCTCAGCTGCTATTGATGCTTCGTTGCACCCCATATTAGTGAAAGATATTGATCAGCTCGGCAGGCAGTTGAAGGAAAAGGGGTTTAAAGGAAATCTGCTGGTAGGTACTGCAAGCGGTGGCGTACTAACACCGGAGGAGGCTTGTAGCCGGCCCATCTATACCATTGGATCGGGTCCAGCGTTAGGTCCTGTTGCAGCTAAATACTTCGCCCTAAAAGAAGGAGATAACAATGACGTAATCGTGCTCGATATGGGAGGAACTAGCTTTGATGTCAGTATAGTGACAAAGGGCACTATTGTTGTGACAAGGGAGACAATGGTAAAGGATGAAGTATTACCCATAAGTAGGGTAGACGCGAGAAGTGTCGGAAGCGGAGGTGGTAGCATAGCTTGGATCGATCCAGGAAAGCTCGTGCATGTCGGTCCACAAAGCAGTGGGGCCGAGCCCGGTCCGGCCTGTTACATGAGGGGTGGCAAAGAAGCAACAGTAAGTGATGCCAACCTCGTCCTTGGTTATCTTGACCCTGATTATTTTCTTGGTGGTAGAATGAAATTAAGTCCTCAGTTGGCACAGGAGTTCATTCAGGGCAAGGTTGCTAAGCCACTTAGCTTGGAAGTGCCCGAAGCAGCCTTCACAATTTTTAGCACAGTGACCCACTCTATGATCGCTGCGATACGTGATATAACTATATGGCAAGGCATTGATCCCCGGGAGTATCTTATAGTTAGCGGAGGTGGGGCCACTGGCATGCACATCGTGCCCATGGCCCAGGAGCTCGGTGTGAAGCAGGTCCTAATACCTAAAGTTGCGGGGACACTCAGTGCTCTCGGGGGCCTGGTAGCTGATATAACTACCGAATATAGTGCCAGCTATTTCACGAGCAGCGATCAGTTCGATTATGAGGCGGCTAACAGTGTATTGGAGTCTCTCCAAAAAAAAGGTGAGGCATTTTTAGCGATGTCTAAAGGGACTTCCCGAGAAGGTAGACTCGAATATTTTGTGGAGGCGAGATATCCGTACGAAGTATGGGAGCTCTCCATCCCGCTTAGAAGCAATCGAATTAAAGGAGAAAAGGAGCTGGCAAAGCTAATCGAAGACTTCCATAATACACACGAAAGGATTTTCGCTGTCAAAGAACCTGGGCAATCTATCGAGTGCATAATCTGGAGAGTAGTAGCAACGACTAAGATAGCACAGATAAAAGCAAAGGAAATGGCAGCTGGTGGCAAAGATCCATCAGCCGCAATGATTGGCAAGAGAGATGCCTATTTCAAAGACATAGGAGGCTTTGTGAAAACGCCCGTTTATAGAGGTGACAAGCTAACGAATGGGAATAAGATTGCTGCGCCAGCAATAATTGAGGAGCCTACAACAACGATAGTTCTGTTCCCCGGCTCTAAAGCGACCATTACTAGATTCGGCAACTATCTCATTGATGTAGGTTAATAGGTAAGAGAAGACAATCTCTGAACTATAGAGCAACACGTTGATGCTGCAAGTTAGCAATTTAACCAAACACTTTGGTGGCTTAGCTGCTGTGAACGATCTTTCTTTCGGGGTAGAGAAGGGAGAAATCGTGGGGTTAGTAGGCCCTAATGGGGCTGGCAAAACTACTGTTTTAAACCTGATTACCGGTTTCTATGAGCCTTCCAAGGGAAATGTAACATTTGAGGGGCGTGACATAACTGGCAAAAAGCCAAGCGCGATAGCTGCTCTAGGATTAACGCGAAGTTTTCAGTCAAGCGTTCTATTTGATCATCAGACCTGCCTCGAAAATATGCTTATAGCACATCATTTGCAACGAAAGGCCAACTCTTTCGCCAGAGTATTTGGTACCCGATCCAGCCGAGAAGAGGAGAGGAAAATACGAGGCTTTGCCGAGGAAATCTTGGAGCGCGTGCGCTTAGTTCAAGTGAACGATCAGCTTGCTGGAAGCTTGCCCTTAGGGTCAAAGCGAGTCTTGGGAATGGCCGTTGTCTTAGCCACTAATCCCAAAATGGTTCTATTGGATGAACCAGTAGCTGGCATGGGGCACGCGGAAATCCAAGTTATGAAAAATTTGATTGAGCAGTTAAAGGACGGGGGCCTAACATTTATATTGGTAGAGCATAATATGAGATTGGTTATGGACATATGCGACAGGATTGTAGTGCTCAATTTCGGCGTAAAACTTGCTGAAGGCACGCCTCGGGAGATAACCAGCAACCGACTTGTAATCGATGCTTACACAGGAGGTACAGAGAACAGGGGACATGCTACTTGAACTAAAAGGCATAGTAGCACACTATGGTGGCGTTGAAGCTGTCAAAGGCGTTTCTCTGGAGCTTGAGAAAGGAAAACTGATCGGCCTAGTCGGGCCGAACGGAGCAGGTAAGACAACAATTTTGAGAACTATATCCGGGCTAAAAAAGCCCAGCTCAGGACAGATTCTGCTCCAGGGGGAAAGAATAGACGGGGCATTGCCTGAAAGTATTGTAGCGAAAGGCGTTAGTCAAGTACCCGAAGGTAGAAGAGTCTTCCCTTACATGACGGTGTATGAGAATTTGAGGATGGGCGGATATCTGCAACAGAACAAAAAGCGCTTTGAAGAGAACCTTTGTTACGTGTATGAGTTGTTTCCAATACTCAAGATAAAAAACAGACAAATGGCAGGAACCCTAAGCGGTGGCGAGCAACAGATGTTGGCTATAGGGCGCGCTTTGATGAGCAATCCAAGGATAGTTTTGATGGATGAGCCAACAATAGGATTAGCTCCATATCTAGTAGAAGCGCTTGCTGAAGCCATTGTTGGGCTGCGGCACAAGGGCATCAGTGTAATACTAGCAGAACAAAATGTAAAAGTTGCCCTTGACGTTGTTACATGGTGCTACGTGATGGAGTTGGGTGTGATTGTTCTGCAGGGGCCACCTCAGGATCTCACTCATGATGAACGCATACTGAAAGCCTATCTCGGAGGATAGGGTCGCTTTTGGTGAAGAATTACGAGAGAGAAAGGAAATACCTAATATGAAAGGAGGGAGAAGGGGATGAAATTTCAGAACTCTAGGTGACTAGAAGGTTGACTTCTTAGATGACTACGGAGTGCTAGAAAGAAATAACACGCACAAGGAGAAAAATGAAAAAAATTTTTGCAATATGGTTAATGATTGTACTAGTTGTCACTTTGTCTATTGTGGCTTGTGCCCCAGCAGCACAGGAAGTATCTTCTAAGACTCTGAAATGGGGGGTATGCTTACCTCTTACTGGTCCTAATGCGGGTTACGGAGTGCCCACGCTCGCTGCAATACAAGTCGAGGTAGCTAAGATCAATAGCGAAGGCGGTGTCAAGATAGGAGGAGTCAATTACCAAATTGAGGTTATTGCTGAAGACGACGGGTTTACTTCTGACGGAGCCAAAACCGCGGGTGAAAAATTAGTTTTTCGTGATAAGGTCAAGTTTATTTGGGGTGGTACAGAATCCAACGATACTTTGGGACTGCAACTGGTTACCGTGCCGAACAAAGTGATGACCTTTAACACAGCATGGGCAGATACTGTACTAAGGGACCCGGCGACAAAGCAGGCCATTCCTTATTCTTTTAAAGTACTACAAGCTCCTCACGAGACGCTCCGGGGAGTATGGGGTTCTATACAGAAAGCCTATCCTGAGATTCACAGGGTTGCTTTGTTTACACCTAATACACTAAGTGGCCATTATGGTCAAGAACTAAGCGCGAAATTGGTACCGTATCTCGGCTACGAGGTAGTCTATAACGACTATTTTGAGTTCGGCACACCCGATTTCACTTCCTACCTAAGCAAGATACTTGCGACAAATCCCGATATTATCCACGGTTCGGCCACTGGTTTGGCGGACTGGGGCTCAATCATCAAACAGTCCCGGGAGATGGGTTACCAGGGATATTTTATGTACGAACTAGCTCTCGGCGGGGATTTGCTTTTCAGCGTAGCGACTAAAGAGGCTGCAGAAGGCTTCATTGGGCTTGATTTTCCTTGGCATGGCCCCAACACAGTGCCAGAGTTAAAGGATTTCAGTGATAAATACGTAGCCGCAGCTGGATTTTGGTTTCCTGAGTTATGCAATCTGCCCATAGCCGCAGAGTGCCTTGTTCAGGCGATGCAGACCGCTGGCAGTATAGACGATACTGACAAAATCACACAAATCCTTGAGACTTCGACCTTTAACGTTATGGGCCAAAGTGTTCAGTTTGCAGGAAAAGAATATTATGGGGCAAACCGTGTTCTGGCTGTACCCTTGACGGTAGCCGTGATAAAAGGGGGTGAACTTGTCCCTATAGGAGCCATCTCCGTGGCGGAGCAAGTCTCTCCTTGGCCGCCAGGCCTTGACTAGGTTGACATTCATTGGTTTCAGTTTTTCGGCAAATGGGTCATCCTTGCTCTTAATGTACCGTTGTGTGTAGGTCTGTCAGAAGAACTGAATGGTGTCGTTAAGTTGTTCGCAAGCGATGACTTCGATTTCGTGGTTTCATTCCACGTGTTGAGGGCAGGGTGAGGATTATGTACATATAAAGAGATATTACGTATCAAGTTCCAGCTAAATGATGTGCAGGCGGGCATAAGCTGAATCTCAACAGCGCTGTGGTTTTCAATCACTAATGCTGCAAAGTGTTGAGTATCGCTATTGTCCTCCTCAAAACAGCTATGAACGTATAGTCGAAGAATCGCAATTAATATAAAGGGATAATACAGCGTCATGGTAACTTCGTTAGCCCAGGTCTTCATTAACGCACTAGAACTAGGTTTGATTTATGCCTTAGTGGCTTTGGGTTTTTCTCTAATTTATGGTGTGGGGAGTGTGATATTCTGTACTCACGGTGAAGTGTACATGGTTGGCGCAATGTCCTCTTATTTCTTGACCACTAAACTGGGCTTACCGTTCCCTTTAGTGCTAATTTCAGTCGGTCTAGGCACAGGTGTCTTTGGCTTATTAATTGAGAGGTTCTTGTTTCGCCGGCTCCGCGGCAATGACTTCGCTATTTTTGTAGTATCGCTAGCACTAGCTATGGTTATCCTCAACTTGTTCTCAGAAATATTCGGGACTGAACCCGTTCGAGCTAACGAGCTGTTTTCTGGGTACATAGCTCCAATGGGTGTGAACCTTTCACTAGACAAGATGATAGTAGCACTAATCTCTGTTGGTTTGATACTGGGTTTACACGTCTTCTTTCAGCGAGTAAAGGTTGGGCAGTCCATGCGTGCCGTGGCGCAGGACCCCGAGGCGGCAGCTTTACAGGGAATTAGCATCAACAAGACCGTTTCACTGACCTTTTTCCTTTCCCTTTCCCTGGCAGGGGTGGCCGGAGTACTTGTGGCGCCTGTATTTATCATTAATACGGGGATGGGTACTTCTGCTCTCATGAACACTTTTGTGGTTGTAATCTTAGGTGGCATAGGAAGTTTTCCCGGCGCTATCGCTGGAGGTCTCTTTTTGGGTATTCTGCACGTCGTTGGAGGCCTTTTCATAGGAAAGTTTACCTTTCTCCTTAGTTTTGTGGCTGTTATCATTTTCTTAGTAGTAAGACCACAAGGATTCTTTGGCCATGAGTAAATATGGTTTAATGAAACGTATCTCTGTTTTGACCCTGACGATCGTCTTGCTAGTCTTGCCAGTAGTGGTGCGTAATGACCAGTTCCTAGTACACGTTCTCATCATGGCAGGCGTTTACTGCATACTTGCTGTGAGTTTGCGTTTTGTATACTTGGCGAACATATGGCTTGTTGGTCCGGCTGCGTTTTACGCTATAGGAGCTTACGGCGTAACTTTGCTGATGCGTGCAATAGGGCTGTCATACTGGATTTGCCTTCCCTTGGTCGGCGTTGCAGTGGCAATTATTGCTTGGGGATTTGGGTACGTGACTATAAGAGTACGAGGCCTGTATTTCGCCATATTAAGTATAGCGTTTATCGAAGTTGTCAGATTGACATTTGTAAACACACTGGGTAACCAAATGCTATTAATGGTTCCTGCTCCTAATCCCATAACAATTCCACATTTGTTTACAATAGATTTCGCCAGCAAGATGGACTACTACTACTTCATGTTGGCTTTGTTTGCGATAACCCTATTTATTCTGTTCAGAGTGGAGAGGTCACCAATCGGGGCAAACTTCAAGGCTATTACAGAGAGCGAATTATTAGCCGAAAGCCTTGGCATAAAAGTCGTACGACATAAAGTCTTAGCACTCTGTATAGCAGCTTTTTTTATTGGCATAGCAGGTGGTTTTTTCGCTCCCTATAATCAAACTATAAGCCCGGAGTCTTTCACAATTGGGGCTTCAATGTTGGTCTTGATTCTGATGGTCGTTGGAGGGACAGGTTCCATTTGGGGGCCAGTGATCGGTGCTACTGTTCTAACAATTTTACCAGAGTATCTCCCTGTTAGCCCTATTGTCGAGAATTCAATTTATGCGGTGTTTGTAATCCTTATTCTTTATTTTCTGCCAGGCGGTCTTGTAAGTCTCCCTAATGTTATTACAGGACAGGCTTGGTGGCAAAAAACCAAGGAGGCAAGAAATAACATGCTGGCTCGTATACGTAGGGGGTTCTGATAGTGACTCAGATCTATCATGTTAGAGCGCCTTGTGGGTTCCTTAGTGAATTTGCAAGCAGCTTATAAGTGGAACTCAAGTTTTATGAAGTCAAGGAAATCAACAAGATTAAGGAGGTAAATAGTAGCATGAAGAAGATTATAGTATTGGGTGGGGCGGGTTTTATGGGGTCTGAAATAGTTTACCAATTAGTCCAACGTAGCGATGCCAAGATAATTATTGCTGATGCCAATCTAAGTAAGTTACAGCAGTTTGGTCAGACTAAGCACGAAGCTAGAAAGATAGCTCTCAATGAGCTGAAAGAGAGGGTGGCTACAGTTGCTATAGATGTTGAGGACTTCAATAGTTTGGTTCATTTGATTAGAAACGCAGATCTGGTAGTCAGTGCTATTGGGCCATTCTACAAGTATGCCAGTAAAGTAACTAAGGCTAGCATTGCGGCTGGAGTAAACTTCATAGACATAAACGACGACTATGATGCAACCAAAGAGGTGCTTTCTCTAAATGAGGAGGCAAGAAAAGCAGGCGTTACTGCGGTAATAGGATGTGGGGGGAGCCCAGGAATGACAAACATGCTAGCAAAATATGGTGCCGACAAAATGGAGAGAGTAGATGATATTCGCATATTCTGGGCAGAAAGTGGCATAGACCCAACAGGGCCTGCGGCTGTAACTCATTGGTTCCATATCACATCGGGAGACGTTCCCATGTTTATTGAGGGAAATTGGGTTAATGTTAAAGCTTTATCGGGGCCCGAAGTTGTAGAGTTTTCTCCTCCGCTTGGTAAGATTGAAGTGCGTTATACAGGCCATGCCGAACCAGTGACTTTGCCACTCTATATAAAAGGGGTGAAAAACGTAACTATTAAGGGTGCGCTTTTTCCGACTCGTATGATGGAGCTCTATAAAATCTTGACTGAAGTTGGCTTTACAAGTCTAGAAAACTTCACAGTAACAGAGAAATTATCCGTGCCTCTTAGAGAATTAACGACTAGGATTGTCCGGGCTCTTGGGCATTTCAATCCAGCATATTTCGAAGCCATGTCTGAGGAGGTATCAAAAATATACCAAGACTCTCCGGGAACAACAAGGGTCGAAGTAACTGGTAAAAGGGATGGAGAAAAAGTGCACTATGTTTATGAAAGTACGATTGATTCAGTAACTCTTGGTACAGCTATACCTGCGGCAATTGGTGCTCTTATGATTTTGGATGGTAAGGCTAAGGGAACGGGTATTTTGGCTCCAGAGGGCGCTTTTGACTCTGGTCTATTTATCTCGCTGGCCTCTAAGGACGTGCGGGTACACGAGACAGAAACAAGAAAAAGGGCAATATGAATTTTGTTTAGGAGGTAAGTAAGAAATGGATTTCTCTTTGGAAGGTAAGGTGGCTCTGGTGACCGGTGGCAGCCGTGGCATCGGTGAGGCTATTGCCTTGGGGTTGGCCAAGGCTGGTGCTGATGTTGCCATAGCCAGCCGTAAGCTGCCTGAACTGGAGAAAGTAACTGAAAAGATAATTGGATTGAGGAGAAAGTCGTTGGCTATAGCCGCGCATGTAGGCAAGCTCGAAGAAATAAACAATCTGGTTGGCAAGGTCAAGGCTGAGTTTGGGAGGATTGACGTCCTGGTGAATAATGCTGGTACCAACCCGACTATGGACCAGGCTATAGACATAGAGGAGCGTGCTTGGGACTCCATTATGAACCTCAATTTGAAAGGTTTGTTCTTTCTCAGCCAGGTAGTGGCCAGGCTAATGAAGGAACAGGGTGGAGGCAAGATTGTAAACGTTGCCTCAGTAGCTGGAATTACCCCCGATATATTACCAGTTTACTCCATCAGTAAAGCTGGGGTGATCATGGCGACTAAGGTCATGGCGCAGCAATGGGCTAAATACAATATTAGGGTGAATGCCATAGCGCCGGGACTGACCAAGACCCGCTTCAGTGAAGCTCTTTGGAATAATCCAGAGGTCCTAAAGGGTGCAATGAGCACACTTCCTATGAGGAGGGTAGCCGAACCAGAAGAAATGGTAGGAGCTGTCATTTACCTAGCCTCCGATGCCTCTAGCTATGTAACCGGGCAGGTTCTCGCCATAGACGGTGGTGCCACTATATGAATTGGCTGTTGAAAAACCGAGTAGTGGCCTGTCGGCAAGCAAGCAGCCATGGTAGTGGTTATCCCAGGATGGGACAAATCGGTATGATTGGTAGCCATAATTTAGAAAGAAACAGAGAATATAGCTAAGTGCCTGACAGGTTTCCTGTTGAAGGATAATACCCTTTCAATAGGCTAGCGTTGCTGATATGTGAGAGAGATGCGGTCATGACAAGCGGGTCAGGTGTGAGCTGGCCCGTGTTTCGAAATTACGCGTTTCTTACAGAAATAAAGAGAAAAGGAGGTCGAAAGGAAAATGGAGTGTTATCCATGGTGGAACGAAACTCAGAAGAAGCTTGCTGAAGAGGTAAAGGCGGTTACAGACGAAGTACTGATTCCGTTGGGTGAGAGATGTGCCTGGAAAAAGGAGTTTCCTTGGGAAGCGATAAAGGAGATGGCTAGAAGGGGGTGGTTTGGGGCGCAAATCCCGGCCGAGTACGGGGGTCGGGCAGAGGAATGGGGAGTCACCGGTGCCTGCATCATACTGGAGGAGACAGGACGGGCTGGTGAAATATCTTTACCCTTAGCATGTACCATGCAAGGTGGTATTCACCAGATTATTCACGATGGAACCGATGAGCAGAAGAAGCGATGGCTCCCAAGGATTGCTAAGGGAGAATTACTCGGTGCTATAACTATGACCGAGCCGTATGCTGGTTCAGACATAGCAGGTATAGAGACCACTGCTGCCAAGGATGGCGATTATTACATCGTCAATGGAAAGAAGAGATTCCAGACCTCGGCTGCAGCAGCAGATATATACATGACCTACGTAAAGACCAGCGATAAAGCCGAGGATATAGCCAAATATTGTCACCTTACTGGTTTGATCATTGAGAAGGGGACACCTGGGTTCACGATCGAAAAGGTCAACGATCTCATGGGGATGGATGGAATATATAATTGCTACCTTAACTTCGACAATTCAGCGGTACCGGTAAAGAACAGAATAGGTGCAGAGGGTTCCGGCTGGCAAGTGATGACAAGTGGTCTGAACGTAGAGAGAACTCTCGACGCGGCTGCACCACTGGGTTCGATGCGAGAGGCGATTCGATACGCCGTGCAGCACTTACAACGGAGAGTCCAATTTGGTCAGCGGACGGGAGACATGGCAACAAATCAGTTTAAGGTTGCCGATATGATCTGGAAGCTGCAACTGTCAAGACTACTGACATATTATACGGCGTACTGCCTTGACCTTGGCAGAGAAGTACCATTGGAAGCAGCAATGGCAAAGATGTACATTACCGATAGCACCTTGCAAACTGCAATTGAAGCTATCCAGTGTATGGGAGGTAATGGAGTTACCCGGTACTATCCTGTCGAGAGGATTATGAGAGATGTAAAGCTAATGCAAATTGCTGCTGGCACCAACGAGGTGGCGAGACTTCTCATTTACAGGCAGGGGTTGAGGAGCCTGATGCCAGATTTGAAGGTTCCAGCCAGAGTTATAGACGATGCGCTTAAGGTGCCAATGCCTTTAGGAAAGGCACCGCCACCAAGGTTATGCTCAAGTGAAGATGATGTCATAAAAGTACTTGGAGAGGAATACCGGATTAATCCAGGGCTGCACATGACAATAGAGGACATCAAAGGGCTGTTGGCTGTGAACGATGAAGACCTTAAAAAACATCTAGTCAGTCTGGAAAAGAAGGGGTTGGTCAGCCTATATCGGGATAGACGTGGCACAATCGCCTTAGCTAGGGCAACCTATAAAGGATTAGCTCAGGCAAATCCCCCAGAGTATTACAAATACATCCCAGAATGGGTTGCTAAGAAGGACATATTCTAAGTTAATCTCAGTAAAGTATGCCTGGTCAGGTTGAAAATACAGCCTTTTCCTGTAAGTGATATATCCTAAGGAAGTTCGGGAACTCTCCATGCTGCTCAATAATCAATTGATACAGAACGGGAGCGAGCACTGGTTCCGATCGACCACCTAGTGACCTATCGGCAGGCACTGGAGGGAAAACTGGCCGTAATGTTCATTAAGAGTTGAATTGAGTATTATTCACGAGGCGCGACTGCAATTCTAAATCGTACCAATTCTGTTTCAAGGAGATATTAACATGAAAGGTGCACTAGCAGGTGTTACGGTTCTAGATCTCACTCAAGTTCTGAATGGACCTTTTGCGACAACAATGCTTGCCGATCTGGGAGCCGAGGTCATCAAAGTTGAACCTCCTGAAGGAGAAGTGGCAAGAGCCGCCCCTCCCAAGATTGGAAATGAGTCCTACCCATTTATGCAACTTAATCGCAACAAGAAAAGTGTCACCCTGAACCTCAGAAGCAAGCAAGGGAAGGAAATCTTCAACAGACTGGCAAGAAAAGCGGATGTGATAGTTAACAACTTCTCACCGGGAACAATGGACAAGATGGGGCTCAGCTATCAAGAGTTGAAAAGAATAAATCCTCAAATTATCTATGCGTCCAGTTCTGGATTCGGGCAGAATGGGCCTTACTCTTCGCGAAGAGCCTACGATCCAGTGATCCAAGCTGCTTCAGGTATAATGAGCCTTACCGGCTATCCAGATGATCAGCCCACTAAGGTTGGGCCCAGCATTACTGATTTCATGGGTGGCATGATGACCGCTTTGGCTATTGTATCTGCGCTGTATTATCGAAAGGAAACTGGGAAAGGTCAGGAAATAGATATCTCAATGCATGATATTGCATGCAGCATAACCCTAGAGTTTTGGGCAGATTATCTTGTAGGCGTCAAGGTCCCACGGCGAGTAGGAAATGAGGATCCTAACGTGGCACCGGCCAACGGCTATGCTGCTCGGGATGGATACGTGATGATTTTTGCAGGTTTCGATCATGAGTGGGCCAGGCTAGCGAAAACTATGGGAAAAGAAGAGCTAGTCGACGACCCGAGATTCTCGAGTGCAGAAGCTAGAGTGCGACACCGAAAAGAAGTAGATGCCATAGTGGCGGGATGGGTAGCAAGCAAATCTGTCGAAGAACTACTGAGTGAGCTTGATAATGCAAAGGTGGTCTCTGGGCCAGTTCTTAACCTTGAGCAGGTGCTTGACGACCCTCATGTCCGGTATCGTGGAATTATGTCTGAAATTGACCACCCTGCCGCGGGTAAAGTGAAGGTACTTGGCCCATTGATGAAGTTTTCGCGGTCGCCAGCAGAAATAAGGTCTCCAGCTCCTCTTTTGGGGCAGCACAATGCAGAGATTCTTAACGAGCTAGGCTATAGTACTCAGGAGATCGTGGAGCTTCGAAAAAGCGAAGTAATCTAAAAATCTGCCATTCGATTGTCCGAAGGGTATTGCTTGTTTGTGAGGATTTATTTGGGTTCGGTAGGGAAGGAAATCTCGAAATGCAACTCGACTTCAATGATACTCTTACCATCGGCGAAGAAGTCAATAATGTCCCCCCTAATTCCTCGTGAGCATTTTCCCCAAACGGTACTCGACGTTTCCACGAAGAATTGAAATCGAACTACGGCTATAACCACTCGAGTTAAGAAAAGAGCTTGTAACGAGAGAATAAAGTATTGTGACTTCGCCTAGGTTACGGAGTTGCTCACTAGTTTTGGCTATGGCCATTGTTGATTTTTCTGTAACAATATGCCGTGTGGCCAACATTCGCCTGATTTGTTACCTATGTTGCACGTTCAGCTAAAATGGGGAACTTGAAACAACCACCCAGCCTATTCGTATCAACAGCCGGCCAGTTTCATTAGAACTCATCGACTTGACAGGTGTTCGACCGAGGCCCAGGCATAGCTCAGTTTTAAGCTCCAGAATAAATTGGTTTCTATTTAGTCCTCCGGTTCGGCCAAATCTACCCAGCGGTCACCCAACATTAAATCCTGTTTACTTCTATGAGGATGAGCTAACCCCTCTGAACTCTTATACTCCCGGAAGTGATGCTCGCGCTTGTCACTTAACTCAATACCGACTGTTTCCCCCGTCGGCACACGTCGGGTAAGTTGCTTTACTTCGGCAACTTTATTCTCAAGCTCAGATAACATATGTTCGAGCGAAACTAATTTGGTATTTACCTGATTAATTGAAGTCCGATCACTTCGGACTGACTCCCGGATATGGTTCACAGTTGTCGATAGCTCATATAACTCGTTAGCTGTAGCCGTTGCTTTTCCTTCTATTTTCGAGAGATGATCCTTACATGATTCGCCGTTCTCGTGTATACCAGCAGCTAGCATTTTATATGTATTCGATGTCTCATTCTGAAGCGACTTAAATTTTCCAGTAAGCTCGGCTACCATAGTACCCAGCGCCTCTCGAGAAACGTATCCGGATTCCAGTTGCTCAGTCAGTTTACCGAGCTGCTCACTAAACTGGCTCAGCTGCTGGGTAAGCTCAGCGACCTGCTCAGCTTGCTCAGCTGCTCGCTCACTTACGCTTGCCAGTCGCCGGGTAAGTGGTACTTCGGTATAACCAGACTGGACATCCAGATCAGAGTCCCTCAGTCCAATAGCTTGCTCTAGCCTTGCTAACCTTTGCTCCAGGCCACCGAGCCCATGCTGAGCAGGTGGTGGGAACCCAAGGCTGAAGCCTGGGGATTGCTCAGCAAGCTGAGCTGCTGGTTCCTTGGAGCGGTCACCGTTATTGGAATGAACAAACTGATTGTGTCCAGCCAAACCCTGCGTATTCTTAAATTCTTTCTTACAGATCGTACAGGTAACCATGATTAACCTCCTTTTCAGATGATCATTTTGGCAACAAAGACTAATAGATAGAACAATAGATTAACTGGATATCAAGGTAAGTTCGAAAAAGGTAACAGTATTCGGTTTTGCAGTAAGACCGCTATAGCCACCAACCACAGTTAAGTCGAGGATCAAGTCCAAGTCCAAATCAAAGCCCAAATTGAAGTCAAAACAAAAGTCGAAACCAAAGTAAAATTTGCACATGTTGAGAAAGTCAGCAAAATGGGCACCTGGTTGGTGGCGAGGCAACACTTGCCGTTATATGTATTTTCCCATGTGTCTCGCATTTGATTGCATAGCCGATTCGGCCCGTGGTGATACCGCCATTTACACTAGTATTCTCCTTAGTATTCTTTACGGGTCTTGTCTCTGCATCTTTACGGCCGCAATTCGGACATTTCGACAAATCCGGCGGGATAGTACAACCGCACTCAGGACATTTCATGTTTGACATTTTGACCTCCTTCTAACCTTTGCGAAATAGAAATCAGAGGAACTGAGTGGTCTTTCTTGACAGATCTGTTTTGTCTCCATGTTCTTCCATGAGCCATATTTATCCCGTCTATCGGAGGACTTCCTGTGCTGCACATAACATGTCAAAGAGTCCACGTTATCCATGTCAGGGACGTTCAGGTCCTCGCTCTTGATCACAAGCATGTTTCGCCAGCAGTCGCTTGGCGATCAGTTTTGCCAAAATCCTCAAGCCTTGTAACTTTGGCTGTTCACTAACATCGCCGATCTCATACTCGGAGTTTGACATGGCCGAAATCACCCGATATCGCCAAAGTAGCATCTTGTCAGACAGTTGTCAAGTGATATCATGCCTAAATAATACATCCCACAGCACTTGACAACATATGGTAACTATGCTATTATTTCAGCAGCAAATACCATTTTGAACCTGAGGAGGATGAACATGGTCAAACGCACCAAAAAACCACCGGTCCCACCCGAGAAGGCCAGGGAGTGGCTGCGGCGCCTTGAAGATAGAGGGGAATCTGTGCCGCAGATTGCCAAAACGGATTACTACGATGTCAGGACGGTGCGGAAGCAGGTGGAAAAAGCTAGAGAGGAACGGGACCGACGGCAGTCAAGGCAGATGGTGCTGCGGGAGGCGCTGGAAATGCACTATGCTGATCTTTGCTCCTTGGCCGAGAAGATAAGGGCCGATCTGATAAGAAATACCCCTTCAAGTCTGTCGCTGTCACTGAGAGATGATCCGCTATATGAGGCTCTCAAGAAGCATGTGCCCAAACTGCGCGTCTGGAAAAACATTGAGCGGTTGGGGACCATGGAAGTTGAGTTTCGCGAGGTCGCAACGAACTTAAGACAGCGTATTGCCGCTGAAGCGGGAGAGAGTCTATCGCTGCCAGTTGGCGTAGAACCAGGTAAATCGGGACTTGATGAGGATTTCGTCAAGGCAATGCTATCCCACCTAGTGAATAAGGCAAGTCGCGGGCAGGGCCTTGATGACCAGGCTTACAAGACCGTCCCCACAGATTCGGGAATACGGCTGGAGCGCGGCGTTTTTCTCATAGCGCTGGCACCAAAGGTACGGGTCAAAAAGATACAAACTACGTTTGACAGGATGATGGTCGAGGCACTGGCATGGGAGGAATATCTCCACATGTCCGGGATTGTGTCCGAGTTCTACCAGATCCTGTCCAAGGTGAAAGATGAGCTCACTAAAATAATTCTGACGCGGGTGGTACCAGGGAGGTGTGATTACTGTCCGATTTAACAGGGAATGCGGACTACGTGGTATCGTGAGACAATAATCCATTGCTCGGAGGCATGTCATGAAAGCAGCAATCTACGCTCGAGTGTCATCGGAGAAGCAGGATATCGAACTCTCAATATCAGCGCAGCTGAAAGCGTTACGCGAATACGCGGCGCGAAACGGTTACGTTGTGGTAAGAGAATTTGTAGACGAGGCGGAGAGCGGCAAGACTTCATCCCGTCCTCAATTTATGGAAATGATTGCCACTGCCAAACGTTCTTCAAAACCTTTCGATGTCATACTCGTCTGGAAGTATTCCCGCTTTGCTCGTAACCGACAGGATTCTATTGTGTTTAAGACGATGTTGCGAAAGATGGGAGTCCAGGTGATATCGATCAACGAGCCGGTTGAAGATACGCCAACCGGCAAGCTTACTGAAGCAATCATAGAGAGCTTGGACGAATTCTACTCGGCGAACCTGGGCGAAGAGGTTACTCGTGGTATGAGGGAAAGCGCCTCACGAGGGTTCTACATCGCCAGCTACACCCCGTATGGATATAGGCGAATAAGAGTAAGGGATGGTGGTAAGGAGAGACCAAAGCTGGAACCTGAACCGCATGAGGCTGAAGTTGTAGTTAGAATGTTCAGGGAAGCCCAAGACGGAAAAGGTCTAAAAGAAATCCTCAAAGGTCTGAACACAGAAGGTATCAAAGCACCCAGAGGTAAAGGATGGATAAAAACCACTCTTTATCACATACTCTGCAACGAGGCTTATACTGGCTGCCTGGTCTGGGGCAGAAATAACATCAGGAAATTACCTACCATCCGTGTGGAAAGCGCCTGGCCAGCGATAATCGATAAAGATGCTTTCTTACAGGTGCAAAGCATACTTAAAAGTCGAGCACCGGCATATCTTCACCCCAAACGAACCGCCAGCAGTTTTCTACTTAGTGGAATCGCTAAATGTGGCTATTGCGGTAAAGCTCTCGTCGGCAACAACGCCAAGAGTGGAAGATTCAGCTATTACGTCTGCGGAAGCTTGCTCAAGAAGGGATCAGGCGCTTGTAACACCAGATATATCAACAGCAAGGATTTTGAGACACTAGTGATTGACAAAATAAGGGAACATATCTTGACTGAAGACAATTTGCGAGAACTCGTACGTCTGGTAAATGAAGAGATGGATTCTCTATCTACAGAATATAGGGCAAATCTTGACACCGTTAACTGCGAGATTATGGATGTCGATAAACGTCTGGACAGATTGTACGATGCGATCGAGACCGGAAGATTAGAAGACACAGACATAGCACCACGTATAAAACAACTCAGGGAACGCCGAGATAACCTACAAAATAGAAGGTGGGAGCTTGAGTGGCAGTTAAAGGACCGGAAAGTCGAGCTTGCCGATCTACAAACCGTAAAGCGCTACGTCGATGATCTTAGAAGCCTACTAAGCGACGGTTCTATCATTGAAAGAAAGTCGTTTATCAAGAGCTTTGTCAAAGAGGTTAAAGTCACAGGGAACCAGGCATGCCTCACCTATACAATTCCAATTTCAAAGGGAGGCACGACGCAGGAACAGATCGCGGTTCTGCCTACTGTACAACATGGTGGGCCATTGTGGACTCGAACCACAGACCCCGGTCTTATCAGGACCGTGCTCTAACCAACTGAGCTAATGGCCCCGGCAAAAAGTATAACTTTTGCGCTGAGATAGTGTCAAGGTTGTTTTGGTGCTCCTTGAAACCGTCAATCACGCCTGATAGCCCTTTGAGCTTCCGCGTATTTGACCAGTGCAGCCATAGCACGTGCAGCCTGCTCAGGTGTGTCATATACAGGTATGCCGGCTTCTTTCAGGATTTCGATAGTAGGGTCGTCAGTCCGGCGGAAGCGCACAGTAATAATCGGTTTGTTATATTTGTGGGGGAGGGTGGCAAAACGTCTGCAAGCTTGAAACGAAGCTTCGATTGAATTAGATAAAGTCTTGTCGGTTTCTGCTGATGTGGGTTTAAGCCCCCAAATCATTGGGTTTACGGGAACATTCGTTATCACGCCGTCTATGTAGTCAAGGCCGAGGAATTTTTCTACTACTAACACCTCGTTAAGGGTGGTGCGGTAGCTGCCGGCGAAGTCAACTGGATTCTTAGCCGGTGGAGCATGAGCCGGTAACAGTTTTTGTAAATCACTGGTGGTCTCACTGTCGAACTCAGGAACTTCAAGCCCCAGGGAGACGCAGGCGTCGGTAACAACGACACCCTGTCCACCGCTTCCCATAATAGCCACTCGTTTTCCCCTGGGCAAGGGTTGTCCTACGAGCGCCTCGGCCATTTCGAAGGAATGTATAGCTTCGCCAGCCCGTATGATACCTACCTGCCGGCACATACTTTCGAACACGTCCTCAGAACCAGCGAGTGAGGCGGTATGCGATAACGTGGCTCTGGCACCGGCGGCAGTGCTACCGCCTTTATAGATGATTATGGGTTTCTCCTTTATAACTTCTCTGGCGAGTTCGAAGAATCTTTTGCCGTCCTTAAAACCCTCCATGTAGAAAACGATGACTTTTGTATCATTATCCACGGCAAGGTATTCCAGGTATTCAGAAGCGGTGATATCTGCCTGATTTCCGATGCTGATGAATTTGCTCAGACCGTAACCTTTGGCACTGGCTATTTCGGATAGATAGCCGCCGAAGGTACCACTCTGTGACACGAAGGCGATGGCTCCCGGCTTAGGTGCTTGATCGAAGCAGAGGTTGAGCTTTCCGGCGGCACTCCATATTCCCATGCAATTTGGGCCCACAAATCGTATCCTTCCTTCTCTGGCTATTCTTACCACCTCTTCTTGAAGCGCTTTACCCTCTTTACCGGCCTCGGCAAACCCGGCAGAAATAACGATGGCGCCTTTCACATGTTTGGCAACACATTCTTGCATCAGCATGGGCGAGACGGCAGCTGGAGCTACTATAACTGCCAGGTCGACCTGGTAGGGAACGTCGAGGACGCTTGGATAAGTGGGCAGGCCGAGAATATCTTTTTTATTTGGATTTACCGGATATATAGTTCCACCAAATCCGGTATTTAGTGGCCTTTCAACCATTACATATCCCCATTTGCCAGGTCTATCTGAAGCGCCCAGTATGGCGATGGATTCAGGTTTAAAAATAGGCTCCAATTGTTCTATGACGCTCACCGTTTGTCTCCTTATCTGATATTCAATCGACCAGCTCATTAAGGCCGGTATAGTTGTCCATTTGCCGGCGAAGCTGGTAATCAAGTTCCCCTATTGTTACCTCGGCGGTAGAAAATATGGTTGCCCCGGCCAGATGGCCGCCGGAGCAGATATCATGTCCCGAGAGTTGAATGTGTATGTGGATAATAAGTGTATCATCTTTTAATGCTATAGAGCCCTGGGCACAGACAATTTCTAAGGGACCGATATAGTCCACGCTTTCATATTTACCTGGTAACGCTTTCAGGAAATTGAGTTTGGCGTTATCCACCGAGCCGATAATGCCGATGATTACACCTGACGAGATACTATTATCCTGACAATAATTCGATATGCCGCCAAGCAATTCTTGGCCCGGTTTGATCCTGAATACATGTATTTTTTTGAACAACAGGTTGCCTCCCATTTATTGTCTATTGCTAATTAGTTTATCATAGCTTTAGCCCGGTCTTCTTTCAATATTTACCTTTTGGCCAATCTGCTAGTCATCTAATTTCAGCGATGTTATACGGGCCTTATCCGTGAGTTGAAGTTATTAAGGTTGTGTTATACTTATTCGGGTCGGACATGAATTCTAAAAAGTGAGTTAGTGATGGGAGTCAGACTTTATAAGGAACCGAAGTTGATTGATCCGGTTTTGATAGCCTGCTGGCCAGGAATTGGGAACATTGGCATCATGGCTGTCGATATGCTTAGAAGGCTGGTCGCGGCAGAGGAGTTCGGCGAGATAGAATCATGGGACTTCTTCTATCCCAGAAAGGTTTTGATAAGAGACGGTGAATTGAAAGATTTGGAGTTCCCTGATAACAAGTTCTATTTTAAAAAAACTGGGAAAAAAGATTTATTGTTCTTTATTGGAGAAGAACAGCCTAGTGATGGCGCGGGAGTTTATGCTGAGGGAACAAAGGCTTATAGAATGGCTAATCTCGTTCTGGACGTAGCACAGAGATTCGGGTGTCAGAGGGTGTATACATCAGGTGCAGCTGTGGCGCCCATCCATCACACTACCAGGTCGAGGGTTTGGGTGGTGCCTAATAGTAAGGATCTGCTTGACGAGATAAAACGTTATGGAAATACTGTGCTGATGTCTGAGGTAGAAGGTAGGGACGGTCAAGGTAACATTACCGGGCTGAATGGACTATTGTTAGGTGTAGCTAAGAAAAGGGGGTTGGAGGCTATATGTGTTATGGGTGAGATACCAATTTACATCCACGGTTTTCCAATTCCGTATCCCAAGGGGTCCAAGGCAGTGCTTGAGGTATTGAGCGCTGCCCTGGCCATTAAAATACCTATGGACGAAATCAACGCACTTATCGAGCAAAGCGATAGTGAAATCGAAAGTGTTTATCAAAAACTTCCTTCAGAGATTAAAGAGCAACTTGATAAATTAAAATATGTTGTTTATGCCAAGCCTAGTGAACCGGAACCGATAACGGAAGAGGACAAGAAGAAAATCCTGCAGGAAATAGACAAGTTGTTCAAGAAAGACACCGGGAGAGACCAGTTTTGAGCGAGGGGAAATCATTTAAACTGTTTACCAGACCTAAGTTTGATAATTCGTCGGTGGTTATAGTCTGGAACCAGGATGTCGGGAGGCTCGGCTCAAAGGTTGCTGATTATCTGGCCAGACAACTGGAAGGCCGAGAGCTTGGCGAAATTAGTCCCGATGGCTTTTTCTCGCTCAGCGGAGTTACAGTAGAAGACGATATAGCTCAATTTCCAGAAAGCAAATTCTATCGGTGCCGGACTGAGAACTTTGTGATTTTCAAGAGTGATATACCCAGGTTCGATTGGTACGGGTTTATTAACCTGGTCCTGGATATCGCAGAGAAATATTTTAAGGTTAAGCAGATATATACCGTTGGTGGTATGGTGCTGCCAAGCGCGCATACTACGCCACGAACGTTGTTGTCGGTGGTCAATTCGACGGAGATGAAGAGGATATTAGGCGGTTATGACATAGTCCATGACATGGATTATGAAACGCGCGAAGACCAGAGACCAACCTTCAGTTCTTACCTTCTTTGGGCTGCGAAGATAAGAGATATTCCCGGTGCCTGCCTTTGGGTACCCGTGCCTTTCTATTTAATGACGGTTGAAGACCCACAGGCTTGTAAGAAAGTCTTGGAATTCTTTAATAGGCATTTGGAGTTGAATATTAATCTCGCAGATATAGATAAGGAAGTGGAAGAGCAGAACCAGAAAATAGCTCTGGTGAGGGGCCGGTTTCCTGACCTGGACGGTTATATAAGTAAGCTTGAAAGCAATCTTGGACTGACGGCAGACGAGGGTGAAAGACTGGTTAAGAAAATAGATGAATTGCTGGGGGGCAGCCATTCAAACTGAACCATAACACGGATTTTTACTGGATTGGCCGGCTTAGCTCTACTTAGCGCTTTTTGCAATTGCAGCCAGTGCGCCGGGACCACCGTGTACTCCCAATGCAGGCCCTAGTCTTGATATCCTCGGTATTAGGTTGGGAAAGAGCGACCGGGCGTAGTCAGCCAGCGTTCGTGCATCATCTATCGTAGTACTGTGCACTATGGCGAGGTCGTCGATGTCTGATGTCGCTATGAAATGGCGCAGTCGGTCTATGCCTTTCATTCGGCTGCGTGTCAATCCGGCTGGACGTATCTCTCCGTTAACAAGGGTAATCAAAGGCTTGATGTTAAGCTTTGATTCCAGGGCGAAAATGGTATTGCCCAGACGTCCGCCTTTTACTGCATATCTAAGAGTATCCAAAAGCGCTATGGCATGCAGTTGATTGATAGTGCTATGAGCTTTGTTTACCACCTGTTGTAAGCTGCATCCGGCCCTGGCAGCCTGAGCGGCGACTATGGCAACAAGACCCTGCCACATAGTTAAGCCTTGTGAGTCAATAACTTCAATCTTGTAACCTTTTCCTTTGGCAATGTCTCTTCCCACCAGAGCAGAATCGTACATCGCGCTGTGCTTCCTGGTAACGTGTATAGAGACGATCTCGTTGGTTTCTTTGGCTACCTCTTCATATACCTTGGCAAAATCTCCCGGCGATGGTGCCGCAGTAGACGGGTGAATAGAGCTGGTTGTTAGTTTCTCGTAAAATTGGTCACAATCGATATCTACTCCGTCACGGTAGACCTCATTGCCAAAATGAAGATAAGCCGGCACTACTGTAATACCTAATTTTTTGGCTTCCGCCTGAGTAATATCGGAACAACTGTCAGTAACGATTTTGATTGTCATAAGTTACACTTCTTAATAAAGATGGCACTAAAGGATTAAGTTTAGAGTATACTTTATGATTGCAGCCGTGTAAAGTGATTGAATGAAGTTAAGTCATCTGGCTTGAAGTATAAGCGTTAGCAAGTTACAATTAGGACCGGCTGCTGTCTCAGGCAAGAAGTTTAATAGACTAATAGTACCGATTTACTTTAAACAAGGGCGATAATAGTATGCAACAGATTTTTCCTTGTCCTGTGTGTGGTGCACAGAACTGTATAGGTCAGGCGTTCTGCCAGGTTTGCGGGCAGAGATTTCAATATAATTGTCCTTACTGTGGTGCTGTTGTTGACTCTACGCTGGTAAATTGTCCCGGGTGTCGCCAGAGCCTTTTCTGGCCAACACCACAGAGGGTAAAGCCTTTTCCCAAACAACCGGCGGCCGTTAGAGGACGTGGAGAAGGTGGAGAAGAGGAAACTAAAACCAAACAGAAGTCCGACCCCTGGCTTACGGGATGCCTTGGTTTGGTAATTATTGCGATTTTATTGATGGGAGCCTACTTCATTTATGATAATTTCATTAAGGAGAAGCCGTCGCCAACATTGCCGCCGGTATCAGGCGTCGAAACCGGTTTCAAACCAATGGAATTTGCAGAATTTAGCCCGATTCACGATATAAGCAGAATGACTCAGATATAGTGGAACCATAAGAGGAAATTCGTCATACAGCAAATGTTCGATTTCTTTCCGTATTTTTTCGCTAATCCCAGTGTATGGGGGTGGAGCTTAGCAGTAATCTTTGGTGCTATTTGGCTGGCTTGCTATCGCCCACCGATGATTACTAAGCCGTGGCTGTGGGTGGTTCTAGTTGCCGGTGCCATTCTGGCACCCATTGCCATCGTCATTACCTACTTCATAGTAGGGGCTGGGATTAGTAAATTACTCAGTTACTTCTGGAATCAACAGACCGTTGAGAGCTGGAGCTGGCTTCTGAGTATACCATCCATTTTCATTTTTGGACTGGTCTGGGAAGGGGCCAAGTTGTTGCCGGTGGGCATCTATTGGTGGCGGAAAAACAGGGAGATTGAGCCTAAGTTAGGTTTACTAGTCGGCGCTGTGGCCGGGGCCGGTTTTGGCATACTTGAGGCGCAGTGGGCGCTTAATTATTTTATTCGCGGTTCTAACTGGAGCTGGCAGCTGGTACAAGCTGAGGGATTTCCGGCGATAACAGGATTCTGGGAGAGTTTTTTTGTTTTGGGTCTGAACGTCGCTTCTACGGCTCTGGCTGGTTGGGGAGTGGCCAAGGGTTGGGGATGGAAATTCTATCTACTGGCCTGCTTCGTATATCTCGTTACTAACTATAATACGGTTTTGGTGAGCCGTGGCCTCGTTTCGGCAACTCAAGCGCAATTCCTTATTGCTGCCTGGGCGCTTATAGTAGTAGGGGTGACTCTGTGGCTCCGCGAGAGGAAGTCAAAGGCTTTACGCAGGAAATCAAAGACTTTACGCAGGAAATAAAAGGGAGGTATTACTATGGATATCGGGTGGTTCAGAGACCTTGTTATTTGTATCTCGGGACTGGTAATAACAGTAGTGGTCATATTCATCGCTGTGCTGGCATATTTATTATATAGTAAGATAAGGCCAGTATTGGATTCGATGAAGGCGACTTCGGCGACCATACACGAGATTACTTCTACTGTATACGAGATTACTTCTACTGTGAAGGACGAAGTAGTAAAGCCCGCAGTTCAATTTGTGACTTTAATTCGCGGTATAGTTCAAGGTATTGAGTTAGCTAGTAAATTATTCAAGAGGGAAGAAAAGAAAGGAGACTGCAATGACTGATAGAGACGGAGGCACTGGATTTGGCGTTGGACTTCTGGTAGGGGCGGCACTGGGTCTGGCTATTGGTTTTCTCTTTGCCCCGCGGTCAGGCGAGGAGACAAGGCAGTTGTTGAAGGAGAAGGCTGGGGCAGCTCGTGAAAGGGCGGCAGAAGCTACCAGAAAAGTGAGGGAGACTGCTGGCGAAGCCGTAAAGAGAGCTCGAGCGAAAATGGAAGAAGCCTGAGCGAAGCCAGATTAAACTTTACATAATCGCTTAGCACTTCGGTTACTGAGGGCGGTGTGCCCTGGAATAACTCACATCTTCACTTATTAACACCCTCGATTTTTAGGACTGAACGCATCGAGAGGAGCTAGAGTTGGAGACATCGAGTAACATTTTCAAGAGGCAATGGCGGCTTATACTTTTCGTATTAGGCATAATTCTTATTGTCTTGCTTCTAAGTGTTTTTTGGAGGGTCTTACTACCCTTTGTCTGTGGCCTGATACTGGCTTATCTTTTATATCCTCTCATTGCATGGCTTGAGCGGAAATTGCCCGGTCAAGGCAGGTGGTTATCAGCCAGACGAGCCTCTCTGATAACAGTTATCTTTATAGTAATTTTGGTGCTCGTTGGCGTGTTGGCTTTCTATATCTTTACGGGTGTGGTTAGTTCCTTTTCAGTTTTGCTGAAAAATGCGCCACAGTATTTTTCTGAAGGTTTGAAGACTGTACAGGGTTGGCTTCATGGTCTTCAACAATTGCTTCCGCCTGAAACACAGCAGCAGATGGGAGGTATTGCTCAAAACGCAGGTACGGCATTGGGTAATGCTATGCAAGGCGCCTTCGCCAATGGCCTATCCGTTGTTTCGAGCACATTTGGAGTAATCTTGGGTTTTATTGCCTTGCCCGTGTTCCTCTTCTACATCTTAAAAGATTGGGAAAAACTAAGCAGCAGCTTTTATTCTGCTTTTTCTCCGCAGATTGCTGTACATGTCAGAGGTGTTGTTGCGGTCATAGATAGGGTCTTGGGGCGATGGATTCGTGCCCAGCTGATGCTTTCCGCCGTCGTGACGGTCATGTGTTTTATCGGGTTGTTGGCTTTGGGGATAACATTGGCTCCAGCGCTGGCTGCTCTACAGGGGCTGATGGAGTTCGTTCCCATACTCGGTCCGTGGATTGGTGGCGCTGTCGGTGTAATTGTCATACTGGCTATCGCGCCAGAAAAAGCAATTTGGGCGGCCGTTGTCTATCTTGCCGTACAACTGTCAGAAAATTTATTTCTTGTCCCCAGGATTCATGGAGCCTATATGAGGATACATCCGGCCATGATTTTAGTTTTACTTCCTTTGGGGGCTTATATTGCCGGTTTGTGGGGCATAATACTGGTTGTCCCGTTGACGGCAACGGCTATAGAACTCTATAAATATGCGCGCCAGAACCTGATGGCGCAGGAGATACAGCAAGCCTCTGAATAGATTGCCTTTTCAGTTATTAGACAAGCAACTACTTCGCTAAAGAGTACTCTTCCCGTTGCTTTTCCAGCGCACTGCGTAGATATTGGCCGGTGAAGGATGTATCTATATGTGCTACCTCTTCGGGAGTGCCGGTAGCTATGATGTAACCGCCTTCATCGCCGGCACCAGGCCCAAGGTCAATAATATAATCGGCGTTTTTCATTACATCTACGTGGTGTTCAATAATCACTACCGTGTTGCCGGCATCCACCAGCCGCTGAAGCACCTGAAGCAGGCAGGCTATGTCGGGGAATGACAGGCCTGTAGTCGGTTCATCGAGGATGTAGAGGGTCTTGCCCGTGGAGCGGCGAGATAACTCAGTAGCAAGTTTTACCCGCTGGGCTTCGCCGCCGGAAAGAGTTGGGGCTGGCTGTCCCAGACGTATGTAGCTTAAACCGACATCACGCAATGTCTCGAGCTTGTTTCTTACTTTAGGTAAGTGTTCAAAGAAGGTTAAAGCTTCATCTACACTCATATCCAGAATGTCGGCTATATTCTTGCCTTTGAAATAAATCTCCAGAGCCTCGCGATTGTAACGCTTACCTTTGCATACCTCACAGGGCACTGTAACATCGGGAAGAAACTGCATCTCTATCTGAATATAGCCTTCGCCCTGACAGGCTTCGCATCGGCCGCCGCGGACGTTGAAGGAAAAACGCCCTGGACGGTAGCCGCGCATACGCGCTTCGGGCACTGTGGCTAACAGTTCACGAATAGGGGTAAAGGTGCCCGTATAGGTGGCCGGGTTACTGCGCGGAGTACGGCCGATAGGCGATTGGTCGATGTTGATGACCTTATCGATACGCTCAATGCCTATAATATCGTCACATTTTCCGGGCCTATCCTTGGCTCTGTAAAATATCTGAGCCAGTTTCTTGTAAAGCACCTCGTTGATAAGTGTGCTTTTGCCGCTGCCTGATACACCGCTGATGCAGACGAACTTGCCCAGAGGTATAGGAACATCAATACTTTTCAGATTGTTCTCGCGTGCACCCTTGATTATCAATTCTTTGCCTGAACCGGGGCGGCGACTTTGCGGCAAAGGGATTTGTTTAGCCCTGCTGAGGTATTGGCCGGTTATTGATTCCGGGCACTGCATGATATCTGTCAGGGTTCCAGCGGCCACGATCTGCCCACCGTGCGCTCCGGCCCCGGGCCCCATATCAATAATATAGTCAGCCGCTCGCATCATGGCTTCATCATGCTCAACTATGAGAACCGTATTGCCCAGGTCACGCAGTCGCTTCATTGTTCCAACGAGGCGATGAATGTCAGCCGGATGCAGACCAATTGTAGGCTCATCGCAAATGTAGAGGACTCCCATAAGACCGCTGCCGATCTGAGTAGCCAGGCGGATTCTCTGGGCTTCACCGCCGCTCAGGGTTGCGGAAGGGCGGCCCAGGGTCAGGTAGCCAAGGCCGATGTCTATAAGAAAGCCCAGGCGGGTGCCTATCTCTTTTAGTATCTGTTGTGCGATCTTTAGCTCGTGTTGTGTTAAACGGGGCTTGGCTGGGTCAGTAAGCAGATGTATCCATCGTAATGCTTCCGAAGCGGACAGTTCGGTAACGTCGATTATATTCAGGTCGTCTACGGTAATAGCCAGAGATTCGGGCTTAAGACGCTTTCCATGACAAACTGGGCAGGGAGAAGAAGCCATATATCGTTCAATGTCAGCGCGGGTATTGCTGGATTCGGTGTCGCGATAAATTCGTTCGAGGTAAGGGATGGCACCTTCGTATCCGGTAAAGTATTCTCTGACCCGACCGTAGCGGTTTCGGTATTTGACGAGTTCTCCATCCTCGCCGTACAGGACGAGGCTGAGATGCTCTTTGCTTAGCTTATTTACAGGAGTGCTAAGTGAAAAACCGTAGCGGCCGGCTAAATCTTGAAGTTCTCCGACATGCCAGGCAAACCATCCCCAGGCATGGATGGCACCCTGGGCTAGACTTAGGTCCTTGTTGGGGATAAGTAAGTCAGGGTCTATTTCCAGCTTGATGCCAAGTCCACTGCATGCCGGACAGGCTCCGTGCGGGCTATTGAAGCTGAAGGTCCGGGGGGCTATTTCACCCAGGCTCATGCCGCAAACGACGCAGGCGAAGTGCTCGGAAAACAGCAGTTCATCTCCATCTGTGATTGACACGAGAACGACGCCGGCCCCAAGCTTGAGCGCCGTTTCCACTGAGTCGGCGATGCGGCCTTTTTCAGCTTCGCCTATCTGGAGCCGGTCGATCACAGCTTCAATCGTGTGCTTTTTGTTCTTGTCCAGTTCGAACTCTTCGGAGAGGTCGCGGATACGTCTATCTACTCGAACCCGGACAAACCCTGACTTGCGCAGGTCGTTGAAAACGGACAGATATTCACCTTTCCGGTCTCTGATTAATGGGGCTAGAATCATTATTTTGCTGCCGGTTGGTATTTCCTGCACTGCGTCCACGATTTGTTGCACTGTCTGTCGACAGATTTCACGGCCGCATTTGGGGCAGTGAGGGTGCCCCACACGGGCGAAGAGAAGTCGCAAATAGTCATAAATCTCGGTCATCGTGCCCACGGTTGAGCGTGGATTGTGGGACGGTCCTTTCTGGTCGATTGAGATAGCCGGGCTTAGTCCTTCGATGTAATCGACATCTGGCTTTTCCATTCGGCCCAGGAACTGTCGCGCATAGGCAGAAAGCGATTCTACATAGCGGCGCTGCCCTTCAGCATATATGGTATCGAAAGCTAAGGAACTCTTGCCCGAACCGGAAACGCCGGTGATGACCACCAGCTTATCACGAGGTATGGCTACGTCTATATTTTTAAGGTTATGCTCGCGGGCACCTTTTACGATTATTTTGTCTAAAGGCATAGTATGTCCTTGTGGTATAAATTGGCTATTAATTTTAGCACTACGAGCGGCTAAATCCTAAATCCCAATTTCTAAGATATAAACAAACTTAAAATACTAATGATCAAAACTGTTTTTAAACTTGGAGAATTCGAATTTTGGTATTGTTTAGAATTTAGGGTTTAGTACTTGGGATTTCTCAATCTGGTTGCTTACGGAGGTTAAGAATGGCACTACCTCTTTGTTCTGCTGACCAGGAAGGCCGCAACAGGTACGACAATGAGCAATAAGGCAACGGTGATCCTTACGGGAGTCGATGTCTCGATCTACCCATGTAGGTTTTTCAGGATGCCGTTTCAGGGGGTAGCTTTTCGGGGGCAACAACCTCTCTGGCAGCGATATCTACCTGCGGCATACCGTCGGTATAGTGAGGTGCGGGCGGTTCCAGTTCCTGCCCGGGAGCATAGATTTGCTCTTCATTCACAGTATTCATCCGGCTATAAACTATTTCTACACTACCTTCGTGTGGTTCTTTATGACCACGTGGCAACCAGCAGCTCAAGATTTCCCACTCCTGGAATATATCACGTGCCCACATTATGGCTATGCCAGGCATATCTTCGGCCGTCTTTTTGCCACCCGTTGGCAGTTTCGCAGTCCTGGTTTCTACCTGTCTCCAATTACTGGCAACTACTCTCAGAGCCCTCTTCGAGGTGAAATTGCATGTCGTAGTTTCCTCTTCAGGTGGAGTTGCTGCTTCGGCTGCTGCCGGTGGTATTGATTGCGGTGCCGACAATCTTTTATCTGCCCCAACCATTGGGGCTCCAGGCAGTTCCTTGGCGCCTGTTGTGACCTTTATCTCATCTTCGTATTTCTGGAGAAGCTCACCGAATTTCTCCATGAGCTGCTCTCTGGTCGTCGCCGGACCTAATTTGGGCTTATCTCCACCTATCATTACCACAGTGGTTTGAGGTGGTTGTAGGGGCTGTGGAGGTGGTGGTGGCGGCATATACGGATAATACGGTGGTGGCGGTGCCGCCGGTTTTGGCTGCAGACTGCGAAGCAGCAAGTACAGACCGTAGCCGCCCAGAATAAGCAAGACAATTGTTAGGGGTATCATAATGAACGGCAGGGTGTAATCAGGCTGCCAATCTATCGTTACTGTCTTGGGGCTATCCATCTGAGTAGTGCCGCTGGAATTGACGGCATTTAGCTTGCCACCGAATATACCGAGAATACCCTGTATTTTGACTTGCGGATTATTCATACTCCATTTTGCTTCGCTGCCCGCTTTGTACCAATCACTGCCCTCCGCTTCGCCATAAGGTGATGTCAAGGTCAGCCTGTAGTATGTGTCGTAGTAGGCTGTGCAGCTTCCGGCGGCATTGACTGTCAGGCTCAGATCTCTGCCCGAGACGGTTTCACCTGTAGGTAATTTCCAGTAGGCGAAACGGTATTGTATACCTGGGCTATTCGGGTCATTAACCTGGTCCGGGGCACTGGTTCTGAGCGTGTAGTCTTCCTTATACCAACCGGAGCCAGATAGCTGGCCTACCTTTGAGGGCTCGGTTTTGAAGTCGATAGAATATTCTGTGTTATAAGTGAAATTCGCATTAGGTGACGATTCATTTATGGTTATGGCATTTTCTTGGGCTTTGTATCTTATACCAACCTCTGTCGGGTCTTCCACAGTAGGGTCGACGCTAACAGAGCGGATGGCTCCCAGGTCAAGGCTGAGTGTGGTGGATTGGCCGCCATGCAGAGTAGCAATCGTACTTCCTGAAACGTATACTTTTGTCTGGCCAGCTTTGAGGCCGCTGCTGATGGTGATAGTAGCATCGTAGCCTCCCTTCTCGACGGTTATGCTGAAGCTCTGTTGACCGGATAGAGGTGTGGCTGAGCTGTCAGTGACCTGAACCATAAAGCTGTAGTTGCCGTTACTGCCTTTGTCAGGAATGCCTGATATATAGCCAGTGCCTGCATTGAGAGTTAGTCCTGAAGGCAATGACCCACTGGAGATAGACCAGGTATATGGTGTTGTCCCACCGCTGACTGTAATGACGGCAGAATAGCTTTCACCCTCTTTTGCCGATAATAAACTGGTTGTAAGGAACCTTAACGGAGGTTGAGTAATAGTTATGAAGAAGCCCTGCGCGGATGAAGGGCCGGTTGTGTCAGTAATCGTAACGATAAAGGTAAATGTCCCGGGTGAGGTGGGATTGCCTGAAATAACACCCGTGGCTGCATTGAGGGTGAGCAGGGGTGGCAGAGAGCCGCCTGTTACTGCCCAGGTGTAGGCACCCACTGTTGACGCCGCGACTAAAGTCGCTGTATATGGTGTGCCGACCTGCCCATTTGGCAAAGAGCCGGGGAAGATGACTGGGATTGCCTGTACAGGGCTGGCAATAAGGAAAAATGCACTGAAGATGGCGAGCAGGCAAAGCACTGTCAAGTAAAGGCCACGGCCATTACCCTGGCTCCGTAAAATATGTTTCTTCATAAGTAGGTTTAATGTACCTTGTATCTATTATAGTAGTCAAGCCGATATTTGTCGATACCACATAGTCAACATTTGGGCAATCAGGATAAAAAAGCAGCTTATTTGGGGATATAACATTGACTAGATCTTGAGCGTGACCGTCGGTTGTGCCATGACATGGTATAATTGTGGCTCCGGACGTGCCATAACTGATAACAAGTCCGGTGGGCAGGGCTAATACCATGATATATGAGCATTATCGACAACCTCTGATTTCTAGAACTGCGTTTTTCCTGCGCACTCTTCTGCATGTCGGAATTGCAGTGGGAATTGTGGTCGCTTCACTGGCGCTCGGCATTATCGGCTATCATACGTTCGAGGGCTTATCATTGATTGATTCCACAGTCAATGCGGCCATGATTCTCGGCGGCATGGGACCGGTCAATCAGCTATACACAAATGCCGGAAAACTGTTTGCTGCCTTTTACGCACTATTTTCCGGTATAGTCTTTCTTATTGCCCTTGCCGTAATGCTTGCCCCGATAGTGCACCGATTACTTCATCGGTTTCATATTGAGTTTGATTCGCAGAGCTCAGCCGACAGTTGATGCGGTATTGAGGGCAAAATGGGGGGAAATTGCCGGGCCGAAATACAACGTGGGACCTTCAGAAAAATCAATGGCTTGAATATCCATGTTTTAGCGGCTGGAAATGGGATGCCCGTGGTTCTAATTCATGGATTCATGGGGATGGCCTATGACTGGAGATTTAATATTCAAGAACTTGGAAAACATTTCTCGGTATATGCATTGGATTTGCCTGGATTCGGCTACAGCGATAAGCCGTTGACTTTTGACTATACTTCAAATGGATATGCGGAGTTTATTGTCTCTTTCTTAAATGCACATCGTATTAACCGAGCTGTGCTGGTCGGCAATTCGATGGGCGGGCAAATCGCCTTAATGGCCTGTTTGAAATACCCTCATCGAGTCGCCGGGCTGGTACTCGTCGATTCGGGTGGCTATCCTCAGAGCGTTGGATTTTTACCTTTCAAGCTATTGAAGACACCTGTAATCGGTGAGATTTCAATGGCACTCATTAACCGGACTGTTATCAAGATTATGCTGAGGAAAGGTATATATTTTGACGGCTCCTTTGCTACCGATGAGGTGATTAACAACTACCACGGGGTTTACGGTACGGTCAATGCCAGAAGAATGCCGCCTATAATTATGCGTACAATAGTGAAAGATGAAGAGTACATAGCTTCAAATTTAAACAATATAAAATGTCCCACTCTGATTATATGGGGCGCCGAGGATAGGGTTATTTCACCCCTTCGGGCGGAAATGTTTAACAAAGATATCAGGAATGCTTCAGTCTTGATGATGCCCCAGGCCGGGCACATGCCCCAGATAGAAAAATCAAAGGCAGTAAATAAGGCCGTAATTAAGTTTTTAATGCCACTATCAACCCGAGCGTAAGAGAGCCCTGCGGCGGCCTCTATCTTTAACCGGGATGCGTCATTCGGTTTGTTGAGACCCCTTAACCGGGTTCCGTTTCAGGAAGTCCTGCACGGCCGCGTCCACTGTCGGGAAAACCTTGGCCCTGTCCAGATGCCCGGCAAGCCCGGAGCGCCGTGCTATTTCACGCACGGGCTGGTGTACTTCGGCCACCATGACTTCTATGCGGTTTCGTTCCAGTTCGACGGTCAATTTCTCCAGCATCTCAATGCTGGTGATATCCAGTTGGTCATTGGTCACCATGTCAACGATTACGGCCTTTGCCGGCGGGACGCTTGCGCTGATGAGTTCCTTTAGACGGCTGTGAAATAATGATGCGTTGGCAAAATACAGGGGTGAGTTGAACCTGAAGATGACCAATCCCGGTATCGATTTGTTCTCGGGATGCCTTCGAATATCAGTGTACGCCCCGGGTTCTCCCGGAACCTGGCCCAATATTGAGCCGTAAGGCCGGCTGGAGCGGTAGATGACAATGACGAGCGAGAATAGCACCGCTATGGCCAGCCCCGGCAGAACATCTATGATGAGCACGCCCAGAAGAGCTACCATGCCCAGCCAGAACTCAATGGGGTTTATACGATAAAACCGCTGCATCTGGCGCCACTTCATCAAATGTGAAACCGCGTAGATAATTATGGCTGCCAGAACTGCCTCCGGCAACATAGTGAAGAGCGGCGTCAGGGCAACTACGGTAATTAGTCCCATGGCGGCGGCAACGAGGAGCGATACTGAGGATTTAGCGCCGGCGCTGTCGTTAACGGAGGACTGGGACAGGCTACCACCTGCAGCCAGCCCGCCCAGCACGGCTGACCCAAGGTTGGCGACACCATAGGAGATGAGCTCTTGATTGGGATTGACCTCATAATCGTGTTTCGAGGCAAAAGCATTGGCGGCACCTAACCCTTCGGTATAAATAACCAGTGCTATACCTAAGGCGCTGGGTAGCAGCGCCCACCTGGGCAGTAATGTCCACAGGTAATCGGGATGGATGTCAGGCAGCACAAACGACGGTAAGCCCGTGGGAATTTTGCCCACGACAGCAACACCGTGAGCAGATAGACTGAAAACGGCGCTAACCATTATACCGAGGATGAGCACTGCTAATCCTGAAGGTATGCGGCGGGAAAGCCTGTGCAATACGAAGAGCAGAATTAGGGCAAGGCCACCGACGGCGAGCACCAACAGATTTGTTTCACCAAGATGATTGAACAAGTACGTAAGTTGCTCTAACGTGTTGCCGGACCCCGCGTGGATACCGAATAATTTGGGTAGCTGCTTGACCACTATGAAGATGGCTAAACCGAAGATGAATCCCTCCATAACGGGACGGGAAATAAAATTCGTGATGAACCCCAGTTTGAGTATTCCCGCGAAAATAAAGATGGCACCTATTATCAGCACGAGGACTGCGACGAGAGCAAAGTAAGTGCTCTGGTCAGGTGGATTTAGGGCTGTCACGGTCGCGGCCAGCATCACTGCCGAAGCCGATGTGGCCACCACCACAAGCTGCCGGCTCGTGCCGAATATGGCATAGGCTACCAGTGCAGCCAGGACAGTGTACAGACCGGCCTGTGGCGGCATGCCCGCCAGACCGGCATATGCCATACCTTCAGGGACTACCACTCCCCACAGTGTTATGCCCGCGATGACGTCCGCGCGCAGCCATTGCCGCCACTGATAATGAGGAAGCCATTGCAATATAGGGATAAATGCCAGGCTAAAACGTGCTTTATGTGGTTGGGGTAAGGCGGTCATATTCCCTTTTCCTCCGCTACGATTACCTCAGGAAATAGTTCGGGAATTTTTGGTAGAGCATCTCGAAGTGGCCGAGAAATTGCACCAGGGCTTCTTTAGACCCATCAATCTGTATTTCCGAGCTTTTTAACGCCTCTGCTATCGGCGTAACTCCTGAAAGGAGCGGCCCCATAGATGCTCGTGTGCCCTTAACAGTGGCCACTGCGTTGCCCGGCAGGCCGGATCGTACCTCGGCCACGCCACGGCGAATCTCCAGTGTATACTGTTCATCAGTATCGGCATAACGGAAACCTACCGCTTCGGTCAGGTCTAATGTCTCCTCCGCCTTCAACCGCACCGGCATATTTTCCACCTGGTTCAGGGCTGGGAATAGGCTCAGCACGTCCGGCGATATGAGGAAGTCACCCAGCAACGAGTATATGGGGTCGAGGTCCAGCGAGCCCTCCAGTATCCTGGCTCCGGTCAGGTAAAACCCCCTCCAGGTTGCATTTATAGCAGCATAGCCGAGCACCCGATAAGCCGCTGCCTTGAGCTTACGGGCTTCCATATCGTTCTGGTCGATGCGAATCAAGTATGATGTCAGCTCTGCTGCAAACTGCGGGTCTCCACCGATGAATGCCCTATCTGCCTCTTCCAGTACCTTGTCCCTGCCGCCCATCAATGCCACCAGCCTTTTAGCATATTCAATTCGCGGCGTGGGGTCCAGGTAGCAGGGGTCACCGTCAAACCAGCCGATACTGCCGCACACTATCTGAGGCACGGAGTGTTTGACGGAGCCGTAGAACGGGCGCAGCCACGGACTGAAGTTCTCAAGGTGTGGTGGTAATTTTACCAGTTTGGCGACTTCGTCCTTGGAGTAACCTTTGTTCGAAAAACGAAGCGTCTGGTCATGTGTAAACTGGATGGCGTCCCGGTAGTACATGAGCACCTGCTGTATATAGTCTCTGCCGGAAATAGGGGTGCCGTGCTGCAGCACCATGTGCTCTGCCTCGGCAGCGAATCCGCGCATGGCATCAATACTGCGGTACCAGTCGGTGGGGTTGCGGTAGACCGCACCACGCACCGTGTAGATATTGGGGTAGCAGTGGTCCTGGATGACCTCAGCCGATAACAGGGTCTTAGAATCCGGTAGATATATGCAAATCTCGGAGTGGGCTTCGCTTGGCACGTAATGCATCTCCATCCTGATGCCGGCCAGTGTGACGTCAAGCTTGTCATGAAAGGTCTGTGTCGGTGGTATGAATACGTTCTTGCCAGGACCAAAGCTCGGTCCGATTCCAGCGTTCATATCCTTCATATCGTCGCCATCCAGCACCGCGTTGTACATCGATATGGCTCGGGCGCTCATGATGGGGCCGATGAAACCGCTCTCATGGATGTATTCAGGCATCAGCGTCTCATGACTGATGATAGGAACGGCACCGGAGGCTGCATCCTTCTGGCTGACGAAGGCACCCGTGCCCTGAACATGGTCGCTATGGTGGTGCGTATAGATAATGCTGGTGACCGGTTTTGATGTAATCTTCTGGAAGTCGGCTAGGACTTCTTGTCCCTGCCTCAGTTCCATACCGGTGTCGACGATGACTATACCGTCCTTCCCCTCGACCATTATAATGTTGGCCAGGTTATAACCCACCGCGCAATACACGTTGTCGCCGACCTTGTGTATTTTACGCTCGAAAAGTTTGGTGTGTTCTTTCAGTTCAGGGTTGATGCTGGCTGGTACATTATGCTCGTGTGTAGTACTCATAGGAGCTCCTTTTTAAGGTAATATACTGTTGATTTCGTAGTTTAGTTTATGGTTTTGGGGTCTATAGCGGGATACAGTATATCTTCTCCGCGGTTTCAAGACAATGATGGGCTTATAGCGGCCTGTTATCCAGAGCTACAATTGCACAATTCGATGGAATGTTACTCATGGCGACCCCTGCTACAATCTCCAATAGCGATATCAGATACCCTGTTTAGGTCTGGATAAGTATATAATTAGGGCAAGATTGAAGTGAGTAGATTTCGAGCTGATCAGGGAGATGATAACCATGTCACTCATGGATTTGATAAAACATAGGAAAAGCATCAGAGATTTTATTGACAGACCTGTTGAGCGCAATAAAATAATGTTATGTCTTGAGGCAGCAAGGTTGGCTCCCTCTGCATCTAATTCTCAGCCTTGGAAGTTCATCATCGTTGATGACCAGGACGTCAAGAAAAGACTGTGCGATAATGCTTTCGGTCGCATGCAATTTTTTAATTCTTTTGCAAAGAAGGCACCGGTCATCGTCGTAATCGTATCTGAAAAAGACAAGTTCTTAACTAGAATAGGAGGGAGGTTACGTGGTACCGACTATCATCTCATAGATATTGGTATAGCCGGGGAGCATTTTGTGCTGCAGGCAGAAGAGCTAGGGCTTGGAACTTGTTGGATAGGCTGGTTTGATGAAGAGGCTGTAAAATCGACACTAAATGTCCCAAAGGATAAGAAAATAGACGTGCTATTAGCATTAGGATATTACAGTGAGAATAGTATGAGCATGGAACATAATAGAGAACCGCTGGAGGAGATTGTATCTTTTAATACCTACTGACTCTTAGAAAGAGGCGGTGAGGCTGCCAAGAGACCATGACAGAAAGTGAGCAGTCAAGAAGAAAAGATGAGTAAACATGTTAATAATCAAGCGGTAAAGTTGACAATCTACTCGGACTATGTTTGACCATGGTGCTATGTCGGCCAAGGTGTGGTCGAACGATTGAAGAAAGAATATAGCGTAGACGTTGAGTGGAGACCTTTTTTCCTTCATCCTGAATGGCCTTCTGAGGGAGTACGTCTGCCTCCACACGTCCGCGAAAGGTTTTCGACTATATATGAGCGGTTACAGAAAATAGCAGATGATAATAGCTATCCTCTGGTCAGACTAGATAACTTACCCAATTCACGACGTGCGCTCGAAGCAAGTGAATACGCGCGTGCACATGGTAAGCACGAAAAATTCCACCGCGTTGTCTTCCAGAAATTGTATGGCGAGGGGCAGGACATTAGCAAGTGGGAGGTCTTGCATTCAGCGGCGCAAGAGGTTGGGTTGGACGGTGATGAAATGCAGTTCGAGACCGAAGCCGGCAATTACAGAGACGTACTAGACACCCAACTTGAAAAGGCCTATGCGCTTGGTATCACTGCTGTACCTACGTACATCATTAATGATAAATATCGAATTGAGGGTGCACAACCATTTGAGGTGTTCGAACAAGTACTGACGAAATTGGCAGGAAAACGTAAGGAAAGTCCTTGAAAGAATATGACATTATACTATTTGGCTTTTGGTTTTGGTCTTTTATTCTTTCCTATATGCCATAAATAGTGATGCCAGCAGGCTTAACAGTATCATCAACCCCATGACCCACCAGGTCAGGTTAAAGCGCAGCAGCATCTCAGGCGTAGCGTTAATCCGGCTAATCAGGTCTATGTACATTCTGGTAAGCGGCTCCAGCTGCTCCTTTGCCACCCTGTCCAGCGTATCCGCCTGGTCAAAAAGCCAGGTGGGTCCGCTGATATAGCTGATGATGGGAATGCCAGCCTGGTAATAATAATGCGCGTCGGTGGGCACACCCAGCAGCGACCCCGTAGGGAAAAGCAAAGTACGTGAGGCATGCGAAGTCGCCACTGAAGTTGCGAATAGGCTCACGGTTACCGGGTTTTCCGTCAGAAATACGCCCCGTGGCTGTACGCCGTTAGTCAATGGATAAGGCGCCGGCATATAGTCATTGGCGATATGCTCAATGGCGATATCAAACACGGCATTGGAGACGATATCTGCCCTGTGTTCCTCGATGAAGGTATAGTTAGTGATACCGCCCACCATATGACTGCCAGTAAACATGAATATCATGGTGTATGGCCTTTGTGACAGCGGTACCTGTGAATAATATTTCGCCAATGCCAGCACCATGCCCACGCCGCTGCTGTCCTCCACACCGCTCCTCCAGGGTGAATCATGATGTGAATGGACGATGATTATCCTGGAACTCTGCCCGGGCAGTAGGGCATAGACGGTGGCGCTTTTCCCTCCCATCGGTGCAACTTTAGCCTGCAGCACCAGGTTGATCGTAACCCTGCCCTGTTGCAGTAGGGTTTTAATTTTCTCACCCTCAGTTGACTTCAGGTACATACTCGGTATGGGTCTCAAAATGCCGTCATAAGGAGCGTAATAGGTGAATTTGCCCATGTCGGGGTAATCATAGAGTATGCCTATGATGCCTGCCGGGTGGTGCGATTCAGCCGCTTTGTAAAAATCGACATACTTCATCATCCAGCCAATGGGATACGGTGTCGAGACCCCCTTTAGTGTATTTTCCGGCTCGTAAGCCATATAGCTGAAAGACTTCATCTGGTCCCACGCCAGAGGGGTTGCCGGTATATCAACCAGAATGATTTTGCCAGTCACATCCTGCCATTTTGGTTGCGATATATCGCCCAGGTAAACCGCGTCAGCAGTGACCCCGCCGGCTGGTGTAGGACCGCTGTAAGGAACATAGAAAGTTTCTGGCTGCCAGGCTTCGTTCGTGCCCGGCTGAACCGTAATGCTCCAGCTTTCTGGCTCCCAGTAGTCGAATGAGCTTTCTTCCACACGCACGTCCTGATAGCCGAAATCGCGCAGCTTGGCTTCCAGGTAGGCTATAGCCTTATGGTCTGCTTCCGACCCCGTTCGCCTTTCTCCCAGGTTATATATATCGCTGATGAAGCCGAAGGTCTGGTCGCGGGTAGGTACGCTGCTCTCCGCAGGTGGCTTAATAGCAGGGTTGGCTAGAAAGGCCATTAACGCCGGCATTATTACCAGCGAAATGATCACCAGCAACGAGAGCATGCCCCAAGCCAGCCCGGGTTTGGGTTTGGGGCTGGCTGCCAGCCGGCCGGTGTTATAGAAAACGATGCCGCCGATCAGAAAGACCAACCCTGCGATAAGGAACAGGACTGGCTTGCCCGCCAGTATTACTGGCAGTGACAGCACCAGCAGCAGTAGGTTCGAGCCTCCCACTGTGTATAAGATATATTGCAGCAGGAACCAGATGGATACGTTCATCCACATAAGTCCCATAGCCCGCAGCCACTTCTTTTCCCTGCTGTTGTACCACAGCGCGCCCAGAAAGATTATCAGCGGTGGGAACAGTGAGTACCATGCCATAACTATAGCCAGAGGCAGGCTAGACTTATCCAGCAAGATGGCAAACAGCAAAGGCAGCGCTGAAAAAATCAGGGACAGCATCAGAGATATAACCAGTTGCACCGCCAGGGACCGCCACGAACTATAACCAACCGTACCTGAAGTAGTCTTCTTGGCCATGGCCTTCTCCCTCCTTCCTTTACCTGGACGTATTATAACATCAGCCCACCTATTTTACCCTCTGCAGAGGATAAAATGGCTGTCGACTAAGAATGTCAAGCTTTGCCGGATTGCACTTTATGACGTTTTGTTACTTTTTATTCTGATAATAATGTAAATTTACTCGACAGCCTGTGGCACTATATCAGTCTGCGGGCCGACAATGTAACAGCCAAGTAGGGACCATTATTGTCCTTTTACTTGGACCGGCAGGCAGGCGACCATGAGGTAGACCTCGGTGGCGTGACCGGAGAGAAGCTGGTTGGCTTTGCCCAACAGGTCGCGGTAGATACGTCCCAGCTTGTTTTCCGGCACCAGGCCCATGCCGACTTCGTTGGAGACAATGACGAAGCTGGCATCCAGCCTATCCATGGCGTCGATAAGCTTGTTTATTTCAGCCTTAACTCTTTTTTCCGCTTCCGGATAATCCGGTTCACCATGGAGCAGGTTGGAGATTAGCAACGTAATGCAGTCAATGACTATTACCTCGGCATCGCCGATTTGTTTCTCTATTTCCTTCCCGATGCCGGTCGGTATCTCCAGAGTTCGCCAGTTTTTGGGACGGTCTTTTTTGTGCTCGGCAATCCTGGCCTGCATCTCTTCATCCAGCCCCTCGCCGGTGGCCACAAAGAGGACCTTGCTGCCTAGTTCTCCCGCCAGCTGCTGGGCATAATGGCTCTTACCGCTTCGAGCGCCGCCGAGTAAGAGGATGATTTGTTTAGCCAAGACTGTACTCCGTGATGTCTAAAGTCCAGTGGTCGTCCCTGGAAATAACGACTGTCCTGCCGATTTTTACGGGCTTTTTAAAGGACGGCCCGTCATAAACAAATGTGTGAAATTCTCCGGCTTCGCCGCAGACATCAACCCCAAGCTGGCCGAGTTCGGAAGCCAGTTTTTTATCCACCTGCCTGCCCAGCCATTCTTTGCCCAAGAACTTAGCTTTGACGCTGACGATAATGGCTTTGAAGCCAGCCTCTATGAAGTCGGTTAAGAGCGTGGGGCTGTCTATTTCCCACAATGGTAACAATGCTTTGATACCTACTTCGCCACAGACCCTGTCTATCCAATCCTTGTGTTCCTGCAAGTAGATATCGCCGGTGACCAGACCTGTTATGCCCTCCAGTTTGAGCTTTTCCAGCGCGTCTTTGAATCCGGCTTCATAGGTCTCCCAGGTGACTTTTTGTTGCAGTATGGGCAGTCCCATAGCCTGCGCCTGTAAAGCCAACAGCTTGCTGTCGAGGCCGTGGGACATAGCCTTTGTGGAATCGGCATGGATGAAGTTGAGCAAATGGCTGACCTTCAATCCCTGAGAGATTGCTTTCCAGTAGGCGAGGCAGCTGTCTTTGCCGCCGCTCCATGAAGCTGCATATTCTGTCATTGTAACCTCCCAATCAATATTATAAGCAGTAGTACCAGCACCTCAGAAAGCTCATTGATGGCGCCGTAGTTGTCTCCGGTCAGCCCGCCCAGACGGGAGCGGAAGTAGCCGGCGATGCCGAAGGCAATGAGCCATAGTACGGCCATAAGAACCAATCCCCACCATTTCAGCAAAACCACAGCTACAATTAAGGCTATGATTGTGGCTATGGTCAGCCTCTGCCAGGTGGCGCCAAGTTTGAAAGGCAGCCCCATGCCGGACCTTCGGGCATAGGGGAAGGTGAAAATGACGGAGACCATCGTCCAGCGGCTTAAGCTGGGCATAAGCAGCAAGGCCGGTAATATCGTCGACACTGAGAATAGAGATGCATATTTGAGCAAAAGTAAGACAACGACGCCGACGATGCCGAAGGCGCCGACCTTAGTGTCCGACATAATATCCAGCCGTTCTTTTTTCGATTTACTGGCAAAAACGCCGTCGCAAGTGTCGATGAAGCCGTCGAGGTGATGGGCTCCGGTCAGGATAACCAGGGCTATTATGAGCAGCGCTGTTACCACTGCAGGTGGCAGTATCAAAGATAGGCCGTAATAAAGGCCGAGCAAGATAGCTCCAAGAATCAGGCCGACCAGCGGGAAATAAGGCAGTGATTGGCCTGAGGTCTCTGTGGTGACCTCATGGCGGAGGGGGGTAGGAAATATGGTTAAGAATTGAAGTGCTGCCCAGAAACCCAAATTTAAGCTCCTCCATGTGGTTCCATTGGTTTGGCTTCAGCAACGCCGGCCTGAGAGAAGGTGGCCATCTGGCTTAGCGTTCTGGCAGCGGCATCGGCCAGAAAGATACCGATAACAGCGCCGGTACCTTCACCCAGCCGCATATTCAAATTTAGCAGCGGTCTCAGTCCCAGGAACTGGAGTAACAGCTCATGTCCTGCCTCCGCGGAGAGATGGGCGGCGATGAGGTAGTCTTTGGCCTGAGGCGACAGGCCGACCGCGATGAGAGCGGCCGCCCCGGAGATGAAGCCATCAATGACTACCGGTATTCTGTAGGCGGCACCGGCTAGCATGACTCCAACCAGCCCGCCGATTTCAAAGCCACCAACTTTGGCCAGAACATCCAGCGGGTCTTTAGGGTTCGGTTTATTAATCGATAAGGCTCTCTCTATAACCTTGATTTTATGGGCAAGCTGCCTGTCGCCAACTCCGGTACCGCGGCCGGTGATTTTCTTGGGCTGTTTGCCGCTGATAGCGGCGAAGACGGCGCTGCTGGCGGTGGTATTGCCGATACCCATGTCTCCCGTGCCAATAATATCGACTCTTTTTGCCATCTCAGCCTCGACCGCCTGGATGCCGGCCTCTATGGTATCTATAGCTTGCTGGCGGGTCATTGCCGGTCCTTGTGTCATATTCTGGGTGCCGAAGTCAATCATTTTGCACAGTAATCCGGGCAATGGCTGGAAGCCACCTTTTACGCCCATGTCTACAACTATAACCCGGGCGCCTATTTGACCGGCCAGGACGTTTATGGCGGCGCCGCCTTTGAGGAAGTTGATGACCATCTGCCGGGTAACTTCCTGTGGGTAGAGGCTGACCGTTTCAGCGGCGACGCCATGGTCGGCAGCCATGACAATTATGGATTTATGTTCCAGTTTAGGTGAGGCTGTACCTTTAATTCCGGCGAGCTGAATTGACAGCTCTTCCAACCTGCCTAGACTGCCGTGCGGCTTGGTCAGGCTGTTCTGGCGGCTTTGGGCAGCGGCCATGGCGGAGCTGTCCAACGGTTTTATCTCTTTTAATATCGTGTCCAGGGAAGTTGCCATAGTTCCGTCTCCTTATCTGTTAGTACTCTATGCCGCGGCGGGCGCTTGTCCCCCCAGTAAATGGATGCTTAATCATGAGCATCTCGGTGACTAAATCAGCTCGCTGGGCAATCTCGGGAGGCGCGTTCCTGCCCGTCAGCACCAGTTCAACCGAAACCGGCTTCGAGTCCAGCAATTCCAAAACCTGTTTAATGGTTATCAAGCCCTGGCTTATGGCGACGAAGATTTCATCGAGAACGACCAGGTCGTACTTTCCACTGAGTATTTCCTGCTCGGCGTAAGCCAGTGTCTGAAGAGCTTCCTGGCTTAACTGTTCCTTGGATTTCTTAAAACTGTCGCCGATACTTATCTGGACTATTTCAAAAGGGTTATGCTGCCTGACAAAAAAATGCTCGCCGCAAGGTTCGCCTTTTATGAACTGGATGAAGGCTACCTTCATGTCTTGTCCGACGGCTCGTATTGCCAGGCCTAAAGCCGCTGTGCTCTTACCTTTGCCATCGCCCGTGTAAACGTGGACCAGACCTTTGCCGTTCTTTTCAACCATGCTTCCTCCCGAGAGTAATTTCGTAGACCAGTGACATATCGAGGTTGTGTCTGATTATATCCGCTAGTTTATCATACATATCCTGCTTGTTTATCGAAGAAGCCGTAGTTGACGGTAATCCGCGAAGCTGTCGCAGCCGGTTCAGCAGCCGGCGAGTGAACTCGGTATTGTGAAATAAGCCATGAATGTAAGTGCCGAATATGAGTCCGTTAGGGCTAACAGCACCGTCGAAATAATCTAATTTCCCTTGAGGCGTTTCCAGGACATGGAGTGCCGGCCGGCAATTACGGTTTCTGGTTTGACCCATATGAATCTCGTAGCCGGTGATATCCATATCCTTCAGGCCTTTAAATAAGCCGTCGTCGGCAGCAATGCGGGCTTTAACCTGGGTGGTTGTTTTGTTGCTGTTAAACACAGTGGTGATTTCTAGCAGGCCAAGACCGTCGATTCTATTATGTTTAGATTCGATTTTCTCAGGGTCGAGTATGCTGCTTCCCAGCATCTGATAGCCGCCGCAAATACCTATTATTGGAACGCCTGACTGCACTAGCTGGATAATAACCGGCACCAGGCCTTGTTGTTTCAAGTGTACTAAATCGGCGACGGTGCTCTTGGTGCCGGGCAGGATGAGCAGGTCTGGATTGCCTAACTCTGGGGGGCTGGACACATAACGGACGGTACAGCCCTGCTCTTCCAGTGGGTCGAAATCATCGTAGTTGGAGATATGGGGCAGCCGAATCACAGCTACGTCTAGAGTTCCGTTGGCTGACGTTGTTTGTCTTTCATCCAGATAAACCGAGTCCTCCTGGGCAATAGTAATGCCCCGGAAGTAAGGAATGACTCCCAGGACAGGCTTGCCGGTTCGCTTCTCCAGTATGTCCAGGCCCGGCTTCAATAGCTTCAGGTCGCCTCGAAATTTGTTGATGACAAGCCCTTTGATACGAGCGCGCTCCAGTTTGGTCAGCAGTTCCAGTGTGCCGATTATAGAAGCGAAGACGCCGCCGCGGTCGATGTCTCCGACAAGCAGGACGGGAGCTTTAGCCATTCTGGCAATTCTCATATTAACTATTTCCCTTTTTTTGAGGTTTATCTCTGCCGGGCTGCCCGCGCCTTCGATGACCACAATATCATAGGCAGCAAGCAAATGATTTAAAGAGTCCTCAATAATCTTTAGTAGTCTGGGAGTGTAGCTGTAATACTGGCTGGCCGTTAGATTTTTGGCTACCTTGCCTAAAACGATTACCTGGGACCTGGCATCGGCTTCGGGTTTGAGCAGGATAGGGTTCATATGTACTGAAGGCTCGATGCCGGCTGCTTCGGCCTGTACTGCCTGGGCCCGTCCGATTTCACCGCCTTCAGTGGTAACGAAGGAGTTTAATGCCATATTCTGTGCTTTAAACGGGGCGACTTTGAAGCCGTCCTGCCGGAAAATACGGCATAGTCCGGCCACGATTATGCTTTTACCTACGGATGAAGCTGTGCCCTGTATCATCAGGGTTTTAGCTGGCATGGTTCAGTGCTCCCATATCTTTGATAGCTTCGATTAGCTTCTGACACTCCGACAAGGAGCGCGGAGCCAGACGTATGTATTCGGGCAAGCCGAACGACGTGCAATCACGCACCAGTAGACCTTTCTTTAATAAAGCTTGTCTGAAGGTTGCGGCATTGCCCACCCGGACAAGGAAGAAATTGGTTTGTGAAGGCAGCGGCGATAGCCCAAGGCATTCCAGCTCTTTTATCAGGAAATTTTTGGCCTTTCGAATTTTGTTATAGCACCCCTTGAGATAACTGTCAGCATTCAGGGCAACGATGCCAGCTTTCTGGGCCACGCTATTGACATTCCAGGGCGGGCGGACACGTCTTAGTTGGGAGATAATTGATTCCTCAGCTATGGCGTAGCCCAGGCGCAGTCCTGCCAGCGCATAGTCCTTGGTCATCGACCGCAGGATTACTAAGTTGCCATGGTCTATTAAGTCCACGGATGCCCAGGCGTTTTCGGTGAAAGCGATGTAGGCTTCGTCAAGCACGATGAGGCTTTCCGGAGCACTTGACATAATCTGTGCAACTTCGCCTCTGGACATATATTGTCCCGTCGGGTTATTAGGATTGCACAGAAAAACGGCTTTGGGTTTATGTTTTCGGAGCAATTTTGTGATTTCACATACATCGAGATGGAAATCCGGCTCTTTAAGAACGGGCTGTTTCATTATTTTAGCATCGGCGAGTTGACAAGCGGTTTGGTATTCGCTGTAGGTCGGCTGTGGGATAATGACTAAATCATTGGGTTCAAGGTAGGCGGCAGCAGTAAGCCTGATTAGCTCCGTGGAACCGTTGCCTACAATGAGCTTGCCCGGGGATATGTTTAGTTTTTCAGCTAGTGCCTGTCTTAGTTCGCTGGCTTCAGAGTCGGGATAGTGTTCGACTGATGCGTTGACTAAGACTTCCTTTATGCCTGGCGGTGGCCCGAACGGATTAATGCTGACGCTGAAGTCGAGGACAACCTCCGGCAAAATACCAAGTCTCTTCAACTCCTCGTAGTCAATGCCACCATGAATGCTGGGGGCAAGCCTATTTATAGCTGGTCTATGCTGCAACAAAATATATTACCTCGGCTAACATCAATATTGAGCACCACATGATGGCAGTCACTACAATAATTTGCCGGGAGGCATCAATAGTATTCAGTGACAATGGAAGATGGTTGTCACCCAACTTGTAATGACCGGCCTTTTCCAATTGTACGTCGAGCGCGCCGGCGACGGCACTCATTGTCCAGCCGGCGTTGGGGCTCTCTGTTTTATTGTGGTCGCGAATCATAATATGCCAGGCCTGTGAGATATTCTTTCGACATATCAATGCCGCCAGAACTATCAGCAGTGCAGTAACCCGTGCCGGGATAAAATTGGCGACATCGTCTAATCGGGCAGCGAATTTACCCACATATTCCCATCGTCCACGGTAGCCTATCATAGTATCATAGGTATTTATTACCCGGTAAGCTATGGCACCAGGCACGCCGAAGATAGAGAAGTAAAACAGAGGAGCTACAAAGCTGTCGCATATATTCTCGGCTGCCGACTCTACTGCAGCTGAAATCACCTGGCTCTGGCTGAGCTCAGTGGTGTCGCGGCTGACCAGAGACCTCAAACTCAGGCGCGCCTGTCCCAGGTTATCTTTAGACAGGAGTCTTTTAACCGAATCAACAGCTTGCCTGAGTCCTCGTAAGGAAAAACTGAATTTCAGCAGAAGACCCGAGATAATGACATAGACTATAAGGTTAAACTCACTGAGTTGAGCAAATAAAAAATAAACAGCGGTCACAATTAGTCCGAGCGTAACTAAAACGATACCGGCGCCATAAGCCATCTGCCTGAATTTTCCCCTTTGTGGAGCCAGCTTCGTTTCCAATGAAATTAGCTTCCCTAACCAGGCTACCGGATGCCAGGTGTTTGGTGGCTCACTTAAAATGAGGTCGAGCGTGAGGGCTATGAGCAGAATAACTATTTTTCCCATCGTTTCTGCAATAATCATTTGTCTTTATCAGAGACGATAAGGGTAGCCGGCAATTTGTTAACCGGATGAGGATAGACATAGACTTCCGCCCCGTAAACGTCCTTGATAGTCTTAGCATTTATCACTGCCTGAGGAATGCCCTGGCAGTAGACCGTTCCGTTGCTGAGCACTACCAGCCGGTCGCAATATTGAGATGCCAGGTTTAAATCATGAAGCGTCACCACCACAATTAGTTTCTGTTTTCGGCACAATTGGCGCGCCAAATCTAAAGTTTCTATCTGGTAATTAATGTCCAGATTGGCGGTAGGTTCATCCATAAGCATTATTTTCGGCTCCTGGGCCAGGGCACGGGCGATAGTCAGGCGCTGTCTTTCACCTCCGGACAGCTCGCCAACTCTGCGTTCAGCAAAAGCAAGCGTCTGGGTAGCTTCCATGACAGCTTTTACGATAGCCAGGTCCTTTTTCCCTTCGTACCTTAGTAGGCCCAGATGAGGGGTACGCCCCATAAGCACCACCTCGAGGGCGGTGAACGGTTCAGGTAAGGTCGGGTTTTGAGGCACGACAGCTACCAGTTGGGCTAGTTTCTGCCTGTTTATGCCAGATATGTCACTGCCGTCAAGGAAGATTTTTCCGCTGCCTGGCTGGATAAGTCGGGTTATGCCCCTTATCAAAGTCGATTTGCCGGAACCGTTGGGACCGATGATGCCCAGCATCTCTCCAGGTCTGGCTTCGAAGCTGATGTTACGGAGCACAGTTTGTTTGCCGTAACCCAGGCTGACGTTATCAAGTCGTAAGTTGAACATTTAAAATATGGCTCTCTTCTTTTGTCGCAATAGATAAAGAAAGAAAGGGGCTCCCAGAAAGGCAGTGATAACACCAATGGGCACCTCGGTAGGCGCCAGCATGGTTCGGGCGGCAGTGTCGGCCAGAATCAAGAAAATGGCTCCGGCAAATGTAGCCAGTGGCAACAGGAAGCGGTGGTCAGGGCCCCATATAAGCCGCATGGCGTGGGGGATAATGATGCCGACAAAGCCGATAATACCGCAGAAGCAGACCGCAGCCGCGGTTATCAATGTTGCAGCTCCGAGCAAAATTAGCTTGACTTGTTCCACATTGATGCCCAGCTGCTGTGCCTGTTCTTCATCGAGTTGCATTACGTTCAGAGGCCGGGCATAGAGCCATATGATTACTGTACCAACGAGAATGTAGGGCGTTACCATTGCCACCTGCCACCAGCTGGTTAGCGCAAATGAACCCAGGAGCCAGGAGATGATGCCGTGTAATCTGTCGCCTGAGGCAATCATCAGGTATGAGGTAATCGCCGCCAGAAAAGCACCGATAGCTACACCAGCCAGGATTAACGTAGTCATGGGTAGAGTTTTTCCGACTTTGGCTATGGAGTAGACCATAACTGCTGCTGAAACGGCACCAACGAATGCCAGTAGGGGGATGCTGCCGATTTGCCATGATACCGGCAACATAAAACCGATGACAGCTCCTAAAGCTGCGCCTTGAGCCACTCCGATGAGATACGGGTCAGCCAGAGGGTTACGGAAAAGTCCCTGATATGTGGTTCCGGCCACAGCCAATGCAGCACCTACCAGACCGGCCAGCAATAACCGTGGCAGGCGAATATCAAAAATGATAATTTCTGTGTTGCTTGTCCAGGTTGGTTCGATATGGATAAGAGGCAATTTAGATAACAGGATATGAAATAACGTACCAAAGGGAATATCAGTGCTGCCTATACCCAAAGTAACCACAATCGTTATTCCCAAAAGCAGGGCCATCCCAACGATGGCGTAAATTCGACTGCGCCACTGTATGGGGTAAACAGTAGTGGTCTCTGGTATGGCTGCGTCCTTTAGCGATTCCAGCGCCATTCTAGACTATCCTTGTCACCGTATACCTGAGTTCCTCGTTTCCCGTAAGACACGAGACATTATTTAAATGCTTCTTAGCCATAATCACCGCGGTTTTCATTTCATTACTTGTCGGCCGCCGCCATGGATTATCACCTGCTGGAAAATAGGCATCAATCCGATAAGGGATATCCCTATCAACGTGACCAATGAACCTGGCGATTTTTTCAATTTCGTTGTGCTCAATGTATTCAGGGATAAAGATACTTTCAGCTCTAAGCTTGGCTCCGGATTTGTATAGAGAAATAAAATTAGCTAGAGCTTCTTTATTGGATTTACCGGTGTACTCGCGGTGTAGATTGTCAGTGTAAGCCTTAATGCTGAAGACAATCTCATCAAAGTATTGTGCAGTCAATACTTTGAAGCCATTGGTTAGCAGTATATTGCGGGTAGCATATTCCTCGTGCAGGTTTTTGGCTAGCTCGGGCAGCTCCGGGTCGGTAGCTGGCTCCTGCCCCATAAAAAAAGCTTGTTGCACCTTCAGTTTGCGTACAGTGTCTTGAACCTGGTCAATGCTGAGGAATGTTTTCGGCTCCAGTTTGGCCATCTTGTTTGGCTGAAAGATGGCCTCTTTTGTTTCTTCGAGATGGCAGTCGTAGATTTCCTTGCGGCACAGGCAGGCACGGCAGCTTAGGTTACAGCCCCAGAAGTGAAGGTAAACTGCCTTTGGCTCCGGCGAATAAGTGATATGATAGATATTCATTTGAATTTTTCGAATAGTTCCGGATGAATAAATTGTGCCATCTCTTCCAGTGCTTCTACCACGCGAGGACCGGGTCGATCTATCAGGTCACCATCTATTTTGTACACTCTGCTATTCAGCAGTGCCTGAGTATTTTTCAGCCTGGACTCAGATTTTATGTATTGCCAGGGCAAGTCCTCACCGGTGCCCATGCCAACAGAGACGATAATTACCTCTGGGTCTCTGTTAATGACTGTCTCGAGGTCGATTGTTTTGTCGCCGGTGATATCGGAGGCAATGTTTTGCCCGCCCGCCTGGCTGATTACATCGTTGCTTAGAGTCCCTGTGCCAGCGGTCCACAGCGGGTCATGCCAGGTGACGTAAAAAACCCTCGGTCTTTGGGCAGAAGACAATTTTTGTGTTTTGTCAGCTATTTCTTTAATACGTGCGCTCAGGTCTTTAACCAGTTCAGAAGCCACTTTGTCCTGCCCCGTAATTTCCCCTACCAATTTGATGCTGTCCAGCACATCATTGAGGGAGCCCGGGGTTAAAGCGACAACTGTTATTCCAAGGTTTTCCAAGGCTGGGATAATGGTCTTATCGTGTATCCGGGTTGCCAGCACTAAGTCTGGCCTGAGTGAAACGACCTTTTCTATGTCCACAGTACTGAAACCACCAACTTTAGGTTTAGTCTTGGCTGCTTCAGGATAGTTACAGTACTCAGTGTCGCCTACTACTTTATCTCCCAACCCGAGAGCGAACAGGATTTCGGTATTGCTTGGTGCCAGAGATACGATCCTTTGGGGTACTGTGTTGATCGTTACTTTTCTACCCAGACCGTCAACTATGTTGCCTGGGGGAGATTGTGGAATACAGCTGAGTAGAACAAGCGCGGTTAATGCTATGGCGATGTAAAAGCTATGGCGGATATATTTACTCATTATCGTCTCCTTCAAATAGACAGTAAAATAAAATCCCCTTGCTTTGGAGCAAGGGGATTAATTAAAAATAATAAATCCCACCCCCTTACTCCGCGGAGGCAGCTATACTAGTAAGGCCGATGTTCTGACTTTCACAGCAGGCGGGACTGTGCCGGAATTTCACCGGTTTGCATACCAATTAAGCCCTGGGTCACCCTTGGGCACCCTACTAAAGCTATTCAGTTAATAAATAGAATAGCTGGAAACCGGGCTAAAGTCAATAGTCCGAAAGAATATACTGTTCAGAATAAAGAATAGAACAAAACCCCTATAAAAAGACAGTATTATTTCGCTTGCCTCGTTTGATTGTGCATGATATAATCCGAGTTTGGCAGTAAGCTCGGAGTCCTAATTTAAATCGACCTTGGATAATTGCACTCCAAATCCCGAGCTTATTATTTTGGCTGGGGCAAAGTCTTTAAGTTCTGAATCAACCATTCTTGGTCATTGTGTAAAAAGACAATGGTATAGTACTGTCTAACGAGCGACCTGAAATCGGAAATAACCGGAATAAATAAAAAGACTGGGGGTGAGAATAGCTAAAAATACCAAAGCAGTTCTGCATTTCATTTTGGCCGGAATCTAAACGGTTGAGCAACAGGGAGGAAAATAAGATATGACTGCAAAAATCATCAGTGGCACCGAAGTAGCTGCTGAAATTCGCCAGGAATTAAAAGGCAGAGTAAAAAAAATTGTAGATAAGGGGATTACTCCGGCACTGGCTGTGGTGCTGGTGGGAGAAGACCCGGCATCGGTATCTTATGTTACCGCCAAAGCGAAAGGCGCTGAGGAAATAGGCATGCATGAGGAGACCATCCGGCTGCCGGCCGATACCCCGGAGAAAAAAGTTCTCGATACCGTAGAAAAGCTGAACAAAGACGAGAAATTCCATGGCATACTTGTTCAGTTGCCGCTACCCAAACATATAGATACTGAAAAGGTAATTAGCTTCATCTCAGCCGAAAAAGACGTGGATGGCTTTCATCCAATCAACGTCGGTAAGGCGCTCAGGGGTGAGCCCTGCCCTCTGCCTTGTACCCCGCATGGAGTGCAAGAACTATTGATTAGAAGCGGCAACAGCCCTGAGGGCAAACATGTCGTCATTTGTGGGCGGAGCAATCTTGTGGGTAAACCTCTGGCGGCTATTTTGATGCAGAAGAAGAAAGGCGCTAATGCTACAGTCACTGTTTGCCATACAGGGACCAAAGATATTGGTTATTTTTCCAGGCAGGCTGATATAGTGGTGGCAGCTATGGGGGCGCCTAAGGCGATAACTGCTGACATGATCAGAGAAGGTGCAGTGGTTATCGATGTCGGCGTTAACCGCGTGGAAGATAAGACAAAAGAGAAAGGCTTCCGCCTGGTCGGTGATGTCGACTTTGATGCCATGAAGGAGAAGGCATCGGCCATAACTCCGGTCCCCGGCGGCGTCGGGCCTATGACAGTGACTATGCTGCTGCTGAACACTGTGGAAGCAGCTGAAAGAAAAGCGGGTATCAGCTAACAAAGTGAAATCTCGGGAAATATTTATTTTCTCGATTTTCAGAGTAAAGTAACAATAAATAGAAAGGAAAAGGAGGTTGTTATATGCCCTATGATGCAGTAAAAATGAAAGACTGGCAAATTTCAGATGCCGCCGAGAAGAACATGCCGACACCCGAAGAGTGGCGTGAAAAGCTGGGACTGCAGAAGGATGAGATTATCCCATTTGGCAGGTTATGCAGGCTTGATTTCATGAAAATCATTGAGCGGCTCAAGAAAAAGGCTGACGGCAAATACATTGAGGTAACCGCTATAACGCCGACACCACTAGGCGAAGGTAAAAGCACGACTTCAATGGGGCTTTTAGAGGGCCTGGGTAAACGGGGTAAGAATGTGGGCGGCTGTCTACGCCAGCCATCCGGCGGCCCCACTATGAATATCAAGGGGACAGCTGCCGGTGGTGGCAATGCGCTTCTAATTCCCATGACCGAGTTTTCCATGGGGCTTACCGGCGACATCAATGACATCATGAATTCCCATAACCTGGCTATGGTGGCGCTCACTGCCAGGATGCAGCATGAACGGAACTACGATGACGCCGAGCTGGCTAAACGCAACCTGCGGCGATTGGCTGTCGATCCAACCCGCGTAGAGATGGGCTGGATCATGGACTTCTGCGCTCAGAGCCTCAGGAACATTGTTATAGGTCTGGGCGGCCGCATGGACGGTTTTCTTATGCAGTCTAAGTTCGGTATTGCTGTGAGTTCCGAGCTTATGGCTATGTTGTCCATAGTCAAAGACCTGGCTGACCTGCGCCAGAGAATGGACAAAATCACTGTTGCTTTCGATATGAAGGGTAAGCCGGTGACTACAGGTGACCTGGAGGTAGGTGGCGCCATGACTGCCTGGATGCGCAATACCATCAATCCCACGCTGATGTGTACCGCTGAATACCAGCCGTGCATGGTGCATGCCGGCCCCTTTGCCAATATAGCAGTAGGACAGTCATCCATTATTGCCGACCGCATCGGTCTGAAGATGTTTGACTACCACGTTACCGAGAGTGGTTTTGCCGCTGACATTGGCTTTGAGAAGTTTTGGAACGTCAAGTGCCGCTTAAGCGGGTTGATACCCCACGTATCAGTGCTCACCACTACTATCAGAGCTTTGAAGATGCACGGTGGAGGACCTAAGGTGGTAGCCGGACTGCCCTTACCCGATGCTTATACAAAAGAAGACCTTAAAACACTGGAAAAAGGTCTACCCAATATGATACATCACATTAACACCATCAGAACAGCCGGCATTAACCCGGTGGTCTGTATAAATGCCTTCCACACCGATACCAAGGATGAAATCGCCATGGTGCGCAAGGCAGCCGAGGCAGCCGGTGCCCGCTGTGCTGTTTCCACTCATTGGGCAAATGGCGGTGATGGCGCCCTGGAGCTAGCTGATACGGTCATGGATGCCTGCAACCAGAAGAACGAGTTCAAATTCTTATACCCTCTGGAAATGAAGCTCCGCGAGCGGGTAGACAAAATTGCCAAGGTGGTCTATGGGGCTGACGGTGTATCATGGACGCCCGACGCTGAAGCCAAGGCCAAGATGCTTGAGAGCGACCCGCAATACGGCGACTTTATGACCATGATGGTAAAGACACACTTGAGCCTGACGCACGACCCTGCTATAAAGGGCACTCCCAAAGGCTGGACATTACCTATACGCGACGTCTTAATCTATTCCGGCGCAAAGTTCCTTTGTCCCTGCGCCGGGACCATCAGCCTGATGCCGGGCACCAGTTCCGACCCTGCCTACAGAAGGGTGGATGTTGATGTAAAGACCGGCAAGGTGATGGGTCTGTTTTAAAGAAAAACAAAGGGAATTCTTTAAGGCTGGGTGGCGCATTGCGCCACCCAGCCTTTTCAGTTACAATCAAATTCGGGGTTAAATTGAACGACGAAGAATTGCTTCGGGAATTCGAGCCCATATTTTACCCTAAGTCTATTGCTGTAGTCGGCATTTCCCAAAATATATTTAAGGTGGGCTCACTCTGGCTGAAAGCCGTTATGGATGCCGGCTTTAGAGGTGCTATTTATCCGATTCACCCTCGAGGCGGTGAGTTTCTAGGATTGAAAGTCTATACCAGTATTAAGGAAGTTCCGGAGATTGTGGACTATGTTATCGTCTCCATTCCCAGAGAAGCCGTACCTGAACTGCTGGATGATTGTGCTCATAAAGTAAAAACTATTCATTTCTTCACTGCCGGCTTCGGTGAGGCAGGCGATGCCACGGGGAGACAGTTGGAGGAGGAATTGATAAGCAAAGCGCGACACGGCGGCTTCCGTATTATCGGGCCTAATTGTATTGGCGTTTATTCTCCGGAAGTTCGAGTACCCTATGGGCCCAGCGGCAGGATAGGCGAAGTCGGCTCGGTAGGCTTCATTTCCCAGAGTGGGGGAATAGGGGAAAAGTTATTCGAGCTGGGACTTGCCAGGGGTATCAGATATAGCAAGGGCATCAGCTTCGGCAACGGTATTGACCTGGATAGCCCCGATTATATGGAGTATATGTCCGCAGACCCGAGAGTCTCCGTTATCGGCGCCTATCTCGAAGGAACGAAAAACGGTCACCGGCTATTTATCAAGATGAAGGACGCAGCCAGGTTGAAGCCACTAATTGTGTGGAAAGCCGGCAGGACTGGCATTGGTGCCGCAGCCGCCGCTTCACATACCGGCTCCCTGGCAAGTTCCGCGGCCATTTGGTCGGCAGCCCTGAGGCAATCCGGTGCTATCGAAGTCCAGGATGTCGAAGAGTTGACCGATACTTTGCTCATTTTTCAACAGCTTGGGCAATTGGAAGTCAAAGGAAATGGCATTGCTGTCGTTGGCGGGCTTGCCGATGGTGGCGGCGGTATTTCTGTTTCAGCCAGCGATGCCTGTGCCGAACTTGGACTTAATATTCCCCCGCTCTCCTCCGAGACGAGACGAAAGTTGACCAACCTTCTAGGCAGGGTAGGCAGTATCTTGCGCAATCCCGTAGACGTAAGTCAAAGTGGCAGCAATCGTTCCATGATAAAAGAGGCTGCGGGGCTGGTCCTTGCCGATTCCTCAATTGACCTTGTAATAGTGCAAATAGATGCGGGTATACTGTTAAAATACTTGCCCTGGGAGCTGGTCGAATCCATATTTACTGTTTTTATCGAGCTGAGAAATGAGCAGGAAAAGCCGATAGTTATCGTCTCTCCTCCCGGCGCTTTCGAGTCGCAACGCATCGAAATGGAGCAGCAACTAGCTCGAGCTTCAATACCCGTCTTTCCTACTATGAAACGGGCGGCTAAAGCTATCATAAACTTGAGTCGATACTCTCAATTCCGGAATATGGACTAGCAATATGGAAGGACTGGGCAAGATTCTGCTTATTGTCGGCGGCATTATAGTAATTCTAGGGCTGATATTGGTTTTCAGCAATCATATCCCCTTTCTAGGCAAGTTGCCCGGCGACATATTCGTAAAGAGAGACGGTTTTTCCTTTTATTTCCCTATTGTCACCTTACTAATTTTGAGTATTCTAATAACCATAATAGTGAATGTTATTTTGCACTTCCTGAACAAATAATAAGCTATTCTTATGAAGACGAGCGACTTCGACTATCACTTACCTCCTGAGTTAATTGCACAAATACCATTGGAACCACGAGACCAATCCCGCCTTATGGTTCTGCGTCGATGTGACGGTTCCATAGAACACCGGCGCTTTTATGAGATTATCGACTATCTTGAAAACGGTGACACTATGGTGTTTAACAATAGCCGTGTCATACCGGCCAGAATCATGGGGCAAAAACACAATAGCCAAACAAAAGTAGAATTACTGCTATTGCGTCGCTTGGGCAACAACATCTGGGAAACGCTGGTCCGACCGGCCAGAAAGGTTACGCCTGGCACCGAAATTAGGATAGCCGGTGCGCCTCATGCTGCTGATGAAGAAATGAACGCTGAGGTGTTGGAACAGGGCGAGGGCGGTATTAATATTATCCGCTTTTCAGACGATAGCTTGCTTGAGAAATACGGCCAAATCCCTTTGCCGCCTTACATATCGACTCCACTGGCCGACGCGGAACGTTATCAAACAATATACGCTCAAACGAATGGCAGCGTAGCAGCGCCTACAGCCGGGCTGCATTTTACCTCGCGATTACTGAGTGAGTTAGAGAAGAAAGGCGTTCGACTGGCTTTTGTCACGCTTCACATCGGGCTTGATACCTTCCGGCCGGTGCGGGTTGAAGACCCCAGCCGGCATGTCATCCATAAGGAATACGGCGAATTAACCTCAGAAGTCACCGCTTTGGTTAATGAGACCAGGGAGCAGGGCAGAAAGGTAATAGCTGTGGGCACCAGCACTGTGAGATTGCTGGAAGCAGCTGCTAGGACCGGCACCATTCAGCCTTTTGCCGGCTGGGTGGACCTGTTAATCTTGCCCGGGTACAAATTTCGTGTCACAGATGTCATGGTCACCAACTTCCATTTACCCAGGTCAACGCTGTTGATGCTGGTCTCCGCCTTTGCCGGCAAGGATTTTGTTCTGCAATCCTACGAGCAAGCCAGGAGCCTTAATTACCGCTTCTACAGCTTCGGCGACGCCATGCTGATTCTTTAAACATCTTACGTAATAAGCTTTCAGCAAATTCTGGCTGAGAATAGCTTTTAACTGCCACGCTTTGCCAATTACCAGTCATATCGATATAATTTACGGTATCTGTGATGGTTATACAGAAAAATTAGCAGATAGCAATGTAACTGATTAAGATGTGCGGTATTATTGGCTATTGTGGGAAGCAGTCGGCGGCTCCTATCGTTTTTGAAGGTTTACGGCGCGTGGAATACCGGGGCTATGACTCGGCAGGCATGGCTACCTTATCTAACGGGCGCCTGTTAGTTACTAAAGATATCGGTAAACTGGAAGAAATTGAGAAGAGACACAACCTGAGCTCGTTGCCCGGGAATACAGCTATCGGCCATACCCGCTGGGCTACTCATGGTGGCGTAACCCAAGTAAATGCACATCCGCATTGTGATTGCGCTGGAACTATAGCCGTCGTCCACAACGGAATAATTGAGAATTATCAGGAACTGCGCCAACACCTTACTAGCACCGGACACCGTTTTACGTCAGAGACCGATACCGAGGTCATACCCCACCTCATTGAGGATGAAATGAAAAAGGGGGCTTCTCTCGAGTCGGCAGTTCTGGCTGTGGCACCGAAACTCGAGGGCTCATACGCCTTTTTAGCTATATCGTCTCGCGACTCAGACAAAGTCGTGGCTACCAGAAAGGATTGTCCTCTTGCTCTTGGCGTAGGAGAAAGCGGCTACTTTGTGGCTAGCGATGCCCTGGCCTTCTCCGGATTGGCCAATCAGCTTATACCGTTGGCTGATACTGAGGTAGCAGTACTAACAACAAAAGGAATTGAGTTATTCGATGCTGCGGGCAATAAAGTGGAGAAAGAAGCTCGACATATTGATTTACAGTGGTGTGATAGCGATAAACAGGGCTATCAGTTCTACATGCTCAAGGAGATTATGGAGCAGCCGCAGACTGTCGAGGCAGCTATCAATCAAGATAAAGAGTTGTTCACCAAGGTTGCCATGGATATCCTCAGGGCGGGTCAAGTAATAGTCACCGCTTGCGGTACCTCCAGATACGCTGCTCTGGTTGGCAGATACCTATTTTCCAAAGTTGGCAGAAAGTTTTGTGATGTGGTTATGGCCTCCGAATTTCATTATTTTGCTGATTCCGTTGATAAGAATACTGTGGTCTTAGCTGTGTCACAGAGTGGTGAGACACTGGACGTCATAGAAGGTGTAAAAAGGGCTAGAGATGCCGGCGCCCAAATTATTTCTATCGTCAACAGACCGTATTCTCAGTTATCTGAGATGAGCCACCAGGTTATCAACCTAAATTGTGGCCCGGAATTATGTGTGGCAGCTACCAAGTCTTTCATCAGCCAGCTGGTCGTATTCTATCTCCTGTCCTTTGCTATGACCAATTCCTTTGATAAAGCTGCCGCAAATCTTAGAAGCATCAGCAATAAAGTGACTAAGACTATTGAATGGAACAACGACAAACTTAGGGGACTGAGCCAAGAGTTAAAGGCAAAGAGTGACTTTTACTACATAGCCAGGGGAATCAATTTCGCTATTGCCTCCGAAGGCGCTTTGAAAGTTAAAGAAATCTCCTATATTCATGCTGAGGGTATGCCGGCAGGCGAACTGAAACATGGCACTTTAGCCCTTATTGAGCCGGGGACGCCGGTAGCTGTAATTTGTCCCGATGATTATACGTACCGTGAGACGTTGAGCAATGCCATGGAAGCTAAATCGCGTGGTGCCTATATTATCGCTGTATCCGACAAGAAAAACGAAATCTATGATTTCTGGGTCAAGATTCCTAAAGTCGATGAGCTTTTATACCCCATAATCACCGTAGTTCCACTCCAGCTCCTGGCGTACCATCTGGCGATCAGCCGCGGTTATGACCCGGACAGGCCAAGGAACCTTGCAAAATCGGTGACGGTCAAATAACATTGATGGGACTGAAGACTCAACCGGCCACATCGAGGAACATTATTGTCATTTTCAGTCTCTACGAAGAACGATTTTTTGGCTACCTTGATATAGAAGTCGAAAATAGTAAATCGATTAATGGTCAAAACAACAGTACATTGATTGCGCGTTATTTTTTAGAGCGAAGGGAGGGAAAATGAAAAAAGTTTTGATAACAGGTGGCGCTGGCTTTTTGGGTAGGCACCTGACAAAAGGTTTACTTGACAAATACAGCGATATTGAGATTAAGGCAATTTCTCGGCATGAAAATGAAATTGTAGAGATGATCGTAGCCTGCAATAACGATAAGAGGCTGAAACCTATCATAGGCGATATACGAGAAGTAGATACAGCTAAGTATGCTCTCACTGATGTTGATACACTGATACACTTGGCAGCCATGAAGCACATTGATTTCTGTGAGATGTATCCTTCGGAGGCTATCTCCGTTAATATAATTGCTACAATGAATCTATTGAAGTTATTCACGGGAGACACTTGCATAGGAATGTCAACAGACAAAGCTGTTGAAGCCACAGGGTGCTATGGGGCTACCAAACTTCTTCTGGAGAAACTAATCTTGGAGCAAGCCCGGAAAAACCCAAATCGTAGATACATGGTGGTTAGAAGCGGTAATATCTTTGGCTCGAGCGGTAGCGTAATTCAAAGGTGGAAGCAACAGATAAAACAAAACAACAAAGTGACGGTTACAAATTTAGAAATGACAAGGTTCTATATCGATGTAAACACGTTAGTAGGTTTTATCATACGAATTATTGAGGAGGGTGAAAGCGGGAAAATATATATACCATTCCAAAAGACGGCCAGGCTGGGGGCTTTGGCCAAAGCCATGGTTGAGCTTTACGGAGATACAAAAACCAGAATAGAGGTCGTAGGATTAAGAGAAGGGGAAAAGATGCATGAGCGTTTGTTCTCCTTACCCAAAAAAGATATTCTCACAGACATAACGGCTGAATGCTCAGAGTTCGGAGAGAACTTAAGCATAGATGAGATTAAAGATTGGCTGAAAAGTTGTTAGGGTTTTAGGAGTGGAGGTATTGAACGAGAAGGTGAGTGTAATTATACCTGCAAAGGACGAGGCAAATTGCATAGGCGAACTTATTGCCAGGACCAAAATTAGCCTCGCTAAACACAAAGTTGAGATAATTGTTGTTGATGATGGCTCGAAGGATAACACCAAAGAAATCGCTTCGAGTAGTGGTGCCATAGCAATCTCACATGTTAAGACGCTGGGCAAAGGTGCCGCTATGAAAACTGGAGCCAGTGCTGCCAGTGGAGATATACTTGTATTTCTTGATGGCGATGGGGCTCATAATCCGGAAGATATACCGAACGTGATTACCCCTGTCCTTCAAAATAGGGCTGATTTGGTTATCGGTTCCAGAAATTTTCGCGGTTCCAGGACTCTTGGCTCCTATCTGCCGAGGCGAATTACTAATAAGCTAGCTTCCCTTGTCACCTCTATCATTATTTCTTTTTTATTGCCATTGACAACGTGGTTTAAATGTCCTATGAAATGGATTGGAATAGCAGATGCCGAATGTGGTTTCAAAGTAGTAAGCAGAGAAAAATGGCGTCAGTTTGATCTGGTTTCACAGGGATTTGAGATTGAGAGCGAGATAATATACGAAGCAGCTAAAAATAAGCTAACCATCCATAATGCCCCTATAAGCTGTAACTGGAATAGCAAGGTTTCCCGTCTTTCCATTGTGCGTGATGGCTTACAAACTCTTAGGCTTTTATTCAGCAAGCTTATTACTGACATGGGAGAAAGACAGGGCAACCAATCGAAGTCAAAATGAAGGTTCTGTTTGTTTTGGAGTATTACAGTCCACACATTGGCGGTGCCGAGGTTTTGTTCAAAAATCTCTGCGAAGGCTTGACCGGAAAAGTGCAAAGAACGGTTACAGAAAGCAAATACCGAGATGAATGCATTCAAGATATGGACAAGCTTGCGATGAGTGAGGGATTTATTAAGGAAAGGAGGCCGAAATGAGCTCTAGGAACAAAAATATACTCATCACTGGCATAAGCGGTTTTGTCGGCTCACACATGGCCAAACATCTTCTTAATGAAGGTGCTAATGTCTTTGGCTTGGACAGAAGGCGCGCCGACGGCAACATCCCGCAAAACATCGAACATTTAGGAATTGAGAAGGAAGTCAGTTTGCTGGAGGGCGATGTGCGGGATATTTCTAGTATCGCTTCTGCGTTGGACCTGAGCAAACCGGATATTGTCTTTCATCTTGCTGCGCAATCTTTCATTCCCAGGTCGTTTTCCTGTCCTGGTGAAACCATAGAAATAAACTGTCTAGGGACAGCTAATCTTCTTGAGGCAGTTAGGAATAAGGGATTAAACCCGGTCACAGTATTTGCCGGCAGTAGCGAGGAATACGGGCTGGTAATTTTTTCGCGGTCCCAGTATCGGCGAGTCAAGAAGAAATACGGCGCGATTTTCCCCGAGCCAACGGCTATCCCAGAGCTACCCATCACTGAAACTAACCCTCTGCGCCCAATGTCTCCCTATGCCGTTAGTAAAGTTTACGGGGATTATCTTATGAGAAACTATCACACATGTTTCGGTCTGAGTACTGTGGTTTCCAGGGGCTTTAACCACGAGGGGGCAGGCAGAGGCAAAATGTTTGTAACTTCGGCGATAACCGGTCAGGTGATGCAATTCAAGAGGGGTGAAATCGATAAGATAATCATAGGTAATGTCAATGCCTTCAGAGACTGGTCGCATGTCAGTGATATTCTGAGAGGCTATTGTCTGCTAGCTGAGCGGGGTAAGTATGGGGAGGTTTATAATCAGGGTTCTCAGCGGACAAATTCGGTCTTGAGCTACCTTCTGCTAAGCCTAGAATGTGCTGGTTATGCCATAGACAAGATAGAGACAACCAGCGGCAACAAGGTTGTAAAAAGACCAAACGAGCTGGATAATTCGGAAATGTTCGGTCTACGCTTTGAGAAAACCAAAGTGGATAAGCTGATTTTAGAAGGCAAGCTGGAATACGAACTTTCAGACATAGGAATTATTGCTACTACAGATAAAGGAAAAATAACTATAGAATTTGATAAAGAGAAATTCAGGCCAGCCGAAGTGCCTATGTTATTAACAAAAACAGCAAAAATTGGAGAGCTAGGCTTTAAAATAAGCCATACTTTGAAGGACATAATAAGCGACCAGCTCAATTATTTTTTGGATCCGTCACGTTAGAAAAATGGTTAATACTGTAATTGTGTGCGTGGCACAGGGTGTCACTGACCACTATACTGTACAACTAGCTAGCTCCCTAACAAAAAAGTGCTGCTTGGAGCATTGTTAAACACATATTCTTTATACTTTAGTAATTTAAGATATCACAATTTTAGTCATCCGAAGTTGATAAAATAGTGTAAATAGAATAATTGTAGGCAGCATAAACAAGCATGCCAAAGAAAGTATCAGTTATCGTGGTCAACTTTAATGGAATGTCTCATATTGACACCTGCATTGCTTCGCTCTCAAACCAGACTTATCGGCATTTTGAAGTCATTTTTGTTGACAATAACTCTAGCGATGGAAGTTTGCAGTATGCCCAGAACAAGTCACCCCGGTTAAATTTCGTTCAAAATGACAAAAACCTTGGTTATGCCGGTGGCATCAATTCCGGCTTAGCTCATGCAACGGGAGACTACATTGCACCGCTTAACATAGACACTGAAGTTACCCCAAACTGGTTGGGCACAATGGTTAGTTTTTTGGACGCTAATCCACAGGTAGCTGCTGTAACGCCCAAAATACTGTTATTTAATGACCGTAGTAAGATCAATGCCCTGGGTTTGAATATTCATGTGACCGGGCTTGGCTTCTGTAGACAGTTAGGTAATCCAGACGATGGTTCAATTAGTCCGGAGAAGGTATCAGGAGTCAGTGGCTGCTCTTATCTAATCAGACGTGAAATATTAGAGCGTATGGGTGGTGCCCCTGAGGAATGCTTCATGGGCAATGATGATGTAATCATTTCTTGGCTGGTGAATTTAATGGGCTATGACATATACTGTGTGCCGGAAGCAACGGTCTACCATAAATACACGTTGAAAGTGAGCCCCGAGAGGATTTACACCCTGGAGAAAAACCGCCAAGCCTTATTATTGTCTACGTTAAAACCTTTGACTTTTGCAGCTTGCTTTCCTATTTTTGCTGTAATAGAAATTTTGACGGTAGGTTATTGCACATTAAAGGGTATGACATATCTTAAAGCTAAGTTCAGCGCCTTCAGTTCCATGTGGAAAGAAAGAGACGATATAAAACAGAAGCGCGTGAGATACATGCATTTGAGAAAAGTCTCCGATTTCGAGTTGTTGAGAAAACTAAAGTGGAATCTTGATTGGAAACAGATATTGCGGCTCTTTTAGCGAAATCTCACCAGACACCAAAAGTTAGGGTGGCAAAACATGCTTGCAGGGCAAGGCAAAATGGTTGCTAATGCTCCTTTTATAAGCATTGTCATAGTTAATTATAATGGCAAGCGTTTCCTAGGAGAATGCTTAGCTTCCTTAAAAAACTCAGATTATCCCCGGGACAGATTCGAGGCGATATTTGTTGATAATGCTTCTAAAGATGAGTCTGTAAAATATGTAAAGGAAACTTTCCCTTGGGTTCGTATACTGGCACTAGATAAGAATTATGGCTTCGCAGAAGGGAATAATAGGGGCGCGCAATTGGCAGACGGAGACTTCATTTTTTTACTTAATAGTGACACAGTTGTGGAATCAACATGCATCTCTAAGCTGGTGAAGACGATGGAAACCGACCCTGCCATCGGATGTTCTGTACCTAAAATCTATTTCTATGATAGCCCGGAAGTTCTAGATAGTGCTGGCTCTACTTTTGACAATTTAGGATTTTGCTGGTCACTGAGCTTTAAACAGGAAGATTCGAAGGAAGACAATGAAATAAAAGAGGTACCTATGGCTACCGCCTGCGCCTTGCTTTTTCGCAGGCCCATTTTGAGCCAAACTTATCTTTTCGACTCCTCTTTTTTCATGGCTTACGAAGAGCTAGATTTTAATTTGAGAGTGCGCGAGCTGGGATACAAAATTAAGCTGGTACCAACTGCCAGGATATATCACAGATTCTCAGCCTCACAACAGACTTATTTCAGCACTCAACCTACTATCTTCAAGCAGTTCAACAGCAACAGGAATAGGGCTAAAATATTAACAAAATACTACCCGGCCAAAATACTCCTAGCCAATGCCCCTATGATATGTTTAAGCTTTGTCTACTGGGATTTATTTATTCTTAAACACGGTGGCTTTCTGAAATTCTTTCAGGCCATCGGGGCTCAGCTCAGCTTCGCAATGTCCGGCTTAATCGAACGCTGGCAACGAAAAGACCGGCACCCGGAAAGATGGATCAACTTTATGAGGCATCATTCACTCCGCGAATTAGTTCGATTTGGTACGCAAATGAGCGAACTGTATGAGGGTAAATTAGAGTTATGAAAGTTTTAATGCTCAGCTTTATTAGCGGAATATTAGTGGAGGATTATCTAAAGCCTCTGATTACCAGTTTGTTACAAAACGGCCAAGTTGCTGACATAACTCTGGTTGTCCCAGAATACAATGACGCTCCATCTTTTATCGACGATCTGGGTATGAGCAATTGTGAGGTACGGAAATTTCGATTCTGGTCAGGTCTTTCCAAGGCTATGGCAGGTGCACTCAATCCTCACCTTTACCGTCGTTTAGTTAAGGACATAGAGGCGATAAACCCAGACATTGTCCACATTGTCTTTGAGCATCGGATACCTTTTCTCTTCGTCGCTGAACTCCATCAAAAATACCCCATAGTGAGCACAATTCACGAGCCCAGAGCAATAATACACACGGCACTAAGGTCTAGTTTACTCAATCTAATCCAAGAGACAAATTGTAAATTTATCATGAAATCATCGGACAAAATAATAGTACATGGACAAAACCATATGCAATATTTGTTGGCTAAAAGTATTCCAGACCATAAGATTCGGATAATTCCACTTGGTGCCTTCTCGTCTTTCGCACCTTTACGAAATGACGAGGTGCAAACTCAACCAGAGAATATTTTATTCTTTGGCAGGATAACTCCCTACAAAGGCATAGAATATTTGATAGAGTCAGGAAAGCTGATTAAGCAGCAGTTTCCTGAAATAACCATAACTATTGCTGGCGAGGGGGACTTTAACAAATACAGAGGGCTTATCAAAGGGGATAGCCACTTTACAATCTGCAATAGGTTTATACCTGATAATGAGGTTGCCATGCTTTTTCAAAAAGCGGCTATCGTGGTTCTACCCTATACTGACGGCTCACAAAGTGGCATCATATCTATTGCCGGCAGTTTCAAAAAGCCGGTTGTTGTCACAAATGTTGGCAACTTCTCTGAAATGGTGGAAAATGGGAAGACTGGTTTCGTGGTTGCGCCAAGAGATGCCACGGGCCTAGCAAAAGCTATAATTAAGCTACTGAAAAATGATAAATTGAGACAGGAAATGGGTGAAAACGCCTATAGTGCCATAAAAGAGAGATTCTCCTGGGATGATATTGCCCAAAAAACAGTTTGTGTCTATGAAGAGGCAATCAAGATTTGGCGCACAGATAACTTCAGGTGAAGTAGAGAATAGAGTTCAATAGAGGTGTCCACTGAGTGACTATGCCTAATGATTGGGGAATTAAGAAAAGCCTGATTTTGTCGCTGGCTATTTTGTTGGCTTGGCTCGGGCTTCTTGGGCTAGCTAGTGCTGGTTTCGATGTCCCATATCTAAGGCAGATCGTTGGCTTCATTTTTTTAACCTTTGTCCCCGGCATGCTCATACTCAGGATACTGCGAATTCACAACGTTGGCTTAATAGAGAGCCTGGTCTACTCAGTTGGCTTAAGCCTGGCCTTCATTATGTTCAGTGTGGCATCGATAAACTTCATCCTTCCGCTCATTGGCATTCTTCGGCCGATTTCACTGCTGCCGGTAACCGCCACTCTGGTAGTGCTGACGCTAATATTGATGACTCTCGCCTATGTGCGAGACAGAGGTTTCACACATCAAGGTGAGGCAAAGCCGAGAGAAAAAATATACTTGCCGGCAGTCCTCTTCCTTATCTTGCTCCTCCTGTTGACCGTTCTCAGCGTCGCCTTAATCGATGCCTATCAGAATAACATTTTGCTTCTCATTTGCTTAGTTGCCATAGCTGGAGTTGTTGGCCTGGCTGCCTTCGGCAAGTTCATCCAACCGAACATCTATCCGCTGGCCATATTCATCATAGGCCTCTGTCTTCTGTACCAGACAAGTCTGATGTCCCCTTACCTGATAGGCTCGGACATTTACACCGAGTACCACTACTACAAACTTGTGGCTAGCTCCGGCTTATGGGATGCTTCAATCCCCAGCACCGTCAATTCATGCCTGAGCATCACCATGCTGGCGCCGGTCTATTCGCTATTCCTCAACATAGATGGTATATGGATTTTCAAAGTGGTTTATCCTCTTCTCTTTGCGTTGGTGCCCTTAATTCTGTTCCATACTTTCAGCCAGCAGATGAGTTCAAAGAAGGCGTTTCTCGCCACCTTCTTTTTCGTGGCGGTGCCCACCTTCTCGCTGGAGATGATTTCCCTGTGCCGGCAGCAGATTGCCGAGCTTTTCCTGGCTCTGGTCATTCTGCTTCTGGTGGACAGAAAGCTTAGCTTGATGCCAAAATTGGCACTGGCACTCATCTTTGCCACCTCAATAGTCGTCTCCCACTATAGTGTAGGCTTTATTGGTTTCATCTATATGGGGCTTTTCCTGCCATTTGTATTGCTGCTAAGAAATAACATCTTCAGGAAGGCATGGAGCTGGTTGACCAAAAAATTCGGCGGCTTGCCCAAGAGCTTAATGTCACCAAAAGCCCTGCCCTTAAAATTGCTGATAATATTAGTAGTCATATACTTCGTAGCTGGCTTTGCCTGGTACGGGACTATTGCCTCGGGAGTAAACCTTAATTTGCTAAGTAGCGTGTGGACTGGACAAACGGGTGTTATCACAACCGAGCTTGCTAAAATACCTACTCAAACTACTCAATCTGCTCAACCTCTTGCGTTCTTTGACTTCAGCAATCGTGATCCATTGATTCAGACTGCCTTAGGGCTTGATTTCCCACAGGCATCATTACAAGGAAAAGGCTTCCGGATATTCCAGTTTATAACCCAAATTTTCCTGATTGCTGGATGTCTCAGGCTCATCTTCAGGCCTAAAGGCTTGAGATTTACCACTGAATACATTGCCCTAAGTGTGACCAGTGTCCTGCTAATATCAGCCTGTATTTTCCTGCCCGGATTTGCCAAGGGGCTGAACACCACACGGTGGTATCACATCACCTTGATCACATTAGCACCTTTCTGCATCTTGGGTGGTGAGGCTATCTGGCTGGGTATAAATTCTCTATGGCATAGGTTAAGGCATGCGATACACAAAGCCGTGGCCGAAAAGGCTGAGGACAGCCAAGCTTTCCTTGGCTTCATGGCTCTGGGCATTTTGATACCCTACTTCTTGTTCACCTCCGGCTTCATCTACGAGGTCACTAGGCAAGAGGTTACTGACAGAGTTGACACCCCTTACTCCATCGCTCTCAGCAGCTACCGCCTGGACCTGGCTGGTGTCTACTACTGGCAGGATGATGCTGCTGCCAGCTGGCTGACACAACAAGCCAGCGACAAGACCAAGGTTTACACTGACTACCACGCCTCTAAGCCTCTAGCGTTCCATGAGTTCCCGGGGCAAATAGTTGGTTTACCCTTGGATGCCAGCAAGCTTTCAGAAGACGGCTACTTCTATTTTAGCACCTGGAACATGGGCAAGGGTGAAATGACCTTTGTTGTTTACCAAATATCTGGGCAGCCTATAGCTGGGCTGAGGCAGAGTAAAAGCTTTGCTGATATTCCGGGACTGAACGAAGTTATGGGGGAGAAAAACAGAGTCTACAACAACGGCGGCGCTCAAATTTTGGCGCCAAGGTAACCATTGAAAGCTCATGACGCGGTAGGCGACAGTTGAGCATTCATCAGGCTTTGGTGTGGATATGGCGGGAAGAATAAGTATCTTCGAGTATTTGAAGTGTTTGTTGCGCTGCCTTTTTCCAGGAAAAGAGCTTAGCCCTTTCCAATCCCTTCCTACGCATTTGCTCCCGGAGCTTACCGTCTGAAACAACTTTATATATTGCTTCAGCTATTTCATCAACGTTATACGGGTCTACAAGTATGCCAGCATCACCTACCACTTCGGGCAGTGAAGAGGCGTTTGAGGTTATCACCGGCGCACCACAGGCCATTGCCTCAAGTGGTGGTATCCCGAAGCCTTCGTGAAGAGAAGGAAAGACGAACACATCGGCACCGCTCATCAAAAGAGGCAATTCTTCTTGAGGCACATACCCAGTAAAAATTACCTCACCCTCTAATCCATTTCTTCTCACCGCCTGAAAAACCTTTTCATCGCCCCACGCCCGCTTGCCAGCTATGACCAGCTTGTGAACGATTTTGCCATCTCTTTTTAGAGAAGCGAAGGCTTCAACAAGCCTGAGGATGTTCTTCTTCGGTTCCAATATGCCAACGTAGATTATATAGCTACTAACTATGCCATATTTCCGCAATGCAGTTTCTACCTTATGTGGATCTGGTGAGGGTTTGAAAATATCGTCATCATATCCAGGATAGACAACGGAAATCTTCTCAGGTTTTGCCCCGAGAAGGTTGATTAAATCTTTCTTAGTTGACTGAGAAATCGCGATAATTTTGTTGGCACGTCTAGCTGCATGCGAAACCTCTTTGCCAAACTTAAACCGGAAATCAGCCCTATGAGCACCTTTCAGAACCACAGGAGTAAGGTCATAAATTATAACAACCCGGGGATAAGGGTGGTATAGAGGCAGAGCGGGATGTGTTGACAGAAACAAATCTGGCTTGTCCAATGATAGTTGCGCGGAAAAGCCAGTATAGTACCAGAACGTCCAGGAGTACCAGAATGGCAGAAAGCTGAGTAGGTCCGGTACCTCTTTAATCGTGAAATTGTCATTCTCAATGCTGAGTTTCCCAGTCTCAAGCCGCATACTATATACAGTATATCTGTTTCTGCTATCGACCTTGGCTAAAGATTCAAGCAGGTTGGTGGTATAAGTTGCCAGCCCCGCTCCCTGCCTATCTCCTAGCCATACAGCATCAATAGCAATATGCATATGCAATCTCCCACGGTCACTATCGAGAAAAAGCCTCAAATAACCGCAGCATTTCTTTTGCCGCCTTGTGCCACGAGAATAACCTTGCTCTTTCCAATCCCTTTCGGCGCATTTGTTCGCGAAGGTTACTGTCCGATATCACACGGTACATTGCCTCTGCAATTTCTTGGATATTGTACGGGTCTACCAATATACCAGCATCACCTACCGCCTCTGGAAGAGAGGAGGCATTAGAGGTTATCACCGGTGTGCCGCAGGCCATGGCTTCAAGCGGCGGTATCCCGAAGCCTTCATGGAGTGACGGGAAAACAAAAACATCTGCCCCATTCATCAGCAAAGGCAGTTCCTCATGCTGCACATAGCCTGCAAGGATGACCTCATCATGTATAGCAAACTTGTCAATTGCACGAGAAACAGCCTCATGACCGAATGATTTCTTGCCAACCATCACAAGTTTATGTGGAAGCCTTCGTTCCTTCTTCAAAAGAGCGAAGGCTTCGATGAGGCGAGGAATATTCTTGTTGGTCTGCAAAGTCCCGGCGTACAGTATATACTTATGAGGTATATTGAATTTTCGCATGGTTGATTTCACCTTGTTTGGTTGCACTTCAGGTTTAAAGACACTGTCATCATATCCTGGATAAATGACATGTATCTTCTCAGGCTTAGCGCCGAGCCGATGGATTAAATCATTCCGTGTTGATTGCGAAATGGCGACAATTGCATCAGCATTTTTGACTGTGTGTGAAATATACTTCTCGAATATAGCACGTGCGTACCACGGGTAAGTTCCCTCAACGATTAGTGGTATTATGTCATAAACTATGGCAATTGCTGGTGATGGGCAATAGAGAGGTAATGCAACATCCGTCGATAGGAATAAATCCGGCTTACCTAGTGATAGCTGCACATCAAAGCCAATGCGGTGCCACAACCTCCAAATAAGCCTAAGAATTTTGGGGCGTGGTATCTTTTCAATTCGGAACTTATTGCTTTCGATACCCAATTCTATCTTACTAAACTGCGTACCTTGAATAGTGTAATTGTTTGTTCTATCGATACTGGCTAGCAGTTTAAGTATGTTTAAAACATAAGTTTGTACACCTGTTGGCTTTTCACCAAGCGGCGATGCGTCAACGATAATATGCATGTAACTTCAGCTATGAAATACTAGTTTAGTATGGAATTGCAGACCACTATGCGAATCCTGTAAAATGAACCCACCTACTGGAAGGCATTTTCTAGCAGTGCGATTATATCACATAAGCGCTACGCAGTTTACCGCTGTTGCTGGACATATTCATCACTTAATATGCGAGAATGCGAGATTGAGCGTTGCTAATTTCAATGATAAACGTTCTTAATAAATTATGGCTGGCATTTAAAAAACTGGTACGTGGCTTGACGAAAAACATACTTCAGAGAAATCCAGAAATTGAATATAAAGTATCCACCATCAGCGAACGCATAGATGATATGTTGTATAAAATTAGTAGTAAGAATTATGAATATATGAATGGTTTTCCGTATCCAAGGAAGGTAAATTTGCTGCGATCCAAATTATGTACAGAGTCTGATTTCCATCAACGTTGGTTTAGGCATTGGCGCAAGTTGCTGGGTTATAAATCTACGCAGTTGCATAGAAAAATCTGGGAATATGCCACCATTGCACAAGCACTTTACGAAAGAAACATGCTTGAACCAGGGAAAAAGGGGCTTGGTTTTGGCGTGGGGACAGAACCTCTGCCTTCATTATTCGCATCACGCCATTGCCATGTCCTGGCCACAGATATTGGGCCTGATACAGAGGGAGGAAAACTATGGGTGCAATCAAAGCAACACTTGTTTTGTACAGGTGACTTAATCAAAAACAACCTCTTCGACGCAGCTTCCTGTAGAAAATATGTATCATACCAGCAAGTTGATATGCGTAACATACCTGAAAGCCTTAGGGATTTCGATTTTACGTGGTCTAGTTGCGCATTTGAGCATCTCGGCTCTATCCAAAATGGTATTAATTTTATAGTAAATCAGATGAGTTGCCTTAAAGAAGGCGGTTGGGCAGTTCATACGACAGAATTCAATTTGACATCTAATGAGCGAACGTTGGAAGGCAAAGACCTTGTATTTTTCAGGAGGAGTGATATTGAGCACCTGATAGAGTTGCTAAATCAAAAAGGGTATTTTGTGGAAGAATTAGATACCAGCGTTGGATTGACGAAAAGTGATTATTTTGTAGATGTACCTCCTTATAGCCACAGCCCGCATCTGAAATTAAGAATGGGTAATTATGTTATTACTTCTATTATTCTTATTATTCGTAAGTGAATTGTGTTCAAGTGGCAATTTCTAAGATTTAATTTGTAATGCTTAACAGAAAATACTCTGGGGGCAGTCGTTAACAATGTCCACACTAACTATAAAGAGCGCCGTGTTTAATGCCCTCAGGCATCTGGTCAGGCCTCTTTTTGGTACAGGAATAAGCAGACTTCCTGTGATAAAGAATCTATATCGTAATTTTTTGCTCAGCTTTGTGAATACTCCGCTGACTGTAAATGGCTACAAAATGTTTTGGTATCCTGAGCACGCTGAGAAAGATGACCGGATCATGGAGACGTTATTTGCGTTTCACAACTACGAACCATACACTACAAGTCTATTTAAGCGGTTTGTAAGCGAAGGCATGACTGTGGTCGATGTTGGTGCAAATCATGGTTACTTCACGCTATTGGCCTCTAAGCTTGTTGGCGATAAGGGCAAGGTATTTGCCTTCGAGCCTGACCCCGAAAGCTATGCAACGCTGGTTAAGAATATTGAGTTGAACGGCTACAAAAATATAGCCCCTTTACAGAAGGCAGTATCAGATAGAAGAGGGAAAGCCACCTTGTTTCAATATGAAGGTTCGGGAGTCAATAGCTTGCTTGTCTCTTACCATCGTTCAATAGGAAGTCGTTCACATCAATCGGTAGTAGTTGATTGCATAAGCCTCGATGAGTTTTTCGAAGAGAAAAAGCGTGAAATTGATGTGATTAAAATAGACGTTGAGGGTGGCGAAGTATCGGTGTTGAAAAGCATGAAAAAGATACTTGAAACCAGTAATGAATTAAAGATTTTTATTGAATTTAATCTCGATTTCCTTCTAGAGGCGGGGATTGCACCACAGGAATACTTTGACCAGCTAACCAGCAGCGACTATAAATATATATACCGCATAGACGAAACGGAAGGTAAAATTGAGACGACTGATTGTGAACAAGCGGTTGAGTTTTGTTACAAATTAAAGTCGCCGCGATGCACAAATCTCCTCTGTTCCAAATGTGCAATAAATGTCGACAACAATATACAGCTGACTATCCATAAAGTTTCGACCCAGCGTCAGAATCGAATAACCCGTCCCTGGCTCCGCGGTAACAGGCAGCGAGCTGCTTCATCTTCCGACGATACATCAAACTGCCGGTCACAAACCAGAAGCTGTAGCCAAAAAAGTAGATGAAAAAAATGATACATTGGCATCTTGTGGCATGCTTCTTAATAAGGCGTATTCGATTTCGCGTGCCATAATAATCCCTAAATCCGACATTTGTCTTATTCGCCGATTGCCCGACCTTGTGCCAGATCCTTGCCACAGGAGCATATATAACTCTGTATCCTGCTTTCTTCGCCCTGATACAATAGTCGACATCTTCCCAATAGCAGAAATAGGCCTCATCAAATAGTCCAACCTTCTGAACAACTTCATTTTTGACCAGCAGGCAAGCGGCGATACAGTCAACATCCTGCTGCTTCTCGTACTGACCATCGTCTATCTGTTTATCGCCAATAGAAAAACTCAGACCCTTAACCATAAGTACCTTGGAACCGGCGCTTTGGATGCGCTTAGGAAAAGCATAGTAGTAAACTTTCGGACCAGCTATTCCAATCGAAGCACCAGCCATGGCTGCCTCGACTAGATGGTCAAGAAAATCAGGGGCGACAGTAACATCATTATTAAGCAACAGGAGGTAATCGGGCTGGGAATTATCCATGGTATATTTCATTCCGATGTTCATTCCACCGGCGAAGCCGTCATTCCTGTCGTTCTGAATGAGATGTATATAATCGCCAAACGTTTCCTTTAGCACCTGGGCGTCATTCCCTTGAGAGCCATTGTCCACGACGATAACTTCATAATTGGGATAGGTAATCTTCTTCAGAGACTCAAGGCATTCTACAGTATCCTCAAGCCCGTTCCAGTTTAGGATTATGATGGAGACCCTGGGTTGTGCAAGTTTCACTTTTGCCATTGTAGTAGCCCTATTCCACTCCAGCCCTGATTCCAGTCGCTAATAATCTCAGAATACTCATATTTAGGTTGCTTAATCTCATCCCAGAATCTACTTACTTCGCAGCCAGTTACCGCAGGCTTAATAACTATATCATGTAAGGCTATGATGCCCCCCCTTCTGACCAGGCGGCTAAACATCTCAAAATCTGTTTTTACACCTTCGTATGAATGATCACCGTCAATAAAAACAAAATCGACTTCTTTGCCGCCCAAAATATTCTTAACCCTAGCCAATATTTCCCAGCTGTGAGAATCTCCCCTTATCAAATGCAACTTCTGTTTTGGTAACCTGAACGTTTTATATAAGGGAATTCTCCACCAAGAATATCCGCCACCGAACTTGCCATAAGGAAGGTCAATGCTGATTATTGTGGCATCTTTGGCGGCTACACGACAAAATAAGAATAAAGTTCCCCCATTAGCGGTCCCGATTTCAATGATAACTTTGGGTCTTGCCTTACTCAAAACCCTTAGCAGCCCCACAACCTCATCTCGAACCTGCATAGGCCTAATTGCCCCAGCATAACTGTGGAAGACATCGTCCACCAACTCGCCCAGAATATTTGAGTTGAACTTTTTTATCTCTAGAAACGCATAAGGAACGCCGAGAAACTCTCGCCATACATAGGCCAGAGCTTTTCGAGAGAACTCGACTATACCCTCTGTCCTGAGAATTTCCAGCGCTCTCGTTACGAAATTGTTCTTTCTTCCCATAAGGGTGACCACTATCTCCTGACAATGTCTTGCTTATCTTTCAGATCCGCTAACACCTGAGCATCATCCCCTTGGAGCCATTGTCCACTACGATTGACCCTCACAATATATTAAGTTTTGCGTTATAAACAATTACCTTAGTTCTATACCCTTACGGCTATGATAATGTCTTGATAACTTAGGTAATCCTTCCTCCCACACCATGAACCATACTGTATTGAATTTACAATTTTTAGCCCAAATTTTTCATATAACTTATGGATATATTCTTCCGTATAAGCAACAGCATTTTCAGAAGTAGTTTTGCTTATTGTGCGATAATTCCCAAAACCGTACTTGAAATCCAAGGTGCTCAATTTTGCGTCAATAAGGGCCAATGACTGTGCGTTTAATAAGAAGTAAGTAATTAAGCATCTCTGCCCTTTTTTGAGAACACGGCTCACTTCAGAGAGATAGTTTTCCATGTCTTGGGGAAGCATATGAGTAAATACGGACTTGAGGAATACGAAGTCAAAGGATTCATCTTGATAGGGGAATCTGTATTCAGATGCTTTAAATTTCCCCTTTGGGTTGTAGCCTTTGTTGAATATATCGGCTAACTGAAAGTGAAAATTTTGGTATTTAGAAGAAATGTTCGCTACGCACCATTTAATCAATGCAGGAACTATGTCAAACCCTTCATATGTAGCACCTTTGTTCAAGTATTTTGTTAGTGGAGCAGCCATTTGACCACAGCCACAGCCAACATCCAATACATCTTCGTTTGGTTTCAGACCGCATCTGTCTTTGAAGTACCTGAAAAACTCTTCGCCCACGGCTGCGTAAGAAGCGGCATCACTAAAAGGACCCACGAGAGTTCTAATATAATATGGAGGTGTCAATGTATCCGTTAAAGATGGCACCCCATGTATCTCATATCCTAAGCTATTTACAATCTTTTGAACGAAATATTTTGCTTTTTCAGTTATATTCATAGCCTTGCCTTCTACCAAATGCACTTCTTTCTCCTATGCACCATATTCTTCAGAATTCATTTATTTCCCCTCAGTACGAAAACAACAGCCTTGGAAAAATTACACTTCCATTTTCTAACCAGCTTCGAGTTAGATAAGTAGGTATTTATGCCCTGCACTAAATAAAATGCTGCGGCGCAAAAGACATTATTCTTAGCCGCGAAACCATCTATGTCAATGATTTCAAAGCCATTATTCCCTATTAGCTTAAGCCACTTTTTGTAGCTCCACAAGCGTTCATCACCGTAAAGGCCCTGTTTTTCTACATTTTTGGTAGGGATACCGAAAATTACCATATCTGCAACTCTGGTATGCTCTTTTAATGCCCTGACAATATCATCTTCATCGTAATGTTCCAGCACGCCGTAATGATAAATGATAGCAATGCTCCTAGCCTTAAACGGTAGGTCAAATAGGGTTCCTCTGATAAATTCAACAGCTCCGCCCAGCGATTCGTTATTTTGTTTACCACCGTCTATCACCTGAAAATCTATATCAAGAGCAATGACTTTATATCCAGAATTCAGGCTACTCAAGAAAATCGAGGTGAATCCGGTTCCAAACCCGGTCTCCAGGAGCGTATCACCTATCCTGGCATATTTCCTTATCATGGCTATGTATGGATAGTACCCCAAGGTTTCTTCCACAAAATAGGACAGCAAACCACCGGCTCGTTCCCTTCGTTCGGCAAAGGTGGACATCCATTTAGATGTAACGTGCAGTTTAGTCATTTCATGATTAGCGCTTTTCAGCAATAAATAACCGACCGCCACCTTTCTTTATCTTCTTTTGCGATTCTGGAAAGTCACTACTCTCGCCAGACAACTTTCTGTACAGAAGTGACAGTATTGCCTTTCTCCGCAACAGCAAGCCCCACAAAGATGCTGTATAGGGTACACGTGTACGATAACCGATATCTAAACAGTCCCACAGTTTCATAAAACCCAGCGGTGCATAGAGCAACGTTTGGGCCACATTGAATCCTGAGTTATCTAATAGATTTTCCCAGGTCTCCAGGGTAAATAGGTTGATGTGTGATAAATGCCTATTCCTCATGTTTGCGTACCACTTGCTATGAAATAGTAACATGTCGTTGAAGAATTCGGAAGGTACAGTCATGATGAATTTGCCTTTCTTGTCCAATACTCTATTGACCTCGGCAATACATTTTTCTGGATTGTTAATGTGCTCCAGCGTGCAGTTACAGAAAACCGTTTTAAAACTATTGTTGGGAAACGGCAGGTCTCTAGCATCAGCAGCAAGCAAAATATCGTATACATTTAAATTCCTAGCAGCTTTTAGTAGTTCGGCATTCGAGTCCACGCCAGCTTTAATTTTTTGGAAAAGAGCATAACTGAATTGCCCGTTGCCACAGCCCAAATCCAATAGCGGTGCCTCCATTTGTGGCACCGCCAAAGAGATCTCCTTGAACTCAAGAAATCGCCACAGAGCTTCAGAAATAGCAAGGTTTGCTGATAATTTTAGAAAGGCATCTTTCTCTGCGTCTTCTCGTTGATTGATGAACATCCTCTATCACCTTTTCGCTTATATAAAAGTTGAAACTTGAAATTTGCAAATAATGCTTTTTGTTCACTTGTTCATTGATTTTGACTGAGGGCTTTTTGGAAAACCTTTTCCATGTTCTTGGCATATGAGTACCAGGACAAGTTGTTTTTAACGTAATTCAGCGCGTTTTCACCCATTTTCATAGCTAGTGTTGGATTATCAATCAGCCTCTCGATTTCTGTCGCGATTACTTCCGGTGTCGCATTATCCATAACAATACCATTTATATTGTTTTCTATTATTTCAGAAACCCCAGCTTTCCTAGAGACAATGACTGGTTTACCAGCTGCCATAGCTTCGGTTACAACGAGGCCCCATGTTTGTTCGGCAGGGAAGACACAAACATTACATGCCTTATAGATATTGGCAAGCTCCTCATCGCTAATATCACTAAGAAACAGGACTCTTCCCAGCACCCCTAACTCAGATGCAAGTTCTTTATATGGTTTAACCAATCCAGGTCCTACCAATACAAGCTTAACCTTTTCCGGCAAATATGTTAATGCTTTGATGGACATATCTGGATGTTTATAATAAATAAATGAACCCACCTGGAGGACGAGAAAATTATTCCCTAAGCCATATTTTAGCCTGAATTTTTCTCCGCATCCACTTTGGAAAAATTCAACGTCAACGCCTTCCCTTATTAGCGTAGACGGTCTACCATAAGCATTCTTTACTAAACCTGCATCAATACGAGACATCACAACTATCTCATCGATACACTTAACAGCGACTTTGTCAAATATTTCAAAGAGTGGCCAGTGGACGATAAACTTGCCCTTTCGTTGTTCAGGCTGGAAAAACCAGAAAGGCGGCTCATTGCACATCCAGACTACAGGCACTTTTAACCGCTTTTTGGCGTAAAAAGCTGCCCATTCGGTGGGAAAATTGTGGTTGTTTATTATGTCAAACCTGTCAGGTATCGCCCTTCCAATATTTAACATACAATTCAAGATATTGTAATAGCCTATCCTCCTGAATTGCGGGTATGGAATGACATTTAAAATAACATTTTTTAACATTTCAGGATAGCATTTATCTTTGTCTATTTCATTAACAAAAATCTCTATATGGTGGCCGAACTTTTGCAGTTCTATGGCCAGTCTCAGTATCAGTCTTTCCCCACCTGCAGACACAGTTAGGGGTGTATGAATCATGGCAATTCTCATTCTATTTAGCCTCCAGCGCTCATATCTATGTTGCGATACTTTCTCTTGTAAACAGGTTTTTTAGAATCGCCACATCCTGCTTATCTAATCCCCTTACTATATAAAGCACCAAGAAATATATTAGCGCGGATATTAAAACTATCAAAAATAAATTGATACCGCTGGCAAATCGGATGAAAACAAGCATTGCCAGGCAGGATACTAACGCTTTCGCTATATTTTTTAAGGAGTTTAGACGTAGCTTATAATCAGTATTTGCCAAGGTGAATACCAGCATTAGGAGTGCTGCCAAGTTTGAGAGAACTGCTGCGATACTCGCTCCAACATAGCTGTACGCCGGTATAAGGATAATGTTCAAAATGACGTTTACAATGACTGTAATTATCATTATCTTGGCAACTGTAGTTTGCCTATCGATGGAATACAGCAAAAAGTCAAAAGCGCTGTTCGTATAAATTAAAACAGTGTTCCAGGCTAGAATTTGCAGGGCAATCGCCGATGCCTCATATTCGATGCCAAAGACCTGCAGTACAATCCTGCTGGCCAACATTGTAATACCTACTCCGATGGGGATGCTCAATATGAGCATGTATTTCAGGCTACGTTCATATACAAGTTTCAAAGATTCCAGAGAGGATTTATATAACTTGGACATGACAGGGAAAACGGCTGCAAAGAAAGAGGCGGGAATAAAAACCAGTGCCAATACTACTTTATATGCAGCATTATACCAACCTACAGCTTCATTTCCTTTAACGACAGAAAGAATCACAGAGTCAATACCAAGGTAACCGCCGACCAGAAAGGCTATAAGCCCAAACGGCAGTGCCTGTCTTATCGTCTGCAACCAGAAACTCCTATCGAACTCAAGATGTCCAGCACCTCCTTTGATTAAGGCAGAGAATTTAATTCTCATGACAGCCAAGCAATATATAAGGACTATTATACTGGCCAGTAAATACAAAGAAGCGAAATCCACCACGTTAAAATTGCATTTTATTGATATGAACACTCCTCCAAGAATCACTGCAACGCTCAGCAATTGTCCTACACTCTGATATTCCATTTTTTCAAACGCTTGAAAAATGGAAAAATAAACCGAGGCAAAGGCGGCTGATATCACTGATAAACCCACCAGATAGACGACCATAACTGTATCGCGGGGATATCCCATGAGATTTATAGCAAGTGCAATAAGGACAAAGGTTACGATAGCCAGAAGTATTTTTAGCAGGCTTATATTGGCTAGGTATTTTGATGCCAGGGATTTCTCCTTGGCAATTTCCCTTACGGAAAGCTGCTGGAGGCCGATATCGCCAAAAACAGCGAATATTCCGGTAAAAGCCAAGGCAAAGGATAAAACCCCGAAACCCGCAGGGCCAAGACTTCGTAGAATGTATATGGTACAGAAAAGGCCAACTATAAAGCTTAAAACTTGACCTATGAGCAGAACTATGGTGTTTTTGGCAATTGTTTTAACAGTGCTCAAATGGCTTAGCCTTGCTTTAGTGCCCAGTCATAGGGAATGTCATTATCAAACGGGTCGATGCGGAATTCGTCTGGTTTTTGTGCGTTATAAGGCTCGGTGACAGTATTTACCACATAGACGGGTTTGGAGCCATATGCCTTGAATCCATGTATAACCAGGCGCGGAATGTGTATAAGCACGGGATTGTCTTCACCGGCGAAAAATTCGTTGACCAACCCTCTGGTTGGAGAACCCTGCCTGTCATCGTAGAGAACCACTTTGGCCATGCCTTTGATAACTACAAAGTTATCATCTTGTTTCTTATGATAATGCCAGGCTTTAACCACCCCGGGGTAACAGGTGGTTACATATACCTGGCCGAAATTCTGAAGCATCGAGTCGTCACTTCGAAGCATCTCCATTAATTTTCCTCGCTCATCAGGTATCCATTTAAGTTGTTTAATTTGAACACCCTGGATGAGCTGCTTCGCCGGGACTTTATATTTTTTGCCTTTCAACTGCATTATAAACCTCTCCCGCATATCATATAGTCTTTAAGCGCTTTCTGCAAACTTCTCGTACTCGTCCAGTACATTGGTGAAACCACTCGTTTTGTCATTTTGGGGGAGCAGTCGTTTTTTGCATCGCAAGGCTTGGCTCCGTGGCGGTCTCATTCTATTTCCTGTCATCCTGAGAGAGCCCTTCGCCTTTGTCATCCTGAGGGAGCGAAGCGACCGAAGGATCTAGCTCAGGATGAACTCCGCGACCGAAGAATCTCGCGGGGCTTAGGGCAAACTCCGCATGGCAATCCCTGTGGTGGGGAAGGTGTGAGATTCTGCCCCTTCCCCTTCGCCTCCGGCTCAGGGTCAGGGTCAGGATGACAGGAAGTGAAAGACTCGGAGCGGCATATAGCGAAGGGCTCGCAATGACATAAAAAAGGGCTCGCAATGATGTAAGAGAATGGCTCCCGTCTATCTTGGCGAGCTTAAACTCATCATGGCACCTGATTTACAGTGAAGCTTATGGTCGTTGACCAGTTACTCCATCCGCCAATATTACCCGCTCTTGCCCGCCAGTAATATATCGTACCAAATGAGAGGCCAGTTACTTCCTGTGATGTATTGTTGCCCACATCGGCATCGAATACGGTTGTGGTAAAAGAAGAGCTGGTGCCAACCTGCAACTGGTATTTTGTGGCACCATTTGGCGCTCCCCATTTAAGGATGATAGCTGCCCCAGGAGATATAGGGTCGGGTGGGTTTGGAGGTGTATGAGGCGTAGTGGTACCCCAGCCCGCGATGAAGTAAGTGTAGCCTGTTTGGGTGTTCCAGCCTGAGCCCGCGGAACCCGGCCAGGTCCATGAGGCGTAGGTAGAAGGTTGCCAGCGGACGGTTGCTGATGGATCATTGGAGTGGTAGTAGATGTTGGCGGAATCGCTGACCACTGCCAGCCAGTAGTATGTACCTGAGGTAACGGGAGTAGATGTGATGGGTATTGTATTCCACCCCGTGGTAACAGGGGTGCTGTCTACGACGGCAAGGCGGGAGTTGGGCTGGCCGGAATTATCGTCGTAGATGGCGACCTTAACGTTGCCGCCGGCGCTGACCTTGACTCTAAATTCGGTGATGGAACCTGTAGAAGCGGCGAGGAAACGCTGCAGTATGACGGTGCCGCTGGCACCACCTCCGTTACCGCCGGTGGAGGCGGTATCGGTGGCTACGCCGATGAGTATCTGAGTTTGAACCGGAGTGGTGAATTGAGCGCTGGTACCCGCCCAGGCGGGACCGGCGGAATTGCTGGCATAGCATCTATAGAAGTAGGGGGCGTTGGGGATAAGGTTGGATACATCGGTGTAGAAAGTGCCTAAGGCTTTAGTTCCCAGGTCAACGTGGTTGGCCCAGCTACCTGTGGTAGTGCCGCCATCGGTGGTGCCATAGTAGACGGTAACGGCAGGGTTCTCGTTGCCGGTTGAGGTAACCTCGCCATTCAGTCTGGCTGAGGTTGAGGTGATGTTGGTGGCGCCGATGGAGTTGGTGATGGTCGGTGATGTTGGAGGTGTGATGGCGCTCCGACCGGCAACGAAGTAAGTATAGCCCGTTTGAATATTCCAGCCTACGCCAGCGGAACTTGGCCAGGTCCATGAGGCGTAGGTAGAAGGTTTCCAGCGGACGGTTGCTGATGGATCATTGGAGTGGTAGTAGATGTTGGCGGAATCGCTGACCAGCGCCAGCCAGTAGTAGGTACCAGAAGTGACAGCGATGGAGGGGGTGATGGGTATGGTATTCCACCCCACGGTAGTAACAGGGGTGCTGCTGTCTACGGCGGCAAGGCGGGAGTTAGGCTGGCCTGAGCTGTCGTCGTAGATAGCGACCTTAACGTTGCCGCTGGCGCTGACCTTGACTCTAAATTCAGCTATAGAACCGGTGGAAGTGGCGAGGAAACGCTGCAGTATGACGGTGCCACTGACACCTCCACCACTACCTCCGGTGGAGGTGGTGCCTGAGGCTACGCCAATAAGTTGTTGTGGGTCGCTTGAAGAAGATGTCCCATAAATGGACTGGATGCCGGCTATATCATCGGCGGTAAGAGCGCGCTTTGTGGTACCCGAGCCGCTGTAGCCGTACATTACCTTGGCGGCGTCAGCGGGGCCATAATACAAATCGTCTAAACACAGCCAGTGTCCAAATTCGTGCAGACCCACGGACTGCACATCATAGTATCCGCCCGGGCACGTCGGCAACGTGCTCCAGTTATAGTAGTCATTAAACTCTACGTCATTTTCGAGGAGGGTGCTGCCGCTGTACCATATGTGTGTGACTGCCAGGATACCTGTGTCTAGCGTATTAACCCACATAATCTCGTTAACACCATCATAGCCGTAAGCAGTGGCTGTAGTGGTGCCGGCATAGCTGAATGAGAAGTTGGCACCGGCAGTGGACCACGTCGACGCTGCGTTTTGCACCGCTGCTCCTTCACCGGTGCTGTCCGAAGTATTTTCGTTTATACGGTATCCAACAGGAATCTTGTTAGAAGGCCAACTGTAACCGGCATATAAGTAAGGCATGGTAACGACAGAGGGGGAGATATCCAATTCCGTGGCTGGCAGGGCTTGTCCCTTGAGAACGCTATTTATCCGTCCCTTGAACTCGGCTACAGGTAAATTGTTAGCTTTGTCTCCCTTGATGGGAAACTTGCCTCGAAAGCCCTGGTAGACCTCAAATTGCTGCGCGGGAAATTTGTCTGGCAGGGACATCGCTTTAGACGGCTGGGCATTGTTGAGCTTCTTCAGGAATACCACCGCCTTTTCACCTTGGTCAAAGCTAGGCATTTCCGACACAAACTCTCCTATGCCTTCAACCTCTCCACCGGGTACGGTGATGGTAACTTTGTCCGGACCAGCCTCGCCCTTAATCCTATCCTCTACGGAGAAGGCCACCGAGGTGTAAATCTGTGTGTGCGCATCATTCCAGTAGCTGTTGCGGTCAGTAACCGTACCAACTAAAACGGAGTCGGCACCGTTGGTCAGGTCCTTAAGATTTATCTTGCCCGAATCAGCCTGTGCTGCGCTGGTGAATGCCAGCGGTAGTAGCGAGCTTACTATTATGAATAATATAGCAACACTTAGCCAACGAAATCTCTTCATGTCATATCTCCTTAGTCGTTATGATATATAATTATATAGCAGTAAAATGGGAATTACCTCTCGGATACATGGTACTTTAGTACTTGAAGGGGTTTTAATACAGTGATTGCAGTTTTTTCGGGCGGTACTCAGGAGACAAAGGATAACCACCAGACCAAGTGTAAGATTTTTCATCCCGAATGGCCTTTACGTGTCATGTAGTCCTTGAGCGCTTCCTGCCAACTCCTCATGTCAGCCATACCTAATAGCCTGAGTTGATAGTTATCCAGGGCTGAATTGTTGGGTCGCCTGGCTTTTTGAGGATATTCAGCCGACGTGATGGGTGTTATAGGAGTCTTCAGGCGTGCCAGCTTTAATACTTCTACGGCAAACTGATACCAGGAGCAGGTACCACTATTGGTTATATGGAAAATCCCGTAGTACTCGGTGGCTATAAGCTGAACTATCTTACTGGCTAAATCCGGTGTATAAGTGGGGGAAAAGACCTGGTCATTTACCACCCTCAGCTCATCACGCTCTTTAGCCAGCTTGATTATAGTCTCAATGAAATTACCACCCTTACCCATGGCGCCAGCTATGCCGAAAAGTGATGAAGTCCTGACTATAAAATATCTGGTACAAAGATGCTGGACAAGGTTTTCACCAGCGAGCTTGGATTTACCATAAAGATTTAAGGGGATTGGTACGTCAAATTCAGTATAGGGAGACCTCTTAGGCTCAGGCTCACCACCGAAGACATAGTCTGTGCTGATATGGACGAGTTTGGCTTCTAATTCCTGCGCTACAACGGCTATATTTCTGGCTCCAAGGGCGTTTACCATAAAGGCTTTATCTTGCTCGGCCTCACAATCGTCAACACGGACAAAAGCAGCCGTGTTTACTATCGCATCTGGCTTATATTTATGCAAAGCTTTTCTAACAGAGTCCATGCTGGTAATTTCGATATCATTCTGAGTGAGTGGTACAACCTCAAAGTCATTCAGAGCCTGACATAAATCTGTGCCTAGCTGCCCATCGGCACCGGTAATCACGACTTTCATCTATGGAGATACATCCTCTCATAGTATTTGGCATACTCACCGCTTTTGATCTGGCGCCACCAGGGTTCATGGCTCATATACCAGTTGACCGTATGCTTTAATGCTTCTTCGAAGGCATGTGAGGGACTCCATCCGAGCTCACGAGTTATCTTGGAGATGTCCAAGGCGTAGCGACGGTCATGGCCGGGACGGTCCTTAACAAAGGTGATCAGCTCTCCAGGTTTACCCATTACGTTCAGTAGACTGTGGATTAGTTCCAGGTTTGTTTTCTCTTGATTGGCAGCTATATTATATATCTGGCCGGGCTCGCCTTTCAGAATGACCGATTCCAAAGCTCGGCAGTGGTCCTCAACGTAAATCCAGTCACGGACGTTCAGACCATCGCCATAGATAGGAATTGATTTGTCTTCTAAAACATTGGTGATGGCCAGGGGGATTAGCTTTTCGGGAAACTGATACGGCCCAAAATTATTGGAGCAGCGGGTGATAATTACTGGAACCCCATAAGTATGGTAATAGGCAAGACATAGAAGGTCAGCGGCTGCTTTGCTGGCTGAATACGGACTTCTGGGGGATAGAGGTGATTCCTCTGTAAAGCTGCCGCTTTCTATAGAGCCGTAAACCTCGTCTGTCGATACCTGGATAAATTTTTTTATGCCATACTGCTTGCTACCTTCAAGCAATACCTGTGTTCCCTTGATGTTGGTCTCGATAAACGGCCGGGCGTCCATGATACTGCGGTCAACATGAGATTCGGCAGCAAAGTTAACTACGATTTCGAATTTATTTCCGAGGAGTTCGTTGACTAGTTTTCTGTCAGCGATGTCGCCTTTGATAAAATGATAGCCAGGCTGGTTTTCAACAGCACTCAGATTTTCTAGGTTGCCAGCATAAGTAAGCTTATCCAGAGTTGTTACTTGCCAATCCGGATGTTGTTGAAGAATACAATAGATGAAATTGCTGCCGATAAAGCCGGCACCACCGGTTACAAGCAGTCTCATCTCCCAGTCCTTATCATAGCTCGAATTTGGTGTTATCTCCAGCAAACAATTTTATAGTCCGGAACTGGCCCTCTGATTTGCTAACCTCAACCTCTCTACCTAGCAGGCTGTCTCCAAGCCGCTCAATGCGGCAAATATGACAATCTTCTAGAATCACCGAATGCTCTATGGATGAGTCTTCGACCTTTGTCCCGGCACCTATACTGGTGAACGGCCCAATCAAGGAGTTCCTGATATAACATTTTTCAGCAATAGCTACGGGGCCGCGTATAATACTATTTTCCACCTTGGTTCCTTCTCTAATCTCGACTCTGCCGACCACCTGACTTTTAGAGTCGACCTCTCCCTCTATGCTGCGCTGAATCAAATCATCAAGCACCACCCGATTGGCTTCAAGCAGGTCGTCTTTTTTCCCTGTGTCAAGCCACCAACCTTTGAGGATATGGCTGCGAACATCTTTACCAATATCGAATAGTTTCTGAATAGCATCGGTTATTTCAAGCTCGCCTCGCGAGGAAGGCTTTATCTGGTCTATTACCAGATGTATCTCAGGGGTAAAGAGGTAAACCCCCACCAGGGCCAGGTTGCTTTTTGGCTCTTTGGGTTTCTCGACCAGACGGACTATCTTCCCTGACTTGTCGAGCTCGGCAACACCGAAAAGACGGGGGTCTGCAACTTCTTTCAACAGGACAAGGGCATCAGGTTTGTATTTAAGGAACTCATCGACAAAATTCTTAACACCGCCGTGAATCAAGTTATCTCCCAGGAACATTAGGAACGGAGAATCACCGAGGAAATTCTTAGCCGTTTTAACTGCATGTGCCAGACCCAGAGGCTCATTCTGCAAAATATAGGTGATTTGGGCATTCCACCGGGAGCTATCTCTTATAGCTTGTTTAATATATTGGCCAGTTTCCGGGGAGATAATAATACCGATGTCGGTGATACCGGCTTCCGTGATCTGGTCAAGGACGTAAAACAAAATGGGCTTATTGGCTACAGGAAGAAGCTGTTTAGCCGTCGTATTGGTTAAGGGTTTCAGTCTGGTGCCTTTACCACCGGATAACACCAATGCTTTCATAGGATTTTTACCAAAACCATAAACTGTGAATTAATTCTACATGAAGATATATGATCAGTCTACTTTTCTAAACGTCCCGTTTTTAGAAAACTACCATAGCCGCACTCCCCGGTTACGGTGTAACGCTTCCGGTGGAAGACCAGCCACTCCACCCTCCAGTATTACCAGCCTTTACTCGCCAGTAATAGGTTGTGCCGATGGTAAGTTTCACATCCTGCGAAGTAGTGCTTACCTCGGCATCAAACATGCTGGTCCCGGTGAAATCAGACGCGGTATTCACCTGCAGGCGGTACTTCGTCGCCCCGCTGGAGGCATTCCACTCAAAAGTGACAGAGGTCTTCGGAGTTACAATAGCCGGAGGGGCCGGCGGTGCAGGTAATGTGATGGCAGCCCAGCCAGCGATAAAATAGGTATAACCTGTTTGGGTATTCCAGCCTGAGCCTGCCGGGTCCGGGAATGTCCAGGAGGAGTAGGTTGAAGGTTTCCAGCGGACGGTTGCGGATGGGTCGCTAGAGTAGTAAATGTTGGCGGAATCGCCCACCACCGCCAGCCAGTAATATGTGCCGGAATTGACGGATGTAGAAGTGATTGGTATAGAAGTCCAGGCTCCCGCCGAAACCGGTGTGGAGGTGTTAACGGCGTTGCGCAGGGCACCTGGGCTGCCTGCGCTATCGTCATAGATGGCGACCTTTACGTTGCCGCTGGCGCTGGCCTTAACCCTAAATTCGGTGATGGGACCTGTGGCGCTGGCGGGGAAACGCTGCAGTATGACGGCGCCACTGCCGCCGCCACCACCTCCGGTAGAGGCGGCATCGGCGGCTACGCCGATGAGCTGCCCTGCTCCTCCAGCCGCAGTGTTAAAGGTTGCGCTGCTATCTGGCCAGTCGCTTCCGCCTGAATTGGAGGCGAAGCACCGGTAATAATATGTAGTGCCACGATTCAAGTCGGTTATTCCTGTGGAGAAAGATGCGCTTTGTGTACCCAGGTTAACACTGTGGTCCCAGCTAACCGCGTTTGTTGCGCCGTCATTGTCGCCCCAGTAGACAATAACAGTTGGATTCTCACCACCGGTATCGGTTATGGCTCCATTTAACCTGGCTGAGGTTGCGGTAATACTGCCGGCGCCGGTGGAGTTGGTAACCGTTGGTGCACCAAGAGCCGGGGTAGCCGGGGTCATGAAGCTATCACTGCTACCTACCCAGTTGCTTCCGCCTGAATTGGAGGCGAAGCACTGATAATAATATGTAGTTGAAGGAGTCAATCCAGTTATAGGTGTGGAGAAAGTTCCGGCGACTTGGGTACCCAGGTTGACGCTATGGTCCCAACTGGTGTAGGTTGTGTGGCCATCGCTGGCACCCCAGTAGACAATAACGGTTGGATTCTCACCGCCGGTAGCAGTTATGGCTCCATTTAACGTGGCTGAGACTGGGGTAAGATTGCTTTCGCCGGTGGAATTGGTAACCGTTGGTGCGCTGGGAATAACAGTAGACCAGCCGGCGATAAAGTAGGTATAACCTGTTTGGGCACTCCAGCCTGAGCCCGCCGGGTCGGGGTATGTCCAGGAGGAGTAGGTAGCGGATTTATAGCGGACGGTTGCGGATGGGTCGCTGGAGTAGTAAATGTTGGCGGAATCGCTGACCACCGCCAGCCAGTAATAGTTACCGGAGGTGACGGAGGTAGAGTTGATTGGTATAGAAGTCCAGGCTCCCGCCGAAACCGGTGTGGAGGTGTTAACGGCGTTGCGCAGGGCACCTGGGCTGCCTGCGCTATCGTCATAGATGGCGACCTTTACGTTGCCGCTGGCGCTGGCCTTAACCCTAAATTCGGTGATGGGACCTGTGGCGCTGGCGGGGAAACGCTGCAGTATGACGGCGCCACTGCCGCCGCCACCACCTCCGGTAGAGGCGGCATCGGCGGCTACGCCGATTAGCTTCTGACCCGCACCGGCTGGATTGCTTATGATGAGGGAGAAGTCTTTGTTACCCGATTGCAGGCCGGATACTACACGGACATTGAAATTGAAGGTGCGGGCCTCTGTTGGTATGCCCGTGATTGTACCACTGGTAGAATCGAGATTAAGATCAGCTGGCCAGTCGCCAGTATGTGACCACGCATTGCCTCCAGAGCCGCCGGTAGCCTGAAGTGTCACCGGTCCGTAGGGCATATTTTTAGTCCCACCGGGAAGAGGCGCGGTATTGGTAATAACAATAGTGCCACTGGAGACAATAAGCGTGAAATTCTGGTAAGTCGCCTGGGTGCCGTCGTTGGCCTGAAGGGCAAAATTGAACCCGCTCATATTGACCACTGTCGGCGTTCCGGTTAAATTGCTGCCAACAATATGGAGTCCGCCAGGCAATGACCCCGAATACAGCGACCAGGTATATGAGCCGGTGCCGCCGCTGGCGGATAGAGGTCCAGGATAATAGACGCCGGTAGTGCCGTCGGGCAAGGTTGTAGTAGTAATCCCAATTTGGCCCCCCACCGGCGGAGTCCCGGTATATGCTGAAACCAGCCAGGGCTGGAAATTAATGAAGGTCGAAGTCGAAACACTATCGCCAAAGCTCAGGCCATCATAACTTGGTCCCGAGGCATGCCCCCAGTAGTTGAACTTGGCATTAAGTGTGCCCGTACCAGTATTGGAGACACCATAGCTGGTATTCCCTGCAATGTTATTATTGCTCACTGTCAGAGTAGTAGCATCAACTCCGGTTGCAACATCAATACCAATACTGTTACTGGAAACATTGTTACCTGTCAATGTAGTATTGTTGCTATTAGTTTTTAGCTTAATTCCATCGACGACGTTCGAGTTAGCTGTATTTCCGATCAATGTGTTGCCTGTTGAATTATCTATGCGGAAACCGTGCTGACCGTTCGAGTTTGCGGTGTTATTGGTGAATGTATTGTCGTTGCTCCCGGCGCCAGTCCCCTTAACCAGGAAGAATCCTACGGCATTGCTGCTGGTGTAACTGTTCGAGTTCGCTATGTTACCCGTGAATGTATTGTTACTAGCCGAGTCCAGTCTGAATCCGTTGCCGTTGGGGCCGTTCGCGTTTGCTGTGTTGTTGATGAATGTATTGTAGGTAGAGTGGTATACCTCAAAGCCCTGTTGGTTGCCAGAAGCATTATTGCCCGTTAATGTGTTGTGGTTGCTACCATCACCCAACCAGATGCCATCGTAGTTACCCGTCAGAATATTATTGGAGATGTTGGAGTTCGCCACTCCAGCGCCAAGGTATATCCCTGCTTGTCCTCCTCCGGTTGCGCCACGCACTGTGAATCCCGAGATGTTCACGTAATTAGCAGTGACATTAAAGACGCTAGCGGCTGGATCCGGTGCGGTCACAATCACAGTAGTGCTGCTGGCGCCTGTCAGGGTGAGCGGTATATTCACAGATAAATTCTCGTTGTATGTCCCTGCCGGCACGGTGATGGTGTCGCCGGAGACGGCGACAGCGATGGCAGCCGTGATAGTTGCATATCCAGTTGTGGTTACACCGTGAATAAGCTTCACGGCGGTAATTTCGTAGGGGCTTGAAGTTATATGTGTTGGCTCAACACTTGTCCAGACGGTCACATTGTAGAAGCCGAAGGTAGTTGGGTTCAGGATGCCAGAGGCTTTGTTGAAGGTAACCGTGAATTGCTGACCGGGGACAATAGGCGCCGTTGCCGGTATAGTTACCGTTACCTGCTGTCCAGCTACAGTTACAGTAACACACGGGGTACCTTTCACAAAAACATTCCCCGGGGTACTACTAAAATCAGGGACGGTTGTGTTAGAGGGGAATACTATGGTGATAGTGTCACCCGCATTCAGGCTGGCGCCGGTGGTCATGGTAATGCGGTAGCCGGTGTTGAGGCCGATGAAACGGGTATCGTATGGGTTCACGGTTATACTGTTGGGCGGCGTTGGAGGTATGGTGGTCGACATAGACGGTAGGGTGACGATGTTGCTGTCTAACGTGACTGCGCCAACTCGCGCCAGCGCTCTACCGTTCAGCGTTGCGCCGGTCGTCATCGTGATGGATTGATCTGCCAGTATGTTCCCTTGAAAGACAGACGTCGTTCCGAGGGTCGCCGAGGTGCCAACTTGCCAAAAGATGTTGGCCGCATTAGCGCCGCCGCTCAGGATAACCTTGCGACCGGATGTCGTTGTAAGTGTGGACGCTATCTGGAAGATCCAAACAGCATCCGCGTTGCCCTGGGCGTCTAGAGTGAGATCCCCTGACGATATCGCCAGCGAGGACGTGGATTTGTAGAGACCCGGAGCAAGGGTTTGCCCGCCAATATTTCCTGCCACAGTGACAGGTGCAAGTGTTCGTCCAGCGGCGTCGTTGTATGCAGTGGTCAAGTCCAGTTTGGCCTGGCCTGCGGCAGAACCAACGCCTGTGTATGTCTCCCCGTTCACGCTTCCGGGCGGGAATCCAGGAACTGCAGTACCGGGGCTCACCCCAAGATCCCCATTAACCGTGGTAGCACCTGTATTGGTGACCGTGGACCCAGCCAGGACCGCGAACGCAGCCGCTGAACCCAGCGGTACGATTAGTTGGGCCGTCTGATGCAGCGGTGTTGGTTGGGCCGACTGTTGCAATATGCTTGCCTGCACCGTTCTCGCCGGCACCACTGCCACCAGCGATGACATCAGTAACAGAACCATGAACAGCGAGAATGGTTTCCATAGTTTTAATTTAGACATTTGACACCTCCGTTTATTTTTTGCTTCATAAATAGAAAAAGGCAGTGGCAGCACCCAAAAACTGGTACTATCACCGCCTTCTCATTTCTTGCAACCTGAGCCTCCTTATCGAGTAAAATAGCAGGACTAGCGCAAGCGCCAGCACCACGGCAAATGGAATGCCAAACATCTTCTGCTATTTGATTTCGACAAAAACCACCTCTACCGTCTCCTCTTTCAACCACAAACCAACCTCATTGGGTCGGTTTCACTATTGGCTCAGCATTAGAACAAGACCATATTATGCCTACTACTTCTTTGCCCCCCCCAAATATCGGACAATTGATCTCACTACCTAGCTAAATTTATATGCAATTATCTATCTGAATTCAATATACGATGTTTATATAATACAGCACAAATGACAGTTGTCAAGACCTCTTGATAAGCTTTATTTAGACTTTTTTGGTAAAATTAAAGTGTATTCTGAAAGCAGATGCTTTAGGTAGTGCGTTTATCAGGCAATGTCAGTTAAACCAAATTCAAAGGGTAGGTAACAAGTTTATGCCAGAAGTTCCCACGGTTTCCAGCTATGACTAATAGCCAATCTAGCTAAGCCATATACTACAGGAAAGTCCAAACTTTTGTTCATGTCGGCAACCGATATTCTATCAAAACGGCAAATATTTTGGAATAGGGGATTGACAGATTAATACGTTCGTGATATATTAAGAATAAATAATATCACTTAAGTGAGGTATATCAATTGGGTGAATTGAGAATAACTGTATCTGACAAACTCCACAGAAAATTAAAGTACAAAGCGCTCGATGAGGAGATGACTCTCAGAGAGTTGGTTTCCGCTATTCTCGAGAGCTATTTTGGCTCGGAACCCACCACCAGAATGGTAAGAAGAGAAGGAGCGGGAAAAGCTACAAGCTCTGATCAGGCACAAATTTGAGGGTTGGCCTACTGTCGAATCATTTTGTGTACTCGAAAATTTTTACTTCAGGAACCGTACCTATTGCAGGGTCCGCGACCAAGCTTTTTGAGGTATAGATTAATCTATAATGTTCCACGGCTGGTAACGGCACCGGGCTAACATACTGGTTATTGCTGACTATCCTGTAGTTGCCTGATTTCTGACTGGTAACATAGTTTTGGGCTTCTGCATAGCTATCGAAGGATTGCACACTGGTAATCTGTCTGTAGTATTGACCATCGGGGGTGACTTTCTCCTGGTAAGAAATCACTATAGAACTTTTAGGAATGACATTTCTGCCATCAAAATTGTAGAGGCGGACGACAAGCGAGCGGTAATATTCAGGATAAAATAGTATTATCGGCTCAAGTGTGTTGTTTGTGAGTTGATAATAAATACCAAAGAATTTGTCCGGGTTACTGCCGCTAAGGGTTGCTAAGGCGTGGAACTTACCACCCATTATTGTGCTTATATCATGGTCGACGATAACATACTTCGAGCCCCACTGGTCTAATATTTTGTTAGCCGAGGCTTCATCTTGAGCAATAAAAATGAATTGCTCCCCCGCGGCTCCGGTGCCTGGGTTAGAAGTGGGTATGCGATGGCCAATTCTAGTTATCCAATAGCCGTAGTCCCACCAGGCGGTTACGCCGTAAGCGGTTTCAGGATTAGTGTAGCTTTCTCCGGATGGTGGTTCTTTGTATAGCTCATAATAATAATCGGGGTTGCCGAATGGCTCAGGTGTATTGTCTTTTAGCCAAGAGAGAGATTCGCACCATGCATTCGAGGGAGCAAACGGTGCCGCGCTGGCAGTATCTACAGCTTTGCCGATATTAGGGAAAAATACAAGGAAGAAGACAGCTATAACTCCCAATGCCATGAGTACTTGCCTGCCGGCGCGAGACCCCTCTCGTCTTTTGGGCTTGGGTCTCCGTTTAGTCTCTACGGGCATGCCATCAGGTGCGACTGACGGTTCTTTAAAACCGGTTAATTGCAGAATTAGCCAGGAAAGGTAGCCGGCCAATAAAGCTACATTGACAACAAAGTAATAGGCGAAACGCCGCATAGATAAAGTAGCTGCCAGCATAATCAGGCTCCAGACAACGAACATCGTTTTTTCCGTTTCACCACGTTTGATGACAAGGTATACGAGTATGCCTAAGGATATAAAGGTGAGGAAAAAGCTGGTAGTGAAATTACCCCAGGCGATTGTCCATGAGAAACTGCCATAAGGAAGGAGCAGAGGCTGCATCTCAAGGACAGTGGTACCAATAGGCCAGTTAAAAATGCCGAGACGTCCTACTATCGCATAGTAAAGAGATGGGGTAACGATACGAAAAACCACAAGGCTCACTAGCCCTAATCCGATGATAGCTGCCGGATATATTATTGGCTTTACGTTGCGTTTAGCCATGAAGTGGGAAAGCACAGCCATAGCTATAGGGATAATAATAGCGATTGCTAAAGAAGCTAAAGCCATCCTGTCCCGAGAAACAAGTAAAAACATCAATAGGGCAACGATAAAAGTAATGGTGCTGACGAAACAGAGGTATTCAGTAGGCCTGCGCCTCAAATGGTCAAAAATAAACTGGACAATTAAATAGACAAAGATAATGAAAACGAACATCAGCGCTCCGCCCCAGGTGAGGAAGTATATTCCCAGGAAAATGCCGGCTATAAGGCTATAGATAAGTGGCTTGGTCACGGTTGACCACTGCCTGTGCCACAAGCTATCAAATGTTAATTGCTTTTCTGTGCCAATCTTCACCGCCAGAATCAGGAACAGCATGGTCACCGTAGTAAATAGTACTTCGGCAACGTGATAGTCGGTGAAACCAAGTATTGACCTGCCGAGAAACTCGCTGGGGAAGATAGCAACCAGACCGGCAGCTATTACACCAGCCCAACGATTGAACAACGTTTTTCCGATAAAGTACACCGGAATGGTGGTCAGGGCGCCAAGGATTGCAGGGAAATAAACACCTACCATATCTACCACATGTTGACTTGGAGAACCAAAACCGAATAGCCAGGCCACTCCGGAAATAAGGTAGGGCCAAAATGTTTGAGCGCTAAGCGCCGATCCGCTATGATAAAGTAGGTAAGGGTCAAAAGTTATTAGGTGAGGAAAATTATGGACCAGGTTATCGACGATCCGCATGAAAAAATAAGCATCATTGCCAGTAAACTTGATCCAGTCGCCGACAAATACTTTGTCGTAGGGCAACACAACTCGAAGATACAAGGCGGCGCCAAAACATACCGCTACTAATATGCCGGAAACAAGTTTCGAGTTAAACTCAGTGCGGTTCATCTGATTCCCCCAAGCATAAAGTTAAAATTTATCGGAAGTATCTTAAAGAATTATATCTAAAATCGGCTTCGTTCAAAGATGATAACAGACCTCACAAAGCTGTGCAAGTTGAATGCATTTGGTTTGTCCTCCGATGTCTGATGTGATAAACTCAAATAGTTTTTCAGGAGACTGCTTTGAAGATACTCGTTAGCAATGATGACGGAGTATATAGTGAAGGGCTGTGGACACTGGTAAGGGAGCTAACAAAAATAGCCGAGGTATCTGTGGTTGCTCCCGATAGAGACCAGAGCGGCTCCGGCACATCGATAACGCTTAGTCATCCCTTGAGAATGATTAATATCAAGCCACCGGTAGATGGTGTGGCCGCATATTCCGTGGAGGGAACCCCAGCAGATAGCGTTATTCTAGCCCTCAGACTAATTTTGAAAGAAGGCGTAGACTTAGTGGTTTCAGGCATCAACGAAGGCCCAAATCTGGGAGATGATGTTTACGTTTCAGGAACGGTTGGTGCTGCTTTGCAGGGGTTTTTTTACGGTATTCCGGCTCTGGCTTTTTCAATAGCTGCTTTTGGGGATATTCATTTCGACGTGGCTGCCGTACTGGCCAGGATAATGGTCAGCGAGCTGGCCGAGAAAGGCTTTCCCGAGAGAATGTTATTGAATGTTAACCTGCCTAACCTGCCGCAAGACAAACTTGAGGGGATTGAGATGACCCGCCTGGGCCAACGTAAATATGTAGACCGGATAGAACCGGGACATGACGGTAAAAGGCAATACCATTGGATTATGCGCGGTAAGCCTGAGTGGAAATCGGCCTCTGGAACTGATATAGGGGCACTGGAAAAGAATAAGATTTCGATTACTCCATTATTTGGAAATATGGACGGCTCGAGCCGTGAGTTGCTGAAGAAACTTGTCCCGCATCTTTTTCATAAATTGCTGGAGAACAGCGCTTCTTGAACTAGATAAGGAATAGAGAATTATGACAGAAGTAGCTATTGTAAGCGGCGTCAGAACCGCAATTGGCGCCTTCGGTAGCTCCTTAAAAGATGTCCCCGTGGTGAATCTTGGTGCACTGGTTATCCGCGAAGCATTGAAACGAGCCGGCCTGAGGCCTAAGGCAGGGAAAAATCTGTCTGATTATGCCCCTAAAGCACTGAACGATGCCGGGCCGGTCGAGCTGGAAAAAGCTCACTATAACTGGGATGATTCACTCAGGGAAGTACATGTTGATGAAGTGATTATGGGTAATGTGTTACAGGGCGGCCAGGGACAGAATACTGCCAGACAAGCTACAATTTACAGCGGTTTACCTAAAGAGACGTATGCCTTTACCGTCAATAAGATTTGCGCCTCGGGGCTTAAGGCAATCACCTTGGGAGCTCAGACGATAGCACTCGGTGAGGCCGACGTAGTCATTGCCGGTGGTATGGAAAATATGAGTCTGGCACCTTACGCATTGCCTCGGGCACGCTGGGGATACAGGATGGATGTTACTGCTAAAGGAGAAGTCATTGACCTTATGGTTTATGACGGGCTTTGGGAGATATTCTACGGCTATCACATGGGGCTGACCGCTGAGAACATTGCTGCCAAATATAACATTTCAAGGCTGGAACAGGATGAACTGGGGTTATTGAGTCATCAGCGGGCCAGATCTGCTATAAATCAGGGCTTATTCAGAGAAGAAATAGTACCGGTGAATATTCCTCAGAAGAAGGGGGAGGCTGTGGTTTTTGATACCGACGAACGGCCGATGGATACCAGCTTGGAAAAGATGGCAAAGCTGCCTCCGGTGTTTAAGAAAGATGGCACCGTAACCGCCGGTAATGCCTCCGGTATTAACGATGCCGCAGCGGCAGTAGTGTTGATGAGCCTGCAAAAGGCCAGGGAATTGAATCTGTCACCGATGGGTATTATCAAGGCTTATGCCTCAGGTGGTGTCGACCCAGCCTATATGGGATTAGGGCCAATACCTGCGGTAAAGAGAGCGCTGGAAAGGGCTGGCATAGGTATTAAAGATTTAGATGTAATCGAGCTGAACGAAGCCTTTGCTTCGCAAGCCATTGCCTGCATGAGAGAGCTGGGATTAAGTACAGATAATACCAACGTGCACGGTAGTGGGGTCTCCCTGGGACATCCCATCGGCTGTACCGGCGCTAGATTGGTAGTGACTATACTACACGAGATGAAGAGGCAAAACTTGCGTCTGGGTCTGGTAACCATGTGCATCGGCGGCGGCCAGGGTATGGCCATGGTTATAGAAAGATAGCAGGTTTGATAGATTTGATCGTCATTCTGAGAAAAGCGATGTGTCTTCTCAGTTAAAGAGAATTCGGGAGTCAGAACTGTGACGCGGCTTATCATAGTCAGGCATGGCCGGACTGAATGGAATAGGATAGAAAGGTTTCGCGGCAGAGCAGATATCGGACTTGATGAGGTGGGCATGAAGCAGGCTGAAGCTGCGGCTAAACGAATTGGAGAATGGCCGATTTCAGTGATTTACTCGAGTCCGCTGCGCCGGGCTTTGACCACGGCCGAAGTAATGGCGGGCCCGTTGGGGTTAAACGTACTGCTAGTGCCTGGTATTGTCGATATAGACTATGGTGAGTGGCAAGGGTTGTCCACGGAAGACGCAGTTGCCAGGGATGGTTATCTTTATTCACAATGGATTGAAAGTCCGCATAAGGTGGAGTTTCCGGGCGGTGAGAGCTTTGCTGAGGTCAGAGAAAGGGCTGCTTCAGCAGTCGACGGCTTGATACAACAGCACCCAAAGGAGACAGTGGTTTTGGTGTCACATAAGGTGATTTGCCAGATTCTTATTCTCAGTTTGCTGGGACTGGATAGTTCACATTTCTGGCAAATAGCTCAGGACGTCTGCGCTATGAACCTTTTTGAAGTGAGAGGTGGTATACCTTCAGCTTTGTTTCTCAACGATACCTGTCACCTGGAAGGTCTGAATTAAAATATTTTGTGGGGTTGGTTATGGCAAAATTTAAAGTTGGCATCATAAATGTTACCGGATATGCCGGTGTGGAATTGGCCAGGCTATTACATAGGCACCCAAGGGTGGAGCTTAGCTCGATTACCGGCCGAAGTGCTGCCGGGCAGAAGCTAGCAGACGTGTTTCCACACCTGGCGGATATAGATATGACTATTACCGCCGAGCTTGGCGAAGTCGGCCTCGCCTTTTCAGCAATGCCGCATAAGTCGAGTGCTGAAGTCATCATACCTCTGGTTGAGCGCGGTATCAAAGTTGTTGACATCAGTGCCGATTTCAGACTCAAGGATGCCGGTGAATATCCAAAGTGGTACGATTTCACCCATCCGGCGCCGAAATTGCTGCGCAAAGCGGTTTATGGTCTACCTGAAATCCATCGCGTTGAAATATCTGGAGCCAGTTTGGTAGCCAATCCCGGTTGCTATCCTACGGGAGCCTTGCTGGCTTTGGCGCCGGCAGTCAAAGAAGGGCTTATTCATTCGGATATTATTATTGACAGCAAGTCAGGTGTGTCCGGTGCCGGCAGGACCTTGAGCCTGTCAACACATTTCACTGAAGCTGTCGATAACGTCCGCGCCTATTCCGTGCAAGGGCATCGCCATCTACCGGAAATCGTACAGGAACTCAAAGCGCTAGCGAACTTTTCTCCTTCGGTGACATTTCTACCTCATCTGGTGCCTATGTCACGAGGCATACTCAGTTCATGCTATGCCACGTTGAAAGAGGGCAAGTTAGGGAAGAAGGAAGGGAAGCTGACCGACCTGTACCGTGATTACTACAAAGGGGAACCGTTTGTCCGTGTGGTGGATAAGCCGCCTGAGACCAAGCAGACCTGGGGAAGCAATCTTTGCCTTGTTTATCCTACGGTTGATGTCAGGAACGGCAGGCTCATAGTCATTAGCTGCATAGACAATCTGGTGAAGGGCGCTGCTGGACAGGCAATACAGAATATGAATATAATGCTTGGTTTTTCTGAGACTGACGGGCTTGAAGCCCTGCCGGTCTATCCTTAATGGAGTTGCCCCCATCGTCTAGGGGACTAGGACGTCAGCCTTTCAAGCTGAAAACAGGGATTCGAATTCCCTTGGGGGTACCAAAAATTCTTTAGCCGAGCCGGGCCACACATACCTCTCCGCCCTCTATGACCACTGTCATAGTCCTTCGGCAGTTAGGGCAGGTGAGTGGGCCGCTGTAGTTCATCTTGGATGGCTCCAGGGGGATACCTTTGCCGCAGCCCAAGCAGATTACACCTTCAGGTCGGCTCGAACCGGACTGGTGCTGTTTTTTATGCCGGGCTAGCTCTTCGATATTCTCGAATTCAATTCCGCAGGTAACGCATTTAAATCGCATCTCTGTCTCCTTTCTATAATATCTAAAGGTTTCCACCTCTCGAAAAAATTTATTATTTTCTCTAATTCTCGTTTTAAGTTCTATTTATCTGGTTGTTATAACGCAATACTGGTCGATAGGTTTACTGTGGGGTCGCATTAATCAACATCTGATATGTCATGCCGGTGCCGGTCAGTTGATGACTTATAATATTTTTAAAGGCTTTTTGGTTGGAAAGCTGGACCAGTTGAATGCCATCATCACCCGCATGCCTGTTAGGATTCACTCAATTTTTCCCTAGTTGTATATGAGCATCAAGCTATTTTTTGTATATGCTGTTTATGTTCTTCAAGTACCTTTTCGTACTGAGCATTGAGTTGACTGCTTAGATTAAGCCACTCCGCCTGGAACTGAGCTTGAAGCTGTGCTTCAATAGGTACGGCGTTACCGGATTGCTTTTGCAGAGTTTGACTGGATTCCTTTAGTCTTGCCTCAAACCCCTTTTTGAACTGCGTGTAGGTCTGCTGGCGAGCTTGCTCATAATAATTAAGCAGATTAGTTATCCGGTCGAGGATAGTTGCCAGCTGGTTTTTGTTTTCCTTCACTATTCTTAAGCCTGCCATGGCACGTTTGGTGATTTGTTGGTCGCGTTCATTTTGGGGAGGAATTATGTTGCGCATAAATATTTCCTGGGCGCCTTGAGCTATATATTTCCTCAATCCGGTGCCCTTGTATTTGGTTAGTTCAGCATCCAGGTTATAATCCGTATCTTGAAGGTATTTAGCCGCCAGTTTATTTCCCACGGGAACGCACTCGAACTGTTTAATCTCCTCCTCAGTCAGTTTGCCCAGTTTTTCTACTTTTTCCTGGGCCTTTTCCCAGGCGCTTTTCATCTCACCCATGGTACGCTCCTATATCGAGACGGCTTCGGCGTAAAGAATTATTATTAAGCGACTTTTGATGCTTCATTTACGTAGAGTGCTCCCCATCTGTGCTGATGCGCTTGTTTGAGTCGTTGAAGCCGTGATTGGAAAGCGCTGGAAGTAAGAGAATCTGTTGTCATAATTACCGCGTCTTCGCCATTGTCGGTGTAGTAAGCCCGGCGCACACCGACCTTTTGGAATCCATATTTCTCGTATAGCGCCTGGGCCTCTCTATTTGAGATACGTGCTTCCAACGTCACCACATCGGCATGTAGCTGAGCGGCCATTTCGATGATTTGAACCAGCAGCCGCTCTCCTATGCCCTGCCGGCGGCAAGCATTTCGTGTAGCCAGTGTGGTTATGTGTGCCTCATCTACCATAATCCAGAAACCGCCAATGCCGACTATGTATTCCTTTGACATGGATGCCGTGTCTCCACCAAAGAAGCGTTCCTGGTCGAAAAGGTGCAGTAATTTATATAAAAATCCTTTGTTCTCACAATCATGTGTTTCCGTTTCGCCTTCTATCGGTTTAGCGACCACTATATAGCAGGCTAATCGGTTGCGGAGTTCCTGCTTAAAAGAAGTATATGATGGTCTGGGCCATTGTGTCGGAAAAGCCTCATGGTCAATCTCAAGAGCCTGAGGTATATCTTTATCCTGCATGCCTCGCACAATATAACGCATTAGATGTCGGATATCTTGATTTTGCTGATTTCAAACTGCTGAAGGAGATTTTAGCATATTTTCTTGGTCGATGATAAGAAACTACACTATCATTTATCAAGCTGCTTGGTTATACTATAGACATAGATTGAACTGCCAGACTAGGAGGTTGCGATGAAGGGGCAAGTTGTGGCTGAGGTGTCTATAGTCCCAATTGGCACTGCTGATGCCGGCATCAGCCGGTACGTCGCTGCTAGTCTTGAGGTTTTAGAGGGTAGGAAAGATTTGTCTTACCGTCTGACGCCAATGGGTACCGTTATCGAAGGTCCGCTCAATAAAGTACTTGAAGCAATCCGCGATATGCACGAAGTTCCGTTCAGCAAGGGGGCGGCGCGGGTGGTTACCAACATCAAGATTGATGACCGACGGGACAAAACAGCGACTATGAATGGCAAATTGGAATCCGTGCGCAAATTGAGGCCATCTATTAAAACTTGAAATGGTTGACTTAAGCGTCCAGTTAGCTCCAAACCATCCAAAAGGCCTGCTTCTGGCTAATCCCGTAATGACAGCCTCGGGCACATTCGGCTATGGAATTGAATATAGCGAGCTAATTGATATACAAAGGCTGGGGGCTATAGTTTGTAAAGGCACAACCTTGAAACCGAGAGAAGGCAACCCTCAACCGCGGTTGGTTGAAACAGCTTCGGGTGTGCTAAATTCGGTAGGTCTGGAGAATGTTGGGGTTGAGGCTGTAATAAAGGAAAAAGCTCCAATTTGGGCAAAATGGCAGGTGCCCGTTATTGTTAATATCGCAGGTGAAACAATAGACGAATATAAAGAAATTGCTGCCAGATTAGAAGGCGTTGCCGGCATAGGTGGTATTGAGGTAAATATAAGTTGCCCTAACGTGTCGTCTGGAGGAATCGAGTTTTGCACAAACAGCGTGTCTGCCGCGGAAGTGACCGCAAAAGTTAAATCGGTCAGCAGCTTACCCGTAATCGTAAAGCTAAGCCCTAATGTAACTGATATCGGTGAGATTGCCTTGGCGGTAACTGAAGCCGGAGCCGATGCCATAACCCTGATTAATACGGTTCGGGGAATGGCTATAGATGCAAGTAGATGCCGACCTTCCCTGGGAAACGGCGTGGGCGGACTTTCCGGGCCAGCTATCAAGCCGATAGCTCTTTACATGGTGTATAAAGTTGCCGGAATCGTAGATATACCTATAGTTGGTTGCGGTGGCATCAGTTGTATCGAGGACGCTATAGAATTCCTGATGGCTGGTGCCAGTGCAGTCGAGGTTGGTACGGCTAACTTGACCAGTCCTCAGGCGGCTCTCGAGGTGCTGAACGGCATCGAGCAATTCATGATAAAAAAGGGCGCGCCCAATCTAAAGGCCGTTATTGGCAAAGCCAGAAGCTGATATCTCGTTTCAATTATTCCTGGCAGCTACTTCTTTCTTAATAAACTCAATAATCTTGGGTGTGGGGGTACCAGGTCCAAAAACAGCTTTTATGCCCATTTTACGCAACGCAGGTATGTCCTCATCAGGTATAATACCGCCGGCAACAAGTAGAACATCGGTCTTTCCTTTTTTCTTGAGTCCAGCCGCAATCAGCGGGAACAGCACCAGGTGTGCTCCGGAGAGGATGCTTAAGCCAACGACATCGACATCCTCTTGCACGGCGGCTTCAACTATCATCTCTGGTGTTTGCCTTATTCCAGTGTAAACTACCTCCATGCCGGCGTCTCGTAGCGCTCTAGCAACGACCTTAGCTCCACGGTCATGGCCGTCAAGACCAGGTTTAGCCACCAGTACTCGGATTTTATCTTCTGCCATGGCCTTTCTCCTTATACTTTTTGTGCCAGTTCAATCAGCACACCTTTGGTTGATTTAGGATGTAAGAAACCGACTTTACCGGCCAAACCAGGACGCCCCTGCTTATCAATAAGTTGAACGCCTTTATTGGCCAATGTAGTGAGCTCGTGGTCGACGTCCTCGACTTCCAGGCAAATGTGATGAATTCCCTCGCCTCGGATTTCCAGGAATTTGGCGATGCCGCTTTGTGGGTCGATAGGTTCGAGAAGCTCAATTTCACTGCCTTCACCCATGGGTAGCAAGGCTGCTTTTACCCCCTGCTGTTTGATGGTCTCTATCTTGCTGGGTTTAACATTGAACAGGTTATCATAAAGTTGAAGTGCCTCATCCAGGTTTTTGACTGCAATAGCGATATGGTCGACTTTCTTAATCATTTTCCTCCTCTAACCTTCTCTCAAAAGAGCTCTGGCTATGGTCATTCTCTGCATCTCTGAGGTTCCCTCATAAATTTCGGTTATTTTAGCATCGCGCAGGTAGCGTTCTACTGGATAATCTTTACAGTAGCCATAGCCGCCGTGAATTTGGATAGCATTATTGGTAACCATTTTCGATGTTTCCGCGGCGTAGACTTTGGCCATAGCCGCCTCTTTAATAAATGGGATATTATGGTCTTTCAGCCAGGCAGCGCGATAAGTCAGCAGACGGGCAGCATCGATATGTGTTGCCATATCGGCCAGCATCCACTGAATCGCCTGGAAGTTAGCCAGTGGCTCTCCGAATTGCTGGCGGTCCTTGGCATAGATAAGAGAATCATCAAACGCGGCTTGTGCAATACCCAATGCCTGAGCAGCCACCGTCACCCGGCTGGAATCTATAGCCTCCATGGCTACTCTCAGCCCACGACCCTTTTCACCCAGAAGGCTGGCTGCCGGAATTTGGCAGTTTTCAAAGACCAGCTCGGTTGTTGATGAGCCCCGTATACCGAGTTTATTCTCTTCCTTGCCCACCGAGAAACCGGGAGTACCTTTTTCAACTATAAAAGCTGTGATGCCCCGATGCCCCAAAGATTTATCGACATTGGCAAAAACGACGGCGGTCCCGGCTTCAGCGCCGTTGGTTATAAATATTTTAGTGCCGTTGAGGATATACTTATCGCCTTGAAGTGTAGCAGTAGTTGCTAACGCTCCAGCGTCGCTTCCAGCTCCGGATTCGGTCAACGCGAAGCAGGCTAGCTTTTCGCCTTTGGCTAACGGTGTAACATACTTGTGCTTTTGCTCTTCGCTGCCAAACTTGTAAATGGGGTAGCAGGCTAGTGATAAGCTGGCTAGAAAGACCGTGCCCACAGAAGCTGAAGCGCGGCAAAGTTCTTCGGCAGCAATCGCCATGCCTAGATAATCTCCGGCGCAGCCTCCATACTCTTCAGAAATAGTTATGCCGAACAGCCCCAAGTTGGCTGCTTTCTTAATGATTTCAGTCGGGCATTTCCCTTCCTCGTCGATTTTTGCTGCCAGAGGCTTAACTTCATTGGTGGCAAAGTCACGCACCATGGTCTGGAACATCTTTTGCTCTTCAGTTAGTTGGAAATCCATATGACACTCCTCCTTGTTTTATATATAGGCGTGTCTGTTTAAAAGACAAGGTATTCTTTCTGTGTGCCAAAGACTTTGCGCAGCACATCGCATATCTCACCGACGCTGGCATAAGCCTCAACACAATCGATAAATGCCGGCATGGTATTATCCTGGCTACGAGCTATTTCTTCGAGTTTTTTGAGCGCTTTCATAACCTTGCCGTTATCTCTATTTTTCTTTATCCCGGTTAATCGTTCTATTTGCTTCCTTTCCAGTTCTGGGTCTACTCGCAGGAGTTCTGGTATTTCAGTGGAGGGAGAGACAAATTTATTGACACCCACCACAGTAGATTTATTCTCCTCGATATTTTTCTGCTGGCGATAAGAGCTTTCCTGAATTTCCTTTTGTTGAAAACCCTGCTCTATGGCGGCCACAGCACCCCCCAACTTATCGATTTTATCGATGTATTCGGAGGCTAGTTTTTCTAAAGCATCAGTAAGATACTCCATGAAATAGGAGCCACCAACGGGGTCGACAATATCGCCGATACCCATCTCGTACGCTAATAGCTGTTGAGTGCGTAAGGCAATGGTTACTGCTTCCTGTGACGGCGTGGCATAGGCCTCATCGAAAGAATTGGTATGAAGAGATTGTGTTCCACCGAGAGCAGCGGCCAAAGCCTGGATGGCCACTCTGACGATATTGTTATATGGTTGTTGTGCAGTTAAAGTGCAGCCGGCGGTCTGCGTATGGAAACGGAGCATCATCGAACGTGGGTCTTTGGCTTTAAACCTTTGACTCATAATCTTCGCCCAGAGGCGACGCGCCGCTCTAAACTTAGCCACCTCCTCAAAGAGATTGTTATGGGCGTTAAAAAAGAAGGACAGCCTGCCGGCAAATTCATCCACATCCAGGCCGGCATCAATAGCTGCCTGAACATAAGCGATACCATTGGCCAGAGTAAAGGCGATTTCCTGGGCTGCCGTGGAGCCAGCTTCACGTATGTGATAGCCGCTGATGCTGATGGTATTCCAACGAGGTATGTAACGGCTGCAATAAGCAAAAATGTCGGTGGCCAGCCGCATCGAGGGACGAGGCGGAAAGATGTGAGTGCCTCGAGCAATATATTCCTTGAGTACATCATTTTGGACAGTGCCGTCCAGCTTAGCCGGGTCGATGCCTTGTTTCTTAGCCAGTGCCATGTACATGGCCAGAAGTATGGGCGCTGTAGAGTTTATGGTCATCGATGTGCTGACTTTGTCTAATGGAATATCTTTAAACAGAATTTCCATGTCCTCTAAGGTATCGATAGCTACTCCGACTTTACCGACTTCCCCCCTGGCAAGAGGGTTATCTGAATCGTATCCGATTTGGGTAGGCAGTTGAAAGGCAATGCTCAGGCCCGTTAGTCCTTGTTCCAGAAGATACCGGTAGCGCTTGTTAGACTCCTCGGCAGTGCCAAAGCCGGCGTACTGACGCATGGTCCACAGTCTGCCACGATACATATTTGGCTGTATCCCGCGGGTAAAGGGGTATTCTCCGGGATAGCCCAAATCAGCATGATAGTTGAAGTCCGACATATCATCCGGTGCATAAACGGGCGAGATGTCGATTCCGGAGCTGGTCTTAAATTTCTCTTGTCTCTCGGGAAAGCGATTGACGGTTGGAGCTACAGTGACTTTTTGCCACTCTTGCTTGTTTTTGCTCGACATCAGTGGTCTCCTACTGCTAAATCTACGACTCCGGGTCGGGACATTGTAACACGAGTGACAGGAATTGATAAAGTATTTATGAGCAGTTTTGGTGGAGGCCTAATTTACTGCGGCATATTTCCGGCGGCCAGTTTTTGGCCGATGGAGAAGGCATCTTTCAGTGCTGTTGGATGTAAATGGATAGACTCACTTTCGTCGATTCCGGAAAAAACCACTTCGCCGGCGTACTTGATATCCAGAGTTGTGAACCAGCTTTTGACGGTAGCCATGGCTGGCTTAAATAGATTACGTAGTTTTGTTCCACCTACGGAGACAAAGATTCCTTTGCGTTCTTTACCGGGGTTAATCGCTACTGGAAGCTTAAGTACATATTTGATGACCCAGAGTGCCTGGCAGCGGTCAATCATGGCTTTGGTTTGCGCCGTAACACCCATAAAAAAGATGGGGGAGGCTAAAACTATACGGTCGGCCCCTCTTAAATCGGTGTGCAGCCATTGCATATCGTCGTCCACCACACATTTACCCGTTTTAATACAGCCATCGCAGTGACGGCAGGGTAAGATGTTCAGTTCGCTCAGGACCACTGTTTTAGTTTCGGCTCCCTGGCTTGATGCGCCGGCCATCACCTGTTGAAGCAGATGGTCGGTGTTACCATCGCGGCGTGGGCTACCGGCAATACCCAAAACCTTCAGTTGAGGAGCACGTTTATTCTGTGACAACTTACCACCTGGTTATTTCTGCTCTTTATATGATAGCATTTCCTTTGGATATTTGGGGGAAATTTGTCTCTCAGTGTTAGTTTATAATGTTCAGCGGCATGCATCTTGATTATGCTGAAGGATGACCCGGTAATAAATTAATGGCTACGCTTGTTGGTGTTTTGCATGCGGTGGTGAAATAGGCTAAAATTGAAGCCGCTTTTATGGCTGATAACAAGAAGGGGGAGCTTATATGACCAAAACCGAGATATTAAAGCAAGCCAGAAAAGAGAACAGGACACAATTAACGGAGGTCGAGTCTAAAGAACTTATTAAAGAAGCTGGAATACCTGTCGTTGAAGCCAAGCTGGCTCAAACAAAGACTGAAGCAATTTCTTTGAGCAAAAAGATGGGCTTCCCCGTAGCGATGAAAATAGTCTCACCTGACGTTATTCATAAGAGCGATTCCGGCGGCGTTGAATTAGGCTTGACTAATGCGGCTCAGGTAGGCGAGGCTTACGTCAAAATCCTATCTGCTATTAAGAAGCACTACCCAAAGGCGAAAATACAGGGTGTATCTGTGCAGAAAATGGCACGTCCCGGGGTAGAAGTCATCGTAGGTATGACCAAGGATGCACAATTCGGGCCGGTGTTAATGTTTGGGCTGGGCGGGATACTGGTTGAAGTATTGAAAGATGTCGCTTTTCGTATAGTCCCGCTGACCAAGAGGGATGCCCACGAGATGATAAAGGATATAAAAGGTTATCCGGTGCTCGAGGGTTATAGAGGTCATGAACCCGCGGATATTGCTTTTCTAGAGGATTTGATACTAAAGGTTTCCGATTTCGTTGATAAGAATCCCGAAATAAAAGAGCTTGACCTTAATCCGGTTTTCGCTTATAAGAACAGGGCAGTGGCGGTTGATGCCAGGGTGATTTTAGAGCCTGCTTCGTAATAGCAGATGTTCGTTAATTCTCTTACCACTCTCGGTTCCTTCGTGCAACATTTCGCAGAAGTCAGTCCCCATCTATGGGTCCCTAATATCAAACAATCACGATACTTGGCTTGACACCAAATCTTGACATTGTTAGTATTGGTTTCACAAGGGGATATAGCTCAATAGGGAGAGCGCCGCGTTCGCATCGCGGAGGTCGGGGGTTCGAATCCCCCTATCTCCACCAAATATGATTGTAAGAACCTAAAAATCCCCAGCGCTATCCTTAAATTTTACGATTTTGTAACTATTGTGTATCCGATTTTATAACTTTTCCACGGTTAAGCCGCTAGAATGAGCATATTATTCAAATCAGTTGTATAATCTATAATTGTGACTATTTTGACGACGCCCTTTTGCCTGCCGTTAGAGATTTGTTCCGAAACTAAATCCACATCTAAAAGGAGTATATAAATGTTCAGAGGTGGCATACCAATAGGAAAAGCATTCGGTATATCTCTCAGGCTGCATTATTCCTGGTTTTTCATTTTTGCTCTGGTAACATGGTCGTTGGCTGCAGTTTATTTCCCAGCCACTCATCCAGAATGGAGTTTGTCACTGAAAATAGGGGCTGGTCTACTAGCGAGCCTCCTGTTCTTCGGCTCGGTGTTGTTTCATGAGCTTATGCACAGCCTGGTCTCCATACGCCAGGGTACGCAAATCCAGTCCATAACTCTATTCTTTTTGGGCGGCGTCTCAGAGATGACCGGAGAACCTAAAACAGCCGGTGACGAGTTCCGTATGGCGGCTGCCGGTCCATTCAGCAGTCTCGTCCTTGGCGGCCTGTTTCTGGGGATTTATTTCGCATTGCGCAGTGCCACCAGCGAAGCCGCCCAATTCGGAGCCGCCATTTCCTTCTATCTCGGATTAATTAATATACTGCTTGGCGTCTTTAATTTGATACCCGGCTTTCCATTGGACGGCGGGCGCGTACTCAGGTCATTGATATGGTGGCGAAGCCGAAATTTGCAGAGCGCTACTAAAATTGCGTCAAACATCGGCCGTGTCATTGGGTTCCTGTTCATTTTTGGCGGCATATGGCTCGCTTTCACGGGTAACTTATTCAATGGTATCTGGTTGGTACTTATAGGGTGGTTTTTGGAGACCGCTGCCAGCGGTAGTTACAGACAGATGTTGCTTCAAGATATGCTCAAAGGACATACTGCCAGCGAAGTTATGTCGCGAGACTGCATGGTGGTACCACCGGATATCACTGTTGAGCGCCTGGTAAATGAGCATATATTGAGTTCAGGCAGGCGCTGCTTCCCTGTGGTCTCAGGAGGTCATACCGAAGGCCTCGTGACATTAGGTAATGTAAGGTCGATTCCCCGTGATGCCCGGAAGACAACACTGGTTAGAGAGGCCATGACCCCACTCAGCCAGGTGAAATCAGTGTCACCGAACGAAGACCTGGGTAATATTCTGCAGATTTTATCTGAAAACGATATCAACCAGGTTCCGGTTGTCTGGGAAAATAAAGTGGTGGGTATCGTAGCCCGGGATAACCTGATTAACTTCATCAATACCAGAAATGAACTTCAGCGTGGCTGAGTACTTGACAGCCAAAATAACTTTTAGTTAAAGTAATATACTTATAGATTGAGGTACCTGTTTGATGCAATGCCTGTCCCTGGACGGGCTTCTATTTTGAGGGAGGTTATAAGAACATGAGAAGATTTAAATTCACTTACTGGTTAACCTGTGTAGCGCTGCTGTCCGCCATGTTTGGCGGATTGTTGCTTCACTCAATAGCTCAAGCGCTACCGGAAACACTTGCCAAGCCAGCTTCGATAGCACCAAACCAGACATCACCCACTGAGAAAATCACACTCACCTGTCAATATCCATCGATCAGCACCTATGCCGGTTCCTATTTCTCATATACAGTTGATTTGCAGTACATAGGAGGTAAGGAGCCGCGCGTTTTCGACCTTCAAGCCAAGGTACCGGACGGTTTCACCTCTTCCATTACGCCAAGCTACGGAAGTAGCTCGCAAATCGCCGCTATCCGTCTAGACCCTTCGAAGACATACCCGGATTCGATTACGGTTACGGCCACACCCTTGTCCTGGCAAGCGGCACAGCCAGGAGAGTACCCCATAACAGTGGCCGTCAGTTCTGGAGACATCAAAGCCAGCATTAACCTTAAAGCTATAGTAACGGCCAAATATGACCTGCAACTAAAAACTTCCACCGGATTACTTAATACAAATGCCACATCCGGCGATGATAATTATTTAACTATCTCCGTTATAAATACGGGGACGGCGGACCTCGAGAAAATTGGATTCAGCTCAAAAACAAGCGCCCCGTCCGGTTGGAGTATCACCTTCGACCCGAAGGAGATTGACATATTGTCGGTAGGTGATACTCGTGATGTTCAGGTTGACATAAAGCCAGCCAAGAAGTCTATATCCGGAGATTATATGGTTACTATATCGGCTCAGCCACAAGCCAAGAATGCGTTTGGCAGTTTTGATCTTAGAGTAACTGTGCTAACGCCTACAATTTGGGGTTGGGTAGGTGTCGCCATCGTAGTTCTGGTTATTGCCGGTCTGGCATATATGTTTATGCGCCTGGGTAGACGCTGAATAAAATGAGAAAACAGGCCGTCATAGAAACCAAAGAGCTGGTTAAAACCTACGGCAAATTTATCGCCGTGGATAAATTAAATCTACGTGTAGATGAGGGCGAGGTTTTCGGCTTTCTTGGGCCCAACGGCGCCGGTAAGACTACTACACTGCTAATGCTTCTAGGACTTACGGAACCAACTTCGGGCACGGCTAGTATATGCGGTTTTGATTCTACCAGAGAACCCATCGAAGTAAAGCGTATGACAGGCTATCTGCCGGAAAAGGTCGGTTTCTACGATGATTTGACCGCCAGTGAGAATCTGGATTATACGGCAGCATTAAACGGCTTGCCACGAGAAGCAGCATCGAAGAAAATTGATGAATTGCTGAATATGGTGGGGCTGTCTGAAGTGGTCAAGCATAAGGTTGGTACTTTTTCCCATGGCATGAAACAGCGCCTGGGAATTGCCGATGTCATGATTAAAGACCCTAAGGTAGCTTTGTTCGATGAGCCGACAGCTGGAATAGACCCTGAGGGAATTGAACGGGTCCTTGAGCTCATCGCTAACATGGCCAGACAGAAAGTAACCGTCGTTCTATCTTCGCACCAGTTACACCAAGTACAGAAAATTTGTACCAGGGTGGGAATACTATCCAAAGGACATCTGGTAGCTGAAGGGTCCGTGGAAGAGCTTGGTCGGGAGAAAATCGGCGGTGGCAAGCTAAGGATAGAGGTCCAGGTAGTCGAGCCTACAAGCAAGCTTGTGAAATCGATGAAGAGTATCAAGGGTGTGACCAATGTGGAAAGTTCTGGCGACCTGCTGCTTATTAGCTGCGATAAAGACCTGAGGCGCCAAATAGCGAAAGTGGCGACCGAATGTGACAGCCTCATAGTTCAAATGAAGATTGAAGAATATGGTCTGGATGAAATCTACATGAAATATTTTCGTGAGTCTTAGCTATGTCCGGATTAGCTGCTGTTTTTTGGAAAGAACTGGCTGACCAGTTTAATAGTAAGCGATTTATCATTTTATCTCTGCTGATTTACCTGGCCGGCATAGCTACCATATATGTAGCAGCGCAAAACATTAGGACAGGTATAACCGAGAACACTCAATTCATCTTTTTGCGGCTGTTCATCGTCTCCGGCGAAAACTTACCCTTTTCCTTCCCGTTTTTCCTCTCACTGTTCATACCTATAGTCGGTATAGCTCTGGGCTTTGATGCCATAAACAGCGAGCGAACCAGCGGCAACCTTAGTCGGATTCTGTCACAACCTCTTTACCGGGATTCGGTAGTCAATGGAAAATTTCTGGCTGGGCTGGTCACCTTATCTATACTCGTGGCGGGCATAGTCATTCTTGTCGGTGGGATGGGATTGCGCATGATCGGGGTGCCGCCGACTGCCGAGGAGATACTCAGGCTTCTTGCCTTCATTTTCGTTAGCATAGTCTACGGCGCTTTTTGGATGGCATTGGCTGTACTATTCTCGGTTTCTTTTAGGCGGACAGCTACTTCAGCTTTGGCTTCTATAGCCTTGTGGATTTTTGTTTTCCTGTTCGTATCTTTGATTGCCAAAGCTATCGCCGGTGCGGTTATTCCTATTGACCAAAACTCGAGCTTAGATTTAATAGCCAGGAACGACGAAATTTATCGCACCATAAGTCGCATCTCACCGAGTACTTTGTACGGAGAGACAGTTCAAGTCTTACTTTTACCGGAGATGGGGAATCCCAGCTCGACGTTAATGTTGCTTAGCATCTACGCCGGTGGTATGACACCGACGCCTCTGCCCTTGGGACAAAGCCTGTTACTCGTCTGGCCTCAGTTGACCAGTCTGATTGCATTGACCGCTTTATGCTTTACCGGCTCCTATATCAGGTTTATGCGCGAGGAAATAAGGGCAACTTAGAGCCATCATGCCAGCCAAAACCGCACTTTGGCTACTCTTCTCTGCAGGAACGCAAAGATGATTTTGAAAACCCTGGTTGTCGGCCCTTTCGCCAGTAATTGTTACATCGTAGGCTCGGAGTCCAGCAAGCACGGAATAATTATCGACCCGGGTGCCGAAGCCAAGCTGATTCTAAGCACTGTAAATGATTTGGGCATGACAGTATCTCTTATTTTGGTTACCCACACGCACATCGACCATATTGGCGCATTAGCACCGGTTAAAGAAGGTACTGGAGCCAAGTTCGCCATTCATGAGGCTGAAGCAACAGCCGGCCTGGGCATGTTTTCCAGGATGCTATCATCCATGAGCGGAGGTTCTTTTAATCAACCGCCTAAGCCGGACAGGTTACTGAAGGATGGGGATACTATAGACATAGATGATTTAAGCTTTACCGTTTTGCACACACCGGGGCATAGCCCGGGAGGTATCAGCCTCTATGGTCATGGAATTCTTTTCAGCGGCGATACACTGTTTAACTGCGGTATCGGCAGGACTGATTTTCCCGGCTGCAGCTACGAACAAATAATGGACAGCATCAAGAATAAGCTTATGACCCTGCCGGATGAGACGATTGTCTATCCCGGCCATGGTCCCGCGACTACCATCGGAAAAGAAAAAAGGGGCAATCCGTTTTTATGATTGCCCCTTTTACTCCTTTTTCTATCTTTGTCTATAGTCTTCGCAATCGCTCGTCATCAAATGAACAACGGGCACATCACCAACGTGATAGTGGCGAGCAGTTTAACCAGGACATGCAATGAAGGCCCCGCTGTATCCTTAAGCGGGTCACCGACGGTGTCACCGACAACAGCCGCAGCATGAGTGAAAGAACCCTTGCCTATTACATTGCCTTTCTCATCCTTAAGTTGGCCGTCTTCGATCATCTTTTTGGCGTTGTCCCAGGCACCGCCGCCGTTGTTCATGTATGAAGCCAGCATAATGCCTGCGATGGTGCCGACCATAAGCAGTGCGGCTACCACCATAGCGGCATCAAAACCTAGCCACTTGAAAAGCAGCCCGACAACTACCGGTGCCAGCACCGGCAAAAGTCCGGGAGCAATCATCTCCCGTAGTGCGGCACGAGCCGTAATGTCAACTGCAGCGGCATAATCCGGCCGTGAGGTGCCAGCCATAATGCCGGGGTCAGCTTGGAATTGCCGTCGCACTTCCTGAATAATCTTGGCTGCGGTTTTGCCGACAGCCTTTATTGCCCAGGAGCTAAACAAATATACCAGCATTACTGCCAGTAGAGCGCCGACAAAGACCTCTATCTTGGCAATGTCCACAACGGCATATTTTCCTTCGACACCAAACTTGAGGAATGAGACTCTGTTCAGATATGCCTGGAATAGCAAGAAAGCTGCCAGTCCGGCGGAAACCATGGCATATCCCTTGGTCAACGCCTTGGTAGTATTTCCAACGGCATCTAGACGGTCCGTAATCTTGCGTACGTCTTTACCGGCGCCAGCCATCTCATTGATACCATTAGCATTATCGGTTATAGGACCGAAGGTATCCATTGATAGCACGTAGGGGCAGGTCATTAACATGCCCATGGTAGCTACTGCGGTGCCGAAAGCACCGGCGCCTGGAACACCGCTAAGGGTGCCCATCCAGTAAGACAACAAAAGTGCCGCACCGATTATTACAGCCGTCGCCAGCGTTGTTTCATAACCTACAGCCATGCCAATAACGATATTGGTTGCTGGGCCGGTTTTGGATGCTTCGGCGATTTCCTTCACCGGCTTGTATCGAGATTCAGTATAGTATTGAGTAACATATATGATGGCGACACTGGTAATAATGCCCACTACGCCGGCACCGAAAAGCCACCAGTTACCCAGCATAAAATGTACTGTCACGGCCATGCCAATGATTGATAGTGCAATGGCTACAAAGTATCCGCGGTTCAAGGCGTTCATGGCGTTTTCGTTTTCTTTAGCTCGGACAATTAACAGTCCTACCATACTAGCAATCAGACCAAAAGCGCGAACGACTAATGGGAAAAGAATCCAGGCGATATTATGAGTGACAACATATGCCACGACTCCCAGGATCATAGCACCGATGTTTTCAGCGGCTGTTGATTCAAATAAGTCGGCACCACGGCCGGCACAGTCACCGACGTTGTCACCGACTAAGTCGGCAATAACCGCGGCATTGCGGGGGTCATCCTCCGGAATGCCGGCTTCCACTTTGCCCACCAGGTCGGCACCCATGTCAGCCGCTTTGGTATAAATTCCGCCGCCAAGCTGAGCAAAAAGGGCAACAAAACTGGCGCCAAATCCAAAACCGACAATAAGATGAGGGGCAATCTCAGGCTTACTGCCCCCGCCGAAGGCAAAGAAAATGGCGGTAACTCCAATTAAGCTAAGCGCCGTAATGAGGAATCCGGAGACAGCTCCACCCCTGAGAGCGACGGTAACCGCTTCAGTTAGACTCTTTTGAGCTCCGGCAGCGCAGCGAACGTTAGACTTGACCGCAATATACATACCTACAAAACCGGAAACACCGGAACAGAGAGCACCGACCAAAAAGGCAACTGCTGTTCGCCAGCCTATACCGAAGGGAGTCATTCCTTCGATCCCCCTCTGCCCACCCAGCAACGCTACAAGTACACCAATGACAATCGCCACCACTAGCGCTAAGATACCGATGGTACTATACTGCCTTTTTAAAAACGCCCAAGCGCCTTCAAAAATCATATCGCCGATTTCTTTCATCTTTGGCGTTCCAGCGTCGCGTCGTAGCACGTTTCTAGCTAGGAGCGCGGCGAAAATCACCGTTACTAACGCGGCTATCGGAACTATCCAGAAAATACCAGGCATTTCACCTCCTTATGATTAATATTTGGTTTGCGCGAGCTGATTTGCGAATAACCACCAGGTTTCAGATTCTATCGTCTTTGGCTGGCAGAGTCAAGGTTATTTGGTGTTAAATATGATTGTACTTTGGTACAGACATGTTCACTATAAAAAACATGCGGGACACGATTACCAAGTCACCTTTTCTTTTTCGCAGTCCGCTCTAATTTTTCTTCCAACTCCTGTTGTCTCAGAGCCAGAGTCAAGTCACCGCGGGTCCTCTCCAGAATCCCACGTATGGCGTCACTGGTCCGCCGTAAACCGTAAGTAATACCATCTGGAAAGTCCATGGTCATGAGGACACTATATATGTCATCCATTGTGCTAAGCAATTCCTCGCATCTGGAGAGGTCGTTCCGCCTTAAGCTGTCCAGGATATAACGCCGCAGTTCACCTACTGCCTCACCTAATCCGTTTAAGTAAGCCGGGTAGCTAACTCCAAGCGCTTCCGGCTCAGGAAGTGGCTTGCTCGAAACGATGGCCAGAGTGCAACTTGCTTCAGCCAATTCCTTTTGAGCGTCATGCACGAAGCCGGCGTAAGCCAGGTCATTATTCTTCTTGAGAACATCATCAGCCAGTTCTTTGAGTAAAGCTTGAGCCGAGGCTAATAGTTGCTCGGCGTTTACTTTTTCCTGACGATGGATAGCACGAATAGTAGTGGCGCTGTAACGTATTATCTCACGGCTGAGACGCAGTGCCTTTTCTCGTGCTGCATCTTTGGCGGAGAAATAAAGACGGATTTTCTCAGCCAGGGTTTCAAGATTTTTGGTGACTTTTAGCTTCCTTTTCAATTTCCTTGACCAGTTGGCGTGCTGCCGATTGCATATCTTTTTGATTCAATACAGCACTGATAACCGCTGCGGCATCGGCTCCGGCAGCCATTACTTCACCGATATTTTGCCTGCTTATGCCACCTATAGCAACTATGGGGATAGATATAGCCTTCCTGATTTGGCGTAGACGTTCAAGCCCAACCACCGTAGCTTTCGGTTTGGTCGGAGAAGGGAATATGGAGCCTACGGCCACATAGTCGACTCCTTCAGATTCTGCTTTCCGTGCTAGAGCCATAGTAGATGTGGACAAGCCAATGACCTTATCGACCGGTAACTCCTTTCGTATCACAGATAGGGGAAGGTCTTCCTGACCGATGTGTATACCATCTGCCTCTGATGCCAGGGCTATATCAAGATAGTCATTGACTATGAAAAGGACATTAGAATGGCGACACAAATCAGTCAGCTTCTTAGCTATGGTTAGGAGATCACCTTTGGAGTGCTGCTTATCACGTAGCTGAATAACTTTAGCTCCGCCATCTATAGCTTTTCGGGCGGCATCTACCTCACCTCTTAAACCCAGCGTCTGAGTATCAATGATAACGTAAAGCCCGTGGAGCTGGTCTATTTTCTGCCGGCGTGTCAGCCGGGAGAGGAGCTCCCGCTGCAGCGTGTAAAGATTAAACCGCGCTGTCTCGAAGTCCTTTGAGTGCAATGCTGAACTTAAGTCTGGAAGCTTACTAAGCTCTTCTACGACCCGTAACGCCTCTTCTACTCTCCTGGCATTAGCGGTGACCAGCGATAACAGGTCCTGCCGATGGCTGATTTCTGTGTCGATTCCAACGTCAGTCTCTGAGTTCCTCTCAGATATCAGAGCCGGCCCGAATTGGCTCAGGGTCTTGACCAGATGATGCCGCATCGCCTTCAATTGACGAGTCAAATCAGCATCATCAAGCAGAAATCGAGCCACATCTTCGAGGAAACGTAGCCCTTCACCGATGCGATTGCAGTTGGCGTCAATGATACGAAGCGTCTGGCGAGGCACTTTGCAGGTCCTTTACCGGTTCGGGTAGTTCACCTTCTCTGGCAGCCTGAATTTTCTGTTGAATTTCACTGGGCATCTCCATACCCATATCCTGGAACTTATTCTCCGCCCATCTGCCGATATTTCTTGGGTCTTTGTAGTAGTCAGGGCTTTCAAACTTACCCGGTTCGCCGCTCTCTTCATGTATGGTCTTGAGTGATTTATGATAGGCAAATGTGGTAATAACACGGGCTACTTCAGTACTGCCGCAGATTGAGCACTTGGGCTCAAAAGAGGAAGCACTCCTTACCAGAAAACTGCTTTTTTTACGGCACGCGGAACAGAAAAACTCATAAACAGGCATATCGTCAAACCTTAGTCAGTATCTTCGGAGACATCGCCGGCGCCTTTACCAATCAGCTCGGAAGGCATTTCACCCTTGTCCATCCTGCCAATCATATCTTCGTATTCCGGGGCGACTTCTTCACCCTGGCTCATTCGCCGGTTCCATTCCGCCAAGGCACTGGGGTCGTCAGCCATCATGCCTCGCGTCAACTGCGAGTCGGAAAGGATATCTTCGTAAACATCCTTATACGTTTTGCTGCGCACCGAGAAAGTGGAGAGCAGCCGCCGTAAAGTATCATTGCCGCATCGGGGGCAAGAAGGCAAGGCGTCGGAGAAAGTGCGCGAATATAACACTAGTTTTCGCTGGCACTGTTGGCACCAGTATTCATAGAGGGGCATTAATTTTCTCCTGATGTGCTGGAATTTTAGCACAATTGAGCAAAACTTAGAAACAAAAGCAGCATAATCACTGGAAGACGCATTGACACTGAAGCGCCACTTCATTAAAATCCACACAGGTGAGAAATAGTGAATAGTGACCAGATAAGAAAAGCCTTTTTAGGCTTTTTCGAGGAAAAGCAGCACCATATTATTCCCAGCTCGTCTTTAGTGCCTCAAGACGACCCGACGCTCTTATTGACTACCGCCGGCATGGTCCAAATCAAGCCTTATTTCCTGGGATCGGCAATACCACCAGCTCCGCGTTTGGTATCGTGCCAGAAGTGCTTCCGCACCACAGATATCAATTCAGTCGGCGATGCCAGGCACCTGACTTTCTTTGAGATGCTGGGGAACTTCAGCGTGGGCGACTACTTTAAGAAGGAGGCTATAGCCTGGGCATGGGAATTTGTTACCGAACGGTTAAAGCTCAAGCCGGAACGACTGTGGGTATCCATCTATTTGGACGATGATGAATCGTTTGAATACTGGCGTAAAATTGGCTTTCCTGAAGATAAAATAGTGCGGCTCGGAGAGGCAGATAATTTCTGGGGTCCGGCCGGCGATTCGGGACCATGCGGGCCTTGCAGCGAAATACACTACGATTTTGGCATGGAGGCCGGCTGCGGAAAGCCTGAATGCAGGCCCGGCTGCGACTGTGGGCGCTTTTCGGAAATATGGAACCTGGTTTTTACCCAGTACAACCAGGACCGCGATGGAAAGCGAACCCCTTTGCCAAAGCCGAACATCGATACCGGAATGGGACTGGAAAGAACCGCAGCCATGATGCAGGGTGCGTCTTCAGTTTATGACACAGACCTTTTCATTCCCCTGCGAAATAAGATAAGCGACATAACCGGAGTGAAATATGGCAAGAGCCAAAGTAACGACCAGGCTGTCAGGATTATAGCGGAACACGGTCGAGGCATCACCTTCCTCATCGCTGACGGTGTTCTGCCGTCCAACGAAGGCAGAGGCTACGTTCTGCGCCGGGTACTGCGGAGAGCCTGCTTTTTCGGCAGGAAACTGGGCACAGAGGAGCCATTCCTCAGCCGGATAGCGGAAACCGTTATCGCCGGTATGGGACACGTTTATCCTGAGCTGGTAAAAAACCACAGCCTTATACAAGAAGTAGTTAAGGTAGAAGAGGAAAAATTCACCAGCACCCTGGATGCCGGGATTAATCTGGTGGACAAAGCCGTCGATGAGGCTCTGAGGCGGGGCAGAAACGTTATCACAGGCGAGGAAGCTTTCAGGTTTTGGGATACATACGGTTTTCCTCTGGAATTGACTGTCGAAATCTCTCGGGAAAAGGGACTGGATGTTGACGTAGCTGGCTTTGAGGCTGAGATGGAGAAGCAGCGGGAAAGAGCCAGGGCTGTTCACAAGTTCGGGGGCAATCAGGGTGTTGATAAGGTTAAAGCTACAAAAACTTATAAACCTGAGCCCACGAGCTTTATGGGCTATGATAAATTGAAGTCTAGCTCCAAGGTTAGCCACCTGTTTGACCAGAAGTCGTTGCAGCCAGTAGATTCTGCCGGCAAGGGCCAAAAGGTAGCTGTTGTTCTGGATAAGACGCCTTTCTATGGTGAGATGGGAGGACAGGTGGGCGATACCGGCAAGATAACCTCCGGCTCCAGCCAAATCGATATCACAGATACAGCTTGGTCTCCCTACGGCAATCTGGCTGAAGGCGCTATCATACATCTGGGTCAGGTGGTTAAAGGGACTATCTCGGTAGGGGATTCCGTTGAAGCTTCGGTAGACTTAGCACGCCGTTTTGACACTGCCCGGAATCACACGGCTACTCACCTGCTTCAGGCAGCGCTGCGCCAGGTGCTGGGCAGCCACGTTCAGCAGAGAGGCTCTCTGGTTCATCCCGATGGCTTTCGGTTTGATTTCTCTCAACTGAACCCAATTAGTAAACAGCGGCTTGATGAAATACAGCACATCGTCAATGAACGGATAAGAGAGAATCTGCGCGTAGAAAGCAAAGAGATTCCTTATGAGCAGATTAAGCAAGATATTGAAAATGGTGATATCATCGCTCTTTTTGATGAGAAGTATAAAGACAAAGTTAGGGTGCTGAAAATAGGTGAATCTCCGATAAGCGCCGAACTCTGCGGTGGCACCCACGTCAAATCAACAGGTGAAATCGGTCTTTTTATCATAACCAGAGAAAGCAGCATAGGCACTGGTCTGCGCCGCATCGAAGCTGTCACCGGAAGAGGTGCTGAGACTTTGGTTCGAGAGCGACTTGAGGCACTTGAAACAATAGCCGAAGAGATGAGCACTTCAACCCAAGAAGCCCCCAAGAAGGTTAAGGCGGTTATTGCCGAGCTAACTGCTCAACTCAAACTTTCGGCTTCTCGGGAGATGGAGCTAGCAAGAGATAGGGTTGATACCCTGCAGGGTAAAGCCGAGAAGGTCAACGGCATAACAGTGTTATCGGCTAAAGTGCCGTCGGCTTCGTTTGAAATCCTTAGAGAAATGGGAGATCTATTGAAAGACCGGTTGCAGAGCGCCGTTATTGTGCTGGGGACAGTTTACGACGGCAAACCTGGTTTTGTGGCTATGGTTACACCGGATTTGGTAAACAGAGGGCTGCATGCCGGCGACATCGTGAAGCAGGTTGCCGGGGTCACCGGTGGCGGTGGCGGCGGCAAGGCAAACATGGCACAGGCCGGAGGTAAAGACAAGAATAAGCTCGATGAGGCCCTGGAAGTGGTAAAGCGGTTGGTTCAGAAAGTCGGGTGATAGCTAAAGATGCGCATATTGGGACTGGATATAGGGGATAAGAGAGTGGGGGTTGCCATCAGCGACCCCGAAGAAATTATAGCCAGTCCGCTGACGGTTATAACCAGAGACAACGATAGCTCGACCATAGACACCATTGTACGGCTCATGGGCCAGTACGACGTAAAACTGATTGTAGTGGGCTTGCCTTATTCTTTAGACGGAAGCCTGGGCAGGCAGGCAAGCAAGGTAAAAGATTTTGTCGATAAGCTTTCCCAAAACACCAGTGCCGGCATCGAGCTATGGGACGAGCGCCTATCCACTGTGGCTGTGGAGCGCTTGCTGAGAGGAGCCGGAAATAAGAAGGCTAGAGAAAGGTCGCGCCTTGATGCTGCTGCCGCGGCTTTTATCTTGCAGGGATACCTGGATAGCCTGAAAGTCTGTGACCAGTGACACAGTTCATCGGCGTTATCGGTTACCCACTGAAGCACTCGATATCTCCTGACTTCCAGCAGGCAGCTTTAGATTACTACAAGCTCGATATGCGTTATGAAGCCCGGGAGGTGAAGGCCGACGATTTGCCGTCGGCCGTTAATCAACTGAGACAACCTCAGAATCTGGGAGCGAACATAACCGTACCTTATAAAGAGACGGTAATAGGCCTTTTAGACAAGATTGATGACTTTGCCGGACTTGTCGGCGCGGTGAACACGGTAGTCAATAGCGATGGCAGGCTGGCGGGTTTCAATACCGATGCGCCCGGTTTTCTTAAGGCCCTGCGTGTGGATGCCGGTTTTGAACCGGCAAACAAGAAGGTGCTCATTCTCGGCGCCGGCGGTGCCGCTCGCGCCGTTAGTTTTAGCCTACTGCAGGAAAAGGTAAGCGTTTTGATTATCGCTAACCGCTCCCTGGCGAAGGCAGAGAATTTAGCCGGCGCACTGGCTAAACAGGCGGCTAACAGCAAGATGAAAACCGAAATAGAGGTTGTTCCGTTATCAAGCGCGAATCTAAAGAAGACGGTGGTTCAATGTCAGTTGATAGTCAACTGTACCACAGTTGGGATGAAGTGTTCTTCTGAAGAGGGCCTGTCGCCTTTAGTGTCGGGTCTAATACCCAAAGATGCTCTGGTTTACGACTTGGTGTATAATCCTTCACAAACGCCATTGCTGAAAATGGCCAAAGCGGCGGGTACCAAAACCCTTGGCGGCTTGCCCATGCTGGTTTATCAGGGGGCTGCTTCGTTTAAGCTGTGGACGGGCAGGGAAGCACCGCTTGACATAATGTTAACAGCCGCCAGGAAAGCATTAGTCGGAATAGGAGGTTAACCTATGAAGAACTTTACGGCAATCATTTGCCTGACGGCTTTGCTGGTCGTATTTGCCGTGTCGACTTCTTGTACTTTTGCCCAGAATAAGGTCGCGGTCATCTCGCTCAGCGGGCCGATACAGTCGGAGAGTTCCGGCTTTTTCTTCGGCGGTAGCGTTATTACTCCTGAGTCAGTTCGAACTGAGCTGGAGCGAGCTAAGAACGATGTCAGTGTCAAAGCTATCGTCCTTCAAATAAACAGCCCGGGCGGCAGTGTCGCTGCCTCTCAGGAAATTGTTAACCTGCTTGAGCAGGTAAAGAAGCCCGTCGTGGTCAGCATGGGCGATCTGGCCGCTTCAGGCGGATATTACATCTCAGCAGGGGCCGACAAAATCGTGGCTTTGCCCGGTACTCTGACCGGCAGTATCGGTGTTATCTCCGAAATGCCCAATCTCAAGGGGCTGTTTGATAAGCTCGGAATAGACATGCAGGTTTTCATAGCCGGCAAACATAAAGATATGTACGCCGGATTTAGAGACCTGACTCCGGAAGAAAAAGTGATTATGCAGGATATGACCGACCAGCTCTATGACCAGTTCGTACAGGTTGTTGCCAAGGGCAGGAATTTAAGCGAGGACAAGGTCAGAGAATTAGCCACCGGACAGCTTTATACCGGGATACAGGCCAAGGAACTAGGACTGGTGGATGAGCTGGGCGGACTTCAGACGGCCCTAGATTCAGCGGCCAGTCTGGCCGGCATTTCGAAGCCGGAAGTGGAGTACTATAAACCGCAAGCTCCATCTCTGCTGAATAGTTTGCTGGGTATGGGCTGGCAGAAGCTAAGCAGCCTCATTCAGCCGACATCATTAAGTGCCGAAGATATTATCCTGCTGGAAACATTGACTAATCCTTACCCGCAGCCGGAATATCGATAATTGGTTTAGGAAGCAGAAATAATGGGACAGTTTCGTTTTCTTACCGCCGGTGAGTCACATGGCAGGGGGCTGGTAGCGGTTATCGAGGGGATGGTCGCCGGCTTGCCGATTAGTGAAGATGACATAGCTCAAGACCTTAAGCGGCGGCAGGCGGGCTACGGCCGAAGCGCCCGCATGAAAATCGAGCATGACAAAGCCGAGATTATCTCGGGAGTACGCCACGGCCTTACCATCGGCAGCCCCATAAGCCTGCTCATTTGGAATCGCGTCTGGGAAGACTGGCGGGAGATAATGAGCATTGCTCCGGTGGGCAAGAAAATACAGCCCATAACTACACCTCGACCGGGACATGCCGACCTAGCCGGAGTGACTAAATACGGCGTTGAGGATATTCGGCTCATTTTGGAGCGTGCCAGCGCCCGGGAGACAGCAGCCAGAGTCGCTGTCGGCGCTGTAGCCAGAAGATTTCTCGATGAATTCGGCGTCTCTATACATAGCCATACCATAAGCATCGGTAAACACCGGGCCAAACAGCTCAAGTCGATAAATTGGCAGCGGGTAGAGAAATCACCTGTCCGCTGTGCCGATGGCGGAGCCGAAAAGGCGATGATGGCGGCTATCGATGAAGCCAGGGCCGAGGGGGATACTCTCGGCGGTGTCTTCGAGGTAATTGCTGCCGGCGTACCTGTCGGATTGGGCAGCCACGTCCAGTGGGACCGCCGACTTACGGGCCAAATCGCTCAAGCCATAATGAGCATACCCGCGGTGAAAGGCGTCGAGATAGGCGACGGCTTTTCGGTGGCCGGTGCCAAGGGTTCTCAGGCACAGGACGTAATCGAAGCCAGCCCGAAAGGAGCCACTTTAACCTGGCGTCGAGTCACCAATAATGCCGGCGGTATCGAAGGCGGCATGAGCAATGGAGAACCGATTGTGGTCCGCGCCGCGATAAAACCCATCGCCACCCTGGGCAAGCCGCTGCCCACCGTTGACTTGAAGACCGGAAAGAGTGCTGAGGCTCATTATGAGCGCAGCGATATCTGTGTCGTCCCCGCCGCCGGAGTCATCGGCGAAGCCATGCTGGCCATCGTCCTGGCCAATGCTATGCTGGAGAAGTTCGGCGGCGACCACTTGAAAGAGACTCTGGCCAACTATAAAAACTACATTAGCTCTGCTTACTCACACAACCGTTATGCGGCGTCGAAGAGAAAATAAGAATATCGCCCTCATCGGTTTCTCAGCTACCGGTAAAACAGTTGTTGCCCAAAAAGTAGCTGCGCACTTGAACTGGACGTTCATTGACGCCGATGATGAAATAGTCAAGCTAAGCGGCAAGGCTATTCCCGAAATCTTCAAGCAGGACGGCGAGGAGAAGTTCCGGCGGCTGGAGAGCCAGGTATTAAAGCAGGCCTGTCACAAAGAGCACGCGGTCATAGCCACCGGCGGCGGCGCTATAATCGACCCCACAAACCAGAGCCTGCTTCTTGAAACCGGCACAGTTGTTTGTCTGGAAGCCAGGTCGGAGACTGTGTATCAGCGCTTGCTCCATGACACTCTTTACTCGGAAAACCCCGTAGTCCGCCCTCTGCTTGCCGGCGATAATCCGCTGGAGCGCATTAAGCAGCTTAAAACCAGGCGCCAGCCTTACTATGCTATGGCCGACTGGACGGTTCACACCGATAACCTGACCGTTGAGGAAGTCAGCCGGGAGGTAATAAAAGGCTGGCAGTATATAAATCGTGGTAAACGATCCATTGAAGCCGATTTGGCCTGCAGGGTCCAGACCACAACTGCCGAATACCCCGTATTTGCCGGCTGGGGGATACTGGACAAGCTGGCAGAAAAAATGAAAGCGGCCGGCTTATCGGGCACGGCTAACATTGTCAGTGATGAAACAGTCTTCTCCATTTACGGTGCTAAGGTCAAGAAAGCGCTGCAAAAAGCCGGCTTTGACGTCAATTCCTGTGTAGTGCCGCCCGGCGAAGCCTCAAAGAACATTTCTCAGGCTGTTAAAATTTATGATTATCTCATCGAGCGCCGGGTAGAGAGAAACGACGTGATAGTGGCTCTGGGTGGCGGCATGATTGGCGACTTGGCCGGCTTCGTCGCGGCCACCTTTTTAAGAGGCTTGCCCTGGCTGCAGGTGCCCACCAGCCTGATAGCCATGACCGACGCCAGCATTGGCGGTAAGGTAGCTGTCGACCACCCAAAGGGGAAAAACCTGATAGGTGCTTTTTATCAGCCGTGTCTTGTCCTGGCCGACATTAATACCTTGACCACCTTACCTCATCGTGAGCTTACCTCAGGATGGGCCGAGGTTATAAAGCACGGGTTGATTCTCGATGCTGATTTCCTCAAGCTCCTTGAGGACAATGCCAAAGACCTGATTAAGCTAAAGCGGGACATTACTGTCAAAGTCATCGCTCGCAGCGCAGCCATTAAATGCCGGGTTGTCTCTGAAGATGAGCGAGAAACCGAAAAACGCACCATTCTAAACTACGGGCACACAGTAGCCCACGGACTGGAAGCGGCTACTGACTACGGCCGTTTTCTCCACGGTGAAGCCGTGGCCATTGGCATGATGGCTGCTGCCAGACTGAGCCATCGGTTGAAGCTCCTATCCGAAAAGGCTGTCGACCGCCACGAAGCAATCTTACAGAAGTTCGGTTTACCTACCGATTGCTCCGGTGTGGCTGTGAATGATGTGCTGGCGGCTATGGAGCTGGATAAAAAAGTGCGGGGTAAAGCTATCAGATGGGTACTGCTTGAAGATATCGGCCGGGTCGTAATACGCAGCGACGTGCCGACGAAAGATGTATTGACTGTCATTCGACAGGTGATAAGACCTTGACCATAGCCCTGAGCAAGCGGGCCACATTCCTGGACTATATTAGTGTCCTGAAACCCGTAGAGACCAGCCTGCTTACCTTTATCGGTATTGTCTCCGCCACTATTGCCTCCGGTGGCTACCCGCCGGCCAAAGCCTTTTTTCTCGTTCTGGTTGCCGTACTTTTGGGCAGCGCCGGCTCCAACGGGCTGACCAACTATCTCGACCGTGAAGTCGACGCTCAAATGACCAGGACATACAATCGTGCTCTACCCTCGAGGCGAATCAACCCTCCACAGAAAGCTCTACCGCTTATTATCGGGCTTATAGTTGCTGGACTAGCCTTAGCCTGGGTGCTGAATCCGCTCTGTTTCGTAATCGGAGCTGTCGGCGTCATAGCTTCGTCGGTATGGCGCAAGACAATCTCATGTACTTTTCTAGGCATAGTTGCCGGCTGCAGCCCCGTGCTTATCGGATGGCTGGCCATAAGTCCAGCATTCGATACCAGAATCCTCTTGTTGTGCGCTCTGGTGGCTATCTGGACGCCGATTCACGTCTGGACTTTAATGATTGCCAACCGGGAAGATTATTTAGGTGCCGGTTTGCATTACTTTCCATTGAGCTGGCAGGTAAAAGATGTGGTCAAAATACTTTTCGGCCTATCGATAATGCTCTATACGGTTTCTATGCTCATTTACGTAGCCGGCGGATTTCATTTGCTGTATCTGATTTTAGCCAATATACTCGGCGCCTTGATGATTTACGCCAATGCCCGCCTGCTGTTTTCCATGACATCGACGGCTGCCTGGCGTGTCTATAAACTATCTGCCTTTCCCTATCTAGGCATTATTTTCCTGACCATGGCCCTGGATATCTGGTTAATGTAAATATGGATGCCAGTCTTAGAGACATACTGGAAACTGCCTTTCATCCTGAATCTATTGCCGTAGCCGGAGCCTCGGAAGACCCTTTATCTTTCGGCCACCAGTTTTTCCGGCATCTGCTGGACTACGGCTACACAGGCCAAATTTATCCGGTGAACCCCAATAAAGAGTCTATATTCGGTCTTAAAGCTTATCCAAACCTGACTAGCATACCGGGAAAGGTTGACTACGTTATCTGCTGCCTGCCGGCATCTATGGTCCTGGACATGCTTAACGAATGTCCGGCCAAAGGAGTGAAGATCGTTCACCTGGTCACGGCTCGCCTGAGCGAAACCGGTCGCCGGGAAGCCGTAGAGCTTGAAGCCGAGATGCTTAAGGCGGCCCGAAGGTTAAACATACGTCTTATCGGCCCCAACTGTATGGGCATTTATTATCCCCGTGGCAGAATTGCCAACGGATATAATTTACCCCGGGAAGCTGGAAATATCGGCGCCGTGTTTCAAAGCGGCGGCTCCTCCACCATGCTCATCCGTTACGCAGAACTGCGCGGCCTTCGTTTCAGCAAGGTTATCAGCTACGGTAACGCACTGGATATAGATGAGAGCGATTTCCTGAACTACCTGGCTCAGGATGATGAGACCGATATAATCGCCGCCTACTTTGAAGGTGTCAAAGACGGCAGGAAGTTCCTCAATGCTCTGAGTGACACTGCACGTATCAAACCCGTCATTGCCATAAAGGGCGGGCGGGGATTGGCCGGCTCCAGAGCCGTTACCTCGCACACAGCAGCTATCGCTGGCTCTATGTCTGTCTGGGAGACAGTTTTCAAAAAGGCTGGAGTGATACCGGCTCAGGACTTAAGTGAGCTCGTCGACCTCCTGGTTGCCTTCTCCTTCCTGCCACCGATTACGGGATACAGGGTCGGCATAATGAGCGCCGGTGGCGGGCTATCGGTAATATCCGCCGATGTCTGTGAAGAGGCTGGCCTTAAGGTGCCGCCGATGCCCGCTAAAATCAGGGAGGAACTGAAGATAAAGGCGCCTGAGATATGGGACTGGATAGGAAACCCTATCGACATCTCCATAATGGGTGCGGTGTCTGTCGGTTTTGCTGAGATACTGAAGGAGCTGCCGAGATTAATTGCCGGAAGTCCTGACTTCGATTTCCTTATCGGTGAATTCAGCGACGATAATCCCTTTTTAACAGAGCTGTGGAGCGGTCTGGCTGCCGGTCAAACCGAAATGTTCATCAATTTGTACAATGAGAAATTAAAACCCATGATTGCCATAGTACACAGTGAGGCAGCCACTTCAGATTTGCCGTCATATGAACGCTGGAAGATACTAGCTGAGCAGCGAGCCAGGTATGCCGGTGCCCGGATTCCGACCTATTCAACAGTGGCTGAAGCGGCTAGAGCCGTTCGGAAATTCATTGACTATTGTCGAGCCAAAGCGGAGAGGTAGCTTCACAGCTTCGGCCGGTAGCCTTCTAAAAAACTAAGGAGCTTAAAGAATAGAAAAGCATTTTACGGTAGTAAAGACATTCCCTGAGATGCAGGCACGTCTGGGAAAGCTTGTTACCAATCATGGTGTAGTGCCGACGCCGGCTTTCCTTCCCGTAGCCAGTCAGGGCACGGTCAAGGCCTTAATACCGGAAGAGCTTAAAGATATAGGTGTAACCATAGTCCTGAGCAACACCTATCACCTTTATCTGCGGCCGGGGATAGATGTTGTTGAAAAGCTGGGAGGGCTGCATCGATTCATGGGCTGGGATGGGCCGATATTGACTGACAGTGGCGGCTACCAGGTCTTCAGCCTGGCCCGCTTGTGCAAGGTGACCGATGACGGCGTTACCTTTCGCTCCCATATCGACGGCAGTGAGCATCATCTTACGCCGGAGTTGGTCATCGAACTCCAGCAGAAGCTGGGTGCCGACATTATAATGACGCTGGACGAATGCCCGGCATACGACGCGGGCACGGCCAGAGTGCGTGAAGCAGTGGACAGGACTTCCCGCTGGGCGGAAAGATGCCGTGAGCACCATCGAAACCCTAATCAGCTACTCTTCGGCATTGTCCAGGGAGGCACTTCCCCCGAGCTACGGCGGCAATCGGCAAAAGCCATTACCTCGCTGGATTTCCCCGGCTACGCCATCGGAGGTTTAAGCCTCGGCGAAGCTAAAGACCTGACCTGGTCGATGGTGGATGAAACCATGCCGTTCTTGCCGACGGATAAGCCGCGCTATCTTATGGGCGTCGGCTCGCCTGAGGATATAATCGAAGGCGTCAGCCGGGGTATAGACCTTTTCGACAGCGCACTGCCGACTAGGGTAGCCCGGAACGGTGCTCTTTTCACCCTCCGGGGCAGGCAAAATATGAGAAAAGCCGTCTACAAGACAAAGAAAGGGCCTGTAGATGCTGAATGTGATTGCTATACCTGCCGTACCTTCTCCGCTGCTTATCTTCATCATCTATTCAAATGTGAAGAGCTGCTGGCCTACAGGCTGGCTACCATACACAACCTGCGGTTCATCACCAGGTTGATGAACAAAATACACGCGGCTATTCAGCAGGGCACCTTTGCCGCCTTCAAAAGCGATTTTCTTAGCCAATACCAGGTCACCGACGAGGAAGTCAGGCTTGCCCAGAAGCAGAAGTGGCTGAACTCACCGAGATATTGCCAGTAGTGACATACCTTGGTCTATCCGCCCATTCCCGGGTGATATTTCCTCAAAACATTTGAAAAACCCATTGACAATAAGAATAATTAGGGGTAAATTATGCACAGCGCCTGGGAACTTAAGAAATTTATACCACAAGGAGGTATGTAATGAAAAGGTTCAGTAGCTTTCTGCTCATCGCCCTGGTTCTCCTGTCTACCATCGCTGTCTCCTGTGCCCCCTCGTCAGTCGAGCTTAAAGACCCTATAAAAATAGATACAGGACTGATATCGGGCACAACTGCTGGAGATATCCACATTTACAAAGGAATTCCTTTTGCCGCTCCGCCGGTAGGTGATTTGCGATGGAAACCACCGCAACCAGCGGCACCCTGGCAGGGGGTTAAGGATTGCACAAAGTTTGGCCCGGCACCAATGGGATATTATATCCCCGGTAGTTTTCCGTCATTTTCCAATCCTCCCAGCGAAGATTGCCTGTATCTCAATGTCTGGACTCCGGCTAAGATGACGGGTGACAAACTGCCGGTCATGGTCTGGCTGTATGGCGGAGCCTTTTGGTTTGGTGAAGGCTCAAACCCAACATACGACGGTGTAAACCTGGCCAATCACGGTGCGGTCGTGGTCACCTTGAATTACCGGGTTGGCCCGCTCGGATGGCTGGCACATCCACTGCTCTCCAAGGAAGACCCACACAATTCCTCCGGCAACTACGGGCTGCTTGACCAGATAGCCGCGCTGCAGTGGGTGCAGAAAAATATCGCTGCCTTCGGCGGCGACTCCAGCCGGGTTACCATATTCGGTGAATCGGCAGGCGCTACTAGCGTGATTTGTCTGATGGCGTCGCCTCTAACCACGGGACTATTTCAGCGGGCTATATCGGAGAGTATGGCTGAGATGTCTTTTGCTGATATCCGTCAAGACAAATATGGTCAACCGGCCAAAGAAAAGATGGGCTTGCAGCTGGCCAAGGACCTCGGCTGCGACACTGCAGCCGACCCTATAGCTTGCATGCGTGCCAAGAGCGCACAGGAAGTCATGGACACGGGGAAACCGGGTGGTGACCTTTTCGGTCCGTCTGTCTACAGATATGAGCCTTGTGTGGATGGCTGGATAATACCGGATCTTCCGCTAAACATATTTGAGGTGGGTAAACAACATAATGTTCCGCTATTGATTGGTTCCAATGCGGATGAAGGTAAATTATTTTCCAATTACAGTGTCGCGGACATGAAATCTTACACTGATTTCGTAAATGTGCTCTGCGGTGACAAGGTACAGCAGGTTTTGACTATGTTTCCTGGGACAACCGATGCGGAGGCTAAGTCATCCCTAAATCGGGTGTTAACGCTGCTGACATTTACCTGCCCCGCCAAAGCTTATGCCGGCGACATGAGCAAGGTTAATTCCAAAGCATATTTTTATCAGTTCAGCCGTGTAGCGCCTGGAAATAAGACCGGTGCCTTTCATTCACGGGAAATAGGTTATGTCTTCGGTAATCTAAGCCCCATGTTATCAGGTCTAAAGGCTGAGCAGTACTTTAACGATGCCGATAGGGCACTATCTGAAGCTATGATGAAGTACTGGACTAATTTTGCCGCTGCCGGTGACCCCAACCAGGTAGGATTGACAAACTGGCCGGTCTATGATGCTGCCGCAGGGCAGTACATGGACTTGGGTGACACGACACAGGTCAAATCAGGCCTTTATAATGAAGCCTGCGACCTGTTTATGAGCATAATCAAGGGGAAACGAGGCCAGTAGAACTTAGCCGAGCACAAGCTACTTCTCTGTGAGCACACCTCCCTCAGTTCATCATTCTGAGGGAGGTTTTGTTTTGTGCCACTCTGAGAGAGCACTTAGCCTTTCCTGTCATTCTGAGCGCAGCGAAGAATCTCATACGGCTCAGGATAAATTCGGCGAAGAGTCTATAGATTCTTCGCCGAAGCTTTCTTCTTGCAGCTTTCCCACCCAGGATGACCTGGAGCAAATGAAGACCGAGGCGGCGGACTCCAACGTGCTGCGTTAGCTATGGTTGCCTGTACAAGAGCTACCGTTTCCTATGATGGGTAAACTCGGGGTATTAAAAGCCACCAAGCCTCTCGGCGTGGGATTATTAATTGGGATGAGCACTCTCACCAGATTCAAATTTTTGGGAGCAACCCAAGTTTCAGGTAGATTTATTTACAGAGCACTAATGGGCTGATATGCTGAGGTGTGTATTTGGGTTTGATATATTCGAACCTCATCTAGTTGATCAGATGTCCACCAAATACTAATCCGAGGCAAAGAATAAAGTTGTCTTGGAGACGATAGTGCTCTGCAACTGCAAAGAATTCCAATTTTTGAAGTGAAGGCGCTTTACTCCTATCACCTAGGTCTCTCGCGATCTAACAGCAATTTTATGTAATTCAAAATCTCTAATATCTCTTAATCCACCTTGGTGTGCGATTTCACGTGCATTTTCCGTGAGATTAGCTAAGAAGTTTTTTTGCGCCAAGTTTAGCTGATTTAGAAGTTCCCTTTCCAGACGATCTATTCTCTTTAGCCACGGATTTTTCGATAGATTTGGTAATCCATAGTATGGAACTATTATATAATCAATCAGTTTGTCCCAACCTGCTCTAATTCTGAAAATAGCGTTTAGAAGATGGTGTTCAAACTGCATGTCATGCCAGCCTATGAGTTTAGTCACCCTGGGGTCCTTTTCTTGTTTAGTTGACTCTTGAGCCTCTTTATCTCTCGTAATACTTAATATTGATGCTAAACGTAATTCCTCAAGTATTGACCAAGAATTGACTAGAAAATCAGCCAGTCCTCCCCAAAATAGATTGATGTTAGCTTTATCTGGTATATCTATGCCCTCAAGCAATCGTGCATAATCTAGTTGCATCAGGTCATCGATTTGCTGTCCTTGCGTCGGGATTATTTGTGCTCTTCGAAAGAAGATCCAAACGGACTCATTTTGTTCAAGGCTTCCCCACTCGGTCTGTTTTTCTTGAGCCTCTATTACTTTCAACATTATTGCACGGTTATTCTCTCAGAGATAAATGGCACAACCAACTTAGCGACAGGGATTCTATTATATTCTTTAATAAACCTCATTTTAGTACACAGTAAGGACGGTGAAAGCCCCTGATAAGTAAAAAGTGCTTTTCTAGCAGCTACCAATATCAGCAGGTTTTTATAAAGGCGTCCTGACAGAGGTAATGATTTCATCTAATCCCTACACATGTTTACCAGAGTTATCAAGATTATTATACCGCCATATCTCATCACAGACTAGAATTATACTCAAACTACGGATAAAGCAGCCAAAGACTCATAGTCATAAGCTTCTTGGCAAGTCGCAGCATTACGTCACTATTGAAGCTCCCAAATTAGTAAGAATGTGCCATAATGAAATACAGACATAAAGGCGTGTTGGCAAGATATAACGCTCAATGCGTAGTTAAATTGAACAAGAAGCTACTATCAGCTATAATTTCGTGACACGTTAGGAGGTCTACTTGCTCAAAAGCCACAGCTGCGGAGAACTAACAGAAAAACACATCGGACACGAGGTAACTTTAGCCGGATGGGTGCACCGGCGGCGCGACCACGGCGGGCTGATATTCATTGATTTAAGAGACAAAGAGGGCATAGCCCAGGTGGTCTTTAACCCGGAAACATCGAAAAAGGCACATAAAACAGCCAACGAGCTACGCAACGAGTATGTGGCTAAGATAACGGGTAAAGTAGAGAAACGTCCAGCCGGCACCGAGAACCTGAAGCTGCCCACCGGCAAAATCGAAGTAATCGCCAGCGATATACAAATTCTCAATACAGCCAAAACACCGCCGTTCTATATAAATGAGGACGTAGAAGTCGACGAAAACCTGAGTCTGAAGTACCGCTATCTCTACCTCAGGCGCCCTAGAATGAAGGACAACATTATACTGCGCCATAAGGTGGAGAAATTTATGCGCGACTTTCTCGATGCCAAGGGCTTTATCGAGATTGAGACGCCTATATTATTCAAGAGCACGCCGGAAGGCGCTCGCGACTATCTGGTGCCCAGCCGCATACACCCGGGCAAGTTCTACGCGTTACCTCAGTCGCCGCAGCAGCTAAAGCAGCTATTGATGGTGGCCGGCTTCGAGAAATACTACCAGATAGCCCGCTGCTTCCGCGACGAGGACTTGCGCGCCGACCGGCAGCCCGAGTTTGCGCAGCTCGATATGGAGATGAGCTTTATCGATGAAGAGGATATACTTAGCCTGCTGGAAGAGATGTTTACCTTGCTGGTGGAAACGGTTAAGCCAGAAATGAAAATACTGAAACCGTTCCCCCGGCTTTCCTATGCCGAAACGATGGAGCGGTACGGCACGGATAAGCCGGATATACGCTTCGGGCTGGAGTTGAGAGACCTATCTAAGATTGTTGCCGAATCCGAGTTCGCCGTTTTCCGTTCGGCTATACAGGGCGGCGGCAAAGTGAAGGGTATATGCCTGCCGGGCTGTGCCGATTACTCTCACAAGCAGACGGAGGAGTTGACCGAGCTGGCAAAGTCCTCCGGCGCCAAAGGCCTGATAACTCTAGCCCTACCCGCCGGCAGTTTTGACAGCCTGGAGAAACTGATGCCTGATAAGGTCAAATCGGTGGCCGCCAAGTACCTGACCGCGGAGCAGCTAAAGGAGATAGTCAGCAGGTTTGAAGCTAAAGCGGGCGACCTGATACTAATAGTAGCCGGCGAGGCCAAGATGGTGGATAAGGTGCTGGACGAGCTGCGCCGGGAGATGGGACGCCGTCTGGGACTAATCGACCCGAACCTGCTAGTTTTCTTCTTCGTCGTCGACTTCCCGCTGCTGGACTGGAATGCGGAAACGAAGCTGTGGGAGCCGATGCACCATCCGTTTACTTCGCCTCGTGAAGAGGATATGCCGCTGCTGGATAAGGACCCGGCCAGGGTGCGGGCACGCCACTACGACATCGTATGCAATGGCTACGAGCTGTCCAGCGGCAGCATCAGGATTCACACGCGCGAGTTGCAGCAGAAGATATTCCGCCTGTTGGGCTACACAGACGAGGAGATAGAAGCCCGGTTCGGGCATATGCTGGAAGCTTTCGATTATGGAGCGCCACCCCACGGCGGCATTGCACCGGGCATCGACCGCGTGGTGATGCTGCTGGCAGGCGCTGACAACATAAGGGAGGTAATTGCCTTTCCCAAGAATCAAAGCGCCATTGACGTGATGAGCGATTCACCGTCTGTGGTCTCCAAGGCCCAGCTTGACGAGTTACATTTGAAGCTGGCGGATGAGGAGACCAAGAAGGCTTGAGCTGTAATATTTCCCCCTCCCTCTAGCTCCCTCCCGCCAGGGGAGGGAGCAACTATTTTTCGCAGAAGAGGAATATCGTAAGGTATAATATAGGCAGGTAAACATGAAAGTTTCCACAGAACCGGTTGAGAACAGCCAGGTAGCACTCAATATCGAGATGGAGCCAATCGAGATAGATAAATATCTCGATAGAGCTTACAATCGACTGGTTAAAAGGGTCTCCGTACCCGGCTTCCGCAAAGGCAAAGCGCCGAGAGATATACTGGAACGTCACATCGGCAAGGATGCCTTATTCCAGGAAGCTCTGGAAGACCTGATTCCAAGGGCCTACAAGGAAGCACTGGATGAGCAAAAGATAGACCCTATTGCTCAACCTCAGTTCGAACTTATAAAAACCGAGCCGTTGATTTTTAAAGCTGTGGTGCCGCTCAAGCCGACAGTCAAGCTTGGGGACTATACAAAGATAAGAGTTGAATCCAAGCCGGTTAAAATCAGCAAGAAGGATACCGATGCCACCATGGAACAACTGCGTGAGCAACAGGCTGTACTGCTGCCGGTTGACCGGACGGTACAGTTCGGCGACGTAGTCACTATCGACGTCGAGGGCCAGAGAGAAGGGGGGCCATTCCCAATCCGAAAGGATGTTGTTTATGAAGTCACCAAAGAAGCGCGGTTACCTCTGCCCGGATTCGCTGAGAATCTGGAGGGAATGACCAAAGGCGAGGAGAAGAGCTTTACCCTGTCTTATCCCGAGGACTATGAAATGAAGGAACTGGCGGGAAAAGACCATGCCTTCAAGGTTACCGTCAAGGAGATAAAAGAGAAAAAGCTGGCCGAGATTGACGACGAATTCGCCAAGAGCCTGGGCAAAGACGACGTGGATTCGTTACGAGAACAAATAGAGTCCAATTTGAAAACCAGGGCTGAAGAGAGAGCGCGGGTGGAGCTGGAGCAGACGGCGGTGGATAAGCTTGTCGAGCTCGGCGAAGTCGAATATCCGCCGGTACTGGTGGAGAAAGAAATTGACCGGTTACTCAACGAGGAGGCTAGGCATTTTGCCGAAGGCGTCGCCGGGCTGGAGAATTATTTGAAAACGCTTAATAAGACTATGGACAATCACCGGGAAGAATTGCGGCCGATGGCCAGCAAGCGTGTCGTCCGGTCTCTGGCTCTGGGACAGCTGGCTGAATCCGAAAAGATAGAAGTGGCTGATTCAGATATAGACGCCGAGGTAGAAAAGATGGCGCAAGATGCCGACAAGCAGGCTGAGGATGTAAGAAAGTTGTTCAGCCTGCCGCAAGCCCGCGAGTCAATTAAACAATTTCTAATAGGTCGGAAGTCTGTAGAGCGGCTGGTGGAGATAGCTACAGAGAAAAAGCGAGTTACTCATTCTAGAAAGGGGAAGGCAAAATGAAAAATTTACCACAAAACATTATTCCTACGGTTATCGAAAGTGGTGCACGAGGAGAGCGAGCCTTTGACATTTACTCTCTGCTCTTAAGAGAACGCATTATCTTTTTGGGGATGCCTATTAACGACCAGATAGCCAGCCTGATTATCGCCCAACTTCTTTATCTGGAGCACGAGGACCCGGAAAAGGATATAAATCTTTACATACATTCGCCGGGCGGTATCATCGCTGCCGGACTGGCCATTTATGACACTATACAGCTCGTGAGGCCGGAAGTATCCACCATCTGTGTAGGGCTGGCTGCTAGCATGGCCACGGTTATACTTGCTGCTGGAACTAAAGGTAAACGCTACGCTCTGCCTCACTCCACGATTCACATGCACCAGGCAGCTGGCGGCGCCCAGGGGCAGGCAGCCGATATCGAGATCGCGGCTAGAGAGATTATGAGGCTGCAGGACCTGATTCGCAGTATTTTAGTTAAGCATACCGGCCAGACGTTGGATAAAATTGTACATGATACCGACCGCGATTTTTATCTGAACGCCGACCAGGCTGTGGAGTACGGCATAGTTGACCAGATTTTAAGCGGGCCGCAGACTAAGGGGCAGAAAAAGGCCTAAATGTCTACAGGCGGTGGCCTGAACGCTTTAGGTATTCCTGAGATAGCTGAGATAAGGTCGGCAGACCGGTTCTGGCTCCGACTTTCTTTATGGCGAAGCCAGCCGCTATATTGCCCAGCAAGCCACATTCTTCAATCCTTTTGCCTTTGAGTAAACCGAAGAGAAGGCCGGCAGCGAAGGCATCGCCGGCACCGGTCGTCTCCAGCGGGGATTTTCGGCCTGCTTTTTCGGACACAACCTCGTATTCCTTTTCCCCATCGCGTATATAGGCCGTAACCATCCCGGCCTTGCCCTTAGCCAGACCTTTGCCCAGAGTGACGACGACAATGCGGCAGCCTGATTTCACAAGCTCCCTGGCTCCGGCGTTGAAATCTATGCCGGTCAGCCTTTCAATCTCCTCACGGTTCATAAAGACGACTTGGGTTCTTTTGAACAAGGGGGCCAAAGCTTTCAATCCCTTAGTGACATAGATCATACCTGGAGCCAGGCTGACTCTGACTGAGTCCTTCAGCTTTTTTACTGAGGCGACTTGAAGTTTGAGTTGCCTGTCATCGGCGAAGGAAGACAGATGAACCATCTGAGCCTGGTTCAAATAAGCCAGGTCTATGTCACTGGAGCTCAGCAAATTGTTAGCCCCGGGGGAGACATATATAGCTCGCCTTCCCAGCTTGTCGCTGATGCATATCGTTGAGCCTGTTTCCGCTTTCTTAATCCTGATTTGACTGGTATCAACGGCAGCAGTTTTTAAATCATCAATCAATGCCTTCCCATACTTATCTGCGCCTATAGCTCCGACGAAGCCTGTCTTAAGGCCCAGCCTGGCTAAGCCGTAAATCGTGTTTGCTGCCGAACCTCCAGGGATGGATTCAAAATCTTTCACCGAGTGCTCGCCGTCAACGACAAGCTCATCGACCTGACACAGGTGGTCGATGTTCATGGCTCCGAAACCTACTACGTTAATTTTAACCATGTTGAATTCAGCCCAGCTTAGCTGCCTCTTCCCGAACAACACAGCGGATTCGCTTGTGGACTTCAAGAGGAACGGCTATACTTTTAATCCCGGAGAGCCAGTGGAAATAGCCCCTGTCGTCGTTGCCACCAGCTTTCTCCTCTTCCCTGACCAGTTTTTCCACGGCCGAACGTTTGCCTTTCTTCCACACCTCCAGCACCGGCCTCAGGTCGTCGAGATGTGTAGAGGCCAGGCCTATAGTGGCGTAGGGTAGGGCATACTCGTTAGCATTGAAGGCAACGGCCAGGCCGCCGGCCTGGTCAACAGCCTGGAGCATTTTGAAATCGGTAATGCTGTCGCCGACCACCACCCAGCAGGGTAGAGGCTGCTTTTGAGCCTCGGCAAAATGCCGCAGGGCTTCCACCTTACGCTGACCGCCAACTGGCTGCACTTGCTGTACAAGTCGACCCAGACCGGTCCTGGGCAATTCCTTCCAATAAAAGCGGTCCAGCCTTTTCTTTATCCAATTATCATCTATAGGATATCGATTCAGAATGTCCTTCTCCAGCGTCTCTAAGAAACGGAAGTCCTCTTCAGATAACTCTTTGGAAAATTTTTCCAACGGGAACGACGTGGAGGCGACATGCTGGGAGAAAATTCCGAGCCGATGGGCCACGCGCTTAGCGTACTGCTCATAGCTGGTGCTGATGCAGAATATCTTCCAGCCCTGAGCGCTAAGTCTGGAGATTAGACTGACAGCTCCGGGGGTCAAGGTCGCCTTTCTGGCCAATGCGGAAATGTCGTGTTCCTTTATCCCGTGACAGACAAGGAAAGGTGCAATAAGAGCCAGCGTATCGCCGGGTTCGTAATCAAACCTGGCTACCAGGGTCAGCAAGTCATCATAGCGGCTGATAACCTCAAAAATCCGGCCTCCATCGGGGAAGAGCTTCATCAGTTCATAGGCATTATCCTGAGTGGCTAACGGACCTTCGAGGTCAAAACAGATTACGCTCATTGGGTTCCTACGGCTCTATTTACTTCATCGCTCAGGTTGTACCCTGATATCGACCTTCCCTCACGGTTAAGCAGTCTGCCGGCTTCTATCTTAACCTCACCTTTACTGAAGGCTTTCAAGGTCGACACGATAAGCGGGAACTCTCTGGCCAGTCCATGCCGGCGGATAAGCTGAAACAGCGCGTTTTTTTCGCCCTCGTCTTTTTTTATTTCAGCTATTGAGCGGCCATTTAGTTCGCGCCAGAAGTTATCAAAAGGTTTGCCTCTAATGGGATAAGTGCAGTAAGTTATTACCGGCCCGCTGTCCAGTTCAGGAGTTACCAGATGCATCATTACACCTGATTCGGTGGCCTTGTTCTCAATCAAGGTCCAGATTACTTCCTGCCAGCTGCCTTTAGGCCCGCCGGGAACTGCCGGATGCAGGTTAATCATGTCATATCGGTGGCACACCTCTTCCCCGACGATAAGCATATAGCCGGCAAGCACACACAGGTCCGGATGAAAATCATCCAGCCTTTTCATAACCTGCCGGTCATATTCAAGGCGCCAGCCGCGTAATTTTTCGCCCTCCGCCTTGCCTGTTATACCCGATGAGTCTTTAAATTTCTGGGAAGAAAAGCAAATCAGCGGAATTTCATAGCTTCGAACTAGCTCAAAAAATAAGTCGCTATCTCTGTCCTCGCCGGGCTCCCGGTTACTAAATGTAAAAACAATCCTGCCTTTTATATCACCGCTTTGAATTTTCTGGTATACGACTTGTAGAAGCTGTCTTGCTGCCTCGTCTCTGCCAGTGGAAAACCAACCGATGGTCAACAAGTGAACCTCTCCTAGGACCAGCGTTTCTTCAATCTATTCCAGGTGCTGACAAAACGAGCTGTTGGGTTTGACTTATTGCCGGAAATCTTTCCCTTAGCCAGAGAAGCCATGAATTCGTCTTTGCCGTTGAAATCCGGCATTTCGACATAAGCATTACCTATTTCAGGAAGCGTATGCGCATCGCTGCCGGCGCTGGTGGGCTTGTTATATTTCCGCGCCAGCTCTAAGGCCCTGGTGGAACTGCCTCGCGAAAGGCTGCGGGCATTAAAAGCCTCGATAATATCAACTTGAGGCATCATATCGTCGAATACCTGGTCCCTAAACACCGAATAACGTAACCTGTCATAGGGGTGGGGAATACATACCAGCCCATCCTGGGCTTTTATCCGGGCTACGGTTTCTTTCATGGACAGCTTACCGGGTATCTCCCGGCTGAGGAAAAATCCGATGACCTCGCCGTCTGAAGTCAGGATTTCCTCGCCGGCGATAATGGAAAAGGGAGCTATCTCTTTCATCTTCAGGGCACCGGCCAGTGTGTTATGGTCAGCTATGCCGAGACAGTTGATGCCGACTTCGAGGCAGCGTGCAATTATCTCCTCGAGCGACATGGTACAATCCACAGAATATTCAGTATGAATATGAAGGTCAGCTTTTATCAAAGATTCAGCTTACCCTTTCCAGATATTCCCCGGTGCGGGTATCAACCTTAATGGTATCGCCTGTATTTATGAAAAAGGGGACTTTAATCGTAATTCCGGTCTCCAGTTCGGCCGGTTTGCTGCCAGCCGAGGCGGTATCACCTTTGAAGCCGGGGCCTGTCTCCGTTACCTTGAGCTCCACTGAAACGGGTAATTGTATTCCCACCGGTTTACCTTTATGCGTCTCCATTTCCAGGTTTGCCTCGTCTTTCAAATAGTTCAGAGTATCGCCGAGCATCGATTTATCCAGCGGTACCTGTTCGAAGGTCTTAGTATCCATGAAGTAGTAAAGGCCGCCTTCATTATAAAGGTATTGTACCGGGCGGCGCTCGAGGAAGGCTCTGGTGAAAGTTTCACTGGCCTGGAAGGAACGCTCAGTGGTATGGCCGGCACGGACATCGCGAAGCTTTAGACGAACCTGCGCTGAGCCTCGTCCCATCTTAATATGCTGGTAATCAAGCACCTGATATAGCTGTCCGTCCAGCTCAATGGTTATACCTCTTTTCAATTCTCCGGCGTCAATCATAGGATAATCAACCTCCTAAGAAATGTTTGCCTTTTTATCGGCTCGAGTCAGGCTTTTCACCTTGCCGTTCTCTATGACAACCGTATCTTCAATTCTGACTCCACCCCAGCCGGCGACATATATTCCGGGCTCTATGGTAAAAACCATGCCGTCAACCAGCAGGTCCGCAGAATTTGGTCCAAGCCTCGGCGATTCATGAGTTTCCAAACCAACGCCGTGTCCTAGGCCGTGACCAAAATCATCGCCATACTTTGCCTGCTCAATAACTGTCCGGGCTAACCTGTCAGCCTGGTCTCCATTCATGCCGGCTCCAATGGTGGCCAGAGCCGTTAATTGCGCACCCAAAACAATATCATAAATTTTAAAAAAAGTCTTGTCTCCATCACCTATTATAAAGGTGCGGGTCAGGTCGGAGCAGTAGCCGTTCACCCGGGCTCCCAAATCAATTACCACCGGCATATTTTTGAGAAGTAGTTTTTCCGAGGGCTTGGCGTGTGGCAAAGCCGCATTGGGGCCGGAAGCCACAATGATGTCAAAAGGCACGGTTTGACTGCCCTTCTCGCGGAGAAATTTCTCCAGTCCCCAGGCAACTTCCTTTTCAGTCATCCCAGGGCGGAGTATCGATTTAGCGTGGTCGAAGGCGGCGTCGGCAAGCTCAACTGCTTCCGTTATGAATTTTAGCTCCTCAGGTTCTTTTACGGCGCGAATCGATTCCACCAGACCGGAAACCGGAATAAGCTCAAGCTTGTAGCCGTCATCGTTTATGTTTTTAAAAAGCTTCTCATAGGTGGCAAATGGAACCTGGTCAGCTTCAAAGCCTGCCTTTTTGAATCCCAAATCTAAGAGGAACCTGGGCAGCCAGCCGACCATGTCGCCTTTTACATGAATAACATCGAAGTCGGGCGCTTCCTTTTTGGCCTGCTCAATGTACCTGAAGTCGACGGCCAGGTAAGCGATATTGTTTGAAATAATCAGCCAGCCTGCGGAACCCGTAAAGCCAGAGAGATATCGTCGGTTTTCCGGCTGGGAGACTACAAGTACACCCAATTCCTTTTGGGCTAAACCGTGACGAAGTTTTTGCAGCCGGCTCACTCTTATTTTTCTACTTTCAGTTCACCGACTAAGATTTGTAATGCAGCGGTATATCCCCGCCAACCAAATCCGCTGATTTGCCCTCTGGCAATTGGAGCAATTACCGATTTTGCCCGCCACTCTTCGCGAGCATGGATATTGGATAGATGGACCTCGACAAGCGGCAGTCCGCTGTCAACAAGAGCGTCCCGCAGGGATAGACCATAGTGAGTCAGTGCCCCGGGGTTTATGATTATGCCGGCGGCTTGAGAGGCATTTTTCTGGATAAAGTCGATAAGTTCACCCTCGCTATTGGACTGAAAGCTAACTATATCGGCACCCAGGCTTTTACCCTCCTTTTTTAGAAGGGTATCAATCTGTAGCAATGTTTTATCACCATAGTAGGCTTTATTTCGCTTGCCTAACATATTGAGGTTCGGTCCGTTGACAACTAAAATTTTCATGCTGCCGCTCCTATCTTTTCAACTTCATCCAGTTTATCTTTATATTCACAGGCGGTACATTTGACCCAACCGTCCCGGTACATAATGAGCAGCTTGCCGCACTGTGGGCAGGGCTTTGGAACCGGCCGGCGATTAACTGCAAACTGGCATTGTGGGTAGCCACTACAACCATAGAAAATACGCCTTTTCTTGGTTGTTCTCTCTACAATCTCCTTCCCGCATTTCGGGCAGAGTACGCCGGTTTTTATCACGTAAGGCATAGTCTTCTTGCATTCCGGATAACCGCTGCAAGCTAAGAATTTGCCAAAACGACCCGTCTTCAATACCATGGGTTTACCGCACTCAGGGCAGACTTCCTCTGTGGGCTTGGCAATATTTACCTTTTCTATCTTGGTAGATGCCTGGTTAAGCATTTCTTCAAAGGGGGTATAGAAATCCTGGAGAACTGAAACCCAGCCTCTCTCGCCACGCGCAATTTCATCCAGTTCTTCTTCAAGCTGAGCAGTGAAATCCAGGTCGACTATTTCAGGGAAGTGCTGGGTTAAGAGGTCGCTGACGATAAAGCCTATCTCATCTGGGCAAAGCTTGCCATTTTCTTTGTATACGTAGCCTCTTCCCTGGATAGTGGATAGAATGGGGGCATAGGTGCTGGGGCGTCCGATTCCCTTTTGTTCCAGCGCTTTTATTAAAGTAGCCTCATTATAACGAAGCGGCGGCTGAGTAAAACGCTGCTGGGGAAATATGTCCAACAAGACTAAGTTGTCACCGGCTTTTAATGCTGGAAGGACAACCGCCTTTTCTTCCTCTCCCTCCTCGTCTTTGCCCTCGCTGTAAACCGTTATAAAGCCGGGGAACTTCACTACGGAACTGCTGGCCTTTAGCAGATAGCTCTTGTACGGTTCTGAACATTTGGCATCTATTTCGACTGTGGTGGCATCCATCAAGGCTGCTGCCATCTGGCTGGCTACCATTCGTTTCCAGATAAGGTCATATAATTTGAGCTGTTCTGGTTTCAGGTAAGAGCGAAGCTGGCCAGGCTCTCGATGAACTCTGGTCGGCCGAATGGCTTCATGCGCTTCCTGTGCCCATTTGCTCTTTTTAGCGAAATGACGTGGATTCTGGGGCACAAAGCGGTCACCGTATTTGCCGGCAATAAAATCCCGAGTCTCAGCTATGGCACTGGCAGCTACGTGCGTCGAATCGGTACGGATATAGGTAATCAATCCCACCGAGCCCTCCTCACCCAAAGGCACGCCTTCGTAAAGCTGCTGAGCGATAAACATAGTACGTTGAGCAGTGAACCGCAGCTTGCGCCAGGCTTCTTGCTGCAGAGTGCTGGTAATGAATGGCGGCGCCGGTTGGCGAGCCACTTCTTTTACTGTTACCTTTTTGACGACATAGTCGGCTTTCTTCAGCTCGTTTTGGATACTCTCGGCTTCCTGCTGGTTGGATATGCTAATCTTTGTGCTGTCGGCCAGGCTTATCAGCAATGCTCTGAAGCGATTCTTTGGAGTAGCCGGCAAGCTCGTGGCCAGTTCAGCCTCGATAGTCCAGTACTCCACAGCAACGAAATTTTGAATCTCTCGCTCGCGGTCGACAATTATTCTCAAGGCTGCCGACTGGACCCTGCCGGCAGACAGTCCTCTCTGAACCTTACGCCACAGCAACGGGCTCAGCTTGTAACCAACCAGTCTATCCAGCAGACGGCGCGCTTGTTGGGCGTCAACCAGGTTCATATCAATAGAGCGTGGATGGCGAAACGCTTTTTCCACGGCTTCTTTTGTTATCTCATGAAAGACGACGCGGTGGATGGGTATCTTGCCGTTATCCAATTTGGTGGCTGCAATTAGATGCCAGGAAATAGCCTCTCCCTCACGGTCGGGGTCAGTTGCCAGATAGACCTCGGCGGCGCCGGCAGCCGACTTCTTCAGTTCGTTAATCACGGCTCTTCTCTGTCTGATGATGATATATCTGGGAGTAAAGTCATTCGCAACATCTATGCCTAATTCGCTTTTAGGCAGGTCGCGCACGTGCCCCAGAGTCGCCTTAATATCGTAACCTTTGCCCAGTATGCGGCTTATAGTCCTGGCCTTTGCCGGCGATTCGACAACAACAAGCTTCGTTCCCATAATTATCCTGCCGTTTGGTATTCCTCTTTCATCTCTCTGGCCAGCACATAGTTCATGCCGCCAACCTGTTTTACCATCCCCTTGAGTTCCATCATGGTTAGCACACTGCCAACCGAAGCCGCCGCCAAGCCGCTATGGCGACAAATATCGTCTATATGAGTCGGCTCTCGTCCCAACTGCTTTAACAATAACGATTCAGTCTCATCGACGGGCAGAAGCTCCTTCATCTCCAGTTGCTGTGCCATGATGGTCAAATTAAGCTCTTCCAAAATATCGACATAATTCCTGACCAGTTTCGCGCCTTCCTGAATGAGATGATTCGTACCCCTGCTGGCAGGTGATAAAATGCTGCCCGGGACGGCAAAGACTTCGCGGTTTTGCTCCAATGCCTGATTGGCGGTGATCAAAGCTCCGCTGCTTTCACCGGCCTCAATAACCAGCACACCGAGGCTGAGACCGCTCATAATTCGATTGCGCCTCGGGAAATTATCAGCTTTCGGTTTTGTGCCCAGAGGATATTCGCTAATCAAGGCGCCGTGCTCCATAATCTCCCGTGCCAGCTTGGCGTTCTCCGCCGGGTAGACGATGTCAAGACCGCAGGCGAAGACAGCCATAGTTCGAGCGCCAGCTTCCAACGCGGCACGGTGAGCTACAGAGTCAATTCCTCTAGCCAGGCCGCTAACGATGGTAATTCCGTTTCTGGCCAGGTCAGTGACAATCTCTTCGGTCACTTGACGTCCGTAGACTGTAGCTCGACGGGTGCCGACTACGGCCAGGCAACATTCATCTTCTGTCAGCAAGTCGCCTCGGATATAAAGTACCGGTGGATAATCGTATATCTCCTTAAGTCTTTGTGGATAGGCGGGAGAATCACAGGCAAGTACCTTTATTTTATATTTCTTGAGGCTGTCCATTTCTTCGTCGGGAGCGATTCTCGTCCGCAGGTTGACGATATTCTCAGCAGCTTTGGAATCAAGGCCAGATTTTTTCAGTTCTCCGATTGAGGCTTTCCAGGCATGCTCCAGTGTGTTGAAATGGTCCAGTAGCTGTGATATTTTCACCCGGCCGATGCCCGGCATCTTGGAGAAGCCTACCCAGTATTTCAGCTCGTTCTCATTCATCATCTGAGTTGAAACATTGTAGCATAGGCAAGAAGGTCAAACAAAAAAAGAGGTAGCCATGAGAAAGCAAATGATTAGAATGGCGGAGAGGGTGGGATTCGAACCCACGGTCGCCAAAGGCGACACGCGCTCTCCAGGCGCGCCTGTTAGACCACTCCAGCACCTCTCCAAGGTCTGGCGGAGAGGGTGGGATTCGAACCCACGAGGCTCAGCGCCCACCGCTTTTCGAGAGCGGCTCCATCAACCACTCGGACACCTCTCCGCGCCATAACATTATACAATGCCTGTGTCAGGAGGCAAAGGTTTACTATATAATCTAATGGCTACAGGTAGACGATATTTACAATAAAAAACAGGCTATGATATGATTTTGCTTTGCCCGTAACATGCACATGACAATAAAATTGAACGAGAATTGGCACAATTTAGAGATATCGGAAGTCTTTGCCTCTTTGGACTCAAGCCGTGAAGGCTTAAGTCAGGGAGAAGCCCAACGCCGCCTGGCTCAATTTGGACCTAACGAGCTGGCTGAAAAGAAAAAAATATCCCCCTGGGTAATCTTCCTTGAGCAATTTAAGAATTTTCTCATAATTATCCTGCTTGTTGCGGTGGCTTTATCAGCCGTTATGGGTGAAGTAGCTGATGCCATTGTCATTTTTGCTATCGTCCTGTTTGCCGCTGGCCTGAGCTTTATGCAGGAATACAGGGCTGAACGGGCTATGGAAGCCCTGAAGAGAATGGCAGCACCAACGGCGTCGGTACTGAGAGACGGAATGGAAATAGAAGTCTCCGCCACGGAGCTGGTTCCCGGAGACATAATTCTGCTCAGAACCGGCGATAAAATACCGGCAGATGCACGGCTCATCGAAGCTATCAACTTAAAAGCGGATGAGGCTTCACTGACGGGTGAATCAGTCCCTGTGGAAAAGATGGGAAAGGCATTTGTGGGGGAGGCAAGCATCGGTGACATGAGGAACATGGTCTTTACGGGAACGGCAGCCGTTTATGGCAGGGGCCTGGCGGTAGTCACTGCCACCGGCATGGCTACCGAGTTCGGCAAGATTGCGACTATGCTGCAGGAAGTGGAGAAGGAGCGGACACCGCTGCAGGTTAGTCTCGACCAGCTGGGAAAGTGGATTGCCATCGGCGCCTTAGCCATGTGCTTCATTCTAGCTGGGATTGGTGTTATTACAGCACCTGTGATTGATAAACAGCTGATTCTGACGATGCTCATCTGGGGGGTAAGTTTGGCCGTGGCGGCTGTGCCCGAAGCCTTGCCGGCCGTGGTCACTATCTCACTGGCTCTCGGCGTTCAGAGGATGGTACAACGCCATGCGCTGATTAGAAAGCTGCCGGTCGTAGAGACACTTGGTTGCACTACATATATTTGCTCAGATAAGACCGGTACGCTTACCGAAGACAAGATGACGATACGGCGCATTTTTGTGGACGGTAAGCTCATCGCTGTCACTGGCGTTGGTTATGAACCTAAAGGCGAGTTTCATGTTGGCGGCAAAGTACTAAATCCTCAAGACAGCGCGGCCTTACAAAAGCTGCTCAACATTGGAAGCATATGCAATGACACAACTCTTAATTCAGCCGCTGGTGTTTGGTTAATCAAAGGGGACCCGACCGAAGGCGCCCTGGTGGTGACGGCAGCTAAAGCGGGCTTGTGGCAAGAGGAACTTCAAATTCAATTTCCTCGCATCAGCGAAATCCCGTTTTCCTCCGAGACGAAGAGAATGACCACCACCCATCAAACAAGCCAAGGTAAAATTGCTTATTCCAAAGGAGCACCTGAGGTAATCCTGAGTTCTTGCAGCCGTATTTTCCGTAACGGGGAAGAAAAGGCACTAACTGTCGAAGATAGGGAAAGTATCATGGCTGTGGCTCAAGAAATGGCGGAAGATGCTCTCCGTGTTCTGGGGCTGGCGTATAAGCAGCTTGAGCATAATGCTGTCTCCACTAACGACGTGGAAAAGGGCATGGTGTTTGTAGGACTGGTTGGCATGATTGACCCACCTCGGGAAGAAGTCAAGGCGGCAGTAAAGACATGTGACCGGGCCGGTATCAAATCAGTAATGATAACCGGCGACCATAAATTAACGGCCGTCGCCATTGCCAGAGAATTGGGCATACTCAAAAAGGGTATTGCCTCAACAGGGGCAGAAATCGATAACCTGAACGATGAAAAATTTGAAGCATTGGTGGAGAAAATAGAAGTTTATGCACGGGTTTCTCCAGCTCACAAACTGCGTGTCGTCGAGGCGCTAACTAAGAAGGGTCATGTAGTGGCCATGACAGGGGATGGAGTGAACGATGCACCGGCACTGAAGAAAGCTGATATCGGGGTGGCTATGGGGATTACGGGCACCGATGTTACCAAAGAAGCGGCTGACATGGTGCTGACCGATGACAATTTTGCCTCCATCGTAGCTGCAGTCGAGGAAGGAAGAGGCATTTTCAATAATATCAAGAAGTATCTGATTTATCTCCTCTCCTGTAATTTGGGAGAAATACTGCTCATGGCAGTCGTTATTTTGTTCGGCCCGCTTTTCGGTTTACCTGCCGGCACCATACCCTTAATTGCCATTCAACTCCTGTATGTTAATTTGGCTACTGATGGCCTGCCAGCCATAGCTTTGTCTGTTGACCCACCGGACATCGATATCATGAGACAAAAGCCACGACCCCGCAAGCAGACTATTTTTACGATGCCTGTCATGAGGTACCTGGCTGGCGCTGGAATCTGGACAGCCCTGGTAACATTGGCGGTCTTTCTTTGGGCGGTGGATTCGGGGAAGGACATACTCGAAGCTCAAGGGGTATGCTTTCTGACTTTAATATTAATTGAGTTCTTCAATGCCTTTAACTGTCGCTCATTAGAATACTCACTTTTTAAAATCGGCCCCTTCGGCAATAAGTGGCTTATCTGGGCGATACTCGGTACCATTGCCATGACCATCCCCATATTCTATGTGCCCTTCCTAAAAGAAACGTTTCGCGTACATGCCTTAACTACCATTGACTGGATTGTCGCCGTATTCTCAGCTTCAACCATCTTTATCGGCGCCGAAATCTACAAGCTAGTTATGTCTAGGATAAGACCAAAGGGCATATTTTCAAAGTCTATCGGATAATCGTAATAATCACACTCAGGACGAGTTTGCCAAATCGTGCAATAATGTATAAAATTATCCGAAGCCCCTGTAGCTCAGGGGATAGAGCGCCGGCCTCCGGAGCCGGGTGCGAGGGTTCAAGTCCCTCCAGGGGCGCTTCCAAGGAATTCAGTAATTTGAAAGAAAGAGACAAGACAATTGAAATCCGTTGGCATGGGAGGGGTGGTCAAGGGGCTGTAACATCGGCTGAACTGCTGGCGCTGGCGGCCATAGAAGAAGGTAAATTTGCTCAGGCGTTTCCCAGCTTTGGCCCTGAAAGAAGGGGAGCCCCGGTGCTTGTTTTCAATCGCCTGAGCGATACCAACCCCATCCGGGCTCGCGTCTCAGTGACCAATCCTGATATCGTGGTAATACTGGACCCGGGCCTACTTTATATTACCGACGCTACTTCCGGACTAAAGGAAGACGGCACGCTGGTCATTAATACCCCGAAGACATTGGTTGACATAAAGTCAGAATTGGGTGGTCCGTGGAAGCTGGCAGTGGTCAATGCCAACGTTATTGCGCGAGAGTTACTCGGCGTTCCAATCGTAAATACAACCATGCTTGGAGCCTTGGTTAAAGCCACGGGGATAATAGAGTTAGAATCACTGGCGGAGCCGATAAAAGAACGCTTTGGGGCTAGAGCTAAGGCTAATATAGAGGCTTGCCGCAGGGCTTTTGAAGAGACTGAAATAGCTGAACCTGGCAGTGTTGTCCGGAAAGCACGTCAGGCAATACCGGCGGAAGTACTGCCTTCGTGGCGGGAGTTGCTGCCGGGTTGTGTTATTACTGAGCCGGGCAACGCCAAAGCATATCGCACCGGCGATTGGAAATCTGCGCATCCAGTATGGAACAATGAGAAATGCATCAAGTGCGGAATTTGTTATCTGTTTTGTCCGGAAGGATGTATCGGAGAGAAAGAAGACGGTTACTTTGAAGCCAATTTATATTATTGCAAGGGATGTGGAATTTGTGCACGCGAGTGCTGGACGGAGGCTATAAGGATGGTAGAGGAAGAATAGACATGGCGCTGAAACGTATAGGTATGGAGGGTTCCTTCGCTATGGCTGAAGCGGTTAAGCTGGCCCGCGTTGAAGCTGTAGCTGCCTATCCTATTACACCGCAAACTCATATTGTCGAGCGATTAGCTGAATTCGTGGCTAACGGCGAGATGGATGCCGAATATATACCCGTAGAATCAGAACACTCAGCGTTAAGCGCCTGCCTGGGGACTTCGGCCGTAGGCGCCAGAACGTTTACTGCTACTGCTAGCCAGGGATTAGAACTAATGCATGAGGTATTATTTGTTGCCTCAGGTCTAAGGCTGCCGATAGTCATGGCAGTAGCTAACCGGGCACTTTCAGCGCCGTTGAGCATCTGGACAGACCATTCGGATGTAATGGCAGCCCGGGATTGCGGCTGGATTCAGATATTCGCAGAAAACGCTCAGCAAGCCTTTGATTTGACGTTATGTGCCTTTCGTATTGCTGAAGACCAGGCCGTCTTGCTGCCAACGATGGTCCACATTGACGGGTTTTACGTATCACACACCATTGAACCCGTTCAATTCCTGGAGAAAGAGGCGGTGGATAAATTCCTGCCCGAATACCATTACCCTTATCCTCTTAACCCGGATAAACCCGTGACCATAGGTGCCTTTGGGCCACCATTCATTTACACTGAAGCCAAAAAAGCGCACGAGGTCGCATTGGAAGGTTCTAAGAAGTTGATCCTCCAGGTTTGGAAGCAGTTCGGCAAGATTTCGGGACGTCATTATTTACCGGTGGAGAGTTACAAGACTGAAGACGCCGATGTTCTGCTGCTGTGTATGGGCAGTTTCAGTGAAACAGCCATGATGGCTATAGACAAAATGCAGGCGGAAGGCCACAAGGTGGGACTGGTAAGGTTGCGTCTGTGGCGGCCGTTCCCCTTTAACGAATTTCGCAAGGCCGTGAACAAGGCGAAGGTTCTTATCGTCCTTGACCGAGCTCTTTCGCTTGGTGCCATGCCACCAGTAGCTTCTGAAATCCAGGCAGCGCTTTATCCATTAAAGGCCAGACCCAAGGTTGTCAGCTATGTCGGCACCCTGGGCGGTAGGGAGATTTCAGCCCAGGGTTTCGAAGACCTTATCCGTCAGGGAGTGGACAAAGCAAAAGGCGGCAAAGTCGATGAGTTCGAGATGATAGGAGTTAGAGAATAGTGGAAAATCTAGCCATATATGTTCCACGACTTACCACTACCAAGGAATATTTCGCTCCGGGACACCGGGCGTGTATGGGTTGCGGCGAAGCCTTAGCTGTAAGGCTGGTATGTAAAGCCTTGGGCAGGAATGTCATCATCGCCAACGCTACCGGGTGCATGGAAATCGTTTCCTCGCCACTGCCTTATACCTCCTGGGAGGTACCGTGGATTCATACTTTGTTTGAGAACACGGCTGCCGTGGCCTCCGGAATAGAGGCCGGAATAAAAGTCCTGAGCCGCAAAGGAAAATATACCAGGAAAACAAAGGTGGTGGCTATGGGTGGAGACGGCGGTACCGCCGATATAGGGCTCCAGGCGCTTTCAGGTGCCCTGGAAAGGGGTCACAACTTTATGTACGTCTGTTTCGATAACGAGGCTTATATGAACACCGGCATCCAGCGCTCGAGCGCCACTCCATTTGGTGCTTCCACCACTACCTCGCCGGCAGGCAAGCACAGCATCGGACAGACAACCTGGAAGAAAAACATGCCGGCTATCGCTGCCGCTCACGACATTCCTTATGTAGCTACGGCGTGTCATAGTTATCCCTTTGACCTTATGACCAAAATCACCAAGGCTATGGCAGTCGAAGGCCCGTCTTATATTCATGTATTGTCGGTGTGCCCCACCGGTTGGCGACTCGCCCCGGAATTAACTATCAGGGCTGGTCGACTGGCCGTGCAAACCGGCATTTTCCCTCTCTACGAAATAGAAAAGGGCGAATACACGCTGAATTTTGATTTTCCACAGCTAAGGCCGATAGAGGACTACTTCAAGCTGCAGGGCAGATTCCGGCACCTTTCAAAAGAAACAATTGCCCAAATCCAGGAAAGGGTAACTGCTAAATATGCCAAACTTAAAGAGAAGACTACGGGAAATAAGTATTGACTATGAATGAAAAAGTTACCGCTATCGTCAACAAATACAATGGTGACAGGGGACAGCTAGTTTCCATACTTCAAGATATCCAGACTGAATGCTATTACCTTCCCGAAGAAGCTTTGATTGAAGTAAGTGATACCATGGGCATTCCTGCCAGCCGTGTTTACGATGTGGCCACTTTTTTCAAAGCATTCAGTCTTGAACCTAGAGGTAAGCATTTAATCAACGTTTGTCTGGGCACGGCCTGCCATGTCCGTGGTGGTAGCAGGGTGTTGGAAACTGTGGAACGATGTTTGTCCGTCAAGCGCGGGGAAACCACTAAAGACCGCAAATTCACACTGGAGACAGTTAATTGCATGGGCTGTTGTGCCGTGGGGCCGGCGGTGAAAATTGACGGCGATTATTATGGACATATGAGCACTGATAAAGTGGACGGTATATTAGCCAAATTTGAATAATTGCTAAAAGATGAAATGCCAAACCAGCTAAGTTCAAAACAAGATTTAGAGGCTCTACGAAAAGAGCTGATAAAAGAAAGAAGGCCGGACAAGCCGCTAATTGCCATATGCAATGGTACTGCTTGCCGTCCTTACGGTTGTATCCACTTAACCGAGGCCATTAAACAGGAACTGGCAAAACAAGGCCTGGAGAATAAGATAGGACTGAGAATCACTGGTTGTCACGGGCTATGCGAGAAAGGCCCGATTGTAGTAATTCAACCGGGTGACATTTTCTACCAGCAGGTAAAATTAGAGGACGTGCCTGAGATATTAAGTGAAACGGCTATTAAAGGCACTGTCATTGACCGGCTGCTTCACGCCGACCCGATTACGGGCAACAAAGTTGTGCATAGGGATGAAATTCCGTTCTATCGGAAGCAAGTACGGAATATTCTGGGAAACAACGTCGAAATAAATCCTACGAAGATAGAGGATTATATCGCTATAGGGGGCTATACAGCTCTAGCCAAAGCCTTGCTCGAAATGACTCCTGAGCAGATAATAGACGAAATAAAACACTCGGGATTAAGGGGGCGAGGCGGTGCTGGTTTCCCCACGGGATCAAAATGGGAATCATGCCGTCATGCCCCCGGGGATATAAAATACGTTATAGTAAATGCTGACGAAGGTGACCCGGGAGCCTATGCTAATGAAGGTTTGCTTTCAGGTAATCCGCACAGCGTACTCGAAGGTCTAATCATCGGTGCTTATGCCATCGGAGCCAAGCAGGGATATGTTTACGTCCGTAATGAATATCCTTTAGCATTGGCTAACGTGACGCTGGCTCTAAATCAGGCCGAACAGTCGGGGCTGCTCGGGGACAATATCCTGGGCTCAGGGTTCGATTTTAATGTCCGTATCAACAGAGGCGGTGGAGCCTTCGTGTGTGGTGAGTCCACGGCCTTGATGGCATCGCTCGAAGGCAAAGTTGGAGAACCGAGAGCTAAATACGTTCATACGGTAGAGAAGGGGCTGTGGAATCGGCCGAGTGACCTAAACAACGTCGAAACCTGGGCCAATGTGCCATTGATAATCAATAAAGGTGCCGATTGGTATCGAACTCTGGGCACTGAACACAGCAAAGGGACAAAGATATTCTCTTTAGTGGGCAAGATTAATAACACGGGCCTGGTTGAAGTTCCTATGGGGATAACACTCAGGGAAATCATCTATGACATAGGTGGCGGCATATGGGGAGGAAAGAGATTCAAGGCGGTTCAGACCGGCGGTCCATCAGGCGGATGTCTGCCAGAGAGCCTGCTTGACCTACCGGTAGATTTCGATGAGTTGTCTAAAGCAGGTTCCATGATGGGCTCGGGCGGCATGATTGTCATGGATGAAACAACCTGTATGGTTGACATCGCCAAGTATTTTCTCACCTTCCTGGAAGAAGAATCTTGTGGTAAGTGTCTGCCCTGTCGCGAGGGGATAAAGAGAATGCGGCAGGTATTTGATGAAATAACGGAAGGCCGAGGCAGTGAAAAAGATATCGAGTTTCTGGAGCAGCTTTCAGCTACTTTAGTTGATAGTTCACTCTGCGGGCTAGGCCAGACAGCGCCAAACCCTGTTCTGACCACAATGCGTTACTTCAGGGACGAGTACGAAGCTCATATAAAAGAGAAGAGGTGCCCCGCCGGCGTCTGCAAGGCTTTAATCCACTACTACATAATAGAAGAAAAATGCCCGGGATGTGGACTTTGTGTCAAAGAGTGTCCACAAGAGGCCATAACCTTCATGGGCAAGAAAAAGCCGGTGGTTATGGATGAATCGAAATGTATAAAGTGCGGTGTTTGCGGCGACGTCTGTAAGCTGGATGCCGTAGGTAAGAGATAAGATGGTAACTTTCAATATCGACGGCCGTGAATTTAAGGCTGAGGAAGGCCAGACGATACTCCGGGTGGCGAGAGAAAACGGCATTGATATACCTACCTTATGCCATCACGAAGCCATTGAGCCCTACGGTGCCTGCAGGCTGTGTATTGTAGAAGTCTCCAAGGGGCGCCGCTCCAGAATTGTGACATCCTGCCTTTATCTGGTTGAAGAGGGACTGGAGGTAAAAACAAACTCGCCCAGGGTGATAAGTAATCGCAAAATGCTGGTGGAGCTGCTTCTAGCACGATGCTCGAAAAACAAGGTAATAAAGGAATTGGCTGCGCAGATGGGCATTGAGCAATCAATAATTAGACCGGAGTACCTGGAGGACAATGATTGTATGGTTTGCGGATTATGCGTCAGGACCTGTGAACAAGTCGTTGGCGTTAGCGCCATCAGTCTGGTCAACCGAGGTATAACCAAAGAGCCGGCGTCGCCTTTCTTGGAACCGGCTAGAGATTGTATAGGTTGCGGCTCATGTTACTATGTATGCCCAACCGGCGCCATAAAGATGGAAGATAGAAACGGCACCAGAATAATATATAACTGGAAAGTGGAATTCAAGCTCAAGAAATGTAAAGTCTGCGGCAACTACTGGGCGCCGGAAAAGCAGTTAGAATACATCAGAAAAAAGTGGAATTTACCCGACGATTTCTTCGATATTTGCCCCACCTGCAAATAGCCATCCCATCTACAAACAGTCTTACAACTCCTTGACTCTATCGAACTAGTTAACTATACTCTTTGGCAACGGGGTGTAGCGCAGAGGCTAGCGCGCATGGTTTGGGACCATGAGGTCGGAGGTTCAAATCCTCTCACCCCGACCATAGATATCGAATTAGAGGCACCCCCGGTACTTATACACTGAAGCTAAGTTTCACATCTCAGCAGACAGAGGCTGAGGCTCGGCAATTCACTTTAATCATTCAGCCGGAATCACTACCACAGTTGACAACCACTTGAAGACCTACGGCACGGACCTTCGGGTTCTGTGAGCAACAATCTGGCTCATTGTACAACGGCCTGTTATTGATTCTGGCTCATTATCTCATCTATCTTCGTCATAAGCGCATTAGGTTCGAAGGGTTTCTCGATGTACAGCACTCCTGTCATGTTAAGAAAAGTTCTGGTTGGCTTCCCAAGGATATCTCCGGTCATAATTAACAACCGGCTATCTATTGATTTGTCCATTCGCTGCAATTTCTCGTAGAGCTCGATGCCACTTACATCCGGCATCAGTATATCCATCAGGATGAGATCATACTTCTTATTCGTGAATACTTTTAGGGCATCATTGGCATTATTCACAGCGTCTACATCGTGTCCTTTAGTGGTCAGGAATTGCTCTAAAAATTTTAATAGTAACAGATCGTCATCAACTATGAGTACGCTACCTCGACGAGTGCAGACCTGCTGTATCTCCTTATCGGTAGCGCCTGGTATTTCAGCTGAGGCGAATTCCGACACTATTGGCAGTTCAACGATAAAGGTAGCTCCTTTGTCTGGCTTGCTTTGAGCGTATATTCGGCCATTGTGCTCCGAAATGATTCCATGACATACACTCAAGCCTAGCCCCGTTCCCTCACCTATCCTTCTGGTCGTGAAAAATGGGTCGAAAATATTGCTAAGGTTCTCTGCGGATATCCCCGGCCCATCGTCTTTAAACGATATCCTGATGGCATCATCAATGCACTCTGTCTTGACCAGAAGTGTCCCCTTACCGTGTGCTAGTTTCATTTCTGCCTCAGCATTCAAAATTATGTTTAAGAATACCTGTTGTAGCTGTCCCGGATCGGCAAGAATGTAGGGTAAGTTCGGAGCGAGTTCGGTTAGGACATTTATATTGGCAAGCCGTAGTTGATATTCACGCAATCTAAGCGTCCCGCTCACGATGTAATTGATATCAATCATCGTTCTCGTTGGCTGCATATTCCGGGCGAAGACAAGGAGTTGTCTAACGATATCAGCTACCCGATGACCCGCCTCACGAATATATCCCATTTGTTGCTTTATGTCCTCAGGTAAATCTTTATTACTCAGCAAATCCGAATAACCTACTATTGTGGTCAGAGGATTGTTAATTTCATGGCAAATACCAGCTGCCATCTGGCCTACGGTAGATAGTCGGCTAGCTAGCTGGGCTTTTCTTTCCATATCACGTCTCTCATCTTCAACTTTCTTGCGCTCGGTGATGTCACGGCCGATTCCCCGAAAGCCGATGTTTTCGCCTTTCTCGTTCCTCATGAGGAAGACAGAGGTCTCAATGAATCCTCGACTGCCATCTTTTCGAATAACCTCGTGGTGCAAGTCTAGCACTGGCTCCCCTGTCCGGTGCACGCGACTGTACGCCTCAGATATAGTCTTAGTATGCTCTTCAGGTGTGCACTCTCTATACTTCGTCCCCATCAACTCTTCCTTGGAATAACCCAAAAGGAAACACATTGCAGCATTAACCAGGGTAAAATTGCCAGCAAGGTCGATCTCGTAGTAGCCCTCTCTCATCTCTTCCAGAACAGTTCGGTATTTCTCCTCTGATTGCCTCAGTGCCTTCTCTGCCTGCTTGCGCTCACGCAGTATCTCGAAATCTCGAAGTTCACGTTCCACCGCCGGAGCCAGACGCGTCAGGTTACCCTTAATCACGTAATCCTGTGCGCCGGCCTTCATTATCATTACGGCGGTTTCTTCGCCAATGGCGCCGGACACCACAATTACTGGTATATCCTGGCCACTTTTCTTCAGTAACTTCAAGGCTCTGAAGGAATCCATCTGAGGCAGGGAATGATCCACCATGACCACATCCCAAGCCTGCTTCTTAAGGGCTGCCTTAATTTGCTCGGCATCTTCTACCCGCTTATGAGATACCTCATAGCCTGCTCGCTCCAGCGCTCGGACTTCCAGCGCAGCGTCGCTTTCAGAATCTTCCACGATAAGAACCCTGATGTGCTTCTTCACAATATCCTCACGACACCGGAGGAGGCTCATTCAGCACAAGCCAATACAGTCCCAGGGTCTTTATGGCCTCCGCAAAATTCCCGAAATCAACCGGTTTTCGGATGTAGCTATTGGCGCCCAGGTCATAGCTCGCTGCCACGTCGTGCTCCTCCTTTGAAGAGGTTAGTATTACCACCGGAAGCCTTTTGGTCTTTGTGCTTGCACGTATGCGCCGCAACACCTCCAGCCCGTCAATCTTCGGCAGCTTGAGGTCCAACAGGATTAAAGCGGGCAATTGCTCCATGTCCCGCGCGGCGTAGGTTCCCGTGCCGAAAAGGTAGCTCAGCGCTTCTTGGCCATCCTCGGCGACAACCAGTTTATTAGTAACATGGCTTTGCTGAAGTGCTCGTCTGGTCAGGTCAACGTCACTGCCATTATCCTCAACTAAAAGAATGTTATTGGGATTCATGCAGCCTCCTTAAGTGTAAAATAAAAAGTTGCTCCATTGTCCACCATAGCATCTGCCCACAGGCGACCACCGTGGCGGCGAACAACGCGTTGCACGGTAGCCAGGCCGATGCCTGTCCCCGGAAACTCGGATGGTTTGTGCAACCGCTGGAACGCCCCGAACAGCTTGTCTGCATAGGCCATATCGAATCCCACGCCGTTATCACGCACGAAAAAGACTTGGTTGCCTTTGTCTTTAGTTCTGCCGAATTGTATCCGCGCGCTTGAGCATAAGCCGGTGAATTTCCAGGCATTTTCCAGCAGGTTGTACAGTGCGATGTCCAGCAGGCCGGCATCACACTGTGCCTTCAGATCAGGTTGGATAATGAATTCTGCCCGGCGGTCTGGCTGCGTATCCTGTAGACGAGTGGCGATGGTTTGCGCTATGGCTGTCAAATCCACCGGCTTCAGTTGCATATGAGCAAGAGATACCCGGGATAGCTGTAGTAAGGCATCAATCAAATCGTCCATGCGCTGTGCCTCGGAGCGGACACGGTTAAGATACTGGCAGCCTTGCTGGTCGAGCTTGTCTTGGTAGTCTTCCAAAAGTGCCAGGCTCCAGCCATCGATGCCACGCAGTGGCGCCCGCAAATCGTGTGAGACGCTGTAGACGAATGCCTCCAGTTCGTTGTTAGCACTCTGTAATTCCACCGTGCGCAGGGTTAGCTCCTGCTCTCTCTTTCTAAGCTGTTCCTGCAGGAACTCTTTCTCCATGGTCACAGCCACTTGGCTCGTAATATTTTCCACCAGGTTGATGTCCTCAAGCGTATACCTGCCAGATTGTCTTTTCTCCAGCAACAATATGCCGATCAGGTTACCCCTACTGATTAGCGGGAAAAAGACCTCTACGTTTAAAGCTCTTACCCCATCTCCCTCCTCCACTAGCATGCCCCGAAACTCAGGCATTATATCCAACTTGTCCCAAGCCAGATATCTATTCTTTTGCCTTAGCCAATCCGCAATAGGACTGTCCTGTCCTATTCTTAAGGCAGGTTTGGCCTCATCTCCAGGCTCGGCAAACTCGATAACAAAATCACCGCTGATCGTTTCGGGGAGCATCAAATATGCCCGCTGGCAACCCAAGCTCCCTACGATGAGTGGCAGTAATCCGCCACCTAGGTCCTTCAGGTTGGAAACTCCACTTATCCTGTTTCCTACAAAATCAACCAACTTCTGTCGATAATCATAGCTCTCTCTATAGAAAAGTCGATCAACAAGGCGAGCAAACACATCCCTCAGTTGATATATAGCTATACCTATGATCAATGCTCCCAAAGTGGCTAAAGCCGTTACAATGGCCCGCTGGGGTACACGAGTCGCCAGACTAACCACCAAGTACAAGAACAGGTATCCAACAATAGCCACAGCAATTACCGCTATCCATGACAGCCCACGGCGTGCGACAAATCTGACATCCACAAGTTGATATTGCACCGTGGCGTAAGTCCAAAGGCAAGCGGCAGCCAGATTACCAAAATGGTCTACAGGAAACCTCCTGAGGAACTCAGTAGCATTGCTGAGGGAGAACACCGCCATGATACACACGCCAATCAATATGTATGTGACACGCGCGCGCTGTACCTGGTCAGTCAGCGTCCGTAACTTCCGCAACAGGGCAACCACATTATCAGCCATGAGAAAGATAAGTGGCACGAATAGCACAGGAAACCAGATACCGATTGAAAGATGAACACCATTGCTCACTGTCACACTTTCCGGTATGTAGCCCAGGGCAGCCAGAACAATCGAGACTAACAGAAGAGTATAACCGACTGCTACTCCAGCGACATAACTCCCGTAGCCAAAACGACGCGAGAACACATAAAGCTGTACCGCCATCCATGTGAATGCGACCGTCATAAGCCTGGCTAAAAGCATCTTGTTCTCTGGCAGGAAACTGCTATGGAGCAAGAACGAGGTCGAACTCCACACCATGGCAGCAGCCAGATACAAAACAAAAAACAGGTGCTGTCTCTGCCACGGACGGCTAGAGAGTACAATGATAAACAGGGGGATGTAAGCGATTACAGCAATTAAAGGAATTAAAGAATACCCAACCATTTGAATTAACCTTCTATTACCCTAATTATCGTATTATGTTTACAACTTCGAGCTTTGTCAACAATCGTTTAAGGTTAGCTGGGTGAAACATTGATGGTACCGCAAACAGAAGAACCTAACTTCTCACGTAGACACACATCCTGTCTTAACGCCCAGCAACGAAAGCGTGTCATCCGAGGGGTTGATATGAGGTGGTTTTATGTGGGCCAGATCTGCACCCTCAGCCTGACGCGCCGACATATAAGCTTGAAAAGCACCTTGCGGGAGAAGACTAACCTGGATAGGCCTCACGCCCAGTATAGATTCCAAATCAGCATAATCTTTATCCAGTTTCTTAAGCTGTTTATGTAACTTTGACGCAACTCTCTTATTACTCGCAGCACAACCGTCCTTGACCTCAAGATAGACGTGCAGCACCGGCCTTTCCTTAATTATCTCTTTGCGTACTGTCCAATCTTGATAAGGTATGCCGCTACTCTCTATTGCCTGCCAGACTACTCGCTCAGTCAACCTGGTGAAACCGGCGATATCGATGAGATCATCAGCCCGCCTCTCGAAAATCATCTGTGGAATATCTATGCCCAGCTTGTTGTTCCTAAGCGCAGTAATCTTTACCATATCGCCGATTCTATACCTGACCATCGCACCACCATGAAAATTAGTGAGGACTATCTCATAATTCTTATCAACTGCTAGCTCATCTATCAATATAGTCTTTGGTATATAGGAATTATCCAACCTCCACTTGAGGTGCTCATCTTCAGGGATAAACTCGAGGAAGTTGAGATTAGGTATGAAGGTCAGGCCACCATAATCCCAGGTCTGAGAGGCTATGAGACTACCTTCTGCACAAGCATAGGTTTCTAATGGGTATCGCCCCCATAAATAGCGTAGCCTTTCCCTGAGCACAGTGCTATCAGCACCACCACTCATTATTCCGTTTACAGACCAAAGGTCTCTGGGCAGCATAGGCCTCCGTTCCATTCTGCTCTTGACTAGCCCCCTGAGCAACCGAAATAGCGCTGCCGGCTGGGACAGCAAAGGCATAACCGTCAATCCCCTTGACCGTGCACTAAACTGTTCGCCGACAACTATCAGCACAGTGGACAAACCAAAGAAGTAGTCAAACCCTCTGGACAAAGCAAGCCGAAAGCCTTCCCTGGTCCTCTGCTCAAACGACATGTTTTGAGCTTTATCCAAAGGCGGTAGATACGCTGCACCAACTTCTTGCTGCATAATTTGGACAAAGACGCCAGAAGCATAGGGCGCAGGGGCCACGGCATAGACGATTTTCGCGTGCTCCTTAGCCTTAGACACATCTCCCCTGCCATTACAGCTGGCAAAAATTCCGGTCCCGTACATCAGTATCGCTAGCTCATGGGCGAATTTTTCACTGTAAGGCACCCACTTATAAGGATATTCGCCAGACTTGCCTGAAGTATGTAGCCAGTGGGCAGATTTTGATGGCAGTACATCTTCTCGTTGTTCCAGAAGCTCTGGACAGTAATCCGAATACGTCGTCAGCGGTACCGTTCTACGGAATTCTTCCAAACTAGTTGGCATAGCACCACGCATCACCTTTCTCCCCAGTTCACAATTTCTGAGCAGCTCTAATTGATCTAGCAACAATCGCCGCTGGATAACCATAAACTGCTTCATGCTAAGGTCAATGTAGCCACAGCACATCTGCCACAGCTCTTCATTTCTGCCCTGCCGCAGTAGCTTCGTAATACTAGCCAAAGAATACCTCCTACATGATAATCAATATTACTTATAGAATGCTCCTCATCATTTGAACGGTACCTCTACTTGAAAAGGCTGCATACTCAGGCTGGCTTTTTTACAAGCTAAATTGGGCACCTTTTGCGATCCGGTGGGCTTCTGCCTCGACTGCGTACTTCCTTTTCTGTGAACAACCTCCACCCTCGCCTTTCCCAATGTATTGGATCACTTACGACTCTATCCTATAATAGCTTATGAATCACCAAATAGTACCTTAATAAGGGGTACTTTGGTACGGGTACTTTGGTAATAGTACTTTTGTGGTATTGGTACCTTATTAGTGCACCAAGGCTGAATTAAGCCACCCGGAAATGAGTCTAAAGTCTGACGAGAAACAAATTGATGGATGCACTAAATGCGAGAATTGAGCTGGTTGTTATGGGTATGGTAGTCCTCGTCTGGCAAGTCCCAGAGTAAGAAACGTCGCAGCTTTCTAACGGGACATCAGTGGACGTGACCAAACCAAAAAATTGGGCGCGTATAGCTTGCCTCGGTTGCAACCTTGCAATAGAATATGAACCATGATATACATTCTAATTGGTATTTGTGGCTTCCTGGTAGCCTATGCCTTTGATTGGGCGAGCCTGGGGAACTTACGAGTAATGAAACAGTTGATTGGCTTGTTGGCGATCTGTCTTTTGGTCTATGCCACCATCATGGTTTGTGTCATTCCCGTAAAGTTACATCTACCATTTTTTACGCTGCCTTTCGGGGTTGGTCTTCTAGTGTTTTCCTTATGTCTGCTCGTTTACTCGATGTTTATCGAGATTCCCTTTCACAATACTTATGCCGAGAATGGAGTAAGCAATAAGTTAATAACCACCGGAACATATGCCCTGGTTCGCCATCCGGGAGTAATCTGGCTGGCTCTAGTCTATCTCTCCCTGGCACTGCTTTTCCCATCCACCACGCTGTTCCTCGCTGTCATCGTCTGGTTAATCATGGACATCATCATTGTCACACTACAAGACAAGCTATCATTCCCAAAGATGTTTCCTGCTTACCGCCGGTACCAACTGAAAACACCTTTTCTTATTCCTACCAAGCAAAGCATATCAGCGTGCTTAAGAACAATAGACCCCCGAATTAAAGTGAGAAAATGATAGAAAAGAAGCGTCTGTGTTCCCGTCTAAAAATCTACTGTACATGAGAAACGCTTGTGTCAGGTTGTACATAAAGAACGTCAAACCAATTTGGAGTTTGAGCGGACGCCAGAAGTGGCAGCCATGAGCGAGTTCTCTCCTTACTTTACATAATACTTAGAAATAGGCTTGCACGACCATCCTTTTAAGGAGAAGGGGATACAGGGACGAGGAGGATTGGCTTTGGATCAGCACCATCTTCTGTTTGACTTCTCTCATAATCTCCATCGCAATGACACTGGCACTCTTGACACCGTCTTCCTTTCACTAAATCATTACATCTCGTCTTGAATAATACAACAAATTCTCGTGTTATCTGGGTGAACAAACGCTTGGTTTGTAAAATACCAATAATCATATATGTACCATTGACTTATATTCTAATTTTAGCTACGATTTAAAGCTGAAAGGAGGCAAGCGGTCTCCGCCTTTTGCTTAGCCTGCTTTGGGGCCATGAGGTCGGAGGTTCAAATCCTCTCACCCCGACCAGGCAAGTCAGCAAGGGATTTCGCCTTCGAGTCTGCTTTTGAAAGGAGCGCAGGTGTATCGTAGAATTATGGTGCCTCTCGATGGCTCTAAACTGGCAGAATGTGTTCTTCCCCATATCGAGGCGATAGCGAAATTAAGCCAGGCAAGCATCGAGTTAGTTCACGTGATAGAACCTCTTGAATTACCTACTCGCGGGGGCATCGCTTTGAGTATCGACGACTTAAAGCAAATCGAGGTACATACCAAAAATGACGCTGAAAGCTATCTCCGTGAAATTGTGGAACGACTAAAACTCGCTGGCATAAAGGCTCGTTCAAAAATACTTACTGGAAAAGCTGCTGACAGCCTCATTGACTACATACATAAGAGCAATTTTGACCTTGTCATTATGGCTACTCACGGCCGCTCCGGGATATCCCGGTGGATCTGGGGAAGCGTAGCTGAAAAGATACTGCACTCTTCCTCGATTCCGGTATTAATAGTGCGGCCTCCGGAATGTATTCCCGGCTCTAAAACTCGTTAACCGCTCCCAAATACAACTAAGGAGACTTCCTGCATCATGGGAGAGGGATTATTTTTATTCATTTACCGATAAGAACTCATATAGTGAATCAACGTATTTAATACTGAGGGATACGACATGGAAATTGTTCCCAATGAGCCAGTACTGTATATGGTTATAGGGCTTTCTGTCGTTGTGCTATCTGTACTGGTCCTACCCTTCAGAGTCAAAAAGATCGAGCAAAACTTAGAGCCATTCTTTCTGGTAATGGGTGTAATTGCAGTAACCATTTCCGGGCTCTGGAACTGGGAACTGGCCAAAGAAGCCCTTAAAGCCCCCGTAATGATTGGTGCCATCCCTGTAGGAATCTTTCAGGTAGTATTGATATTCGGCCTTCTAGTTCACTACTTCAACAAGGCCTTCTGCAATGGGATTATGTCCCTGGCTAACAAACTCGGGCCAACCACATTTATTGCCTTATTAATAATTGCGTTAGGGCTTATCTCCAGCGTCGTCTCGGTTATTGTCACAGCTTGTATTCTGTCGGAAGTCATAGCCGCACTTCCATTTAAAAGAAGCGACAAGATAAAGATAGTGGTAGTTACCTGCTTTGCGATGGGTCTGGGTGCAGGCTTAACCCCTCTGGGTGAACCTCTTTCCACAATCCTGGTTCAAAAGTTAGCCGGGCCACCATATAATGCTGGCTTCCTATTCCCGTTTCAAAATCTCGGTATCTACATAATTCCAGGCGTTATAGCTCTAGCTGTTTTCGGAGCCATACTTATTGGCCGAAAGGTAAATTTAAAGGCAGAGGATATTGAGTCTGAATACAATGAGACTCTTAAAACAGTCATCATCAGAGCAGTTAAAGTTTATATTTTCGTCGCTGCTCTAATACTGCTCGGTGAAGGTTTAAAGCCATTAATCGTGTGGTATTTCACTAAGATTCCGGCCTGGGCACTGTTCTGGATTAATTCACTGTCAGCAATTCTCGATAATGCCACTTTGACCGCAGTGGAGATAGGCCCGACTATGGCTATGCCCCAAATTATCAGCGCTGTTATGGCTCTACTCATTGCCGGAGGCATGCTGATACCAGGCAATATTCCAAACATAGTAGCCGCTGGGAGACTTAAAATAAAGATGAAGGAATGGGCAATAATCGGAGTGCCTATCGGACTAGCTCTAATGATTATCTATTTCGCAGTACTGATACCACTTCTCTTTTGAAAAGGTATAGCGTAATGTTACATTCCGATCACTGTGAAGGAATATTGAAGGATAAATAAGATTGCGCTATACTCATCTTTGTAGGTGGCAGTAGCAGGGTTTAAATGATGACTAGAATATTTATGTTGTGTCTATTCGCCGTCTTACTAATAGTTGGTGCTTGTACTACTCCACCGGAGCAAAAGGCCGTGGACGGCGTGACAAGCGGTACAAGCGGTACTAAATATTTCCTTTACGGCGTCTGGGGCAACTCTTCCTCAGACATCTTCGCCGGGGGATTTAATGGCACCATCCTTCACTACAACGGTAAGACGTGGGGTGCCATGACAAGCGGCACCACAAACGCCATTTATGACATCTGGGGTAACTCCTCCTCGGACATCTTCGCCGTGGGGAGAGATGGTACCATACTTTATTACGACGGCAAGGCCTGGGGTGCTATGATAAGTGGAACCATACAAAACCTTTATGGCACCTGGGGCAGTTCCTCCTCAGACATCTTTGCCGTTGGTAGTGGTGGCACCATCCTTCACTATGGCGGCGAGACTTGGGGCACTATGAAAAGCGGCACCGCAAACGCCCTTTATTATATCTGGGGCAGTTCCTCCTCAGATGTCTTCGCCGGGGGATTTAATGGCACCATACTGCATTACGATGGCAAGGCCTAGGGCACTATGATAAGTGGAACGGTAAATGACCTTTATGGCATCTGGGGTAGTTCCTCCTTAGACGTCTTTGCCGTTGGGAGTGGTGGCACCATCCTGCACTACGATGGCAAAGCCTGGTACGCCATGACAAGCGGAACCATAAATGATCTTTGGTGCATCTGGGGTAGCTCCTCCTCAGATGTCTTCGCCGTGGGATTTAATGGCACCATTCTTGAGTGCGATGGCGACACTTGGAGCGCCATGACAAGCGGCACCACAAACGCCCTTTATTACATCTGGGGTAGCTCCTCCTTAGATGTCTTCGCCGTGGGGTTTAAAGGCACCATCCTACACTACGACGGTAAGGCCTGGGGCACCATCACAGGCAACAATTAACAATAGTCAAAAAGTGTAGGAGATGTAATCCAAACGATGTTGACTATTCCTTCCCACGTCCATATAATTTGAAACGGAAGGAGGCAAGCGATCTCCGCCTTTTTTGTAGCTTGCTTTGAGACCATGAGGTCGGAGGTTCAAATCATTTCACCCCGGACCATAGATTGTAAGCCTTTCCGTTCATGAACCCACATCTACTGGCAGAAAGGGCACTTCACAGAAGAGCCGATTACTGTAGCTTTAACATGTATCCTGCCGTGACGACTGCAGGTGAGCTGATAGTAAGCTCGAACTACTTTAGTGCTGGTATCTTCCAATACTGCCGGGGCCGGGAAATAACTCATATTGTAAAACGTCTCTTTTTTCCCATTGCCGTTATATGAGGCGCCACATTTGGGACATTTGGTGGCATCGGGTAATGCAATGCAACCGCACCTCGAACATTGGATTGTGTCTTTTACTACCTGTACCATTTTGAGCAAACCTCCTCCCTTAAAGCAACGACATCAAATTACGTTCAACACTTGTCCTATCGATGATTTGCGGGCTTAAGCCCTACTCGCAAATCCGTCCTAGATACCAGGAATTGGACGCTGTGTCGCGATAAATATCATAAAGACCTTTGCTGGTCCTGACTCTAAAGTAGTTCTTTAAATTTTCCTGTTCAAAAAGCTGTTCTGATACCCGCCACTGCTGGTATATTCTGTTTACACGCTCAGCTTTGCCATTCCTGCTGATAGTCAGTGGCGTGCCCTCGATATTAGCGGTTACCCTTAACTCCTCCGGTTTTTCAAGCAGTTTAGCCATTTCGAACCTCCGTAATTTATTTTAGTAAAGACAACTATGGCCTCTTATTCTCGATTCATAGTTTTCTGATAACCCCAACGACCTTCCCCTGGACCTCAACATTTTGGGGATTGACATAGAGCGGCTTCATACTGGCATTAGACGGCTGAAGGCGAATCATCTCTTTCTCTCGAAAGAGCCTCTTGAGAGTAACTTCCTGCTTGTCTTTTAGCCAGACAGCAACCATATCGCCATCATCAGCTGTTTGTGCCGCTTCCATTAAGACAATATCACCGTCATCAATTAACGCGTCTACCATAGAAAGGCCTTTAACTTTCAAGGCATAGACTTCCTTCCCGGTAATCAGATCCTCGGTTAGATCTAATGCCTCTGCGGCATCTTTTTGCCATGTATCTGAATCGGGTACAGGTATGGGCTCGCCAGCGGCAATGTAGCCTAAAAGCGGCACTCTAACAATATGTTTCCTGTCAAGGAGTTGGATGCTTCTAAAAATCTCCGGGTCCCGATGTATGTGGCCTTCTCTTTCCAGTATGTTCAGATGATGTTGAACGACCGCGGTTGAGCTGATATTGCAGCCCTTCAATATATCTCTAACTGTGGGTGCGTAACCTATGTCTTCAATAAAAGCGCGGATAAACTTAAATATCCGCTGTCTGGTCTCACTTACACCCGGCTTTCTCACTTGATTTCCTTATTTAAACACATGTTTTACAAACTAGTGTGTTACAAACCATTGTTCTACAAACAAGTGTACACAACTTTTTGTCGGTTGTCAAGCCCTCTGAAGCAGATTTTGGTGTAAAATTGCGGAAATGAACAAAAAATGTGGTAGATGTTTACCGGAATTAGGCCTTCATGCCTAAATGGATGTCAGCAGGAGGGGAACAGTCATAAATCGACAAACGATTTTTACGTCTTTACCAGTTTAATGCCTTTATTGAAAGCTACTAAATTGGTTTCGATTTCCTTAGGAAATGTCTCACGCAACACAGGTTCTACCGACTTTTTATCTAGCGGCAATACACCGGAGCCTATTAGGGCACCGATGAGAATCGCGTTGGCAAACATATGGCTTCCCATTTTCTGTGCTTCCTCGGTGGCATTTATAAGCCATGTTTGAGATGACAACTCCTTTACCGTCTCAATTAGCTTATCTAAATCTGGATATTGAGCGTGGCCGCCGGTGACATCAATGGAATATATGGGCCTCGGGTTAATTATGGTGATAACATTCGGATTACCATATTTCCCGAGCATCCGCAGTGTTTCCACAGGCTCCATACCGAGGATAATATCAGCACAACCCTCGGGAATAAACGGGCTGTACTGGGTTTCTTTAGAGATTCTCATATGGCTCATGACCGGCCCGCCACGTTGGGATGCGCCATAGGTCTCGCCAACAGTCACGAAGAAGCCATCCCTCACAAATGCATTGCCGATAATTAAGGAAATCATCACGTTGCCTTGTCCCCCGACACCGGTAATAATCAGGTTTAATGGGTCTTTCGTCAACTGTTTTTTTGTCATGCTGCCTCCCTTATGATAGCTCCTTGCGGGCAGACGTCCGCGCAAACGCCACATCCGGAACAAATAACCTCGTCTATCCTGGATTTACCGGCTTTCTTATCCCATATAAGTCCCGGGCAGAGGAAAATTCTGGTACATAGTCTGTCGCAGCCACAAGCTTCGCCGATGCACTTCTCGGCATCAATATGCACCTTGTAGGGTGTTTTTTCCTTTTTGGCTCTGACCAGTTCGCAACTGCGGCGCATTATAGCCACTTTAGCGCCTCCGTCCTCAGCCATCATCTTCAATAATGTATTAGTAGTACCTTTCAAGTCGAAGGGGTCGCAGACCTCAACATGCGCGCCCAAAGAGCGGCATAGAGCTTCCATGCTCACCACCTTGGTCGGCTCCCCCATAGCAGTCATTCCGGTGCCCGGATGAGGTTGAAAGCCGGTCATAGCCGTGGCACTGTTGTCCAGAATAACAAGTATAAACTTAGATTGATTATAAATACCGTTTATCAATGCCGGAATAGTAGCGTGATAGAAAGTGGAATCCCCAACTACAGCAATCACCGGCTGGTCAAAGCCAAACTGTCCTAGCTTACCCAAACCGTTAGCCACACCGGCTCCACCGCCCATGCAGTGCATTGTCCTGACCTGAAAGAAGCCGGCAGGTCCCAATGCCAGGGAGTAACATCCTATATCGCCTGTAACGAAACCATCACGCCCATCTAGCTTAAGCGCGTTCTTAATCGACCAGAACGTAGCACGATGTGGACAGCCAGCACAAAAGGTCATGCTCCTTTCCGGAACGCTGCTCTTAACCAGAGCTTCCGCTTTTTTGCTGTATTGGATGTCACGAGGTTGGTATGTCAACCCTAATATCGTGGATATAGCCTTGATGACCATATCCGGATTTAGCTCCCCGTAGGCATTTATGTGCCCTGAACGCTTTCCATAAAAGGTAGGGCGTATAGCGTTTGGAGGTAAATTGCCGGCTAATTCCATAACGCTCCGCTCCAGGAAAGGATCAATTTCTTCTACAAATAAAACTTTATCCGATTTATTCAGGTGCTCCGTAACAAACTTCTCCGGCAGCGGCCACAGCGTCCCCAGTTTGAGAATACCCACCCTGTCTCTCAGTTTTAGCGCCTCTATGGCATCCTGAGAGTAAAGCCAGCAACTACCGCTGGTTATAATCAGCAGATCCGACTTATCGGGCCCCGCATATCGATTAAACGGCGATGATTCGAACTTCTCACGTGCCTTGTCTAGCTTCATGTGTAAGAAGAAATGGCGCAAGGAACTCGGCATCGGCATGAATGTGGTTGGCATTACGTTTTTCAAATCGTGTATCTGGTCGAAATGAGCCTTATGCTGTTTCGCCGGCAGTTCACCTAGCTTTACATTACCTCGGGCATGAGCAATACGAGTCACACTGCGTAATATACAAAGGGTACCCAATTCTTCAGCCAGGTCAAAGAGCCATTTTGTCATATCTTTGGCCTCTTGAAAGTCACCCGGTTCTACCAGCGGAATGTCCAACCATTTGGCTATCGGCCGTGTATCCTGCTCATTAGAGCTGGATATAGCCGACGGGTCATCGCAGCTCACTAAAACCAGGCCTCCTTTGCCCGTACCGCTCATAACCAGGTTTGCCAGAAAATCAGAAACCACATTTATCCCGTTCTGTTTCATAGCAGCCAGAGCTCTAATGCCGGCAAAGGAAGCACCGGCGGCAGCTTCCATGGCCACCATCTCATTTATCGACCATTCTGCGTATATACCTATCTTCTTAGCTACCTGAGCTAAGCTGCCTAGAATTTCCGATGATGGCGTGCCCGGATAGGCAGCGGCAAATCCTATACCAGCCTCCAGTGCTCCCCGGGCAATAGCTTCGTTACCAATAAAGAGCTGGCTGGTGCCAGGTGCATCTATCTCGATATTCGCCATAACACTTACCTCCTTGTTTCCGACACCTGCTAGGCTAGTAGCTTTTCGGTCAATCTGGGCGATAAACCAAGATACAACAGGTTGTTTTTGTCACCGCTCTTTTTGACAATCTCATTCATAGCCCGCTTCTTTTTGAGCAGCGCCGCTTCTTTGATATGCTCCAGGTTTGACGCAGGCAACTTGTCTACTTGAAGCTTCCCTTTCTTTTTTGCTATCTCAATTAGGTCGGCACCACCATCGGTGCGAACTATGACGGTGTTCCATCCTTCGGTGCCCTCGACAGAGCCAACCGAAACGTCAGCAAACTCTGATGTCATATCCAAACAATAAGCGCAGGTAGGCATCGTGAACTTTCTGATTTGTTCCAGCGGAAACGAAGTTTTGCCCGATGCAGTATAAGCATCGAACCTGTTCGCCGGTGGTGGTGGGATATCGAATTTCTTAACTTTGGCCAGGTCGATATTTTCCTTCAAGAATCGATAGAATTTGTCGGGAGACAAAGCCCAGGTGCAGAACAGTCCGATAACCAATTCGACATTATCTATGCTAACTCTGTTCTCTGGTGGCTCTGCTTTCATCTTCGTCACAGATAAAACCTGACAAGGCATGGCAACAATTCCCAGTTTGAGAATGTCTTCTTTGGGGATTTGGTTATATCTTCCCAATACGGGACAGGCCATATAGCTGGAGCCGGCACATTGAAGCACATCATCGACACTTCGAGCCAGAAATGGAGCCGGAGTTTTATCATCCGAAGTCTTAGTCAGGACGGCTCCATCGATAAGACCCTCAGCCAGTGCCAGTGATAATAGTGCAGTTACCACGCCGCCGTACTGTGCTTTTTTCTTAACGACAGCGTCCGTTGCTCTGGCCATGAATACTTCTTTTACGGTGCCTATCTCATTATCTCCATAAGGCGTGCCGAATATTTTTCGACTAATTGCATCCATATCTGTGTAAGTACGTGGACAGTATTCATAGCATTGCGCTTCATCCGTTCTGGTACAATTATCCAGAAGCGCTACTCTACCGTTATGATAAGCCAGGTAAGGGCAATTACCAGTACAGGCGCCACATAAAGCACATAATCTGGTCTCTATGACTTCAGTGACAAGATCCTGGCAACCCTTGGCTTTTATAGCCATAACGCTCTCCTTTCTGGATTACAGCCCTGTGTAAACTAGCTCTACCATCGGGCTCTTTAATCTAATGTTTTAAAGCTAAATTCACGGAATTATAGCACAACAGTTTATGTTCTTAATAAAGATACAGGGCACAAATTACGGCTCTTATTTTTAGTATCGGATAGCTATCTAGCCAATCACATGCATTTTGCAGGTGTAAAGTTGTAGGTAGATAATATGTTCTACAAATCCTCGTTTGTTTTGAAAACGATATGTTTCTGCCAGTCCGGCGAAGGTTTCGGAAAGTCGGTACGGAAATGAGCACCCCGGCTTTCTTCACGAAGCAGTGCAGCCTCAGCCATCAAGCGAGCATTCAAAACCATGTTATTGAGCTCGTACGAAGGCCGGTCTGTAGGCTGGGGCAGTAAACCCTGCCATGTTGCCAGGATATCCGTGGCTTTGGACAGCCCCTCACCGGAACGGACGATACCCACTTTATCCCAGAGAAGAGATTGCAGGTTTGTTAAGTTGAGTTTTGGTGCCGTTCTCAGCTTCTTGCGCTGCTCAAGATGGTAACAGTTGGTTTGGCTGGTTACCGGAGTTGAGATGGTCCCAGTAGCCTCCCTTGCTCTTTCAATAATCCGTTTACTGAAGACCACAACCTCGAGCAACGAGTTTGAAGCCAATCGGTTGGCACCGTGGACACCGGTACATGCAGTTTCACCGGCAGCAAATAACCCGGCGATATTAGTCTCACCCCATATATTTACCTTAACCCCACCCATGAAATAATGGGCGGCTGGAGCTACCGGGATAAGGCCTTTGGTGATGTCCAGTCCATGGTCCAGACAGAAGCGATAGATATTTGGGAAACGCGTGGCGACACGGCGAGCCGGTATATGCGTCACATCCAGGAATACTCGATCGCTGCCGGTTTTTCTCATCTCATAAATGATACTTCTGGCTACCACGTCTCTTGGTGCCAGTTCAGCTTCAGGAGTATAGTCGGGCATAAAGCGATAGCCTTCCACGTTACGCAAAATGCCGCCTTCGCCCCGCACAGCCTCGCTGATAAGAAAGGGCGGAACACCCGGGAGCCGAAGCGCAGTCGGATGAAACTGGAAAAATTCCATGTCCGTGATTTCGGCACCGGCTTGAAAAGCCAGAGTAATACCATCACCGGTGGCTACATCCGAGTTAGTAGTATATTTAAATAGTCGTCCGGCACCACCGGTAGCTATAATAACAAAACGGCAATCATAATCTTCAACTGAGCCAGTGCGGGCGTCAAGAGCTCGTACACCTTTGACTTTTCCGGATTCTATCAAAATTTGAGTGACTAAACAGTATTCCAGGACTTTTATCGAAGACATGTGCACTCGCCGGCTCAGAGTAACCTCGATATGCTCACCGGTGGCATCGCCGCCGGCATGAAGTATACGCGGAACGGTATGCGCAGCTTCCCTGGTGAGTGCAATTTCTCCATCCTGTGTATCAAAAGGAACGCCGAATTTTATAAGGTCGGCAATGCGGTCAGGTGCCTCAGTGACCAGAATTCGTACTGCCTCGGGGTCACACAGCCCATCGCCGGCATTCATAGTGTCCTGGAAATGGAGCTCGGGAGAATCATTTTTGCCTATAGGGGCAGCAATGCCCCCTTGAGCATGCCTGGTATTACAATCTTCGATACTACCTTTAGTCAGAATAAGGACACTGCCTGCTTCTTTAGCCAGCAGAGCCGTATAAAGTCCGGCAATACCACTGCCCACTATGATGTAATCGTAAATCATTATTTCAATCTCCTAGCTATGGCCGGCCCTGGCGACTGCGCTTGCAATGCCCAGGGGCTTGTCTTAACTATAGTAACATCTACTAATCTTCCCAGGCAATCATCGGCGCTTTCAAAGAAGACCAGCTTGTTGCTCCGCGTGCGACCACACCATTTGCCGCCTTTTCTGCCGTCTACCAGCATCTCTACTGTCTTGCCCGTAAGTCGAGAGTTGATTTCAGCCGCTATGTTAGCTTGAATTTCCTCTACTTTGTTTAGACGTTCCTTCTTAATCTCAGGCGGAATATTGTCCTGATGCTCCTGTGAGGCAATGGTGCCAGGGCGGGGAGAATAGGCAGCAACATGAACAGTATCGAATCTGATTTCGTCGAGCATAGCCAGAGTTTGCTCAAATTGCTCATCGCTTTCATCAGGAAAGCCAACGATGACATCCGTGCTCAGTGCCACCTCGGGTATATATTTGCGGATGTTATTAACGAGCTGCCGGTACTGTTTTGCTGTATAACCCCGCCGCATGGCTTTGAGCACATCGTCATTTCCTGCCTGGAGCGGAAGGTTTATATGCTTGCAGACCTTGTCTAAAGAAGCGATAGTTTGTATGAGCTGTTGGCTCATATCCTTGGGGTGATTGGTTAGAAAACGAATCCTAGCCAATCCAACTACATTGTTTAATGCGGAGAGCAAGTAGCCGAGGTCAGATGGTGCTGGTAGGTCGTGCCCGTACGAATTCACATTCTGGCCTAATAAAGTAACTTCCTTCGCCCCGCGCCCTGCCAGCCCTGTCACTTCACGGACCACCTCATCGATAGGTCGACTCCTTTCCCTTCCCCGCCGGTATGGGACAATGCAATAGGAACAGAAATTGTTGCATCCCTGAATAATTGGAATAAAAGCACTTACCTTTACGCTCTGGCTTGAAGGTAAGCATGCTATGTCTTCGGGTACAACAATAGCTTGCTTTTCAGCCCAGTTAAGCAATCCGGCATAATCGGACGGCTTGAAGAACAGGTCGACATGCGGGAAGCTATTCTCAAGTTGCTTAATATCAGAATCGACGAAGCATCCGGTAACCAGAATAGATAAATCGGACTTTTGACTCTTCATGCCCTTCAGGTAACCAAGCATACCGAGAACTTTGCTTTCCGCACTTTGCCGGACTACACAGGTATTGAGCACTACCAGATCAGCTTTCTGCAGCATGTCAGTCGCTTGATAGCCAAACAATCCGAGATAGTTAGCCACGTGCTGCGATTCTGTTCTGTTCATCTGGCAACCTATCGTCCAAATGTAATAGTCAGGCATATCTATTCCTTACGTTTCGAGGTCTCTGCTTCAAAAATTAAAAATCATTCCCGTTTTCAACTATGCTAGCTCAAAGCCAGAAATTGTGTCAATTCAGAGGTCATTTCTAAAGAGCAAAAGATACTATCAGAGAAGCTCAGTGTCGACGATTGAGGTGAATGTTTAACATGGCGGAGGGAATGGGATTCGAACCCATGACCCCGATTTCTCGGAGCAACCGCTTAGCAGGCGGCCGCACTAGACCACTATGCGATCCCTCCAGCTGGCAACTTGGTTCAATATAGCACAGTTTTTTTATACCTTTCAACTAAATTAATGAGCACAGCCTTTATGGAGATACGCTATTTTGATATTATGCTCTTTACTAGGACAAATTATGTTTGATCCTGAGATTAATATCTCAATTAAACGGAATATGGACTTACCTGTAGATAAAAACTGGCTTGAAAGGATAGCCAGAAGAGTTCTTGAAGATGAGAGCATTGCCTCGTCAGCGGAGATGGGATTGCTCATTACCGATAGCAAGACGATTCAAAAGCTAAATAGAATTTATAGAGGTCAGGATAAACCAACAGACGTACTGGCTTTCCAAATGACGCCTAATATGAATCAGGAGCCTGAAGGGTCATTTGTAAGCCCTCCGGATGGCATTAGACATCTGGGTGAAGTAGTAATCTCATATCCGCAAGCAGTAAAACAAGCACAAGAGCAAGGCCACGGAGTGCCACGAGAGCTAGCACTGCTAATCGTCCATGGAATACTTCATCTCTTAGGCTATGACCATGAATTGCCGGAAGAAGAACAGAAGATGAGAGACAAGGAAAACGAAATTCTCTCGTTGCTGGAGTTAGTTTGAGGCGGGCCACTCTATCGCTTGGGACGAAGAACCACTAATTAACGCCGGATTTTCCTATAAACTTACCACCCCTGGTTTTGTCCCGCATTTCGCGGCGGTAACTGCAGCATTTATATGGGCGGCTGTGAGATCCAGATTGTCTGTATAACTTGTAATAACATAATCGAACATTAGCAAGCTTTCCATTTCTTCCTGAGCTTTGCCAAGTCGAACATCTAAATCGGCTGACGATAATCCGTACCGCTGTTTCAATCGATTAGCCAACTCTTCTGACGATGGCGGCATCAGGAATATAAACAGGGCGTCGGGTAAAATTCGCTTGATGGTAGCCGCTCCCTGCACATCCACTTTCACCACAGCATCCAACCCCTGTTTTAGAGTCTCCTTAATTTGCCGTTCAGGCACGCCGTAGTAATTGCCGTAAACCTTTGCCCACTCCAAAAATTGATTCTTTTTAACCATTTGCTGGAATTTGTCTTCGGACAAAAACCAATAGTCAACGCCGTCTTTCTCTCCCGGGCGCTTCGGTCGGGTGGTGGCAGTCACAACGTAGTGGTAAGGTAGACCTGCTTTTTTCATTCTATCTAAAGTGGCGTCCTTGCCGACACCTGAAGGGCCAGAAATGACAATAAGCAGCGGGTGTGCAGTTTTAGTGTTTTTCCCTTTGTTACGAGCCACTATTATTCCTCGACGGATATCGATTTAAATCAATACCCGTAGCCTGGTGATTAACGGCGTGTATCAAGTTAATACTTGGCAAGACTACTCAGTTCTTCCCAAAAATCCGGATTTGATATTTCGGCAACACGAGCATTTTGAATTGAGGTGTTTCCTCCAGCAACCAGACCGGCTATTGCCAGACTCATCGCCAGCCGATGGTCACCATGACTTTGTACTTCCTTGCCGAGCAGTGCCTTTCCCCCATGTATAACCATCCCGTCAGGTAATTCTTCAATCCTGGCACCAAGGCGGGATAGTTCCTGACTTGTTGACGCAATTCTATCAGATTCTTTGACCCGTAACTCGTTAGCGTCTCTGATTACAGTCTTGCCTTCGGCTACGCAGGCAGCCACAGTCAGCAGTGGTATCTCGTCGATTAATCGAGGAATTAAATCTCCACCGATTTCAATGGCTTTTAGGCGGCTGGATTCAATATGCAGGTCGGCAACGGGCTCATTACCTTCTAATCGCTGGTTCTCTATTCTTAGTCTGGCGCCCATGGCTAAAAGTGCATCTATAATACCGGTCCGTGTCGGATTAACACCGCAATTCAGTATCTTAATCTCGGCATTGGGATGGATAGCCCCGGCAACAAGCCAGTAGGCTGCCGAGCTGATATCACCAGGTACATGGAGGTCAACCGCGGTTAACGGAGTATTTAAAGGTGTCAGGGAAATGTGTGCATTATCGCTTTCAAGTCTAGCCCCCATGCGTTTGAGCAGTCGCTCTGTATGATCGCGAGATAGCTGAAGTTGCTCCACAGTGGTATCTCCACGAGCAAACAGGCCGGCTAACAAAATTGCTGATTTAATCTGGGCACTTGGCATCGGTAAGGTGTAGCTCATGCCGTGGAGTTTCTTACCTCTAATTACTAGGGGAGCCAGGGAATCGTCATCACGTCCATAGATTTCGGCACCCATTAACCGAAGTGGCTCAATTAAGCGTTTCATCGGCCTGGACCGAAGAGAAGTATCGCCAGTGAGAACAGAAAGGAAGGGCTGTGAAGAGAGAACGCCACTAAGTAGACGTATGGTAGTACCGCTGTTCCCGGCATTGAGGACATCTCGAGATTCGGTTAAGCCGGCGTTACCAGCTCCAGTAATGAGTATAGCCGGTGGTTTTCCGTCCTGCTTTATCAGCTTAACCCCGAGAGCCCTTAAACAGTTTATAGTCGAAAGGCAATCTTTGCCTGGCGATAGATTAGTGATTTGACTGTTACCAAGGGCCAGGCTGTTAAGAATAAGAGCACGGTGCGAAATAGATTTATCACCAGGTACGGGGATTTCTCCGACCAATTGCCTGGGAGGTAAAATGTTCATTAGTTGCGCTTTTCCAGCCATTTTTGCCTCGCCTCGTTAGCTATAGCCAGAGCTCGCTCTATTTCTTCGCTGCCGTCAGCCACCAGCTTACGTAGTTTTTGCAGCTCCTCGATGAACATATCAATCCAGGAGACAATGGCAGCCTGGTTACTAAGGCAAATATGTGCGCCAAGTTCCGGATTTCCCGAAGCCAGACGCGTGAGGTCACGATATCCGCTAGCTGCTAGACGTGACATCTTTGGCCAGGAGGGATTTTCAGTGGTTGCCAAGACCAAAGCTACCGACAATAGTAATGGCAGATGACTGATACCAGCTACCAGTCTATCGTGTTCTTCAGCCTCTATGACAAGAGGAACTGCTCCCAGTGCTTTTACCATATCTTTCACTGTTCTCACAGCAGCTGGCTTGGCTTGCGACAGCGGTGTTAAGCAATAGGTGCATTTGCGGAACAGGTCGGCTGTAGCAGCTTTAATGGTCGAAATCTCTTTACCCGCCATGGGATGGCCGCCAATAAAGCTTGTCCTAGACGGCAACAATTTTTGTGCCCATCGCATAACCTGCAGCTTGGTGCTTGCGGTGTCAGTAACAATAGAGCCGTCTGACAACTCGGGAGCAATCTGCGCGAAAACATCTTTTATTACCAAGACCGGCGTGGCCACAATAATGATATCAGCGCTCTTGACTGCTTTACGAAGGTCTAATTCGACCCTGTCGATGGCACCTGATTTCCGCGCCAGAGACGCTGTTTCCCGGCGACGGGCGTAACCGGTTACCTCTGCTCGTCGCCAATTGGCTTGTTTCAAAGCCAATCCTATAGAGCCACCTATAAGACCCAGCCCGATAATAGCAATACGCACGGCACTATTATAGCATTGCTCGAATCAGCTTGAGAACCCATTTGCAAAAAACTATCTTGATTTTGTCTCCGCCATTAGATATACTCCAGTTAGATTGGCCAGGACAATAATTGTCCAATAGTCGGGTCAGCATTTCGGAAAATATCTTTCGTTCAGTGCTCTGCGGCAGCTTATGAAACTAGCTATTACCGGTAAGGGCGGCGTAGGTAAAACCACATTAACAAGCCTTCTAGCCCGGATATACTCAACTGAGGGCAATCGGGTTATAGCTATTGACGCCAATCCCGACGCTAATTTAGCTACAGCCCTGGGTATTAGCGCTGAAGAGGCACAGCAGATTACTCCAATTGCCGAACTCCAGGAGTTGATACAGGAACGCACTGGAGCTAAATCAAGCAGCTTCGGCATGTTCTTCAAGCTCAATCCTAAAGTCGACGACATCCCTGAGCGATTTTCAATTGAAAAAGACGGTATAAAGCTACTGGTCATGGGAACGGTCAAAAGGGGAGGCAGTGGGTGCCTGTGCCCGGAAGGAGCCATGCTGAAAAGCCTGGTGAGCCATCTGGTCTTAGGCAGGTCTGAGGTGGTTATTATGGACATGGATGCCGGTGTTGAGAACCTGGGACGTGGAACGGCTAAAGCTGTAGATGCCTTCATCATAGTAGTTGAACCCGGGCAGCGTAGTTTTCAAACAGCTCGAGCCATTCAACGTTTAGCCAAAGACCTGGGCGTCAAAAAGTGCTACATTGTCGGCTCAAAAACTCATGATGACGATGAGCGCCGGTTTATTATTGACAACCTGTCCGATTTTGAGGTACTGGGTTTTATTAACTATCACCCGGAAGTGGCTCAGGCTGACCGACTTGGAAAGAGCGTATTCGAAACAGCTCCGGCAGCAGTGGCTGAAGTCAAGGATATAAAGAAAAAACTGGAACGAACCATATCAGGAAAACAGGTTGGCTAAAAAGACTATTAGAGACATAGAGGTTGACGGGAAGAAAGTTTTGGTGAGAGTGGATTTCAATGTCCCGTTGGACATAAAGACATGTGCCATTAGCGATGATAGTCGCATGCGGGCTGTTCTGCCTACCCTAAAATACCTTGTTGAGCATAAGGCGAAAGTTATTATATGTTCCCACCTGGGACGCCCGGATGGCAAGGTGGTCGAGGGACTGCGAATGGCTCCCATAGCCCAGCGACTTTCTCGACTCATAAACCTGCCGGTATCAACTGTCTCGGACTGTATAGGTTCCGATGTGGAAAAAGCAGCAGACAATCTTAAGCCGGGCGATATTCTGCTTCTGGAGAACTTGCGCTTTCATGCTGAGGAAGAAGCCAATGACCCTTCTTTCGCCCAGGCGTTAGCCAAGCTGGCTGATATCTATGTAGATGACGCCTTCGGCACCGCTCATCGCGCTCATGCTTCAACGGTAGGTGTGGCTAAATACCTGCCGGCTGTCGCGGGTTTTCTGATGGAAAAAGAGTTGCAGGCCCTCGGCAGCCTTCTAACAAGTCCTGAACATCCCTTTGTTGCTTTATTAGGAGGTGCCAAGGTCAGCGATAAAATCGGCTTGATTCAAAATATACTGAGCAAAGTCGATGTGCTGCTCATCGGCGGCGGCATGGCAGCCACCTTCTTGAAAGCCCAGGGCTACGAAGTAGGGTTGTCTCTAGTCGAAGCTGACAAACAGAGTCTGGCTCAGGAATTGATAGAAAACGCCAGAAGAAACGGCGGAGCTTTGCTTCTGCCGGTAGATGTTATTGTAGCCAGTAACATAAGCCCGGAAGCTAAAGGTGAGGTAGTCCGGGTTAGCGATATACCGGCAAACAAAAATATCGTCGATATTGGCCCCCAAACCGTTGAACTCTTTTCTCAAAAAATAAGGCAATGCCGAACGGTCTTTTGGAACGGTCCCATGGGGGTATATGAGATAGAGCAATTTGCCGGAGGAACCAAGGCCATGGCTGAGTTGCTGGCCAGCTTGAAAGCAACGACTATTGTTGGCGGTGGCTCGACAGCGGAGATCGTTGAAAAGATGAACCTGGCCAATAAAATGACCCATGTCTCCACAGGCGGTGGTGCCAGCCTGAAATTTCTGGAAGGGAAGACCCTTCCGGGAGTGGCTGTGCTACTGGATAAATGAAAATGGTCTCATTAGAAGAAATAAAAGAGATTAGCGTAGTCTCAGCATCTAAAATAGTGATGCTGGTTATCGATGGCCTCGGTGGGCTACCGGATGCTAAGACCGGCCATACCGAATTAGAAACAGCCCACACCCCTTATCTTGACCAGCTGGCTAAGAAAAGCATATGCGGACTCATCGATCCGGTAAGTCCGGGAATCACACCGGGAAGTGGACCCGGGCATCTGGCATTATTTGGCTACGACCCATTAAAATTTAGCATTGGGCGGGGAGTTCTTGAAGCACTGGGTATCGATTTTGAACTGACCAAAAATGACGTAGCCGCTAGAGGCAATTTTTGCACCGTTGATGACGACGGATTAATCACCGACCGCAGAGCCGGCCGCATTGCAACGGAGAAATGCGCTGGACTGTGTAAGCTGCTGGGCCAAATCAAATTAGAAGGAGTTGAGCTTTTTGTCTTACCAGTCAAAGAACATCGATTTTCATTTGTCTTACGCGGCAAAGATTTGCGTGCTGAACTCAACGATACCGACCCACAAAGGTCAGGATTAGCTCCCTATCCAGCTAAGTACCTGAAAATAATAGCCAAGCATACGGCTGACATTGTAAATGAGTTTATTAGCAAGTCTAAAGGAATCTTAGCAAAAAATCATCCAGCCAATATGATTTTGCTCCGCGGTTTTTCTAAATTACCGGATATCCCATCTATGGGTGAAATATACAAGCTGACACCGGCAGCTATAGCCGTCTACCCCATGTATAAGGGGCTGGCTAAATTGATAGGTATGAAAGTATTCAGGGCCGACGGTGGCATCCAGGAAGAACTCAAGATTCTAGCTGATTACTTCGACAAGCACGATTTCTTCTATGTTCACGTCAAACATGCAGACAGTGCCGGTGAAGACGGGGACTTTTCAAGGAAGGTCAAGGTTATCGAAGAGGTTGATTCCGCTCTGCCACAATTATTAAATTTGAAACCGGACGTTATCGTCGTTACCGGCGACCATTCGACCCCGGCTGTACTGAAAGGGCACAGCTGGCATCCGGTACCTGTTTTATTATATTCTCAGTGGTGCCGGTCCGATGATGTCAAAGAATTCTCGGAATCGGCTTGTCTTTCCGGTGGGTTGGGCAGGCTCCACGCCACGGACATCATGCCTCTGGCGATGGCTAATGCCTTAAAACTTACCAAATTTGGAGCTTGACTGTGCGGAAACCATTAATCGCCGGCAACTGGAAAATGAATACTGTACTGGAAGAGGCCAAAAGTCTTGTTCGGGCTATACTTAATGAGCTGGATGGCACAGACGGTGTGGAAAAAGTGCTTTGCCCGCCATTTATCTCACTGGCTGCTGTCAAGGAACTTTTAAAAGGCACTCCTGTGAAGCTCGGTGCTCAGAATATGTATTTTGAGGAAAAAGGCGCCTACACTGGCGAAATATCACCCATTATGCTCACTGATTTATGCGATTTTGTCATCCTTGGCCATTCGGAGCGCAGACAGTACTTTTTTGAAACAGACGAGATAGTCAATAAAAAAGTGAAGAAAGCTTTCGAATCTGGACTGAAACCCATTGTATGTGTCGGAGAAAGCCTGAAAGACAATGAGACCGGCAAGGCCGAACAGGTAATTGCCGGTCAGGTAAAAGCAGGCCTGGCCGGTATAAGTCCTACGAACCAACTCGTTATCGCCTATGAGCCTATCTGGGCTATCGGCACCGGCAGAGCAGCTACAGGCAAACAAGCTAACACTACCATTGGTCTGATTCGCGGTATCGTGGCTGGTCTATGGAATAGAGAAACCGCCGAAGCAGTGCGCATACTATACGGCGGCAGCGTCACCGGCAACAACATTGCGGAATTCATCGCCGAACCTGATATCGATGGTGCCCTGGTCGGCGGCGCCAGCCTTAAATCTAATGAGTTCGTGAGCATCGTCAAACAGACAGCCAACCTCAAATCAACAAGATGAAATGCCTGGTTGCTGTTATTGGCCCGACGGCAGCAGGTAAGAGCCAACTCGCTTTACACCTGGCCCAAAAATTCCAGGGCGAGATAGTAAATGCGGATAGCCGGCAAGTTTACCGATATATGGACATCGGCACAGCCAAGTCCAGCCGTGCTGAGCTATCACTGATTCGACATCACCTTGTTGACCTGATTGACCCTGACGAATCCTTCAACCTAGCCATATATCAGAAACTGGCTTTTGAGGCCATTGAAGATATTCAACGGCGAAATAAGCTTCCTCTTCTGGTTGGCGGCAGCGGCCTGTATGTTTGGTCTGTAGTGGAAGGCTGGAAGATACCGCCGGTGCCTCCGAATGCTGAATTCAGACACGGGCTTGAGAAAAGAGCTCAAGAAAAGGGTGGCTACGCCTTGTTTCAAGAACTGCAGAAAGTGGACCCGGTGGCTGCTACCAGGATTATGCCAGGCAACCTGCGGCGCATCATAAGGGCGTTGGAGATATGCCAGAAAACCGGACGGCCTGTTTCCGAGCTATGGCAAAAACAACCACCGCCGTACCCCATTTTAATTATCGGCTTAACCATGCAGCGGGACAACCTATATCGTAGAGTTGACTCGAGGGTAGACGAGATGATAAAACAGGGGCTGGTAGACGAAGTAAAAGATTTGATAGCTAAGGGCTACAGCCTGGATTTGCCTTCCATGTCCGGTATAGGCTATAAACAGATAGCTATGTTCATTCAAGAAGAGATGGATTTGAACACAGCTATCGAGCAGATTAAAAAGGAGACACATCGTTTTGCCCGCCATCAATATGCCTGGTTCCGGCCAGGCGACGCCAGAATTCACTGGCTCAATGAATATGATGACACACCAAGAGAGGCAGCCAATCTGGTGTCATCATTTCTGGCTGGTGTTCAACAGGAAGAAGACTAATCATGAATTTCACTAAATTGCAGGGTACCGGAAACGATTTCATATTCATAGATGCCCGCAACATGGAACGCGATTGGTCCAAGTTAGCTCGGGAGCTGTGCCATCGCTATTTTGGCGCAGGTGCTGATGGCCTTATTCTGGTAGCAAATTCAAATACTGCCGGCTTGAAAATGCGGCTTTTTAATTCCGATGGTTCGGAGGCTGAGGTCAGCGGCAACGGTTTGAGATGCTTTGCCAAGTACGTAATCGATAGGCAAATGGTTGCCGGGCCGAATCTGACTGTGGAAACAATGTCGGGCATCCGAACTATCGAAGCCACCGCATCTGGAGGTAAAGTGACTCATGGCAGGGTGAACATGGGCATGCCTCGCTTCAAAGCGGAAGAAATACCAGTTTCACTAGACAAGCCACAAAAGGGCAGGGGAGAAGTTGACATAATACCAATTCTAGATTATCCTTTAACTATAGGACGAAGAGGTCTGAACCTTTCATTTGTGTCGATGGGCAATCCGCATGCCGTAGTTTTTCTATCCCAGCATGTTGCTGATTTTCCTCTTTGCGCAATAGGTCCAAAAGTAGAAAACCATCATATATTCCCGGAACGGGTGAATTTCGAGATAGCCAGGGTGTTAAAGCGAAACAAGATAGAGGCCAGGGTATGGGAGCGAGGAGTCGGTGAAACACTATCTTGCGGCAGCGGCGCCTGCGCCACAGCTGTAATCGCCAGAATCAAAGGTTACATAGATGATGAAGTAGACATAATGTTAGAAGGAGGCGATTTGACCGTATACTGGAATGGTGAGGGGGAGGTATATTTGAGTGGGCCTGTTGAAGAAGTTTTTAATGGAGAGTGGCCAAGATGAGACTTTCTCAGCGACTTGATAAGCTGCCACCATATCTGTTCGTAGAAATCAATAGAAAGATCGCCGAGAAGAAAGCCAGGGGAGAGGATATAATCAGCTTTGCTATTGGCGACCCAGATATGGCAACACCACAGCATATCATCGACGAGCTATGTAAGGCAGCCCATGACCCGGCCAATCATCGCTATCCTGAGACTGCGGGACTGCCTGAACTTTGCATCGCTATCGCACGGTGGTATCATGACCGCTTTGGAGTCACACTTGACCCGAATAAAGAAGTATTGCCCCTCATCGGCTCTAAAGAAGGCGTCGGCCATATATCATTCTGCCTCATCGACCCCGGCGATATAGCTCTGGTACCAAACCCGGGATACCCCGTCTATTCCATGAGCACTTTACTTGCCGGTGGTAAGCCTTACTTCCTGCCTCTGACTGAGAAGAATGACTTTCTGCCTGACCTGGAAAGCATTCCTAAGAGAATAGCCGAGAAGGCTAAGCTATTATGGCTAAATTATCCCAATAATCCCACCGGAGCAGTGGCTGATATCGCTTTTTTCCAGAAGGCGGTGCATTTTGCGAAGAAAAATAACCTGGCCATATGCCACGACGCGCCTTATACTGAAGTCGCCTTCGATGGCTACCGGCCGCCAAGCCTTATGCAAATACCGGAGGCCAGAGACGTTAGCATCGAATTCCATTCTTTGTCCAAGACTTACAATATGACTGGCTGGAGAATTGGCATGGCTGTAGGCAACAGCAAGATGATAGACGCTCTGTTCAGGTTCAAGTCCAACCTCGATTCGGGCATACCACAGGCCATACAGCAAGCGGCCATCAAAGCCTTAACCGGTGCCCAGGATTTTATTGCTGAACACAATGCTATCTATCAGCGACGTCGAGACAGACTGGTTAAAGCCCTCAATGATGTAGGCTTAAGGGCCAGGCTACCTAAAGCCAGCTTCTACATCTGGGCCAGGATACCCGATGGCTATACATCAGTAGAGTTCACGACCGAATTACTGGATAAAGCCAATGTGGCAGTCACTCCCGGAACCGGCTACGGGAGCGCCGGTGAAGGCTACGTACGTTTATCATTGACCTTGCCAGACGACCGCCTTGATGAAGGTATAAGCCGATTAATGAAATGGCACGAGGCCAAGTAAAATCAGGATGCCATAATGTTATAAACAATGCGACAAAACATGCTCAAGACTCGAATTGAAACAGAGAAAGCTTTTTTGGTTGGTGTTGATAGTAAAGCTTCTGCTGATGGATGGTCGATAGGCAGTTCTCTTGAGGAATTATCCTATTTGGCCAAAACTGCCGGCGCTGAAGTGGTTGGCAGGTTAGTCCAGAAACTGGAAAGACCGTCTCCGACTTATTATCTGGGCAAGGGAAAGCTAGACGAGCTTATTAAGGCCAGAGAGCATTGTTCTTACAGCGTGGTTATCTTTAACGACGAACTAAAGCCCAGACAGCAAAGAAATCTCGAAGAAACCCTGGAAGTCAAGGTTATTGACCGTACAGCACTGATTCTGGATATTTTTGCCCGGCGAGCCCAAACCCGTGAAGGTCAGCTACAGGTAGAATTAGCTCAACACCAGTATCTTCTGCCGCGCCTGGCCGGGCAGTGGAGCCATCTGGAACGTCTGGGCGGCGGCATCGGGACTAGGGGGCCCGGTGAGTCACAGTTGGAGACGGACCGTCGCTTGATACGCAAGCGAATCCAACGTCTACAGAGTCAAATCGAGGCGGTGAGACGTCATCGGGCGCTCTATCGACAAAAACGCAGGCAGAATCGTATTCCTGTAATCGCCCTAGTCGGCTATACTAACGCCGGCAAAAGCACCTTGCTCAATGCCTTGAGCCGGGCCGATGTCCTGGTTGAAGACAGGCTTTTTTCCACTCTGGACCCGGTGACGCGTCGACTGGCTTTGCCCGATGGTAAACAGGTTCTGCTAACCGATACTGTTGGTTTTATTCATAGGCTGCCACCATTAATAGTTGCTGCCTTCAGAGCCACGCTTGAGGAATTAACCGAAGCCGACTTGTTAATACATGTAGTTGACATAACGCATAGTGATGCTGCTGAGCAGTTTCAAACGGTACTGGACATCCTGGCCGAGCTCGGCCTAGCCGACAAGCCGCAGCTAACAGTCCTGAACAAGATGGACAAAGTTTCAGGGAACCAGGAGGAAATGAACGGACTAGCTCTGGCCACGGTTGTAAAACCACCAGACGACAATACTTTAGCTATCTCAGCGTTAAAAGGCTGGGGACTGGACAAGCTTTTGGATAGGATTGCTATACAATTTAATACGAAATCCAACTCAATATGAGCTAGAGTGACGTCGGCATATGCGCGGCGGGGACTCAATGTCCAAATAAAGTACTGAGGCAAGAAGCTGTGCACGGGTATCTCGCTTTTGTCGTGGTGGCGACAAATGCGCGCCGGCCTGTCCCGCAGAAGCAATATAGATCAAAAGCGCTTGACAAGGGAATGAAGAACTGTTAACCTGAATCAGGTTCTTAAAATGACACTTTTGCGAACCGTAGATATGCTCAAAACACTCCAAAGGAGCCAGCCATGAGCTTAGAACCGCTCATCGATGATTTCCTAGAATATATGGAGGTCGAGAAAGGCCGGTCACCTCTCACTGTTCGTGAATACAGGCATTATCTAAACCGTTTCCTCAACTGGCTCAAGGCAAACTCCAAAGCAACAGGACCTGATGACATAAAATCAGAGCTTATTAGAAGATACCGGTTGTACCTGGCTCATCTATGCAATCCGGATGGAACATTATTAAAACGTGTAACTCAGACTTACCATATTATCGCCTTGAGGGCTTTTCTTCGATATCTACTGGTTCAGCGGGATATTGCTACCCTATCCCCAGACAAAATCGAACTGCCGAAGCAAAGTCAACGTTCAGTGGCTTTTCTGTCCCCAGAGCAAGTAGAAAGGCTGCTTAATAGCCCCAAAATAGCTGACGAGGCCGGTCTTAGAGACAAGGCTATTTTGGAAACTCTGTTCAGTACCGGGCTTAGAGTTTCGGAATTGGTGCGACTGAATCGCGACCAGATAAACCTGGACCGCAAAGAATTCGGTGTCAGAGGCAAAGGAGATAAGCTAAGGGTTGTCTTTCTGTCAGATACGGCTGCAAACTGGCTCGAGCGCTACCTGCAAACACGCAAAGACAGCTTTAAGCCGCTGTTTAGACGCTATAGCGGTAGAGTTGATACTACAAAGGATGGCGAAAAGATGCGATTAACTGCTAGGTCGGTACAGGAAATCGTTAACAAGTATGCCAAAAGATGCGGTTTACCCATCGAAGTCACTCCACACACCTTGAGGCACTCTTTTGCTACGGACCTGCTAATCGGCGGCGCTGACCTTCGCTCTGTGCAAGAAATGCTTGGCCACGAAAGCATTCGAACAACACAGGTCTACACCCACATCACCGACAGACATCTGAAAGAGGTTCACAAAGCTTTTCATAGCAGAAACAAACGCCGAGAATAAGGAGGAATATGGTAGCTAAAACCTCGGCACAGGGAGGGCTGCCTTGGCATGTTGTTGAAGAGGCCATTAAACGTGAGAGTGAATGGCTGCGAAGTGTGGTCGTTCAGAGCGCTACTGAAAAAATGCCTGGTTGTGATGAATGTCAATATACGTTTAGGAAAATCGCTCTTCTAATTATTACAGGTGAAGTACAAGCCAAGGAATTCACCGCTGAGGATGGACATGACTTGTGGGATGGTTTGACACAAAGGCATAGCATTGCAAAATCAGCATGGCATGGTGGCGATTGGCATAAAAAAATGATGGATGTGATTACTAAGTACTTTGAACGCGAGGGATTTGAAGTAATTCCAGAACCTTATCTTAGCAAAGGCCGAGCTGATCTTGGTATTTATAAGGATGGCTATATGGATCTGTTTATCGAAATCGGAACTACTTCTGTGTACAAGCTATGGTGGAATCTACAGATGTTGACAGATTGTAAAATTCTGCTGGTGACAGATGAGAGTCGGGCTATAGAATTTACCTGTCACGATGCGTATGGTGACAAGATTCGCAGACTATAAAGAATAGGGCTTAATAAAGAATGCTGCCTCATCTTGATGATTTTCTGTTGAACTTACAGGTGAACAAATACTCTCAGGAAACTGTATATAATTATGAGCGAGATTTAAAAGTTTTCGATACCTTCTTGACTGAAAGCAATATTGATTTCGAAAAACTCGATAAGAAGGCTATTACCTACTATAAAAGCTATCTGGTTTCACGGGACCGCAAGACGGCAATCTTGGCTCAGCATGGTGATAAGGAGCTTGATTCGCGCTCTGTCAACCGGATGCTGTCAGCTATTCGCTCTTATCTGCACTACCTTATAGATATGGATTATCCTTGTCCACTGCCACCAGAGGCAATTAAGTTAACTAAGGCTGGCCGAAAGCACCCGCAAGTGGCTGAATTTGATGATTTAGTCAGACTGATCGAATCGCCAACTTCACTGGAATCAGACACTAAAGTAGCTTTAAGAAACCGGGCTATGTTGGAGGTATTATTTGCCACTGGTATGCGGATTTCCGAGCTATGCAACCTCAATCGTAACCAAGTCGATAACAATGGGCGTATATTTATAACTGGCAAAGGTAAGAAGCAGCTTTTTATCTATCTGACCCCAAGAGCCAAGCAGCACCTTGATAACTATCTTACCGTGCGAGATGATGTCGCTGCAGCCTTATTCGTCCCTTATGCCGGAAGAAATGTAGTCAAACCAAAGAGACGGATCTCCACGAACTATCTTCAGGAGCGAATCAAGAACTACCGAGAGAAGCTTAAAATAAACGTGCCTACTTCAGCGCATTCGCTAAGGCACGGTTTCGCTATATATCTCGCTGAGGCAGGTGCTAATCCAGCGGCAATTCAGATTCTCCTTGGCCACGAATCTCTGGATACAACTACCCGCACGTTCATGCATCCGATAAATACGCTGAGGAGACACATAAAAAATTTCATCCTTTGGCATAGAGCGTAGATTTTATGGTAATGTTGCTTCAAATGCGCGATTAATATGTAATTGAGGACAATACTTATGAATAGAGGTGAAGTTACACTTGACAATGTAAAAGATGGCCTCGAGAGATTCAATAAGGAACACGGGCATTATCCGGCTTCTGAAGAAATAGACAATTGCCCATATTTACCTTCTGCTAGACGAATTCAGCAAAAATTCGGCGGTTTAAAAAAGCTTAGAAATGTCTTAGGGTTGAATGATCTCGATTATCGCACGGGAAGTCGTCGCCAAGTTACGATTAACGAGTTTCTCCGACTAGCTATAACTTCGGAGATGGCGACTAAGGAATTTCTTGACAAAAGGTACGGAGAGATATGTGTCCACGAAGAAAAGAAATACGGTGAAGGAAGGAATAGAGTGGACTTCTTTGTATATGCGAAGGAAAATTTTGCAGTGGAGGTATTCAACACATACTCTATTAGAAATCTAGCTAATAACCTAAATATCAAGCTGCATAAGTTCAGTGATTTCCCCTTTAAACTGTATTTTGTTGTTACCGGAGGAGATTTTTCACAAAAACATATCGATGTCTTAATCTCTAACAAAAAGAATTTACGGCTGTTACCTAATATGAAGTGTCTGGTAATCGACGAATTAAAGAAAGAATGCTTGCGCAAACTACCACCCTTGTCTATGAGAACACGATACACTAAGGCGTTTCCTCACAAGATGGCGCTATTTGACGAATCTTTCAGTAATTACTAATCAATATTATTAATGTCAGATATGGATATGGAGGCGGAAATTTTTGCACCAGGGTCAAAGGGATAGATAAGGAAAGTAATTTCATCAGATTTGTTTCAGAAGAAACAAAAATAGTGCCATTACATTATGTCAAGTGTTTCGGACACCGACCTTCCCGCCCAATATCTCCTCAGCCAATTCCACCACCACCCGCGGATTGAAAGGCTTGGTCAGGTATGGCTTTCCCGTTGAATCAAGGAAATCCTGTGTCGACGGTGTTATCGTATCGCCGGTAATAAACATCACCTTTTCGGTTGAGGACGGATGCTTCTCCATCATGGTTTCGTAAAGTTTCTTGCCGCTTATCTTCGGTAGCTTCAGGTCGATAATAAAAAGGTCATAGCCGTTTTCAGCTAACTTAGCCAAAGCAGTTTTGGCATCTGAAGCACAGTCGGTTCGGTAGCCTCTTTCAGAGAGAATCCTGGTCAGGATATCACGAATACCTGGTTCGTCATCTATTATCAGTATGTTCTCGCCTGCTGTTTGACGGCGCCGAGAAATATCCTCAGGCACAGCGGGCTCTTCCTCGATGTCAATCTCTTTGGCGATCGCTACCGGCAGCTCAATAATGAAGGCAGCACCTTTTCCCTTTTCGCTTTCAACATATATTTTGCCGCCATGTGCAGTCACGATGCCATGGCAAACGCTTAATCCCAGGCCGGTACCCTTGCCTAGTTCCTTGGTGGTAAAGAAGGGGTTAAAAATTTTGTCTATGTTACTCTCGGAAATTCCGGGCCCATTATCAGCAATATTGATTCTGATGCGGTCTTTCACTGCACTGGTTGTTAACGTAATTTTGCCCCGGCGCCTCATCTCAGTCAGAGCTTGCTCGGCATTTATTAGTATATTCAATACTACCTGCTGGATTTGATGGTAATCAGCCTTTATCTCCGGCACATCCGGCTTTAAATTGACGAAAACACTGATGTTGTTTACCTTGAGTTCATAACTTCGCAAGTCCAGAGTTTTTTGAACTAAATTATTGATGTCGAAATAGGTCTTCTCAGGCCTGCGCCGGCGGGCAAAGCTCAGCAGGTTCTGCACTATCCTGGCAGCCCTCTGGCTCTCCTGGTAAACCTTATCCAGGTCTGATTTAATATGTTCAGGAACATCCTTACTTTCAATCAGCAGCTGCGCATATCCCATAACGGTGGTTAGTGGATTGTTCAGCTCATGAGCCACTCCGGAAGCCAGTTCGCCAATGGATGCCAGCTTGTTAGTCAAAAGCACTTGCTGCTCCATCGCTTTCCGTTCAGTGACATCATTTAGAATCCCCCTAAAACCAACTATTTCTCCCTGGCCGTCGAACTTGGGAGCTATCGATGCCTCGATAAATCGTTTCTCCCCGTTTTTGGCTGCATATTGCCAGGAAAACCACTTGGCCGGCCTGCGTGTCCTGTAAACACTGTTAGTATATCTATATATCTTCCGGGCATTCGCTTCGTCATAGGCGTATGAGCGATAATTTGTCCCTATTACCTCTCCGCTCGAATATCCTAGCATACGACATATTGAATCGTTGACAAAAGTGATATTTCCGGCAACGTCTACCTCATAATAGCCTTTTCCCATATCTTCCAGTATCGTCCGATAGCGCTCCTCGCTCTTTAGTAATGCCTCCTCCGCTTTCTTGCGCCCGGTAACGTCAGTCAGGAAAACAAGTGCCGCAGGTTTTTCCTCCCAAATAACCTCGATAGATGTAGTTTCTGCCCATTTGATATTGCCCCTTTTGGTAATAACCCTGTACGTGTAGTTAGCTGGCGATAGTTTTTTACTGTTAATTGCTGCCAGATAGCGGCTGATTGCAACCTTGCGGTCATCCGCATGAACAAGCTCTATAAATTGCCTGGAAGATAATTCGCTGATTGGATAGGCTAATAATCTCGCGGCTCTGGGATTAGCGAATTTGACTATCCCATCCTGAACTACCAGTATGCCTTCGCTGGCATGCTCCTGCAACAAGCGATACTGCTCTTCTGAGTCCAGCAGTGCCGCTTCTGTTCGCTTTTGTCGCGACAGCAGCTTCGTTAACATTAGACCGATAGAAAGGCCAACGATAAATATGAGCAGTATTTCAAAGATTACCCCAGCCCAATTGAACGGCGTGGGTGGGGCATTAAACACCAAATGCGGAATGTCAAAATACGCATTGGCTATGTCCATAAGAGCCACTAGGGCAACGCCGCTCGTAAATGCGGCCAGTATGGTGTTGGATTTACTTTTATCTTGGTTTTTCATTTTTACATCATGCTGCTATTAATCATGCAGGTTCGGCTTAATTCATTGCTAAATCCAAACGTTTCAAATCTATTCAAGGCTTTTCCTTGCCTTGCCCTTCGCCCTGGCACCGCTGAGGAAGTTTTCAGTGGACCGCAGTATATCTTTAGCGCCAAACGGCTTTTTCATGATCCCGAATGGCGCTTGCTTTAAAGCTTTCTGCAGCAGCTCGCTGGCCGTGTAACCGGTGATGATAACGACAGGCACGGACTTATCAATTCGCCTTATTCTGCGAAAGGTTTCGACTCCATCCATATCAGGCATTTTGAGGTCGAGGAAAATCAAATCGAAGGTCCAACTTTGTGCCAGTTTTATCGCTTTACTGCCGTTACCAGAGGTCAATACGTGATAGTTATTTTTCTCTAATGTCTCTTTGAACAGCCTCCCTATGGGCTCATCGTCGTCAACAACCAGGATGCGCTTCTTGGATGTCGAATTATTGTGCAGCCACTCATCTATCTGCTTCTTATCAAATCTGAAGTGACCGCCTACCTTAATAGCCGGTATTTCTCCTTTTTTCACGCTACGAAGCACGGTTTCAGGTCTAAGCTTGAGATAACTGGCAACTTCCTTTGTAGTAAGTAACTCGGTCAATTTTTCCTCACAAAATTAAAATTCGCTGCAAATCAAGGAGTAAAACTAATAAGAACGGCAGACAATTCGTTATAATGACACGGAAAACATGCGTTGTCAATATATTACATTATAATAAGTGATAAATCATGACCAAAGTCCCATCGACACCAGAGAGGAAAGTCCTAACTTGCTATCCGCATATATTATGTCAAGCGTAGACCAGCCTGAGTTCCAAGACAAATAATACAATCACCTGATATAATTAAATACCGGGCAAGTATAGAGAAATGAGTAAATACGAGGTCATCATCATCGGCGGCGGCCCAGCCGGGCTTACTGCCGGCTTATACACATCCAGAGCCGGGCTAAAGTCACTGCTCGTAGAACGTGGTATATTCGGCGGCCAGATAGTGAATGCCAGGCAGGTTGATAACTATCCCGGCTTTCCCGATAGCATTTCCGGATTTGAATTAGCTTCGCTTATGCACGAGCAAGCTATCAAATACGGACTGGAGACCATCAACGCCACGGTCACAGCTATTAAGCCGGGAGGCAAATACAGCGTCATTACAGCCGAGGGCAATTTCGAAGCTGAAGCGGTGATTATCGCTGCCGGCTCGGAATATCGTAAGCTCGGAGTGCCCGGCGAGCAGGAACTTGTGGGCCGTGGTGTTTCCTATTGCGCTACTTGTGATGGCTTCCTGTTTCGTGACTTGGATGTAGCCGTTGTCGGAGGCGGCGATACGGCTATTACCGATGCCCTAGAGTTGAGCGAGCATGCCAGCAAGGTCTACGTTATACATCGGCGGGACCAGCTCCGCGCCGGGCAAATCCTTCAACAAAAGGCTTTAGCCCGGCCCAAACTTGAGCCCGTCTGGAATACGGTGGTCGAGGAGATTATCGGAGACAATAAAGTAAGCTGCCTCAGCCTGCGCAATGTAAAAACAGGTGAAATTACTAAGCTCGAGGTGGCTGGTGTCTTCGTTGCCATCGGCATTGAACCCAATAGCCAGTGCTTCGCTGATATAGTGGAGCTGGATGAAACAGGTCTTATCAAGACGGATGAGTTGATGGCCACATCGGCGCCCGGCATCTTTGCTGTCGGTGACATACGTAAGAATTCACCCCGACAGGTTGCCGGTGCCGTCGGCGATGGCGCTGCCGCAGCTCTATCCGCCTTCAAATACCTCCGCGAAAGAATCTAGGCTGCAGCCTATACCAGCTCCCACACATATCAATCGAAGAATTAAAGCAGGTTATTATGCGTTTCAGGCTGACCCAAGATGGTGGGCTCGGCAGGGTTCGAACCTGCGACCAACCGGTTATGAGCCGGTCGCTCTGCCACTGAGCTACGAGCCCGTGAAGTATATAATATTTGGTAAGCGAACCGCCCTACCCTATCGGCAAATAGTATATCATAGCCTTGAAATCATCTGCATCAACTCGCTAGCCAGTATTTACAGGCTTATCTCTTAACAAAGAAAAACTTGACCGGATATCCAAATTTGTTATAAAATTAGCAATTGCAAAATGAGACTGCTAATTCGTTTAGCGAAAGCTAAATGTAGTTTATAATCTTTAACTTCTCCGCTGATCAGGAGGTTGACTATGCCCATTTATCAGTACCATTGCCCGAAGTGTAATTTGAAATTCGAGCTGAAACAAAGCTTTTCCGATGAATCAATGGTTGCTTGCCCTAAATGCCAGAACGGAGCACAGCGCTGTATCTCTGCAGTGCCCGTAATTTTCAAAGGCTCCGGCTTCTATGTCACCGATAATAGAAAAAGTAGCCCTGAAAGCACGAGTTTGGAAAATAAAGTAGACAAAAAAGAAGATAAAAAAGAAGATAAAGGCGCTCAGAAGGAAACACAACCTTAGGCAGCATAACCGCTCTTGCCAGTTAATTTCTCCTGTGCTACACTCAGGCCCGGTCCCTGTAGCTCAGTGGACAGAGCGGCTGCCTTCTAAGCAGCGGGTCGTGGGTTCGAATCCCTCCAGGGACGCATTTCAAATTTTTTTACCGCCTTTAACCTTCTTTCTCCCTTTTAATTTCTGCGCACTTCTGTAATTTCTCATCCGGCAGCGAGTGGAGCAGAACTGTGCACGCGGGTCATGCGTATTAAAATACTCACCGCAGATGCCGCATCGCAATATTCTAGTGCCACCGCTAATCTCTAACAGAAACATAAGCCATATAGCGGACAGCAAGCTATCCGGGAAAAAGTAAACTTCGTGGTTTCTCAGAGCCGGTATTCTCGGCGTCAAGGTATTAAGTAAGCGCTTGTCTAATTCAAGCGAAAGATAATATAGCGCCGGTCCCTTGACGTCTCCCCTGTGCCATCTGGTTAAGAGATTCATGTTTGTCCTGCCTACCAGATGGATATAACTGTCATCGAGTCTCAAGGCTATTCCGTCCCGGTGCCATAAGACGATATCCTTCAATTCTTTGTCGTCTGACGATACCATATCCCACAATTTCAAACAGGCAGCCAAATCACTAATCTCTTCCTGCCACCAGAGCCAGGACTCGCCCAGTTGAACTTGCTTCCCACTATCCCGGTCCCTGAAAACCAGGTTGTGCGCCGGATGACGCTTCAATAATCCATATTTGTTGGCGAAGTTCAATGCATCTTTTTCATCTTTTCCTACGAGTCCGGCGAAATGCCGATGTAGGGCACATTCATCGGAGCTCATTGGGTCAGCTGTCGATTCTTTACTTCCCTTCTCCAGCGGATTATATCTCCGTTGTCGAATTGAATTGGGCGTAATCCATAGAGGCTTTGTCTCTGCCCTCTTCAGGCCGATATTGAATACGCTCTTTAGTATTTCGCTCTGGTAACTACCGTCGGTGGAAGTAAGCGGCTGACACTCATTCACCCTGGCCAGGACCTCGCTGGTTTCAAACCCCGGCACAGGACTGCTGCTAAGGGAATAGCTGTCCCGGCATATGCTTAGTACAGATGTGTACGAGCCGATTTTCATGTCTCTTAAAGAGATTCCATATCCCTTACGCATTATCGTTACGGTTCTTCAGGATATATCCGTAACACCATTTTATAACACTAACAAGCCCAAGTCAACAGGGTTGAATTGGGTACCAAGGGAACGACCAAAATAGCGTCGACTCTCAAAATATCCTATAATTCACCAAGCCGATGGAGCAAAGCCAGCTTAACCGGGATTTATCAAAGTTGAAAGAAAGCCTGGGCCCTCTTCCTGAAGCGACGGTTAACCCTGGCTTCGTAGTTGTCAGCGGTTTACCGGGGACAGGCAAGTCCTACTTCTGCGGAAAGCTGGCTGAAAAGCAACCATTTTATATTCTCGAGAGCGATGCGCTGCGTAAAGTTCTGTTCCCCTCGCCCGATTACAGCCCTGTCGAAAGTGCCCGTCTCTTTGCTGCGATACACAGCCTCATGGAAGGGCTTTTGAAAAATGGTGTGCCCGTATGCTTCGATGCTACCAACCTGTCAGAACATAATCGCGAATATCTTTACCGCATCAGCGACAGAGCTGGAGCCAGACTGGTTTTAGTAAGTGTGGAAGCACCACCGGATGTAGCCTATCAGCGTCTCCAGGCACGAAAAAACGGGGCTATTCCGGATAGTAAATCAGACGCTGACTGGGAAATCTACAGGCAGATGAAGCCAAAAGCAGAGAAAATTGGACGCAATTATTTTGTAGTGGATACCTCACGGGACATAACACCGGTCATTGACAAGATAATTCACGCCTTAAATCGTTGAAATCATGTGCCTGAAACAGCCCGAAAGGCATTCCCTTCCCATGCCCAATGGGATAAAATAGATATTGGATAAGCTCTGAAGGTTCTGGAAACCTCGAAACCAGGAACTACACATACTGAGGAGGCGAATTTGGAAGTAAAAGTAATCACCGGCGATATTACCAGTATCGAGGCTGATGCCATTGTAGTTAATCTTTTTGAAGGAGTGGAGCCTCCTGGGGGAGCCACCGGAGCGGTGGATAAAGCGCTGGATAAGACCATCACCGCACTTATTAAACAAGGCGAGCTCAAGGGAAAGTTCAATGAAATCAGCATCATTCATAGCCTGGGTAAGGTTCCGGCACGGATAGTCGCCGTTGCGGGACTGGGCAAAGAGTCGGATTTCACACTCGATAGGATTCGCACTTTAGCCGCGGAAATAAGCCGCTCTTTGAGAAAGCTAAATTGCCGCCGTATAGCCACCATCGTCCATGGTGCCGGAATCGGTGGAGTTGAGCCGGAAGCGGCATCTCAAGCCATAACGGAAGGCAGCCTGCTGGGACTGTACAGATTTCGAAAGCATATGACCAAAGAGGCTGAAAACCAAGAGGTGGCAGAACTTCTTATCGTAGAAAGAGATGCAGCTAAGTTACAGGCCCTGGAACGCGGCTGCCGTAAAGGGCGAATTGTTGCCGAAGCCACCAATCTGGCTCGGGACTGGATAAATGAGCCGGCTAATTATATGACGCCCACGGACCTGGCGAAGGTAGCCCAGGAGCTGGCCAGGGCTCACGGCCTGGACTTGACCATACTGGACCGAGAGCAAATGGAAAAAGAGGGAATGTGGTCGCTTTTGGGGGTAGCCAAAGGAAGCTGCCAGCCGCCGAAACTGATAGTGCTAAGTTATAGCGGTGATAAGAAATCCCATGTTACCGCAGGTTTCATTGGCAAAGGCATAACCTTCGACTCCGGCGGGATATCTATTAAGCCATCAGAGAATATGGCCGAGATGAAAGGCGATATGGCCGGGGCGGCTGCCGCTATGGCAGCGGTGAGTGCTATCGCCCAACTTAAGCCAAAAATCAATGTTACCGCCGTCGTTCCGGCTACCGAAAATCTGCCCAGCGGTAAAGCTCTGAGGCCAGGCGACATTTTAAAGGCCATAAACGGAAAGACTATAGAGGTGGTGAACACCGATGCCGAAGGAAGGCTCATATTGGCCGATGCACTGGGCTATGCCGTGAAGAAAGGCTTTTCATCATTGGTCGATATTGCCACCCTGACCGGCGCCTGCCATATAGCCCTGGGAGACATTTGCAGCGGGATATTCGGCAATTCCCAGGAGTTAATAGATAAGATAGTTAAGGCTGGTGCCGAAGCCGGAGAGCGCCTATGGCAAATGCCAATGTATGAAGAATATAAGGAACAGAACAAAAGCGACGTAGCCGATATCAAGAATAGCGGCGGACGATATGGTGGCGCTATTACCGCGGCACAGTTTCTGTCTGAATTTGCCGATAAGACGCCCTGGGTGCATATCGACATAGCTGGCACTTCGATGACCGAAAAGGAACGCGGTTATTTAGTAAAAGGAGCCACGGGTGTCTGCGTGCGAACGCTGGTCAATTTTGCGCTAAATTTGGCAAAGTGACAGGGAACCGATGGGCCGGGCTGGGCGAATTTATATTGATAATTGATTAGAGACCAGGAGGTGCATCATGAAGGTGAAATGGCTGGGACATGCTTCTTTTCTGATTACCTCTGAGGCTGGCGTCAAGATTATTACTGACCCGTACCCTCAGGGTAGCGGGCTCAGTTACGCACCGATAAATGAGGCTGCGGATATCGTGACCATGAGTCATGATCACTTCGACCACAACAACGTCTCATCGGTGCCGGGCAAACCTCAGGTAATCACCGGCAGCGGCGTAAAAAACATAAAAGGAGTTCAATTCAGAGGTATCGATACCTACCATGACGAGTCACAGGGAAAAGAACGTGGCGCTAACAAGGCATTCTGCTTTTCCGTGGACGGGATAAAGCTGTGTCATTTAGGTGACCTCGGCCACAGGCTTAGCCAGAAGCAGATAGCTGAAATCGGTAGCATAGATGTATTGTTCATCCCCATTGGCGGTTTCTTCACTATTGACGCCAAAATGGCAGGTACGGTGACTGATGATTTGAAGCCGAAGGTTGTCATGCCTATGCACTATAAAACGGCTAAATGTGACTGGCCGCTAAATACGATTGATGATTTTCTGGTGGATAAGAAGAACGTTAAGAAATTAAATTCGAGCGAGATGGAATTAAAGGCCGGCAAGTTGCCGGAAGCTACTGAAATTGTGATACTTCAACCGGCATCATAGACACGATGGTTCTACTCGGCCGACAATTTCTCCCAGGCTGAGCGAGCAGCCTCCATCTCTGCCGCTCTTTTAGTTTTTCCTGAACCGGACCCCAACGTCCTATCCCCGAGCGTGACTTCAACAACGAAGCTTTTGTCATGGTCGGGACCCGAAGCTTCCGCGACGCGGTAAGCCGGCAGCTGTTTGTATTTAGCCTGCGTCAACTCCTGCAGTAGAGCTTTAAAGTTTCGCCCTATCCCCCTGGCTCTCACCTCCTCAAGCTGCGCGGCAAATTTGGCTAAAACAAAATCCGAAACGATGCTTAACCCCTGGTCAAGGAATATAGCCCCAATCAGGGCTTCGAAGGCATCAGCCAGGTTAGTTTGTTTCTGGCGTCCTCCGGTTACCTCTTCACCCTTTCCCAAAAGTAGGTAATCGCCTAGCTTAAGTCCTGCGGCAATTTCCGCTAAATTTTCCTGGCGAACTAACGACACTCGAATCTCAGTCAGGTCACCTTCGCTAAAATTGGGAAACTCACGGTACAGTTCCTCAGCAACGATAAAGCTCAATAACGCGTCGCCGAGGAATTCAAGTCGCTCATTATCGGCAATTGGAGAGCCTGGATTCTCATTTGTATAGGAGGAATGAATAAAAGCTTGCTGCAGTAAGGACTCATCTTTAAAGTTTATCCCGATAACCTGCTGCAAAGCCTGCCAGTCAATCAAAGTACTCAATCCTCTGTAATTGAGTATAGCAACGAGTCGGCAATAGTGGCAAATTAAGTTGTGCTCAATGATTAGAAATAAACGTCAAATAAGGCGTCGGTGGGTCAAGGAAAGAATTGGCGGGACAAAGGAATGAGCTTCCTCAGTCCCGCCCTTATAGCTGCCTATTTATATGTTACAGAGGTTTGTGTCTATAATAAACTAACTAGCCAATTCGTTAAAGGCTGCCATCGCCATCGACTCGGATTAGCCAGTTGATCCCCTGGTATTTAATCGGAACTTCCACAGGTTGACCCATGTTAGATATACCCGACCGGGTTTCAGTAGATGACACGCCTGAAGTTATGTATGGATTAGGCCTGTCATAGCCCACGAAAATGGCAGGACGAACTTCAGAACCCCATGGCCAGGCCACCATTTCACCCTGGAACTGGGGACTATGCGTGACTATTTCCACATAGAAATCGCCGTTAGCGCTGACGTTCGGAACTTCAATCTCCTTCCAGAAACTACCCACATCATTCCAAAAAACGCGCCACGGAAGATTCACTGACCATAGTTGCTGCGTTCTGTTACTGTCCCAAATTCTCACTGTTGCAGATCTATCGTACCAGTCACTGTCCTTGGCCACAATGCCCTGCACATATAATTCGATTTTTTGTATTTTAAAAGGCGTTGCCGGCGGCGAGAAATGAACTATATAGCCATAATCTCCGGCTACACTTAATAGTTCTCCATAGGCATTTCCCAAGTCATACTGGATTCTATACGGCCACTGGTAAACATTCAGTGTAGCGGACGAGTCTACAATTTCTAGCTTATAGCTGCCGGGGGCATTCTTGTTTACCTGGAAGGTTACAGCCTCAGTACCCCCAGGCTCAATCGAGACATCTTTTTGGTTAGCCGGCTGTCCATCAATGGTTAGAACTGCGGTATAAGTACCCTGGACGCCGCCCGTGTTTGTAACAGTTGCAGAAACTGTTGCCATCTCGCCGACACTTACGCCACTTCGAGTTACCGTAAGCGGCCCCACTTCAAACTCGGCATAGTCCTTAGGTATCGGATTAGTGACGTTAGCTCCGTCAGATGAGACCTTTCCCGCCCCGGGCATTGATTGCACACAGCCTGTTGCTGAGATGGGCAACAACAGAAGAAAAAACCCTACAGCAAAGATTAGATACCGGTATCCGTTCATACACACCTCCGAAAAGACTATTTTACGCTTGTTATAACGTTTTTTCTGTGCCTAAGGTTTATGTCGTATACTACAATTATACTGCCAATCTGTGACATAGGTAATGATGATTTAGTACTAAAAAGACTAGTAATTTGGTAATAGATACCTTAAAGTCTGGGAATTGCAGCTAAAATATGAGAAGATCTGCCAATATTTCATTACGGTTGCCATAGATATAAACCTTTGTTATAATCCCCGACAGGTTGGGGATTAGTCTAGCGGTAGGACAGCGGACTCTGAATCCGTGAGGCCAGGTTCGAATCCTGGATCCCCAGCCACTGTGTAGCTATCACGAACTCCCATTTCAGGTAAAGCCATATATCAATTGCCATTAGTAAGTAAATCTAAACTGGTTTGTGCTTGACAGGCTGCTCCAGCAAGTAGCATCATAATTCAAATCCAAAATACTACAAAATACCCTTATATAAAAAAGGTAATGATGGTAGAACCGGAAATATTTACTGTAACGCCAAACATCAGGCTTTTACATCTACAGCCGCCCATACCCGGATACAACAAATTTATCGGGACTTACCTGCTTTCGGGTGAAAAGAACGCCGTCGTAGATACTGGACCTACGGCGGCTATTCCGTCCTTGCTTTCTGCATTGAAGAAAGCTGATATCAATCCCGAAGACATTGACTACATTGTGTTCACACATATTCACATCGACCATGCCGGTGGTGCCGGAGGAGTGGTTAAGGCACTGCCTAACGCCAAAGTTCTGGCTCACAGTCGCGCTCATGCGCATTTGATAAATCCTACTGCATTGTGGGAGTCCAGCCTGAAAGTTTTAGGCGACTACGCCGTTAAAAGCGGCCCGATTGAACCGGTGCCCGAAGATAGGCTAATAGATGCGGCGGACGGAATGAGACTCGACCTTGGTCACGACCTGATTCTAGAAGTCTGTCTTACCCCGGGGCATGCCGTCCATCACTTGAGCTTATTTGACCGAGCTAACGGCGTTCTGCTTGCCGGCGAAGCTGCGGGCGTCTGCATCAATGGGGCCCTAAGGGTGGCAACGCCGCCACCGTTTAAATTGGAGGTAACTCTCTCTTCCGTTGACAAACTCATGGCACTAAAACCCCGGAAGATTTGCTACAGCCATTTCGGTTGCTATGACAATGGGCTCGAACGACTAAAACTCTATAGAACAAAGCTCGTTGAATGGTATGAGTATATCGGCTCGGCAGCTCGGATGGGGAAAAACCCCGAAGAGATATTAAAGGCGCTTAGAGAGAAAGATAGGGACTTAGACTATCTTGACGAATTGGACCGCGACGTATATTCCCGAGAGATTGCGCTGCTCACCAATAGTATTCGTGGCATAGCCGGAATTACAGCCAGCCAGCCAATTTGACTTTCCATTTACCAGGGGAGATAATGTCCAACGGCGCCTATCATTCTTGCACAGATAAAGTCCGGGCGCAGAGTCCTTCTTACGGCTAGCCAAGTAATAATGGGTGCCTGTGGCGCATTCGTCTAGGGGTTTAGGACGCCGCCCTCTCAAGGCGGAGATCACGGGTTCGAATCCCGTATGCGCTACCAAACCCCCTTCGTTAGATTCAATTTTTGTCCTTTATGTCAAATCTGCTAACAATCTGCTAATTACAGGTCCCGCCGCTTCATTATTTCGTCAAATTTTCTGGCCGCTTCCTCGTCCAGGCCCGGCATGACGTGAGAATAGATATCCGCGGTCACATCAATGCCTGAGTGCCCTAACCTTTCAGATACCACCTTTAAATTAGTGCCGGCTAAAAGCATTAAGCTGGCATAGGTGTGGCGGGCATCATGCAGGCGGATCCGTTTGACACCGCATTTCTTGATTACCATAGTCCAGGCCCGGGTGACTGTATTAGGTCGAAGCGGGCCCCCCTTAGATGTGCAAAATACCAAATCGCTATCGCCTTTTCTCTTGCCAAAAACCGTATCTTCCATTTTCTGAGATTTAAAATGCTCTTTAAGAAGCAAAGTCAGAGAGGTTGGTATGGCTATTGACCGCCGGCTTGTCTTTGATTTCGGTTCGGCAAAAATGTACGTGCCCCCTTTGAGCTGGTGAAGGCCACGACTTATAGCGATACGGCCGTGCTGCAGGTCTATGTCGGTCCATTTCAAGCCCAGGAGCTCGGAGCGGCGCATTCCGGTGTAAAGCGCGGTGCAAAACGGTACATAATATGGCGTGTCTTTGGCCGCTCCAAGAAACTGGTTTATATCGTCCTGGGTCCAGATTTCCATTTCCTTGCGCATGACCCGAGGCAGATCAACCTTATCGGCTACGTTTTGATTTAACAGGTCTTTTTTAACCGCTGTCTGCAGCGCCTTATGAATAACCGAATGGTGAAACCGGACCGTATTAGCTGAATCTTTACCCTGGCCGCGGCCCCTGGCCATGATCATGTCGTAATGCTGTCTTAGGTGCGCCGCCCGGAGCTCGCTTAATTTAACATGGCCGAATGCCGGAATAAAATAGGTTTCGATGATCCCCTGGTAACGCTCGAGGCTGCGCTGTGACAGTCTGTTTTTACAATAATCGTCAAGCCATTCCCGGAGATATCCGGCTACCGTCTTCTTGCCAGAATCAGGAAAACTGCCGCGGTCGATGCGCTGCAGTTCGTCTCTTAACCGGCGCTCAGCGTCTGCCTTTGTGCCGCGGACCGTCATCCACTTCTGCCGATATTTGCCGGTGCCCGGGTCCAGCTGGCTAACGATAATGGTATAACTGCCGGCTGCCCGCTTTTTAATGCTGCCGGTGCCCCTTGCCCGTCTCTTCATTTCAGTGGCCTGGCCAGCCTTAGTATATCCTTTAACCTTTTGCTTGTCGACATTTGACGACAAGTGACGACACTTGACGGCAGATGACGGCGAGTAGTTATTTCTCAAGAAATACCTCACTACGGCTTGCTACATCTACTACAGTAGCAGCAGTTCCCATGATTACATCTTTAACTTTTAACCGGTTGTCTTTCAAGATACCGAAAATATAAGCCGCGGAGCAGCCTAACTCTTCCGCCGCCGGGTCCACACTACCGTGCCTGTTAAGCGCCTCAATAACTTTTTTGAGCGATATATTCAGCCGGCGGCGCCCTAAACCCTGGACTTTAACCTTTTCGCCGCATTTTGGACATTCAACTTCCATTTTTCTTAACCTTCACTGGCCTTTTATGTTTTGCTTGCAAAACCCTACGGGAATTGGTTTTTCTTCGCTGGTTATTCTTAGGTGGTTTTTCTTCAATGGTTCTTCTTAGAGGGTCTGTTTTAAGCCGATTGCGGTACCTGTTTTGAGTTGATTGCCTTACTTGTTTTAAGCCGATTGCGGTACCTGTTTTAAGCTGCGGTACTATTTTAACCTGTGGTACTGATATAACCTGCGGTACCTGTTTTAAGTCGCAATATACTGCTTGATTCTTATCCCAAATATCGACAACGCTGATTATGTGGCGAACGTGCCCCCCATTAACCTCTTTTTTTATCCGAATTAACCTCTTTTTTTTGAGTTCCTGTTTAGCGCGACACACGGTATTTTTATTCATGTGGCATATGTGTGCGAGCCGATCCTGGCTTTGCCAGCAAGAGCCCCCCTCATCTTCCCCACAGACTCTTCTGAGATGTGCATAAAGACGAAAGCCGGCAGGTGTCAGCTTCATGTCATCGACAAGATGCGGGACCTGTGTAAAGTAGCTATGGTGTCCGTTATTTTGGTCCGTCATACCCGGATCCCTCAGTCTGGTTTAAAAACTTTGTAAGTTTATCCCGCGGCACCAGGATGCGCCGGCCGAGGCGCTTCACCGGCAACTTGCCTTCCCTGATATATTTGAACGCCGTTGACTTGCCAATCCCCAAAGCCGCAGCTGCCTCTTCAACGGAAAGCACCAGGCGGTCAGTATTGATATCGGTTTTATTAACCACCTAGGGTATTCCTTTTCTTCATGTCTCGCCCGCTGCTACCTGCAGCGTCCAGGAAGGATATATTGATTTCCTCTAAGCTAACCGAGCTGCGCCTTAAAAGCTCGCTTGCTGTATATTTTCCTGCCATCATGCTTTTCACCCGCTCAAAAACATTCCTGACGATTATTCTTTGGCTTTACCCAGGCCCCCCCCTACCCCACGGTCCGCCACTGCCGGCGTCGGGTCAAGTATAGGTTCGATTTTGCCGTGTATCCTGGCCGATTCCTCACGTTCAAACGATACATACTGCCTTTTCAATGGTCGAATTTGAATAGAAACGCTTTGACCCAGAAACTGTCTCAAGTAAAAATCAGCCGGCAGGACCTCAGTTTGCCCCTCGAGACGAAAACCTTCCGCGGTAACCTCGCCCCGGTATACAACTGAGCCGCGCTCTAGAATATCTTTTGCCGTGTTCCCTGCCGCCATACTTTCTTAGTGCCTCAGACCTTAGTCTCTACAAAAATGATTATTCCCTTTAATCCGCTGGCTTCTTACGGCCGTTGGTGGACCTTAACAGCCCCGGGTTATCACTTCAGATTTGATAAAATCTCATTTTCCTGATTCGCGATCATAACGAGCAATCCCTGGGAAACATAAGGGATATCTATCGGCTCTGCGGTCGCGCCTTCAACAAATGAGTACACAGCCTGTTTATCTTTTAAAATCTCGAGGTTAGCACCGATGAGAGCTCCCGGCGCATCCGGAGCAAACATTCTCTTCGCTCCATTCTTTAATCTCAAATATTCGGCAGTATAGAAAGCCAGCCGCGGATAACCGTCTATCATATCTCTCAGGTCTTCATCCCCCACCACGTCACTATAGGATTTATAGATTTTACCTTCCAAATAAGTCCCCACTTTAACGACCCATCGCATTTTTGAAGGTGGTATTTGTTCTAGCCACATGAGAGTATGAATGGCATGTATTTTTTCAAGAGTGTCTTTAGGGTAATATGCGTGCGCACCTTTCCCGGCACCTTGAGAAACAGGCTGGTCGATGAGCTCCTCTTTAGCATAATTTATCATCGTTACATTGGTAATTGCCCTATTCACCTTGCTCAACTGAGAAATAATCTCTTTGCGGCTGATTAGGTCGTTCATTTTGAGCTCCTTATATAAATCATTACTTTATTATAAACCCGCACTTTATACTTGTCAATAGAGGCGTACCAGAAATTTAAAGCTAATGAGCTGCCGGAGCAGAAAAAATTTGTCAACTTCGCTAGTTCAGAGCCGGGTAGTGTATTATTTTGAAATCTGATATCATTGAAAACACTAATGTGTTAAACCTCGAGCGGAGTTAGAATGCTATGGACAAAACATATACTGAATCCGAATTACGAGATAAGTTAAGCCGAAAGACAGAACGGATAACTGAAGGATTGATTGGTCGTTTAAGGGATGATGGACTTTTAAATGACCGCCATTTCAGGGTACAAAGTAAAATTGAGCCAAATGGTTCCATAACAATAGATGGTGAACCTATCCGACAAAGCGTTCAGGAATTCGTTCACGTTCTATTAGTAGAATTTTTGAAAGAACTCCTTGTCGCCCTTTTCGAAGAAGATGGTAACTCGGACATACCCTTTCATAATTAACTATCCTTCAATGTGTTTAGCCGTTATATTGGCTGATTACCGGGGTTTGGCAAGCCAGCCAGCGCCGGCAAAGGTGTTGAAGCCGTTTATTGCTAAAACCAAGCCCCTACGATGCGATTTCTGAGGCATCCAGGCTTTTACCCGCCTAATTCCCCATAAGACCACCCGGCAATGGAGAGGCTGCCAATTACCTCTCCAAAGCCAGGGGCTTAAGCGAGTATATCAAGGCCCGAAGGCCGTTGATACCTTCCCCTGGTCAATTATTTCTCAGGAAATACCTAAGCATCGCGGTTTAAGTCCAGGAGGCCCCCTTTGCCCTTTTTGACAGCCGGCTTCCCGATAAACGCGGCACAGCATTTTTCAATAAACTCTGCCACTGAAATACCCTCTTTGTCGGCTTGTTGTTGGCAGGCAATAAATAGCTGCTGTTTATTTTTAAATGTTTTGGATTCGCCTCGCTTGGCAAAATATGCCTCGACACAATCGGCCACAAAGCGGGCGAGTTTTTGCCCTCTCTTTATCGCCTCTAATTCGCATTGTGAATAGAGGCCGAAATTGTTAAAAAAAATAATATCTTTTATCATGCTGGTTTATCCAGGAACCGCCCAGGGCCACTCCACCCCGGGCGGTCCCCCATGCGAAACGTATATCAACACCAGAGCGAATTGGTGGTGATACCGAAGTTCGAGGGCCGCCCGGATAGAACTCAGACTAAAGCTCCGGGCGGTCCCCATGCTGAACGGATATATCAACGCCAGGAGTTGGCGGTGATACCGAAGTTAAGCGCTATGCTCGGTCAGAAGCACCAGGGCTTTATTGGACGGTTTAATAAGGTATCCGCCTACCCTTCGATACACTATGAAACCCACTAACCCGGCCTCAGCATAGAGCTCATTAAGCCGTAGTATGGTTATCTCCGAGCGATCGAGTATGCGGTAGCCATACTGGAAGTTGCCGAAGACCGCGATCACACCCTGGGTACCGGTCAGGTCTTCCATGTCATCCTGGTTATACACAGGGTAGCCAAGGAATGTAGGCGGGGCACCGGCTATTAGAGACGGCTGCCAGAGGTAATTTCCGTAGTAACCGTCTGCTACCTCGGCCCGCAGCTTACGGATCTCTAATTCTAACGTAGAGTTAAAAACCCAGGCTGAGCCCTGCCGGTACTTGGGCGGGACTTCATAGATGCACTGTAGAAAGTCATCGATAGTCACCACCCCATCATCTGCAGTGGCCTTAGTGGCCGCCACCAGAGTCGGGTCTACGGTTATGCCGTCAGGTTCGTTTTCACTATGCCCCCTACCTTTGAGGAAGCCATAGTTTTCCTTTTCAGCTATTGCCCGGCCAAAGGAATCGGACATAAAGTTAACCAGGTCATAGTCTGAGTCTTCGAGCTCATCTCTGCCTACCTTAACGAGCCCGGAGAGGTCCTCGATGTATTTGTAATCCTCCGAGGGCGCGGGCGTGGCTTCGGTGATTGCAGCTCCGGTTTCGAGCTTACCCCAGTTCACTTCGGCCTCGGTTATGTCACGCACCAGTATTCGGTCCTTAGTAATCGTGCGTTGGCTGGCGAGCTGGCGGACTACTACAAATTTAGCCAAGCTTCGCTGCAGTTCCTCTTCGATAGCCGGCGAGACCAGGTAGCCGCCGGTAGAATCCTCTACAAGCGCCCTTTCCTCGTCCTGAGTGATGCCGGTTTTCCCTTTGCGTATGTAGTTTAGGAAAGCTCGGTCCTCATCGGCGAGATAGATGCCTTTTCCACCTCTTCCACCACCGGGTGCGGTAGCCATTTCCAGGCTGTTCTGCATTTTTCCCTTGTCTATGCGAACAGTCAGGTCATCGACCTCAGCTATTAGGTTTTTGTATTCCGTGTCCTCACCTTCAGACATGCCCCTATGCTCTGCATTGTCAAGAAGCTCACGAGCTTTTGCAAGAAGCTCCGTTCTTTTCCTTTGCATTGCTGGAATATTTTGTAACACTTTGATACCTCCTTAGTTTTTAAACAAAAGTTTTCACTCGCCTGAGCCACTGTTAGCTCAAGAGCTCCCCTTGAGACCAATTCCTCAGCCTCAAGACAAACCCCCACGCTCCCAAAGGAATCAAGCTCGTCTGCCGGCAACCAATTCGACCTGGCTCCGGCCTTATTAAGTTAGTGCCCGAGGAGTACAGAACGGCTTGAACAATATCATGGAAAAAAAGAGCCGCCTGCCTATTCAGGGCATTTATTCGGACAGACTCCTATCAAATATTCACCTTGATTTTCTCGATCTTCTTTCCTTAACAAGCTTTTTATAAGCCTGAAGAACAGCTGATAACCCACCATGCCGCGATTGTCTGTACGTTCCGTTAAGAATATGTTGCTCAATGGACTTTTTGTTGCTTCCTCCCGAACCAGGTCCCCCCATTTAATTTACCTCCTTTTCTGGTTTTGCTGCCCACGGTTTTGCTGCCCATGGTCAAATCGGGTTTTTTTGTCCGAATTAACCGGAAAATCAGCCAGCAAAAGTTTTGCTAACTGCTTTATTTCCCCAGTTTTTGAAGCTAAATTACCCATTTTGCCACCATATATTAATTTCTATCTTCATGATTTATCTTCCTGTTTTGCTGGCTGTGTGTGCGCGAAACTGCCCACTCGGTTCTGAAGCTTTGAAGCTGCAGCGATTTGATGGGGCTATCCCTGGTCAAATTATTTCTTGAGAAATACCTTACGATCCTAATTACCTGGCCGGCCGTGTTCTCCGTCTTTTTATCTTCGGCCTCTCCGGCAGTTCAGAGTATAGCCAGCCACAAAGAACCAGACACCAGATTAAGAAACAGAATATAACTATTATTTCCATAAGTCACCTTCCTTTGCTGACAGTCTTTAGACATAAGATTTCCTTAACTGTTGCAGGCGATAAAGTTCTTTGGCTATTCGCTGGACGTCGGCCTCTTCCCTGACTATCAGTTGAGAAACGGTAATATTAACTCCGGAGCCGCCGGCCGGTGATATAACTTCACCACCATGGACCATTGCAAGTTGAGGCTCCCCGATTGAGCCGGGGACTATACCGCCGGATTGATAACCCTGAAGATGAGCTAGATAATTCTGCTGGCTAATCTCGGCCTGGCTCATGCCACCAGTGGAAACCGCTCCACCGCTTTCAGAACCTGGACTTGCCCACAATTGGCTGAGTCCACCAGTAAACCATGATGGCATATTCAAGATTTTCGACAAATCCAGACGGCTTAATGTACTATTCAGTTTATTCATCCAATCGACAGCTTGCTTAATATAGCCTACAAGCGTAGCCAGGTCTCCAATGAAGGATGTCAGACTAGGGAAAACGGTCGCTGCAAGTGCACCAGTTAATCCCTGCCAGGCGGTGTGGAGGTCTTCAGTAGCCCCTTTGGTATCTGCAAGAGCAGTTACTTGAGCATCGCTGAGAATTCCTAACTCGTGTAACCTGCTAATATAGGTGTCCAAGTTACCTATCATAGGTAGCAATTCTGTACCGGAACGCCCAAAAATCTCCATGGCCAAAGCGGCGCGTTGAGTTGGGTCAGGAATATTATTTAATGCCCGAGCAATCGCTTTGAATTGGCTTTCCGGGTCCATTTGTTGCAGGTCATTGAAGGATAATCCTAATTGCTGGAATGTTCTTACAGCTGTCACCGAACCATTCTCTGCATCAAGCAAAACCCTGGCGAATTGCTGCATCCCTACTCGCACCTGGTCAAGAGATGAGCCCCCTTTTTCTGCCGCGTAGCCTAGTTCCTGAAGTGCCTGAGTAGACATACCGGTGCGTATGGCTGTATTTGTAAGGTCCTCGCCCAGGTTCATAAGATTAGACGCGATTGCCCCCATGCCTGCTACAACAGCAGCCATGCTCATTTCGGGTAGAAGCCCCCCTAATAAAGAATTCAGCTTGCCAATAGAACTTTGGGCTGAGGACTGCAGGTCCTTCATGCCTTGCTGAAATTCTTCAGTTTTGGCGCCTATGACAACAAAAAGTTTGCTTAATTCGTTCATTTAATTCCCCTTTCCTTTTTAAAAAGGCGGAAGGCTTTCTTTAGCCCTTTTACTACTTCGCGGTAATGTGAAATAAGAAGCTTCTTTGCTTCTTTAATGGTCAATGCCGGATCATCCTGGACAAGCCCTCCCCATAACAAAACAACGGCATGATATGGCAGACTTGATATTTCAGGCTTCAATTTAATGCCGGTTGTCTCTTCAAATAGACCCAAGGTTATAAGATTGAGGCGGAAGCGCCGTTTTTTGTCCAGTTTCATTGTAACTTCTGCCACTTTTAAATCTCCTCAAGGCGGCCTGTTTGACCGCCCCTAATTATTTCTCAAAAAATATCTTGGTTACAATTGCCGGTTTATCGCTTTGGCCACGCCGTAGACATGCTGCCCCTTTAAACTGTCAGAACCAGTAAATTTTAGTAGCCCTGGCTTTTTTGTAGCCAGCTCGTTAACAAACAAAGTGTCCCCGGCTTTCGGCGCCGCTGCCGGGTCGAAAACAACGATATCGCCCTCAAATAAAACAGGTTCCGCGCAATGCCCTACACATCTGACGGCAATTAGTGAATGGCCATCTGCCAGGTCTGCCGGTATGAAAGTGGTCCCTATAGTCATGTTCCCCCCTTGCTAATTAAGTTGCTAATATACTGCAAAACACTAGATAGCACAGCGAAGTTTTGAATACTACAGAAGCGTATGTAGGTTTTACTGGTCTAGGTTCAAATCCCTAGAATCCCGTATGCGCTACCATTCATAACTTTTCGGCACTTAGTTGCTAACTCACATTCCTCATCGGCTTGTGATTTACTTAATTGCACCTTATCACTTTGGATATCTGATTGCACCTGACCAAGATTTAGCTGGCAGCTTACCCTCATAGTCTTGAGATCTTCGGAGGGATAAACCTTGATGCCCAGCTTGGAGATAACGTCCAGTCGCTCTTCGAAGGTGGCTCCATCGAGATTGCTATCCCTCAGTACCTTCAATTCCTCTCTTAATGCCTCCAAGTCGGTGCAACCAGAGACCGAGTCCTCTAGTTCTTCTCTGAGTCGTTTAATCTCTTTTTCCGCTTTGGCTATCGTCGCCCGGTGTTCGTCGATACGCATCTTGGCTTCGTACCGGTTGTACAGTCCACCCTCGAAGCCCTCTTGAACCTTAGTAATTCTGGCCTCCGCCTGTGATGTCTTCAGCAACTGAAGTCTGAGTAGCTTTTCCACATTCTCGTCCTGCAATAGTTCCGTGGAGAGCTGTTGCTCAACCCAGGCATCAGTCCTAAGCCACGAGCAAATGTCCTGCCATACCAGTTGATCCCATGTGCCAGGGACGAATTTCCTGTAATTGCAGGGGTGCTCAACCCAAGGCTTGAAGTATCGGGAACAGTAGTAGTAGACACCATTCAGGTGGCCCGCACGTCTAACCACCATTGGCTGGCAACACCTGGGGCAATATATGCGATTGCGAAGTAAGGCCTGGATTGTCTTCCCCTGCTTACCTCTTCCCCTTCCCCTCTGGGCAATAGTAGCGTTGGCCTTTTGCCATAGTTCTTCACTCACCAAGGTTGGAACTTTGAATTCTACCCAATCATCCTTGGGTTTAGGTCTGAGAAGGGTCCTCTTAATCTCTGCAGTTATGTCAACTAGAGGTCTATCGGGATTTGGCACTCTGGCATTGGCGTTATAATAGTGAGTCCCTGTGTAGCAGTGATGACGGACGATGGCAGAAACCCCGGCAGGCGACCATTTGCCACCATCTGGGGCCTTGATACCCATCTCATTCAGTTTGTTGGCCACCCAGAAGAGGCTGAGTCCTTCACTGCCAACCCAGGTAAAGATCTGAATCACAACCCAGGCTGGACTCGGATAAATGAGTTGACCGTCAGGATCAGACTCGTCAAGTTCCCACCAGGCACGCTTGATGATAACCTTGCCGTCAGGGGCTATCTCCCTGTCTGCCTTGTAGCGATAACCGTAAGCGGCGCGGCTTGCCGGCACCATGCCTTTGAGTACCCTTCCTATGTTGCCCGCCCTGGCGCTGTCTCTGTTTGTTTGGACCCTGAGAGCATTGGCCTTAGCCATGATCAGGCGGCTGGTGCTACTGGCCCAATCCGCTCCACTAGGCACATCGCCGAAGACAAACTCCACACCATAGTGCGTGCATTCCCTCTCGAAGATAAGCTGCTGTCCCGGATCCATTGTCAGCCGTCCCTGCAAAGGTATCAGCACTCCCTGAATCCTACGCTTGGCTATTAACTCCTTCCTGAGGAACGCCATATTTTTCCGGTCAAGGTATTCGCTGCTCTCATGGTCAACAACAATATATTCCTGCGGCACGGTTAAGGCTCTCTGCTTCGCCATGCGTGCGCAGGTAAGCAGATACTCAGGTATGCGATTGTTTTGCGCCTGCTCCACCAAGCTCTGCCGGACGTAAGCCGCCCACCAGGTAGGCTTCATAAGGTCACAGCTTTTGACGCCGAAACCATCCTCATACCCTGCTGCCTTGGCTGCTTCGTCGATGTAACCATCCAACTGATCTCGGCTCATAACCTCTGTCTCTTTGTCATGCTTCATCTCTTCTCCCTCCTCCTGAACAATGATTCCTGAATCCTCTGCAGGCGCTGCGCTTCATCGTTGGAAAGCCTCAGTTTACCTCGGCACAGCTGGCACTGTTCTAGAATCTGCTTCCAGTTGTCCTTCCAGCTTTCATCCTCACATTTGCCTCTCATCCATGGTTCGGGCTGGCTCGGCACCAATCGGCGGTCAAACCCCAGGGGACAATTGGCAAGTCCCTGCTTCACTTGATGGAAAGCGACCGGACAGCCCTGGATGCCGGGGAATTCCCAAAGCGTCACGGTCTCCCCCTCTGGAATGCCCAGAATCTGTCTCGCTAATTCTCCGATGCCCGTATCCACTTTTTCACCCAGTCTTCCGCTTTTTCTGGCGTCCTTTTCCTTCAACAGCCTCTATCAGTATGTCCAAAGCTCGATGCAGGGCTTCAAATTTCTTGATAGCCTCGCCAAAGTCCGCAATCGCATTCCCTTCGATAGCTCTAGCTAACCTCGTTTCAACATCAACGCCCAGAATCTCCAGGCGGTGCAGGTCAGCAAAGAGACTTACACTCCGCCGTATAACCTCGGAAACACTGCCATAGCCGAACTCATCACGGAGCCATTCCATGTCTTGGTGCTGCTCCGCTGGCAGCCTTAAGGCAATAAGCTCATCATGCTTAGTTACTCTGCCCATCAACATAAAAGTATAACATCAAGTCATACACTTGTCAAGTCCTTTCGGCGACGTTTGTTGATCAATAGGTAAAAGTAATTGATGGGGCAACTTTTGAGAAACTATTTGGCTTCCACGGAGAGGGAAAGGTAACAATTCAGGCTATTGTTACCTAGATTTTATAAAATGCACTCTCGCTGGGTATAGAAGCTTTCCAAACTTCCAGCCTATGCGATTACTCCCTCTGACCTCGGCCAGGTCTTCTCGCATTGCGAGTTCCATAAACCAACTTTCAACGAACCGGAGGGAGACAACAAGAACTTTCACAGCATCTTGTCGGCATAACTAGCCGTTTCTTTAGCTAAAACTCGACCATAACAATTTATTACCTAATCTTCATGCAATTTTGTAACTTTCTTCGCAATATCTTCATATTGACCTGATATAGTTTTCTGTGTTGAGGGAGGGCGAGGCTATGACAAAGGTGCTAGCCATGATTCTTGCCGGTGGGCGGGGCGAAAGGATGGGTATTCTATCCTACTTGAGGGCAAAACCAATCCTGTCTTTCGCAGGCAAATTCCGGGTTATTGACTTTGTACTGACCAATTGTGTACGTTCTGGAATTGGCGATATAGCCGTCTTAACTGATTACCAGCGTTCCAGCATAGAAAGCTATTTGAGCCAGTGGCAATTTATGAACGGCAACCATAGCAACTTCCACGTCCTTGAGCCGAAGGTAAGCTCTTATACAGGCACTGCCGACGCTGTTTATCAGAACATTGATTATTTACAGCGACAAAGTGCTAACTCCATATTGATATTGGCCGCTGACCACATTTACAAAATGGACTACAGCAAGATGTTGGCTTTCCATCAGAAGGTAGAAGCTGATGTTACCGTAGGGGTGGTGTCAGTACCAATTGAACAGGCTCATCGGTTTGGCATAGTCAAAACAAGGAATGAAGGCAGGATAGTAGACTTTGTGGAGAAGCCCAGAATTCCTGGAAGCAACCTGGTTTCCATGGGTATCTATATCTTTAACAAACAAACCCTGCTGGAACGTCTTGCGGAGGACGCTGCCGACCTTAGTTCACCCCACGACTTTGGACACGCCATAATACCCAAGATGGTAAGCAGGGATAAGGTCTTCGCCTATAAATTCAATGAATACTGGCAAGATATAGGGACTGTGGAAGCATATTACCGGGCAAATATGGAGCTTACCCGCCAAGTGCCATCTCTTAGCCTCAACACCCAATGGTCTATCCTCACTCAAGACGATGGGAGTCTGCCACCACCAAAAATTTCCGGGCAAGGCAGTGTAAAAGACAGCCTTATAAGCCCCGGCTGTGTGATTAAGGGTGAAGTCCATGACTCTATTTTGTCCCCTGGCGTCAGGGTCGAAGAAAAGGCCGTGGTAAGAAATTCAATAATAATGGCAGAGACCGTAATAGGCGAACACAGTGTAGTCGACCGCTCAATCCTTGATGAAGGAGTGAAGGTAGGCGAATTCTGCTATGTTGGCCTTAGAACTTCGCGCGTCCCCAGCGACGTAGGTATCACAGTCGTGGGAAAGGCTGTCACAATACCATCGCACACTGCCATATGCAGCAGTTGCAGGGTATTGCCTGATGTGGGACCAGGGGATTTTGTCAAACACGTCGTACATGCGGGTACCGTAGTCTCACAGCATTTGGCTCAGCTTGCGAGTGCTGGAGCCGTAGCTGACCAGACATTCAGAAGAGAAATAGTAGGTTGAAAATGGTTGTAAAGAATAAACAGGATGCTGCTAGAGTCTTGGCAGACGTGACAGGTGATAAGCGTTTCTTCTGTGAAGATGGCTGTGTCAGTGCCAACTTGACTGAACTGGTCAACTGTCTAAATTATATGACAGAGGCGACATTTAACCACCACGTCACATCTTGGAAAAATGACTTTAGTACTTGGATTCGGAATGTTTTGGGTGACGACAAGTTGGCTGGCGATTTAACTAAGGTCAATAACCCCATTGAGGCGGCTAAAGTAGCAACGCAAAGAGTAGCTTGGCTCCAGAAGAAATCAAAATGAACGTCCTTCAATTGCACAAAACGCCCTATTGTTGCTTAGCTCCGTCTGTCTAATACTTTGAAGCTCCTATCTCTTTCATCTTCCCCGTTACAATAAAAACCACCCTCTCGCATATGTTGGTCACCCTATCTGCACTACGCTCCAAGTTGTGAGCTACCCAGATGAGTCGCGTCGCCCTGGTAATGGTCTTGGGGTCGTCCATCATGAAAACGAGTAATTCACGAAAGACCTGGTTATAAAGGTTATCTACTTCATCATCCTCAGCAGCTATTTTTGTGGCGCTTTCAGCGTCTCGATTAACAAAAGCTTCCAGGCTGCGGCGTAGCATTTGATTTGTCTTTTCGGCCATGCGTGGGATATCAATAAGTGGCTTTAAGGGTGGTTCATCCCCAATTTCTAATGTAATTTTACCTATACCTTCAGCATGGTCACCTATTCGTTCCAGTTCCGTTATTATATTAAGGACAGCAACAATAATACGGAGGTCGCTGGCCATAGGTTGCTGGGTAGCTATGAGCTGAATACACTTTTCTTCTATGTCAAATCGCTTCTGATTTATCTTCTGGTCATCGGTAATTATTTGGTGCGCAAGGGTCAGGTCTCGTTTCTTTAAAGCCTCTATGGAGCGACTAATCGCCTTTTCTACCATGCTTCCCATGACCAGAATATCATCCTCAATTTCTCTTAGTCTCTTATGAAAGGTTGACCTTGTCTCCATCAAAACCTCCTTTGCCTTTACCCAAATCGGCCTGTAATGTAATCCTCGGTGCGTTTGTCTTTTGGATTCGTGAACAGTTGAGAAGTTTGCCCGTACTCCACGAGCACCCCGGCTCTGTCCGAGTCAGTCATGAGAAAGGCAGCTATGTCTGAGACTCTTGCGGCCTGTTGCATATTGTGGGTAACTATAACGATAGTATATTGTTTAGCCAAGCTTCTCATCAACTCCTCAATTTTAAGGGTAGCTGCCGGGTCTAGTGCGCTGCAGGGCTCATCCAGCAATATTATCTCTGGCTCTACGGCTAAAGCACGGGCGATACACAGGCGCTGCTGTTGCCCGCCTGAAAGAGAAGCCCCGGACTGATTAAGTTTGTCTTTTACCTCATCCCACAGCGCTGCTTGCCGTAGACTGCCTTCCACAATCTCTGCCAGTTCCCATCTACGGGTCCAGAGCCGTGTTAGCCTGAGGCCCGCTGCCACATTGTCGAAAACTGACATCGTAGGGAAAGGAGTTGGCTTCTGGAAGACCATGCCGATGCGCTGCCGGAGTATGACAGGGTCAACGTCCCTGGCGTAGATATCTTTTCCGTCCAGCAAGACGCAGCCCTCTACTCGTCCGCCATGCGAGACTTCGTGCAGCCGGTTGAGACAGCGAATGAAGGTGGACTTTCCGCAGCCAGAAGGGCCGATGATAGCAGTGATTAGCTGCGACTTGATACTCATGCCGATGTGTTTGATGGCAAGCGTGTTTCCATACCATGCACTCAAGTCCTGGACCTCAAGAATGCCTTTCTTGCCTTCAAAACCGGCGATATATTCTTTTGGCTCGCACTGCGTTTTGTCGTTGACCAAGTTATTCACAATGGTCATTTTTCTTCCTTTCATATATTTTCATGACGGGTTAAATACGCCTCCGATTGCTAATCCAGCGCACCAGAACGCTTATACCGAGAACCAGCATTATCAGGACGAAAGCTCCTGCCCAGGCCTGTTGGTGCCAGTCCGGATAAGGCGACATAGCGTAGCGAAATATCTGTAGCGGTAGTGCCCCGATAGGCTTAAGGAGACCCTGGAAGCCAAAGGAGCTGCCCAGTGCTGTGAATATGAGCGGAGCGGTTTCTCCGGCAATGCGAGCAATGGCAAGCATTATTCCAGTAACAATCCCGGTGATGGCGCCGGGTATGATTACCCCTACCACTGCCCGCCACCGAGTGATGCCCAAAGCCAGTGCTGCCTCTCGCATTGAATTCGGCACCAGACGCAATGACTCCTCGGCTGTCCGGGCGACAATAGGAACTATGATGATAGCAAGTGCCACACCTGCGGATAGTGCGGAGTAGGAGTGCATCGGCCGGACCATGATAGCGTAGGCGAATACGCCGACAACAATTGAGGGCACACCGGCAAGAATATCAGCCATGAATCGAACTGCAGACGCCGCCCTCGGGCTGGCGAATTCGGCCAGGAAAATACCCGCCATCAGTCCAACCGGCAGACCGAATACTGAAGCCAGTACTATTAGGATAATGGTGCCGAGAATTTCATTGCGCATCCCTCCTCCGGCTTCGCCAACCGGCTTGGCCGCCTGAGTAAGAAAATCCAGGTTGAGAAAGGCGATGCCGTGCACAACTATATAACCCAGGATAAGGGCTAGAATCAGAACACCGAACCCCGCGGCAGCACTGCTCAGACCAAGCATAAGTCGGTTAAGCCATTTACGTCGCAAGTAATCAGTTTTATACATTGGTCATTCTATGGGCGCCTTCACTGCCGTCATGCGCCATATCAGCAGGCGAGCCACAATGTTGATCAGCAGCGTGACAGCGAAAAGTACGAGCGCCAATTCCACCAGACTTCCGATGAAAACGCCACCGGTAGCCTCACTGAACTCGCTGGCTATCTTGCTGGCAATGGTGGCACCGGGCGAGAAAAGAGAGGCTGTCAGTGCATAAGAGTTTCCAATGACCATAGTTATCGCCATTGTCTCGCCAAGGGCACGACCTAGCCCCAGGATGACTGCACCAACTAAGCCCGAGCGGCAATAGGGGAGAACTGCTCGTCGAATCGTTTCCCAGGGCGTTGCTCCCAGAGCCATCATTGCTTCACGCTGGCTATCGGGGACGGCCCGTATTGCATCCCGGCTAACTGCCGTAATGATTGGGATAACCATGATAGCGAGAATGATTCCCGCAGCAAGAAAGCCCACACCGAACGGTGGTCCCTGGAACAAAGGCAGAAATCCCAGCTTACTTCCCAGCCAGCTTTCAACCGGACTTCGCACTAATGGCACCAAAACGAATAGACCCCACAATCCGATAATTACACTGGGTATGGCGGCTAGCATCTCGATAAGGAAGGAAGCTGTCCCTTTCAGCCATGATGGTGCCATTTCAACCAGAAAAATGGCCGCCCCCAGGCTTATCGGTACGGCAATAACCAGCCCAATTAGAGAGCTGAGCAGAGTGCCGTAAATAGCCGGCAAAGCTCCGAACTGCTCTTTGACTGGGTCCCATGATGAGCTGCCAAGAAATGAAAGCCCGAACTTGCTAATGGCTGGTATGGCATCTATGTTCAGGATGACTACGAAGCCGAACAGAATCCCTACTATTACCAGGGCAAAAATGAGTGTTAGATTGGAGAAGATTCGGTCACCGAAACGCTGTGGGCGACCCGATGTCCAACCTCTCACCCGTCCGGGCGACGCCGTTTCCGGTTCAATGTGCTTCACATTCTCAAGGCCTCCCCACAACTTTTCAAAAGCGGCAAAATGCAGGAGAGGTTCCCCCCCTGCATTCATCAAACTTATGGTGCTGTCTTTACTTTCTAGCGACGTAGCAAGGGTTGCTCCTGATATTTGATGGATAGTATCTCATTTTCCGCCTTAGTTACTGTTCCACCTGCCAGGGGGGCATAACTAAGCGCTGCGGTGTACTGCTGTCCATCATGTATCGCCCACCATAGCATGTTAACCAGTGCTTCACCTTTGGCTTTATCTGTCTGGTTTACATATACCAGCATCCAGGTGAACCCTACGATTGAGTAAGCATCCGGGTTGGCTGAGTTGGTTAGCATCACTTTCATGTCGTCCGGCAGAGTCACGCCCTCGGCTGCCCTGGTAGTAGACGCCAGCGAAGGTGTGATGTAGTTACCCGCAGCGTTCTTCAGGGTAGCATAGGTAATATTGTTTTGTAGTGCATAGGCCAACTCGACGTACCCTATGGAGCCAGGTATTTGCTGCACCTGACCGGCGACGCCGGCATTGCCCTGACCACCGATATCACCGGGCCAGTTCACCGAGGTAGCATTGCCAACTTTGGTCTTCCACTCATCGCTTATCTTAGACAGGTAGTTGGTGAAGATATAAGTGGTGCCGGAACCGTCAGAGCGATGTACGACTGCTATTGCCGTATCAGGCAGTGTCAGGTCGGGGTTGAGAGCGACTATTCTCGGGTCGTTCCATTTGGCTATCTTCTTCAGGTAGATGTCCGCCAGGACATCAGGGGTAAGTTTAATGCCAGAACTTACTCCAGGCAAGTTATAGACTATTGCCTCTGACCCACTGGTCATGGGTATGTGCAGAATAGGGCCATGCGCCGGCTCCGCTTTCGCAAGCTGTTCGGCGGTCATGATGCCGTCACTAGCGCCAAAGTCGACGGTACCTTCCGTAATCTGGCTTATGCCGCCTCCGGAACCGATCGACTGGTAGTTCACTTTTACCCCGGTGATCTTGTAATACTCATCAAACCATTTAGAGTATAAGGGGTAAGGGAAAGTAGCTCCGGCACCGTTGAGATTGACCGCTGCCGTTGGTGTTGGGGCGGGTATAGTTGCTGTTGATGAGCAGCCAACCAGGACAATGCTTGCCAAAAGCAAGATTGATACTATTGGTACAGCCCCTTTTTTTGTTAGTTTTGTCATAAACTTTTTTACTCCTTGTCTCATTTTCATTATTTCTTTTTACTTGTCTGTCATTCCCTCTGGTCATGGGCTGACGTCATTTGTGTGACCTTATTACCTTGTTAGATTAACTCCTTATTTTCATTCTACCGATATCGTTTCTATGTTGTCTTCAGTTGCATCTTTAGCTGCATTGGCCGTACCTTCACAAATCTCGGTTTCTGCTCCCGCATTGAATATGAGCGCGGCTTACGAGTCGCAGGTCCATTGCAGGGGTAAAGAGCTTCATTGTCATATCGCTGTCGCCACATTTTCACCTCTTTTTCCTATAATTTCCTGTATCAGTTTCTTCACTTTAGCCTCGATTTCATCTCTGATTTCCCTTACCTTCTCGATAGATTTGCCCTCCGGGTCCTCTAAATGCCAGTCTTCGCTGGGGACAAAGGTAACAGGGCAAACGCCTTCCACTCCACAGCCCATGGTGACTGCCTTATCAACACCTTCCATCATTTCAGGTGTCAGCATTTTAGGACGATTCGAACTGATGTCTATGCCTAACTCTTTCATAGCTTCCACCACTGTACGGTCGACATGGCTTGCCGGTTGGATTCCTGCGGATATAGCTGTGGCTTTCCCGGAAGCGTAATGGTTAAAAAATGCCTCCGCCATCTGGCTTCTACCCGAATTGTGGACACAGACAAACAAAACCTTTTTCATCCTATTACAAGACAAAATGCTCTAAACAATACGATCAACTATAGATAGGATAACAGGCGGAGTTTAATGGCGGTTTAAGGTATTGTTAAGGATTTGTTAAATTTTTACTGATGATTTTGGGGATTTGGCCAGAGAGGAAGGCTGAAACTGAAGGTAGATCCTTTGCCCTCTTCACTTTCAACCCAGATGTTGCCACCATGAGTCTGTACTGTATGCTTGGCGATGGCCAGCCCAAGCCCGGTCCCGCTAGTTGAGCGGGATTTATCCGCCTTGAAGAAGCGCTCGAAGATATGAGGCAAATCATCTTTTGAGATTCCTATGCCAGTATCAGATACCCGGGCCATGACTGACTCCCCGCTATGCTTGGTAGAGATTACTACCCGACCACCCGAAGGGGTGAATTTAATAGCATTGTGCACGATATTCACTATCACCTGCTGGATTCGCTCCTTATCGGCTTGAACAAGTGGCAAATCGGAAGAAAGCTCCGTCGAAAGCGATACTTGCTGTCTTTCTGCCTGAGGACTTAACCTGGTAGCGACCTCTTCTATGAGTGAATTAATATTCACCGGCTCCAGCTTAAGTTTGATTGTGCCAGTCTCAATGCGTGATAGCTCTGTCAGTTCGGCTACCATCTGCGTCATCCCGTCTACTTCAACGTCAAGCCTGTTCAAGAAGTTCATGGCAGCTTTTTTGTCATCGATAGCGCCATCCCGTAGCGTGTCAACTATTGCCTTTATTGCCGCGAGCGGTGTCCTTAGCTCGTGAGATACATTGCCCACAAATTCCCGCCGCATTGTTTGCAGGCTTCGCAGTTCGGTGAGGTCTTGAAACAGGACTAATGCCCCTGATAACTTACCGGTTGTTATCGGGGTGGCGATAACCCTGAGGAAACGGCCTGTCACGGAATCTAGCTGGGCGGATTGCTCACTGGCTGTATTGATGCATTTCTTGACCACGTCGTCTATTTCGTAATCATGGACAGCTTCTATTAGTGGACGACCTATCGCTTTCGCTTCTTCGAAGTTGAAGAGCCGCTCGGCTGCCGGGTTAACTAAGGCAACATTTCCTTCAGAATCCGTCATCACAACACCGTCAGTTATGCTGGAGAGAACAGTTACCAGTTTGCTTCTTTCATCTACTATTGTTGCCATCGTGTTCTTCAGGTTCGAGGACATCTTATTGAAGGCACGGCCGAGCCGTCCTATCTCGTCGTTGGTCTGTATTGGAATCTGCTGATCTAGCTTTCCCGAGGCAATTCCTTCAGCCGCTTTTGTGATTTGTCTTACAGGTCGGGTTATCATTCTGGCGATGAGCGCCGCAGCTATAATAACCAGCAAGGTGGTTATCGCTATCGCCCAGGCAATAGTCATAGCTGCACTATTTACCGCGCTTTCCACCGCTGTTAGCGGGAGAGCCACTCTAGCTATTCCCAGGACTTCACCCTGATTTGTTACGAGCACAGCAACGTACATCATGTTCTCATGAAGGGTAGCGCTGTAGCGAGTCGCCTGCCCCATGCCGGAAGCTAGCGCCTCTACTACCTCAGGGCGGGTGGCGTGATTTTCCATAGTAAGCGGGTCCTGGTCAGTATCACCTAGGACAGTGCCATTTTTGGCGATCAGTGTTATCCTGGCTTGAATCTCTTTGCCGGTTGTCTTGGCAATACTATCAAGGTCAGTTTGTCTGCCCGGGTCCACAAAACTCGGCTTGCTGATATCAGCAACGAGCCTGGCTTCATTCGTTAGTTGAGTCTCCAGGTGGTTAATCTGAGTATTCCTGGTAGAATCAACCATGTAGAACCCCAAAATACTCATGCCGACCAAGACAATCAGTGTAAAAGGAATCGTGATTTTCCAGTAAATACTGTGAGACACCTTCATCCCTCTAGCTTGTACCCCACGCCTCTGACGGTCACCAGGCGCTTGGGCTCCTCTGGATTATCCTCTATCTTCTCCCGAAGCCACCGTACGTGGACATCTACAGTGCGAGTATCTCCAGAGTAATCGTAACCCCATACCTTTTCTAGAAGTTGGTCCCGGCTAAAGACAAGGCTTTCATTCCTAGCTAGGAACGTAAGCAGATCAAACTCCTTTGGCGTGAGACTTAGTATATTGCCACCTTTGGTGACTGCGTGACGTCGGATATCGACTTCAATGTCACCAAACTTGAGTTGGTTTTCAGCAGCGAGCTTTGGTGCCTGCATTTCCGCTCTCCGAAACATGGCACGTACGCGCGCAAGTAACTCTCTCATGCTAAAGGGTTTGGTCATGTAATCGTCGGCTCCCAAATCAAGGCCCGCTATCTTGTCTATCTCGTCATCCTTGGCGGTAAGCATGAGGATTGGCACCGTCATCTCCTTGCGCAAAATGCGACATACTTCAAAGCCACTCATTTTAGGCAGCATTATATCCAGGATGATTAAGTCTGGTTTTTCTTTCCGCGCAGCCTCCAATGCGTGGGCACCATCAGTGGCAGTGACCACATTGTAGCCTTCTTTAGCAAGATTGTATTCGAGAACACTAAGTAGGGTTTGGTCATCTTCAACGATAAGGACTTTGCTATCAGCCATCCACTATAGTATAAGACCAATAGGATAACTCATCAAATGGCTATTCTGCATACACGGTATCTTCGGGGAGAATACAGGTGAGAGGGTACTATGTGGCACGGACTAGACCTTGACAATCAAACTAAACGCTAAATCGTGCAATAAGTTAAGACAGAATTGCCTGCCTATTTATCGAATCCGGGGGGATAGCGAAATGATTGCGATACCCACCAAAAACAAAAGAAGTACGTTGACAGCACCTTGTTCATTCGCTACCGCTAATGTATAGAGTGGAAGCAGGAAAAAGAAATCAAAAGCGGGCACGCTGAGAATCAAGACCATTATAGATGGACCAATTCCCAGGTAAAAGGCAGATATAACAACACACAGAAGATAGAGCATGTCCATATTGCCGGGGTCAAAATAAGGAATGGTTTTCAATAGTTCGCCAATAATAGTGGCTCCAAATACTAGCCCTATGCCTATTAGATATGCCTTCCAGCGGCCAGACCTCTGTTTTCGCAAAATTTTCTCTTGTCTT
>JBEKIW010000002.1:0-464493 GCA_050011565.1 Dehalococcoidia bacterium
TTTTTCGTGGATCCAATCTTTACATTCGCGGTAGCGAGTGAACAAAGTGCTGTCAACTTACTTATTTTGTTTGTGGTGGGTATTGCAATCGTTTGGCTATCCCCACGGAATCGATAAGACAGGAGCAAAAGCTGGCACTTCATTTCACACTTCTCGGTTCTGTTAACAAAAACTCAGATTGTTGAGTTTTGCGTCAACATCAGTCGCGGTCTTTGTGGCCATTTATCAGATTTGTTTGCCTCTACCTTAACTGAACAATCTCAACGTCCCTATGAAGTTACCGGCTGCGCCCATGATGACTCCCAGCAGGCTCCGATACCAGAGCAACACTCTTATGTAGCGGCGCGAGGATACAGCCGTGCCGCTACAGTCACTAGGACTGCCGTAGCGAGCAGCAAAACGCCGAAATCCATGCCCAGCCCGTAAGTGCTGGTCCAATTGGGAAGCATCAAGGCACGAAGGGCATCTACCTCATAGGTCAGCGGGTTACCGCGTGCTATCACCTGTAGCCACTTTGGCATGATCGATATAGGATAGATCGCGTTGCTGGCAAAGAAAAACGGCATGGTGAGTAGCTGTCCAATGCCCATGAACCGTTCCCGAGTCTTGACCATAAAAGCTATGATGAGCGAGAAGGCGCAGAAGCATGCCGCGGCCAACAGGACAAGGGCCAGGACCCCGAGCAACCCCAGGGGATTCCAGTTCATTTTTACACCCAGCACTACGGCCAACACATAGATGACAACGGCCTGAGAAAGCGCGCGCACCCCACCGGACAAAGCTTTCCCGAGGGCAAGTGCCTCTCGTGGTGTGGGGGATACCAAAAACTTGTGGACAATCCCCAGGTCACGCTCCCAGATGATGGTCATACCGCTGAAGATGGCGATGAACAGCGAGCTTTGTGCCAGTATGCCCGGCGCTAGGAAGTCGAGATAAGGTGTCTGCCCAGTCGGGATCACTGGTACACGTGTGAACACTTCTCCGAAGATAACGAGCCATAGTGCCGGCTGAACCGCCCGGATTAACAGCTCAGTCGGGTCATGGCGAAGTTTGCGCACTTCCAATTCAGCTATGACCAACGTCTTCTGCACAAAGCTGGCAATACTTAATAGGGGGTTTGTCCTGGTATAGGTCAATTCAGCCAAGCCGTTTGGCCGTGCGCCTGGTCCTTGAGGTCTCACGATAGCTCCCTCCTGTATCTAGTACATCTCCCGTGTAATGAACGAAAACGTCCTCTAGGGTTGTTCCGTCTCCGCCGATAGCCGCCTTTAATTGGGCTGGAGGTCCGATGGCTACTATTTTGCCCCTATGCATGATGGCGACCCGCTGGCATAGGTGGTCGGCCTCTTCCATCAAATGAGTGGTCATGAATATCGTTGTTCCATAGCTGCGCTGTAATTCGGTTATGTGCTCCCACACCACCTTGCGCGCCAACGGGTCCAATCCAATCGTTGGCTCGTCCAAGAACAGCACTATTGGTCGGTGTAATATGGATTGGGCGATTTCGAGACGACGGATCATGCCGCCAGAGTAGGTGCGCACAAGTTTATTCGCCGCATCCTCTAATCCCATGAAAGCCAGGGCCCTGCGCGCTCGTTCTTCGCGTTCGGCCCTTGGCACGTCGTAGAGTCTGGCAAAGACCCATAGATTCTCATAACCGGTCAGGGATCCATCTGCGGAAAGCATCTGTGGCACATAACCGATGGCCTTCCTCACCTGGGCAGCATGGCGTGTGATGTTGAATCCCGCCACCAGAGCTGTACCTGACGTGGGACGCAACAAAGTAGTAAGCATCTTGATCGCAGTGGTCTTGCCCGCTCCGTTAGGTCCTAAAAGGCCAAATATATCACCAGGCTCCACCGACATTGTCAGCCCATCTACAGCTGTCAGATTACCGAAACGACGGGTGAGAGCGGAAGTTTCTATGACTGGCATTTGTATCACTTTCCTTTGTCTGCAGAAGGCCTTTCCGTTGGCACAAAGATTGAGCCTAGAGCCTGCATGGTTTCTACGATCATGGCCTGCTGGGCAGGCGAAAGCGCAGCAATCTTTTCAGCCAAACTAGCCTCCGTGCCATGCCGAGCCTGCATAAGTGTAGCGCGGCCAAGTTTGGTGAGCTTTAAACTACTGTATCTGCGATCGTCAGGTAACGCAGTACGAATCACCAGTTTCCGTGTAACCAGAGCATCAATAATTTTGGATGCCGAAGGCAACATCAGACCGATATTGTTTGCAACTTCTGAAAGCGAGGCACCCTCATTTCTATCAAGGAAGACAAGAGTGCGAAACTCAGGGATTGAGAGTCCGCGCATCCTGCGGCTGCGCATCTCCATACGGATGTAGCGCATTACAAAAGGTATTACGTCCATCAACAGAGCTGCACAGCTTGGTTCAGGAGAAGCTATGGACTTATCACTTTCTTTATGCAACTGTTTCATAAAGAAAGTATAGCATCGGACTTCGGCGCTGTCAAGGAGCTGTGCTTTCGGGTGACGAGTGGCGAAGTGTCCTCTTCTTTGTGCCGGTATGTTGCATATATTGTTGTGGTGTCAGGTAACTCGGGGCCCGATGGGCTAGGATATAGGTATGTAGCCACCGAGGGTCTAAGTAATAGCTGCATTTTTGCTCTGTGCTCAATCCTGGAATGAAGCCGCACAACATAGCGATTTGTTATCCTATTTCTTCATTTCTTCGCCAACAAGAAACAGTTTGTAAAGGTTACAACTTCCATACTTTAAACGTGCTATCATCTGTTTCTTGACATTATTGTTAAAATAATATAAATTATTATTGTAACATTAATAATAAAGACGAAATGCACAATCAATAGGCACGGCTGACGGGGATGGACAGGGCAAAGCTAACCAAGGAGATCATTCAGCTTCAGCAGCAGATAGGCCATGCTATGGGACAATATGCACCTGAGGTTTGGATGGACTTGAGCCTAACTATTGGCCAGTTGAAAAGCCTATTTTTTATTGATTTTGTGGGAAGCACCAACTTCAAGAAGCTGGCAGATGCCTTGGGGGCGTCTCCACCCAATGTAACCGGAATTGTCGACCGTTTGGTGGGGCAAGGGCTGGTGAGTCGTGAGGAGAATCCTGAAGACCGCCGTATGCTTCTCCTCAAAACTACAGACGAGGGGAAAGCCCTGCTAGCTAAACTTGGAGAGAGCGGAATAGTCCGCATGTCCGGTATCTTGGCTCAATTAAGCTTGGAGGAGCTTACCACTCTGGCTCAAGGTCTTAGAGCACTCACCAAGACAACTGAGTGCAGCAAGGAGAAACACAAAGATGAACATAATAGAAGTTGAGCAGTTGTCGAAGAATTTCGGGCAGCTAGTTGCCGTCGATGAAGTATCCTTTCAGGTAGTTGAAGGTGAGATATTCGGTTTTCTCGGACCAAACGGGGCGGGTAAGACGACCACTATCAATATGCTCTGTACCCTGCTGACACCTAGTAGTGGGAGGGCAATAGTCAACGGATACGATGTAGTTAGGCAGCGGAGTGAGGTGCGGCGCTCTATCGGTCTTGTCTTTCAGGATTCGACTCTTGATGAATATCTAACTGCCGAACAAAATTTACGCTTCCATGCCTATGCCTATAAAATACCTAAAAAAATCAGGGAGAAGCGTATAAGTGAACTTCTGGGACTGGTTGAGTTGTCCGACCGCCGCAAGAGTAAGGTTCGCACCTTTTCTGGTGGGATGAAAAGAAGACTGGAAATTGCTCGGGGTCTACTACATAGCCCGCGAGTCCTCTTTCTGGATGAGCCCACGCTGGGCTTGGACCCACAGACCCGCCGTCATATCTGGGACCACATTCTGGCCGTACGCAAACAAAATAACCTAACCATCTTCTTAACAACTCACTACATGGATGAAGCCGAGAATTCTGACCGCATAACTATTATCGACAACGGGCATATCATTGCACTTGATACACCGGATAAACTCAAAGATGCCCTTGGTGGGGATGTGGTAACGTTGAAAGCTGTGGACAATGATGCCGCTACGCTTGAGTTGAAAGAAAGGTATGGTCTATCAGCCGCTATCCAGAATGGGACAATCACTTTCAGCGTCCCTCAGGGGGAGAAGTTCCTTCCCAAATTAATGGATAGCTTCCAGAGCCGCCTCCTTTCCATCGGCATACGTAGACCTACCCTTGACGACGTGTTTCTGAAACTAACCGGTCGTGCCATTCGTGATGAAGAGGCAGGCCCAAAGGAACTGCTGAAAGGCCACAGAATGAGAATGGGGCACGGGAGGTAATCTATGGAAGATGTTTTTCGGGGAATGTGGGTCGTAGCCTACAGGGAACTACTCCGTTTCATTCAGGAGCGGTCCCGTCTATTCTCGTCCTTTGCTATGCCACTGCTGTTCCTGGTAATCTTTGGCGCTGGTTTTAACCGAATTATAGGGGCAATGACGCCTGGGGTTGACTTCATCCAGTTTATGTATCCCGGCATTATAGCCATGACCGTTCTCATGAATTCAGTAATGTCTGGCCTGTCTGTTGTTTGGGACCGCGAGTTTGGTTTTTTAAAGGAAATTCTGGTAGCCCCGCTGGGGCGAAGCGGCATCGTACTGGGCAAAGCCGCAGGCAGCGCGGCGGTGGCGGTGGTACAGGGCATCGTGATGCTGGTACTAGCGCCTTTTCTGGGTGTTTCGATCAACCCTTTAATGGTAATTGAGCTTATACCAGTACTAATTGTAATATCTCTATCCCTTTCTGGTCTAGGTGTTTTGATAGCTTCCCGCATGCGGTCTCAGCAGGGATTTGGGATAATCATACAGCTTATCATCTTCCCTCTAATATTTCTATCCGGGGTATTCTTCCCGGTGAACAATGTACCCACCTGGATGGCGTTCATCTCAAAAATTAACCCGCTTACTTATGGTGTAGATGCCATCCGTCAACTCTTCCTGGGGAAAGAAATAGCCGCCATGGGTGGAGCTATGGGTCAGGCCGGTAGTGTCATCGGTGTGACAGTCTTTGGACACACAATGACCATACTTCAGGATATGTTAATTGTGGTAATCTTTGGCATTGTATTGCTGTCACTTGCAGCATGGTCCTTCAGCAAACAGGAATAGTACTTCTGCACAAAAGGGCGTTTTGTTGGGGAGCCGTGACCTGTTGGCTAAACAACTGAAAGATCCAGAAAAAGTAAGCTATCAACCACGGGTTATTACGTTGCCAACTCTGGCAACAGCAGCAAGATATTCAAGAGAGAACTGCCACCATCTGGAGCCGCGCTACGGTGCCTGACTGCACCTGGCCTGAGTCCACGAATGCCGGGAGAGCCGTCACCATCCGGTGATAGTGTGACCCACTTTGCTATGGACGGATGGCCCCGTTTGGTCCGAGAAATGCAACAAACAAACCGGACTGATATTTGGAAATAAGAAATTATTTGGTTAATTATGTAGCATATGAATAAACCGATATTTATAAGCTCCTCCTAATTGCCAAGGGGCATCATTAACACAGTTGGTATGTGCTGCCACATTCCCACCACCTAAATATACGGCAACGTGGTCATCGTAGGCGTTTGAAGACCAAGCGTAATAAATGACGTCCCCTTGTTCTAATTGACTAACTGACGATACTTCATTAGCGTAGCCATTGTCCAAAAGCCAATTTATAAGGTAAAATTCCAGCGAAAACCAACTCAAAGAAACTTTATCTTTGGCAGTAATGGGCACAAGCCGGAAAGCAGTAGACATTACCGCGCTTGGCTCGCAATGACAAAGGGTATTCAAGTGGCGGACATTAAGAGTGCCTGGGAAATCGCCCAGGAAAAAGCCAGTAAGTTAGGCGAGCTATCACCCGAAGAACGGGAGGGGCAAAGACAGGACAAATGCCGCCTAATCGGAGAATCACTGGCCGAGAAATACTTCAGCCACCATGATATCAGCTTTCTCGAAGACGAACTGAGGAAGCACAGTGCACAGGATAAAGACTTAATAAGCCAGACGGCGATACGCCGGCTTATACAAGGTCTTGACCTGCGGTACCCCACTGAGCTGGCCAAAATATCGCAAGGAATTCTTACCTTAGCTCATTCTGCCACAGCAACGAAAACTCTAGACGAAATAAAAGCACTTTTCCAGGAATATGCGGAGGCTGAGGACAAAGAAAGGCAGGAAATAGAGAAGACTGGCAGGGAAATGCTGCATCAACTAAGAATCTCGGGCGCTGCCGTCAGCCGGCTTAACATTCGAGCTAAAGAAGAATGGCAGAAAAAGCTGGACCAAACGGCCAAACCATTTAATGAGAGATTGAATTACCTTAAACAGGAATTACAGCGGTGATAGGTAAGTATGTGGCTGCCAACTAGGCCAGGTTCATAGCCTGGCACATGGCGGTATCAACATTTTTATGGGTATCTTCAGTAGCTTCCTCAGCTATTACACTGGTTACCTGCAGCAATCTATTTTGCTCTGTGGTTCCCAGGTGTTCCAGCATCTCCTCCACTCTTCTCGCCAACTGTACCTGATTTTCTAAAGAAATATTCTTTGACCGCGGCAATGCCAGTAAGGGATGAGCAAAAAGCATCGGCCTGAGTAAAGTTGTCAGATAGACAAATTTAGCCTGTCGATTTGTCTGCGCCAGCTTCCAGGCTGATTTGTCCTGCTCCGAAGGTTTCAACCATTCTAAGGCAAAAGTAAACTGACAATCAATGAAGTCATGTTGAACTAAAAGTCTGGTGGCCTCGAAATCTTTGACTGCCACAGATACATAGTAAAGAGCCTGGTCAAGTACCGGCGGCTCAAGCCCCTTAATGGCAGCTGTGTGACGGCATTCGTCGGGAATCCTGAAGATATAATACTCCAGCGAACCGTGAAGGACACTATGAGCTGCTTCATGCCTTATTGCCCCAAGTCTACCTAACTTATTCAGCTTAGTCAATCTGTCCAAGCTGCAGATAACACGAGGATAACCGCGCCAGGCATCATGCGCGCAAACAAATTCCTCATCGCCATCAGCGGTCATGCCAAGCCTGAGTTTATCCTCTTTGAGCAGGGCCCGCATGTTCGCCTCTCTATCCACCACATGAATTTCAACTTTGTACGGAATTCTAGGCCCGAATCGTCGATAGCAATCGCGGAATATATTTTCAATATCCCTTTTAAAGTTCCAGGGGATATTGCCGCTGGTAATGGTATTTATCTCAACAGTCGCCATACTTACTAACAACAAAGATAACAATGTTAGTCAGCAAAGTCAATACCATTGCATTTAGCTGCTTAGCAATGTAATATAGGACAACTTAGGAACAGAATACAAAATGGAACATCTCTGGGCGCCATGGCGAGCTGAATATATACTCCAAACCGAAAAAGTCGGCTGCTTTCTCTGCGAGAAACCAAAAGAAACCAACGATGAAACCAACCTTATCCTTCATCGCGGCAAAAGCAACTTCATCATTCTCAATTCATTCCCGTATAACCCGGGACATTTGTTGGTTGCACCTTATCGCCACATAGGTAATCTCGACGCACTAACTGATGAAGAGGCGAAAGAACAGTTCGACCTGGTTAAGCTGGGTCTCAGATTGCTTGCCGAAGTAACAAAGCCAACCGGTTTCAACATGGGCATGAACCTGGGTAAAGTTGCCGGAGCCGGGCTGGATGACCATCTTCACACCCACGTAGTGCCCCGATGGCAAGGTGACACTAACTTTATGCCGGTGATTTCAAACACCAAAGTCTTATCGGAAGCATTGGCAGCTTCTTATAAGAAGCTGAAAGATGGTTTGCGGATTATAGCCTAGCTGTCAATTACCGGCGCGGGGATAGCAGCCGAGTATTTTAATGAAATTGGTATTATGTTTAAGCTCAATAAGAGCTTCCTGACAAACAGGGTCATCTATGTGCCCCTCAAAATCAACATAGAATATATATTCCCACGGTTTGTCCCGGCTGGGCCTTGATTCCAGCTTCGTCAGATTTATATTCCTGGTGGCAAAGGCTCCCAAACAAGCATATAACGCTCCAGGAAGATTCTTGGTGCCAAAGACCAGAGACGTTTTACTTTTCGGCCAAGGTTCCGCCTTCTTCTTAGAAAGAACGAAAAATCTGGTGTAGTTATTAGGGTTGGTCTCTATTCCCTCCGCCAGTATCTCCAGGCCGTAAATCTGGGCTGCCCGCTTACTCGCCACAGCCGCACTTCCCTTTAGGCCAGCTTCCTTTATCCTCTTGGCGCTGCCGGCAGTATCATAAGTAGGCACAATTTCAGCCTTGAGCTTCCTTAAAAACTCCTCGCATTGGGCTAATGCCTGAGGGTGAGAATATATGACCTTTATTCCATCCAAAGTTTCGCCGGGCAAAGCCATCAAGCAATGGCTTATCCGAAGATGAATTTCGCCGAAGATATTCAGGGGAAAGCTTAACAATAGGTCGTACGTATCATTAATGCTGCCTGCCTGAGAATTCTCCACCGGAACCACACCGAAATCCACATTATTCTCAAGTACAGCTTCAAAAACATCGGCTATGTACTTACTGGGGAAAAGCTCGGCATCTCCAAAGAAGGTGATTACCGCATCTTCGCTGAATGCTCCCCTCTCTCCCTGAAAAGCAACCTTAGTCACTCCTCCACCCCATGTCAAGACTAGCTGCCAGCCAATTTCTTTTTCAAGGTCTCTTCGCTGTCTGTAGTTGTTAACGCGATGATACGGTCGTTAACCGCCAGCACGGTATCGGCTGTGGGCACCTGGGGTTTTTGCCCGTTGCGTATTAGCAGAGCTAAAATAGAATCCAGGGGCAATGACAGCTGCTTGACCGACTTGCCCACGGATTTCGACCCATCAAGTATTTTCACCTCAACTATCTCCATCTTCTCCTCACCCATAGTTAGAAGGTGAATTAACGGATGGGTCGGTATTTTCTCTTCAATATGTTCCAGAATGAGGTTTGTAACACTGATAGGACAATCAACACCGAGCTTCCTGAAGATTTCTTCGTTCTTAGGGTCATTAACTCGAGCGATGGTCCTGGGTACACCAAATTTATATTTAGCTATCTGACAGGCTACCAGGTTGTCCTCATCCCCATCGGTGGCTGCTATAAAAACTTCAGCCCTGGACGCTCCGGCCTCGGCCAATGTAACCACTTCGCAGCCGTCACCTCTCACACAAACACTTCCCAACTCATCCTCAAAGTTTTCACATTTGGCGGCATCCTTATCCATTACCAGTACCTCGTGCCCTTCTTTCAGCAGCGCTTTACACAGATGGTAGCCAACGCTGCCGCCACCAATAATAATTATATACATTTCTACAGTTTCGCCTATTTCACCCAGCTAACAGCTTATCTCTCAGCAATTGAGCAAAGACAGTTGTTGGACTGACAGCCTCAAGTCCGAGCGCCTCATAAACATCCTTCCGTAACGGGTCGTATATCCGGCAGATTACTCTACGTACATTGAATATGTTTTTCGCAATCTGAGCGCCCATAACGTTACGATTGTCACCCTGGGTCACTGCTACAAAGGCATCGGCTTCTGCAATTCCAGCTTTCCTGAGCATCTCTTCATCGGTGCCATCGCCCACCAGTGCCGTACCTCCAAAACTGGGCGGCAAACGTCTAAAACTATGAGCATCTATATCTAGCACAGTTATCTGATGCCCGTCGGCATCGAGCAAGCTCGCCAGTTGAGCTCCGACCCGCCCACAGCCCATAATAATAATTTTCATAATTATTCTCTCAAGCCATCGGCTCACGACACAAGAGGACACGACAAGGAGCTTCTTCTAAAACGTAGGGTATGACCCTTCCCAGGTTGAATACACCGAAACGCTTCTTGTAGGTAAACCCAATCAAAATTAAATCAACCTCCCTTTCCATTGCTTCATCTACAATAGCCGGCCCTGCATCTCGTCCCTGGATTACGGCCGTCTCAACTTCATAATCTTTATCCGAAGCAATCTCCTCAGCACGAGCTAATATCTTTTCTGCTTTCGCTATTTCAGATTCAATTACCGCATCCAGAGGCAGACTGCGCTTGACTTCAACGACATAAACAACATAAATCTTTGCCTTCGGCTTCTTTGCCAGGCCACAGGCTAACTTCACCGCCTCCTCATCAGCATCCTTGCCGCTTACCGCGACCAGTATTTTTTCGAGTCTCATAAGAATGTGTTATCTATTATAGTTTTGCCGCATCGGTTATGCAATCATCTTTGACTGTCATTAAAGCTAGTTGGCGTGCTAGTTATTTTGTTCGAAATATGCCTTTTGCGCCAGCGAAACAGGAAATAGACACCAAGACCCACAACCATCCAACCTAAGCCAACCCAACGACTGTAGGTTTGGGTTATTACTAGAACTAACCAGACGAAGGCGGTAACCAGCATCCCCAGAATAGAAGTGATAGGTATCTCCCGCCCTCCTATTTTGAAATTCGCCCCAATCTTAAAAGGACGATGCAATGCAGGATATTTATCACGCAATTTCAAAATGGAAGCGTGAGCCAGAAAATAGGTCATCGCAGCACCGAAAGCGTACAAGCCTCCTAAATTGATAAAAGCCTTCGGTGCAAAAAAACCAGGGATTAGGAGAACTATTGAAATAGCCGAAAAGAATATTATAGCTACCCACGGCGTCCGGAAGCGGGGATGAATTGTGGCTAAAACTCCAGGCACGAAGCCTTGCCTCCCCAAAAAATATGTGACACGAGAGATACCAATCAATCCCGCGTTTGTAGCTATTAGCAGAATTGAAGCTGCTAGCAACCCCACCAGTGCAGGGAGCAACTCACGCACTGCAGTCAGAACCCACGTAACAATAATCTGAGCTTCAACCGCTGGGAACCACTTGACCGCCATCTCATGAGGGACAATAGCTATAGAAAGATTATGAACAATACCGGCTACCGGATCATGTGCCCATTCTGTGGCCAACTCCGTGGGCGACATGGTAGAAAGACCCACCGTGGCAATGCCAGCAAAAATAACTAATACGGTAACTGCGGTAAGGATATGGGCAAAAGGCACCCTTCTGGTCGGTTGCCGTGTTTCCTCAGCCATCTGGGCTATTGTCTCCACACCGGTATAGGCCACCGCAGCTAGAGCTATACCAACAAACAAATTTTCCCAGCTTGGCCAATATAGGACGATATGCGCATGAAGTGTAGTAATATTGAAGACGAGCAAAGCACCTAGAACCACAATGAGAATCTGCACTGCCAGGTCCATAATCGCCGCAGATACATTAACGATAGAAGACTCCCTGATACCGATGACATTGATGATCATTAGTAAAAATACGAATGCCATAGACAGTACGGTTCCCGCTGCAGGTGATTCTTTTAATATCGGCCAGAAGTGCCCCAGATATGGTGGGATAGTATAAGCTGATATAGCGATGGTAGCGATGTAGGTCAAAATCAGAGCCCAGCCAGAAATAAAACTAACTGTGTCGTTAAACGCGTGATGCGCAAAGCTAGCAGAACCGCCGGCCTCGGGGAACATGGCAGCTCCTTCCGCATAAGTGAGCGCCACAAAGACAAAAGCGATTCCAGCTACGGCCAAGGCTACAGGAGTGGCACCCAGAGCTACAGCACCCACAATACCGAGAGCATAGTAAATGGAAGAACCGACATCACCATAGCCAGCAGCATATAGTGCCGGTACGCCGAGTGAACGCCTGAGATGAAATATCCTTAGTCCGGGACGACGGACAAATCTATCACCTAGTTTGGGATGCCAATTATTACGCACAGTTGCTTGCTTTACACGACCGCTGGCGGGAAATTGTAGTCTTGCTCTTACCCTTTGTCAATATGTATCTGGTTATCGTGTCCATTTTCGATTGAACTTAATTGAATCAAAAATACCTACTAAGCTATAATAACCAGCTGTGACTCGTGGTGAGCGTAGCCGAGCGGTTTAAGGCGCCAGGTTGTGGCCCTGGAGAACGAGGGTTCGAATCCCTCCGCTCACCCCAGAAGCAACGAGACTTTAAAAAATCTTAGTACTTGCGCCTATAGCTCAGCGGACAAGAGCACCGGTCTTCGGAACCGGGGGTCGTGGGTTCGAATCCCTCTAGGCGCGTATCTAACTTCGTATTGTAACATCGTATCTCAACCTATTCGGCTACAGGGAGGTTTCAGCGCCAGTAACCATCGATTTTTGAAGATAGACAGCCGTGTGATAAACTAAATAAGGAAGAATAAGTATGGCGCCAGAGCTGGGCAAAATAAACAAACCTGAAGCTGGCAGTTTCAAGCACAGTCGAAAACTTTTCCTTGTCCCACTGATTTACTCGGCGAAAGATGCCCCTACTGAATATATTGAAAAATTTGACCTTTACTGGCAGCAGGTAAACGAGCATGTAGAAAACCTGGAAACAAAATTAGGCAAGATCAAGCGCGTCTACCACGAGTCAATTACCATAAGCGATGAGAATAGTTTCCAAATTATGGAGAAGCTCAACCCAAAAAGCTGCCAAATCGTTAAGCAGAAGTCTGAGAGCGGTGCCAAAATCGAGGTAATTGAGGACAGGCAACTCGCCGAAGAGTGCATGGACTGGGAAAGATGCTTATTAATCGGATTACTGAGCGATGTGGTAGTCAGGAAAGTCTCCGAATTTTATGTTGATGCCGCCAGGAAAAGGTACGAGCATATAAGCAAAAGGATAGACAAAACGCTACAAGCTGATGAGATAGCTGTACTTTTCATTAGAGAAGGCTCCATGATTCAGTTCCCTAAAGACGTTGAAGTGTTCAGCGTAGCGCCGCCAGCCCTCGATGAAATTCACCGCTGGCTTCGTAGCCGGGCGACGCTGAAAGAAACTGAAAACGAGAGCCAGTCGACGGCTGAATCTACGCCAGAATGAATCTCAGCCGCCCGCCAACGCAACTACAGAGCAATCATCAACTCAGGAGAAATACCCTTCGAACCTAACACGATTTCAGGCATACTTTCAGACCGTGGTATAATGTATGGCACTTAGATAGAACGCTTAGGAGGAAATTATGGACGACGTTGAGAAATTGGTTAAAACAACACTCGGAGAAATAGAGAAGGTTCTTGATTCCAAAACCGTTGTCGGTGAACCCATAGTAATCGAGGGTACCACGCTTATTCCATTGATGAGCGTTGGCTTCGGTTTTGCCGCCGGCGGGGGGGCAGGTAAAGGAGAGACCAAAGAGACAACTGAAGGCGGAGGCAGTGGCAGCGGCGGCGGTGCCGGCCTAAGACCTATCGCCATCATAGTCATTGATAAAGACGGCGTCAGGATAGAGCCCATCAAGGGAGGCATGGCGACTGCAATAGAGAAATTGAGCGAAACCATACCAGATGTTGCGGCCAGAATAACCGAAAAATGGGGGGAACGTAAGAAGGAGGGGGAAAAATAGTTGTGGGTCATCGCTGTTCTAGTTAGCCTGGCAGTACTCATTACCCTTTTCCTCTGTATACCACTTGACCTCTTCTTCCGCGCCAACGTAGAAGGAAGACCTAAATTCAGCCTGAGACTAATATGGCTCTTCGGCCTGGTCACCAGTGAGCTAAGACCGCCGAGAAGGAAGCCTGAAGAAAAGAGAGTAATTGAATATGAGGGGAAGCCAGGTGATTGGCTACAGAGGCTGAAAGTCACACTCGAAATCCTGCAGACCAAAGGCCTGTTAAAACGGCTACGTAGCTTTATAAAGAGGATTATCGGACAGATTAAGGTCAGGGACTTAACAGCAAACCTGAAGGTTGGACTGGATAATCCGGCTGATACCGGCCTGCTCTTTGCCTTTATAGCACCGCTTAATCTAGCTATAAATTATTTTTTACCGCATCCGATAAAGATTCAGCCTTCGTTTACCGAGGAGTCATTCATCACCGGGTATCTTTACGGAGCGGTAAGGCTGTGGCCTATTCAACTGGCTGCATCTCTGATGGGACTCGCTTTCTCGTTGCCCGCATTAAGAGCTGCTAAGAAATTGGTATTGTATAAATGGAAAAGAAAAAGGTGATAATCGCCGGCCCTATGGCCATAGCCGAAATAACTTTAATCCTGGTTATTAAATTATCGCTTAATTGCCAGCCGGCTGGCAGCAGTATTTTTTTCTCCGGCATCAAACAACCCGTCAACGTAGTGGTGGCTTCGCCATCAACGAAGAAAGCCTTCGACGTCAATGGTGATGAAATTCCGATAGGCCTGCTGCTACAAGAAGTACCCGACCTGGCCGGGATGCTGGAAAAAGCGTAGTTGGCTCAGTACAGTCTAGAATTGTTGCTGATTGTAGCCAACCTTAAGATATCTATATAATGACTGTCAGTGCGGCCGGCAAAACACTGAAGCGGGCTGGCGCTTCCCCGAGAAGTTCACCGTCGGCTTGAACGGCCGATGTCAATGTCGGTATTATCTCCACCTCCCGCGCTCTCATCAAGGTCACCTTCGGATGAGTCAGGTGAGTGCCCCTGTAAATTCTCGGTATCGACATGATAAGGTCCGGTTTAGTTATGTCATCAATTATCACCACGTCAAAGAAGCCGTCGCCGGGGTCTGCATTGGGTGCCGGCATCATGCCTCCGCCTCCATACCTGCCGTTATTCATCAATATAGTGCAAACCCTTCTTTCCCCATGTTCGCCATCTATTGTGATGGACACATCCCTGTTTTCATAGGACATAAGAGTAGAGAATAAACCCATCAAATAGGACGGCATATCGCCCAGAGCTTTAAACTTTTCGGTAGTTGCCTTAACTACTTCGGCATCGAAGCCAATGCCGGCGAAGTTCACAAACAACCGCTTCTTCCTTTGCCCATCCTTTGTATATTCAACAACACCAAGGTCTACCGTTCGCCGGCCCTGGCTTAGAAGGCATTTACAAGCCTCTTTATAGCGTCGAGGTATGCCCAGGGTACGGATATAATCAGCACCTGTTCCTGTGTTTACGATGCCCACCGCCACATCAGTAGAAGCACCAGCCTCATGCAGGCCGTTCACAATTTCATGTATTGTCCCGTCGCCACCTACGGATACCACAATTTTGTATCCCTTCTTAACCGCCGCTTTAGCCAGCTCAACCGCATGTCCCGGAGCTTCCGTTATATCATGTTTAAAATCCAGCCCCATGCTTTTAAGCAATGCCATAATCTGCGGCCATTTCTTGGCAGTCTTTCCCGCACCGGCGGCTGGATTAACTATGATGCGCATACGTGGCACGCTTGCTCTCCTCGTAGAATATTAGGTTGATGTATCAAACGCTTTACCCCAAAAGTATAACATACCAGTCAATGCCTCGTATAACTAGGAGAATGCTACGCAATTTCTTTACCACTAACAATTATGCTAGACTGACAAGTAAGAAAGCGGTTTTAACCGTCTGCAAAAACAGAAAATGGAAAATAGCCAGTCAGCTTTTAGTAAACCGCCCGACCTTAGCCATCCGGACATGATAATTGCGCTTAGGGGCTGGGCCGATGCCGCCCAAGTTGCCACCGGGACCGTTCTTTATTTGGTTAGAACTCTGGATGCCATCGGCTTCGCTCAAATAGAAGGTGACCAATTCTACGATTTCTCCACCGCGCGCCCTGAGGTAACTATTGACCGGGGTTTAATAGCTTCTTTACAGTTGCCGCACAATAGCCTTTTTTACTGGAAGAATATTAAAACAGACCATGATTTAATTTTCTTTCACGGTATCGAACCTCATTTTCATTGGCAGAAATTCGTTGATACGATACTGGACTTAGCTAGCAGTCTTAAAGTCAGGAGAATATATGCCCTGGGCGGGCTCTACGACAATGTACCGCATACAATGGAACCAAGGATATCCGGTGTAGTAAACAAAGCTGACTTATTGACGGTGCTGAAAAAGCATAATATCGAGCCGATAAATTACCGGGGACCTAGCAGTCTGCACAGCTTTTTGCTGAGTAGCTGCTCTCAAAGAAACATGGAAGGTATCAGTCTGTGGGGACACGCGCCATTCTATGTTCGTGTTGAAACCAACCCGATGGTGTGCCTCGAACTCGTTAGAAAATTGATCGAACTGATGGAAATCGAAATCGACCTGACCGAGCTCATTAAAGCCGGCGAATACCTGCAGGATATGCTAAACCGCCTGCTGGCTGACAGCGAGGAACTCCAGCTCTACATCAAGAAACTGGAAGAGCAATACGAAATTCAAGGTACCGCACCCCGAGAGCCGTCACCGGGTGCCGACAGGATTATCAGGGAAGTAGAGGACTATCTCCGTAATCAGCGTGGCAAGGGAGAATCAGAATAGCTCGTCGACCGGGCCATTCTAACTATTCTCTTTATCGCTACTGCGTAATATCGATAACCTTGTTCCGGCTGCTGAAGCCGCTGGCTATGGCTACCTGCCTCTGCGGAACTCCAAAATAGCCCGCCAACAATTTTATGACTGCTCTGTTGGCTTTACCTTCTTTAGCCGGTTCCTTGACCCGCACCAAAAACATATCGCCTTCCTTGATGACCTCTTCAATTTTCGAATTTGGAGCCACCCTGACCCTAATCTTCACCTGTAACCTCTCCCCATAATCCCTTATTATTCAGTCGAGCCGGAATTACCCCCCGAAACTGATTGGTTAACGGCTCACGACTTTGGGTAAACACCCTGATATAGTTGCCGCTAAGCCCGGAATATATACCGCTACCCGGTGCCACTTCCTTTTCCCACAAGACCATCAGGTCCCGCCCTAAGAACCGCTGATAAAACTTGCTGGCACTCTCTTTAGCCAGTTGCAGCATCCGCTGGCTGCGCTCGTTCTTAAGCTTATCACTGACCTGCTCCGGCATCCTAGTCGCCAACGTCCCTGGTCGAGAAGAATAGCTGAAGACGTGGATATCGGCGAAATCGATTTCTTCACAAAAGCGATAGCTCTCCTCAAATTCTTCAACGCTCTCTCCGGGAAAGCCCACCATAATATCAGTTGTGATAGCTACATCGGGCACGGTCTTTCGAATCAAAGAAACCGCCCGCTTATAATCACCCGCGGAATAATGCCGCCTCATCCGTCTAAGAACGTTATCGCTGCCGCTCTGTAATGCCAGGTGAAAATGACGACATAAACGAGGGTCTTGCCACAAGCTGAGCAGTTCCGGCGAGATATCCTGAGGCTGCAAAGAGGAAAGATGCAGCTGCTCCACACCCATAGCCGCTAGAATTTGCTCCACCAACTCCTTGAGATTTACACTGTTGTGCCTGTAGTCGCCGATTTTGGTTCCGGTGAATACTATCTCTTTATAGCCGGCAGAGACCCTGGACTTAACTTCGTTAACCACGTCTGCTACCGACAGACAATGTTCCCACCCGCGCACATGAGGTACAACACAATAAGCACATGAGTTGTTGCAGCCGTCCTGAATTTTTATGAAACTGCGAACCCGACTTGCGCCATCCTTTACAAGCTGCCCCACTGAGCAATGACCCGCAGTTTCAGGTTCCACTTCCAGAAAGTCCAGAAGATGCATCTTATCCTCATTGCCCACAACGAGGCCGGCGCCGACCCTCATCAGCTCTTGGGGAGCTCTCTCTGCGTAGCAGCCGGTGGCCACAATTAAGGCTTGCGGATTCCTCTTCCGGCACAGCCTCACTAAATGCCGTGACTTGCGGTCGGCAATATGAGTAACCGTGCAGGTATTCAAGACATAAATATCAGCCCCGTTACCGCTGACAATACTATAACCGGCCTCGGCAAATTTACGGGCCAGCAATTCGCTCTCGGCTTGATTAAGTTTACAACCCAGAGTATGAATAGCTACTTTCATTTCAGATTCCATGACCTTGCCAGGCAGCAATTATATTTGCCTTTTGCCTGGCAGGTCAACAAAATGCCTAGGTTCCAGCTTGAAGACAACGACAACTTATGGTATAAATCAGGCAATCGGATGTCCGAGGCACAGGTTTGAGCCGCACGCATTGGCGCCTATTAACCCCAACTCAACCACCGCTTGATATACCTGGGGTTAATCCACTGGTGACTCGACTGCTTTATAATCGAGGCATCTCTGAGCCTTCCCAAATCGAGACCTTCCTGAACGCGGACAGCCGGCTGGAATCTGACCCCTTCCTCCTGCCTGATATACATCAGGCAGTAAGCCGGACTTATCAGGCTCTGCTTACCGGCGAGGAAATAGCCATCTATGGCGACTTCGATGCTGACGGCATTACAGCCACGGCATTGCTGGTCCAGGGGCTTTCTGCACTCGGCGGCAAAGTTATTCCCTACATTCCTCACCGTTACCATGAAGGCTACGGCTTGCAAGTAGCCGCTCTGGAAAAGCTACGCAAACACGGTATCAGCCTCATCATTACCGTCGATACTGGCATAACCGCCATCGCTGAAATTCAAAAAGCCCGGAAGATGGGAATAGATATAATCGTAACTGACCATCACCTACCATTAGCCTCGCTGCCGCCAGCCCTGGCAGTAGTTGACCCCAAACGGAGTGATTCCAACTGCCAATTCACCGAACTAGCCGGCGTAGGTGTTGCTTTCAAATTTCTTCAGGCGCTGCTTAAGGGTAGTGGCAGGGAAGAACTTGTAAACAGCTTGTTAGACCTGGTAGCTCTCGGCACCGTAACCGATATGGTTCCGCTGAGGGGCGATAACCGCTATTGGGTTAAACGTGGACTCGAACTTCTCAACAACACTGAGCGCCTTGGACTTCAAGAAATGATGCGCAGCGCCAACCTGAAACCGGGAAACCTGGATACCGAAAGCATATCATGGATATTAGGGCCTCGCCTCAATGCTGCCGGCAGGCTCGACGATGCTGCCACGAGCTATAAATTACTCCTGACACAAGACCCGAAAGAAGCTGCCTCACTGGTCTCGGACTTAGAGGAAAAGAATGCCAAACGTCAACGGCTAACTAGCGAACTATTACAGCGAGTTAGAGACAAAATAATTGCTGCCGGGGCCGACTCGCCCCTGCTGATGATAGGTGACGAAGACTACCCGCCCGGCGTCATGGGTCTTGTTGCCGGCAAGCTATCAGAAGAGTTTTACCGCCCGGTAATACTTTTCAGATTTGGTTCCGAGACGTGCCGTGGCAGCGGACGGAGCATACCCGAGTTTGACCTCATGGCGGCTCTGGCAGGCTGCCGCGACCTTTTGTCTAACTTCGGTGGCCATACCAAGGCAGCCGGCTTCACCGTGCCCACCAATAATCTCCCACAACTCGAGAAGCAACTTTTTACTACAGCTAAAGCGCAATTGTCTGGCCTGGACCTGCGTCCTCACATTGACATCGATGCTGAGGTGACCCTCTCGGACTTGACCGGGGAAACTTTCAAGCAGATACAGCAGCTGGCTCCCTTCGGCTCGGGCAATCCATTGCCCGCCTTTGTCAGCCGTCATGTCGAAATAGTTGAGCTTCATCAGATTGGCAGCCGGAATGAACATCTGGGGCTGAAACTAAAGCAGGAAGGCATAGTCTGGGACGCAATCGGCTTCCGTTTTGGCAGCCGCGTTCAAGAAACAACCGCCTTTTTAGATATCGCCTACAATTTGACTATAGATCGCTGGAATGGAGCGGAAAAACTTCGACTTAAGCTCCTCGATTTCGCCCCGTCCTGCTAACCTTTTTTTTGCTTGCCGGTACCGGTTGCTTGGTCCGATAACGCCACATCCTGATAACCAGCCACGGCACTGTTACTACCAGTACTATTATGCCGATCAACTGAGCTTGCTGCAGACCGAAGAGGAAGGGTTCTCCAACACGTACAAACCGTATGCTCAGATCGCCGGCAGCATAAAGCGCCAGGTAAAGCAGAAACAGCGAGCCCTGTGGCTTGAGCCTGCGACGCAGTGACCAGAGTATACCAAATCCTATTAGATTCCAGAGCATGTGATAAATCTGAGTCGGTTGGAATTCCTCGCCCACCGGACAAAAACTGCCTGGATTAGTATAAACCACGCCCCAGGGCAGGGATGTAGGTAGCCCGTAACAGCAGCCATTCAGGAGACAGCCAATCCTGCCTATAGCCTGCCCTACAATCGCCCCTGGAGCGAGAACATCGCCTATCTGCCAGAAAGAGATTTTCTTAATCCAACAATAAATCAGCACCGCTATCAAAGCACCCAGAACTGCTCCGTAAACGGTTAAACCTGCAAAACCAATTATCTGCCTGGGATTAGCCATGTAATAATCCCACTTATCAATGACATGAAGCAGTCGGGATACTAAAATACCGCTAATGATCGCCCACAGGGCAACATTGTAGATGTGCTCGTCAGGTATACCGACACGTCTCGCCTCCAATATAGCCAGGGCAATGACTGCCACCACCGCCAGGACAACCATAATTCCATACCACCTCACATCGAGAGCACCGATGCTGAAGGCAACTGGATTGATATTAATAGTAATCATTTTTCCTTCCCTTAGTTGCGAAAAACTGCAGTAACAAAGGTGTTGGCGTCGAATGGTGCCATATCACCAAGCTGCTCACCGGTTCCAATATACTTAATAGGAATCTTCAGCGCATCACATATCGACAGTACTATACCGCCCCTGGCAGTACCATCAAGTTTAGCCAGAAAAATCTCATTAACTCCCACCGCTTCAGTGAAATGCCTGGCCTGGGCCAGACCATTCTGACCGGTAGTGGCATCAATCACCAATAGCACTTCCTGAGGCAACTCGAACTTGCTGACTACGCGCTTAATCTTTTTAAGCTCCTCCATCAAATTAAACTTGGTGTGAAGGCGGCCGGCGGTGTCAATTATTACCACCTGAGCCCGCCTGTTCTGAGCTGCCTGAATGGCATCATAGACCACCGCTCCCGGGTCTCCGCCCGGCTGATGAGCCACAACCTCTACGCCAATCCTTTCACCCCATCGCTTAAGCTGGTCAATAGCCGCAGCCCTGAAGGTATCAGCAGCCGCCAGAATAACTTTTTTACCCTCATTCTTAAGGCTGTAGGCGAGTTTGGCAATGCTCGTTGTCTTTCCGGAACCGTTTACCCCGACCACCAGAATGGCATACAGGCTAACTGAATTCGAAACAGCCGCCGCCCTGGATTCAACTGTCAACAGGCTAACCATCTCCTCTTCCAAAGCCGAACGTACCTGAGCTGGTTCATTTAGTTTCTCCGCCTTAACTCGTTGTTTCACCCCTTCTATCAGTTTTTGTGTGGTGATAACACCGACATCGGCAGCAATAAGCAATTCCTCAAGCTCATCCCAAACCTCATCTTCAACTCTGGCGCGGTCAAAAAGCTTGCCAATCTTACCGAACCATGTCTCCCGGCTACGCTTCACAGCCTGTTTGGTTACAATCAAAGAATCCGGCATATCAGCACCACAAGCTAACAAATCTCAGGAATATTAACACACAGTTCGAGAATGGGCAAAATGACTTACCAAAGGAATGGCCTCCAGATTAATACTGAAGGCCATTATGCGTAGCTAGTGATTTAAAAACAATTTGTAGATTATGAAGTGGATAACTGTGGCAAAGAGTGCCGATACTTTGATCGATATTCTTAATTTAATATCAATTGTCACTCATAATTCACCTGACGACAGAACATCGTCTTAAACACTGGGCTTTTTAGTTCCCATACCTAAAATATAAACCCGAAAAGATTATTTTGTCAAGGAACGGCAACGTCAAAAGTTTTTGCAATGCCGATATACAAATGGGAACCATATCCCGGGTGGGCGGATGACTTACACAAATATCTACAATACTTTTTAGACACCAAGTAGCCCATGAAGCAACATGATGGCTGCTTTCTTATCCAGAGGTTCGTTGTTGTTGCCGCATTTCGGCGACTGGATACAGCTAGGACAGCCTTCCTGACACGGGCATTCCTGGATGGCTTCCAGGGTCGCTGTCCATAGCTCTTCCATCATCTCGAACCCCTTGGCGGCGATGCCGATACCACCCGGATACGCATCGTAAATAAAGATTTGTGCCCTTCCTGTGTCAGTATGGAACGGAGTGGAGACGCCGCCGATGTCATTGCGGTCACATAAGGCGAACAAAGGTAGCATAGCGATAGCCGCATGTTCTACGGCATGCAAGCCGCCGGCAAAATCAAGCCCAGCTTCAGCAACTCCCCTAAGCGCTTCCTCCGGCAAGTCGAACCACAGCGACTGTGTAAGAAAACGCAGTGGCGGCAAGTCCAGAGGTTCATCACCGATTACCTCCTCTGTAAACTGCATTTTCTTTTTGAAGCCGACCACGTTGTTGGTGACATCGACTTCACCGAGGCAGACTTTTATGCCCAGGCAACTTCTTTCGCGCTCTGTCTTCAGAATCCGTATATCAATTAATTCCTTGGTCTGGGTGTAATAAGGAACATCGGTCGGCGCCACTACAGCCACTCGATTCTCGATATCGAGTTCTTTCACTAAATAAGACTCACCTTGATGGAGATAAATAGCTCCTGGATGTATCTGGAAAAAGGCAACGCTGGCCTCGACTGTCTCCATCAACTGGTAGCCCTGAGAGGCGTCGACGACGGCGTAATTCTTACCAGAAGAAGACCTGATATTAATGTCCTGCGCGGGATGTGAAATTCTGGGTGAAAGATACCATCGCCCACCGCTTTTTCTAAGCTTCCCTTCTTCTTCCAACTCGGAGGCTGCTCTATCGAAAGCAGCCCCAAAGAACAGAGAATCGTCGTCAGCCAATGGCTGCTCCCAGGCGGTGCAAAGAAGATGAGGCTTCAGGATATTGGTGTTCTCCGCGTTTATCAGAGCATTTTCAAAACTTTTACCAAAAAACGACTCTGGGTGGTGCATAAAATATTGGTCTAGCGGATTATCCTGAGCAATAAGAAAGCTGACGGAATCATTTATCCCCCGGCCGCTGCGTCCTGCCTGCTGCCAGGTGCTGGCAATGCTTCCAGGATAGCCGACAAGTACGGTGGCTTCCAGGTCACCGATATCAATCCCCAATTCCAGAGCAGTGGTAGCTACTACGCCAAGCAGTTGTCCGCTAAATAGTTCTCGCTCAATCTGTCGCCGGTCTTCAGGTAGATAACCTGCCCTATAAGGTTTAATTAACTGACCCAAGGAATTGCCCAGTTCTTCTCGACTGTAAATATAGACTAGCTCGGTCAATCTGCGGGTGCGGGTGAAAACCAGGCTGCGTATATTGCTGCGGATAAGCTCGGTAAAGAGAAAAGTGCCTTCGCTGTTGGAGCTGTGCCGTCCCGTGCCGGTCTCGTCGATAAGCGGTGGATTCCAGAAGACAAAGGACTTACCACCGTGAGGAGAACCATCCTCGCTGATTATGTCAAAAGGCAACCGGACCAGATTTTCGGCATGCTCTTTAGGATTGGCAATGGTCGCCGAGCAACAAATAAACTGCGGGTTAGAGCCGTAAGAGGCACACAGGCGGCGCAGCCGGCGCATAACATTGGCTACGTGAGAGCCGAACACCCCACGATAGACATGAGCCTCGTCTATCACCACGTATTTCAAGTTGCGAAACAATCTTGACCAGGACTTATGATTGGGCAAAATGCCCACGTGAAGCATGTCAGGATTGGTGAGCACAACTTTGGCTTGCCTTTTTATGCCGGCTCGCTCCGATTGTGGCGTATCACCATCAAACGTGGCACAGCCCCCGGATGAAACAAGCTCAGTACAACCCAGCTCTTTTAAGCTTCGCAGCTGGTCCTGAGCCAGAGCCTTGGTCGGAAAAAGGTACAGAGCCCGGCTGCTCGGGTCTTCTAAAATCGCCTCTAATACCGGCAGGTTGTAGCACAATGTCTTACCGCTGGCGCTGGCTGTGGCCACCATTACATTCCTACCGCAGCGTGCAGCGTTAACCGCCATGGCTTGATGACTATACAACGAGGATATGCCCAGAGATTCAAGATGCCCCTGTAAAGCAGGATTTAAGGGCTTATCTAACTTTCCAGCAGAGGCAATTCGCGGCGCAATGCGTTCGGTATGGACAATCTGTTGTCTGTAATCTGGTAAAGTCAGTAGGTGGTGAAGGAAGGCATCAACATACATTCAAATCGGTTCAACTTGCCTGAGCTAAGGGCCGGATAGAATCTCAGTCTGATGGTCCACAATTTCCAGCTCCGGATAATTATTAGTAATAAAAGCCATCACTTTGGATAAGGTCTCATCGACATGCTGGCTTTGGTTGCTGACACAGGCAATGCCCAGAGTCACCAGCTGCCACAAATCCTGGTCATCAACTTCAGCTATTGAGATATTGTACTGGTTACTGAGCCGGGAGACAACAGATTTCACTATCCGTCTTTTATCTTTAAGTGACCGACTTTCTGAAATATGAAGTTTTATTCGGCAAATGCCAACATTCATTTCTGCAGAAGAAAATGTTGATAAATGAGAGTATAAAAAATCCCTCTCAGCGGGGAGACTGCCGAGAGGGATATCGGGCTATTTTAGCGACTCTGCTTCACTTCCGCGTAGCAGGTACTACAATAAATAGGGCGGTCATCTCTCGGTTCGAAAGGCACCTCGCATTCAGCGCCACATTTGGCACATGTTGCTTGATGCATTGTCCTGGGTTGACCATAGCCCCGGTAGCGACTCTGTCGCCTAGTTGCCCGGCACTCCGGGCAGCGACTAGGCTCGTTCTGTAGCCCTCGTGACTTGTAAAACTCTTGCTCACCCACGGTAAACGTGAAACTACTATTGCAATCCTTACAAGTCAAAGTCTTGTCCGCTAGAGCCATCTATGCCTCCTTATAAAAGTTATGCCCTGTTTCTGTTGCAGTCTCTAACGGCTCAAGACCTCTACATACACTGCCAAGATGAATGCACCGGCACGCTGGTCTCCCCACTATAAGAGGAAGCCGAGCTAGGAAACGGCACCAGCCAGGTTTTTGCATACATGAACTAGTGTAGTTTATAATATACGTCAAGTCAAGTCATAGCAGCCAAATAGAGTCTGGTAATATGTCGGATAGCATTAAAGAAAAACGTCGGCGAGTTAGAACCACAGTAAGCCTGGTAGCCGGCATACTGATTGGGCTTACTTTTTTAATATCAGGCAGTGGTAAAGTATTCGGTTACGGTGACATGCCGGGCCAAACCATGCAATTCATCGGTGCCATTCTTCCCGATGCCTGGCTGACTCCTCAATTGGCTCTTTTCATGGGCGAAATATTTTTCCCCTATATTCTCCCGTGGACAGAGCTATGCTTGGGCATACTTCTTATTCTGCGTATCTGGCCACGCTTCTTCGCCGCCATCACATTGCCGTTAACCGTAGCCTTTATGGCTAATAACGCCTGGTATATCAGCCAGGGGCAGAATAAATTCACTTCCTGCGAATGCTTTGGTATATGGGAAAAACTGTTCGGCACACTAACACACGTTCAATCGCTGTCGCTAGACATTATACTTTTTGCCCTGGCTCTGACAATTGTTGTCATCCATCCTGACAATTTCTTCTCTTCACCGCCGTGGTTGAGCAAGGTACGGAAAGTAACTAAAAAGCAGAAAAAATAGAGGATATACTATGAGACAATTTAGATTGAATATTTTATCGAGGCACAATCGCTCCAGACTGGTAATGCTACTCGCTTCTACAGCACTGCTTCTGAGCAGTGCTTGTACATTGGTCTCCCCGCCACCTGCGCCCCCGCCACCGCCCCCACCAAATCAACCGCCTGTTATCGACTCCCTAACAGCCGAAAAAGAAATTCCTACTTTAACGGAAACCCAGGTAGTGTGCCAGGCCAGCGATGCTGATGGCGATACCTTGACGTATCAGTGGTCGGCTGATGGCGGGACCATCACAGGAGAGAGCAGCACCATCGCCTGGACCGCTCCCGATACATCAGATAATTATACCATTAAAGTTAGCGTATCCGATGGCAAAGGCGGTGCTGTCACCCAATCGATAACAATAGCTGCCATAAGTAAGCCCAACCATCCTCCAGTTGTTAGCGGGTTCACAATCGACGGAGCTCCGCCCGTTAAAGAAAATACAGCCAGGCAATGGGTGACAAAAATCATTAACTGTAATGCTGAGGACCCGGATGGTGACAAGCTAAGTTACCTCTGGAGAGCTACCGGTGGCAAAATCACCGGAGAAGGTAGTAAGGTTGGATGGACTTCGCCCGGTGTTAATGGCGAATATACGTTAACCGTGGTGGTAAGCGATGGTAGAGATAGTAAGGCAGAAGGGTCCATCACCTTTAAAGTGCTTTGCTGCGGTAGAGGTTGAAGCCAAATCAGGAGTTTTTCGCCAACTCATAAGGGTACAAGCTTCACATCACCCCACATACCCATTCTATTACCTTTAATTATAACGGTACCCACCAGCTCTGGCATCGCCTTAACCTGTTCAATGACTAAGTCTATATCGCCGTCAGCCGTAACCTTGTTGCCGATGGCCGTAGCTGCAGCATCAGCCATCGCAGTAGAATGAGAAAGAACAATTACGGCATCAGCAGCACCGAGGCTCAGAGAATGCCCCACCGTTCCTGAGGAAGTGCATATCCCCAAAGGCGTCTGTTCAGGATTTATCTCCAGGGCAATTTTACCGGTAAACGTAGATTCTCCGGCATAAACACCGATCAGACTTGCCTGCGAGACCCTGATAAAGATATCGCCGCCGTTTTCAACAATCACTTCGGGTGAATAGACCAGCAAGTCTCTGCCCACAGCCTCAGCAATAGCGCCAGCTACGGCTGCCATGGGCCCAACACCTACCATCCCGGCCGCTCGTGCCATGTCTCTAACAATGTCCGGAGCATCCTCTTCCACAGCATAAGGCTGCAGGCTATGGAGAAAAAGCGGATGGCTTTCGATATACTCTTCCAGTTGCGTGCGATATTTAATGACAGCTTCTATAGCTTCGGCTTCGAGATTGCGTGCCGTCCGAATGTAGAGGTCGGTCTCTTTAACGACAACATTGAAGGAAACTAAAGCATCATCTTTAATCCAGCGGCGATAGGTCCGGGGCTGGTACATTCAGAAGTACAGCTCCATGGCTCGAGGCGGACAGGCTTTGATGCATAACTCGCAGACAACACACTTATCGTTGTCGAAAATTACCTTCCTGGTCTGCGGATCGATGGAAAAGGCACCCGTAGGACACAAAGTGATGCAAGCCCCGCAATGGGTACATCTTGATTCATTCCAAACCACATCCTGGCTCAGCGACTGAATTTTTACGCCGGTCTCGGTTAGATACTTAACCCCCTTGTCATAATTCCGCTGTTCTCCGGTTAATTCCATAATTAAAAGCCCCTCCTCGCCGGGGGTAACTGACGCCTTGAGTATATTAAACGCCAGGTCAAAGTCTTTAACCAGCTTGTAGACTATAGGCTCGTTTGTTAAACGCTTCGGAAAATGCAAAACTAATCTCTTCGAAACAGCAGCCATTTTATTACTCCTTAACTACAAAATCGGACGCTCTTCCAGCGGCTTAAAGACTATGCCTGATTCCACACCGGGCAAGGGGGCCACAGGCTCAGTCAGCAGAAACTCACCTTTTTTAATCCACTCTTTCAAAATGCCGGCTATTTTCACCGCCCCCGGATAGCTGGATAGAGAAGCAGTGGGGACTTCCTGCCGCTGAATTTTTACCATACCGCTCTTGAGTTCAGCGTAGCTGACCTCTGCCAGAACGTCGGGTTTTCTCTGCGGATAAGCTTCAGCATAGTCAATGACAGGCGTAAAAATCTCGCTGTCCGTCACCATTGTATAGCGGAGTATCTCCTCAGATAGAATAGGTATCGGTACCCCGATGCCTACAGTCATGGTGCAGCCATAACCCAAGAAACTTGTGCCAACTAACCATTCGGGTTTCATTTGCTTCAAGTCTCCGATAACGGCTAATGTCCCAGCCCCTCTCTTCGGAACACCATTATCTCCTCTCAGGACATTAGGATTATGCTGTGTTCCCTGCCAGGCAACGAAGCCGATGCCGCCACCCAGAAATATCCTGGTGCCGATGCCGATAGTTTTATAATATGGGTCATTAAATAGCGGAGAGAGCTGACCGGATGTAGAGTAATTGGCATTGCCCATCTTCGGTTTGAGCACCCCCATATAGGTATAAATGGTCCGGTCAGACAGGTTCACCGCCACATTGTAATTCTGGTAGGCGTTCCTGACATTGAATAAAACCGCCTCATTCATGTCCTTGATATTAATCAATGTCTCAAGCTTCCGTCTGGGGTAGCAATCGGTGCCATAGGCTGTAGCCACCAGTCTGACGTCTTTTCCGGCCACAAGTTCCTCGATTACGTGTCCGCCGCCGTATCTGAACTCACCGGGATAGATTCTATTCTTTGGGTCGTCATCAGGCAGAGCCGTTGCCCCCAGGAAGATATCTACGGCAGCTATTCCGGTATAGGCGGGCACATCATTTAGATAGACCTTGCCACCGCCGAGCTTAATCCTCGGCTTGGTATGCCCGACGTTAAAATAAGCGCCTGAGGAGCACATTGGGCCGAAGGTACCGGTAGTCACCACGTCGATTTCTTTAGCCGCCTGGCTGACACCTTTTTTCTTGGCTATATCGATTATTTCCTCGGCAGTAACTACTACCGCCTGACCTTTTTTGATTTTTTCATTAATTTCAGCAATAGTTTTTGCCATATTTCCTCACCCCCTATGGCTTAGTTTTCTTGAGCAAGTCCATAGCCAGCTTGGCAGCTTTTCTGCCCGACAGCAGCATTCCGCCGAAGATTGCCCCCATCCTCGGACCGCCGAAGACAGCGTTGGCTGCCATGCCGGTCACCAGTAGTCCGGGGCAAACCTGTTTGGTGTTATTAATAATCTCTTTTTCACCGAGTTCTGCCCACATTGACTTCTCACCACAAACCACCACCCCGGTTCCAGTTTTTCTGCCCACTATGCGGCAGACCTCGGCATCGTGGCCCGTGGCATCTATTACCAGCTTAGACCTTATCGCCAGCGGGTCGACGTGCAGGTTTGCCAGAGATACAGCGCTCCAGTTAAGCACCAGGCCGGTTATTCTATCGTTCTCACGAATCATCACGTCCTCGACGCTCAGCAAATTGAATATCCTGACTCCGGCATTTATGCATCGGGAGCAGAGCGTTGACACCGCCTCAACGGCATCGGCGATATAATATCCTTTTTCGTATTGCTTAGCCGAAATGCCCAGCTCATCCAGAATCCCTTTCGCCTCACTCTGAACCACAATGCGGTTAAACATCATGCCGCCACCCCACATGCCGCCACCAACGCTCAGCTTCCTCTCAAAGATAGCTACCTTCACCTTATTTTTAGCTAGATAGTAACCGGCAACCATACCTGATGGCCCGGCGCCGGCTATAGCTACATCTAACTCCGTAGAATCAAGCAAGTCTTTCAGATAGCTCTCGGTTATCGCCTTAGTTATAATTACTTCATCCATATCGACCTCCCTAAGCGACTTCTTTGAGCAATTCCACAAGTGCCGCCGGTCCCAGAGTCTCTTGCTCGCCGGTCATCATATTCCGCAAAGTCACCGCACCGCTTTTCACCTCATCCTCGCCGATAATTGCCGCGTAATTACTGCCCAGGCTATTAGCCAGTCTCAACTGACCCTTCAGACTTCTGTCGCCGGTAGCCATTACCGCCGCAATGCCATTCTCACGTAGAACTGAAGCCAGTTTCATCGCTTCCAGCTTGGCTTCATTTCCCAGATGGGCAACAAAAACCGGCGGCGCCGTCAAATCAGGCACAGCGATTTTTTGCTTCTTCAAACTTAGCACAACCCGCTCCATACCAGCGGCAAAGCCGATAGCCGACGTGGGCTTGCCGCCCAGTTCCTCGATAAGGTCATCGTACCGTCCACCGCCACCGAGAGCACTTTGAGCGCCTTCTCCTAGAGGTTGAATCTCAAACACCGTCTTAGTGTAATAATCCAGGCCGCGCACCAGCCTGTGGTTCAGCTCGAAGGGAAGCTTCAAGGCTTCAAGATATCCCACAACAGTTTCAAAATGTGCCAGGCACTCCCGGCAGAGAAAATCAATGCTCTTTGGAGCCGCTTCCGCTACACCATAGCAGGAAGGTTTCTTGCAATCCAGCAAACGCAGCGGATTCTTTTCAAACCTGGATTTACAATCGGGACACAGGCCGGTCAGATGGTCGGAATAATAGCTCTTCAAGCTCTCTAAATACCTGGGTCGGCACGCCTTACACCCTATGCTATTAAGGTACAGGTAAAGGCCGCTAATGCCCAATGCTTCAAAAAACTGCCATGCCATCTCGACAACTTCGGCATCCAGAGCCGGGTCGCTGTCGCCCACAGCCTCAAAGCCGAACTGGTAATGCTGCCGGTATCGTCCCGACTGCGGCCGCTCGTACCTGAAGATGGCAGCCAGGTAATAAAGCTTCACCGGTTGCGGCAAATTGTCCATGCCGTGTTCGAGATATGCCCGACACACCGGTGCCGTGCCCTCAGGTCTTAAAGCCAGGACATTGCCGCTCCTGTCCTCGAAGGTATACATCTCCTTGGTAACGATATCGGTGCCTTCGCCTATACTTCGGGTAAAGAGCTGAAAGTCTTCGAAAGCAGGCGTATCGAGTCGCTGGTACCCATAGAGCCGGCACAGGGCAATGGCGCTGGCCTCCACAAATCTCCAGTAACCCTGCTCTTCTGGTAAAATATCGGCGGTACCTCTAGGCGCTTTGTACAAAAAGGTCTTCCTCCCTCAGAAGCTACATTATAGCAGATAGATTCACCAAAGACATGCTTAATATGTATACGAACTTAAAGGGAGACAGATACTTTAAATCCTAAATCCCACGCTTCAAATCCCAAACAACATCAAAATTCCAATTCTCCAAATTCGAAACGCACGTTTTTTGATGATGGGGATTTATGTCTTTGAATTTGTTTAGTGCTCAGGAATTAGAATTTGGGGTTTTTACTTCTTAGATATCATCTGTCCACAGATGACGCTGCGTGGTGGTCACTCGAAGGTGAGTGACACGTATTCTATTTGCCTCGGGTAGATTGGAGCATCTGCTCCAATCGTCCACACGATATACAGTATTTGAGCTATAAGCTATTTGCCTTTCCAGTGCGGCTCTCTTTTCTCAAAGAAGGACTTGATGCCTTCCTGGAAATCCTCGGTCTTGCAGCTAAGCTGGAAAGCATAACGTGTTGCCTCCCAATGGGCTTCCAGGGAACGCTCCAGACCCGTGTACATGAGCTGCTTGGCCATTTGCACTGCCCGAGGTGCTCCTCGCTGCATCTTTTTCGCCATTGCCATAGCGGCTGTCACGAGTTGCTCATCGGGAACGACCTGGCTGACCAGGCCAATTCTTAGCATTTCCTGCGCATTGATAATTTCTCCGGAAAATACAAGTTCGCAAGCCTTCGATAGGCCGACTATTCGGGGCAGCAGATAAGTCCCGGCACCGGTATCCGGGGTCATGCCCCTTAACACAAACACCTGCCCGAACCTGGCGCTTTCAGCGGCAATCCTGATATCGCAATGAAGAGCAAATTCCGATGCAATGCCTACTGCGGCACCATTGATGGCGCATATAGTCGGCTTAGGTATGCTATTGAAATACCACAGCGACTGGCGATATTCAGTGGAATTCTTTTGCTTCATATGCTGTATTTCTATTTCAGACATTATCGGGACCGGGTCAGAGATATCCGTGCCCGCCGAGAACGCCCTGCCCTTTCCAGTCAGAATCATAACCCTTACCTTATCATCATTTTTAACTTCTTCTATAAGTTCTGCCAACCTTCTCAGCATGGCGTGCGTTATGGCGTTTAGTTTTTCAGGCCGGTTCAAGGTAATAATTCCGACGCCGTCTTTCTTTTCGAATAGTACGTGCTCTTCAGACATATTAACCTCCTGTAAAATAAATATTATGAGTTGTCGTACAGCTACACAATTGTAACATAAAAGGGGTCAGGTTCAGGTAGTTTGTAGCGCCTGTAGTCAGCCGGTTAACGGCTCGTGGTCACTACCCCACAAGGGTTAGATGTACAGTCTCTTCGATTAGACGCGGAAATCGGCAACGACGGAGCTGTGGTCGGAAGCCTCCGTCAGCCGCCCGGTCACAGTATCGTAGTGCGGCCATTTCTTTGCGGAAAACATGCCCCGCCGCTCGACATAAATATTCTGCAAACAAGCTTTAAGTGAATCTGATACAAGCAGGTAATCCAGTTGGTCTTTTCCTGTCCGATAGGTACCCCGCTGAGACGCCTCCAGCTCGAGATTGACATTGTATAGTCCCTTTTTCTCAAGCAGCGGCGACAGCGACGGACTGTCCGCCGGAGAGTTAAAATCCCCGGCAACGACAACATATTCTTGCTGCAGATTATGCTCATCAACCAGTTCGGCTACTCGCTCTACCTGCCCTCTGCGGCGCCGGTTGCTCTGAGGGTCGTTCGCTGGACTGTATCCCATCGATTTGAAGTGATTCACCATCAGGTGAAGCAGTTTTTCCCCTGACAACTTAATCTGCGCCTCCAGGCAGTCACGAGAGAAAGTCGGCATCGGTTGGTCGTTGTACGTCGTTTTTTCATTTATATGGCTGCATAGCCATAGCACAGGCAAGCGGGACATTAAGGACACATCTATACCGCGTTCATCATTGCCATCGATAAGTAATATATATTCGTAGCCCGATTTGCCTGCCGGCTGGAGAAACTGTTTTAGCAGCAAGTCGTCATGGAACTTCTGTAGTGCCTGCCGGTTTTCCACCTCGATCAGGCATATTACATCAGCGTTGATGTCGCTGATTACCCTGGCGGTGTTTTCCACGGCAGCATCGTCAACCTTGTCGCGGGTGAGTTCAACCCAGCCCAGCCACTCTCCGACACCCGCTGCAGTACTGTGTTTGCCGCGTACATCGTTGATGGTGGCAAAGCCGCTTAGCTTCTTCTTTAACTCGTCAATTCGGTTGTGGTCGAATACTTCTTTACTTAGTTCTGCTTGAAGAAGCGAAACATAGCCGAGCAGTTCCAGTGACTTCTCCTTTTTCTCGCCGAAGATTCGCGGCCTGCTGAAGAGGTTTTCACAATTGAAGGTTGCTATACGTAGGTTATTTGCCATTTTCCCTTCCTCTCTTCCAATGCGCCGTCTCTGCCCCCTTTGCAACGTCGGCAACACCTTCAGTCTAGTTCTTATGCGAAGACTTGTCAATAGGCACAGCCGAAATTCTGTAACTGCCGCAACCTTATTGTCTGCGTGTGTTTCTATATATTCCCCATTACTTTGGAGGCAATTGTCGTATTGACCGGACTTGAGCAAAGGAGTAGGATACATTTGGTAGGGCATTTTTTGACAGATAGGCAGGGGGATAACTATTGCGAATCATAAGGGAGGATTGAGATGGTTACTGCAGAGGTTTTGAAGGGATTTGAGCTCTTCAAAGGGCTGGCTGAAGACAGCCTGGCCAAAATCGCCGAACTCTGTCAGCTCTGTGCCATGCATGAAGGCGACCGTATTTTTGCGGAGGACACCAAGGCCAGAGACGTACATCTATGCCGCAGCGGCAAGGTTGATATCTTGATCTGGGTGGGGCAGCCGTGGAACAGGAACATCGCAGTTCACCGCGCCGTGCCGGGAGAAGTATTCGGCTGGTCTGCTCTGGTAGCGCCTTACATCTATACTGCGTCTGCCGAGTGTGTGGAATCCGGAGAGGAAATTCGCCTTAAGGGCTCCGAATTGTTGACTGTGTTCGGTCAGAATCCTCTTATGGGATACACAATAATGGAGAATCTCAGTGCCAACGTCAGTCTCAGGTTAACACAGACGAGACAAAGATTAGTCGCCGAATGGATGGGTTCGGCGTGGCCCTCGAATTCCAGTGCCTGGGGAGAACCCGGCAAAAGGTAGTACGGATAACGCTATTTGCGCCTTCTTAGGAATTTATATTGGTCACCCTGTATATTGCAGACTGCTTCAGCTAAATGTGCGCGCTAATCCCAATGGCCGCCAGGTCAGCAAAGGCTTCCAACAGCCGGAACTGTTCGATAGTAATCGGTCCCGCGCTGTCAGAGAACCATATTCCCATGACTCCTATGGCTCCCTTCGTGGTATTCAGCGGCAAATATCGTGCTTTAGCATCCGGGATTGTATCAGTCCCGTATCCAGCGGCTTTTTGATTTTGGAAAGCCCAAACAGCTATTGCCACATCATTTTCTTTTATCGTAATTTTCGGTTTCTGAGCGTATGGCCTGAGTTTCCCCTTATTCTGAGTGTCAGGTAAAAAAATCACTACGTCGCCTCCAAACGTCTCCTTCACATGTTTGACGATGACATTTAATGTGTTATCCAGTCCGGAGCTAGCAGCCAGGTCTCGACTAAGAGCATATAAGGTAGCCGTCTCGGACTCGCGACGTCGCGCTGCTTTAATCTGGTTGCGAACCCGTGCCGTTAGCAAGCTGATAACCACACCTACTGCGAGCAATGCAATGAAGGTGAAAAGATATTGCGCATCGGCTACGGCGAATGAGACGGTTGGCGGGACGAAAAAGAAATCAAAAGCTAACACACCTAGCAAAGAGACGAAAATTGATGGGCCAAATCCAAAGTAAACGGCCGAGATAATAACGCTAATAAGATAGAGCATAAACAGGTTAGTGGGGTCGAAAAAGGGGCGCAATAGCTCTCCAATTAAAGTGGCTACAATGACTAGCGCCAGTCCCTTGAGGTAGCCCCACCACCACTGCGTGGGCTGTGCGGCCGGCAAATTTTCTGGCGGCGCCGGCTCAGCCTTGCTACCCACAATATAGACATCAATATTCTCGCTTTGGCGAATTAGCTGGTCGGCCACTGACCCTCGCAGCAATTCCAGCCATCGGCTACGCTCCGGTCTACCGACGACCACTTTACTGATATTATGCGCGTTTGCATATTCGACTACTGTCGCTGCCACAGAGTCTCCTTGAAGCTTCAGTACCTTAGCGCCAAGTCGCTCAGCCAGCCGCAATGTAGCCTCTAATCTATCCCGCTGCGCCGATGATAACGGAATGATGCCCGGCGTCTCGACATATACAGCAAACCATTCTGCATCCAACTGTGAAGCCAGAATTCTTCCGTTGCGCACTAGACGGTTACCCAGAGGACCCGGGCCTATACAAACTAGAAGGCGCTCAGCCGCCGGCCAAGGCCCGCGGACAGCATGTGTCTGCATATAGACCTGCGCTTGCTTATCCACATGTTCAGCAGCAATCCGCATGGTCACCTCACGTAGTGCTATAAGATTGCCTTTGCGGAAAAAGTCGTTTATGGCATGCGCTATCTGCTCCAGTACATAGACCTTGCCTTGCTTCAAGCGTTCCAATAGTTCATCGGGGGGCAGGTCAACCAACTTAATCTCTGCCGCCATGTCGACTATTGTGTCGGGAATCGTTTCACGCACCCAGACACCAGCAATTTGCGCCACCGTATTCCTCATACTCTCCACATGCTGTATATTGAGGGTGGTATAAACATCGATTCCCGCCTCAAGCAGTTCTTCAACGTCCTGATAACGCTTAGGATGACGCGAACCGTGAGCATTAGTATGGGCAAGTTCATCCACTAGCACCAGTTGTGGCCGGCGTGCCAGTACGGCGTCCAGGTCCATTTCAGTAAGGTTAATGCCGTGGTACTCTATCTGCTTTCTTGGAATAATCTCCAGCCCCTTCAGCAATGCATCCGTTTCAGCCCGCCCATGCGTCTCCACTAAGCCGACAACCAGGTCTATCTCGTTTTTCCGTCGTTGAGCGGCTTCCAGCATGGCATATGTTTTACCGACTCCAGCGGCATAACCGAGGAAGATGGTTAGCTTTCCCTGCTTCTTCTCTCGTTCCTCAGCTTTGATACGCGCTAGCAATTCATCGGGGCTGGGACGCTTCTCAGACATTTTATTTGTCATTCTAATTTCAAATCTTATAATTTATTTTCGGCTAAATCCATTTTATTTATTTCATTTGGTCCAGTGCTTGATTAAGCAGTAAAACGTTGACTCTGGGCTCACCCAAAATACCGAACTGGCGACCCTGGGTAAAACGGTCAATCAGTGCCAGGACCTGGGTTTCATTCAAGCCGCGCTCTCGAGCCACACGCGGAACCTGATAGAGTGCCGCCGCGATACTTATATGCGGGTCAAGTCCACTGGCAGAATAAGTTACCAAATCCACCGGGATAGGCTGTGTATTGTCCGGGTCGGCTGCCTTTAGTGCTTTAATCCGTTGTTGAATCCCATCCAGCAATGCCGGGTTCAACGGCCCGTAGTTTGAGCCCGAAGAGGACGCAGCATTATACAGAAATGGCGTGGTTGCTGAAGGACGACCCCAGAAGTAACCGGCCTCATCAAACGGCTGACCTATAAGTTCGGAGCCAAGGTATTTGCCATCTTTGGATTCAATCAAGCTGCCATTTGCCTGATGATGAAAAACGACCTGAGAAATACCGGTCACTATCAAGGGATAAATTACTCCGGTAACGATAGTAAAGATAGCCAGAAATATTACGGCGCTCCGAAGCTGACGACCCATAAAGAAAAACTCCTGTTTGACTGTCCTATACCAATCTCAAAGCTACTAACAGCATATCGATTAATTTGATGGCGATAAATGGCATTATTAACCCCCCCACTCCATAAACTAGCAGATTATTGCGCAGGAGTCTGGCTGCGCCAACCGGCCGGTACGGCACGCCGCGCAAAGCCAGCGGAATTAGAGCGACTATAATCAGTGCATTGAAAATCACTGCCGATAAAACGGCGCTTTCAGGTGTAGCCAGACGCATTAAGTTCAGTGCCAGCAACGAGGGGTAGGTGCTGGCAAATGCCGCTGGGATAATAGCGAAATACTTGGACACATCGTTAGCGATGCTGAACGTGGTCAAAGCCCCGCGTGTCATCAGCAGTTGCTTTCCAATCTCTACAACCTCAATCAACTTAGTCGGATTGCTATCCAGGTCAATCATGTTGGCAGCCTCTCGAGCCGGCTGTGTCCCGGTGTTCATAGCCACAGCTACGTCGGCCTGCGCCAATGCCGGAGCATCATTGGTGCCATCGCCGGTCATAGCCACCAACCTCCCGCCGGCCTGGTGTTTACGTATCAACTCAAGCTTGGCTTCAGGAGTAGCCTGCGCTAAAAAGTCATCTACTCCCGCCTCGGCGGCGATGGCGGCTGCCGTGAGCGGGTTATCTCCGGTAATCATCACTGTTTTGATGCCCATCTTTCTCATGTGCGCAAACCGTTCCTTAATGCCGCCTTTGACGATATCTTTGAGATGGGTCACGCCCAGGGCTTCGCCATTTCGTGCAACCACTAAAGGTGTGCCACCGGCACGAGCTATATCATCGACCAGTGCCTTCAATTCTGTCGGCACTGTCTTATCTTGCTTTTCTATATAAGCTATGATTGCATCGGCAGCGCCCTTGCGGATGCTTACTCCATCTATGTCCACACCACTCATGCGAGTTTGCGCCGAAAATGGGATAAAGTGCATGCCACCCGGCACGTCTTCACTTCTGCTGCCGCGCAGACCATACTTCTCTTTTGCCAGCAGAACTATGCTGCGACCTTCAGGTGTCTCGTCGACCAGCGAAGCCAGTTGTGCCGCCTCTGCTAGCTCGCGGTCGCTGATCCCGCCAACAGGTATGAACTCTACCGCCTGACGGTTGCCCAGAGTGATGGTACCCGTCTTGTCTAACAACAGAACATCCACATCACCAGCGGCCTCTACGGCACGGCCGGATAGTGCAATCACGTTGCGCCTGATCAGACGGTCCACTCCGGCAATTCCAATAGCCGGCAGCAAGCCTCCGATAGTTGTCGGGATAAGGCAGACCAGCAGCGCCACTATCACTGTCAGCGTAATCGGAGTTCCCTGTTGATTCACTTGGACGCTATACAGGGAGAATGGTAGCAATGTGGCGCAAACGACGAGAAAGATAATCGTGAATGCGGCCAATAGGATATTAAGTGCGATCTCGTTGGGCGTTTTTTGGCGCTTTGCCCCTTCAACCAGGCTAATCATATGGTCGAGGAAGCCTTCGCCGGGATTGGCCGTAACACGTACCACCACCCAGTCCGATAATAAACGTGTCCCGCCGGTAACAGCACTTCTGTCGCCTCCAGATTCCCGAATAACAGGCGCGCTTTCGCCGGTAACCGCACTCTCATCCACCAATGCCACGCCTTCAATCACTTCGCCATCAACCGGGATGATATCGCCAGCCTCCACTAGAAATGCATCATCTCGACGCAGAGCAGTGGAAAGCACAATATCATAGCTGGCTCCGTGTTTTGGTCGACTCAGCTTTTTAGACTGTGTTTCTCGGCGGGTACGTCGCAGTGCGTCAGCCTGCGCCTTGCCACGGGCTTCGGCAATGGCTTCGGAGTAGTTGGCGAAGAACACGGTAAGCCAAAGAAATAAGGCTATAGCTCCTATGAAACCCGCTGTGTCCTCTCCATGCCCTAAGAGCGCCTGCACCCACAGGGCGGTGGTCAGAACACTGCCTACTTCGACTACGAACATGACAGGGTTGCGCACCATGCTTCGCGGGTCAAGCTTTTTAAAGGCATCGGTGAATGCGCGGCGATAGAGCTGCCGTCTGGCACCGAGCTGCCTTTTCGGAGATATTGCTTCCTTTTCAGGCGGCTGTGTTTGAAAATCGGATGGGTGATTAGTCGACATAGTTCATCATCTTATCGTAAGGTATTCGGCTAATGGCCCAAGCGCCAGGGCAGGCAAAAAGCTGAGCGCGCCCACTATAATGACTACCACAATCAGCCAGATAATGAAAAGCGATGTATGCGTAGGTAAGGTACCGGAACTGACAGGTACTTTCTTCTTTTGCACTAACGAACCGGCAATGGCCAGAGCCGGGATTGCCGCCCAATAGCGAGCAAAAAGCATAGCCAGTCCCAGAGCAGTGTTGTAGAAAGTTGAATTGGCACTTAGACCGGCGAAGGCGCTGCCGTTATTATTCCCCGTTGAAGAGAAGGCGTACAATATTTCACTGAAGCCATGAGCGCCTGGGTTGTAAACTGCGGCTCTCCCCGCTGATGTAGCTACAGCGATTGCCGTGCCTAAGAGCACGATTACCACCGGAATGAGAACCATCAAAGAAGCCATTTTCATCTCGTAGGCTTCAATCTTCTTTCCCAGGTACTCCGGCGTACGCCCAATCATCAGCCCGGCTACGAACACGGCAATTATGACAAAGGCCAGCATGCCGTAAAGACCGGAGCCGACCCCTCCATAAACTACCTCACCTAATTGCATGAGCCACATTGGCACCAGGCCGCCAAGCGGCGTAAATGAGTCATGCATGGCATTCACTGATCCATTCGAGGCAGCAGTGGTACCGGTAGCCCACAGCGCCGAGTTGGTAATCCCAAAGCGCGCCTCCTTGCCCTCCATATTGCCGCCAGGCTGAATGTTGCTGGGTGTCTGGTCAACTCCAAGTGCACTTACGGCCGGGTTACCGCTCTGTTCCGCCCAAATAGTAATACCCAACAGCGCCACAAATATGATAGTCATGGCTATTAGTATCGCCCAACCCTGGCGCGTATCGCCTATCATCTTGCCAAAGGTGTAACACAAGGCTGCGGGGATAAGCAGAATGGACAACATCTCTAAAAAGTTAGATAGGGGGGTAGGGTTCTCAAAAGGGTGCGCCGAGTTAACATTGAAGAAGCCGCCGCCATTCGTTCCCAACTGCTTTATCGCAATCTGTGAAGCTGCCGGCCCAACTGCTACTACTTGTTCATTTACAATCTGGCCGCTGGAGTCATGAGTTGATTGCAATAAGGACACGTTGGCACTTCCATTGAACGTCTGCACCACACCCTGTGATACCAAAGCCAGCGCCAGGACGAGTGATAAAGGTAGTAATATATACAGAACACTTCGTGTGGTGTCCACCCAGAAATTACCAATAGCTTTAGCTGAATGCCGCGCAAAGGAACGTACCAGCGCTATGAGTACCACCATGCCTGTAGCCGCCGATAGAAAATTCTGGACCGTTAATCCCATCATTTGGGTCAGATAGCTCATGGTGGTCTCCCCACCGTAGCTCTGCCAGTTCGTATTGGTAACGAAACTGACTGCTGTGTTGAAGGCCAGGCCAGATGGGACCGCGCCCAAACTCTGGGGATTCAATGGCAGTATGGATTGTAGGCGTTGCAACAAATACAACAATAGTATGCCTACAAAATTAAATAGCAACACGGCGACAGCATACGTCTTCCAGTCCATGTCTTCATCGGCATGTATACGCGCCAGACGATAGATAAACCGCTCAACAGGTTGGAGCACCGGAGAGAGAAATGTGCGTTCGCCCTGATAGACACGTGCCATAAAGGCACCTAGCGGTTTTACGAGCAACAAAAGGACCAGCAGATATAGCCCGGGTTGGAGCAGAATAGAGGCGGTCATCCGAACCACTCCGGCTTAAGCAGCGCCAGAATGAGATAGATTAGCAAGCCGATACAAATCAGGCCGGAGATAATATAAAAAGCACCCATGCTATGATTTCACAACCGTTTAAAGATGGCTATCAGTCCCAGAGTGGCTAAAAAAAACAGCACAATTAAGCTCAGAAAAAGCAGGTCAGGCATAATTATCTATCACACCAGTGTACTGCAATAAATATCCAATCCCTGACTGAAATCATATACCTCAGGAAGTTTTGATGTCAATGTAGAAGGTGGTAACGGGCCGATTTGAAATAGGTACCGCGTGTTGTGACCGCTAAGATAATCCGTTTATGGTCTTTTAGCACAACCTGATGAAGTGCTTAACGCTCTCTAACCTCGTCGTCTATCCACTTGAGGTAATCTTCATTGCCGCCAATGATAGGCAGGGCAATTATCTCAGGGACTTCATAGCTGTGCGCCGCCTTGACCAGGTCAACGATTTCCGATAGTAGCGAGGCTTTGGTCTTGATGATAAGAAGACTTTCCCGAGCTGAATCGAGCTTACCCTGCCACCAGAATGACGAGTCTACCCGCGGTACGATGTTTACGCAGGCGGCTTTCCTCCGGCTTAGTAGCAGCTCAGCTATTTTGTGTGCTTCCGGCTCAGACTTGGTGGTAACCAAGATGACAATCTTGCCAGTCTCTTTCATGCGCTCCTGCCCACCGCCAGCATCCTATCCACGGCGGCTTTTGCCTTAAGGCGAATCTTCTCCGGTACTTTTACTTCCGGCGCCATCTCTTCCAGTGACCACAATACTTTCTCCAGGGTTATCAGCTTCATATTGGGACATATCGCCTGCTCCGAAACCGGTATAAACTTTTTCCCCGGATTCTCCTTTTTTAGCCTGTAAATTATGCCCATCTCCGTTCCCACAATCATCTCCTGAACGTCTTCCCTTCTGGCAAACTTTATCATCCCGCTGGTGCTCAACACCTCGTCGGCTAGGGCTATCACATCCGGCCTGCATTCCGGGTGAACTACAACCTTAGCCTCGGGATACTCATGCCTTAGTTTAACGATATATTCAGGCATTATCCGGGCATGGGTGGGACAGAAACCAGGCCAGAGAATCATTTTTTTAGCTGTTTTTGTGGAGATGTAGTGCCCCAAGTACTGGTCAGGGACGAAAATTATTTCTTTTGTGTCCAGGCTTTCCACAACGCCAACCGCATTAGCCGAAGTACAACAAATGTATGATTCAGCCTTAACCGCAGCCGAGGAATTAATATAGCAGACCACCGTAGCCTTAGGATGCTCCTTTTTCCTGGCACGTAGCTGTGGGGCGGTTATCATATTTGCCATGGGACAGCCGGCATGTTCGTCCGGCAGCAAGACTGTTTTGTCCGGGCAGAGAATTGAGGCTGTTTCTGCCATGAAATGAACGCCGCAGAAGACTATAACGCTGGCATCAGTCTTAGCCGCATTCTGGCTGAGGTCGAGAGAATCGCCGACGAAATCAGCTATGTCTTGAATCTCACCCAATTGATAGTTATGGGCAAGTATGACGGCATTTCGCTTTTTCTTGAATTTCAGAATTTTCTCGGTTAGCTCAGTCTGTCTATCCATGGCTAACTACCCTCCAATCATTAGCGTAAACATTCATCCTCTTGCCTCTGGCGAAACCGATGAGCGTGATGCCCAGGTCACCGGCTAACTTCACGCCCATATCAGTAGGCGCTGATTTGGAGATGAGCAGAGGGATATTTCTTTTAACCGCCTTAAGCAATATCTCTGAAGAAACCCTCCCGCTGGTTATGATAATGCGGCCATCCGTCGATATATCTTCCAAAATGCATTCGCCAAAAATCTTGTCAATGGCATTATGACGGCCTATGTCCTCGCTGAAAATCAGAATGTTTTTGGTATCAGATAATGCGGCGCTGTGAACACCACCCGTTGTCCTGAAAATCTGCGACCGGTGCTGAAACTCCCTTACCAGTTCGAAGACTTCGCCAGCCGATATGCTGGTTTTAGATTCAACTTTCTTCTGCCCGATGACGTCAGCGGCGCTGTAGAAAGAAGCGCCCCGACCACAGCCCGACGTAATCAGCCGCTTGAACACCAGCTCGCCAGCCTGTTTAGTCTCCTCCTCGGTCTCTACACGGACAACGCCTCTCTGCTCATCAACCGTTATCTTTTTGATTTCATCCTTACTTTTGAGCAGCCCTTCGGAGGACAGAAAACCGATGGCCAGATAGTCCAGGTGCGCGGGAGTACAAAGCAAAGTCACCAGCTCTTGATTGTTCAAAATGATGGTCAGAGGAAATTCCCTGACAACTATGTCATCGGAGCGGCTTTTCGCTTCCCCGGTGAGTCGCAATATGGGAACGCGCTCTACCTCGCCCGCCATATTACACTACCTTTATCTGGTCTCCAGTCCTGACGGGTCCGCCTCGAATCACCCTGGCAAACACGCCCTCTTCCGGCATGATGCACTTGCCCACCTGCCGGTAGATGGCACACCCGGTATGGCACTCCTTGCCGATTTGAGTGATTTCAAGGACGATTTGTTTACCGACCGATATCCTTGAGCCGACAGGAAGTGATATTAAGTCTATCTCCTCGGTGGTCAAATTTTCAGCGAAGTCACCCGGGTTGACGTCCAGCCCTAGAGCCCGCATCTTATCGATGCTTTCCACAGCCAGCAAGCTCACCTGGCGATGCGTGCAACAATCAGCATGAGCGTCGCCGACAAGGCCAAAGTCAGCCTGCAGAAGCCCTGCTCCTACGTCCTTCTTCTTTGTTCCCTTTTTATCGCTTTTACAGACAGCGATTATTGTAGCCATGCGTATATGATAATTGCAGGTCTGGCTGAGATTTTTTTATAGCTCTTTACCTAGTATCTTTGCCTTGAGCGTCTCCCACTGTTCTCTGGTCAGGGTACACAGATTACCCTGTTCGCCTATTTCTACTTTGGTGTCGGTTACCTTGACCACCGGGCAGCAAGAGCCCTCTTTGCATAACGTTACGATTTTCATCTTTCCTCCGTTTATAATTGTATTACTTGTACCCGAAGTGCGGGTTTCAATGTATTAATTATAGCCCTCTTTAACTAGTTGGTCGAATGAATGATAAATTCGTAGCATTTATCAATCCCCTCCTGTCATTGTGAGCGAAGCGTGGCAATCTCACGTTCCCCCACCGAGATTGCTTCGGGGATTTGCCCCTTGCAATGACAATATCCGAACCCTAAAACTTCCCGCTGTACTTCTCAAGAGACGCGTAGAAAGCTTTCCAGAACGGATCAACGATAGGGTGCTCCAGCTTCTCTTCCCGCCCCCCTCGTACCAGCACCACCCCGCGTTTCGGCTCGGTGAACTCACCGACAATAGAAGCTTTAATACCTTTTTGATGCAGCGCCTTTAATATATCCTTGGCTCTGTGTTCCCGGCAGGATATGATTAGAGTGCCTTCGCTGATGGAAGCATAAGGGTCGATGCCAAAATACTGGCATATCTCCAGCACGCAATCCTCAACTACTATACTTTTCATTTCGACCCTGACCCCCAGATTGGCAGCCTGTGCAATTTCATATAGTCCGCCCCATATACCGCATTCAGTGGCATCATGCATGGCAGTAACACCATTGTCTCTTATCCCGATACTCACCGCTGTCATGGCATCATCAACGACCGACATCTTGTAGAAAATCTGCTGAGCTTTCTTATTGAAATCCTTGCCGAACTCACGTTCAATAAGCTCGGGAAACATGGTGGCGAAAATGCCCGTCGCCTCAATAGCGGGGCCCTTGGTAATGATTATCTTGTCTCCGGCACGCGCCAGCCTGGGAGTGACATACTCATCCTTACTGCCGATGCCAACCATGGTAGCGCCGCCAACCATGGGATAATGGCAGTTCTCATACCTGCCCGTATGTCCGGTGATAACTGAAATACCCAGCTTAACGCACTCACGGTGCATAGTTTTCCACATTATTTCCAGTTGCTCACCGGTCATCTCCATTGGAAGATTCAAGTCAATGGACAGAAAGCCAGGTTTCAGTCCACTGGTCACAGAATCAGAGGCAATGATGTGAATGGCAAACCAGGCTGCCCTCTCCCATCCATATTCAGGCACAATAAATACGGGGTCACAGGTAAATGAAACCGCCCTATCTCCGATTTCCACAATGCCAACATCCACTCCGTTCTGAGGACCTACCAGAACCTTGTCATTCTTAGCTCCCAGACGAGTAGATATAAGCTCATCAAAGAGCCTGGACGAAATTTTTCCTATCTCCGGCATTGCGCTCACCGACACATATTCCTGATTTACAGACTGTCAGTGGTTAATTTGCGGTTTTCATAAGTGGTGACATGGCTCTGAGCTTGGAGATTATTCCAGGAAGTACATCCAGAACCTTACTTATGTCTTCTTCAGTAGTCCATTTCCCTAGGGTGAATCGCAAGGAGCTATGCGCTTGTAAATGCGGCAGCCCCATCGCCACCAGAACGTGCGATGGCTCGAGGTCCGCTGAGCTGCAGGCTGAACCCGTGGAGGCACAGATTCCATCCAAATCCAAATTTAACAGAATCGATTCCCCTTCCACATAATTGATGCTAACGTTTACATTGTTGGGCAACCTTTTAACGGGATGGCCATTCAGTTGCGTGTACTCGATGCCCTCCAGTATACCTTCGATTAGCCGGTCACGAAGAGCAGTTAATTTCTGAGCTTCCTCCAGCATCTCCTGCTGGGCGATTTCAGCAGCTTTGCCAAAGCCGACAATGCCAGGCACGTTCTCAGTGCTGGCTCGCCTACCTCTCTCCTGATTGCCGCCGTGCATAAAGGAGCTTATTCTGGTGCCCTTTCTGATATAAAGTACACCGACGCCCTTAGGCCCATAAAGCTTATGCGCCGAAATGGAAAGCAGGTCAACGTTCGACTTATTCACATCTAGCGGGATATGCCCTACCGTCTGCACGGCATCGGTATGGAAATAAATCTCAGCCTCTCTGGCGATATTTCCGATTTCGGCTATCGGTTCTATGGTGCCGCACTCATTGTTGGCATGCATGATTGAGACAAGGATAGTCCTTTTTGTAATTGCCTTCTTGACATCAGTGGGGTCAACCAGACCATAGCCGTCCACGGGAAGATAAGTTACCGAAAATCCCTGTTTCTCCAGAAACTTGCAGGTTTCCAGTACGGCATGATGTTCGATTGAGCTGGTGATGATATGATTTCCTTTGGCTTGCCGTGACAACGCCACACCCTCAACGGCAAAGTTGTCCGCTTCCGTACCGCTGCCGGTAAAAACAATCTCCTCGCTTCTGGCACCGATAAGAGCCGCAACTTTACTGCGCGCTCTTTCAATAGCGTCTTTAGCCTCCTGGCCATATGAATGTATGCTGGATGGATTACCGAACGAATCGGCAAAATAAGGCAACATCGCCTTCATTACCTCGGGATGTGTCGGCGTGGTGGCCGCATAATCCAGATATATTCTTTTCACGTGTTAGCCTTCAACAATATCTCCGACTATGGGGTCGACTCTAACCCCCTCCTCTTTAACCCAGCTAATTCCGGCGTCGATTTCCTTGTCCTCACCCTCCAGTTCCAGAACCACCCAACCCCTGTCTTCCGATACATCGGCACGACGTATGTTTGTCACTACTTCAAATTTATGCGATAGCTGATAAATGATAGGCTCCTTAATCAGCTTACGCGGAAAGGTGAACATTACTTGTCGCTTAGACATCGTGCCCTCCTATCTTCATCTCCGATAAAGATTAACCCATCAGGCGCCTTGATTTCAAACCTGCACACCAAGCACCTCATTGAACGACTCTAAATTGGGCTGGACATGGAAGGTGTGAACGACATCTGAAACAATCTCTTGCGTCCTTGGTCCGGCCCCCGTAATAAAAGCGACCGTAAGTTGGTCCTTTTTAATGGCTCCGGCAGCAGCCAGCTTCTTAACCCCGGCAATCACTACTCCACCCGCAGCTTCAGCAAAAATACCCTCGGTCTGTGCCAGTAATTTCATCCCTTCAATAGCTTCTTCATCAGTGGCACTTGAAGCCCCACCGCCCGATTGCCTGGCGACCATTAAAGCGTAATAACCATCAGCCGGATTGCCAATGGCTATCGAAGTAACGATAGTACTCGGCGTCACCGGATGGACGTGAAGGCTGCCAGCTTCAAAGGCGTGTACGATCGGTGAGCTGCCTGAAGCCTGGGTAAGGTACATATGGGTATTTACCGGCCCTATGAGCTTGAGGGTAGATAATTCTTGCAGTCCTTTCCAAATCCGGGTAAAAAGTAGACCTGAAGCCGCAGGCGCCACCACACACTCCGGCGGCCGCCAGCCTAATTGCTCAGCCACCTCAAATCCCAGTGTCTTGCTGCCCTCGGCATAGTATGGCCGGAGGTTTATGTTGATAAAGCCCCAGTTATATCTCTGCGCTAACTCGGCGCAGAGACGGTTGACATCATCGTAGCTTCCATCAACGGTAACTAGGTTCGGTTTATATATGGCTACACCGACGAGCTTGCCTGGTTCCACATTGGCCGGGACAAATACATAAGCTTTCATGTTCGCCTTGGCTGCATGGGCCGCCACACTGGCAGCCAGATTGCCTGTTGAGGCGCAGGCCACAGTATCAAAACCGAACTCACGCGCCTTGGTGACGGCAACGGAAACTGCCCTGTCCTTAAAAGAATATGTGGGATTGAGGCAGTCATTCTTTATGTAAAGCTCGTTCAACCCCAGCTCACGCCCCAGGTTATCAGCTTTCAGCAAAGGGGTAAAGCCGGTGCCGATGTCAATCTCCCCCTTGCCTTCAACGGGTAGTAAATCCCGATAGCGCCACATGGTAGCAGGACCTTCGGAGATTTTCTCGTGACTGAGTACGCCAGCCAAAGCCTTATAGTCGTAGTTAACCTCGACCGGGCTAAGGCAAAAATCGCAGACCTTCATCGGTTGTAAAGGGTATTCCTGTCCACATTTTCGACAGCGCAAACCTGTGGCGTATGACAAATTACACATCTTACTATACGGAGCTATCTGACTATTCGGTTCGTATTAGTACATAAGATACCTGCTATTTACCAAACGCGCAAGCAGCCCGCTACAAATTCTACTGGTAATTGATAAGTACCGGCTCTAAGGCCAGCCCGGGTTAATAGTATTTTCGTAGGCGACCACAAGGTCTGCCTGCTTCATTATTATGTTTCCATTTGTAATTTCGTATGGAACTAATGCTTTGGGATAATCAACGCAAGCCCCCTGAATTCCATTACCTGTATCGGCTTTGAAAGTAGTGGCACACCGGTCGCATACCAGAGTATTGCCGTCCAGAGAGTAGCCTATGGAGCGACACGGCGGACAAACATCTGCCCGAACATATATCTTATTATTCAACAAGTATGCCATGAAATTCATTGTGCCAGCTTGTGCATTCACCGCAAACTGTGTATTCCAGTCACTCTCGATATCGCTCACCGGAATCGAGACTGAGTCACCATTGACCTGAGCCTCAATTATTTTAGCCTTTATTGGTCCTGATGGCTTCTGAGTCGTTGCCTGGATGGTCTGAGGTGCAGATGATGGAGTTGATGCTGATGGCTGTGTTCCAGTAGTTGACGGCACTGCGGCCGAGTTAGCACAGGCGACGGCTATCAACATCAGCATCAATGTCGAAAGACCTATCCCGATTTTCTTTAACATAAGTTATTTCCTCCCTGTTATTTATAGTTCAATGTTAGCTTTGTTAGAATGGCGAGCCTTGATTCAGATATGCATTATAAATTCCCTTTCTGCATTATATTTCTATCTACCACAACAGCCACAACCACCAGTTGGGCGAGGCTGGGTAGCGGGACTATTCTGAATTCCCGTTCCGCAGCAACCTGCGCCTGTCTGTCCGAGTGCGGGAGATGTCGTCTGATTGCCTACCGCGCAGCAACCGGCAACAGTCTGACCGGGTATAGCAGGCAGTTGATTAACGGGCCCGGCTGCTATCGACTCAGCTACGACAAATTGACTGACAAGCTGACCTAAGGAAACTTTGTATGTTCCCGGTGCATCCTTGAATATCACGAAGGTCAAAGTCTGGGTTTTTCCGGCAGGCACCAACACTTTGTCCGAAGACTCGGTAACATTGTTTATCTTGAGTTCCGACTTATAAGTATCATCAACACTGGTAACATTTGTTACCTCAGCAGTTATGACTACTTCGTCTCGGGCAGCAACCTCGGGTGGATTTATTGATAAGCCGGATAATTGAAACGCCGCCGCTTTGCCCGCTTCTGCCTCTGGCCTCGCGCCAAGTTCATTCAAACTGGTACATGACAGCATCAGTCCGGCAATGGCAAAAGTCGCTATAGGGAAAAGCACAATCTGTTTGGCTTTATTTGTCATCTCTTTCTTGGCCTCCTTACTTTCTGGTTGATTTTCTTAACGATCTTCCCGTCTTGCAGAAATACCGTGGTATTGGCAAAATTGGCTATTTCAGGGTCGTGAGTAACCATAATGATGCCGTGCCCTTCTTTATGCAGTTGAGTAAACAATTTCAAAATTTCGCCACCTGTCTTCCGGTCCATATTGCCCGTTGGTTCGTCAGCCAGTATGAGTGACGGCATACTGACCAAGGCTCTGGCGATAGCTACTCTCTGTTGTTCACCGCCGCTCAATTGGCTGGGTTTATGTCCTGTCCTTTTCCCCAAACCAACCTTCTCCAATATTTCCAGAGCCCTGTCTTCCTCTTTGCCGGCTCCGCAAAACACCAGCGGCAAAAGCACATTTTCAAGCGCCGTAAGGGACGTGAGCAGATGGTACTGTTGAAAAACATAGGCAATTTTCCCCCGTCTAATATCGACTAATGCATTTTCATCTAAATTATCGATGCGCTTTTCGTCCAAAAGAACCTCACCACTCGTAGGACTGTCTAGGCCGCCTATAATATTCAAAAAGGTGCTTTTACCGCTGCCGGAAGGTCCCATAATGGCTACAAAATTACCCTGTTCCACACTGAATGAAACTTTATCCAGGGCAACTACGCGAGCGGCTCCCTCGCCGTAAATCTTTGATATTTCTCTAAGTTCTAACATATCACTTACCTCACAAAGACCTGAAAGAATCTGCGACCTTAATCTGGGTGGCGCGAAATGCCGGATATACGGTGGCTATTACAGCTACAGCAATAGCCAGGACCAATGCCAGGGCAAAATACTGGGGAACCAAAGCAATGGTCGTACCTTCAAAAACTAGAGGCCCTGCTATGTATGCCAACAAGGTTCCCACAATGTATCCTAAAATGCCCCCGATTATTCCAATGATGATAGCCTCGTAAATAAAGGCTTTCACTATCTGGCTTCGCGAAGCTCCTACAGCTCGCATTATCCCGATATCTTTGATTCTTTCATTGACCGAGGTCATCATGGTATTGACCACTCCAAACAGGCCAACAGCAAGTGTGATTCCGGCCAAAGTCAGCATGAACTTGCTCATCTTTTCCATCATCCCCATTTCAGTCGCCGCTATCTGTTTTACAGCAACTGCACGAACTCCTGGAATATCTTTATTTATGCCGTCGGCTATTGTTTCTACAGGGCAGGCGTTGCAAAGAGCTCGAATGTCTACCGATGAAACCAGACCCTCCCTACCGGAAGCCTTTTGTAGAGTATCTATCGGAACAAACACCTGATAATCATCATTTGAGCCCGTCTCCTCGAGGATACCGGCGACCGTTACATTAGTTCCATCGAGCGGGATAACGTCTCCTATGTTAAGCTTCAAAATCTCAGCAGCAATGGCACCCACCAGCGCCTGGTCTTTTTGTTCCAGATATTTCCCTTCGTGAACTTTCCACCACGTCTTGATTTTGATCTCCTCCTGCGGGTCTATTCCGACTACCATCACCGATGTATCTCCTATCTTGGTATTGATGTACAGGTTTGGAGCAATTGTTGCAATATTTCCCTCGTCTTCTATCTTCATCGCCTTTCTTATTTCACCATCAGCTATCTGTCTAATCAAGGGTAATTTTTCTTCAGAAATGTAGTTATCTCCAACGGCCAGCATACCAAGTCTCACATCGCCTAGCTTCATATCCAAATTGTTTATTGCCGGTATGACTGCCAGATTAGGCCCATATTTCTCCAGCTGATTATATATTCTGGCTTGCCCGGCACTGGCAACTGTTAGTATACCGACAACTGTCGCCGTTCCGATAATCACACCAATGGTGGCATACAATACCCGCCTTTTCCTTCGAATCACATCCTTCACAACCACTTGATATAGTTTCATCGTCTCTCCTTCCGGTTCCGTTTTGCCCTAATTTTTGAATATTAACAGCCAACTATGAAGATATTATGAATTTATGATGAAAATCCGGTGAACCTTTCTCACTTAGGTCTTAATTTGTGGTTAAGCGCCTGTTCTAAATCTTCAACCAAATCATCAATGTTTTCCAAGCCGACTGATAACCGTACCAGGTCATCGCTGATACCTATTTTTTTTCTGTAATCTGCGGGCATCGAGGCATGGCTCATTGTTCCCGGGTGCTCCGCCAGAGAAGCGACACCGCCAAGTGATTCCGCTATCTCAAAAACTTCTAATTTTCTGAGAAAGTTATTGGCTGCTTCCTGACCGCCTTTTAATTCAAAAGAGACCACTCCGCCGAACCCCTTCATCTGTCTCTTGGCTATTTCATGGCCAGGATGAGTTTTAATGCCGGGATAAAACACTTTGCTGACCGCTTTGTTTTTCTGAAGATAACTTGCTATAGCTGTAGCATTTTTCTCGTGTTTTTCCATCCGCAGCGGCAATGTTTGAATTCCCCGGAGCACCAGCCAGCAGTCAAAAGGCGAGGCACAGGTTCCCATAGCATTGAGTAAAAATTGAACTCTCCGGGTCAACTCATCAGTAGTAGTGATGACAGCGCCGCCGACCACATCGCAATGCCCGTTAAGATACTTGGTTGTGGAATGGACCACCAGGTCGACCCCGTATTCAATGGGTCGGAAAAAATACGGAGTGGCAAATGTATTATCGATAACGGTTAAAATGTTACGTTTCTTAGCAATGCCTACCACCATCTCAACATCGGTTATATTAAGTAACGGATTCGATGGCGTCTCTATCCATATTATCCTGGTATTTGGTTTTATGGCTCGTTCAATGGCCTGTCTATTATTCATTCTCAGGAAGGTAACCTCTAGACCCAGCTCAGACATTACATCTTGAAATAGCCTGTAAGTGCCTCCATAGACATCGTCGGCTGATATTACATGGTCGCCTGCCTTCAAAAGGTGCGCCACCGTCGTCTCGGCCGCCATGCCGGTGGCAAAAGCAAATCCCGCTTTCCCACCTTCGAGTTGGGCAAGGGTGTCCTCCAAAACTTTTCTCGTCGGATTGGCTGTTCGAGAATAATCATAGCCCCTCGTTTTACCCACATCTTCAAAGGCAAAGGTCGATGTTTGATAAATAGGCACCGAGACAGCACCGCATGTCTTATCCGGCCTTTCTCCGGCATGAATGGCCAACGTTTCAAATCTCATATTCCACCTCCGTCACCGAAATTACTCATAATATTATCTTGATCTTTTTTAACTCGTCTTTAGTAACTGCTATGTCATGGGCTCAAATACCCTGAAAAAGCCAGGTGGATATATAACGCTCACCCGTGTCAGGTAAAATAACCACAACGAGCTTACCCTTATTCTCCGGCCTTTTGGCAACCTCCAGAGCCGCCCAGGTTGCTGCGCCGGAGGAGATGCCCGCCAGTATACCCTCTTCTTTGGCTAACCTTCTGGCTGTCGCACCGGCATCATCATTGGTTACTTTAATGATTTCGTCGACCAATTCCAGTTTCAATACTTCCGGAACAAAACCGGCGCCGATGCCCTGTATTTTATGAGGTCCGGGTTTGCCACCGGAAAGGACCGGCGAATCGGTAGGCTCGACAGCTACAACCTTAAATTCAGGTTTCCTCTTCTTTATTACTTCACCCACACCGGTGATAGTGCCACCCGTACCAACACCGGCAACCAGAATGTCTATCTTGCCATCCGTATCTTTCCAAATCTCCTCAGCCGTGGTCTCACGATGGATTTTGGGATTGGCCGGATTTTTAAATTGCTGCGGCATAAAGTAATTTCTGTTTTCAGCTGCTAGCTGTTCTGCTTTCCGTATTGCTCCAGGCATGCCTTCTACCCCGGGCGTCAGCACCAGTTCGGCACCAAATATAGAGAGAATATGCCTCCGCTCTATCGACATCGTTTCCGGCATAGTCAGTATCAACCGGTAGCCACGCGAGGCACAGACAAAGGCAAGAGCAATACCGGTGTTTCCGCTGGTAGGCTCGATAATTACCGTATCCTTTTTTATCAAACCATGCTCTTCAGCAGCCCTAATCATTGACACAGCAATCCTGTCCTTAACGCTGCTGCAAGGATTAAAGGACTCCAGCTTGGCTACAACTTCGGCACTGGCACCTCGAGTCAGCCGATTTAATCTAACGAGAGGGGTATTGCCTATAAGCCCCGTAATGTCTTTTGCTATCTTTGCCATTAATTAATCTCCCGACTTTCTTTCAAATGTCATACATCAACATATCTACGACTTTTTTCTTCTTTTGCATCTCTACCAGATCCTGTAAGGTTTTAGATTCCAGAACTCCATCCATTGCCTTCTTTAGTTCAATCCAGACGTCGCGCGTGGCACAAAGTTCAGAACGTGAGCAAACTTTAGGATCATTAATACAGTCGACCAGTGCAATTGAGCCTTCAAGCAGTCCCAGTACTTCGCTGAGCTTCACCTGCTGAGGTGGTCTGGCCAGCTGAACTCCACCATGTGCGCCCCGGGTGCTTCTTATCATCCCCACCGATATCAATGGAGCAATTATATGCTCTAGATAGAGCAGCGAAATTTGCTGTCTCCGGGCAATGTCCTTTAATGGAATTGGCTCTTTCCCATCATGCAGCGCTAAATCCAACAGCACCCTCGTTCCGTACCGACCTCTGGTAGATAGCTTCATCATCCCACCTTGTTATGTTGAGTATTTTAGTCAACATAGTATAGAATACAAGTAAAAAAATGTCAAGTTTCTGTGTGTGGTGCTAAGATTTTTAGCTCGCCCGGACATCTCCTACAACGGTCATAACACCTTTTCCACGTATTTGCATCCTCTGCCCTCTTGCTTTATCATACTGACATAGCCGAATCGAAATGGATAATAGCTCTCTCTTACGAAAAGCAAAGGAATATTTGCCTCCGGAGAAGGTGGCTTTAGTTAAAGCCGCTTACGAATTCGCCTTGAACGCCCATAAGGGGCAGGTACGGAAATCCGGCGACCCCTATCTAGACCACCCGTTACAAACAGCTACAATGTTAGCGGAACTTCAGCTTGATGCCACTACCTTAGCCGCAGCCTTACTACACGATGTGCCGGAAGACTGCGGAGTGCCCATGGCAGAAATCGAGGCTAAATTCGGGCCTGAGGTAAGCAAGCTTGTCGATGGCGTAACCAAGCTGGGTAAATTATCCTTACACCGCGGTGAAGCCAAAAAACGAGAATCTCAGGCCCAGAACCTGCGCAAGATGCTTATAGCCATGGCAGAGGACTTGAGGGTGGTGTTCATAAAACTAGCCGACAGGCTGCACAATATGCATACTTTAGCCGCCCTGTCACCGGAGAAACGGCGCAGCATTGCTCAAGAGACACTGGAGATATATGCACCTCTTGCCCACCGCCTGGGTATCTGGCAAATAAAGTGGCAACTGGAAGATTTGGCTTTCCGTTATCTGGAACCGCGCCAATATCATAGAGTGGCACGCTTGATAGCCACTCGTCGGACACAACGAGAGGTCTTTATAAATGAGATTGCCGAGACAGTAAAGCAAGAACTGGATAAGGCTGACATAAAAGCAGAAATCATAGGCAGGCCGAAGCACCTCTACAGTATCTACAATAAACTTAACCGATATGCAGCTCAAGGCAGGGATTTCAACGACATTCATGACCTCTTTGCTTTCAGGATACTAGTTGATACAATCCCGGATTGTTATAAAGCGCTAGGCGTCATCCAAAACTTGTGGCATCCTTTTCCAGAAGAGTTCAACGACTTCATCGCTAATCCTAAAGACAACGGATATCAGTCATTGCACACTACGGTGCTATGTCAGGGCACAACTCCGCTAGAAATACAAATTCGCACCCATGCCATGCACCGAAGCGCTGACTTCGGCGTGGCGGCACACTGGCGCTATAAGGAAGGCGCCAGCCAGGACACGCAGTTTGAAGACAAGATAGCCTGGTTGCGCCAGTTAAATGAGTGGCAGAGCGAGCTTGGCAGTGAGGAATTCCTCGAATCCTTAAAAACTGAGGTCTTCATTGACCAGGTCATTGTTTATACCCCCAAAGGCGAAATAAAAGCTCTACCTAAAGGCGCCACCCCACTGGATTTCGCCTATCGCATCCATACCGAGTTGGGACACCGCTGCATAGGCGCCAAGGTGAACGGCAGGCTGGTGCCTTTGAACTACGAGCTGAAAAATAGCGAGATTATAGACATTATGACCGCCAAGGCTGGGAAAGCACCCAGCCTTGACTGGCTTAACCCCGATTTAGGATTTATCAAGACTTCTCACGCCCGAGAAAAAATCCGACAATGGTTTAAAAAGCAGGAAAGAACACAGAATATAGAACGCGGCAAGCAGATTCTAGAAAGAGAACTCAAGCGGCTAGATATAACCATAACCAATATAGAAGAAACAGCACGCATATTCAATTGCGAAAGTGCCGACGATTTTCTGGCAGCTATTGGCTATGGTGGTATAACTCCACACCAATTGGCGCTCAAGCTCGCTATTGAACCGGAAGAAATCCCTGCTATAACCAGAACCGCACGCACTGAGAAAACGACTACTGCCGGAATTCAGGTCCTGGGCGTGGGCGACTTACTCACTCAATTAGCTCCCTGTTGCAATCCTTTGCCTGGAGACCACATTATCGGTTATATTACTCGGAGCCACGGGATTACGGTGCACCGCAAGGACTGCATCAATGTCATCAATGTAGAGGATAAAAAGCGACTCATCGAGGTGAGCTGGGGCGAGATACAAGATGTATACCCCGTCGATATTCAAATCGATGCCTGGGACAGAGTAGGATTGCTCCGGGATGTCACGACTGTTATTGCCGAGGTTAAAGTAAATATATCGAGTATGAGCACAACATATCACAACGAAATTACCTCTACATTTGCTACTCTTGAAATCGCAAACATGGCTCAATTAACACAACTACTTTCCAAAATACAGGGTGTGCGTGGTATTATAAGCGCCACCAGAATAAGCCACGCCAAAGCCAGTCTTAGTTCTTAGAAAGGAGACAGGATTGCCCAAAAGTATATCAGCGAAAAAAACGGCACGGACAGCAGAAAGAAAGCGACTTCGAAATAAGTCTCTTAAAAGTGCTACCAAGACCCATTTAACCCGGGCACAGAAGCTTATTGCAGGCAACGAGCTTGAGGCGGCACAACAGGCAGTTGCAGATACGATAAGCGCCCTTGACAGAGATGCCAAGAAGGGGGTCATTCATCGAAATACGGCTGCAAGACGGAAGTCACGCCTAATGAAAAAGTTTAATCAAGCCAAGCTTTCCGGCACTGCTCAACGCAAGACTGACAAAGCCTGAAAAAACTATTTTGACTAATTTGCGCCACTATTCATTATGACTCCTAAAGCGCTGTCACCAAAACAGGGACGTATACTCCAGTTCATCCGGAAATTTATCGATACCAGAGGCTATCCACCCACGGTCAGAGATATCGTTGGTGGCTGCAAGATAAGCTCTACCTCGGTGGTTGCCTATAACTTGGCCAGGCTGGAAACAGCAGGATACATTCGCCGCCACGCCGACATATCACGCGGCATAGAAGTTGTGGCAAATCAGCCGGGTAACCGCCACAATGTCACTATACCGGTAATCGGCGAAATAGCCGCCGGTGAGCCGATACCGGTTCCTCAATCGGACACCTGGGAAACTGTTGCCCCCGAAGAACTGGTCATCACTGAAGATTTGACACGTGGCAAACAGAGAGTCTACGCTCTCAGGGTGAGAGGGAACTCAATGATTGACGCACTGATAAAGGACGGCGATATTGTTTTAATGGAGTATGTAACCAGTGCTGAAAATGGCGACATGGTAGCTGTCTGGCTCAAGGCCGAAAAGGAAGTTACCCTCAAAAGACTGTTCAGAGAGACCAACCGTATCCGACTCGAACCGGCTAATACTCAGGTGCAACCCATCTATACCGCCCCGGATAATGTGGAGGTTCAGGGTAAGGTAATTACCGTTATTCGTCAGCTAGTCTGATGTGAATCTTCGGTTTGACTTTCAGCAGTAAAGTAAAGTAGTGTAAATAGGAAAAATGCTGATTTCTCAGTTTCAAGCTGTTGGGCATGACCTCTGTGCCCGGGGTCTGGTATCCTCTCTCAGTGGCAATCTCAGTATCAGGCTGGGAGAACGCCTGTGCATCACCCACCGAGGCAGCATGCTGAGCCGCCTTGAAGAACATGACCTCGTGGAAACCGGAATAAATAAAAACGACCGCTTCACGCCCTTAGCCTCAACAGAACTGGCAGTCCATCGTTCCATATATAAACGGACGCCGGCTTCGGCCGTAGTCCATGCCCACCCCGCTTACGCAGTTGTCTTATCTTTTTCCGAACAGGAAATTATCCCCTGTGATGTCGAAGGCAGCCTGATATTACCAAAAGTGCCGGTTCTGGGTTGGAAAACAAATGTTAAGCCCGGAGAGCTTGCTGAAGAAATAGCCGTAGCGCTTATGACGCACAAAATCGTTCTAGTACATGGTCATGGAAGCTTTGCCGCTGCTCAATTGCTTGAAGAAGCTTACCACTATACCACCACTTTAGAAGAAAGTTGCCGGCTTTTATACCTGCTTAAAACTCTACGAATAGAGTTCCGCTAACCTTTCAACTTTTCAAATCAGCAGATAACCGGCGCCGGCAAAAAGATTAGCTCCGCCTGGTCTGTACCAATTTTGAATATGCCGGTGTGCACCAATGAAGATATTTGGGATTTTTACCCTTTATTACGTCAAAATATAGGCGCTGAAGTTCCTTGGTTATTTTCCCTATTTCACCGTTGCCAACCCGGCGATGGTCAACTTCCAGGATAGGGCTTACGTGGGCGGCGGTGCCGCTAAAAAATGCCTCATCAGCAACATAAAGCTCGCTGCGGTCAACCGACCTTTCCACAACCTCCATACCAAGCTCATTTCGGGCCAAGTACATAACCGTGTCTCGAGTAATACCCATCAGAATATTATCCGAGCTCGGTGGCGTTACCAGCTTACCCTCCAGGACGAGGAAGATATTCTCACCGCTGCCTTCAGAGACATGACCGTCGTGGTTCAATAAAATTGCTTCGTCGAAACCAAGTTCATTGGCTTCGGTCTTGGCCAGGGCACTATTTACATAGATGCCCGTAATCTTACCTCTGGCTGGAATCATAGTATCGTCAACGCGCCTCCAGGAAGAGGTACAGCATCGGACGCCTTTATCAGCATCCAAATAAGCGGGCAGAGTAGCCACTATGATAAGGAAATCGTCTTCTAAATCATGTAATTTAACTCCGATAGCTTCGGAGCTTTTATAGGCCAGGGGGCGGATATAGACATCCTCATGGTAGCCGCTCTTTTCCACCAGTTTAACGGTCAATTCTGCCATTTCGTCAACCGAATAATGTGGATTTATCTTCAAAATGCGACAGCCTTTGTGCATGCGCCCATAGTGGTCTTTAACGCGGAACAAAAATAATTGCTTTTGCTCCTCATTCCAGTTGCCGCGAATGCCCTCGAAACAAGCGGTACCATAATGCAGAGCATGAGTTAGAATTCCGACTTTAGCTTCGGCAAGAGGCATAAATTGCTTTCGGAAATAAGTGTATGGAGGCATCACCACACTCCTTTTATCTAAATTTCATTGCGGAAAAGTTGGACTTAATTATAACTTTGACTCTTGCTAAAGACAAGCTTAGCGAGAAAGCGATGGCGTTTCGAGTATGTAATCACCTGCACGCCTATCGAATATATCTTTAAGTAGCAACGTGCGTCCGGTTTGAATTGCGGTAAAGCCATATTTGTTGCGTATACGGTCTATAGCCTTATCCAGATGCCCCTGTCGCTGCGGCTTGGAATCAAGTAGATTGAGCTGTTTGCCATAACTGACTAAGTTTGATACTCCAATGCCAATAAGCCGCACCGGGTTCCTCTTTCCACTCAGAGCCTTTTCAAGCAATTTAACTGCTCTGTCGAAAATTAATTCATCGGCATCTATTGCCTCTTTGGAACTGAGGCGTCGTGTAATAGTGTCAAAATCGGAATACCTCAATTTTAAGGTTATAGTTCTGGCGTGCTTGGTCTCTTGACGCAGCTCAGCGCCGACTCGCTCACAAAGATAACGTAGCATAGCTTGAATAAAAACTTTATCGGAGGTATCTTCAGCAAAAGTGGTTTCTCTGCTGATAGATTTGGCCTGGCCGGGTGTTTCTACCTCTCGGTTATCAATGCCATTGGCATAATGATGAATCATCAATCCGAAACTACCAAAACGATTCTTGATAACCTCAGGTGGCAAAACTGCTAACTGACCAATGGTTTTTATCCCCATCGTCTTTAAGGATTGCTCTGTTTTTTTACCAACACCGGGTAAGCTGGCAACAGGTAACAGCGTTAAGAAGTCCTTTTCTTGTCCCGCAGCCACTTCAACCAGGCCATCCGGCTTACCTGAATCCGAAGCAATCTTAGCCACCACTTTACAACTGGCTATACCTACCGAAGCAATCAGCTTGAGCTCCTTCTTAACACGTTCCTTCATGCTGGATGCTAGCTGATATGGGGTACCAAAAATTTCACAGCCGGTAATATCAAGATAAGCTTCATCCAGCCCTGCCGGCTCCAAGCAGGGTGAGAAGTCAGCCAGAATCCCCATAAACTTTTTTGAAGCGTCGCGATAAGCGGAAAAACTACCTTGAAGGAAAATAGCCTGAGGACAGAGACGATAAGCCTGGGCTAGAGGCATGCCAGCTTGAATACCAAAAACACGGGCTTCGTAGGAAGCTGAGGCTACCACCCCGCGTCGGTCAGGCCGCCCACCGACAACTACCGGCTTACCAACCAGGTCCGGAGCCAGCGCTTGCTCCACAGAGACAAAGAAAGCATCGAGGTCGATATGTAAAATACGGCGATTCACGTCCAAGGCGATTCTAGATTAGAGGCAAAAAGCTGACAAGAAGAACTTTAAATTACGAAAATCAGTTCGAGGCCTAATTCTCACGCTAGCGGGACGTAAATGTTCCGCCTTTAAACAAACTTTGGAAATGGCACTTTCTTGGCGTCCATTCCAAGCTCTTTCAGCCCCTTGTTCCGTAATGTTTCCAGGAGTGACTTCAGTTTTTGGCGCTCGGCCTCAGAAAGTGAAGATAATATTTTTTGAACAGACTTCCTCTTCAGCGCCTGTTTATAAGCCTGCTGGCCCTTCTCAGTCAAGGTGACCCTTACCCAATTTTTTCTGTGTAAGTCTTTGGTTCTCTTCACCAGCCCGGCCTTTGCCATTCTATCCAAAATTCCGGAAACTGAATGAGGCCGCCGGAATATCATTCGTGATATCTGAGCCGGTGTTGCCTTATCTCCGATAGCTTTGATAACAAATAAGACCTCAGCCTGTGTGGCTGGAAGGCCGTATTGACGCAGTTCCTCTTCCCTGGAATTAAATATTATGTCACTCACTTGATGCAGCAAAACCCACAAGTTGTAATCTCGGTCTACATCTGAAACTTCTGGCATGACGCTCTCCTTCTTTAAATTTGCAATCTAATTACTGATAGGTTCCATCGTCCAATCGGTAAATTAGCTCCGCAGGATGAAAAATCCTATCTGCGAATTGATTCTATCATAATAACGTGGAAAAAAACAAAAAAACCTTTAGATAGCATTTCCATCGTTCTGTAGTACACCAAGCGGTTAAAATAATAATGCCCCAGTACTAAAGTACCATTTAACAAAGAACTATCCATTGTCAGTTTTACTTGTCGACTGGGCTCTTGAGACCAGGGTCTTTATTCGGCGCTCCAGGGTACCTCGCTCTAAAAGAACAAGCCTCTGGCATTTAAGGCATTTTATCCGTATGTCCACCCCCAATTTCACCACCTGCCATTCATCACCCCCACAAGGATGCTTCTTGCGTAAGCGAACTACATCGCCAACCTCTATATCCATATCGCTCAGTGGATAACCCGGCCAACTAACTTGTTAATGTCATCCCGCAGTCCTTGTGCACTTTGCCGGGCGGCTTGAGCAAAGTCTTTTCCTTTTGAAGCGTAAAGAACCTGTCGAGAGACGGCGATAATCGCTTTTTCTCCCCGAGCGTCAATTCCATTTTTAATCGCCGAGGACAGGTCACCACCCTGAGCCCCAATACCCGGTATAAGTAGTGGCATCTCCGGACACAGTTGTCGAATAGCTTTCAACTCATCGGGATAAGTAGCCCCGACTACCAGGCCAATATTGCCACGTGTATCCCATTCCCTGGCTTTCCTGGCCACCGCCTCATACAGCGGCGTGCCCTGGGCATCTGCCAGGCTCTGAAAATCTACCGCTCCGGGGTTAGAAGTCCGGCATAGGATAAAAATACCTTTATCTTCATATTCGAGGAACGGTTGGACCGAATCATAACCCAGGTAAGGATTAATTGTAGCGGCATCAAAGCCAAAGGTTTTAAAAAAGGCTTTGGCATAGGCTCTAGCCGTGTTGCCGATATCGCCTCGCTTGCCATCGCCTATTACCGGAATGAAATCGGGTATATGCTCAATGGTCTTCTGCAAAACTTTAAGCCCATCAATGCCTAAAGCTTCGTAAAAGGCAAGGTTTGGCTTATAAGCACATACCAGGTCAGCCGTAGCATCCACGATAGCCTTATTGAAATCAAAAAGGCCCGCTTTAGGCATGAGTGTTACATCCGGGTCGAGCCCAATACAAAGCAGACTTTTATTTTGTCTGGCGGCTGACAGTAACTTATCAATAAATTTCATGTCTAACCCGAATTATAACCTAAGAAGACAAAGCTTCCAAGCCATGTGGTAATAGTGCCCATGATACAGGATATCCGCGATCTGCGCGTCTTAATAAAAACAGTAGACTGCACAGGCTATTCCCTTTCTACCATATCGTAGAATCTTACTTTTTGACAGTGTAACAGGAGTCGGGTATGATTCTAAGATATCGCAATGTTGGGGCATATAATTCTCTAGCTAGTACAAGAATCGTAGACCCTCTTTCCGGCGAGGTTTATAGATAAAACATATTGTTCACTAAATAAAATTAAGCACAGTAATAAGGAGATAAGAAAATGGCTCTAACACATGTACCTGGCAAGAACACAGGACATCTGGTTTTGTACGCTTTAAGTACCTGCCCCTGGTGCAAAAAGACAAAGAAATTGCTGGACGACCTCGGTGTAGAATACCATTATGCCGATATCGACCTGCTAACGGGTAGCGAGAAGGATGAGGCCGTAAAAATAGTAAAGAAATGGAACCCACGTAGTTCGTTCCCCACACTGGTAGTAAACGATAGTCTATGCATAGTCGGTTTTGAGGAAGACAAAATTCGGAAGGCTTTAAAACTATGACGGGAGAGATAGCAGTAACCTCAGACGAAATTGATAAATTATATGAGAGGTTAAAAGCCGAAGCTAAGGCTGGCGACTACCATCTCAATCCGGAGGTTACGTTCACCAAGGAACTGGTTAAGGGACTGCTCATTAATCAAAAGAGGTACGGGTACCCTGCTTGCCCCTGCAGGCTGTCGTCAGGAAAAAGGGAGGATGACCTTGATATTATCTGTCCTTGCGATTATCGAGACCCCGACCTCGGTGACTATGATACATGTTACTGCGGCCTCTATGTTTCGGATGCTGTGGTAAAAGGTAAAAAACAGATTGGTACCATACCGGAGCGGCGCCCTCCGGTTGCAGAAAGAAAACTGTCAAAACCAAAACCGGAGCCGGGTGCCGTCATGTCCTTGCCTCTACCGGTATGGCGATGCAAAGTCTGTGGCTATCTATGTGCCAGAGATGCCCCACCCGAGGTATGCCCCATCTGCAAAGCTACAAAGGACCGGTTTGAACGTTTTATGTAGCTATATGACTTGTAATTGCTTCCCGACTGAATAGTCAGCCCAACCTCTTAATCAGACTTAGCAAATAATGTCTAATCTGCCACTAGAAATTATCAGTGTGGTGAATAGTCAAATGAATTACCAGCGGGCCGAAGATTACATTCTTAGTTTCACCGACTACGAGAAAATGCCGGGTATCGCCTACACATCGGCTAACTATGACTTAAGGCGAATGGAAAAGCTTCTGCAACCGTTAGGGAATCCACATCTAGGGACAAGAACAGTTCATATAGCCGGCACCAAGGGCAAAGGTAGCACAGCAGCCATGATTTCCCAAACACTTATCGCTGCCGGCTACAAGACAGGGCTATTTACCTCGCCGCATCTTCATACATTAAGAGAGCGAATAAGAATTAACGGCGCTATGATTTCCGAGTCTGATTTCGCTGTCCTGGTAACGGAGTTGAAACCAATCGTCGAATCGGTAAACAAGCAGGCTGCCTTCGGTGAGCTGACCACTTTTGAGATATTGACAGCCGTTGTTTTCACCTATTTCAAAAAGAATCGCGTGGATTTTCAGGTGTTGGAGGTCGGATTGGGAGGCAGACTGGATGCCACTAATGTGGTCAAACCTGATGTCTGCGTTATTACCTCGCTTAGCCTCGACCATACCGAGATTTTGGGCAACAGTGTCGCTAAGATAGCCGCTGAAAAGGCAGGCATTATCAAGGCGGGATGTATTGTAATCAATGCGCCGCAAGTCGATGACGCAGCCCGGGTAATCAAGCAAGTTTGCCGTCAACAGCGAGCAAAGTTAATTCAAGTCGGACGGGATGTGACCTGGCACAAGACAAGCGGTGACCTGTATGGGCAGACCCTGACAGTTTCCACCAAAAGCGGACATTATGACCTGACTATCCCGCTTCTCGGCGACTACCAACTGGAGAATGCAGCCGCGGCGTTAGCCGTCATAGAAGCTCTGGTATACCTTGGGGCCGATATTTCGTTCCAGAACATAGAGAAGGGGTTCAGCCAGGTAAGCTGGCCGGGCAGGCTTCAGATATTAAACCGCAAGCCAACGGTAGTCGTTGACGGAGCTCACAATGCCTATTCAATGAGTAAATTGGTAACAGCGATTAAAGAATATTTTGACTACAAAATGTGTTTTGTTATTTTTGGGACTTCGTGTGACAAAGATATCTCCGGAATGGCACAAGAACTCCAACCACTCAGCCACCATATCATCATTACCAGTTCTTCTCATCCCAGAGCGGCTCCCATCCAATTACTAGCCGAAAAGTTTAATACTTTGGGCGTTAAAGCGATGGTGGCGGGAAATGTAACGGAGGCACTATCCAAGGCTCTAGCTTTAGCCAAAAAGACCGACCTGATTCTGATTACCGGTTCGCTCTTCGTCGTGGCCGAGGCAATTGATTACATTACGAAGGCAAGAGCACCGATGGCGTTCGATGGTACTAAGTAGAGGGCGTAACCGCCTCTTTAGCCAATACTCCGGCGAAAAGCCGTTGTAATGCCATCATATGGCTACAAGTACCGCGTTGGGAAAAGAACGGACAGGTGCAATGCCACTTCCTGCCTTTATAACTTACAGTATAATTATTGTGGTCGCCGCGGAAATCTGCAGCGAACTCTGACAGTGTCACGCGGTCAGGTTCTTGAGCATAGCGTTTGGCTTTCTCTGCCTTGCCGATTAAGCTGGACTGCAAAATAAAACCTCCGCAACCAAGTATATAACGCGTCTGTGAAAAAGTCTATGAATGCAATTTCCTTGCCTTTCAGCCTAATCAAAAGCTAAAATACATAGAATCGGGAAAAACATAGATGCAGGATGAGCTTGCCAACGCACTGAAGACACAGGGCGCTGACTATATCGAGATTCGGGTTGAGGAAAACAAAGCAACCCGCCTTGTCTACCACGGAAAAAGATTGGAAGAGGTAGGCAGAACATCCAGCCTTGGCGGCAATGTGCGGGCTCTGGTCAAAGGTGGCTGGGGCTTTGTCAGCTTCAATAACATCCAGAATCTTCGAGACAATGTGGAGCTGGCCATAAAAGAGGCCAGACTTATCGGCAAAGAAGATTTTCGCCTCAGCCCAACGGAACCGATAATCGACGTGGGAACAGCCGGAGAAAAAGGTCAACCGCCCGTTTCACTGGCATCAAAGAAACAACTGCTCGATGAATACAATGATATCATTCTGAGTACACCTAAGATCCAGACATCAAGCATCGGGTGCCAGGACAGTCAAAAGAAGATAACTTTTGCCAACTCCGAAGGCACTTATATAGAGCAAACAAGAGCCGACATCAATCTGCGTCTAACAGCTATAGCTGCGGAAAACGGGGAAGTCCAGCAGATTGGGTTGAGTATAGGTAGTCCCGGCGATTTTTCAGCCATAGAGGGTTTGCAGCAGCAAGTAAAACAAATGGCGCAGCGAGCAGTAAAGCTTCTTTCAGCGCCTCAAGCCAAAGGAGGCGAATATACAATTGTCCTGGACCCAATCCTGGCCGGCGTATTTGCTCACGAAGCCTTCGGGCATTTATCTGAGGCAGACCACGTTTATGAAAACAGGCGACTGCAAGAAATTATGGTGCTGGGCAGAAAATTCGGCGATAAATATCTCAATATTATAGATGGCGCCGCTGTTCCCGGGCTGCGGGGGAGCTATAAATATGACGATGAAGGAGTTCCGTCAACAAAAACATGCCTTATACGTGAAGGCATACTCGAGAGCAGACTGCACTCTCGAGAGACGGCTGCCAAGATGCAAGAAAAAACTACGGGAAATGCCCGGGCAATCAGCTATTCTTTCCCGCCGATTGTCAGGATGACTAACACCTACATTGAACCGGGAAGCCTATCTTTTGAAGATATTATCAGCGATATCAAAGAAGGAGTATATGCCAGGGACTGGTATGGAGGGACAACCAGCCTGGAGATGTTCACCTTCTCGGCTGCGGAAGCTTATATGATTCGGAACGGCAAGATAGCAGAATTGCTTCGCCCTGTAGTACTCAGCGGCAACGTCTTCGTCACTCTGGGCAACATAGATGCCATCGGCAATGATTTGGAGATGAATCAGGGCGGCGGCTGTGGTAAACGCGGACAGATGCCCCTGCCTGTTTCAAATGGCAGTCCACATATAAGAATTCGTCGATGTCTGGTAGGAGGCAGCTAGGTGGAAGAGATTTTATCGGCAGCCAAAAAAATAGCTGAGCAGGCTGAAGTATTTCAAGTCTCTTCCAGAATAACCCCGGTCAACTTTGAAGCCAATCGATTGAAAGAAATTCAAGCCAAGGAAAGCACAATTAATGCTCTGAGGCTTATTAAGGGAGGCAAGGTCGGCTTCGCTCAGGCTAATGGTTTTATCGAACCCAAAAAGTTAGTTGAAATGGCGGAGGAAACATGTCAATTCGGTACGCCAGCCAAATTCAACTTTCCCAGCCCGAAGGTTTATCCGAAAATAGATGTCTTCGATCCACAGGTAGAAAAGGTAAATATAGAGAGTATGGTCCAGCTCGGAGAACAGCTTATTGCTGCCGTTACACGGCACACCCCTTCTATCGTGTGTGAAGCAATGGTTACCAGGGGAATTATCACGGTTAATATCATTAATTCCGAAGGTGGCAATGCCAGTTACAGCAAAAGCTTCTTCAACGTGAGCCTCGAAGGTGTTCTTATCAAAAATGAGGACATGCTTTTCGTTGGCGATAGCCTGAGTTCATGCCACCCCATCGTTGATTTCAAGCCGATAGCTGAAGAAGTAATAATGCAGTTAGACCTGGCCAAGAGAAACGCCAGCCTGCCAACCAAGTTGATGCCTGCGATTTTCACGCCGCGTGGAGTAGCCAGCGCACTAACCTCGCCGTTGATTTCAGCTCTCAATGGTAAAATAGTATTTGACGGTGCTTCGCCCTTGAAGGATAAGCTGGGACTTCATGTTTTTGATAAAAACTTTTCGTTGTGGGATGATGCCACTCTGCCCTATCAGGTAGCCAGCTATCCCTGCGACGACGAAGGTGTGCCAGGCCAACGAACTTCGCTTATAGACAGCGGAGTTGTATCACATTTCATTTATGACCTGCATACAGCGGCTCTGGCTAACACGCAAAGCACTGGTAATGGAGAACGCCATGGTGGCGTGCCGGCGCCTTCTCCGAGCTCCTTAATCATAGACAAGGGCGACACTTCTTTTGGGGACATGATAAAAGATATAAAAGAGGGTTTAATAGTAGACACGCTGATAGGTGCCGAGCAGGGAAATATACTAAACGGGGATTTTAGTGGAAATGTTTTACTTGGCTACAAGATAGAGAATGGAGAAATAACAGGTAGAGTGAAGGATACGATGGTCGCCGGTAATGTTTATCAGCTTTTAAAACAAATCGAAGCCATAGGGAAAGACGCCAGGTGGGTGGAAGGTTTTCTATTGACTCCCTGCCTCTACTGCTCTGGTTTATCGGTAGCGTCGAAGACAGGCTGAACCTGATGAAAAGTGCAGTTAAGTTTTACAAGGAACCACATCGAAAGGCATGCGACCTGCTCGCTGTCTGGCCTGGAATTGGAAATGTGGCGCTTATAATTGCCAGGTACATCAAAGACAAGCTGAAAGCTGAGGAGATCGGAGAAATCGAGCCATTCGATTTCTTCGATCCTATTGGCATTATGGTCAAAAGCAATATAATAGAGGCCCCTCAATTTCCAGAAAGTAAATTCTACTACTGGCAGAACCCCAACTCAGACAGAGATCTGCTCTTGTTTATCAGTGACGAGCAGCCCAGTTTCAAGGGTTATGACCTGGCTGGTTGTGTGCTGGACGTCAGTCAGAAACTCAAAGTCAAAAGGGTGTATACCTGCGCTGCAGCCATTGCTAGAATTCACCACACTGAAAAACCTAAGGTTTGGGGGGCTGCTACAAACCAGAAACTACTCGAGGTACTAAGAAAACACGACGTCATCCTCCGCGGCGACATTCAAATTGCCGGGCTTAACGGCTTGTTCTTGGGAGTAGCCAAAGAGAGGGGTTTTGATGGTATCTGTCTACTGGGTGAGGTGCCTACTTACACCACTCGAATACCTAACCCTAAAGCCGCTCTGGCGGTGCTTGATATCCTGGCCAAGATATTAGCCATTGATATCAATCTGTCCGAACTGGCGAAACTGGCCAAAGAATCAGACGAGCAGATGAAAAAATTGGCCGCTGAAGCCATGGAGGAATTCATAGACCGTTACACCAAACCTGTGTGGCCGCCGGAAGAGGAGGAGATAGGAGAAATCGAGGAAATCGAGGAGGAGGAAGAAGAGGAGGAGGACAACGAAAACGGGGACGAGGAGGAAGACAAATAGATGCCAGCCGAATTATCCCCAAGAATGCGTTATATATCAGAAGTATTAGATTCAAGCAAGAATGTAAATAGCTCTAAACTGGTATCTCTATCAGACCTCAACAGTGAGGAAATGGAATTTTTGGCAGAAATATGGACAGATGCAGATTTAGAGCGACGGCGGGAGATTATTTCTCAGCTTGTCCATCTCAGTGAATTTGACTTTAAGCTTGATTTCAGCGGTGTTTTCGTAGTGTCTCTCGGCGACCCCGATGAAACAATCAGAGCACAAGCTGTGGCCGGTCTGGACGGAGAAGATAATTATCTGCTTATCAAGCCATTAGTGCACGCTTTAAAGGAAGACATTTCTGCCAAAGTAAGAGCAGCAGCAGCTATAGCTCTTGGTAAATTTGCTCTTCAGGGCGAACTGGGTAACCTGCCGAGCTATTACCGCGAAAAGATATATAATTCTTTGTTGGAAGTCCTGGATAAAAAGACCGAGTTGACCGAGGTAAAACGTCGAGCCCTGGAGGCCATCTCTCCATTTAGTTTGCCTCGAGTTAAAGAACTCATAGAAACCGCCTATCACACCGATGATATCAAGCTCAGAGCCAGTGCTATATATGCCATGGGACGCAACTGCGATTTAGCCTGGCTACCTACTGTGTTAGCTGAGTTAAACAGTGAGGAAGTCGAGATACGCTACGAGGCAGCCAGCGCTTCTGGCGAACTCGGTGCCGAAGAAGCTGTGCCCCTTATCATAGAGATGACTGAAAACGAGGACCAGCAGGTCCAGGAAGCTGCTATAAAAGCTTTAGGTGAGATAGGTAACGAGCCAGCCAAGCAAGCCCTCGATAAGCTGACTAAAAATCCGCAACCCAGTATCCGCGATGCAGCCAAATCAGCCTTAAAGGAGATACAGCATTGCGAAGACCCTCTATCTTTACAGCTTTAACCAAGCCACCATTACTAACCGGCGATAAAGTTAAGCTGCGTCCGAAGCGTGTACAGGACGCTACCAATGATTATAGCTGGCGACAAGATGCTGAGCTCTGCCGCCTGGATGCAACCCCTCCAATACTATGCTCTTTTGAAGAGTTTTTGGAAAACTACCTTGAAGATTTACACCGGTTAAATCGAAGCTATCGTTTCGCCATCGAAACTCCAGATGGCAGGCACATCGGCAATTGCAGTTATTTTAATCTAGACGAAGTTAAAAAAGAGGCAGAGATGGGCATCATGATAGGCGACCGGGCTTACTGGAACCGTGGCTACGGGGCTGATACCATAATTACTTCGCTTAATCACTTTTTTTCCCGAACTAATATCAAAAGAGTTCACCTGAAGACGTTAATGTGGAACATCAGAGCACAAAAATGTTTTGAAAAATGCGGTTTCACCCCCTACGGGCAGATGATTGATGGGGACTACACCTTTATGCTGATGGAGACTCGGTGCCCCAACCAAAATTCAGCGAAAATAGAACGGCACTCTAATCCGTCACCATACTAATACACAAAAACCGGTTTCTGGTCGGTAATGATTCTCCTGGTGACGGCTAGCTGACGGCGCAAATGCTTCGGCAAAATGAATAAAGATTGATGTGTCAGACCATCGTATGATTTTAGCCTCTTCGACAGCCGAGCCGAAATCCTACAGTCCACATCCTCGGGTGACAATTCAGCAGGTTTGACACTCTGTGACGCTGTGGCGAACCCCCACAGGTCAACGAAGGAAGGAACATAAGTTTGATACGGACAGACTATCTTGAAAACACTTTTCAAAGTGTTGATTATGGCAGTGAAATTTTTTGAGTTAGTCCAGCCGGCGGCCCCGGACTGGACAGACATAATACCCCCAACATTCAGCTTGTCTTTGACCAGTTCGTAAAACTCTCGAGTGTATAACAAGCACGCCGGACCCTCTTCCAACGGTTCAACGAGGTCAATAATAATAACGTCAAATTTATCGTTAGTCGTCTGTAAGTACATCCGGGCATCGGCAAAATTAAGTTCTAAGCGTGAGTCATTAAAAGAGCCCTCGTGAAAGAACGGAAGATAACGGCGGCAGATGTCTATGACTTCGCTGTCAATGTCCACCATAACTGCTTTTTTTATGGTGTTATGGGCCAATACCTCGCGCAGAGTGGCCCCCTCGCCGCCTCCGGCAATAAAAGCTGTCTTAGGACCTGGATGGCTGAACATCGCCGGATGAACTAATGCCTCGTGATAGATGAATTCATCCAGCTCGCTGGACTGAATTTTCCCATCCAGCACCAGGCAGACGCCAAAGCTCCGGGTATCTATAATCTCTATAGACTGGAACTTGGTTCGTCCTGAATATATTACCTTCTTAATTTTGTGGAGCTGCGCCAGATTGGGACTGACCTCATCATACAGCCATTTACGTTTGTCAGGATTGTCCGGGTCTTTCATTTCAGCTCACAGCCAACTTGATTATTTTGCAAGATGCCCCTTTTCAATTCGATAAAAGAGGGATTCTTCGACCCCAGCTTTTCCACAAGCGGGTTGATAGCTAGCTCTGGTTTAACGGAATCACCACAGGTAAAAATGTCTATAGCGGCATAACGGTGTTCCGGCCAGGTATGAATGCATATATGAGATTCAGAGATAACCAGCACGCCGCTTATCCCCTGTGGACTAAAGGCATGAAAACATTCATTCACTACAGTGGCACCAATTTGTTCAGCAGCATCATGAAGACAACGTCTGAGAAAATCTACATCGTTAAGCACCTCCACATTACAGTCTTTCAGTTCCAGCAGTAACTGTCGTCCTAGAGCATTCAAATCACCGTCCCTCCTTTAAATTATTGTTTATTGAAGTTCTCACCCCCTATCTTCTGAGAATCAAAGGAACAGCCAGTAATTGTATATTTTGTAAAAATGATTTTCAAGACCCTGTAAACCCTATTGACAAAAGCGACTTGACCCTGTAAAATCCTTTTACAAAGGGTGGTCGAACCTTTAAAAGCAAAACTCAAAATGGAGGTGTTGATTTGAGAATTATTGGTATTTTGTTAGCTATCGTATTAGCCGTATCTCTCGTGTTGCCAACGGTCGCATTGGCACAGGACGAGTATGCCGGATTGTCAAACTGCGCGTGGGACAAGGTAAAGTGGCAAGACAATGAGAACTCCTGGGGCTTATATCTGCAGCATTGGGGCAGGACTCCTATTCAAGCCATGACACGGCTGAGGGGCCTGTGCGGTCCTAAGGCCCTGTGTGCTGACCTTGGCACAAATTGCCCCGCCAACAAAGACTTGAATGCCTGTTTGGGTGGTTGTCCAGCTTGTAGAGAGGTTGAACCGGGAGCTCTAGCCACCTGCTCTGACCCGGTGAAATGCAATGCATCATTGTCCAGTGCAGCATGTCCGGCTACCGGTCAAGTAGACATAGGATATACCTGCCCTGCCACGTCGGTGGTAGCTGCTCCTGCTGGGGATCCAGTCCTTAGCCTGCCACATTGCGGTTTCTGCTGGGGAATCAGCCTCGCTTTGGCAGAAAAGAGCTGGGCTGGCGCTGACATTGGTACAAACCCAAGAATAAACAATAATCACCTCAACCATTTCGGAACCAGCGAATGCACCGGCGGTAACCACGGTGGTGACTGGGGAGTTACCGGCGCCCCGCACACTGAGTGCTGCTCACTCACTTGGGCACTGCAGGACAACTGCTTCGGTAAACCGTACGGCGACAAATGCGCACCGAATTAGAACTATAGTACAGATAAGATATATTTTAGATTAAGTAAGAAATCCAGAGTGTTTTACCCTGACCGAGGATGCGGTCAATCCTCGGTCAGGTTTTCTATTGGGTATACGTGACGTTTGATAAAACGGCTATAGCTAATTGAGATCATGGTTTCTAACCTAACTAAGCTAAAATCTCACTATTATTTACCTCCATAAAACAGAGGGTTATGTTGTCAGACGAGACTGGGTTCACTACTGTGTACGTCGCCAGGAGTCAGCCCGAGGCGGAAATTGTAAAGGGACGCCTCAATTGCGAGGATGTTCCGGCCATACTTCGATATGAGTCTGCTGGAATTGTCTACGGCCTTACGGTTGATGGTCTAGGTCAGGTGGAAGTGCGGGTACCGTCTCATTTAGCTGAGCGAGCCATAGAAATTCTTGCCGTCGACGAAAACGAGGAGCACTAGGCTTTCAGGCCAAGCTCTGAATACAGAGTCTCAAAATCAAAACAGCTATCCAGTACCTCTCCAAACATCTCCAGCTTCCGACGGCTTCTAAAACTAGCCTTGCTTAATGCCTGCTCAATGCCGGCTATAGCCGCGGGAGTGTCCTGTTTAACCATGATTATCGGCACGTGCTTCTCTTGAGCCTGAACAATAACAAACGGTAAAGGCTTCACATTATTAGCAACAATCAAGCATCTGGTTGGAGTTTCCAAAGCAGCCAGCTGCATGTCGGCACGTTCGCCACGAACGACTACTGCTTTATTTTCCTTCCGATTGAAATACATTACTCCTGAGTCAACAGTCATAGCCCCCACCATTACATTTTCCACTATCTCATCAGTCTTTTCCGGGGAAGTCAGGATTTCGCCGCCGAGAACTTGAGCTAAGTCCCCGGTGCTTAGGCCAAGCAAGCTCCGAACCTCCGGGAGTAGGCCCAGGACTTTAATTCCTGCCTTGTTAAATGAAGCTGACAACTGATGCCCTGCCGTTTCTATTTTAGACCTCGGCACGAGGTTAATAATAACTCCCACCAGATGTTTGACTTTTTTACTTATCTGTACAATCTTCGACACATCAAAACCAGGGGAATAATGAATCACTATAATCAATCCTGCCTCAAGGGCATCGGCAACTGTATAGCAAGCAAGAGTAGAGACTTTATCTACACCTAAATCGCTAAGCCCCTTCATAACAACGACATCTTTGTCACGTGATATTTTACGATATGCCTGCTTAAGGTTCTGCGAGAAATTTGTTGGGTCTTCGGTCAAGTTTCGCCACAATTCATGCTGGGACAAACGAAGGGGACAAATCAACTCCTCGGATTCAGCCAACCTCAAGCTGTCCTTAATGAAGGCAGCATCTTCACAACCGTCAGTGTGGCCGCTTTCAATAAGATGGACGGGCTCCATAAAACCTACTTTTAACCCACGGTCAAGCAATTTTCTACCAATACCGGCACACAAGGCTGTTTTGCCTGCAGATTCCGTAGATGTTATATATAGAGCGACCACATTACCTCCTAAGAATGAACCTTGTAATTATATTATCTCGCATCACTCTTTACAACCGAGACAAAGCAGCTTATAATATGTTCTGAACTCAACGACAACTGAGGGTTACCAGACTCTCAGTTTTTTTAGTAGCTTTCCATACAGGAGTAATCACATGGGGCAAAAGAAAATCCTTATTACTCAAGAGGGGTTAGCTAAACTACACTCTGAGCTGGACCACTTACTTTCGGTACGAAGGCAAGAGATAGCCGGCAAAATTAAGCGCGCCCGAGAAATGGGAGGCACTGAGAACAACGCTGAATACGAAGATGCCAAAAATGACCAGGCTTTTGTCGAGGGCAGAATATTGATGCTGGAGAACATCGTTAATAACGCAACAGTCATCGAATCGCCAGCCTTACCGGGTGTAGTAGAAATGGGTGATAAGGTGCTCATCCAAAACCAGGACGGCAAGATAGAGCAATTCACCATTGTGGGTAGCGCCGAAGCCAGTCCTGTTGAGGGTAAAATTTCCAATGAATCACCGGTAGGAAAAGCCCTGCTGGGTAAAAAAATCGGCGACGAGGTCGAGGTCACCACACCGGCCGGGTTGCTTAAGCTCCTGATAATGGACGTAAGTTGACTATTCGCTCCTTAGAATATTCCTTCATCACGGACTGCTGCGTACCATGGCCAGACTAAAGCATATAGCCCAACAGCGCCTGGATAAGTTAGAAAAAATTCGGGGTCAGGGAATAAATCCGTACCCTCGTTCTTATCACCGCAGCCATACTACCCAAGAAGCGGTAGCCCTTTACCAGCAGACAGAATCAAGTCCGAATAACATACCCAGTCCGGAATTCAATCTCGCCGGTAGAATTACAGCCATTCGATTCATAGGTAAGATTGCTTTCTTCGACATCCGCGATGGTTCAGGCAAAATTCAAGTTTTTTTCAGCCATGACATCATCGGCAATGAAAAGTATGAATTTCTCCATGAAATAGATATCGGTGACATTATCGGTGTCACTGGCAAGCTTTTCAGGACCAGGGCAGGCGAAATCAGTATTGAGGTCAAAGACTTCACCCTGTTGGCTAAATCTCTGCAGCCGCTGCCGGAGAAATGGCATGGGTTGGTGGATGTTGAGAAGCGGTACCGGCAACGTTACCTCGACCTGATATCCAACGAAGAAGTTAAGCCCATTTTTAGATTGCGCAGCCAGGTTATCTCAGCTTTGAGACGTTTCTTAAACGAGCGAGGATTTATCGAGGTGGAGACACCGGTACTGCAGCCGGTGGCGGGAGGAGCCCTGGCCCGGCGCTTCAAAACACACCATCAAGCGCTGGACCAGGACCTGCACCTTCGCATTGCGCTGGAGCTTTATTTGAAACGTCTAATAGTAGGCGGCTTCGATAAGGTTTACGAGATCGGCCGCGTATTCCGCAATGAAGGCATATCCACAAAACATAACCCCGAGTTTACCATGTTGGAAATCTACGAAGCCTATGCTGACTACAATGATATGATGACGCTGTTTGAAGATATGGTAAGCTACATTGCCCGAGAAATCGTGGACAAGACCAGGATTAAATTCGGCGAAGAGTCCATCAACCTCGAATCTCCCTGGCGCCATATCTACCTGCGTGAAGCCATAAAAGAGCGCTGTGGCATTGACTTTGAGGATTATCCGGATGCTGACTCACTGCGCCGGAGGATGGAACAACTGGGGCCGGAAGTCGACCCTCAAAAAGACAGAGGTCGTTTAGTTGATGAGCTTATATCCACATTCGTTGAGCCTGGTTTAATGCAGCCCACGTTTCTCGTGGATTATCCCGTAGAAATGTCTCCTCTGGCTAAGAGAAAGCAAGACAATGAACGCCTGGTCGAGCGCTTTGAGGCTTTTATCGGCGGCATGGAAGTCGCCAACGCCTTTACCGAGCTAAACGACCCCATTGAGCAAAGAGAGCGTTTCCGCAAACAGAAGGAAATGCAATCCGCAGAGTCAGTTAAAACGAAATCGGGTGAAGAAGAACGCGAGGTAGATGTCATCGATGAGGACTTTCTCCTGGCCATGGAATATGGCATGCCGCCTACCGGCGGTCTGGGAGTAGGCATCGACCGTTTGGCCATGTTGTTCTCTGATAAACAGTCCATACGTGAGGTTATCCTCTTCCCGCAGCTAAAAACAAAATAGCAAAGTGAATTCATCGTGCTGGATACAAAGTTAATCCGCGACAATCCTGAAATAGTCCGCGAAGCTATGGAAAAGCGAGGCGAGAAGGCTCCGCTTGACCAAATAATGAGCCTCGACGAGCAACGCCGGCAGCTCCTCCACGAGATGGAGACTCTCAGGGCACAACGTAATGAGGTCAGTAAACAAATAGGTAAAATGGCGGACAAGCCAACAAAGCTTATTGCCGAAATGCGCCAGCTCGGTGAAAAGGTAACTTCCCTCGAGGCCGAAATATCCCGGGTAGAATCCGAACTAAATGACCTTCTCCTGCGATTGCCTAACATCCCGGCGGCTGATGTGCCTGTGGGCAAAGATACACAGGACAACATAGTGGTGCGCTCCTGGGGTAAACCAACGGATATTTCATTTACTCCGTTACCGCACTGGGAGCTAGCGGAGAAGCTAGATATTATCGATTTCCAGCGTGGAGTCAAGCTTTCCGGCAGTCGCTTTTATGTACTTAAAGGCCAGGGCGCTCATCTCCAGCGTGCCCTCATCACCTTCATGCTGGACCTCCACGTCAAAGAGCACGGCTACACAGAAATCTATCCGCCTTTCATGGTAAAACGTGAATGTATGGTTGGCTCGGGCAATTTACCCAAATTTGCCGATAACCTGTACCACGATGAAGAGGATGATTTCTGGTTTGTGCCTACCGCTGAGGTGCCCTTGACCAATTTACATCGCGATGAAGTCCTGCCGCCCGGTACTTTACCTCTCTATTATGTCGCTTACACCGCTTGCTTCCGCCGAGAGAAAATGGCAGCCGGCAAAGACACCAGAGGTATCAAGAGAGGACACCAATTTGATAAAGTTGAGCTCTACAAGTTCACTGAGCCGGAAACCTCTGATATGGAGCTGGAGAAGTTAGTTGTGAATGCTGAAGATGTAAGCCGCCGACTGGGCATACCTTACCGTGTAGTACAATTATGCACCGGGGACCTGGGCTTTGCCTCGGCTAAATCATTCGATATTGAAATGTGGGCTCCCGGCAGCGGCGAATGGTTAGAGGTCAGTTCATGCAGCAATTGCGGTGACTTCCAAGCGAGGCGGGCAAACATTCGCTATCGCCCCGATGCTAAAGCTAAGCCAAGCTTTGTCCATACTCTTAACGGTTCGGGATTGGCTTTACCCCGGGTACTTATTGCGCTGCTGGAGAACTACCAGCAAGCTGATGGCAGCATAAAAGTGCCCGAGGTACTGATACCATTTATGGGCACGGAGATTATCAACAAGGTCTGAGAGCTATGCCGGACAATTCAAAGCCCCGCTACGCCTGCCCTCGATGCTCAACTAAAATCAAGTCCCAATTCGGAAACTGCCCTAATTGTGGCTATATCGGTGGCATGGAAGATAAGGATATCTATCTACGAGGTAAAAATGCCGCCGGCAAACCGGTAAAAGTCGACCCTCCGACCCCACAGGCTGACAGCACCAGGCAGAAAAAATCTAGAAGTACCGAAATACTGGCTAGATATACGTGCCCCCGCTGCGGCGCCAAAGCTGGCAAGGCATTCGGCCGCTGCCAGAATTATCGCAGTTGCGGCTATTCCGGACCTATGAAAACCAGCGCTGTCAGCAAGCCTAAACCAAAATCATAATTATCAGAACACTTACCATTACCTCTTCAAATCAACAGGTAAATTTATTAACACCTTTTTTCTTTTTAAGTTACTGACGTGTATAATCTAGGGCAAATATTTAGGCGCCTATCTAAACGAAAGATTGAACAGAACATAAAGGTAAAAAAAGGACCCGTGTGCAAAAGATAATATTGTGTCCCAGATGCCGCGTACAGGTAAAAAGGGATAATTTAGGCGAGCTCCTGTGTCCCAATTGCAACCTGCGGCTATGTCCCAAGGCTCACATTTTTGACGGCAAAATATGTCCCTATTGCGGCTGGGAAGACCCTAACTACAGCCTGTGGCTGAAAGCACAGAAAGCCCGGCTACGTAGTCCTGAATCCAGGACAAAGGACGAGGCCACTGAAATCAAGACCCAGTACATCTGCTCTAATTGTGGCATTAGCGTGGACACAACTAAAGTGGATTGCCCCAACTGCGGTTTACTCGGGGCTAAATATCGGGCGGCAAAGGCTGCACCAACAGGAGCTATATCAACGCCAGCCAGGTCCACGGCGCCGATGAAACCCATCCTGGACAGTATACCACGTGAAACAAAGCAGAAAAGGGTCGGTGAACCAGCCAAAAGCACTTTTGTAAAAGAGGTAGCCGGGACTGAAGGGACACATTGGCAATTTCCCCCGTTAAGACAGTTTGTAAGGCCGGTTCTGGCCAGCACGCTGGCGGGTATTGTTATTACCGGGCTCGTCTTTGCCGGAATTTATACCGCTCGATTCTTCACCCGGGATGCTACACCCGGGATTCTGCCGCCAGTCACAGCTATCACACCATCCAATACTTATATGCTGAGCACGAATGTGGTTCCCGAAACAGGTGGCGAAATCAGGATAGTATCTCCCTCATCCGGCAATGGCACGTTTGACCCGGGTAGCCAGGTCACATTAACAGCCGTGCCCAGCGACTGCCATACCTTTAGCTATTGGGATGGCGTCGCGGATTCGTCGGAGACTGTCACCATTACCATGGACTCGGATAAAACTATCACCGCAAATTTTCGACTCAAAGATGCGACATCGCCGGTCATTTCAGAAGTCAAAGCCGATAGTAACTCAGATATAAGCACCACTATAACCTGGTTAACGGATAAGCCTGCCACCGGTCAGGTTGATTATGGGAAGACAAAAGACTACGGCCTGAGCGCCATATCGAATGATGAACTGACCACCAACCACAAGGTCCGGATGACCGGACTCGAACCTAACACAACATACTATTTCTCGGTGAAGTCAACGGACAACTGCGGAAACGAAGCCAACGAAACTAAAATGATTACTACCGCCCGTGAAATAACATTTGGCGAGAGGGTTGGGGAACGTGCTCTAGACTTCACCTTGCCCTACTACAATGACGATAACCCCGAATCGCCAAATAAGGCAGGCAAAACCGAGACGTTAAGTACATATATAGGGAAAAAGAAGATATTGCTTAACTTCTGGAGTACGTACTGCGGAGCCTGCATAGGCGAATTTCCCTATATCCGGGGAATATATGAAGATGAAAATTTGGCGGACAGTAACTCTGCAAATTCAGATTTTGTGGTACTTACTGTATGCATTGACAGCAAAATTGACGAGGCGCCGGACCGTATAAAGTCACTTGAAGGCAAATTTAGTAGCGACACCGGGCCTTTCACATTTCCCATCCTGTTCGATTCAGTGGGGCAAACTAAGAAAGACTACCACATCTGGACTATACCTGAAACCATTTTTATCGACTCAGACGGAATTATCAGAGAAATCAAGCTTGGACGGTTCCAAAATATAGAGGAAATAGAAGCTATACTCAAATCTCTTGACTAATTTACTGATTTTTCTATATTGCTCAACTACACTTTAGCCCGATGCCGGCAAATTGCTCCCCTATGTGAAAGTTTTTAGTAATTTTTAGCTAAGTGTATAATTATATAGAGTAGATATACAGAATGCATAGTAAAGTTTATAAGGAAAGCAACTCAAACGACCAGGGTGCCGAAAAAATCGGAGAACGGTAATAGCGTGCAACCTAGAATAACTCTATGCTCTGTTTGCCACTCACAAATGCCCGCCGGCCAGTCTCTCTGTAAAAACTGCGGCTCAACGCTATGCCCGCATTGCCGAGAGCTTCTGCCGCAAAGGTCGAGGTATTGTCCGAAATGTGGATTCCTCAGTATTGCAGAAGAACAAAGCCCGGTCAGAAAATCAGCCCCATCATCCATATCAGCCAGGCCCCAAGCTATCCCGATTCCGCGCGTCTCTGTTGCTGCGTCACAACCTATGGCACAGGCCGCCGTACCCCAGCAGCCATTCGGGACTCCTCCGGTGCCGCATCAGCGTAACTGTCCCAAATGCGGCGCCACCATTGACCATGAGTTGGGGCGCTGCTCCGGCTGCGGCCTGCTTTATGGAGGCAAACATCGGGTGATGCAACAACAAACGCCGCCGGCGACAGCACCGGCACGCCCTGCACTTCCACCTAGACCACAAAGTTTTATGAGGCAACAACCGCCGGCAGCCAAGGCTAGGCCTCAATACGGTAATCCCATGCCTGGCGTTCCTGTGCCAAGTGTGCCCAGCTTTGGAAGGAGTCCAACAAATTATGGTTCGCCCGGTCTTCCGCCACAGGGCGGCATACTAATGCCAATACCAAGTGTGGCCCCGGCGACTGTCGGCGCTGCGCCTACCAGCGTACCCATGGCACCAAGGCCTTATCGATATCAAGCGGCACCGCCAGTTTCTGACACGCGGCTTGCTCCAGTCTCGCGCAAGGGGGGATTATCCGGCTTCGCTATTACTATGATTATTATCATGTGCCTTCTTATCGGCGGCGGCATCTACTACTTCCTCAACCGAACCGGGACGACATCGACTCCAGATAATGCCGTAAGCACCTCAACTCTTACAATGCAAAACCCCCCTATTACATCGACAACCGAAACGGGCGCTACTATTAAATGGACGACCGACAAACCGTCTACTAGCCTGGTTAAAATAACCGATGCGAGTGGTGCGGCTATTAAAACAATACCCGAGGAAACCTTGTCCTCCAGCCACTCTATAACTATAAGCGGCCTTAGTCCCAGCACGACGTACCACTACACTGTGGTATCTACAGATGCTGCCGGCATTGAAACAACATCCGAGGGGAAACTGACAACGACAACCGCAGCCACAACTGACAAGACCGCGCCAACAATCTCAGGAGTTAACGTTTCCAACATTACTGAATCCGGCGCTGTCATCACCTGGATAACGGATGAACCTGCCACCAGCCAGGTTAAATACGAAAAAACTGAAAAAACTAGCTCGACGACGCCAGTAAATAAGAATCTCACTACCAGCCACAGTGTCATACTAACCAAACTCGACTCCGGCACAGCGTATAGCTTCACTATAATATCCAAAGACGCCGCTGGTAACGAGGCTACGTCCTCAGCCAGCCAAACATTCACGACTCTCACTCCTATCCCGGTCGGTACTCAAGTCGGCAACCGCGCCCCAGACTTCACGCTTCAAAACCTCGACGGACAGAATGTGACCTTAAGCAGTTACAGAGGTAAGACCGTCATGATTAACTTCTGGGCCGTCTGGTGCGACCCCTGTGTCAAGGAATTGCCTTCCATCCAGAATGTTTCTAAGGAATGGTCCAGTAAAGGACTGGTCGTACTCGCTATCGCCGTAAATAACAACGAACAACTTGACACCGTTGAACAATACATTACACAAAAGAGCTATACTTTTCCGGTGCTGTTCGATGCGCCAGGTCAGGCTGAAAGTCTTTACAACGTCAGTACACTGCCCACAACCTTTTTCATCGATACCGAAGGCGTCATCAGGAAAATGCAGGTGGGGTCTTTCCAGGACCAGGACGGCATAGAATCCATACTCAACTCCCTCTAATAATTCTGCATATACATGTAGCCCCGAGGCTTTAGCCTCGGGCAACCGACTATTTGTCATTGCGAGGGGCAAAGCCCCGAAGCAATCTCGGTGGGGAGGTGTGAGATTGCCACGCTTCGCTCGCAATGACAGATGGTAATTGCCTGTGCTCCGTGCATACCCCGTCAGAACTAAGGTAAAATCGTGGTTGCCAAACATACTTCTATTCCCTATACTAGGTTGGTTTTGGGAGGGGTGGCCGAGTGGACGATGGCGACGGTCTTGAAAACCGTTTTCGTGAAAGCGAACGTGGGTTCGAATCCCACCCCCTCCGCCATATCGCCGTAATTAAAATTAATCGCTGTAATGACGGATAATCGCCGTAATCTGAATTAATCTTTGTAATCATATGTAAAAGGAGACAACCGGATGAAAATCCACGAATACCAGGCCAAGGCGCTGCTGTCCGAATTCGGCATCCCTGTACCCAAAGGTGCTATAGCCAGCACGCCAGCCGAAGCCGAAACGATAGCCGCTCAGCTTGGAGGTAAGGTGGCCATCAAAGCCCAGGTCTATGCCGGCGGCAGAGGCAAAGCCGGCAGCATAAAGGTGGCCAACACCCCCGAAGAGGCGGAAAAGCTGGCAGGACAGATAATCGGCACCAGGCTGGTGACACATCAAACAGGTCCGGAAGGCATACCTGTAAGCAAAGTCCTTGTGGAGAAGGCAGTCAGAGTACAGCGCGAGCTTTATCTCAGCATCATCGTAGATAATGCCAGCCGGATGCCGGTAATGATGGCCAGCGAAGCCGGCGGCATGGACATCGAGGAGGTAGCTCGAACAAGCCCGGAGAAAATCCTCAAGGTCTATGTCGACCCGTCGGCCGGTTTTCAAGCCTTCCAGGGGCGCAAGCTGGCCTACGGTATGAACTTAAGCCCGGCCCAGATAAGACCAGCCGCCAGTCTGATGGCAAACCTGTATAAGCTCTTTCAAGCCAAAGACTGCTCCCTGGCCGAAATTAACCCTCTGGTCGTCACCTCTGACGGTGAAATTATGGCTCTCGATGCCAAGCTGAACTTCGATGACAATGCCCTTTTCCGTCACAGCGATATAGAGCTGCTTCACGACGTGGAACAGGAAGACCCGCTTGAAGTTAAGGCTAACGACTTAGGTGTCAAGAACTACATCAAAATGGACGGCAATATCGGCTGCATGGTTAACGGAGCCGGCCTGGCCATGGCGGTTATGGACCTTATCACCCAGGCCGGCGGCATTCCAGCCAATTTTCTAGATATCGGCACAGTTAATAATACCGACCGGGTGGTCGCCGCCTTTAAGGTTTTCACCACCGACCCCAGCGTTAAGGCGATTTTGGTGAACATATTTGGCGGTATAGCCAGAGTAGATGTCATCGCCCGGGGAATAGTTGAAGCCCACCAGCAAATGGACATCCGGCTTCCACTGGTTGTCAGGTTAGCCGGCACCAATGTCGATGAAGGAAAAAGTATACTGTCACAATCCAAAATAAAGTTCATCGAGGCAACGAACTTCTATGATGCTGCCCGCAAAGCAGTAGCCGCAGCCAAGGGGGACAAAATTTGAGCATCCTTATCGATAAAAAGACGCGCTTGCTGGTGCAGGGCATTACCGGTGGCGAGGGCAGCTTTCACACGCAGCGATGTATCGAGTATGGCACCAAAGTTGTCGCCGGCGTTACCCCGGGAAAGGGAGGCAGTGAGGCATTAGGCGTACCCGTCTTCAACACCGTAGCCGCGGCAGTAGAAAAAACCGGAGCCAACGCCAGCCTGATTTTCGTACCGGCAGCTTTTGCCGCTGACGCCATACTGGAAGCTGCCGATGCCGGCATTCCGCTGGTGGTGTGCATCACCGAGGGTATACCTATCCTGGATATGGTGATGGTACACAATTATCTCAAAGATAAATCAACCCGACTTATCGGCCCCAACTGCCCCGGCCTCATATCCCCCGGAAAATGCAAGGCAGGGCTTATGGCCGGCGAAATCCATCTGCCGGGCAATGTCGGCGTCGTCTCCCGCAGCGGCACGCTGACCTATGAAACAGTTGCCCAGCTAACCGGCCTGGGCATCGGCCAGTCTACATGCGTCGGTATCGGCGGCGACCCTCTACCCGGCAGCACTTTCGTGGACATACTTGAACTGTTCCAAAAAGACAAAGATACTAAGGCGGTAGTGCTCATCGGCGAAATCGGCGGCACCGCAGAGCAGGATGCTGCCAGATTCGTTAAGGGAAAAATGACCAAGCCGGTGGTCGCCTTCGTTGCCGGAGCCACAGCCCCACCGGGCAGGCGAATGGGCCATGCCGGAGCTATTATCAGCGGCAACTCAGGCAGAGCACAGGACAAGATAGCCGCGCTGGCCGCTGCTGGAGCTACCATAGCCAAAAGCCCGGCTGAAATCGGACTCACCACGCAGAAGGTGTTACAGAAATGGAACGTTACCCACTAATTGAGGGGATTAATAGTCCATTAACAGCTGCCGAAGCTTTTGAGCTGTTTCACAGCCAGCCTCACAGCTTTTTCCTCGATGGCGGAATGGACCCGCAGAGGTTGGGCAGGTACTCCTTTATCGGCATCGACCCCTTCCTGGTGATGAGCAGCCGTGGCAACCGGGTCACCATCGTACAGCAGGACAGGCAAGAAAATGAAAAGGCGAATCCATTCGACGTTCTGGGTAGGCTACTGGAGACATATCGACTGGACTCTTTACCGTCACCGATTCCTTTCTGCGGCGGTGCCGTGGGCTCTCTCAGCTACGACCTGTGCCATTTCATCGAGCGCCTCCCCACCGCAGCCACAGATGACCTGATGCTGCCGGAAAGCTATTTCGGCTTTTACGATACTATAATCGCTTTCGATAACCTTGAGAACAAAGTCTATATAGTTTCCACAGGCTTCCCTGAGCTCGACGAGAAACGCAGGCTCAAAAGAGCCGGACTGCGCCTCGAGGAGATGAAAAGCCGACTATCTGCTCCCCCTCCACACATCACGAAAGAGAATTCAGCGAGCAGCAGGAAAACGACTGAAGCTGTCCTGAAATCAAATTTCACGCCTGAAGGCTATATGGAGGCGGTCAACAGAGTCAGGGAATATATCGCCGCCGGCGATGTCTTTCAGGTCAACCTTTCCCAACGCTTCGAGACCGAGCTGACCGTTACCCCTTATGAACTCTACCGGCGTTTACGACAGATTAACCCCGCTCCCTTTGCCGGCTACCTGAACTTCGACGGCATAACCGTTATCAGCGCCTCGCCGGAGAGATTTCTCCGCGTAGATGGTGATTGGGTGGAGACACGCCCCATAAAAGGCACCAGGCCGCGAGGCAAAGACTCGGTTGAAGATGCCATGCTGGCACAAGAGTTGCTCAACAGCGCCAAAGACCGCGCCGAGAACGTTATGATTGTCGACCTGGAGAGAAACGACCTGGGCAGAGTTTGCCAGTACGGCACCGTAAAGGTAACCGAACTGGCCATCCTGGAGACCTTTCCTACCGTCTTTCATCTGACTTCCACCGTTATCGGTAAGCTGCGCCCTGACAAAAACCGCATTGACCTGCTTAAAGCTACCTTCCCCGGCGGTTCCATCAGCGGCGCCCCCAAGGTGCGAGCTATGGAAATTATCGATGAGCTTGAGCCCACGAGGAGAAGCGTCTACACCGGCGCCATCGGCTATTTGAGCTTCGGCCGCAACCTCGACCTGAACATAGTCATACGCACCTTTATAATCAAAGGCAATAAAGCTTACTTCCAGGTCGGAGGCGGCATCATCTATGATTCCAACGCCGAGGCGGAATATCAGGAAACTCTGGATAAGGCGAAGGCGCTGATTCAGGCACTGCGTCTGGCACCGAGAGTAGCTGTGAAGAGCAAATGATACTCGTCATTGATAACTACGACTCGTTCGTCTACAACCTGGCCCAATATCTGGGCGAGCTGGGTTGGCAACCGATGGTATATCGCAACGATAAAATAACTCTAGCTGAAATTGAGGAACTGGCTCCCAGCCATATAGTTATTTCTCCGGGGCCATGTACACCGCTGGAGGCCGGCATTTCCAACGACGTCATACTTCACTTCGGCGGCAAAATCCCCATCTTCGGTGTCTGCCTCGGGCACCAGTGCATCGGCCACGTATATGGTAGTATCATCGGACGGGCCTCTATGCCGGTCCACGGCAAGACTTCTCTAATATATCACGATGGCGAAGCTATCTACGAGGGTATTGAAAATCCTTTCCCGGCAGCCCGCTATCATTCGCTGATTATCAAACCGGAAGCACTCCCCTCCTGCCTTAAGGTCACTGCCAGAACCGAGGAAGGAGAGATAATGGGTGTACGGCATAAAAACTATGTAGTCGAAGGCGCCCAGATACACCCTGAGTCTATACTTACCGAGGCAGGACACGACCTGCTGGCTAACTTCCTCCGCTTCACCCAGCCCGTATGGCCCTAGAGTCCACAAATGGAAGAGATTATTTACCTCAACGGCGACCTGATTTCAGGCTCTCAGGCTAAGCTATCGCCCTTCAATTTCGGCTTCCTCTACGGCTACGGACTATTCGAGACTATGCGCTCATACGGCGGCTCTATCTTTCGCCTCGACCGCCATCTCGCCCGACTTCATGAAGCGGCAAAAACATTGGGCATAGCCGATGAGCTGACCGCGTTCGACCTGGAAAAAGCCTGCCACGACGTTCTAAAAGCCAATGACCTCGCTGAAGCCCGTCTCCGGCTTACGGTAACCGCCAGCGAAGGCGACATAATTCCCAATCCGGAAACCTGCAGCGGTATCACCGTATTCATTGTTGCCCGAAAGCTGGCACCACCACTGCCGGAAAACTACCAGCGAGGCTATTCGGCAATACTATCAACCTACCGGCGAAACAGCCACTCACCGCTCTCACGGCTAAAGTCCACCAGCTATCTGGAAAACGTCTTAGCCCGACAGGAAGCCAGGGCTGCCGGCTTTGATGAAGTAGTACTGCTCAACGAAACAGGCTTCGTGGCTGAAGGCGGCACCACCAATATATTCCTGCTAAGCTGCCAGATGCTGATTACGCCCTCTATCGAAAGCGGCGCACTGCCCGGAATCACCAGAGAGGCTGTACTGGAACTGGCTAAATCAATGGGAATAACGACGGTTGTGAAACAGGTTGAGCTGGGGGAGTTGCTCACCGCCAGAGAAGCCTTTTTGACCAACTCAATAATTGAAATTATGCCACTAATCCGGCTGGACAATAAGCACATCGGCTCCGGAAAACTAGGCCCGGTAACCCAGCAGCTTATGTCAAGTTACCGGGAACTGGTAGCCGATAAACTCAGGAGGTAATTACCAGTGGCAACAAGAAAATATTCAAAACTTTTTGAGCCGATTGGCATCGGAAAAGTGAAGATTAAGAACAGAATTGCTATGGCGCCTATGGCTATCGGGGGACTGACTACCCAAGAAGGTGGATTTGCCCAGAGGGCAATCGATTACTACGTGGAAAGGGCCAAAGGAGGCGTGGGGCTTATAATAACCGGAGCCGCCCTGGTCGATAATGAAATTGAGAAACTTCCCACGCGTGGCACGCTGTCAGCAGCACAGAATCGCGACCATTTCATTGAAACCGCTTCTGAGTTGACACAAAAAGTGCACGCACACGGCGCCAGGATTTTTGCCCAACTGACAGCCGGACTCGGCCGCGTTTTATTTGTACTGGGGGACTCGGTACCGGTGGCACCCTCTGCTATCCCGCATTACTGGAACCCGACTATAACCTGCCGAGAGCTAACCATCGAGGAAATCAAGAGACTGGTAATAAAGTGCGGCGACGCCGCGGAGGCGGTCAAAGCCGCAGGGTTCGATGGTATAGATTTCCACGGGCTGCATGAGGGCTACCTGGTTGACCAGTTCGCCATCGCCATGTTCAACCGGAGGCAGGATAAATACGGCGGAGATTTAAAGCAAAGGTTGACGCTGCCCATTGAAATACTGCGCGAGATGAAAAATAGAGCGGGCAGGGACTTTCCCGTTCAACTGAGGTTGAGTGTAAAAAGCTACGTCAAAGACTGGCGTCAGGGAGGTCTACCTTGTGAAGAATTCAAGGAGGCCGCCCGCGATACGGAGGAAGGGCTTGAAGTTGCCAGGATACTGGAAGAGGCCGGCTTTGACGCCTTTGATGCTGATGCCGGCACTTACGATGCCTGGTATTGGGCACATCCCCCGAATTATTTTGAGCACGGTTGTTATCTACATCTGACTGAAAGGCTCAAGAAAGCAGTAAAAGTCCCGGTCATCGTCGCTGGCAGGATGGAACTGCCGGAGCTGGCGGAGCAGGCAGTAGTCGAAGGCAAGGCTGACATGGTCGTGCTCGGCAGAGGCCTCCTGGCTGATCCGTACTGGCCGAACAAGGTGATGGCAGCAAAGACTAAGAATATACGTCCCTGCCTGGCCTGCCATCAGGGCTGCCTCGGCAGATTGATTTCCCTGGAGGGACCGCTTTCCTGTGCGGTTAATCCTGCCTGCGGGAATGAAAGAGACCTGGCCCTCCAACCCGCCGGTGACATAAAGAAGGTGATAGTTATCGGCGGCGGAGTTGCCGGTATGGAAGCTGCCAGGGTGGCTGCCATCAGGGGACACACGGTAACACTTTACGAAAAGAATGACAGGCTCGGCGGGCACGTTCTTACCGCTTCAGTCCCGTCCTTCAAAAAAGATGAGGCGCGGCTTCTTGACTGGTATAAAACAGAGTTAGGTGAACTTAAGGTCAAGATTAACCTGGGTAAGAAAGTCTCTCCTGAGCTGCTGCAGGGAGAAAAACCCGATGTAGTAATTATTGCCACCGGGTCAAAACCTCTCATTCCGGATGTGCCCGGCATAAACAAAGAGAAGGTAACCACGGCGATTGACCTTCTTCTGGGCAAGGAGAAAGCCGGGAAAGCGGTGGTAATTGTGGGTGGCGGGCTTATAGGTTGTGAGACTGCGCTCTGGTTGGCGCAGCAAGGTAAGCAGGTGACTATAGTAGAGGCGTTAAAGGGCCTCATGCAATCCGGCAGCACTGTGCCACGTCCCAACATGATGATGCTCCGCGACCTTTTAAAATTTCACAAAGTAAATGTGCTAACAGATACGGGCCTCTTCGAGGTTACGGATGATGGCGTTATAGTAATCGAAAAATCCTCGAATAAAACCAAGCTGCCTGCAGACACCGTGGTTATCGCTGTGGGGCTTATTCCTGACCGGGAGCTCTACAGCTCGCTCAAAGACAGTGTTCCCAACCTTCACCTCGTCGGGGATGCCGTAGAGGCTCGGAATATCATGCACGCCATCTGGGACGGATTCGAAGCGGCACGCCATATCTGAATTCAGACTGTTTGCCTGTGTTCGCTGGCTCATCCCTTAACTTGCTAACGCTAATTCTATTTTAATGATAGAATATGGCTGCCGCCGTGGTACGAGATAGAGGACAAGAGGCAACAGTGTGAACATAGATTTCGCCTTCATTTGCGATTATGCTGATGTGACCAATAAAATTAACGCCCTTGGAATCGGCTTTGACACGATTTTCGCACCCAAAGTACCCACCAAACACCCTAATTTCTTTGTGGTCGTACAATTACGGACAAATTTGGTCGAAGCCGGCGATAAGAATCTGGAGGTCTTTTTAATCGATGAGGACGGCAAGGAAATTGTCCCACCGCTTAGAACTAAATTCAATATACCCAAGCCTCAGGCAGGAACGGAAAGCATAGGCCGCTTAGCCATGCGGTTTGATAACACTGAATTTCCGAAATACGGCTCTTATTCCCTGCACGTAGTGGTGGAAGGGCATGAGATGGTCCGTATCCCGCTGAAGATCAGCCCGCCTCCATCAGCAGAACGAATCCAATAGCCGCCAGCTTCCCTATCTCGTAATCGAAAAAGTGGTCTGCTTCATTCCTGTTTTGGGAAGCTGACTTGCTTAATTTGCTCGATGACCGACTTAGGGTGAACCCAGTTGTACAACATTTCATGAAGCAATCCTTCCCCCAAAAACGGTCCTTCATCAAATATTGTGCTAGAATCACTGAGGGAATGGCGTATGAAATGTCCGTCGAAGTCGACACATCCTTTGCCGATACCACGCGCCTTGAGACGATTCGTTTCCTTCGTACTTGTCAAATCTGCTTTTAATCCATTTTCATTGCAAAGAGCAACAAATCTTTGAGGGTTGAAACAGAGCCTAATAATCTTCCTACAGAATAATAAATCCATAAGAGATTGGTTAGGAATTTGTCGCAGTATTATCGGGTACAAAATCACCGAGCTAAATCCTTCTCTCCAGTCACTTAGTTTAATAGTATCTAGAATCACATGTAGATCTTTCGGATATGGTGCCCGATAAAGTGTTGAAGGATTGATGAAAGAATGGTAAGCATATAGGCGCAAATCGTATTCGCCAAGCATCAGCATTTCCTTATCTTCTGCATTAATAGCGCCTAGTGCCAAGCAATTATCTATTTGATCGACTGCGAATTCCTTTCTCTCAGACTTGTCTAGAAGTTCGACTACTTTATCAGAGAAATGTTGAATCTTGGCTTCATTGGCTAAGATTAATAAGTCCGTTTGCGGATTCGATGGGTTCTCATGGATTCCAGGAACGGCATTTATAAGCTTTTGGCTCTTCTCAAGCATTTTGCGCTGTCGAAAGAAACGCTCCATTTGTTTGATTCCAGTCTTTCCATAGGTATCGAAGAATCTGAAATATGCATCCATTGTTCCAGATTCAATAGTTTCAAGCATTTCATCGTTTACTTTACCTGATTTAATTTCGATGCAAATAACTTTCAAAGTTTTATCATTCTCAAAGTAAGATAACTTAAGAACATCGCAAATAGGTGAGAAAGAACAAAAGTCTAATGGAATAGCAATTACATTTGGATCTTCATTTAATTGGTTAACGTATATTAATACAGATTGAATATTTTGATGAGTTATATTCCCGAACTTTGGACCTTTGAATATCTTTTTGACATTACTTCTATCCATTCCAACAGCTAACCAAACGAGGGCGTTATATGATACCTCTAGAAGATATTTCCAGTATTCCAGTTTTACAGTTTGATTCTTTCCGGAATCAGGAACGCCTGTAACGTTTATTTGTGTGATAAGGTTTTCAATGCGCAGGATTCCATCAACTAAAATTTTCAAAGCAGTCTTATGGGCTTTAAAACATTCCCTCATAAAATCGGGATAATTTTTATGTATCTTCTCTAATGTCGAGTATTTAGGAATATCGGTGACACTTCTTGTGAATAGCCGCCTACATTCAAGGAGATCATTTTGAATTGAATTTTCGATTGCCTTATAATCAATTTTCGCCATTTGCGTTCTCTATACACGAGCGACTTTAATTGCTCTTATCTCAGTTAAATGTTAGCTTTTGAAGTGAATAAATTAATGCTTATATGCATTTCCTACGCAGTCAGTTTCAACTACAAAGAATTGAAAGCTTTCCAGTTGGCATCGATTGTCGACTGAATGTCATCATTAGTGTGAGCCGTGGAAACAAAGGCGGCTTCGAACTGGGAGGGCGGTAAATATACGCCCTGCGACAGCATGTGGTGGAAGAATCTGGCATAAAGCTTGGTGTCCGCCCTGGTGGCAGTTTCGTAGTCGGTGACCGGGTCTATGGCGAAGAATACGGTGAACATCGAGCCGATTCGAGCCAGCTGTATATCCACCCCGGCTTTATTTGCCGCTTCCGTGATGCCTTTCTCAAGAAGCGACGTTTTTCTCTCAAGCTCCCTGTAAGCGCTTGATTCCTTCAAAATGGTAATGGTCTCGATGCCGGCGCTCATGGCTAACGGATTTCCGGCGAGTGTCCCCGCCTGATAGACCGGCCCTGAAGGCGCCATCATCTGCATAATATCTCTGCGTCCGCCATAGGCTCCTACAGGCAACCCGCCACCTATAATCTTACCCAGGCAGGTCAAGTCCGGAGATATGTTATACAGGCTTTGGGCACCGCCGTAAGCCACCCGAAAACCGGTTATAACCTCATCAAAAATGAGCAGCGCTCCGGACTGGCGAGTCAAACTGCGGAGGTGTTCCAGGAACCCGGGCTGCGGCAAGACGACACCCATGTTGCCGGCTATAGGCTCGACTATGACAGCAGCAATGTCGGAGGCGAAATCCTTAAAAAGCTGCTCTACCGCCTCCAGATTATTGTAAGGGGCGACAAGAGTATCGGCGGTTACGGCTGCGGGCACGCCAGGAGAGCTGGGTATGCCCAGGGTGGCCATTCCCGACCCTGCCTTAGCCAGCAATCCGTCCGAATGGCCGTGATAGCAGCCGGCGAATTTCAGCACCTTGTTTCTGCCAGTAAAGGCGCGAGCCAGCCTGATGGCGCTCATGATGGCTTCTGTGCCAGAGTTAACGAAGCGTACCATCTGGATGGACGGCATGGCCTCACTGATTAGCTTTGCCAGGGTCGTTTCCAGTTGAGTCGGCGCTCCGAAGCTGGAGCCATGCTCCACCGCCTTTTCGATGGCTTTTACCACGCGTGGATGAGCATGTCCCAGTATGAGGGGCCCCCAGGAGCCGACGTAATCTATGAATTCATTGCCGTCCTCATCATACAGTCTGGAGCCTTTACCTCGTTTGATGAAAAGCGGCGTACCGCCAACCGCCTTGAAGGCGCGCACCGGGCTGTCGACGCCTCCCGGCAGATAGCGCTGGGCTTGTTTAAACAGGCGTTTGGAGCGGTTGATATTTTTCATAACTTTATTTTAGATTAGTATTCTATTTTCACCCTCACCCCAGCCCTCTCCCATCAAGGGAGAGGGAACGGAAATAAAATCAAAGATTAAAGGTTACAGCCAGCGGGCGGCCTCTTTGGCGTAATAGGTTATGATGATATCGGCCCCGGCTCTCTTGATGGCGGTGAGCATTTCCAGGACGATTCTCTTCTCATCCAGCCAGCCTTGCTGTGCCGCTGCCTTCACCATGGCATATTCGCCGCTGACACTATAGGCAGCTAAAGGATGATTGAAGGTATCACGCACCTTGCTGATTACATCCAGATAAGGCAGGGCGGGTTTGACCATGACGATGTCCGCCCCCTCGGCGATATCCTGCTCCACCTCTCTTAAAGCCTCCCGCCAGTTTGGCGGGTCCATCTGATACGAGCGGCGGTCGCCGAACTGTGGCGCCGACTCGGCGGCTTCACGAAAAGGCCCATAAAAGGCAGAGGCATACTTGGCGGCATAAGCCATAATAGGTATATTTTGAAACCCGCTTCCATCCAGCGCCTGCCGCATCGCCTTTACCCTGCCGTCCATCATATCCGAAGGAGCTACTATATCAGCGCCAGCTTCCGCGTACGACAAAGCCGTTCTGGCAAGTACTTCCAGAGTTTTGTCATTATCGACATCGCCATCAACGACAACACCGCAGTGGCCGTGGCTGGTATATTCGCAGAGGCAGACGTCGGTGATTACAAGCAGCTCCGGGGTCGCCTTTTTAATGGCTCGTATTGCCTGCTGAATCACTCCTTTGGGGTGATAGGCTGAGGAGCCGACTTCGTCCTTCTTTTTGGGTACGCCGAACAGTATTATCGCCGGAATGCCAAGTTTGGCGATGTCTTCTACTTCTTTCGGCAGCAGGTCGTTGGAAAAACGGTATTGTCCGGGCATTGAGGTTATTTTCTGTTTTATCTTGCTGCCCTCGACAACAAAGAGTGGATATATCAGGTCGCCTACGTCGACTTTGGTCTCTCGAATCAGCGCCCTCAGGGCTTCAGTGCGTCGGAGGCGTCTAAGACGCAGGTTTGGAAAACTATTCAACTTCGTTCCCCCTTTCCTTGGAAGTAACGTTCTACGGCTAATACCAGGCCGGGCATGGTGTGCTCCCTGGCCACTATATCAGCCTTCAATCCTTTGTCAGCCAGAGCCGCAGCGGTGTTCGGGCCGATGCAAGCCAGCCTGGATTGTTTTATAACCTCCCATTTTTGACCTATTATGTCCAGCAGGCCGTTCACTGTCGAGGCGCTGGTGAAGGTGATTACATCGATTTCGCCGCTGAAAAGCATCTGTTTTGCCTGCGAAATTGATTTGGTAACCGTGGCCGTCCTGTAGGCGGTTACCTGGTGAACTTTAGCTCCAAGCTTAATGAGCCCTTCGGATAATTCATTGCCGGCTATATCAGCCCGAGGCAGAAGTATTCGCCGTCCGGCGACATCCTGCTTGTTCAGCCCGGCGAGTAAACCCCGGCTGGTATATATCTTCGGGACGTAATCGGGACGCAGGCCTCTTGCCTCAAGGGCTCCAGCCGTAGCCGGTCCGATGGCTCCAATTTTAGCGCCGCCGAACTTACGCGAATCCAGTTTCTTCGCCTTCAGTCTTTTCCAGAATATCTCCACAGCATTAACGCTGGTGAATACTACCCAGTGGTAGCTTTCCAGGTCCAGGATAGCCTGGTCAAGCTCCTTCCAGGTGCGCGGCGGGCTGATTTTTATAACCGGCATTTCAACGGGCATGGCGCCACGTTCTGAGAGAAGCCGGCTCAGTTCTTTAGTCTGGTGCTCGGCCCTGGTTACCAGGATTCGCTTGCCGAAAAGAGGCAGGTTATCGAACCAGCGAATTTGCTCGCGGAGCTTGACCACTTCGCCGATTACTATCACCGCCGGTGGCTCGAATCCTTCTTTTTGAGCACGACTGCCAATATCCTTCAGCGTACCGACCAGTGTGCGCTGCGCTGGACTGGTGCCCTGGCTTATGACCGCTACCGGAGTAGACGGAGGTCTGCCGTTCTGTATCAATTGTGTGACTATCTGTTCCAGGTTACCCATCCCCATGAGAAAGACCAGCGTATCGCCGGCGGTGCTTATCCTGTCCCAGGCAATGCTCGACTCGTCTTTTTCCGGGTCTTCATGTCCGGTGATGACAGTGAATGAGGAAGTCAGGCGTCGGTGCGTCACCGGTATGCCGGCATAAGCCGGGACGGAATAGGCCGATGAAACTCCGGGCACTACCTCGAAAGGGATATCGTTGGCAGCCAGTACTTCCGCCTCCTCGCCACCCCGTCCCAGGACGAAGGGGTCGCCGCCTTTAAGTCTGACAACTTTCTGGCCCTCCCGGGCTTTGTTTATCAGAAGCAGGTTTATCTCCTTCTGCTCCATGGCATGGCATCCGCGCCCCTTGCCCACATATATCTTCTCGCTGCCAGGAGTGGCCTCCCCAAGTAGACTGTCGTCGACCAGACGGTCGTAGATGATGACATCGGCTTCCCTTATACATTCCAGCCCCTTCACCGTAATCAGACCCGGGTCACCGGGGCCGGCGCCCACCAGATAGACCTTGCCATGTTTCATTTACGTTTAGCTATTCTACCATATCACCTTTCTGGCTCACAGACAGACACGATTGGAGCAGTAGCCACGACGGTCACCCGTAGGCGGGTGACACGTAGGTAAAAATGTATACATGTAGCTTTGCCGCTCATTCTGAGCTTGTCGAAGAATATACCCCTGCTCAGGATAAACTCCGCGTGGCAATTTCAAAGGTTTCACCCTCACCCTAACCCTCTCCCGTCAAGGGAGAGGGGAATAGAACCTGAGAATTAAGGTCGCTGCCAGGTTTTTCCGAGGCAAGCTTTTATGATAAAGTGTATAGCCGAAATCGAGATTGAAAAACTCATTAGCATATACTCTTATAACGTTGTACATCGTAGCCTTCGTCGGCTACGCCGGTTTCAGCTTTATGTTTCCGGTCATACCGCTCTATGCCGCGGACATCGGAGCGCCGGTATCCGAGGTCGGTGTTATAGTAGCCACGATGTCCTACGTCACGGCTATCTTTCTGATTCCGTTCGGTATGCTCTCAGACAAATTCGGTCGTCCAAAACTTTTGATTGGTGGCTTGATCATTTTCACTTTGACCCCGCTGCTCTACCCGCTGGCTCATAGCACCGGGCAGCTCATTCTGGTCAGGGCGATTCACGGCCTGGGTGCAGCAGCCTTCCTGCCCGCAGCCATCGCCCTGGTAGTGGACTTAACACCACCTAGCAGACGAGGCACGGCTATCGGCTGGTACACGGCATCGCTACAACTGGGACTGATGGCCGGACCTATAACCGGCGGCTTCCTGGCTGGCCGGTTCGGCTTCAATGCCGCCTTTTACGGCTGCGCCGCCATCTCATTCGTGGGTCTGGCTCTGGCCTTTTCTAGGCTCCGTGATATCGCACACGAGCCTGTGGCTACTCCAGAAGTAAATCTCTCACCGTGGAGCTGGCTGGGCCATCCACTGGCCATCGCCGTCATGCTGGCACCATTGCTGGTGGCTTTAGGCTCGGGCACCATCAGCAGCTATATTCCGCTTTACGGACAGCGGTTCGATTTGACCGAGGCCGATGCCGGCGCCATCATCACCTCCCTTTACGCCAGCTCAGCCTTGCTGCGGGCGCCCTCCGGCAGGTTGGCCGATAAAATAGACCGGAAGCTGCTGCTCGGCTGTGGCGTGGGCATAAGCGCCGTAGCCGTTTCGCTTTTCCCCTTCTTTCACGGCCTGGCACAGTTTATCGTTATCGGCATCATCTTCGGTATCGGCATGGGCCTGGCTATGCCAGCCAGCCTGGCCATGGCCGCCGATTTTTCGTCAGCTAGCGGTAGAGCCTTATCCATGGCCATACCCACCTGCTCCTTTAATATCGGCTTGGCCATGGGACCTACCATCATGGGATTTGTGGCCAACGCCAGAGGTTATGAGACCATGTTCCTGTCCTGTGCCGCCAGCCTGGCCTTAGGTCTAATCATCATGCTCGGCTTGATGCGAGCTCAAAGGGTGCCGGCATGAAGGTGGTGCTACATATATGCTGCGGCGTTTGTGCTGCCGGCGCAGCGGAAGCGCTGAACAGAGAGGGACATCAGGTCATCGGCTTTTTCTACAATCCTAATATTCACCCCTCGGAAGAGTACCAAAAAAGACTGGATGTCGCCGCCAAAGTAGCTAAACAGTTGAATTTCCCGTTGGAAGCCGGGCCTTACACGCCGGAAGAATGGTTTAACCTGACCGGTTCCTTGAAGGACGAACCTGAAGGCGGCAGGAGATGCCAGGTCTGCTACAGGCTGCGTCTGGAAAAGACCTACGACTACATGGTGGCTTGCGGTGCCGATGCCTTCACCACCACGCTGACAATCAGCCCCCACAAGTCGGCACAGGTAATCAACGGCATAGGTCTGGAAATAGGCGGCGAGAAGTTTCTAATCAGGGACTTTAAGAAAAAGGACGGCTTCAAGCGGGCGGTGCAGCTAGCCAAACAGTGGGAGCTCTACCGGCAGGACTATTGCGGCTGTATGTACAGCATTAGATAAATGGGTTATCGCCCTTTTCCGCGGAAGGTCTCGATAAATCTCTCGATGGAGCGGTCGTAAGTCCTCTCGACATCAGCCGGGAAATAACACGCCGGCAGCTCACCCAACTTCTGGTGATAGGTGACACATTCGCAGCAAATGCCTTTCCTGGAACACGGTTCGTAGGTGCAGTTGCACTTTGACTTATTCTGTTCAATTTTGCATTCTCTCATAGCAACTCCCTATGTAATCACACTTCTACTTCCTCTGGTCGAATCTCCGGCCTAAGAGAAGTGAAGCAATGGTAATTCTCTGAATTTCGATAGTCCCACCGGCAACACCCCAGCCCCAACCATCGCGCATCATCCGCTCCACGGGGTATTCCTTGGAGTAGCCGTAGCCGCCGTGTATCTGCAGCGCCATACCGGTAACCTCTCTCACCATCTGATTGGCAAAGCACTTGGCCAGGTTAGCTTCCAGCGGGATGGGCAATCCCGTAGCGGCATTTGACGTAGCCCTGTAGATAAGTAGACGGGCGGCCTCGACTTTTATAGCCATTTCTGCCAGCATGAACTGAACTGCCTGGAACTGGCATATCTCTTTGCCCCACTGCTTCCTCTGCTGCGAATAAGCCATGGCTTCCTCCAGCGCTCCCTGGGCTATACCCAAGCACATCGTCGAGTTGCCGCATCGCTCCAGGTCGAAGGCAGTCATCAGCTTTCTAAACTCGCCCTCCTTGACCACGAGGTTTTCCTTGGGAACACGGCAGTCCTCGAAAATCAGGTCGCAGCTGGGAAAGCCTCTCATGCCCATAAACTGCTCCTGCTTGCCGAAAGAGAAACCGGGCATCCCTTTCTCAATGATTAACCCACCGATGCCTTTAGCACCTTTCTGCTCGCTCAGCCTGACGTAAACGACATAAACATCAGAGGCGCCGCCGCCGGTAATAAATCTTTTCATGCCGTTAACTATATAATGGTCGCCTTTCAATACCGCCCTGGTGGTCAGGTCGGTCAGTGCCGACCCGGCCTCCGGCTCGGTCATGCCGACGGAGATCATCGATTCACCGGTGCACACAGGCGGTATATACTTTTGTTTCTGCTCCTCGGTGCCAAATTGCTCGATGACCTTGACCGGACCGACGTTGGATTCGAAAACAGGTGAAGCGCATAAACAGGACACACGTGCCAGCTCTTCGATGGCCAGAATAGCTTCAAAGGCCGAACGCCCCTGTCCTCCGTAGTTGACGGGAAGACACAAACCTAAAAGGCCTAAATCCGCCAGTTTTTTAACGTATTCGTGGGGTAAGTGTTCCGCCCCGGCTTCCCATTCCGCCGCCTTCGGTCGAAACTCCTTTTCCGCCACATCATGCACCATCTTTTTCAGCATCTTCTGGTCTTCGGTCAATTGAAAGTCCATCTTCTGCTCCTTGTGATTTATGGGCGCCGTCTCGGTATTTTATGCTGCCACTGAATTTTTTACAATTAGTATCCCTACCTTATGACTATTCGCGCAAATGTAGTGGCGAGGCTTTAGCCTCGCCAAGTTCGATCTTAAAAGGTCGAACCTGCATGTTTTGCTTGGTTGCCATCCGTTGAGGAATTTTGCTAAGCTGAAAAAAGACATGCCAACGCAAAGGAGACCAAACCATGAAACTGGTGACTTCTGAAATTTCCACCGCTCTAGGGCCGGTGCAGCGCATCGGGGCAATACGCCACGATAGAATCATCGACCTCAACATGGGCTATACGCGCTACCTTGCCGATAAGCACGACAACGGCCGGCATTATGAACTGGCCGCGGCAGTGCTGCCGTCTGATATGATTTCCTTTTTCCGCAGCGGTAAGGAAGGCAGAGAGGCAGCCCAGACAACCATAGATTACGTAGCGAAGAAGCAGTCAAAAGCACCCATCATGGGACCCGAGGGTGAAAAAATAGTTTATGAGATGGCCGAGGTCAAGCTCAAGGCTCCGGTGCCCCGGCCGAATTCCCTTCGGGACTACCTTGCCTTCGAAGGCCATGCCAGCCGGTCCGGGCAAAAGAAACTGGACAAGGCCTGGTATGAGATGCCGGTCTGCTACCGGGGTAATCCGGACACGGTTATCGGGCCCGATGAAATTATCCCCTGGCCAAGTTATACGGATTTGCTCGACTACGAGCTGGAGTACGGCATCTACATAGGCAAAGAGGGCAAGAACATCCCACGTGAAAAAGCAGAAGAATACATTGCCGGTTACACTATCTTAAACGATATCAGCGCCCGCGACATACAGTTGCGGGAGATGGTAGTCGGCCTCGGTCCGGTCAAAGGTAAGGACTTCTGCAGCGCTATGGGGCCTTGTCTGGTGACACCGGACGAGGTGAACCCGGCGAACATGCGCATGATAGCACGCATCAACGGTGAGGTCTGGTCGGACAATAACAGCGGCACCAGCTACTGGACCTGGCCTCAGATTATCGAGTTCGCCTCCATGGAAGAAACGCTCTATCCCGGCGACTTCCTCGGCTCGGGAACTGTGGAGATGGGCTGCGGCGGCGAGTTGAACAGATGGATTCAGCCCGGCGACGTCATCGAATTGGAAGTGGAGGGCATCGGCATACTCAGAAATCGGGTCGGCGACAAGCCACCGAAGCGGACTTTCACCCGCTGAGGTTTGCCATTTTTAACGCAATGGGCCGGGAACAGATGCTCCTGGCTACCCACTCACTTCAATCTGCCGGAAAAAACATTACTTCGTACCAAACAGCGTGTAGAAACCTTTGCCGACTTTTCTGCCCAGATAGCCGATTTCCACCATTCTCTTGAGCAACGGCACCGGCTTATATCTTTCCCATCCGGTCTGCTTGTAAATCTCCTCCAGCAGGTCTACGCCGACATCCACACCAACCAGGTCGCACAACTCGAACGGACCCATAGGCCAGTTGAAAGACAACCTGACAATTTTGTCTATATCCTCCATGGAAGCCAGCCCCTCTTCCAGTAATCTGGCGCCCTCGTTCATCACCAGCGGTATCAGCCTATTGGTGATAAAACCGGGCGAATCTTTAACCAGCACCGTTTCCTTGCCTATAGACTTGCCAAAATCGAGGCTGACTTTTATGGTCTCCTCCGAGGTAAGCAGCGACTTGACCACCTCCAGGCCTCTCATCATGGGCACCGGGCTGAAAAAGTGCATGCCGATGACCTTTTCCGGGCGTTTGGTTGCCGAAGCCAGCAGACCTATAGGTATGCCGGAGGTGTTGGATGCCAGTATGGTCTCCTTGGGGCATATCTCTTCCAGCTGCTGGAAGATGGGCATCTTGACTTCAGCCCTTTCAAAGACCGCCTCGATAACGTAGTCGGCGTCTTTAGCCGCCTGCTTTAAGTCTATCGAGGTGTGAATATCTGCCATCGCCTTATCCATATCGGTCTGGCTGACTCTGCCCTTCTCTACAAACCTGCCCAGGCTGGCTTTTATAGCCCCCATTCCCCTGTCGATGAATTCCTGCTTAACATCAACCATGGTCGTTTCATAACCGGCTTGAGCTACCACCTGGGTTATGCCATTGCCCATCGTTCCCGAGCCGATAATACAAATTTTCTTTATAGCCATTTTCGTTCCCTCCAATAATTTTGGCTTATTTTATCATGAAATCCTGCACTCGGTAACTCATTAAACACAGAATACATGGGCTTAAGAGATATGTGACCTTTGCTGATATCACACTTAAAAGGTTATAATAGCACCTCGCATGCCAGGACCAATTCTCAGCTAATCAAATGAAAATACTACATCAAATCGAATATAAACCGGCCAAAGTTGTCGGCGGGTACACAGACCGTATACTCAGAGTCGACCTCGGTAAGCCCGAAATCACCATCCAGAAGCTACCGCCTGATTTTAAGAACAAGTACATCGGCGGACGCGGCTATGCACTCAAGCTGATTTGGGACGGTACCACGAGGGAAACCCACTATGATAGTCCCGAGAACATTCTGGTAATGTCCAGTGGCCCACTGGGCAATGAGCCTGCATTTCCGGGAACGGGAAAATTCATAGTCGGCACTATTTCTCCCCTGACAGATACGTTTATCGATTCCAATATCGGCGGCCACTTCGGGCCAATATTGAAACGCGCCGGCTTCGATGCACTGGCTGTCTCCGGCGTATCCAAGCAAGACGTGGTCATTTTGATTGACGGCGATGCGCGGACCATAGCCATTGCCGCTGCGCCTGCCTACGATAAAGAAACCGACGAGGGTGCCCTTTCCTTTGGCGAAAGGCTGCTGAAAGAGGTTAACGATGGAGAGCTTAACGATTCTATGGCTGCCGTAACCGCCGGCAAAGGCGCCTGCAATGCCAGGTTCGGTATTGTCAATAGCCTGTTCTTCGATGTCAGGCGGAAGCGCCTCCGCTCCAAACAGGCCGGCAGAGGCGGCACCGGAACCGTCATGCGCTACAAGGGACTACGAGGTATTGTGGTTCGCTCCAATCTTTCAAAGGTTAATGCTAATAATGCTATAGACAAAGAAGGCGTGCGCCAGGCAGGCTCAAAGCTGAAGGCGGTCGTCTCCAAGTGCGATACTCAACAGCTCCATCTGTCTACATGGGGCACCACCGGCCTATCCGAATATATGGACAAATTCCACCTGTTCCCCATCAATAACTATCAATACGGGCAGAGCCCCGAGTCACCCAAGCTCTTTGCGCAGGTCTTCCTAGAAAAGTACTTTGACAAGAAGATACCCGATGGCTGTTACTATGGCTGCAATCTGGCATGTGCCAAGGGTGCTGAAAATGTTAAGCTGACGCGGGGACCAAAGGCAGGGCGGGTGGTTAACATCGACGGTCCTGAATATGAAACCGTGGGCGCCGTCTCCTCGATGGGTATTTTCGACCCCCATTTCGTTATGGAATACAACTGGTACTGCGATGAATACGGGCTCGATACCATCTCCACAGGCGTGACCATCAGCTTTTTCATGGAATGTGTTCAGCGCGGCTTTTTAACAGCCGCTGACACAGGCTATGAGCTGGCATTCGGCAATATTGAGGCTGCGGACAGGCTGCTGCACGAAATCGCCAGCGGCACAGGTTTCGGTAAAATTGTCGGCCAGGGTGTTGCCAGAGGCAAGAAATGGGTAGCCGAGAGACATGCCACCAGAAATGGCACTTCTCAAGACGCCGTCATGGCGGAGCTCAACAAGTTCGGCATGGAAATTAAAGGCCTTGAGTTCTCTATGTACATTACCAAAGAGTCGCTCGCCCAGCAGGGCGGCTATGGCTTTGCCCTCAAGGGACCGCAACATGACGAGGCGTGGCTTATTTTCATCGACCAGGTCCACAAAGAGCTGCCGACCCTGGAGCACAAGGCGAATGCGCTTAAGTGGTTCCCCCTGATTCGCACTTGGTTTAACGCCACCGGGCTGTGCAAGCTGCCGTGGATAGACGTCCGAAATCCGGAGGCAGCTAGTACTGCCGAGCCATCCAAGAATATCCCAACGCTGGAGTATTACGTCGCGTATCTCAATGCCACCACAGGCAGCAATAAAACACTCCAGGACGTCCTGGACGATTCGGAAAGGCTGTACATACTTCAAAAGCTAATCAATCTGCGTCACGGAAAAGGGACGAGGGCCAGCGACCAGATTCCCCAGAGGGCAATAGGTCCTGCCTATTTCAATGAGTATGAAGCCCGTGCTGAGTACTACGACGAATGGCTGCAGCAACAGCTGGGTGATAAACTAGTTCCGGCAAGTCCGGAACAAAGGCACAAGCTGCTCATGGAGAAAAGGGCTGAAGCTTATCAGAATCTGTGCGATATCGTTTACGAAAAGAAAGGCTTCGCCTCCGATGGTATACCCAGGCGCGAGACGGTTGAGAAATTCGGCCTTATGGACGAGCAGGCAAAGCAGCTGCTAAGCCGGTTAGGCGTGTAATTAAGATGGCGGCATCAATTAAGTTCCTGGGAATGCAGCGCACTGTAACAAAGACAGATAGCATAGATATGCCCATAACTGAAAAGACCAGGGTCAATGATGCACTGGAATACGTCAGACAACGCTATCCCGAGCTCCCTTTGGAAGAAGGGATGGTACTGGTAACAGTCAACCTCGAGATAGCCGCTCCGGACAGGATTCTCAGGGACAGGGACACCATCTCATTTCTGCCGCTTATAGCCGGCGGCTGACTATTGGCTTCTCCCAGGTCATCGTATCTCTATTAATTCTTTTTATTTCGATAAAGGAGGTAAATTAGCATGATAGTTGTAGCTGCGAAACTAAAGGCAGCGGAAGGCAAAGGAGATGAACTGGAGAAGGAATTCCGGAAGCTGGTACCCAAAGTACTTAAGGACCCGGGCGCCATAAGCTATGCCGTTCACCGCAAAGTGGATGCCCCGAATGAATTCTTGGTATACGAGAAATACGAAAGCGGAGAGGCTTTAAAATTTCATGGCTCGACTGAGCACTTCAAGGAGTTTTCGAAAGCTATCGCGTCTCTCTTGGAGGGACGCCCCGAGGTTGGGATATACAATGAGCTTGTCTGAAGCGCTTTGGTAGTGTTTAAATAATCGAGGTATTACTCCCAGCCCTCGGCTGCCAGGGCATCGTGCAGTTCATCGGGGTGATGGCGGCACCTATACTCAAGCCGGCTTGACTCCTCATGTGCTTTACTGTAGGGCAATCCGCCTGCCATGCGGTTGCGTTCATGCAGTTCATGTAACAGGACAAAGCCGCGTTCCGCCTCTTCAATGGCGTCGTCTATCCACACCTCATTTTCAGGTACGAATTCATATACATGGTCATGGCCGCCCTCGGTAAAGTCGATATCGAAGACGCTGCGGACCAGGCGACCGTTGACCACCCACACGCTGACGCCTTTCTCCAACTTTTTCCACAGCCGCTCGTGGACATCTTTAGCGTCTGGTAATTGTTGCCCGTGATGCGTCAACAGGCTGACGTCTCCGGCAAGTCGGCGTTCTCTACGCTCCTGCCGGTCGGCCTCAACCAGAGCATTGTCATACGGCACACCTTTGGCCATAAGCCGGTGCTCTACCAGCAGGTGGTCGATGAAAAACAATGTCTCGTCGTGAGCAGCCTCACGGTCTATCCAGAGCTCGTTCAACGGAATATAGGTAAAGGCGAAATGCTGGCCGAAGTTGGTAAACTCCTCGTCGATGTGGCCGCGTATATAGCTGCCGTCGACAATCCAGACCGTCAAATCGCCTCGCTGGTCTATCTTCTTGATGTATGGCGGTTTCGGTGCCGTTGACATAGTCACCTTAAATTTATTATAGACGGTAACATTAGTCAAGGCATAGATATATATTTGCTACCATATTTTCATAGAACCTGGGCTGAAAAGCAAGTGAGACGAGGCACAATCATCACGCCTTGAACAGGTGGCTGCGGAATTAATGACGCACGCAAAAACCAACAAAGCAGGCTACTGTGCAGCGGGATGTGACCTTCTACCGGCCTGCGGTTAAAGTGCGCTGCACCTCTCTGCTCAACTGCTCGGCATCAAAAGGCTTGTCGATATGGGCAACTTTAGTCTCGGAGAGGAACTTTTCGGTATCCGCGCCCATAACATCGCCGGTGATGAAGACCACTCTCCGGGCTAGCGATTTGTCTATCTTTTGAATACGCTTGTATAGTGTCACGCCATTTATGCCCGGCATCTTGATATCCACCAGGATGAGCTTGTATCTCTTGCTCTCAATTTTCTTCAAAGCATCAACAGCGTTATCTACAGTGTCTACCTTGTGACCTTCACCAGTTAGCACCCGATTGACAACGTCCCTCACCACCTGCTCATCATCCACCACCAGTATCCTGGCTTTGACCGCCTTCTTAGGCTTTTTAACAATTGGCTCAGCCGGCTTTGGCGGTTTGGCTTCGGTGGCTACAGGCAGCTCAACGATAAATGTAGCACCCTTGCCCGGCTTGCTTTCGGCGTATATCTTCCCCTTATGTTCGGTAATTATGCCGTAGCAGAGGCTCAAGCCCAGCCCGGTGCCCTGACCTACCTCTCTGGTAGTAAAGAAGGGGTCGAATATCTTATCCATGACCTCTGGCATTATTCCCGGGCCGTTGTCTTTGACGCATATCTTTATGGTGTTGTCGCTTTTCTCCGTCGTTATGGTGAGCCTGCCTTTGCCGTGAGCCAGCTTCATCTCCATCTCGGCATTGACGATTAAGTTGAGCAGCACCTGCTGTATTTGACCCGGGTCGACCACGGTTTCGAGCACATCAGGAGCCAGCCGTGTAACAACTTCAATGTTGTTGACCCTCAGGTGATAAGCTCGCAGGACGAGCGTGCTCTCTATAAGCTCGTTGATATCGGCCAGCTTTCGCTGCGGCTTGGTCTGGCGAGAGAAGGCCAGCAGCGTCCGTACGATGCCGGCCACGCGTCGAGCACCATCATTGATAGCTTCCAAATCGCTCCTGATGTCCGATGGGATGTCCTCTCGGCCCACAAGCAACTGGGCATAGCCGGTGACTGCGGTGAGAGGGTTATTTATCTCGTGGGCAACGCCGGCTGCCATCTCGCCCACAGAAGCCAGGCGGCTGCTAATTTGAGCCTTTAGCTCCAGCTGCATCCTCTTCTCTTCAGCCATCTTGCGCTCGGTGATATCACGCCCAACTCCCCGAAAACCGATAATTTCTCCCCCCTGGCTGCGCAAAAGAGAAACCGAGGCATCGGCAAATCCTATACTCCCATCTTTTCTGATGAGTCCCCAGAGAAAGCCTTTATTCGGCTCGCCTGTTCTGTAAACCTCGTTAAAAGCCTGATACACGTGCTCGATATTCTCTTCAGCCGTGAAGCCTCGATAATTCATCCCCAGTAGCTCTTCTCTGGGGTATCCTAGATGGTGGCATACTGCATCATTAATGAAGGTTAGGTTGCCGGCAAGGTCTACCTCAAAATAGCTATCTTCTATCTCCTCCAGGATAGTCCGATATCTTTCCTCCGACTGTCTCAGGGCTTCTTCCGCCCATTTGCGTTCGGTAACATCACGGCCGACTCCACGCCAGCCGATTATCTCGCCACCCTCATTTCGTAGGGGAAAGATCGAGGTTTCGGTAAATGTTCGACTTCCGTCCTTTCTAATCATTTCCCGGGGAAACAATTCAACTGGCTCACCTGTACGATATACCTGATTGGAGGCCTGAGATACTCTTTTGACATCCTCAGGGGGTGTGAAAACCAGATAGTTCATCCCCATCATCTCTTCTCTGGAATAGCCCAGGTGGCGACACAGTGCATCGTTGAAAACAGTGAAGTTGCCGGCGAGGTCTGTCTCATAGTAGGACTCTTCCATATCCTCCAGAATACCCCGATATCTCTCCTCTGATCGTCTCAGGGCTTCTTCGGATTTCCTGCGTTCGGTGGTCTCCCGCGCCGCCGCTAGAATACCGACAGGCTGACCGTCGGCATCCCGAATTAAAGAAGCCTTGACTTCACACCAGACCGTAGAGCCATTCTTGCAGGTAAACTCAAGTTCCAGCGTCTGCACTCTGGATAGGTCCTTTGACTCCAGGCTTTCTATGGCTAGTTCTTCCGTAAAAGCCTTCACCGCCGTCTCAGCGGATGAGGGGGTGAACAATTCCTCTAGAGACTGGGCCATAGCTTCTTCAACAGTATAGCCTCGGACTTTTGTAACAGACGGGCTCATATAGGTACACCGCAGGTTCGTATCCACAATCCCGATGATATCACTCGCGTTCTCCGCAAGGTAGTGGTATTTCTCTTCGCTCTCTTTCAGCGCCTCCTCCATCTGCTTGCGCTCGGTTATATCTTTAACCGTTGCAAAGTAACTTATTACGTTCCCCTGCCGATCTTTTATCCAGGCGGGGCTCACAATCACTGGAAAGCGCTCGCCATTTTTTCTCATGAAAGTCAAATCGAGATCCGCGAAGTCACCTGCCATGGTCTTCTGGAAGGCCCTGTCTATTTCTTCGTATTGTTCTGGTGGCCAATAGGGATGGGGTGGGCCGACTCCGATAAGCTCCTCTCTTAAAAAGCCGGTCATCTCACACAGGGCGGGGTTAACATCAATGTGAACGCCGTGGTTATCCAGCACAGAGATACCGTCTCTCGCCGAAGTGATGAGGCTCTCTGAGAACTCCTTTGCCTCCCGCAGCGCCTCATCCGCCTGCTTGTGTTCGGTGATGTCTGCAAAAGTGGTATAGCCCTGGTAAGGCTTACTCTTTCCGGGTCTGAATTGTGGTGTGGCATATATGTTTATCCAGTGATACTGCTCATCTCCGGGGTTGAATACACCCATAACCACATCTTTGACTTCGTTACCGGTTTTGAGTGCAATTATTGACGGGTGCGTCTCTCCTGGGAAATCGGACCCGTCTTCGTGAATAGCTTTCCCTCTGGGGTCCGTAGAAGTCCGACCCAACATCTGGTCAAGAGTCAAGCCAAGTATCCTTTCCGCCGCAGGGTTTGCCGAGAATATTTTGCCATCGGCAGACTGATACACAACCCCCTGTGCCATAGTTTCAAAGAGGGTGCGGTATTTTTCTTCGGATTGCCGCAGCGTCTCCTCAGCTTTCCTGCGCTCGGTGATGTCAATAACGGCAGTTCTAAATTGGTTTATGTTCCCATCCTTTTCTGGCATGCCCATGCTTATCAGTTGAGCAGGGAATAGGGTGCCATCGGCTTTCAGCATCTTGAGCTCACAGTTGCCTTTGATGCCGGTTTTGAGCACTTCTCTCCAGTGGAAGTAGAACGCATCCTGAGAATCTGGCGAAATAGACGAAGTGAATTGAGTCCCTATCAATCTATGTTTTTCACTCCCCAGTAGCTCACTGCCGGCAAGATTCACATCTACGATCAGACTATTGTGGTCAAGAGTGAAATACCCAGTTGGTGCGAAATCATACAGATTCAGATACCTATCCCGTGCCTCCTGCAGTTCAAGTTGAGTTCGGCGAAGCTCCTCATTCTGCAATTCCAGTTCAATCTGGTATACGTTGAGCTCCTGAACTAGCTTCTGAATATCAGCAGGCACCATGGTTAGAATAGCCTGAGGGCCTTCAGCCAGCATTTTTTCTGCTCGTTTGCGTAGTTCAGCGGCTCTTGCTTTGTCTTTTTCCTTCGCCATTTTACCCCCCGTCCAGACAGAGTATCTTGCGATGTTTTACTGAAAAACTTCTAGCCTTATGAAACCCCCTTTTTATGCTGCTTTTGCTCTGTGATGTCTTCCATGGCAAGTAATATCATCGGCTCGTGCCCCTTAACCGGCTGAATTCTGCGTGCATTGAGCAATATCGTCTTGTGCCCGACAGTGGGGAAAAAGTGGTCAACTTCATAGTCATTAAAGTGGGCCTTCTCAGGCAAGATATCTTCCAGAAGCTCCCTTAGCTTGGGAATATCCCATTGTCGGTTACCTATCTCGTAGATAAGTTTTTTCTCTGTGTCCTCTTTGCTGACCTGGAACATATTATAGAAGGCATTGTTTGCCGAGATAATCCGAAGGCCTCCGCTTAACACTATCAGCGGCTCACGCACCGTATTTGCGATGCTCTCGGCAACCTCCTGGGCAGCTTCGGCTACGGCAAGCTCTTTGGCGGCTTTGGCTGCGGCAAGCTCTTTGGCGGCTTTGGCTACGGCAAGCTCTTTGGCGGCTTTGGCTGCGGCAACCTCTCGGGCAGCTTTTTTCTCTTCCGTGATATCTACCATAGTCAATACGAGACCTTGAATGACATTTCCCACAGTGCGATAGGGCAAAATGTGCAGCGTATATGAGCGTGCGTCCTTGGCTTGCACTTCTATTGACTTCGGGACCAGCCTATCAAGCACCTTATTCAAATCTTCATCAAGTTTATCGTATAATAGGTTCGATGTTACGTGGTGGATGGGCCGGCCGATATCAGATTCTATAAGATTGAATATAGTGGTTGTTGCCGGGGTAAAACGCCTGATGTGCAGGTTCATGTCCAGGAATATGCTTGCAATTTGTGTGCTATTTAGCAGGTTATTCAAATCATCATTCGTCTTGGACAATTCAACGGCTTTCTCCTGAAGCTCTGCGTTCACCGTCATCAATTCCTCGTTAGTCGATTGCAATTCCTCTCTGGATGTCTCTAGCTCCTCGTTGGTGCTTTGGAATTCTTCGTTGGATTTTTCCATCTCTTCCCGGGTGGTAGAGAGGGTTTCTTTGCTCAATGCCAGTTCCTGATCCAGTTCCACAATACGCTTATGGCTCCTTGTTGACCGAGCGCGCTTCGTTTTGGTTGGTGCTTCCGGCTCAGGAGAAGTCACAGTTTGGAACATGACGCTACATAACTTTTGCATTCCCGCCAAGCCAGCGATTGGACTTACTTTCAGGTCAACTAACTGGATATTGTCATCCTGCTTCACTTCAATCTTATAGCAGCTAGTTTCTTGGTCTTTAAGGAACACTGTACGAAGAGCAGACGCTAGTTCCGCCCTTAGACCTTCTCGAGCCATATCCAGGATGTTCATTTTAAGCGGTCCGGTTGGAAGTTCCAGGTACTTGCCGGTTTGGCCATGAACGTAGAGCACATCGTAGCTTTGGTCGACGACAACACATGCCGGGGTGTATTTCTGCAGAAGTATTTTGTTGACTATTTCCGCAATGTTGAATGGCTTGGCCGTATCGCTTTTCGGCTCGCCGCCTGTCTCTGCGGGCTCTCTCTGAAAAGCTATAGGGCCAATTTGCATCTGCTGCTTCTTTAGAAGAGTCACTTCCCTGCGTTGGTAGATCTTCCATCTTTTATCAAGAACCGAGAAGAGGTCTGAGTGTTTTCCTATGGTCTCAGCAGAGCCCAGGAAGAGAATTCCATCTTTGTTTAAGGAGTAGTATAGAAGAGGCACTAGCCTCGCCTGCAAATCGCTGTTCAGGTAGATCAGCAGATTGCGGCAGCAAATCAAATCCACCTTTGAGAAGGGAGGGTCCTTGATGATGTCTTGAACAGCGAAGATCACCCTTTCTCTGATTTCTCTTTTAATAATATATGTATCCTCAGTCTGTATAAAGAAGCGGTGTAAACGTTCCGGCGACACATCAGCACAAATACCAATCGGGTAAATGCCACTACGGGCTCTGTCAATGGCAGCATCATCTATGTCTGTAGCAAAGACCTGTATATCGATGCCTTGATTCAGCTCACCCAGACACTCTATGACAATCATGGTTATAGAGTATGCCTCCTCGCCGGTGGCACAACCGGGAACCCATATTCGGAGCGGTGATCTTGAGGACCTCTCGGAAATCAAGGTTTTCACACGGCTCTTAAGAGCCACAAAAGCTTCTTTGTCCCGGAAAGACTGGGTAACGCTGATTAGTAAATCGCTAAAGAGAGCTTGCGCTTCCGCCGGGTGCTGCTCCAGAAAGCTAACATATCTTGCAATATTGTCTATCTGGTTAATGGTCATTCGCCTCTCTATCCGCCGGTTCAACGTTGCTGGTTTGTATTGGGAGAAGTCATGCTTGGTGTACTGCCGCAATAGCAAGAAGACCTTTGCTAAATAATCGGGGAGTGTGACTGTAGCTGTTGGACGTTCTTCAATAAATTCCTTTTTAGAGTATCCGGCAAGCGAAAACAACCGAGCCGGCATTTCTGACGGGCGCAAAACAAAGTCGGCAAGACCGCTATCTATCGCTTGTCTCGGCATCCCATCATACTTAGCTGAACTGGGCTCTTGCACTATAGCCAGACCAGTTTCACCCCTTATTTCTCTTAAGCCCAGGGTACCGTCCGTTCCGCTTCCAGAAAGAATGATGCCAATAGCCGCTCTCCCCCTATCTTGAGCCAATGCCCGAAGAAAGAAATTAATGGGGAGCCTTAAGCCATGTGGTTCTGGTATTTCCAACAAAATCAAATTACCGTGTAATATGCCCATGTTCTTGTTTGGCGGAATGACGTATATATTGTTAGGTTTGACTCCCATCCCATCTTTTGTCTGATAGACAGGCATATCCGTACATTTCTGCAAGAGTTCAGGCAGTATGCTGACGTGGGACGGGTCTAAATGTGATACCACGACAAATCCCATACCGGTGTCTGACGGCATATTAGTAAATAGTTCTTGCAAAGCCTCCAGCCCACCAGCAGAAGCCCCTATACCAACGATAGGAAAATCGGTTTTCCCTTTCTGGCTGAGAGGAGTAGCTTTTCTGACCGGTACAGTTGCAGGGGATTCCTCTGTTTTGCTAGAGGCCTGCTTGGTTTTTGGCTTCGCCCTGTCTCTTTTTATCGCCATTACAAAATCACCTCATACTTGTTCCACAAGCACGTTACCTGAATCCTGTCTCAAACTGAAGTACTGACAAGGGCACTAAAGCTACTTTAGTGCCCTTGCTTCACCCCCACATCTCCTTAAACTTGCACTAAGAGGGGGAAAGAGTTCTGCCAAACCTAAATCGAATTCCGAGGGCGCTACATGGAGGTTTTCCACATCCGTCTCCAGTATCACCCGGGTTATGGAGACCCCTTCATGACCATCACACCGGTCCAAGACCGCGTCGTACATTGAGCGTTCTAGTGCCATCAGGTCAATGCCCAAGCCTGATGTTGCATTGGCCTGGGGATCAAAATCTACCACCAGCACCTTGTTGCCGCTTTTGGCGAGGTCGCCAGCGACGCTGAGGTACGAAGTGGTCTTTCCACCACCCCCTTTGTGACTAGTGAAAGCTATACATTGCGCAGTTTTTGACATTCTCTTAGCTTACCTCGGTTTTTGACAGCCACACATCAACGGTATCTTTACGGAAACGTAGCTGCCGGCCTACCTTGCTTACTGGTATTTGCTTCTGCCTAACTAAACGATAAACACTTGCCTTTGAAATTCGCAGATATTCGGCAAGCTCGGGGGTAGTCATCAATTCTGACTTTCTTTCGTTTGAAACTTCCATTGGCTCTATTTTCCCCTTTTTTAGCAGTATTGAACAATATTGCGCTCTACCTAAATTAGAGAATCACTATTGGTTAACAGTATGCATAATATATCAATAGCAAACAGATGCTGGAAAGACCCATTTTGGCTATTTCTTATCAGGACTTTAGTCACACACCCGACGCTCCTATACACTCAAGAGATGTGAGATTGCTTGAAAAGCCTCGGTAGCAGGTCAATGTGCACGAGTCGAGACCGCTAGCCACCAAGTGGAACAAGTAAATCAACTTTCGGAATTAACTTAACGCTTGTTTTTTCAATTTGGAAATTAAGGGCACTTCAATGGTGAACCATGTGCTCCCGTACGTATGATTCATTTCTCGCTTTTCTACAGTCCAGCTGAATATGTGATTTACCGGGGTAACAAATAGGCTCTGACGAGATTGCCACGCGGAGTTTATCCTGAGGGAGATTCTTCGCGGCGTTTACCCTGAGTGAGATTCTTCAGTCACTTCGTTCCTTCAGAATGACATTAACGAAGGGCTCAGAATGACAGTGGGGAAAGGGCACAGAGAATGGCAGAAAAGGCGAAGGGCTCGCAATGATAGGAAGGAGTTGCTAAGCAAACAGGCTCCGAGGTTATCGGAGCCTGTTTTATTTGAGCAATGCAAAATCTAGCTGGTGAGAATCTTGACTGCTTCTTTCCTGTAGGCATCCATGAGATAGGGTATGCCGGTGACCTTGGCACACTCATCGGTCAGAGACATCAGCTCATTGCGCGTAATCGCGGGCACGCTGAAGCACCTGGCGCCGGCCATCAACTGCTGTAAGCCAACCTTGATTTTGTCGGAGTAGCTGTAGATACCGATGGCGCCCAGTGGGATATTCTTCATTTCATTGGCGCCGACAATGCTCTTTACCTGCTCGTAGCAGACGAATATTTCCTCGGGCGTCGAGCCGAACTGACTGACCGTATTCGGCAGCTTGCCATCCTTTATCCACTCGGCGATGTTTTTACCGACCATGCCCGGAATCATCAAAGCCCGGCCCATGCACACCGCCTTGACAAAAGGTGCACCCAGAGCAAGTGCCTTGAATACACCGTCTTCGCTGCTGAAACCGCCGGCAAAGGCCATATCAGGCGGCCGTTGGCCTTTATCAGATAGTATCTTGGCGAACTCGTAAGCCGCCGAATGGAGATAGAGGCTGGGAATGCCCCACTCCTCCATCATCCGCCACGGGCTCATGCCGGTGCCACCCCCAGAGCCGTCTATGGTGAGCAGGTCTATTTTGGCTTTTGAGCCCCATTTTATAGCCATGGCCAGCTCACGCAGGCTGTAAGCGCCGGTCTTCAAGGTAACGCGTTTGAATCCCAGATTTCTCAGTCGCTTAACTTCGGCATAAAATCCTTCCTCATCGATGAAACCGAGGCGGCTGTGCCTTTCAAATTCCTTGAGTGCGCCTTCCCTGAAAGCTGCCTGATTAATGGGGTCCGAGGGGTCGGGGGTGATGATATAGCCGCGCTTCTGTAGCTCCAGAGCTCGCTCCAGAGAGTTGACCTTGATTTCGCCGCCGATACATTTGGCGCCCTGCCCCCATTTCAATTCAATGGTCTCAATACCGTGCTTTTTGATGATATATTCAGCGGTACCCAATCTGGTATCCTCGACGTTCATCTGCACCAGTATTTCACCGAAGCCCTGATGATACCGCCGGTACACCTCTATTCGGCGGTCCATATCCGGCGCTGCAATAACTTTGCCCTTGGCATCGCGCTCCAGACGCGGGTCGATACCGCAAACATTTTCACCGCAGACAAGCGTAACACCGCTAATGGCAGCGCCGACGGCAAAATGCTCCCAGTTTTTGCGCGCTATCTCTGTAGAGCCCAGAGCGCCGGTGAAAATAGGGACCTTCATCTTGACCTTTATGTCCCAGCCGTAATCGGTCTCTGTATTTACTAGCGGGAACAGAGCGGTATCCGGGTCGCCAACAACACCCTTGGGCAGCCCCCTGGCTCCCAGGGCATAGCCTTGGATGTTCAGATGCGAGTAATCAACGGGGTAGTCCTTATCGGCGCCGGCGGTTATTTCACCAAAGGGTCCAGGATAGATTAATTCCCGTCCGCGGAAAGTGGCTTTGAAGACTTCACAGTTCCCCGTGCAGCCGTCGAGGCAGCGGGAGCAGATACCGCTTCCGGGGGCTACACTTCTGGAGCGATTGGCGGTCCTGGTGGCTTCGTCTGAATTCGGTCGTTGTAAATTCATTTTTCTTTACTCCTTTTTATTTTTGGTTTTTGCTTTTTTATCTTTAATTTATCTTTACCGGTATTCCCCTTTCCTTAAGGTATTTTTTGGCTTCAGGTATGGATATCTCACCGAAGTGAAAGATAGATGCCGCTAAAACTGCTGAGGCTTTGGCAACGGCTACCGCTTCATAAAGGTGCTCTAATGTACCGGCACCGCCTGAAGCCGTGACCGGTATACCTACGGCTTCGGCTACGGCTTTGGTCATCTCCAAATCGTACCCTTCCCTGGTACCGTCGGCATCCTTGCTGGTGAGCAGAATTTCGCCGGCACCCATTTTCTCCACCTTTTTTGCCCACTCGACTATGTCCAGGCCTGTTGCTTCCGTGCCGCTTTTAACCACCACCTCAAGTCGGGGGCGACCGCTATTCTGCGGATTTTTAATGCCGTCGATGGCGACGACAAGCCTCTGCTTGCCGAACTTCTTCGAGGCTTCCTTTATCAGGTCGGGATTTCTCACGGCAGCAGTGTTGATTGAGACCTTATTGACTCCGAGGTCGAATAACTCTTTCATGTCTTTGGTGTCTCTGATGCCTCCGCCGACAGCAAAGGGGATGGTGACCTTGTCAGCGACTCTCTTGACCCATTCCAATCTGGTCCCCCTGTCTTCGGCACTGGCCATAATATCAAGGAATACCAGCTCATCCGCACCCTCCCGGCAATAAGCTTCGGCAGCCTCCACCGGGTCTCGGGCGTCCCTGAGGTTGACGAACTTTATGCCCTTGACTACCCTCCCCTCCTTGACATCCAGACAGGGTATGACTTTTACCACTTTCAACTCATAACCTCCTCAAATTTAATTAATTTCTGATATTCCGTGACCGTGCTCATGGCGTAGTTGTCGGCTTCTATACCCGCTTCCTCGGCGGCGGCTACGGGATTAAGTCCGCCTATGAAAATCATTCCAATTCTGTTGAGCTCGACAGGGATTTCGCAGACCGGTTCGCTGGTGTTACCCATTATCATTAGCCCGCCTAAGCCTGCCTCTTTCAATCTGGAAACAACGTCTTGAGCTGTAGGAAGGCACAAAGCAGGTATTTCGCGAAAGTTAGCCAGAATTTTACCGTTACCCGTTTTAGCAGCATCTCTTACCGAGGTCATCCTGGCTCTGATAAAAACCTCGGAAGGGTCGAGCGAGGAACCGGCATAGTGAATGAGCTCTACGAAGCGAAAAGGCTGGTGGTCTCGAATCTGCAGTATGCCACCGAATCGGGAGTCCATGGGAACGCCGGCCTTGAGCAGCGTGCCGTTTATAACGATACTGCATACCGTTGCCAGCCCTATTTTCCCGCGAGGTACGATTAACTCACCCAACGGCTCTCCAGCACCAGCCACCACCACCAGGTCGCTAACACAAATACCGGCGTCGAAAATTGGCTTCATTGCCTGTAGCGCCTTTTCGAACTTGGCTTTTGGAAAAAAGGAAACGTTAACTGGAACCAGACCGGTGCCTTTCTCCCAATCGAAATAAGTGCGGAAGGCGAGTAGTTCGATCCTGGCAATGGCGAAGCCAACTTTGTCTCTAACCAGGGCATTGCTCAGTTCCTCAATGCCGAGTTCGGTGATTAACCGGCCGTCCCTGCTGACAAGCCTAGTCAAACCGCGCTCATCCATCAGTTTCAGGTGGTATCTGACGGCTCTTTCACCCAGGTTAACGCCGCGGTTTTTTAAATGTCTACCGATGACTCTGGCTCCCAACGGTTGCTGGGAATCGTTCAGTATCTTAAGGATAAGGTGCTCTTTTCGCTTAACTTCTTGAGTTTCGATGCCAATCATCAAAATAGCTACTGAAGTTGATATTTAAGGCCGTAGGAAACCGTTTGCCTATTATATAGATGGCCGAAAGACCTGTCAATCCCTCGCTAACCTTGACTGTGAATGCATCAAAAAGTAATATTAGTGAAATTCACGAATCGTTGGTTAGGATGAAAGCAGCATGTTGGCTTTGGAAGGTATAAGAATCCTGGACCTCACCCATTTGGTACCGGGTGCTTTATGCACCATGATTCTGGCTGATTTGGGAGCCGATGTAATTAAAGTGGGAACGGCAGCCGGCGCTGGCGGTCGGGGTGCCGGAGTGGGCATGATGCTCACAGCCGACGAAGAGAAAAAGGTAGCCGCTTTCGATGCCTTGAACCGCAACAAGCGGAGCATCGGGCTTAATCTCAAGTCTGACAAAGGCCGGGAAATATTCTATAAGCTGGCGCAGACGGCTGACGTCGTTGTTGAAGGTTTCAGGCCGGGCGTGGTGAAGCGGTTAGGTATAGACTACGAAAAGATAAAGGCAATTAATCCCCGCACTGTCTATTGCTCCCTAAGCGGCTACGGGCAGGACGGCCCCTACAGTAATTTCTCCGGACACGACATAAATTATATTTCGATAGCCGGCGCTCTTAATATCCTGGGCGCACCGGACCGCCCGCCGGCGGTTCCCCTGAACCTGCTGGCTGATTTTGCCGGTGCCTCACTGCACGGTGTCATCGGCATACTGACTGCATTTGTAGCCAGAGACAAAACGGGCAAGGGGCAGTACGTGGATATAGCCTATACGGATGGGGCAATGAGCCTCATGAGCTGGTTTATCAGCAGCTATTTCGCCGGCGGCTGCACGTTCAACAGAGGCGAAACCTGGCTACATGGTGCCTATCCCTACTATGGCGTATACGAAGCTAAAGACGGCAAATATATCAGCATCGGCTGTGTCGAACCCTGGTTTTGGGAGAACTTGTGCCGTGCCCTGGGCAAAGAAGAATATATCCCTTACTGCATTTCACCGGAACACTTTCTGCACAAGCCGGAGGGCGAAAAATGGGAAGAAATCTCTTCCTATCTCAAGAAGGCCTTCCTCACCAGGACCAGGGATGAGTGGTTCGAATTCCTGACCGGCAAGGACGTGCCGGTAGGCAAAGTCTACGGCTTCGATGAAGTGTTTAATGACCCTCAGGTACTGCACCGTAAAATGGTTTTAGAAATAGACCATCCCACGTTGGGGAAAGTGAAACACCCGGGCATAGCCGTTAAGCTGTCCGACACTCCAGGCAAGGTGAGAAGCCTGGCACCTATCGCCGGGGAAAATACTGAAGAGATATTGCGTGAGTTAGGCTATAATAAACGGCAGATCGGAAAGTTGCGTCAGTCCGACGTAATAGGTTAAAATTTCAGTCAAGGGGGTGAAATTATGCCAGCGAAAGCCTTCGTGTTAATTGAGACGGAAGTAGGCAGGACCAAGGACGTAGTAGCCACGCTCCAAGCTCACAAAGTCAAGGAGATTAAATCGGTTGACCTGGTAACGGGCCCCTACGATGTCATCGCTGTTGTGGAACATGACGATTTTAATGCTGTCGGCAGCCTGGTCACCGAGAAGATACATCCCATACCGGGCATAAAGAGAACGGTTACCTGCCTCTCAATCCGTGTATCCTAATAAATCCTAAATTCATGGACTGTGTTTTTTGCCGTATCGTAGCCGGAGAGATACCGGCTGAGATTGTTTATCAGGATAAAGCGCTGCTAGCTTTCCGTGATATAAATCCGCAGGCACCTACACACATTCTTATCATACCCAAATCTCATATCGCCTCACTGGCTGACACTACCGCCAAACATCAAGCGCTGATGGGCCGCATCATCTTGCTGGCCAGGGACTTAGCTGAGAAAGAAGGTATTTCAGCCAGCGGTTATCGATTGTCAGTAAGTACCGGTGCTGACGGCGGTCAGCTCGTACCTCACGTCCACTTTCATCTGCTTGGCGGCCGGAAACTTAGCGACATGCTGGGGTAAGACTCTAATTACCGCCGGAGAGCGATTCCAACTTCAGCACCACTTCCTCAATGGCTTCGTCAGGCGTGGAAGCACCGGCGGTGACACCGATATTGCGCTTGTTCGAAAGCCAGTCTTTTTCTATCTCGGCGGCAGTTTCTATTAGATGCGTCTCGACCAGAGATGAGCATACCTCGGCCAGAAGCTGTGTGTTGGCGCTGTTATGCCCGCCAACCACTATCATCAGGTCGCTTTTTCCAGCTAATTCAACAGCCGCCTGTTGACGCTTCTGTGTTTCCTGGCAAAGTGTATTTAGTATACGTATTTCATGGACAGCAGGGAAAACAGCTTTAATAACATCGTTACAGAACTCAACAAACCTGGATTGACTCTGTGTAGTCTGCGAGATGATTCCCAGCCGGGGCGGCAGTTCCAAATTGGCTACTTCGGCACCATTCAGCGTGGCCACAGCCTGATTTCCTGCCCAGCCGAGCAAGCCTTTGACTTCGGGGTGGGTAGCTTCGCCGAAAATAACGACGCGGAAGCCGGCGTCGGCCAGTTTTTTGGCGGCTTTTTGGGCACTGCCAACTATGGGACAGGTAGTATCAATAACCTGTAGCTTCCGAGCTTGAATTTGTGAGAGTAATTGCGGCGGTGCCCCGTGAGAGGCGATAGCCACGACTCTGTCCTGAACCTGGTCAAGCTCATTTACGACCTTGACCCCTGTCTCACTTAGCTTGGTTACCACCAGACGATTATGTACTATGGGTCCCAGAGTGGCTATTTCGGGGTATTCCTTAGCCGCCTTATCGATTATTTTAATAGCTCGCCTGACACCGAAGCAGGAACCAAGCTGGCGAGCTTTTTTAACCTTTATTTTGGCCATATATGTCGGCTCTGGTAATCGGCTCAGCGGGGTTCGTATCTACCCCGGTATTTCGGAGGCAGTACGGCAGCGATTTTGCCCATTATGTATTCGGTGAGCTCTTTAAGTTTCCCTTCAGTTCGCTTTCCCGTAATCGGCGGCAAAGTAAAAGGCTTACCGAATGTTATGGTTACCGTCGGGCGAGTAAGCCAGCCGATTCCTTTCAACTTTTCCGTCCCCTGGATAGAAACTGGTATAACTGGAACGCCGGTATCTAAAGCCAAGAGCGCGCAACCAGTATATGCCTCTTTAAGGCAGCCGGACTTACTACGTGTGCCTTCGGGGTATATGCCGAACACGAGACCTTTTGCCAGCACATCTTTTGCGTATTTAATTGCCATCCGCCTCTCTTCAGGAGTTCCACGGCGGCGCACAGGATAGGCTTCTGCGGCATCCATTAATATGCGGAATATGGGTACGGGCCAATAGTAAAACAGCTCCTCCTTGGCCATAACGATGCTATCGCGGGGCAGAATGCTGATTATATGTAGAGGCGGGTCTATCAAGTTGAGGTGATTGAATACCGCGATGATAGGGCCGTCTGGCGGCAGGTTTTCCTTATCTTTTATCTCTAAGCGGACAAAAACCCTAAGTACACCTTCGACTAATGCTCTGGCTATCTTAAAAGTTATCTTGGAAGTTGGCCTTCTTAATCTTCGTTTGACTATTCCGCCTTTGATTGGGAATTCATATACAGAAGCCTGAGTTCGCTTTTGTTTAGCAGTGTTGAAATATCCGCGAGTTTTGGTCCGGTCCGCAATCATGGCCCCCTCCTTTCCTGAGCTGCGTGGTTAATATTATAAATTATAAGCCCCATGTCAAGCCATTACGAAAAAATGAAACATCTTTTGTGGTTACAGAATCAAATTCAGCAGGCAACCGACAATCAACGCTGAAACTATCATGATACCGGTGGCTTTAAGCATATCTCTGATGCCCAGCTCTCGAGCCAGTATGGCGAAGGTAGCCACACAGGGAAAGGACATAGCCAGAAGTGTACTGCTTATCACTAGCTGCTTGGCGGTTAACCCCAGCGGGGCCAGCATTCCCATGGCTACGTCTTTGCGTAGAAAGCCGACAGCCAGGGCTACAACCGTCTCCTTGGGCAGTCCCAGAAGCCCGTTAATCACCGGTGCCGCGATATTAGCTATATAATTAAAGACGTTCAGCATATAAAGGATGTTCACCACAACTACCGCTCCGAGCACTATAGGTAGTGCTTCTTTTATAAAGCTGGAGACCCTTAGCCAGAGCTTATCTCCGATAACCCGCCACGGCGGGAAACGATATGGTGGAATCTCCATTATGATTTCCGGGCTGAACCCTTTCACCACACGATTGAGTATGAGCCCTATGATAATCCAGGATACAAATAAGCTGCCGTAGACGATAGCCACATATTGTATGCCCTGTTGCCCCACCAGGCCGACAATCATAGCTTGCAATGCCGCGCAGGGAACAGCAATAGAAATCAGGGTAGCCGCAATGAATCTCTCCCGCCGGCTTTCCAGCATTCGGGTGGCCATAATCGCCGGTACATTACATCCAAAGCCGAGTATGGTAGGTATTATGGCGTAACCATGTAGCCCCAATCTGTGCAACAAGGTGTCCATTAAAACCGCCAGGCGCGGCAGATAGCCGATATCTTCAAGTATCCCCAATATGAAGTAAAAGGCAACGATGTAAGGTATCACCACCCCGAACTCGATATAAAGCCCGGTGCTGAGCAAACCGAGGGACTGAAAATAGTCAATTTGCCCGTTTATAAGCTTGCCTACCAGTATATCGTGCCAAAAACCTCCCGAGCCCAAAGCCAGGCTCAGCTTCATAAGCAATGGCGTCCACAGCCAGTGGAAAAGAGGGTCTGTTATATAGTTTATAATACCCTCGCCGATAAAGCGGATTATGAAGAAGGTAGCAATAAGAACTACGAGGGCGATAGCCGCCCCACCTGCCGGATGGCTGCTGGCGTCCTCCAGAACCTCGCGCCAGGTGTGGTGGCGATGAGTCAGTGATTGTACCTGGCTCACGATATCGCCGATTTTCGCCCAACGCTCGTCGCTGGTGGAATAAGTCATCTGAGGTGCTGCTGCCTCGGAAAGGCGGCTGACCAGTTCCCTGATGCCCTGTCCGGTTACACCCACCGTGGGGACAACCGGTACCCCCAGACGTTCTTGAAGCCCGGCAACATTTATGTTTATTCCCCTGTGGCGAGTATCGTCCCACATATTAAGCGCTACTATCACCGGCACCGGCCTTTCCAGTAATTGCAGGGTTAGGTTAAGATTTCTCTCTAGATTGGTGGCATCAACCACATCGATTATCAAGTCCCCTTCCTTCAGCATTTCGGCAGCCACCTCTTCTGCCTTGCTGGTCGGCTCCAGAGTGTAAGTGCCGGGGACGTCTATAATCTCAGCCTGTTCCTGGCCGAGCCTCAAAGAGCCTTTAGTGAACCCGACAGTGGTGCCGGGATAATTCGAAGCAATAGTGCGCGTGCCGGTAAGCCGGGAAAAGAGAACACTTTTACCCACATTCGGGTTGCCCATTAGTAGAATCTTCATCGTTACACGCGAGGAGCTTTAAGCGGAAGTATCGATTTCAACCAGTATTTTTTTGGCCATACCGAAGCCAACTGCTACCTGCGTGTGGTCCGTCCTGAGGGTGACCGGACCATGAAATAGCATGGTGCTTATTTTGGTCACCTTCTTCCCTGGCCTGATACCGAGAGCTTCAAGGCGCTGATTCAAGCCCCGACCTCCAAGAATTCGAATTATGGTGCCGGTCTGTCCGGCGCTCATTTGACCTAAAGTTAATTGCATGTTTTCAGACATAAAACCGTTAATTCCTGCTTGATATTGTTTTGCTTTCATTCTCACGGCAGCCGGAGCATAAGCCCGTCATGTCGATTTCGATGTCGGTGATATCGAAGCCATATTTCTTGCCGATGTCCTCTTTTAACTTTCCACTAATAGGATAGTCAAACTCAACGACTTTGCCGCAACGAATGCACAGCAGATGCTGGTGTTCTTCACCTGATTTCACCTCATAATGATGATGCTCCTCATCGAAGTGGCGCTCATCTACCAATTCCAGCTTCTTAAAAAGCTGCAGGTTTCGATATACTGTGGACAGGCTTATCCGCGGGTACTTCTTCCGTGCCCGGCGATACAGTTCATCGGCGTCAACATGCCCGCCGCTGCGACGGAGCAGCTCCAGCAGAAGAGTACGCTGGGCTGTCACTCGCTGACTTGAATTATTTAATAACTGTCGAACTCCAGCTTTCTGTTTTATCTTTTTAACCATAATTCAGCTCCACTTTAACGCTAATGCTAATCATTTGCATTAAGTCTACAGTATTTAAAGTCACATGTCAAACCGGGGGAAACAACATCCTGTCGCATTAACCCTGAGAAACCTTTCCGCTTTTGCAGGCAGGTATGGTATTATCTGATATAGAGAACCACGAATAAGCACAGGTAGTGGAGGAAAAGCCATGCGACGCTATTCGAATCTCATTATCCTTGCCGTCATCCTTATTGGCATCTCTGCCCTGTTATATTTTGTTCACTACTTGATTTTTAGAGATGCCCATCACATATTTATCTACATGGTTGGCGACCTGGCTTTCCTGCCACTTGAAGTGTTCCTGGTGGTCGTCGTAATCGAGCGTGTGCTGGCCAGCCGGGAGAAGCAAGCCATCATGCAGAAGCTTAATATGGTCGTGGGCGCTTTTTTCAGCGAGGTGGGAAACGACTTACTTCAAAGGCTACTCGTTTGCTTCGAAAAAAGCGATGACATCAGGCGACACCTTGATGTCAAACAGAACTGGAGCCGCGCGGATTTCAATAAAGCACTGGCTTTTGCTAGAACCATGGATAGTGAAGTTGATTTTAGCAGCCTTGCCCTCTATGCGCTTAAAAAATTCCTGGTTCAGAAGCGGCATTTTTTACTGGCTCTGCTGGAAAACCCAAACCTTCTGGAGCATGAACGCTTTACAGACTTACTGTGGGCGACGTTCCACCTGACCGAGGAGCTGGAAGCACGGGAATCACTGACAGGCCTTCCGGCGGCTGACCTTAAGCACATCGCCGGCGACACCCAGCGGGTGTATCGCCTGCTAATAGTCGAGTGGTTATTCTATGTGGCACACCTGAAATTAAAATATCCTTATCTATTCTCTCTGGTGGCACGCACGCATCCCTTCCAGGAGCGCCCCTCGCCGGTGGTTACTAACGGCCGGTAAGCATTCGGTTTTTGGAACTATAAATATGGTTAAGACGTTATCATGAAGCGGTCTACATTGCTTGTATTTGCGCATCCGGACGACGAGAGCTTCGGCATGGCTGGCACCATCAAAAAGTATACGCAACAAGGCGTGCCCGCAGACTTGATATGCGCCACCCGTGGTGAAAAAGGCTCGCGCGTGAATGTGCCAGCTAATATAGACACGGGCACAGCACGCGAAGCCGAAGTACGCGCTGCCGCTGCCATCATAGGCATCAGGGATATCTATTTCCTGGGTTATATTGATGGCGAGCTGGACAAGGCCGATGTGGAGGAAGTCGTAAACAAGATAAAGGATATAATTCGACGTGTTCAACCGGAAATAGTTATAACCTTCGGGCCGGATGGCATAACAGGCCATAACGATCACGTAGCTATAGGTAAAGCTGCCACAAAGGCATTCGAAAGGCTATCAGTAGAGGAAAGCGGGCCGCGGAAGCTGTACTACGTAACAATTGCAGCGAGCGCCGTGCCGAACGCCGACGATTTCGGCGTGGCCACTCGTCCCGACGAAGAGGTCACTATTTCTACCGATATTTCGGACTACCTCGATTCGAAAATTCAGGCTATCGCAGCTCACAGGTCCCAACAGGATGCCCGCGAATTTATCAAGATACTGGAAGAGAGCAGGGAATCAGGGTTCGCTGAAAAGGAGTACCTGTATCTGGCTATACCCGGGAGCACTGCCAAGGAGACAGACCTATTTCAGTAAGATACTACTGCCTCAACCTTTTGGACAAAGCAACCAAAGCCTCGAGCAATTGCTTTATTATGTTCCTGGCCGTTTCGTCGGTCAGCTTTCCCTGCTCGTCAATCTTCTGACCGGCGAAGTTTACAAAAACCTCAGGTCTGTTTACCGGATACATATCGAGGAAAACGAAAATTTGCCTGAGGTGATATTGAGCTCTGGCACCGCCCAACATGCCCGTTGAGGCGCTCATTATGGCAGCCGGCTTGCCCTCAAAGGAATTATCCCCGTGGGGTCGTGACGCCCAATCGATAGCGTTCTTGAGAACTCCCGGAACGGAATAGTTATGTTCCGGCGTGGCTATCAATATGGCGTTAGCGGCTCTTATCTTGGCCTTGAATTCTTTAACTTTTTCCGGCACGCGGCTTTCCAGTTCCTGGTTAAAGGGTGGAATTCCTTCGAGGTCGAAGATTTCAAGCTTTGCTTCCTTCGGCAATAGCTCTGCGGCGGCTCGTAGCAAAGCCTTATTGTAAGAGCCCTTTCGCAGACTGCCGGCAAAACCCAGAATAAGTAGCTGTTTTTCCATGTCACCCTCCCCTTATACTTCTGTGTTCGTCACACGTGTCACAGCAAGCTCCACTAATTATCACTTTAGGCAGCGCCAATGCTTTTGTCAAGAACCTGGCACTCGTGCTGCGAACCAAACTATCTCAATTTTACATTTATTTAATTTTATGTCAGAAGGATTTTATGACTTCTTTATATTCTGCTTCATACAATATATAAGAACAAGACTGAGGAGATGAGACTATGAAGAAATTTCTTCCGTTGCTGCTAATATCGCTATTTCTTATTATCGGTCCAAGTTGCGTCTCGCTACTGCCTGCCATTGTTACCTTTGAGGCCAATCCGGCTGTTATAACCGCCGGCCAATCGGCAACCCTAGTTTGGAACGCGTCGGGCACTAGTTCGGTTTCTATCGACCAGGGCCTGGGTGCAGTGCCGGCTGCCTCCAGTCAAATTGTGTTCCCTACTGTCACAACTGTTTATACCCTGACAGCGAGCAATCTCGCCGGCGCCACGTCAAAATCAATAGTTATCAGCGTTAACCCAGCACCCATTGTTATAAACATCGACGTTAATCCGGCGGTCATTAATTCCGGCGTTTCAGCAGCTTTGATATGGAGTGTATCGAATGCCAACTCCGTTTCTATCGACCAAGGCATAGGAAGCGTACCTCTAACCGGGAATAAACTGGTATCACCGACAGATACCACTACGTATACTCTTACAGCCAGTGGTCCTGCCGGTACGGTAACCAAATCAGTCGTTCTCAGTGTTAATGCGCCTATCGTTGCCGTCTTTAACGTTGATCCAAACATAATCGCTGTGGGTCAGTTGTCGAATCTGCACTGGGATGTAACGGGGGCAAGCTCCGTTACTATAGACCAGGGCATAGGCGATGTTCAACCAGTCGGCTCAAAAATAGTATATCCCTACTACAGTACAACATATACTCTGACCGCAAGCAGCAGTTGTTGCAGCGTCAGCAAGGCGGTGGTGCTTACTGTTGGTAACTATTATCCATATCAACTGCCTTACGGCTATCCTTACGGATTCCCTCCCAACTATCCCTACAGGTATGGCTATCCTTATATGCACGGTCCTTTCATTGATATTCTTAACATCGGCCCCAGCACCATACCTGCTGGCAATACGGCAATCTTATCCTGGCATGTCACTGGCGCTAATACAGTTGTAATTACCGGCTTAGGCACGGTACCATCCAGCGGCTCAGCCCCGGTATCACCTGCCAGCACTACTACTTATACTTTAACTGCTATCAACGACTTCACCACCACAACCGGTAGTGTTACGGTTACGGTTTACTAATTAGGACGGAATAATAGCCATGTTGGTATAACTCGACAGCTGAACAAGGGCTTCTTAAGTATCTCGGACTGACCAGTCAGGTGAGAATAAAGAAGCCCTTTGTTCTTTTACTTCTATCCGAGTTTTAGTGTTGTCCATATGGAAATTCCAGAGTCTCCTTGTCTCACCCCCGGCACGGGAAAACTATCTCCTCTTGTGAACTTTATATTGAGGATGGTAGACTTTGTTATCGGCATATCTAGAAAAACTGCCTGCCCTGATATCATAACGAGTCGAACTTAGAAGGTGAACAAACATGTATAAAAAAATATTGGTCCCATTGGATGGCTCCAACGCTGCTGAAATTGTTATACCATACGTTGAGGAGTTGGCAGCTAAACTGAGTGCCGAGATTATTATACTAAGTGTTTACGAGTCGCCTGACGATAAGAGCCATCTCCACGGCTATTATCTGGAGCGCATTGTGGACCAGATACAGCGCCAAATAAAGCAGTTCGAGCCTATAAGGGAGATAAAGGTACACAGCGAGGTTCTTCGGGGTAAACCGGCTCAACAATTGCTTCAATATGCCGACAAAATGAATATTAGTCTTATAGCTATGTCAAGTTACGGTTCATCCGGCCGTGAGGCAAAGCTTCTGGGGAATATAGCTACCAAAGTCCTTTGGTCGACGAACCGGCCGGTTCTGCTGATCAGGACGCCGGCCAAGGAAAATGCCATCCAACAAAAAAGATTAGTGAAAAAGATTCTGGTGCCCTTGGATGGCTCTAAAACGGGAGAAACAATAATTGAATGTGCTGAGGTATTAGCCGGAGCACTGGGCGCAGAACTGGTATTGTTCCAGGTCCTGGAACGGCTAAGAATCGTGGCCGGCTTTGAAACCGTTGCCCCCTATTCAATCCCAGAGGGTGAAGAAAGTATAAAGGCTTCAGCCAGAGCTTATCTAAATGGGGTAGAGGAACCACTAAAGAAAAAAGGCATTAAAACTTCAACGGAGATAGTCTGGGGCTCTGCGGCGGAGCGAATCATCGAATATGCAGAGGCAAATAGCGACCTGGTAACTATCTCATCTCATGGACGATCGGGAGTCGGTAGGTGGGTACTTGGCAGTGTTACTGAGAAGGTCTTACAAGTTGGAGATAAACCTGTTCTGGTAGCACGGCCAGTTAAGTCATGATTGTTCGCCAGTTACAATTAGTCTTATACAAAATCTAACATGTAAATAATGCTTAAAATACATAGAAGTAGCTTTCCCTTTACAGACTCAGAGTTGGCGGAATTCATTTTTGTGAATTAAGTTAAGTAAATTTCGCCGAAAAGAGAATTTAAGAAACATGAATCCCAATACCGAACCGCAACAGGTTATCGGCCTGCGTTCTCTACCTCGACGACAGGTGATGGTGACGCTGGCTGGCGTGCTGATGGCTATATTCTTGAGCTCATTAGACCAGACCATCGTTAGTACTGCCATGCCGCAAATTATAGCCGACCTCGGCGGATTTGCTCATTACACCTGGCTAGCCACAGCTTATTTGGTCACGTCGACTGTCGTTTTGCCAATCACCGGCAAGCTGACCGACATGTACGGTCGCAAGCACTTTTATACCGCAGGAATTACGCTTTTTATTCTGGGCTCCCTACTTTGCGGACTCAGCCAGACTTTAACACAGATTATTATCTTCCGGGGGCTGCAGGGTATCGGTGCCGGCATAATGATGGCCAACGCCTTCACTGTCATCGGCGATCTTTTCCCACCGGCTGAACGCGGCAAATATCAGGGTTTTGTAAGCGCCGTTTTCGGCGTATCGGCTGTTATTGGGCCGTCGCTGGGCGGATTCATAACGGATACCTTTTCCTGGCACTGGATTTTTTATATAAATATCCCTCTAGGCATCGTTGTTATTACACTGTTCGCCTTCTTTTTCCCGAATTTTCGTCTTGACAAATTAAAACATCGAATTGACTGGGCGGGCATAGCGGCCCTTGTAGTTGCCGTAATACCACTGCTGCTGGCTCTGTCCTGGGGCGGGACCGAGTATCCCTGGGTTTCAGTTCCAGTGATTTCCCTGTTCGCCTTATCAGTAGCCGGAATCATAATCTTCCCCATCATAGAACGCAGAAGCGAGGAGCCAATAGTACCACTTGAAATTTTCAGAAACCCTATTGTGGCAGTATCGACTCCTATTATCTTTCTTACCGGCTTCACTATGTTCGGCAGTATCATAATTATCCCACTATTCTTTCAGGGTGTGCTGGGATTGTCGGCGACTGAGAGCGGCAGTTTTTTGACGCCAATGGTGCTTGGCCAGGTATTTGGCAGTTTTAGCTCCGGACAGGTGTTGGCCCGCACGGGCGGGCATTATCGAATTCAAGGCGCTGCCGGGCTGGCACTGATGGTCGCCGGTCTGGCGCTTCTTACTCGAATAAATCCGGAAACAAGCTACGCAATTGCTGCGGTGGATATAGTCCTGGTAGGATTCGGGCTGGGTATTACCCTGCCTCTTTATACTATCGCTATACAGAATGCGGTTTCCTACAATATACTAGGTGCTGCTACCTCCGCTGTTCCTTTTTTCCGGTCAATGGGCGGTGCCGTAGGTTTAGCCATACTCGGTTCTGTAATGACCAATCGCTTCACCTCGGATTTTATTGCCAGGCTTCCGGCAACGATTAAAACGCTAATTCCGCCTCAAGCGTTATCTCTAATGGCTCACAATCCCGAAGTATTAGTCAGCCCGCAGGCACAGGACCAACTAAAAACCCTGTTTAGCCAGGCAGGGCCGCAGGGAGCAGCTCTTTATCAACAAACACTCGGGATATTGCGCCAGGCCCTCAATGCCGGCCTGGTCGAAGTCTTTCTTATAGCACTTGTCATCACAGTTGTCGCCTTTGTCATAAGCTTTTTCCTCAAAGAGATTCCACTTCGTAAGCAACATGTACTTGCCGACGAGGAGAGCACAACCGATAAGCAAGTAGACAACTAGAATTACCTCCGCCTCGGGAAATTGTGATTCTATCTAAATTTTATGAATCTTTAATTATTCCGCCATAATTTTAATGACTTTTTTACATCCCAAGGACTACAATCTTGCAGAGTGCCTGTCTATTTAAGTCTTTATAAAAAATAAAAGGGAGTAGAAAATGAGAATTAAAGACATCATGACCTGGAATGTAGTTACCGTGTCCAGTGACACACCCATTATGGAAGCCAGGAAAGTCATGGATGCGCACAAGATTCGGCGCATGCCTGTGGTTGATAAAGGAAAACTTGTAGGCATGATAAGCCGGGATGGCATAACTCGCGCCAGTCCTTCACCGGCAACCAGTCTCAGCGTTTGGGAAATCAATTACCTTCTGGCAAAAATGACTGTTAAAGACATCATGTCAAAGAAGTTGGTTACAGTTACTCCTGATACCACCGTAGAAAGTGCGGTTGCTCTGGCACAAAATAAAGGAGTAGGTGCTCTGCCCGTGGTAGAAGATGGTACCCTGGTAGGTATAGTGACTACCGATGATTTCTTCTACAAAATTCTGAATCCAGTGTTGGGCATAGGCAAGCCTGGTACCAGATTACTAATCGGTAACTGCGGCTCACCTAAATGCATACAAGAGATTATGGAGGTTGTGGATAAAAACGGAATAAAGATAATTGGCGTACACAATATGCCTCCAACAGATGGTGAAGCGACTGAATTGGTATTACATCTTGATAACACTGACCCAACTAAGATTACAAAAGAATTAATGGCTAAGGGTTATACCGTAGAGGTAAGAGAGCGCTAATCTAGAAATCTTTGCAAAGCGCTCACCAAACTGACTTCAGAAAAAGACCGGGAAGGAATGATGGACAAAGCTATAATAATTTATAGCACGAGAACAGGAAATACAGAAATAATGGCTGTGGCCATACAGGTCGGACTAAAAGAGGCCGCAGTTCAAGTAACATCGAAAAATGTAGAAAAAGCGAAGTTAAGCGACCTTAAAAATGCCGATGCCCTAATTCTTGGATGCCCTACCTATTATAATGACTTGCTGCCCGCCATGAAGTCATTGCTTTTTGAAATTCGAAAGGTGAACTTGAAAGGAAAAGTCGGAGCGGCTTTTGGGCCCTATGCCTGGAGCGGCGAATCGATTCAAATGATAACTGATACCATGAAACATATTTTCCAAATGAATGTTATCGAGCCCGGTCTGAAGCTACTACAGAGGCCGGAAGGTAGTGACATCGAAGCCTGCGTGGAATTCGGCAGAAAGATTGCCGCGAAAATAAGAGGTTAAAAACAGTCCTGAGTTGAAGGTTAATATCAGTTGATGGGCGAATGCTACTGTGTGATTTCAAACGTACTTGCCAGCAGTTCGGCGCTGTGCATTACTTTAATGCGGCTGCAGCGCTTATCCAGGCCGCCTCTGAGTTGCAGTACGCAGGCTAAGCAGTTCGTAATCACTGTTTCCACGCCAGCTGCTTCTATATTATCCAGTTTTCTCTTCAAGACCGATTTGGACAACTCGGGATAGCTGAGCACGACATGACCACCAAAGCCGCAGCAGGCGTCTGAATCCGCCATTTCTATCACCTCAAAGCCTTCCCGTTCCAACAACCGCCTGGGCTCATTAAAGACACCGATGCCGCGCCTTAAATGGCAGGGGTCATGATAAGTGACCTTCTGATTTCGTGACGGCTTTTTCGGCATGGAGGGGGTTAGCTCCAGCAGTAGCTGTGAGAAATCACGAATTTTACCGGCCAATGCTCTGGCTCGCTGGTTCCATCTCGGCTCAGCAGTGGTTAAGTTTAGATATTCCCGCTGCAATACGGCGGCGCAGCCCGGGCATACGGTAACGATATAGTCGGGCTTCATTTCTTCAAGCGCAACGATATTTGTCTTAGCCAGATTCAATGCCGTCTCTATATCGCCGGCAAAATATGCCGGAGCGCCACAACACGCCTGCTCCGCCGGGTAATACGGCTCGGCGCCGCACTCTGTCAAGACCTTCATCACCTGTTCACCGATTTCAGGATAGGCATAAGCGCCAACACAGCCAGAATAAAAAGCCACCTTAGGCTTATCTGTCAACTTGGGCGAAGAATAATCCCTGAGCCTGTCACGTAAAAAATTACGCGACAGTGCTGGAAGGCTGATAGTCTGGGTCAGCGCATTCAACGGACCCGGAAGCCGTCGTATCATAAGGTCTGCATCAACGAAAGGTTGCTGCAAGTATGAGCCAATTCTTACCACTCTATCCAATCTGGGCTGGTGTTTCAGAATGCTGCGATAAGCCATACTGTTCAACATGGGCAAGCCTTTTTCTTCTGCCAGACTGGCTCTCAACCGCGTTATCATCCGCGGTATGTCAATTCGGGCGGGACAGGCTTCTTTACAGGCCATGCAGCCAAGGCACAGGCTCGCCACCTCTTCAGCTTTATCCATACTGTGTAAAAAGGCGGTTAATATGGCACCTATGCCTCCCTGATATACGTAGCCATAAACCTGCCCAGCAACTGAGGCAAAAACCGGGCAGACGTTAAGACACGTGCCGCACTTAATGCAATATAGCGCTTCCCTGAATTCGTCAGATTCTCTCATCTGCCATCGGCCGTTATCCACCAGTACGATGTGGACTTCACCGGGACCTCCGGCACCGTGAAGCATTGTCCCGGGAATGGCATCGGTACGACTTGGCCCGGTAATGTGGGAGACATACACCGGCATTTTCATGCCGGCGGTGCATCGACTGAGTAATCTGAAAATGGCAGCAGCATCTTTCCAGCTGGAAACTATCTTCTCATAGCCGACTACCGCCACATGAACCGGAGGCAAAGTTGTCGCCATACAACCGTTTCCCTCGTTGGTGACAACGACCAATGTCCCGGTCTCAGCTATGGCGATATTAGCTCCCGAAATGCCCATGTCGGCATCTATGTAGGTCTGCCTCAAGGCACGACGCGCCGCATCCAGCAAAGCTTGAGGGTCGGTTCCCAGCTCCTGGCCGGTCGCCTTGGATATAAGCTCAGCCACCTGTTCTATGGTCTTGTGTATCGCGGGGCCAACCAAATGTGCCGGTCTTTCCCCTGCAAGCTGGACAATCCACTCCCCAATGTCGGTTTCCGTCACACCAATGCCGGCTTTTTGGAGATGCTCTCTTAACTCAATCTCCTCGCCCAGCATGGACTTCGATTTCACTATATGTTTCACTTTGCGTTCCTGCGCCAGCTTCAGCACATATTTAACGGCATCCTCAGCGTCTTCGGCTTCGTATACCACGGCCCCGGCTTTGGTGGCTTGTGACTTAAACTGCTCCACCAGCTGCGGCAGGTTGGCGATGGAATTCTCTTTAACGCGACGAATCTCCTGACTTAAAGACTCAAAATCGAGTCCCGTAAATGCTAGCTGACGTACGAATTTAATCAGCCCCAGTAGTCTGGTAAGGGCGGTTTGCAAGTTTTCATCCGTTAGTGCCTTGTGCACGCGCTTTGTCATGGCCCGACTCATACGCTACCCCTCCTGGCAGCCTTATTCATCAGTATTACGTGCTCCTCGGCAGGCCCCTGAGCTCTGGCCAGTACAGCACCGGGTATATCAGCAGTTGTATTTCTGCCGGTGATATAAGTGACATAACCTGGCACGACCTGACCAGCTATATTTCCCTTGAGCGATTTAAGCCTGGTAATAACATCTTCCATAAAAGGAACCAGATTTTGACTCTCAACCAGAGTTACATGTATACGAGGTAAAACGGCAACCAGACGGGTGACGCCTTCATTTCCGACGATGATTAAAGTTCCCGTTTCAGCTATGGCTACGTCAGCTTCCGATATGCCCATGTCGGCATCAATACAGTATTGCCTTATGGTTCTATTGGCTGCATTTAACAGAACCCGCGGGTCGGGATTTAGTTTCTTGCCGGTTGCCTTAGAAATAAGCTTCTCCACCTGTCCAATCGTTTTCCGTCCCGTCGGTTTTTCACCGGCTAACTGAGCCATCCACTCCTTCAAATCGGCCTCGATTACCTCGATGCCAGCCTTCTCCAGATGTTTCCTCAATTTAATTTTATCAGCGACTTTGGATTTAGATTTAACTGCGTTTTTAACATGGCGTTCCTGGGCCAGTTTCAATATGTAATTACTGGCATCTTCAGCACTTGAGGCCTCGTACACCATAGCACCTGCCTTGCCGGCCTCTGCCTTGAACTGGGCTGCTAGCCCTGCAACTTGAGCACCCATTTTCAATCCCCGTCTACAAACCCTACATTAAGAGGCAGATAAATACTGAATGGTACCGTCAGGAACAACCGCTACCCTGGCGCCATCAGGGAAATCTTGCTTTAATATGCCAGTCACCTCAGACCACGACTTTGCCCATATAGTGTCGGGTATCGCCAGCCAGTCAGTCGTAGACCTCTCGAATTGCGGAGATAATACCATGAATCTTCTTAACCACGGTAGCTGAAAATCAACGGAGCTGAATAAGCGGCCTCTGGCTTTCCCGCCAAAACTACCCAGCAAATAATGGACTACCTGGCCGGCCGGGCAGTCCATTATCAGTACCAGCTCGCCCCCCTTTTCCATCAGCATCTGTATGCCTATGATCAAGCCGACTATGGCTTCGCTGCCCTTGCTATAAGTATTCACCACAACCACATCAGCCCCCGGGACTGGTTTTGTAGCGTAGTGCGACAGAGCAAACTTGACCGCCTCATAGTATTCCGCCTCAGGCTCGCCCACGAATATAGCACAGGGCTCTCCACTCCCATTGATTACGGTGTCAATCTTGAGGTCGAGACCTATCATTTTTGCCGCCTCATTAAAATCCTTGACCATAGGATTATCGAGGTAATTGCCCAGCCCAACAGTATTTCCCCGGCCGCCTTCTCTGGCTTTTATTTCAAGCAAGTGAAAAGCCTCGATTGAGTCGATAGAAGCTATGCCAGGCAGTACAATTTTGCCACCGCCGCCGAATCCACTTTGAGGATGAGGAATTACCGAGCCGATGCCGATTTTCAAATCGCAGCTCATTACCTCAGAATTGACAGAAAGCCGTGTCCCCTGCGAAGTCTGCCCGACATAGGTGCAGTTCTCATAGATATTGTGATTGTAAACCGGGAACCTGTCCATTATCTTCTGGCCCAGCTTCTTCTGGAAATCCTGATAAGTATGAGCCCCGTGAGCACCGGCAGCACAGATGAATCTGATTGCCTGCTCAGAAATGCCCGCCGCCTCCAACTCCTTAATAACATAGGGTATCAAATCGGCGACTCTTGTAGGACGCGAGATATCATCAAAGATTACGGCAACTTTATTTTTACCTTTGGCCAGCTCTTTAAGCCTGGTACTGCCGATAGGATTATCAAACGCTGTCTTTATCTGTTTGGGGGCTATCTGTGGGATGTCATGCCCCTTCATCAGGCAGGGCACCACCTCCCAAGATTCGGGGAAGGTCAGCCGCAATTTCCCCTCTTCATACCACATCTGCCTGGGAACTGCTATAGCCCTGGTACTCATTTTTATTCCCTGTTATAAGGTTTATTCCGTTAGTGGTTTGCCAGCTCAACCACAGTTACGCCGACTCCCCCCTCGCCCCAATCACCGAACCGGAATGACTTGACCAGAGGATGTTCCGCCAGAGTCTCATGTACTGCTTGTCTTAGCACTCCCGTTCCTTTGCCGTGGACGATGCGCACCGAGGGCAACCCTGCCATGAAGGCAGCGTTAAGGTAATGGTCAAGTTTGGGCAAGGCCTCATCTATCCTGAGCCGGCGTATACGCAATTCGGAATCCACCGCCATTAAGTTAACCTTTCAAATTTCAAGCTCAGTATGTTCTTCGTCTTTTCAGTAACCTTAACCCTGTCATCCATTCTCCAGCCGACGACCCACAGAATTTGCCTGGCTGAGGTAACCAACGGCACCCGGTCTCGCCATGTACGGGGAATTTTGGCATCGACCATAAAGTCCTGGAGCTTCTTGGTCTGATTCATGCCCAGAGGCTGAAAACGGTCGCCGGGTCTGCGTCGCCGCACCACCAGTTTTTTGCCAACCTTATCCAAGTCAAAGCTGGCGGTAATACCATTGTCGCTGCCGACTGACTGTTGAACTATATCCGCCCTAACCCGCCAGCCCGATAAATCAGTTTCCCCAGGGATATTAATGCTGGTTGTACCCTGGAGAGGAGGCAAGGGACATACTGAAGCTCGAGTCGGTGTTATAACCAGACGGCCATACTCCGTGGACAGCGTCAACCCGTCAGGCAGACAAAATCTCTTTCCCGCTGGTTTCGATAGAGACTCAATCATGGCTTCAATATGGTCGGCCTCGATGTCCTTCAGGTCTCCTCTTAGTAGCTTAACTACTTTTCTAAAGACCTGCCTTTGTACGGCACGCGGCAGAGCACGCATCTTGTTCACGTCAAGGTAAAGTGCATCGCCGTCTTTTTGTACTAAATCCGCCCACAGCAAAGAAGCTTGTTCCTCAATAAAAGAGATGTCATCTGTAGCAATATCGGCCAGCCTCAGCAGCACCTTGTCAATACCGGAGTTATAGCTTCTAAGTACAGGCAGCAACTCGAGGCGGATACGGTTTCTTAAGAAGGAAAGCGATTCATTGGATGAATCGCTCCGCGGGGCCAGTCGGTGCCGCCGGCAATAACTCAACGTTTCCTGCCGGGTAATTTCAAGCAGCGGCCTGACTACTTCAAGCCGGTCACCTTTGTCACCGTGTGGCAATGCCGAGCGAGACTGCAGACCACGTAGTCCTGCTGTGCCCGCGCCGCGCAGTAAATGCAGCAGAATAGTCTCGATATGGTCGTCACAGGTGTGTCCTGTTACCACTTTAGAGGCACCGACCTTCTTAGCCACATTAGCCAGGAAGCCGTAACGGACTTCGCGGGCAGCTTCCTCTAATGAGCCGCCCTTGCGGTTACGATATGCTGCTACATCCCGGCGCCCAATAGCGGCCGGCACGCCGAGCTTATGCGCCAAATCAGAAACATAACCGGCATCGGCATCGGATTCAGCATTTCGAAGCTGGTGGTTGAGATGGGCGGCATGCAGCTCTACACCCAGGTCATCCAGGTGATGCGCCAGAATATGAAGCAAACAAACCGAATCGGCACCCCCGGATACAGCCACTACCAGCTTATCGCCGGCTGAGATAAGACTTTGCTCGCGGATAAAGTCGATTACTCTTCCGTCCAGCGTTTTGTCTTTTCTGGCCAACTTAGCCCTCTCTTAGATGACAAGTATCGCTCAATGATACCAGGCGAGTCTGCCCATCTGTGAAGTCAATTATACTGATACTACCGGTCTGCACTCTAATCCGTTCTATAGTGGTCAGCGGCCATCCCAGAGCTTTACAGATGGTCGCCACGCACGTAAAAAAGTGGCTCACCACCACTACATTTCCGTGGTCATGTCTGTTCTTTATCGATTGAACTATGGTCCAGACCCTGTCAGCCAGCTCAGCGACACTCTCACCACCGGGTAACTTTTCCGTGCCCAGTCCCTGTCGCCAGTGAAGCAAAAATTGGCCAAAACTAGTCCCCAAATCAGCAATGGAGACGCCTTCTAGCTCACCGACTTCCATCTCCCGTAAATCGGGCTCTACCTGCACCGTTAAACTATGGTAGCCGGCAATGGCCTGTGCAGTATCCAGAGCGCGCTTTAAGGGGCTGGAATAAATAGCGCCAATTTCTGTGTCCTTTAGTGCCAGCCCCAGTCTCGCTGCCTGCTCTTTTCCGACCTCGCTTAATTCAATATCGCTGCTGCCACCCTGAATCCGCCTTTCCTGGTTCCAGGCGGTCTCGCCGTGTCTGACCAGAATAAGTTTAATCGCTTACCTCCTTCTAGGAGCTTTCATATTATAACGGTTGGCCAAACTAACCCGCTTAGTATACGGTGGATGGTCATAAAATAACAGTTCCTCCCAACGGCTGGGGTCGGCCACACTTAGATTCTGGTTCGTAAGCCTGGTCATTGCCGTAACAAAAGCTTGGGGATTAGCCGTCAATTCCAGGGCAGCTTTATCGGCGGACGCCTCCACATACCGGCTGCAGGCATTAGTCAATGGCGTTATTATTAAGCTCATAGCAGCTATGGACAATAATAGCAGAGGGAACGCCGCCACATCGGCAATTCCATCAAAACCAAATGGGATAATGCTGGCTCTTAAAACCAGATTGGACAGGTATAAACCCAGCAAAATCATAGCTGCCTGCAGGGCAATAAGCTTGGGAATATCCTTGTGGAGGTGATGCCCCAGTTCATGCGCCAGTATCACTTCAATCTCATCCGAACTATATTTCTGGAGCAAAGTATCGGTGAGAATAATACTCCTCGTCCTGCCCAGGCCGGCTAACATAGCATTGGCTGTGGTGCCTTTGCTGCTCAAGTCTATGGTGGACACATTGGAAATCGGGGCTCGAGCCCGCTTTGCCAGCTTCATCAATCTTCGTTTAAGCCCCGTGTCACCCAGAGGCTCTAACTTAAAGAACATGGGCAGCAGTAAAGTCGGCGTCAGCCGCGTTAAAAGTAAGCTGAGCAGGAATAAAAATACGGCAGCCCACAACCACCACATGTCCGGGAAGCGGGCCAGCAGCCAGTAAACGAGAATAGCTACTGCCAGGCCCAATAAAAAGCCCAGGGCTGAGGATTTGGCTCTGTCTGCCAACCAGGCACTAAGCTTTTGATGCGACAAATCGTAGCGTCGCGGCAGGATAAAGCCCTGGTAGTAGTTCAGCGGCATCAAAATTATTCCCAGACCAACCGCCAAAATAGTAAAGTACAAAGCGGATGCCCAGGGCTGAGGAAAAGCCAAAAAGTAGCTCAGTTTGACCGAGAGGCCGCCGAAAACGAGCACCAGCAATATAACGCCGACTATAGCCAACTCGATTAAAGACAGTCGCCTCATAAGCCGGGCGAATTTCCTGGCCAGCTTTTGACGCTTAGAATTCAAACGAGGCTGTGTTGATTGCATCTGATAACCCAATCGGAGTCAGTCTAAAATCAGATTGGTGCGATGAATAGATTTGGGACGTTTGGAGAAACCAAGGGCCTTAGTAACCTGCTCCGGCCTGCCCGCACCCTTTTCATCGCAGCGGAGTCTCATTCCCAAAACACATATTGAATCCTGGCAATCGATAAGCCGAAGGTCATCCACCAGGGCGCGCAAATCGTAGTAACGGTCGCCGGTATCCCGGTGATGGTGCCACGGCAGTTCCTTCATTGACAGAAAAGATTTCAAAGCTGACTCAACTTCCTGGCATCCTTTTTCCGTCTCTACTTCAACCCTGTACTCAACGAATTTAACCTGTGATTGAAGCGATGGAACGTTCGGCCCAACCGGCCAGACCTCAAGCAGAGCTATGCCGCGAGGTAACTGCTTCTCTATCTGTGCCACAAAAGACTGAGGAGACACCCATCGAGATAGTGAAATATCCATTAGCTCAACGTCACTGGTCACGCCGACTAACAGTGGAGCTGCCAGGGCAATCTGTGGATGAGGAGTGAAACCTTCCGAATAAGCTAACGGGAGGCCAGCCCGGCGTAAAGCCCTCTCCCAAAGCCTCATTAAGTCTAAGTGCGACAGAAACTTGAGCTCTTCACCACGGCCGAACTTAAGGCGCAGGCGCTGCATCCTTTTCCCTGGTTATCTGAATCTTCTCTATTTTCCGCCCCTGCATCTCAGCTATAGTTATTTTCAGGTCCTTATATTTTAAGTTCTCACCCTGCTTTGGTATGCGCCCTAAGTGGCTGAGAATGAACCCGGCCACGGTTTCATAGTCACCTGTAGGCAGGTCCAAATCCAGTTGCTCATTAGCTTCCTCCACCCTGACCCCACCATCGACCTCACAGGTATGAGCGTCGATAGCTACGAAGTCTTTTTCCTTTACCGCCAGTTCATCGCCGATAACGCCCATTATCTCTTGAGTCAATTGCTCTAAGGCAGCTATACCGGCCACGCCGCCATATTCGTCAACAATGGCTACCATATGATAATTGTTATCCCTCATCTCAGCCAGAAGCTCACCCAGACGTTTGGTCTGGGGCACAAAATGCACGGGTCGAACCAGCTCATCGATAGGGCTATCCGGCTTCAGTAAATTTTTGGCCTGAGCCATAAGCACATCTTTAATCGATAAAACACCGACCACATTATCCGTTGTACCCTTATAAACTGGAAAACGAGAGAAGGGATACTGTCTATAAATATCAAGAAAGCCGGCTAAAGTCGTCCCCTGCCTCAACCAGGTAACCTCGGTACGCGGCTGCATCACTTCACTGACCGGCCGGTCAGCGAATTCGAAGGTATTGTGTAGCATCTCCGCTTCTTCCTCTTCCCAGACCCCCTCCGCCTCACCAACGGTAATAGCCGTACGGAATTCATCCTGGCTAATCGTCGGCCTCGGCTCGGTACCGTCGGCAGCCATCCTGGTAAATCTGATGCCGATATGGTTAAGTACATAAACAAATGGATAAAGTGCCGTCGATATAAATTCTATTGGCCTGGCATACGCCAGCGCTATTTTCTCCCCGTAGCGAGCAGCCAGGCTCTTGGGAATAAGCTCGGCGAAAATCAAAGTCAATATGGTTATTACGATGGTAGCTATGGCTACACCTAAGTTCTCCTTCCACAAAGATACAGCCATTACCGTACCCAGAGTAGCTACTGCCGTCTCGAAGAAATTGATGCACAAGAGCACGGTAGCCAGAAATTTCTCAGGTTTATCAAGAATTCGGGCTACGATTGCTGCTCTGGGGTGATTGATACGTACCAGGTGTTTGAGGCGGAGTCGCTGCATGCCGATAAAAGCTGTCTCAGCGCTGCAGAAGAAGGCAGCTGCCGCCAGAGAAATCAAGAATAATATTAAGAAGAGACCGCTAACGCCGTTCATATGTAGCCCAACCAATCAAGCGGCCGGGCAGTTCGGTACCATGATAGCATCGGACTTTAATAGTGTCAAAGAATTATACTCGTTTTGTCGGCTTATCTGCCTCTCTTCTCGTAATCCAGGCACCAGATGGCATTAGGCCGCTCGGGGTTATGGCAGGCGCTTCGCCAGTCCCATTTGCAGCTATCGCAAAGCAAGATTTTCATGCCCAGCATCTTCTTGATGCGGATTTTAGCTCTGTCCGCCCAGCTGGGCCTTAATTTCCTGCTTTTAGCCATTCCAACCTCGTTTTAAAGTCTTATTGTTCATATTTCACTAAAAAACATGTCTGGCTTATACTACTTGTTCAACCCGCGCTGAATGCCGCGTATATAGGCAATCTGTCCCATGTGTAAAGCTATCTCAGTGGTGATGCGACACAATATATCGCCTACGGAGTCAGGCGAACGGTCCGGCCGCGCCAATTCGGATAGTCTTTCTGGAGAGATGCTGTTAAGCAAAGCCAGAGTCTTTTTTCGAACCGACTCGGAATAGCCGCGTATTATCTCCAACTTCGGCACCGGCCAGGCTCGAAGCTGCTCAAGTGTATAATCAAAGCCAGTATCTTTGGCTGGCGTGCCCAATTTCTCACGCCAACCTTCCGCCTCGTAAAGTTCTACACCTCGCTGGATAACACGGATAACAAAGAAGTCTTCAACCCGGGTGACATGCCATAGTATAAAGGCAATGCTGTTAGACTCCTGTGCCGGGCTCCATGCCGCCTCTTCCTGAGTCAGACCATCAAGCGCTTTAGTAAGATATCCCTGGCTCTGCTCTAGAGATTTAACCATCGCCTCTGCAAGCTGCATCTGTCACCTCCTAATATGATGCATCGAACAAATTAATAATAGCAAACGACGAATCCGCGAAGCAAAATTGACTGCCCGCGATATTCGATAATGAATCGGGAAAATAGTGCACAGTGCCGGGCTGGATTGTTAAAATAAACCCTCAGTATTATAATTGCCCAAATCCGTAATTTGAGGATAACGACATTGACTTATAAGTCCAAAGGTAAATGGCTATTTTTTCCACTTGCCGGACTTGCGGCTCTAGGCTTATTCCTGAGCAGCTTCGGGACTCTGGGTGCCGCCGACAGGGTTTACCACTACGAGTCTATAAATGTCGACATTAAAATTCTGGAAAATTCGGATTTTCAGGTCAGCGAGGTCCAGACATTCGTTTTCACCTCAGGCGATTTCCACTACGCATTTAGATGGATACCCACGGATAGGCTCGAGTCAATCGATAATGTGGAGGTTTGGGAAGGTGACCGGCAATATCCGCTTAATCCTGTCGTTAAAGAGTGGATAGACATCCGGAAAAAAACGGGCGAGTCAGCTGGTGGCGACACTTATGGCTATGCCACCTGGATGGAAAAAGACCAATTCTGGGTCGGCTGGTGGTTCCCTGAGACAAGTAACAGCCGCCGGATTATAGAACTCAGGTACACGGTTCACGGTGGTCTGCGCCTCAACAGCCCTGCCGACCAGCTATATTGGAAAGCTATCTTCGGAGACCGCGACGCTTATGTCGATTCAAGCCAGGTATTCGTTCATCTGCCTGGACCCGTGCCGCCAGAACAGCTTTTGATTTATAGCTACGGGGTATCTGCCACCAAACAAATCATAGATGACACAACCATAGAGTTCATAACAGGTAGCATACCTGCTGCCGGAGAACTCGAGATTAATATCTATTTCCCACACGGCATGGTCAGCGGTGTGCCGCCAGCCTGGCAAAAAAAGCTGGAACAGCGAGAAGCCTATAACGACCATGTTAAGCCGATAGTTAATCTGTCACTTACCCTGTTTGGCTTAGTGGTTGTACCGCTGCTCGGTGCTCTCTGGATACGTCGCGCCTTCAGGAAAAGAGGTCGCCTGTCGAAAGTCAGCGCGGCGCCACAGTCGCAGTATTCACTACCCAGTGATTTGCCGCCGGCATTGGTGGCTTTAGTCACCCGTGGCAGAGTAGGTCCTACGGAGCTTACAGCCACTATCTTCGACCTGGCCAATAAGGGCATAGTCGAACTAATACAAACGGAAAAACAGCATTGGTCTGGCACGCAAAAAGACATACTGCTCATAAAAGCTAAAGACGAGGAGAAATTCTCCTTCGAGGACCTGATTACGCAGACTATGGCTAGCCGCGATGGGAAACTACTTTCCGAGCAGAAAGGACAGCATCCGCAGCTACTTAAGGAATTCACCCGTATGGTGGAACGCGAGGCAGTAAAGCTGAAACTTTTCGAGGAGGAGCCATCGCGGTCAGTCCAACGTCTGCTAATGCCCGGAATACTTCTTATCTTTCTTCCTATATTTCTCGGCATATTTCTCTTTGTGCTTCTGTGGCCATACGCTGAGATGATTTTCGTTCCCTTTGCCTTATGCCTCCCTATCGGTATGGCGGCAATCATACTTTCATCCAGGCTGCCAAAGCTAACAGAAGCAGGCGCTGCTGAGTGTGCTAAATGGAAAGCCTTTGGGAAATATCTCAAGAAAATGGCCAAAGACAAGCAGCTGGCCACCGACAACCTGAGCTATTGGGACTCCTATTTCGCCTATGCCGTAGTCTTCGGCTTAACCCAGGGCTGGGTAAAGCAGTTCAGTCAGCTTGATGCTCCGACACCGGTATGGTTTTATACCAGTGGAACAGACGGGGTAAGCGGGAACATATCATCGGTGCCATCGCTAAGCGCCGTAGGCGATGCCTTCAGCAGTATGGTAGACATGGTCAGCGGGGGCTTTTCCGGTGGTGGCAGTAGCGGAGGCGGCGGTGGCGGAGGAGGTGGTGGCGGAGGCGGTGGTGGAGGTGGCGGCGGCGCCGGCTGACTTTCCAGTTGGAACTAACAGGCAACTTCGTTCTTGTGTTACGAAAGATGGGAAAATGACCTGGGATAATATGTATCGAAATCATCAGCGTGTCTGGGGTGACAGACCCAGCGCCTTGGCTGCCTTTGCCTGCCATTATTTACAGGGCGTCAAATCTTCCGGTAGTGCTAATGAAATATTAGACCTCGGGTGCGGCTATGGTCGTGATGCCATATATTTAGCCCGCAGCACTAAATGCCATGTCCTGGGCATTGACAATTCCAGTGAAGCCATTGAAATGGCAGGAAAGGCGCTGGCTGCTGATTTGGAATCGCGTGTCAGATTCCAGTGTTGTGACTTCAGGCAAATGCCTGAGGGAAAATTCGAAATTGTATTCGCCTCTAACTTTTATCACTTGCTAAAAATGGAAGAGAGGCAAGCCTTCAGAAATACAATTAAAAAGAGCCTGAAGCCTGGCGGAATGCTTTTCCTCAGCACGCTTTCCCCGAGTGACCCCGAGCACTTTGGCAAAGGCAAACCCGTTGAGAACGAGGATAACTCATTCCACGACCAGAGGTTCCTCCACTTTTGCACACGGGAAGAGCTGGAAACAGATTTCAGTTTTTTAACCATCAAGGAGCTATCTGAGCACGAATACTATGAGCCTCGCTCCAATGGGGAAGTTCACCATCACATTTTATGGATACTTCTGGGTGTGAAACAGCAAGGGCCTATAAGCATTTAGCTAACTTTCGCCAAACACGGAGAACTCCAATGATAAAAGAAAATCAATTACAATGGCTACTGGAACCAGGCGATATCGGCGTGAGATATCTTGCCCTGCGTGACTTAGCCGAAACCGATGCCGATGAATTAATGGCAGCCAGGAAAAGGGCACATACTGAAGGCCCTATTGCCAAAGTGCTGGAAAAGATGGAGAAGGAAGGCTATTGGGTGCAACCCGGAGCCGGATATTATCCGAAATACAGGGGCACTGTGTGGTCGATTATCTTACTGGCTCAGCTTGGCGCTTCTATTGAAATGGATAAGCGCTTGGCAATCGCCGGCTCTTATTTATTAGAGCATACGCTGACAAAAGACGGGCATTTCACAATTAACGGAGCCCCGTCGGGAACAATAGATTGCCTGCAGGGAAACCTCTGCGCCGCCCTACTGGACCTCGGGTTAAAAGACCCGCGCCTGGATAAGGCGTTTGAGTGGATGGCAAAGAGCGTCACCGGCGACGGCGTAGCCCCCATGGAGGATAAGACAGCTCCGGTGCGTTACTACGCCGGGAAATGCGGGCCCAAATTCGCCTGCGGCGCGAATAATAAACTGCCCTGCGCCTGGGGAGCCGTAAAAATAATGCTGGCTTTCAGCAAATTGCCGAAAGGAAAAAGAACAAAGTTGATAGATAACGCCATCGATACAGGAGTTGATTTCCTGTTCAGCAAAGACCCGGCCAGGGCAGATTATCCCTGTGGCTACAGCGCTAAACCGAGTCAGAATTGGTGGAAATTCGGCTTTCCGGTGTTTTATGTGACCGATTTATTGCAGAATGTTGAAGCGCTGGTCGGATTAGGCTATGGTCATGACCCTCGGCTGGAAAATGCTTTGACCACAATCCGTGACAAGCAAGATGCCCAAGGGCGCTGGTTGATGGAATACGATTACACCGGCAAGACATGGATAAACTTCGGTGCCAAAAAGCAACCTAACAAGTGGGTAACGCTGCGTGCCCTGCGCATCTTGAAAGCATAAACTAATGACCGGACATAAGCAAAGACCAACATTGAAAACTAAAGTTGTGATACTTGATGCCATGGGAGTAATGTATTCCATCGGGGATGACGTAAAAGACTTGCTCTGCCCGTTTATTGCCGAGAAGGGCGGTATCAACGATATAGATATAATCAACGGCCTCTATGCTGCAGCGAGTCTGGGTAATATAAACTCAACTGAACTTTGGCAAGCCGTAGGTATAAACCCCAACCTGGAAGATGAATACCTGCAACGTCATAATCTGACCGATGGCTTGATTGAATTCCTCGAGGCAACCAATTCAAGAGGCGGGGAAGTTTGGTGTCTATCGAATGACCTCTCAGAGTGGTCGAGAAAACTGCGAGATAGATTTAAGTTTGAGAGATATATCCGTGGCTTTGTCATCAGCGGAGATGTCGGCCTCAGAAAACCAGACCCCGCTATCTTTCAATACCTAATCCGGCAGCTAAATGTCAACGCCAGTTCTGCGGTATTTGTAGATGACAACCCTAAAAACCTGGACTCGGCAACTGGGCTGGGGCTTCAGACTATTCTTTTCAATGCCAGTGGTGAAAATCTTGGCCATTCTGTTCATAAATCAGCAAGGAACTTTAATGAACTGCTGCACTGCCTGTCGCAATGAAATTTAAATAACTGATGTCATATATCAAAGCTCCACACCTGACCCAATTATGCCCCACAACTGACATTGATTTATATTTATGAATAACCTTCTCTTCGAATAGCTCACATGGAGGACATGGAGCTGGGGAATCAATAGGTAGAACCATTTTTGAGGCGATATTTAGGCTAGCAACATAAACCCAGCTAACTCACTTCACATGAGTATCAGTGACTATATACAAAGCTGGGTCTACTAAAGGATTGTTATAAAAATGGCAACTCACAACGTAATTGGGACAAACCCCGTGAATGTTTGTGACCGCACTTTGAGAATGAAGGAGCTTTATCGACTTTTTTGACTTAGGAATTACGATAAGCTCCATGCGCAGACACTGTACTTGAGAAGGCAATTTCACTATTTCATGTCTACCCTCTAAATTCGTCTCCGTTGGCAGTGCAAAGATATTGCCGGTATAGACGCACAGAAGTAGTTGAGGAGTTCTTACTGGAAACCAATCTAGCTCCCATTCATCTACTATGCGGTTTTGGGCGTCAATCATATGAGCAACCCCATACTTTTGGCTAATTGGCGGCGGGTGAAAAGTAACATGCGGGCTCTCAGCATCTTCGATGTCAACAATTCCTTTGGGTAAAGTCTGGATATGATTAGTAAAAGCACCGGATTGAACAACTGCACTACCCCACTCTGTGAATTTTAGAGTTTTCGATAAGAGACCGAAAGACAAGGAGCCGTCTTCCTGCAAATTAATCCAAGCATAAGAATAATGATGGTTTTTTATTAGAAGGTAGATACGTACTTGCCCAAGCCATTCCTTTCTCATGCTCTTGTTCTCCACTTGTGCACTGGTAGTTTGCTGGTGGTGGCTATTAGTTAAACTTTTACGAAACGATTTGCTAGATTTATTTTAAACTTTTGCTAAACAAAGTGGTGGAGCTGAGGGGATTCGAACCCCTGACCTCCTCCGTGCAAGGGAGGCGCTCTCCCAATTGAGCTACAGCCCCATCCAATGATTGATTATACTAGCAGGCAACACTCATTAACAAGCGGTTTCAGCTTGTTGCTACGTGTTCCATAGTGGGACAAAAAGAAGTCTTGCCGGCTACCGGGGGGATATCCGGGCTATTTCTTCATCAGTATTCGGCACAGGGCAAATATAACCAGCAGATAACCGATTATCCTGATGACAATGATAAAGGCATCCAGACTTGCTGCCAGCCCCGCCAGTGTCAGAGCATGAGAAATGGCGAACAAACCAAAGCCAATGCCGATGTAAAGAGCTACGTCAGACTTCCTCTTGACGAACGCCCAGATACCCAAAGCCAGTATTACGGTAGTCAGGACCAGATTGATAATAGTTACTGCCATTTGTGGTAACCCCCTTTTTTTAAATATTCAGCACTTTATGCCAGTCAGTCATCATAGCAGCTTTGACCGGCAACGTAAAGCAGTACCATAAACCGCGCCGCGGCACGGCTGGCTTCAATTAGTCGGTGATTTCAATTACAATATAATTGATTGACATTTCAGGAGGTGGACTATGAGCCAGACCAGTGACAATCTACAAGTTGCTTTTGCCGGCGAAAGCCAGGCCAGCCGCAAATACCTTTATTTCTCTGAGAAGGCTGAAGAGGAGGGATACAAGCAGATAGCCCGTTTATTCCGGGCTGCGTCGGACGCGGAAACCGTCCATGCCCGCAATCACTTGAAAGTCATGCAGGGAGTAAAATCAACCTTGGACAACCTGAAGGCAGCCATCGGCGGTGAGCATTACGAGTTCACGAAAATGTATCCTGATTTCATCAAGCAGGCCGACGCCGAAGGTGACAAGAAGGCAAATGACACCTTCTACCTGGCGAATAAGGTTGAGCAAATCCACCACAGCCTGTATCAGGCTGCCCTCACCACGCTGGAAAAAGGCCAGACCATTCCCGAGAAGCCAATCTATGTCTGCCAGCACTGCGGCAACACGGTCGAAGGCGAACCACCTGATAAGTGCCCCATCTGCGGCATGCCGAAAAAGATGTTCAAGCGCATAGACTAGATAGTAACGAAATTAAGGAGTTGACCTATGTCAAAGAAGATGTCAGATGATGAAATCCGCGAAATAGCCACGCATAGGGTGAGAAGAAGGAGAAGATTCTACGCCCACCTGACGGCATACATACTCGTCAATTTGATGCTAGTGGCCATCTGGTACTTCACGGGCCACGGCTACTTCTGGCCCGGGTGGGTAATGCTGTTCTGGGGAATAGGGCTGGTGTTCAATGCCGTGGCTGTCTTCGCCAAAGGTGATATCGGGTCAGAGAGAGCTGCTATAGAAAAAGAAATAGAGAAAATCAAGAAAAGCGGCTTCTAGTTCGAGCCTTTGTTGCAGTTGCCGTCATTGGCCCATTAAGCTGTTTATATATTCGGGGTCGCTGTATTTGGCCATTATTTTTTCATAAACCGTTTTATAATCGATATCCTTTTCCTGCTTCAAGGCATCCAACGCGCTCTGCCAGGCGGTTACCGTGCTATCAGGAACGTCCTTGCTGAACGCTATGTAAAGGTCCGCCTGTATGACAACGGTGGGCATCATGACCAGGTCATCCGGATTTACTCCCGCCTGGGCAGCGGTGATGGCCAGGCCGTCTTTATTTCCCAGCCATAATTGTACTGTGCCATCCATTAGTTTTTTCAAAGCCTCGGCATCAGTCAGACTTTCGTCCAGGTTAGTAAATCCCTGGGATGCCAGGAACTGGGCCCCGGCATCGCCCTTGTAGATGCCTATCTTATTGACCTTTTTGGCGTCCTCAAGTTCATTAATTGTAATCGTTGTGCCTTTCTTGGCATAAAACGCCTGCTCGTAGTAGCCAATCGGTCCAACCCATTTGAAAAGGTTTTCCCGCAGGGGAGTCCTGTTCAGCGAATAAATTACCACTTCAGGCCCCTTTTCAGCTATGGCCAGACCCTGGCTAAGCGGCATGACCTCTATATTAGCCCGGGTGCCTGTGTTTTCTAAGATAGCCTGTACAATTTCCGTGCTTTGCCCGGTAACATTGTTATTTTTATCCACAAAATTATAGGGCGGATATATTTCAGTGGTGATGCGCAACCCGCTGCTGGCTGGAGGCACCGTGCCTGCGGCATTGCAGCCCACCAGCAGCATGGCTGTTGCAAATAAGATAGCTAACCAAACCCTCATTGTATTAGTCTCCTTCTCATCTCAAATTGGATTCCTGTTCAGTCATCTTTATTTATTAAGCAAGGGTAAATCATGGTCAGGTTCAGGTTCGGGGACTGGTGGTGGTAAAGGCTCGGGCTCCGGTCCCGGCACAGGTCCCGGCATAGGTCCTGGCTCTAATCCCTCGAAGTGGAACATAAGTGTAAAGGTTATGGAGCCACCGGCAGGTAACATCTGCGATGGAGGAGAAACACCAATGAAAGAAGATTGTGGCGGACCTCCACCGCTGTACTGGACGCTATAGCTCCCCTGCGGCGCATTGGCAAAGTCGCGAGGTGCCGAATCGCCCGATTCCACATATGGACCCTGGAGCACATACCCGACCGAACCCGTCCATTCCTGCCCGTCCAACGTAGCATTAACCGTAACGTATCCCCTGGGCTGTCCGGTGAACTGCAATACATATTGAATAGAGCCACCCGGCGCCAGATTTTGCGTCGGTGATGGCGAGATGCCGGTCAATGTGGCACCGATAGGCCCGCCTGAATTGTAGCTCAAAGTGTACATGCCGGATGGCATGCTGCTGAAGGTGCCAGGTATGGTATTCGCGGAATCACTGGCTGGGCCGGTTACCGTATAGCTAATTGGACCGGACCCGGGTTGCGTCATCCACTGCTGCCCGTCCACCATGGCACTTACCGTAATGGTACCGGTACTGGGCTGCGCCGTGAAGTTCAAATTGAATCCGATGGTACGGCCGCTTGCCAGCGATTGCGTTGGCGCCGGCGTGATACTGGTCAATATAGCGCCGGCGGGCCCACCTCCCATATACGTAACGGTGTAGTTGCCCACAGGCACGTTGTTATACGTACGTGGCACCTGGTTATCATTGCTCTGGAAAGGACCGCTGAGCATATAGCCGACCGCACCAGACCACGGCGAACCATTCAAGTTGGCGTTGACTACCACATTGCCGGTTTGCTGCTGCGCATAATAATTTAGGATAAACCCGGCCGACCCGCCGCTGGTTAAAACCAGTGACTGACCGGGTGCGATATTTCCCAGTGTTGCTCCCGGCGGCCCGCCCGCTTTGTAGCTTATGTAGTACGTCCCCGGAGGAGCGTTATTTAATTGTAATGGAACCGATGTGTAAATATTATTAATCGGCCCGGAGATTGAAAATTGTACCGGCCCTGTCCAGGCAGCCCCATTATACGACGCAGTCACCGACAGGCTCGATGCTGAGACTGCTGAGAAATTCAATGTATAGACGATATTGCCATTGGGCGCCAGCGTTTGAGTCGGCGACGGGGAAATACTGCTCAGTATAGCGCCGGATGGACCACCCGAATTGTACGTTAACGTATACGTCCCCGAAGGCAGGTTACCGAAAGTTTTCGGAACAATGACGTCCGCATCCTTGAATGGACCGGTGATTGAATACCCAACGGTTCCGGACCACGGTGAGCCATTCAGTGTGGCAATGACATTTATGCTGGAACTGGTTTGGCTCTGGAAATTCAAGACGAAGTGCACCGTGTCGCCTGCCGCCAACTCCAAGGTCGGTTGTGGAGTTATGCTCGTTAACGAAGCCCCTGTCGGACCACCGTAATTGTAGGTTACGGTATAGGTACCGGCTGGTACAGTCTTAAAATTCCAAGGGACCGAATTATCTGTATCCGAGAAAGGACCGCTAACCCTGTAATTTACCGAGCCGGTCCACGGCGCACCATCGAGGGTAGCGCTGACTCGAACAGTTCCAGTACTGGACGGACCAGCCCCTCCTGGTGTATGGAAAGACCACGGGGCCGTCCAAGCCGATACCTGGTTGCCCTGCCGGGCCAGTACCTTCCAATAATACCAGGTGTCGCCATTTAGTTTGCCCGAAGGCATAGTGTAGCTGAGGTCGCCTATATTGTTCACATCGAGCGCTAAATTTTGGAAATTGTTGTCCTGCGCTACCATCAAGCGATAGGTAGCTGCTCCGCTGCCGCCTCCCCAGGTAAAAGTAGGTGTTAGCGATAGCACCGCGCTGCCATCGGCCGGAGACGCCAGGCTTACAGTTAGCCTGGGCGGCGCCAGGCAACCTGCCAGGAGAAGTACGAATAAGAGTAGGATTTTTAAACAAGTACTCATCTTTTACCCCGTTTCACGTATTTGTACCAATGGTATCCGCATCGTGATGAAACGTCAATAGTCATATAGTCATAGGAGATTAAAATAACGGGGCTGACATAAATACTTTCGCCCGCTATGTATTAACGGCTCAGGGCTGGAGGTTCACAGGGCTCATTACAGCGTATAGACTTCGATGCCAAAAGTATGAACCCAATTCTTCTCCAGTGCTTCTACCGCCTCTTTGGTCTTGTCTACGCCGATGATGACTACGGGCTGTCCGCTTTCCCCCTTGCCCAGATAGGTGTAGAAATAGAGAACATTGATTTTGGAATCGCGCAGAGGCTTCAGCACCGCCTGAAGACCTCCGGGATGGTCGGGGACTTCCACGGCAATGACGTCGGTTTCATGTACGGAATAGCCCGCGCTACGGAGCACGTTTGCCGTCTTTTCCGGGTTATCGGTGACGAATCTCACCGTACTGAAATCTGATGTATCGGCTACCGAAATTGCCCTGATGTTTATCCCCTCTCTGCCCAGGCATTCGCTCACCGCCAGGAATTTACCGGGCTCATTTTCCAGGGTTAATGAAATCTGTTTAACGCTCATAGTCCACTCCCAAGTCAGATTATTCAGCCGCTTTAGAAAAGGTCATATCCTGCCTTTAAAGCTTTTTCGTTAACCGCCAGCAGTTTTTGCTTCGTACCCAGGATAAATTTTAACGCTTCGATTACGCTGGTAAGCGAGACCAGCCCGCCTTTCTTCGCGAAGGCGCCGAGCATCACCATGTTGGCCGACTTTGGACTGTCCAAATTCTCGGCAATGCTATTTGCCGGCACCTTAATGACGCTGATATCGCCTCTTGCTATTTCGGATTCCACCAGAGAGGAATTGACAAAAAACAGGCCGCCCGATTGAATCTGATTTTGAAATCTCATAACTGAAGGCTGGTTCATAGCAACGACGAACTCGGGCGATGAAGCCACCGGCGACGCAATCTCGTCATCGGATATGACCACCGTGCAATTGGCGGTACCGCCGCGGACCTCGGCGCCATAAGACGGCAAATAGGTCACGTTTTTGCCTTCGAGCATGGCTGCCTGGGCTAAATTGAGCCCAATGGACATGACACCCTGGCCGCCAAAGCCGGCGATGACTGTCTTAATCAGCATCTTTTCCGCCCGTTATGTCTTTTATGAGGCCCAAAGGAAATTCCTTGGCCATGACATTGTCAATCCACTGCCACGCCTCCAAGGGGCTCATCCTCCAATTGGTGGGGCAAGGAGACAGTATTTCCACCAGAGAGAAACCGAGACCGTCAATTTGCGTCTGGAAAGCTTTACGGATAGCCTTCTTCGTTTTTCTGATATTGGCCGGCGAGTTTACAGCACAGCGTTCCACATACACCGCGCCCCTAACCACAGCTATGATATCGCTCATTTTTAGCGGATATCCTTCCAGATTATCATCCCGCCCATAAGGAGTGGTAGTAGTTTTCTGACCGGAAAGGGTGGTCGGCGCCATCTGGCCGCCGGTCATACCGTAAACCGCGTTGTTAACAAAAATGGAGGTTATATTTTCTTTTCTGTTGGCAGCATGTATCGTCTCTGCGGTCCCGATAGCCGCCAGGTCGCCGTCACCCTGATAAGTAAAGACTATTGCTTCAGGAAAAGCCCGCTTGACTCCCGTGGCCACCGCGGCTCCCCTGCCATGCGCCGATTCTGCCATGTCGACATCAAAATAGTAATAAGCAAAGACGGCACATCCCGGCGGTGGTATGCCAATGGCCTTGTCCTGAAGATTCATCTCGTCAATCACTTCACAGATAAGCCTGTGGATAATTGAATGACCGCACCCCGGACAATAGTGGAAAACGGCTTTCTTCAATGACTTCGGTCGGGAATATATCTTTTTCATCGTATTACTTCAAGCCCTTCTGATAATAAAGGCGAGAAATCACTCTGGAAACCTCGCTTGGCGTGGGGATTACACCTCCCGGCCTACCATAGAATGAGACTTCCCCCTGGCCTTCCAGCGCCAATTGCACATCTTCTATCATCTGTCCCATGTTCATTTCAAAGACGAGATAGTACTTCACCCTCTTGGCCAATTCCTTGACCGCTTCATTAGGAAACGGCCAGAGCGTAATGGGCCTCAATAATCCCACCTTCAAACCCGATGCACGGACCGTCCTGATAGCTCCTTTGGCGATTCGAGCCGCTATGCCGAAAGCCACAACTATTAGCTCAGCATCCTCGGTCAAGAACGTCTCGCAGGCTGTCTCTTCTTTTTTAATTAACTCGTATCTTCGGAACAAGCTCCAGTTAATCTCCTCAAGTTCGGCCGGATTTGAGGTAAAGGTCTTTATGTATTTGCTGGGCCGTCCCCTGGCTCCCCTGAGCGCATCGCTCCTGACCGGCAATTGCTCCGGAGCTTCGTATTTGAATTCCACCGGCTCCATCATCTGGCCCAGTACGCCGTCGCCGAGGATGATGACCGGAATCTTGTATTTGTCGCTGAGGTCGAAGGCTTTATGGGTGAGGTCTGCCAGCTCCTGTACCGATGACGGACCTAAAACAATGGTCCTGTAATCTCCGTGGCCACCGCCTCTGGTGGCCTGAAAATAGTCCGACTGCGCGGCGACTATGCTGCCCAACCCCGGACCGCCGCGGGACATATTGACGATAACTGCCGGCAGTTCGCAGGCAGCTAAATAGGAAATTCCTTCCTGCTTCAAACTAATGCCGGGGCTGGACGAAGAGGTCATGGCTCTGACACCGACCAGGCTGGCTCCATAGACCATATTTATGGCCGCAATCTCACTTTCTGCCTGAATAAAAGAGCACCCCTTCTTCCGGCTCAGATTAGCCGCCATATACTCGGTCAGCTCGTTCTGAGGTGTAATCGGATATCCGAAGTAACACTGGCAGCCGGCCCTGATGGCCGCCTCTCCGATGGCAGCATTCCCGGTCATGAGAACTCTAGCCACGATACACCTCTATAGCCACTTCGGGGCAGACCAGCGCACAAACAGCGCAGCCGGTACATTCGCCATTATCGTTGAAGACGGCCGGCAAATAACCGCTGGCATTTAGTTTGCTGGAGGTGGATATCAGTCGCTTGGGGCAGAAAGAGACACAGAGCTCGCAGCCCTTGCACAGCTCCTGCGAAATTTCAATAGACCCTTTTACATTAGTCATTTTTAATAAGTTTTCTATGATTTCACTAAAAACCGTACAGGCCGATTTTCGCCCACATAATTGTATTTACAAAAGGTTTTAATTACAAGTTTCCGGGCCCGACCAATACATTAATTCCGCACCTGTTTCCATCATTTTGAGAATCAGCCTATTTGTCATCGCGAGGAGCCCTTCTACGGAAGGGCGACATGGCGATCTTAACGGGAGGACATTTAGATTGCCACGTCCTTCAGCGGAAGGACTAGCAATGACGGGAGACAACTACCTGCTATCGGGTGCCTTCTTTTTGTCACGCAGCGCTAGGTTAAGGACCAGAAGCAGGCCGCCAAGTGCGGCGCCGAAAAGGAATATGGCGTGAAAACCGATGACGAAAGCTTTCGGCGGTAATGAATGAGCCGCTATATTCGCCGATGAAATGCCCTGTCCGGCAATCACCGAAAGGAAGATAAGCGTGAACACGGCAATGCCCATCACGGCTCCCACATTCCTTACCGTGTTCACCAGGCTGCTGATCACACCCTCATCTCCCCTGGTACTCATAGACATAATGAGGTTGAAATTTGCCGGCATAACCAGCCCGATTCCAACTCCCTCGATAGCCAGAGCTATAATTATATAGGGCAGTGTCGTCCTGGTGCCCATTACAGCAAATATCATAAAGGCCGCGATAAGGACCGCAGACCCCAATATACAGATGCGGCGAGGGCCTATCCGGTCGGAAAGGAATCCTGCTATTGATCCGCACACCATCATGAGCAAAGCGGGCACTAACAAAATAAGGCCGGCGATATTTGCGGCAAACCCTTTTTCCAGCTCCAGATAGAACGGAAAAGCGTACCACGAACCCTGCCCCATCAGAAGAACAAGCATCGCCACAATAACTGCCATGGCAAAATTCCTGTTTCGGAAAAAGCCGAGGTTGATTAACGGCGATTGAGCCCTTCTTTCGTTAAATATGAAACCAGCCCAGGCTGCCACCGAGACCACGATGCTTGCCAGGATTCCCCAGGACAGCCACCCTATATTGGTCCCCATGTTCAAGAAGAAGATAAGACTGACTAAAGCTACCAGAAGCAGGCCGGCTCCCGGCAGGTCAAATCGACCCTTGATGAGTTCGCCGCTGTCACGGGGCAATATGGCAAAAGCTAATATGATAGCCAGTATGCCCACCGGTATATTCACAAAGAATATCCAGTGCCAGCTGTAGAACTGGGACAGAAAACCACCAAGAGGTGTGCCGGCGGCGAGGCCGACCGCGGCTGATGTCGTCAGTATGCCGAAGGCGGTTCCGCGGATTTTTTCCGGCAGGTATCTAACCACCATGGCGCCGCCGATTGCCTGCAGCATGGCGGCTCCAACCCCCTGAAGTACGCGGAAACCTATGAGCAGAAAGATGGTCGAGGACAATCCGCACGACAGCGAACCGATAGTAAAGATAGCAAAGCCGGCGACATAGATTTTCTTATAGCCGCGAATGTCGGCTACCCTGCCTAAGGTGATAAGTGTACTCGAGACAACCAGCAGATAGGATATCGCCACCCAGGAAACAGTCGCCACGTCAGACTGAAAATACTTTGAAATCGAAGGCAGCGAGATATTAACGATAGTCGTATCAAGAGCTCCCATAAATGAGGCGAGCGAAATCAGGAGCAAAATAAGCCACTGAGGGGAACTCTTTTCGGAATGATTAACCGGATTCATAATAAAACCGATATACTTAAACCGCCTCAATATAAACTACTCAATCGAATTTTGCAATGCTGCTAATAATTAGCAGGGAATGTCCGTTACCTTATATACGTTTTTTGACTGACCTCTAATCCCGAATATATAATGCAGGCGCAATTGACCACCAAATACTAAGTGAGGAAAGTGAATATGACACAAGAGGTCTACAACAAACTGGCTGATGCGCTTAATGCCCGCAGCATGACATATCCGTCCGTACCTTGCGATGAGTTCTACGTTCTGGCTGAAGAGCTGTTTACCCCGGAGCAGGCGGAAATTGCTTCGAACATGCCCGTTAATCCCATATCAGCCGAAGAACTCGAAGCCAAGATGAAAGGGTCTAACGCTGCTAAATTAAGAAAGCAACTCGATGAAATGGCAGACAAAGGCTTGGTACGTGTCAAAGAAAAAGCCGGTAAGCGATTATATGAGCTCATGCCACTGGTTCCGGGCATCATCGAATTGCAGTTCATGCACGGCCGTGTTGACGAACGTACCAAGCGTTTGGCGCAACTCTTCAAAAGCTACGCCAGGGCGCTGAAAAACATAATGCTGACGGTGGCTCCGCCACCTCCCGCCGCCGATGCGGCGCCGGTTAGAAAAATCTCCGTAGAAGAGGAAATCCACGACCGGTCCACGGTCCTGCCTTATGACGAGGTGATGAAGCTGATTGATAAAACGGAGTATATCGCCGCCGGGACTTGCGTTTGCCGGCATCAGGGCGACTTGCTGGACAGGCCCTGTGACAAGCCAAAAGATAACCTGTGCATGATTTTTGGTCCTTCGGCAAAGTTCGCCCAGAGCCACGGCTTCGTCCGTCTGATTTCCAGGGAGGAAGCCCGACAGAGAATTGACGAGGCGGAGAAAGCCGGCCTGGTCCATAACTATGCCAACAGCCAGGATAGATACATCGACCTGCTGTGCAACTGCTGCGGCTGTCACTGTCTCATACTAAGAGGAGCTAAGCGGGCCCCGGTTCCCAGCCAGGCAGTTGTTGCCAACTGGGTTATAACCATAGACGACGATGCCTGCATCGGCTGCGGCGCCTGCATCGACCGGTGCTGGATGGAAGCCTTGAAAATGGATGGTGACCTGGCGGTGCGCGATTTCAATCGCTGTATCGGCTGCGGCATTTGCCGCTACGTATGCCCCACCGACGCCATGAAACTGGTGCACAGAGAAAAAGCCGCGGTCAAAAGCTAAAACCAGCTTTAACCCCGTAACTCCATATTGCTCCAAATACCCGTCTTACCCATAGATTGTTTTTCCACTGTGGCTTATCACGGCAAGGCTCTGATAAAATTAGGCCCTGGATGATAGATAGAGGTGACCGATGAATCTGGCAAGGCTGATGGAAGACAATGTGGCAAGGTTCGGCGAATATGACTTTGTCCACTTTGACGGGCAGTGGCATACCAATGTCGAAATGAACCGCACGGTTAACTGGTTGGGCAATGCACTGAAAAGCCTAGGCATTAAAAAAGGAGACCGGATAGGTGTTCAGTTATTGAACTGTCCCCAGCTAATACAGTCATTTTTCGCAGCCTTCAAAATCGGCGCCACATTGGTTCCGGTGAACCCGTCGCTGCGTGCCGACGAGCTCGCCTACATCTATCAGGATGCCGGAATAAAAGCCTTAATCAGCAGCTCGGATGGCATGGACAGGATAAGAGAAGCCCGCCGCGAAGCACCCGAGCTAGAAAACGTAATCCTGCTTGGCGACGAAACCCCAGATGATGCCATTTCCTACGATAAAATCGTTAAGCAGGCTTCGGATGAACTGGTCATGGAGGACACGGATAACGACGATGTGGCCGTCATACTCTACACCGCCGGCACCACGGGCAGGCCAAAAGGAGTGATGCTGACCCATTACAACTGGTACACGCACGTTTCCGGATATTATGAGCTGGTATTACTGGATACCAGAGGCGTGATTGTCAAAGGAACGATTAGGGAGCCGGATGCTCGACAGGGTAAAAGGCGGACTAAGAAACAGGTGGAGGTTTTCGGTGTAAACCGGGACCGCGTCTCTCTGATTACTCTGCCTTTGTTCCACGGTTACGGAGTATTCGCCGTAAATCTTGAGTTCCTGACGGGCGGAAAGCTGGTCCTGCTCAGGCGATGGGATACCCAAGAGGCAATGAAGTCTATTGAACAATTCAAGGTCACCGAATTTCGCGGTGTGCCCACCATGTATATCCAGATGCTTAATTACGCCGATGCCGGGAAATATGATTTGAGCTCCTTGCAGACCTGCATCTGCGGTTCGGCGCCCATGCCGCTGGAGGTAGCCCGCCGCTGGAAGGAGAGATACGGCATCGATATCTGGGAAGGCTACGGGCTGAGTGAAGCCACCACCGTCAACTGCGGCAATGTAGCCGGAAAACGGCCGCCCAAATACGGCTCCATCGGCAAATGTTACCAGAAATGCAATACCATAAAGATATTCGACCACAATGATAAAGAACTGCCGCCAGGCGAGTTAGGCGAGATAGTTATCAAGGGCCCGGGGGTTATGAAGGGATACTGGAATAAACCTGAGGAAACCGCAGCTGTGCTTCGTAACGGCTGGCTTCACACCGGTGATATAGGCTATACCGATGAAGACGGCTATATTTATCTCACCGAGCGAAAGAAGGACCTTATCATCCGCGGCGGCGAAAACGTTTATCCCAAAGAGGTTGAAGATGTTCTTCACAGACACCCGCAGGTACTGGAAGCCGGAGTCATCGGCGTCCCCGACCCGGTTTACGGCGAGGAAGTAAAAGCGTTTGTCGTCCTAAAGACTTCGGGGGCAGCCTGTGAAGCCGAGCTAATAGAATTCTGCAAGCAGCACTTGCCTGCTTTCAAGAGACCAAAATCAATCCGGCTCATGGATGCACTACCCAAGAGCGCCGTGGGCAAGATACTCAGACGAGAGCTTAGAAAAATCGCTTAAGTACCATCTCCGATAATCATAAAGTACTAGTGTCATCTATTGACACCTGCTGTCGAAGCCAATACAATTTCTTAGTCAAGGAGGTGGTATTATGAGTGCGAAAGCTAATCCAATCGAGATACTTAACGAAAAACACTGGTGGGCAATAGCCCTGCGAGGGTTTGTGGCGCTGATATTCGGCATCGTGGTACTGGCCTGGCCTGCAATCGCCCTGTTCATCTTGGCCATTGCCTTCGGCGCCTACGTTTTTGTGGACGGCATCTTCACCCTGGTAGCTGCAGTAAACTACAAAGCCGGAGCCGGAAGGCGTACCTGGCTGTTTATCCGGGGCATAGCCGGCATTATCGTCGGTCTCATTACCTTTTTCTGGCCGGCAATTACAGCCTTAGCCTTAGTCATTATTATAGCCGCCTGGGCACTGGTCACCGGAGTTATGGAGTTGATTTTTGCCTTCAAGGCAAACCAGGACTCCGCTATCAGGTGGATGTTCGCCATCAGTGGTATCCTCTCTCTAATTCTTGGAGCCCTAATGGTGGCACAGCCTATTTTAGGAGCGCTGGTTATTGTTTGGGTAATCGGAGCTTACGCTGTGCTGGCCGGTATACTGCTTATCATTCTCGGCTTCAGGCTGCGCAGCGTCAAGGCCAGTTAAAAGGCGTCGAAACGACAACTTCCAAAAACGTATACTGCACACCGGCAAGAATTAGCTCATGACCCGGCACCAGAACATCTTGCCGGTGCAGCCGGAAGATTATTTCGTAGGGTCTGCTTGTCTTTCCGAGTCAAAACAGACTTTTATAGCCGTTATTTCCACGCGCCCATGCCGGGCCACAGGAAACGATGCGGCGCCAGACCAAGAGCGGCCACGAGACACCAGATAATCACGCCGATAAAGGCAGCCAGCACTGACCATTTCCCCACCATCGCCAGTTCTTCCTCTCTGCCGGAAAAGACCCAGAACGTAATAAAGCCGATTGGTGGGAAGAAGAAAGACGCAATGTATACTAAATACTGAACCCAACCTAACATGATGAACCTCCTTATGTGTTTGTAAAAAATTATATACAGTCCTTCATTAAAAAGTTATAAATTAAGCCTGAAGAACCTTGAAAAACTATTACATTTTGAAATGTCTTTATTCCGGCGGACAATTACGAAAATCCATGAAGTAGCCCTAAGACATCAACCCACCCACACCCATGTCTTTTATGGTGGGCCAGTGTGGACAGTTCCCGAATTAGTATTTGAGAAGAAGCAATTCATTCCAGTTTTGCAGCAACTGCTTTAACCCCATAAAAAGCCACTAGACTCAGATAACACCTGTCTTTTTTAGATAGCGAAGTAAGGATTTGCTTTGTCTTGCCCTTTGTTCCATTTGCTCTCTTAGTACAAATCCCTGATTCTGCGTAGCGTAATTCCTATGTAGGACATCAATGATTTTTTCATAGATTTGTGTCAACTTGTTTAATTGTTGCTTATTTACTGCATGTCCCCGACCAGCAAAGGAAAAAAGTTCGCCCGCAAAATTACCCCAATCCCTTATAGGGGCTATGGGCTCACCACGCTTCTTATTTATTGCTCTCTCGTCAATATGTTCAAGGGCATCTCGTAAATCTATGTCCTCACCAAATATCTCCGTGAATTTAGTGTGTATGTTTTTAAGATCAGAGCTTGGTAGCTCCTTACATAAACGCTTTAGAAGTTTATTGATTTGACCGATACAATCAAAATAGAAATGATAATCACAATAGAGTCTTAACAAGCTGAAGTCCCGACTCCGGGTTCTGGAAGCATATGCGGCAATTTTTACAGAGCTCATTTCCTCGCGAAGATTCTTGTCTATATTTTTACGGGTTCTTTGGATTCTTGCAGTTTGCATGATTGCCCCATTTATATAGTGCTCTAAATGATAGAGAATCAAAGAGGCACTTCGGTTATTGGGAGCACTATCGATATGTCCCCAATACTTCCAAGCTAACTTATACATATAAAACCTCCCTTAACTTCAATTATAGTTGGCGAATCAGCGGGTAAACAAGTTGGTGAAATGTTTTCTGCGGAGTAATACGTAAAAGTTTGATTGGGGCAATCTTGTGTAGGGAGAGGAGGCGTGGCTGGATTGTATTATAAAAGAGAATCCTGTGGCGATGTGAAGCTTATAAACATTAGTAACTTCTTTTTGGACAACTCATAGGCGTATAATGGTGTTAGTTGAGAGACTCTTAAATGGTATGGGGATAATTTGATTTATGAGGTGGTACAAGGATGAAAGAGAAGAAGTGCTTCGTCATTATGCCGTTTTCTAAGACTGAGTCGTGTAGTCAGCAAACATGGACAAAGACATATGAAGAGATGATTAAGCCAGCCATTACTGGAAGCAAACTAGGTTTTACTTGTGAGAGAGCTAAGCCAAGAACTGGGAGTCTAATAAGAGACATCTTGACCAAGTTGAATGTTGCTGATGTTGTGATAGCCGACCTCACTGATAGGAATCCCAACGTCTTTTATGAATTGGGTGTCAGGCATACACTGAGAAACCGTACTATTCTTATTGCCCAGGATTTTGAACATGTCCCATCCGACCTGCAACCATATGGAGTAATTGTGTATGGGAGAGGACAAACTGGACGTGATGACTTCAAAAATAAAATAAGGGGAATACTACGGGAGATGATTGAAGCTCCTGACAAACCAGATAGTCCTGTAGCTGATTTCTTAACGGAGACCAATCGGGCACTACTCTCACAAGAGAAATCGGCCAACCTTAGGAAGTTAACGGCATTTCTTTCTGAATTATCGTATAACGCAGACACAGCCGATAATATCCTCGTCTTGGCAAAGCAAAGCTTAGAGCGAAAGCAGAAGAATAGGCTAGGCGTAGTAGCACAGATCCGGTTTGACGATACATGCTTGAAACTGCTTATCTCCACACAGTATATTGGAGTCCCAAATGGCATGCAGAGGTCCCTAATGAATCTCAGCCGTTCAATCAACATATACAACTGTTGGCTTGGGAACTGGTCTACGGCCACTAACTTGCAAAGTACGGAAAATACGTTGAGCGAATATCTGCCCAAATTCAAAAAGCATCTGCTGGGATTACTGAAGCAGTTTAGTAAAATCAGGGTTGACTACTTAAAAGATAATTACCAAGAACAGTATGCCCCCGCTGTTATATTAATGAGCAAGGAGCATGAAGCCTATGTTGAGTCAACCTAGTATTTCCAAGATTAGGTCACTTGACGGTGGTTTAAGTTCACGGTGGGCGATAGTGGATTTGAACCACTGACCCCCTGCGTGTAAAGCAGGTGCTCTAACCGCTGAGCTAATCGCCCAAAATGGTACGCCTGGTGAGATTTGAACCCACGACCTCAGCCTCCGCAGGGCTGCGCTCTATCCGCTGAGCTACAGGCGCATGTGCCGAAGGTGGGATTTGAACCCACATATCCTTTCGGATACTACGTCCTGAACGTAGCGCGTCTGCCATTCCGCCACTTCGGCGTGGGCAGTACTGGATTTGAACCAGTGACCTCTTGCGTGTGAAGCAAGCGCTCTAACCGCTGAGCTAACCGCCCCGAAACCGTTCTATTTTAGCCACAAAAAGGAGCTTTGTAAACATACGCCTTTGAAGGGGGTACCTTGAGCGGAGATTCTTCGCTACGCTCAGAATGACAGTTAGGAGCGCACCCCTACGAGATTGCCACGCTTTACTCGAAATGACAGGGAAATAGCGCGGGCATTCTTCGACAGGCTCAGAATGAGCGGGAGAGAGATCAGAATGAGTGGTAGAGGGGCTCACCTCTCCGAGATTGCCACGTCCTTCAGAGGAAGGACTCGCAATGACAGAAAAAAAGAAGGGCTTATTCTTTCTTGTCCGGCAGGCGGCGGACGCTATTGGATTTGCACTTGGGGCAGACGCGCTCTTCGAGCCCTTTCTTGGCATCTGTAGTCATCTTATATTTGAAGCCGCAATTGAGACACTTGAGTTGTTCTTCCATGTTAATCACACCTTGGCTGCATCGCTGAGTTCGTCCTCGACTTCCGGTTCTTCTTCTCCCCCACAGCCAGCTACCCAGCCAGAAAAGGGCCATTACGATTACCAGGGCGATTATGAAAAGTGCTGGAGATGGGGCGATACCGGCAAACGTGAAACCGGTCCTTACCGCCAGTCCGGCGGCTATCTCTGCGCCATCCGTAATCACGGACGAAATCACGACGCCCAGGCAGAAATAGAGATATCTAATCTGGAAAAGCCCGGCAGCGACAGTCGACGGCGTTAGCAGCCCGGGCGTCAATCTGGCCATAGTCACAGCCATCGGGGAACGTTTTTTCATGCTGGTGCCCAGGTCCTGGGCCCGGCGCAGTATATTTGGAAATCTTCTGCCCAACCACCGAACAAATCTGGGGCTCAATAAACGAGCAACCCAATAGATGATTGACCCGCCGAAGATTTTCCCCGCGATGAGCGCCAGCATAACCAGCGGTGCCAAATGCAGAAGTCGGCCCGTAGGCTCATATCCGACGTAAAAAAGGACAGTATCCTGAACAAACGGGACAGGTATGGCCATTTCGATAACTGTGGAGATGAGAAACAAGGCGCCGAAGACCGACGGGTCACCTTGCTGAAGCCACTGTGTCAGAGTCGAGGCAATCCCCTGAAACCATTCAAACATCAATATGCTGCCCGGTTATTCGACACTTGACGTGGGTAATTCGGAATGGTGCTTTCTCCGCTACCCGAGGGAGCGAACTATTCTTTCTTGTCCGGCAGGCGGCGGACGCTATTGGATTTGCACTTGGGGCAGACACGCTCTTGAAGCCCTTTCTTGGCGTCTGTTGTTATCTTATATTCGAAGCCGCAGTGGAGACACTTGAGTTGTTCTTCCATATCAATCACACCTTAGCCACGTCGCTCAGCTCGTCCTCGACCTCTGTGTCTTCTTTCGCCTTACGCCTCTGCTCGGCGAGCATCTTCCGCCCATGCGCTATCTCCTCGGGCGTTACTTTCTGGCGCATCTCCTCGAGCTGACGCATTATCTGAGCAAACCGGGGACCTTCAGCGGCGCTTATCCACTCCAGTTGCAGCCGTTCCGGTCGAATGCTCAGCTTTTCCAGCTTGTTCCAAAGCTTATCCGCCCGGCGCATCGTCCAGTGATTGGCGCTGATATAGTGGCAATCGCCTAAATGACAACCGGACAGCAGCACCAAAGGTGCGCCTTTCTCGAAAGCACGGAGGATAAAGCTCTCGTCGACACGCCCGCTGCACATGGTGCGGATGAAGCGGTTATTAGGCGGAAACTGCATTCTGGAGACACCAGCCAGGTCGCTGGCGGCATAGCTGCACCAGTTGCACAGAAAAGTAATAATTTTCTGCTCCGGGTCAGTTTCCAGAGCAGCATCGATTTGGGCCAGCACCTGGGCATCGCTGAAGTGCTGCATGGCTATGGCATCAAAGCGGCATTCGGCGGCACAGGCGCCGCAGCCGGCACAGGCAGCAGCTACGAGTTGCGCTCCTGACTTCGCCTTAACATCCACCTTCATGGCGCCGTAAGGGCAGACGCGGGCACAGACGCCGCAAGAGGTGCACTTTTCGAGGTCTATCATGGCCTTGATAGCCTCACCTTTGAGGACACCGGCATTAAGGAGAATTGAGCTGCGTGCTGCAGCGGCTCCGGCCTGGGTGACGCTGTCCTTTATATCCTTGGGCGCTTCCACGCAGCCGGCATAGAATATGCCGGGTGTCGGTGCGTCTACCGGTCTGAGCTTAGGATGAGCTTCCATCAAAAAGCCGTCGCTGGTCTGCGATAGGTTCAGCACATTGATTAATCTCTTCAGGTCGGCCTTGGGCTCGAGTCCCACCGATAGTATCACCATATCCAGCTCATATTGCTCAACGCGCGAAGTCGTGGTATTTTCCACCTTAAGCAGCAGATTCTTAGTCACCGGGTCTTCCTTTATTTCGCCGGGGAAACCGCGAATATAGCGGACACCGGCATCCCTAGAGCGGCGGAGTAAGTCCTCAAACCCCTTACCGAAGGCGCGGAGGTCCATATAAAAGACAAAAATTTCGGCGTCGGGGTCATGCTCCTTGATGAGCAAACTGTCCTTAACCGTATTCATACAGCAAACATTAGAGCAATAGGGATTGCCGCGGTTCTCCGTCCGCGAGCCGACGCATTGTATGAAGCCGATACGCTTTGGGGTTTTGTGGTCGGAAGGTCGCACCAGGTGACCCTCGGTAGGTCCGCCACCGCATATTAACCTCTCGAATTCCATGCTGGTGATGACATTCTCAAAAAGAGTGTATCCGTACTCATCCAGCTGAGCTGGGTCATATACGTCCATTCCGGTGGCGACGATTATGGCGCCGACCTCAATCTCCATTATCTTGTCCTGCGCGTGTAAATCAATGCACTTTTTCTCGCAGGCATCCATGCATTTAACGCAGGCAACTGGTCTATTCCCCAGACAGTGTTCCATGTCGACGAGGAAGGCCGAGGGTACTGCCTGCGGGAAAGGTATATAGGCTGCCTTGCGCGATGAAAAGCCCTGCTGAAACTCGTCGGGCAGCACCACCGGGCAAGCCTCGGCGCATTTGCCGCAGAGGTTGCACAGTGTCTCATCCACATAACGGGCTTTCCGGCGGATGCGGACTTTAAAATTACCAACGTAGCCGGACACCGCTTCCACGGTGCTGTAGGCCAGAAGTTGTATTTTGGGATGGCGCCCCACATCCATCATCTTCGGCCCCAGCACACAGATAGAGCAGTCCATGGTGGGGAAGGTCTTGTCCAGCTCGGCCATGATGCCGCCGATTGACGGCTTTTCCTCAACCAGGTATACCTGGTGCCCGGCATCAGCCAGGTCGAGTGCTGCCTGAATACCGGCGACGCCGCCGCCGATAACCAGTGCAGCATCGGTCACCGGAATCTCCATCTCCTGCTGCGGCTGAAGCAGGCGGGCTCGCGCCACCGCCATCTTCACGATATCCCTGGCTTTTTTAGTCGCCGACTCGCGGTCATACAGATGCACCCAGCTGCAGTGCTCTCTTATGTTAGTCATTTCCAGCAAATAAGGATTCAGTCCGGCGTCAGCGATGCACTTTCTGAAGGTGGACTCATGAAGCCGCGGCGTGCAGGAAGCTACGACGATGCGGTTGAGCTTGTGTTCCTTGATGTGCCTTTTGATTTCAGCCTGGCCGGGGTCGGCGCAGGTGTAGCGGTTTCTCACCGAAACGACCACACCGGGAAGCTTTTCAGCCGAGCGCCGTACTTCCTCGGTATCTACAGACCCGGCAATGTTCAGTCCGCAATCACAAACAAAGACGCCTATTCTCAGCTCATCTTCAGCCAATTAATCTGCCTCCTGGTCCAGCGACCGGGCTGCCAGACAAGCCAGGTCCTGAATATCAATTTTAGGCTTTTTCCCATTCCGGCTTTGCTGGGTGCACTTCAAATGAATCCGGCACTTAGGACAGGAGGTCACCATCACCTCAGCTCCGGTAGCCTCTGCCTGGGTAAGGCGCTCATCCTGTATCTGCCGGTTGGCCGCACCGCAGTGTACCCAGGAGCTGGCTCCACAGCACAGCGCCGTCTCCCGGTTCGGCTGCATTTCCACCAGTTCCAGGCCTTTTATCGCACCCAATATCCGGCGGGGTGATTCAAAAATTCTCAAGCCCCTGCCCAGTGTGCACGGGTCATGGTAAGTAGCCTTTTCCTTGAGCCTGCCAAGGTGCAGCTCGCCGCTGTCAAGTAAGGGAGCTACGGCTTCGGTCCAATATACTACCTCAGCGATTGTTTTACCCAGCATCCTGGGATAATCAACCTTCAATGCATAATAACATTCCGGGCAGCTGGCGATGATTTTCTTGACGCCCAGGCGGTTGAACTCATTTACGTTGGCTTGCGCCAGAGCCATAAAGCCCTCTTTGTCGCCCTCAAGAAGCAGGTCACGTCCGCAGCAAAGCTCGTTAGCTAAAAGGTTAAAAGGTATTTCAGCGCGGTTCAGCAGCCTTAATGCCGCCTTCACACCTTCCAACGTGTTCACTTCCAAATCCCTGAACATGATGTCGAAATAGGGAGCGCAGCCTACAAAAAATATAGTATCGTGTTGAGTAGATAGCCTGATATCAGACGACAGCCAGCCCAGCCGCTGCTGTTTTACCTTTTCCCCGGCCATCAGATGCATCGATGCCTGCAATGCCCCGCCGTGGCTGCACTGTCCCTGAGTTCCTTTAACCAGTGCCTCCGTTCTCAATATGCGAATGAATTCGGGGAATTCTACACGGTAATTACACCGCTCCAGGCACATATAGCAATTAAGGCAGGACCAAATTGTCTCATCGTTAAAATTCCGATTCCTGTGTTCCATATTTCTCTGGACTATAAGCCGGGGATTAAACTCGGGGTTGTACCGGGCAATAGGGCAGACCACAGTACACTTGCCGCAGTCAAGACAAAGATGTATACGGGTATCTTTTATTTCCTGCTTATGTTTAGACATGGTTCCTAAATTCCACTATCCGGCCTGCTCTACTTCGGCAATGAAATTCTCGACCTGTTTCACAAAGCCTTTGCCGTCGCCTCGAGGCAACCAGGCTAGCCTGAGCCTGTCTGCCCCCAGACCCAGCAGTCCCAGTATACCTCGCGTCTTCTCGTACTCCTTAACGTTAAACCTTTCATCCTTCTGGTAATAACAACTTTCCGACTCGCACCCCAGGAGCATCACACCGTCAGCTCCCAGCTCAAAAGCCTTCAGGATGAGACCCGAATGCACCCGGGAAAGGCAGCTCACCTTTACCACCTTTATCGAAGGCGGATAGCTAAGACGGCTTTGTGCCGCGGCTTCAACGCAGCTAAGACCGTCCCAGTTGCAGGCAAAAACTACGATATCAGCGTTATTCCGACTCATGTGGTCGCACCCACCTTGCCAGGTCTGGCCAATAAAGCTTCCAGCGTACTAATTATACTTAAATCACTTTGAACGGGCTGTGTTATAGCTCCGGTTGGACATGAGGTAATGCAAGCTCCGCAGCCCAGGCACAGTATCGGGTCAACAGCGGCATAAGCAGCGCCGGAGTCACTGTCTTTCATCTCTATATAGGGACATACTGCAGTGCAATCGCTACAGCCGCGGCACAGTTGTCTATCGATATTAACGGCGGTAACCCGTGCCCTGAGCACGCCCTGACCCAAATAGCTTAACACTCTGGCCGCCGTCGCCTGCCCCTCGATGACTTGTTTTTCAGGCGACTCCGCTGTGTTTGACGGCACCATATATATACCGGTGGGGTCGCCGATGGCGAACTCCCAAAGTGCAAAATCCAAAATCTGGCGATTGTCCGGGTTTTTATGCCAGGTAAAAATACGGCCAACAAGACTTTCTTTGAAAGAAGTATCGGTCTGAGCCAGTATTTTAGCCACGGCTCCGGAATCCGCTACCACGGCGCCGACCTTGACATCGGCTGTCTCCGAAGAGTGCTCCAGTGCAACCTCATAATTACCGGGCACACCATGAATACTTATTCTTTTAGACCAGGGCATGACAGATACGCCTGATTTTTCAAGCTCTCTCAATAGACCGGCTTCTGTCTCAAAGTACTTAAGGGGCTGTTTTTCCCTGGTCTTCTTTAATCCTGATTTGTAAAGAACGGTAACCGGGTAAGTCTGAGACGCCAGACTCACTGCCGCTGCCAGACCGGAAAGCCCGGTGCTTAATACAAGTACGCCCCGGCTGATTTGCCTCTCCAGCAGTATAGAGGGCACAGTACCGTGAGCCCGAAGAACTCCCGATGTGATTATGTCAACAGCCTTGCGCGTAGCCTCGGCAGTATTACCACTGTGTACCCAGGCACATTGTTCGCGGATATTAACGAACTCGACAGGTATTTTGAGGTCACCGGCTAACTGCTCATTCAGATATTGCTGACATCTTACACGCTGCTCGGTACAACTGAAGCAGATTTGCTCCAGATTACAACATCGACAGGCGGCTACGACCAGTCTGTTGAGTTTCTCTTCAGAGGCCAAAGCTTTAATCTCTCGTGCTGTCTGCTCAGTGCAAATCTGAGATAACTCCCGGACATAAGAAACGCCGGGCATAAGCTGTATTTCCCCGGCTGCCTGTGAGAGGTCAATTATGGAGCTGATGCTGCCGCCGCAACGACACAGTATTACGCCGGTGCGCTCATCGCCGAGCACTTCCGGTTCTAAATTCAAGCCTTCATCATGGTTCCCCCCAGCATCTGCTTTAGCTGAGACAACCTTCTCCATCAGCTTTAAATCACGTGCTACCCCCAGGGCAATTGCCGAAGCGCGACTGAGTTCATCTTTTAATTCGCCGTCACCCTCAGTTTTTACGACAAACACGCCGGGGCCCGAAATTTGAAGCGTCTTCGCAGCAGCGTTATCGGAAACAAAATTAACTACGGCTCCAGCTTCTATGGTCACGGACTCAATAATATCCTTATGTGAAACAGCATTTACCTGGCATATCCGCTCACATTCCAGACAACCGCTGCATAAGGCGCAACTGAGGCAGCGTCCGGCTTCCAGCCGTACCACCTCGGCAGACAGACCTCTCTTAGTCTCCTCATAACTACCCATCCTGTCCATGTGAGGCAGCGTCGGCATCTTAGCCCGCTTTTGAGGAGACACATATCTCTGCTCAATATCGACTTCGACCGGTTTAGGCCCTTCCAGGCTGCGTCCCTCCTTCAGGTCGCGTCCGCTGAGATACCTGTCCAGCGACTCGGCAGCTTTGATACCGGCAGCCATAGCATCGACAACGGTATTGGGGCCGGTGACGCAATCGCCGCCGGCGAAGATGTCGGGTATGCTCGTCTGAAGCGTTAGCGGGTCGACATTTATCGTTAAATCTTCGTTGGCTTTAATGTCCTTTATTCTGAGCAGCGCTGTGCTCGGTCGCTGCCCTATGGCCACCACCACGTGGTCGGCGTCTATGGTAAATTCCGAGCTCTCGATTGGCACCGGTTGGCGACGGCCGGTAGCATCGACCTTCCCTAACTTCATCCGCTGGCAACGTATGCCGGTGACCCTGGTTCCATCGCCGATGATTTCAACCGGCGCGGTGAGAAACTCAATCAGCACGCCTTCTTCAATAGCCTCTTCCACGTGCTCCTTTATGGCAGTCATTTCTTGTGCCGTACGCCGGTAAAGTATACGCACCGTACCCTGGCTCCGCCTTTTTACGGCTCTGGCCGAGTCCACGGCGCTGTTGCCACCGCCGATAACCACCACATTGGAACCGACCGTGGTGCCAACCTTCAAATTAAGTGCAAAAAGCATTGAGATTACATCAACGACGCCTTCGAAGTCTTCACCCGGAATATTCAGTTTATTATTCAAACCGGCACCTATGGCCAGGTAAAAAGCCTTGTAGCCTTGCTCCCTGAGGTCGGCAAGCGTTATGTCCCGGCCCACAATTATGCCCGTCTTTACATCCACTCCCATAGCTTTAATGGCCTCAACCTCCCTCTCGCGTACCTCACGCGGCAGACGGAACCGAGGAATACCTGTAGCCAGCATACCACCGACCACCGCATGGGACTCAAATATAGTGGGAGTGTAACCGCGACGGGCAAGTTCCCAGGCTGCAGCCAGCCCGGATGGGCCGCTGCCGACAATAGCTATTTTCTCTTCTCTGGGTTTGATGGGGCTGGTGAGGTAATTAATACTGCCGGAAGCATTATCTGCAGCATAGCGGTGCAGAGCCTTGATGAACACCGGGCTATCGACTTTGGCCCGCTGACAATTGTCTTCGCACGGATGGCTGCACACGCGGCCGAGTATGCCGGCTAAAGGCGCCGCCTGGTTGATGAGATTAAGCGCTTCGTCTGCCTTATCTTTAGCCAGCAGGCAGATGAATCCGGGCACATTGATACCTAAGGGGCAAGCTACCCGGCAAGGGGCAGTTCCAGTCTTATCTATAGCATAGGCTGCCGGTACCGACCGGACACCCACCAGCGGCTCATGAATAGCGCCGCGTATAGAGGTTGAACCACGGTCAGAAAAAGGTATTTTGACGGGGCAGGCTTCCTGGCATTGACCGCAACTGGTGCATAAGCTCTCATCTACATATCGGGGCAGTTTCTTTACCGCTACATTAAACTGACCGCGTTTCCTGGTTACAGCTTCTACGCCGGAGCCGGCATAAACCTTAACTCTGGGATGACTTGCCGCCCTGAGCAGCAGCGGCCAGATGCGAAGGTATTCGTCGGTTGTGCCGATTTGGGAATCGCTGCTTCCCTTCTCTTTTAAACTTAATGCCTTAGCCGAGACAATAAGGCTGACCTCGGCGCCCATGCCAGCCAGAGCCAGAGCACACTGAGCTGCTCCAACACTATTACCAATTACTGCAACGCTCCTCACCATCGATAGTACGCCTAACTTTTCTTTCCATGCTTCTGCCCGTACTCATAGCCGGTCGTGAAAGCTTTGATGTTAAATTCTCCAGTACCTTCGGGGACAGTTGCCAGTATAGATTCCTTGAGCGCTTTAGCCGAAACCACATCGCTAACCGCCGCCACAAATCCGAGCATTATAATGTTGGCCACCACCACCCGCCCCATATCACGGGCCAGGCTCGTAGCCGGTATAGATAGTATGTTCGCGTTATGAGACGCGTCGGGTTTGACCAGGTCGGGGTCTATAATTATCAGGGATTCCGGACTTAGACCCGGCGCGTATTTGTTATATGCTTCTTGCGACATAATAACCAGCACCTCGGGACTTATCACATAGGGATAGCCTACGGATTCATTCGAAATTACTACCTCAGCCGAGCAGGAGCCACCCCTTGCCTCCGGGCCATAGCTTTGAGTAAAGGTGGCCAATTTTCCCTTTTCATGCAGGGAGGCTGCCTGTCCCAGAATCTGACCGGCGAGCACAATCCCCTGTCCGCCGGCGCCGCTTAACCTTATCTCTGTTCGGCTCAAGTTATCCTCTCCAATAGTCTTTTTGAATTAGCCGCCTGTCGCTCTATCGTTTCTTGTGCTTGCCGGCTCGGTCAAGTACCTGCCGGTAGCAATCCCACAGAGTGGGGCGCTCAATATCGACAAATTTACCTACCACGATGGGGCCATTCATCGACAGCTCGACATCTCTGGGGTCAGCGCCATCACGGATAACGCTTCTCTCCTGATATCTGCGCATCTCATCCAGGCCGCGCGGCTGTTTATTCAGGCGGCCATATACAGTGGGGCACGGGCTGAGCACCTCTATAAAACTGAACCCGGGCTTGGTCAAAGCTTCGGCGATTGACCTCTCCAGTTCCCGCAAATGCAGCACCGTCCACCGGGCAACGTATGTAGCACCGCTGGCAGCCACCAGGTAAGGCAAGTTAAAGGGATACTCGTAGTTGCCGTACGGAGAAGTAGTGCTGCGGGCATCGAGCGGTGTGGTCGGCCCCATTTGCCCGCCGGTCATGCCGTAGTTGAAGTTGTTTATACAGATGACGGTCATATCGATGTTACGGCGGGCGGAATGGATAAGATGGTTGCCGCCTATAGCCGCAATATCCCCGTCACCGGAAAAGACCACCGCCGTCAATTCCGGATTGGCCATTTTCAGACCGGTAGCAAAGGGTAGAGCCCGGCCGTGTGTGGTATGGAAAGAATCCAGCTTTATATAACCGGCTACCCGCCCGGAACAACCTATTCCCGAAACCACGGAAACCTTGTCAGGGTTCAGACCGGCACGGTCGATAGCTCTGACGAAACACCCGGTTGCCGGCCCAATGCCGCAGCCGGCGCACCAGATATGCGGTATCCGGTCCACTCTAAGATAGCAGTCCAGAGGATTTGCTTCTACGGTCACCATTTTTGTCATCGGGCTTCCTCGCGTATAGCCTCAAGAACTGTTTCGGGAAGATGCACGCCGCCACCCATATGAGGTACCAGCCTGACTTTGGCTTTGCCTGCCACGCAACGTTCTACTTCCCTGACTATCTGTCCGTAGTTTATCTCCGGGACTATAAAGGCTTTCACCGCCGTCGCCAGCTCTCTAATGCGGTCATCGGCAAAAGGCCATACCGTTATCAGCCGCAGCAGGCCCGCTTTTATCCCTTCTTCTCTTGCCTTTTGCACCGCATATCGGGCAATGCGGGCTGATATCCCGTAGCTAACTACAACGACCTCAGCATCATCGACTTTTACCTCTTCGTACTTCGTGATATCTTTTATATTCAGTCGAATTTTATCCACCAGCCGTCTAACCAATTTGTCCTGAGCCTCTGCCGTCATTGTCGGATAGCCTCTGTCGTCATGCGTCAGCCCGGTAACATGGAAGCGATATCCCTCGCCGGCTACTGCCATCGGAGGCACCAATCCCTTCCTGGAATCATAGGGCAAATACTTTTCCGGCGCGACTTTCGGGCGCGGTCGATTTACCAGTTCCTTTGAACTTATCTCAGGTATGACCACCTTCTCACTCATGTGGCCCACAGCCTCGTCGGCCATGAGCAGCACCGGCACCCGGTATTGCTCAGATAAATTGAAAGCCGAAACGGTGAGGTCAAACATCTCCTGCGGCGAATCGGGAACGAGGGCGATGATTTCATAGTGCCCATGCGAGCCCCATCTGGCCTGCATCATATCTCCCTGAGCGACCAGTGTCGGCAATCCCGTTGACGGGCCTGCCCTCTGGACGTTGGCTACCACGCAGGGTGTTTCCAGCATAACTCCCAGCCCTATATTTTCCATCATCAAACTGAACCCAGGGCCGGAGGTAGCCGTCATGGCTTTTACGCCTGCCCAGGAAGCTCCGAGCACGGCGTTCATGGAAGCTATCTCGTCCTCCATCTGGATAAAAACACCGCCTATTTGAGGCAGACGTTCGCTCATTCTCTCGGCAACCTCAGTTGCCGGAGTAATCGGATAGCCGGCAAAGAAACGGCAGCCGGCGCTTATAGCTCCTTCGGCGCAAGCTGTGTCGCCGTTCATAAAAAATTCGCCGCAGAGCACATCATCTTTGGGCATGCGTCACCGGCTCTTCTTCTTTTTCTTCCGTGGTAACGTAGATTCCAAACTCAGGACACATCGCCTGGCAGAGGCCGCAGCCCAAGCATTTGATTTCGTCGACTACCTTGACTAAGTTATAGCCCTTAGGACTGAGCTCATCGGTCATTTTCAGTACGCCGCGGGGGCAAAATTCAGCACAATATCCGCAGCCCTTGCACCTGTCTACACTAATATGCACCCTGACGGGCCTGGGGGCCTTATCGGTCATATCAAAGGGCTTTCTCCACAACTTCATATCAGTACCGCTTTACCTTATTTGTATTAGTCTTTAACCCCGCTATAAAGAAATAACAGCCAGCAACGCTGGCTATAACTACATTTAAGAAAAAAGTATAGCAAATTCGTATCTACTTAACAAACTATTGAGGTTCAGTCCTATTAAGGCTAAAATACAGTCGATGCACAAGTCCCTTTTGGCAGTTTTACTATTACTGTCGTTGGTGACAGGTTGCACACGACAGTTACAGCCTGCCGATGCCCAACCTCCGACAGCGGATTTTACCGCCAGTTCGGAACAGGGGTCAGCTCCCTTAAAGGTCACCTTCACTGATTCATCCACGGGTGATATTACTCACTGGCACTGGGACTTCGGCGATGGACAATTCAGCAGCGATTCGGAACCTAACCATAGTTACATCGCGGCCGGAGACTATGCGGTTTCGCTGGCCATAATGGGACCGGGAGGCAGTGACATCGAGACAAAAGCCGAATATATAAAAGTGGCTACCGGCGTTATAAGCTGGGATGAGGCCAGCAGTTATATCGGGCAACATCAAGTAGTCGAGGGAATAGTTGTTGGCGCTTATTATGCGGCTGACACAAAAAGCCAGCTTACATTCCTGGATTTCCATAAGCCCTATGAAAACTATTTCAAGTGTATAATCTGGGGTCGCGACAGAGATAAGTTTGTAAAAGAGTTCCCTCCCAATCCCGAAACTTACTTCCTGAACAAACATGTTCAGGTCACCGGCTTAATCGAGGAATACCCTAAAGGGTCAGGCGTCCCGGAAATGGTCCTCAAAGACCCGTCTCAAATCAAGCTCGCCGCAGAATAGACTGCAGTTTGCGCCGCATGCTTACAGCTAGCTGAGGACTAAAGTCCTATCTATTTCACAACCCGTTTATTGATGTTTTTCAGTTGTGTACCGTATACTATTCGTACCTGAATCGCAGGAAATGAATACGGTTATAGCGATATAGATAGTAAATTTAGATGAAAAACGAAGCTGTTAGATACTTAGTCTCACTCGTGGTATTGCTATTACTAACACTTAGTCTGGTCGCGGCTTGCGCTCAACCGCTGCCAAACCTGGCACCGGTGCCCCCTAAGTCTCAGGTGACAGCGCCGCCAGCTACCAGCGAAAACCAGTCAACAAAAGAGGCGGAAACACCCCCGGCTAATCAGGCCGTAGATGAGGAGAAATGGTACCCGGTTGAAACCTTTAGCGGTGAAGCGAACGAAACAACTCCAATATTTCATATATATGGCACAGAATGGCACCTCACCTGGACCATAGACACCGACCATCCCGAAACAGCCGTATTTAAGCTGGCTATTTACCCCAAGCAGGAACCTTATTTCCTTTGGCAGACCGTTTCTAACACAGGCGGCAGTACCGGCACCATTAATTACCTCGTATCCTCGGTAGATAAACGGGATTACCTTATCAAGGTCACGGCTCAAAACCTACGGCACTGGACTATTGCCATAGAAGACAATGCCACCGCGGCAACCTCTTACCCGGTCCAGATAAGTTCGATTCACTACAAAGGAACTGTATATTTACCGGACCCTTCAGCAGAGTGCTGTACCTACGAAAGGGTCGAGCCTGATGAATACGTGGTCATAAAAAACCTCAGCACTCGCTCTCAAGATATAACTGGCTGGGTGCTAAAAAATATAAGCCAGCCCAGTCCCCCGTTTAAATTCCCCACCTACACAATTTCGCCAGGTGAAATCATACGCGTTTATACCGACGAATACCATTCTGAAACCGGAGGCTTCACTTTCTACTATGGTTACGGCGACATATGGAATAACGACAACTCCAATACAGCTGTGTTATACGATGCACACGGCAATGAGGTCTCCAGAAAAAGCTACGCAGTTCCAACGGAACTAAATGGGACGATAAAGTAAATGGCAGAGTACCTGAATACTGGAATGCTCAAGAAGACTTTTTCCGTTTTGTTAGTTAGCGCAATCCTGGCAGTGCTGCTGATGCCCATTCAGGCCCTTGACAAGCCAGCACTTGCAGAATTGTCGCTTATCATAGTTGTGGCCGGAACGACGGCATGGTTTATGATGCGTAAGAAAAAAACATTATAGGAGTCTATTATTAATTCAGCATTTTCAGCCCGCCTGCTTATTTACATCGGACTGGTACTCCTGTCAGCCAGTTCTATTGTAGCCTGCGGCTTAACGACACCGACTGCACCGGTTGCTGAACCCAAAACACGGCCGCCGGCTGCCGTGGAAAATCAACAACCGGCTGAGGCATCGCCCTCTGAGGCATCTACTGAAAATGAAGCCGGATGGACTCACGTTAAAAGCTTCAACGGTAAAGACAGTCAGACTACGGCTGCGTTTCCTATTTCGGGCACCAAATGGCGCATTATCTGGACGGTAGACGCTCAAAACCCTCAATATGCCGTTTTTGACATCCTAGTATATCCTAAGGACAATCCAGGCGTGCTTATCGAAAGGATTTCCTATTCAAAAGGCATGTCCGGCGACACGGCCTACATTATTGATGAAGGCGGCCGCGATTACTATCTGAAAATTATAGTTGCCAATTTAGCCAACTGGGCTGTAACGGTCGAAGACTATGCAGGCGAAAGTGCCGCTGAACCCGTTCAAATAACCAGTATCCACTATAAAGGCATGGACTACCTTAGTACTATTGCGAGTAACCGTCTGATAGTTGAATGGGATGAATATATAGAAATAAAAAACACGAGCTATTCGCCGCAGAACATAGCCGGTTGGACGCTGAAAAACATAACGAAGGGACAACCCACATTTATTTTCCCAATCTTTACACCGTGTTCCTGCAATTATTTGGGAAGCTTGCAAAAATGTGTTGAGGAATGCTATCCGCCGCGCCCGGACACTATAGAGCCGCGTGAGAGCATCAGAGTCTACACTGGCGAACCTCAGTGGGAATCCGGGGGCTACTGCTTTTACTACGGGCCAGGTGACATCTGGAATAACGAGACACCTGATACGGCCGTTTTATATAATGCCGAAGGACAGGAAGTATCTAGAAAAAGCTATGTAATACCTTCTAAAAACAACGCTATTAAATAAGTAACCCGGCCAAAACTTATAAGACGACGGATAGCCTGAAATACCGCTACAATACAATCTTTAAATTGGCGACTCGACTATTGCTTTCTTTTTAGCATCAGATGTATAATCATAATAATAAAATGCTGCTACGAACAGCAGGAGTCTCCGGTTTGGAGCAAAAAAGGATAGCAATAGAGAACTGAAATATGCAACAGAGATGTCCTAATTGCGGTTCACCCGTTATACCCGGTCAGCGTTTTTGTGGCGGTTGTGGAGCTCAGTTAAGTCTGTCCTGTCCTCAGTGCCGGATTACGGTCAGCCCCGGTACCAGATTTTGTCCTAATTGCGGCACTACGCTGGGCGGTGGACCGACACAGCAGCCGGGATGGGGACAGCCCGGTGGACCGCCTCCACATCAGCCGGGAATGCCACCGCAACAGCCGGGTATGCCGCCACAGCAGCCGGGAATGCCGCCGCAGCAACCGGGTTGGGGACAGCAGCAAGCCTGGGCTCCGCCGGCACCGAAGAGCCAATCGTCATCATCGAGACCATTTCTGGTAATACTGCTAATAGTTCTCGTGATTGGACTTGGCGGGCTTGTCTACTGGCAATTTGGCGATCAGCTCCTAGGGTTTTTTAACTCTTCCATCGGTGGTGGCAGTTCTACTATTGTCGATACCACAAAACCGGTGATCACGTTTTCTGAGGACCCAACTGTGTCAGTAAAAAGCGCCAGCATCTTCTGGCATACTGATGAGTTTGCTAGCACGCAGGTTGAATATGGCACTAGTAACACTTACGGCACACTCGAACCTGCCCAGCCAGCAGACGACCCAACTGGCGGCCAGTCGCTTGGAGTTATTGACCACTCTGTACTTTTAAGTGACCTTCAGCCGACTACTACCTATCATTACAGGGTCAAGTCGAAAGACAAAGCTGGTAACGAGGCAATATCCTCCGACGATAGGACTTTTACGACCATTGCAGCTACAGAGTAATAGCTAAATTTCGGCCTACTAAGACCAAGCATAATCCTCGTATGAATGAGCCTATACCCGGGTTTGAATTCGAGCTTATCTTTCCCGTCAGCATCTTTTTGATGTTATTCCCGGTCGTTGTTTTATTTTCGTGGCACAAGTTGTATAATCGGTAGGTGACCCTGAGGGTCTTAAACTAATGCGGGAGGTTATTATGAAATACATTAGCTTGCTAGCTGCTATTTTTCTTCTAGTCTCGTTTGGAGGCTGCACGCTGATAAACAGCGCACCACGTCATTCGGCCGACGAGGTAGCCGCTATAGCTAAAAGCTTCAGTCCTACGTGCCAGAAGCTGATACCGCCAGCTCCCGGAGCACCACACACCTGAGGTTGCGCCGCTCCTCAGTATGAGGAGGTCGCCTCGACTTATACGGCGCAATATCAGGATAATGGAATGTGGACTATAACGAAGGCCTGCCCCGTAGACTCCACATATGACCGCAGCTGGTCCTTCAATGATAATACAAATGAATTGATATGGAAATAAAGCTTATAGCGAACGATTTAGAAAGAACTGAGTCTTAAAGTGACTGACATTCTGGATGAAGCCCAGGCGTTAGTTCAATGCAAGGCCTGCCCCTGGTATAAGAGCTGCGCCTTACCGGTGAAGCTAACAGAGGATGACTTAAGAAAACAGCTCGAGTCTTCAATGCCGGGAGCCGCCAACCCGGGTACCTCCCCATACGGCATGCAGCAGTTGTTATCCGGCCTGGCAGCCGCTGCTGAAAACTCCATTCTGGAAGGCTGTCCGGTATTTATCAGCAGGCTTCGCTCCAGCCCCAAGCTCGCCGAGCAGATAAAAAAGCTAATGCAAGACTGGTCAAAAGAGACCCAGAGCCAGCCTTAATTATCCGACCGCATTTTTACCTTCACCTGCTGCCTCACTGAATACTATCCTTGCGGAATAAACATAGAAGGATAACCTGCATGAAGAGATTGTCCAAATGGTTTTATCTCGGCTCGATGGTCGGCGGTCAAGTCGGCGGCATCATTCTGCTAACAGCCGGTGTAGTTCTCTTAGTCGTTTCTGGAATATTAACCAATTATGTTCTCGACCTCAGCCACGCCGATATATGGACACTGGCGAACTCTCTTCTGCTCATCTTATTGGGCTGTGCCGCCATACTGTTCGGGGCAACGATATGGTACCTGTTGCTTTATAGGGCATGGTCGGTAATACAAGACGGCAACGCCAGTACTACGCCGGAAAAAGCGGTAGGCTTCATTTTCATACCATTTTTTAATTTCTACTGGATTTTCAAGGTCTGGTACGGATTCGCCCTGGATTATAACCGTTACATTGAACGCTATGCACTAAATGCACCGAAGCTGGGGAAAAGCCTTTTCCTGGCTTTTTGCATTTTGTTTATCTGCAGTATGGTGCCCTTCTTGAACTACCTGGCCGGACTGCCATTCCTGGTGATATTAGGTATTACATCTAACAAAACTATTGATGCAGTAAACGGCTTACTGGCGTTACAGGCGGCCGCTACAAATCAATAGCATGAAGAAGATTGTTCGCTATTGTGGCTAAAAGATGTAGCCGTGCTCAGCATCTCCCGAAGGCGGAACCGGCAACTGAAGTGATTTATTAACGGAATGATTACCGATTGCGATTTGAAATGCAGCCAACTCACCCAATCGTTTGGCTACTACAGGAGGTATCCAATTGGAAGGCTTCCAGGAACCGGTGTAACTTGGCGATAATACCAGATAATAACCATCGTCACTTGTTATCCCCATCCTACAGCCATTGCCTAAATCAACTACTTCCTTTGGTTGCCAAACCACCGGTCTTTCACATACAATGCTACCCATATTTACCCCCATAAAAGAAATAGTTTTACTTGAAGTGAAGAGATGCTTTCATCTAGAACAAATACCAGGCAAAGAAAAAGAAGACCAGACACACAAACAGAAAACTTCCGAGTATGGCGATAAGCTCTTTGTTCATGGCCTTTTACACACCCCTCCTTGGTTCTAAAATATATAACGAATCAGCACCGAAAATGGTTTAGGCCTCAGCCATAGAATGGGATTATAAAGATGAAAAAATTAATGTTGTACACCGTCATTACCGTAGCTCTGCTACTTATTTCAGTCGCGGCTTGCAGTCCGCCGGTCAGTCAGCCCGAGCAAGAGTTCTTCAACCGATGTGACCAGATGCGTAAAAATATAGAACAAGCGCAGGCTATCGCTTCAGAGCTACAGCACTTCGATTGGAAGGAGTTCGCAGCCATCGGTATATTATGCCCGCCGGGCGGAATATGCCCGGTGGGAAACTTGCCTATAGTGGAAAAGGCTTCAGTGGCTAAAGAGCTTGCAGACCGCGTGGTCCCTTTGCCCGAACGATTGCCATCGCCCGAGACAGCCGAAACCTACTCCGTGCAGTGCGCCAGCTGTTTGAAATTCACCATAGAGGTCTGTTCAAATAGCCCCTATAATGAATCACAAGCCAGTGCCGCGGGGTCGGAAAATATTACCGCTCAGTGGCAGCAGTTATGTGGTCAACTCCAATCAGCCTTACAGGGAGCTGAATATCTGGCTTCCAGAGACAAGACCATTGCCGCAGATTACACGTTCCCTCAACTGTTCGCTTATTTCACTGCCTCTGAGGAAAAGGTAAAACAGAAGTATCTCGAAAAGTTTATCGCCAAATCTGACGAATACATTAGACTTCATGATGAGCTAATACAAAATATGCAGCAGGCCAAACAAACCGCATTAGACCTGTCTAACTGGCAATTCAGTCCTCAAGACACCTCAGCGCAATAAACACGGAAAAGGGGAAAATTCTCTTTTGCTTTTGTCGGGTATATAATTAAACAAATTGTTCAGAAGTCGTGACATGAAACATAAGCATATCCTCAATATTTTTTTACTTTTTAGCCTGGCCGTATTATCGGCCTGTTCGGTAATCTCCTGTCGCCCGGAACCGCCGTCTATTGTCCTTTTCTCTGCCACTCCTTCAGAAATCAATAGCGGAGCGTCATCGACCTTAAAATGGGGTGTGAAAGATGCTACCAGCGTGACTATAGACCAGGGTGTAGGCGAAGTTTCCGCCAACGGTTCAAAGGAGCTATCACCCTCTAAAACCACTGCTTACACCCTGACGGCTACTAACGCCGGCGGTACCGTCACCAGGTCGGTAGTCCTTTATGTTACGGAACCACCACCGACACCACCGCCACCAGTAGTTGATACCACGCCACCGGTAATCAAAACCGTCTCAACTTCATCTGAAACTGAGACCAGCGCCGTCATAACCTGGACGACAAACGAGCCGGCGAGCAGCGACGTTGAGTACGGTAAAGATGCCGACTACGGTTTAACCGCCTCCTCGGCTGAACTGACCACCGACCACAGCCTCACCTTAAGCGACCTCGCGCCTAATACCGCCTATCACTTCCGGGTAAAGTCCAGTGATAAAGCCGGTAATCAAGCTTCATCCGCTGACAATATTTTTGTTACAGCACAAGAAAAATCACAGTACTCACTGGCACTTCTGTCACTGGAATGGGGAAGGAGAACAGAGTCCACGGATATCGGCATGGGGATCAGCCCGGTACAAGGTAAAAAGTATCTCTACATCAAGGGTACATTACAGAACAAGAGCCAGGCAACCCTGAGGGCAATAATATATACGATGAATTGTTGGAGCGGCAGTACAATTGTAAAATATGAAGTATACGTGTATCGCGGTCCTGCCTTACCGGGACAGGTTTTTTCATTTAATATAGAAACTGCCGATGACCCCACGGTTGACAATGTGACCATTGATTTCGCCGACTCGGTGGGCAGGGATATCGTGGTTACCAAACAACAATAAAGAGATAACCGAAAGCCCAGCCTGTTTTAAACGCGCGCCATATGTCTGACCGGCATATCGTGTAAGCCAGCAGAAGAAGGAAAAAAGAGTTACATGAACGAAACAACGACGTTAATGTTACTTACCGCTTTAATACTCATTATTATATTCGTGCTACCCCAAATAATGTTGAGGCGTGCCATCTCTTCCGTAATACGTACCTTCCGGCAAAGTAAGGCCGTCGGTGCTCAGAATGCTAAGACGATTGATGAACTTGGGCTCAGACCGAAGAGCATGATGCAGGCTATATTCCGGGGAACGCAGTATAAAACAACCGCTTTACTGGTGTTGAGGAATGCCGCTGTCATCGAGAGCACTGAAGACAGCAAGCTGTACCTTTCCGAGGAAAACCTTTCCCGTAGCCGATGGAGAGGACGCTGACGCGACTATCCGATTCTCCAATCTGGCACGACATAGGTCTTAATAATAATGGCGTCGTCATGTCTGTTTTACGTTAGGCGAGCAGGCAGCGCGAGATGACCACCCGTTGTACCTGGTTGGTGCCCTCGTAAATCTGCGTTATCTTGGCATCCCGCATCATCCTCTCCACCGGATGGTCTTTTATGTAGCCGTAGCCGCCCATAACCTGCACCGCATCGGTGGTCACCTTCATGGCCACGTCGGAAGCGAATGTCTTCGATATGGCCGACAGATAGGTGAGGTTTGGCACTTTGTTGTCGATAGCCGAAGCCGCCCGGTAGACGATGGCGCGCGCTGCCTCGACCTAAATAGCCATGTCGGCCAGCATGAACTGTACCGCCTGTAAGCTGGCGATGGGCGCATTGAACTGCACCCTTTCTTTAGCGTACTTGGTCACGTAGTCCAGCGCTCCCTGAGCTATGCCGGTTGCCTGGGCGCCTATCACCGGCCGGGTTCGGTCGAGCGTCATCATGGCATAGGTGAAGCCTCTGTTTGCCTCACCGAGCCGGTTCTCAACGGGCACGGGGCAGTTTTCGAAGATAAGCTCGGCTACCTGCGAACCGCGAATCCCCATCTTGTCCTCCATCTTGCCGATGGAAAAGCCGGGCGTTTTTCCGGGAACGATAAAGGCTGAGATACCGCGCACACCTTTCTCCGGGTCCGTCTTGGCGAAGATGGTATAGGTAATAGCCACGCCGCCGTTGGTAATAAAGCACTTGCCGCCATTGAGTATATACTTATCTCCCACTTGTTTAGCAGTAGTCTCCATGGCAGCGGCGTCGGAGCCGGCTTTCCGCTCGGTTAGTCCGAAAGCGAACATACCTTCTCCCTTAGCCAGTGGAGTCAGATGCTTAACCTTTTGCTCCGGACTTCCGGCAATTAGTATCGGCTCGGCCGCCAGCCAGCTCGAACCGACTATGTTGGAGCAACTGGGGTCGACACGTGACATCTCCTCGGAAAAGATGCAGCAGGTTACCATATCTTTATCAACGCCGCCGCATTCCTTTGGCATATGCAAACCGAACAGCTTGTTAGCCTTGAATATTTCGAAAATGTCCCAGGGGAACTCTCCCGTGCGGTCGATTTCCGCGGAGCGCGGCGCTACTTTTTCCTCGGCCAATTTGCGTATGGTCTGGCGGAACTTCTCCTGCTCCTCTGTCGTTATATATGGCATCGGCTTCTCCTTTCTGGAATTTATCATTGTATTTTCTTCTCCCTCTCCAGTCAATAGCACATAATGTTTACACGGCGATGTTTAGGATAGTACAATAGGGCTTTCCTGGCCGCGCTTTATTTTAGCGCTTAGATATTATTTATCGTAAACGAGTAACTAATTGGGAGGGTAGGACATGAAATTGGAATTCAACTATTTTATACCAACCAGGATTCTTTTCGGTGCCGGAAAGCTAAAAGAGCTGGCTAAGACGCCTTTTCTGCCGGGGAAGAAAGCTCTGATTGTGATTAGCTCGGGTGCTTCCATGAAAAGACACGGATATCTCGACCGGGCAATTAGCTATCTGGGCGAGCGCGGCACACAGTCAACCGTTTTCGACAAAATACTGCCTAATCCTGTAGCCGAACACGTCGCCGAAGGAGCGACACTGGCTAAACAGGAAGGATGTGATTTCGTTATCGGCCTGGGCGGCGGCAGCAGCATCGATAGCGCCAAAAGTATAGCTTTCATGGCCAAAAATCCGGGTGAATACTGGGACTATCTCCGGACCGGGACCGGCAAGAAAATGCGCCCCTCGGGAGAGGCGCTGCCAATTGTAGCCATTCCCACTACCGCCGGTACTGGAACTGAAGCCAACCCCTGGACGGTTATAACTAAAACCGAGACGAAAGAGAAAATCGGTTGGGGAGCTGATTACACCTTTCCTGCCCTGTCGATAGTTGACCCGGAGTTGATGACCAGTGTCCCCCCGCTACTGACTGCCTATCAAGGGATGGACGCCTTCTTCCACGCCGTCGAAGCCTACCTGTCCATTAGAAACAATCCGGCAAGCGATATGTATGCCCTTGACGCCATTGGATTAATCACGGAGTACCTACCCATAGCAGTAAAAGACGGCGGCAACATTGAAGCCCGCGCCGCGCTGGCCTGGGCCAGCACCGAAGCCGGCTTTGTGCAATCGCTTTCAACTCTGATATCGCATCACTCACTGGAACATGCCATCAGCGGGCATCATCCTGAAATTCCCCACGGCGCCGGCTTGACCGCAACCTCGGTTGCTTATTTTAGCTGTCTGGCAGAACGCAATGTTTCCAGGCTTTCGGATATCGCCGGAAAGATGGGTGAGAATGTGAATCAATTATCGGGCGATAAAAAACCGTCTGCTTTTATCACCGCCTTGAAAAAGCTAATCAAAAAGATTGGATTGGAAAAAACAGATTTAGCCAGCTTCGGCGTCAAAAAAGAAGAGGCAGCCGTCATAGCCCAGAACTCGATGGATACAGGCGGCTTTCTATACTTAAGTAATCCGGTGCCACTGACTAAAGAAGACGTGGTAAAAATCTTCGAGAGTTGTTTTTAAACTTGTAATCTTTTTTGGGGGGACTTACCTATGCATCAAAATTCCACCGTCACTGAAAAAGAACCCACCGCAAATAACTCGGGGCAAGGTTTTCGTGTAGGCGATGCCCCGGAAGAAATTAAAGAATGGAACTGGGGAGCTTTCTTCCTCACCTGGATATGGGGCATAAGCAACCGGGTGTGGCTGGCACTTGTTGCCCTGGTACCGCTTCCGCTAGTGGGGTTGGCCATGGGGATACTTCTGGGAATTAAAGGCAATGAATGGGCCTGGCAGTGCAAGAAATGGGACAGCGTGGAGCAGTTCCGCCACAGACAGCGCATCTGGATGTACTGGGGCATCGCCGGCGCATTAGCGCCTTTTGTCTTTATTCTTGGCTGGATTCTGATAATAGTTGGACTGCTCGGTTACTACGGCTACATTCACTTCTAGCAGGAGTAAAGCTAATCAAATCTATTAGATGAGAATAGAAAATCTAATAAAAAAACATATACCCGATGACGGCGAACATACATGGGGGTTCGCCGATTTAACCGGCCTGCTCCACCCCCGGTTCAAGGGATACAACTACGGAATAGTAATCGGGAAAAAACTGGACGATGGCATCGTCGACTCCGTGATTAACGGGCCGACGATGGAGTACTGCAACCAGTACATTGACACCAACCGTTATTTATCCGGCCTGGTGAAAGAGCTGGCGGATGAGCTAACGGCAGCGGGCATCAAGAGCCTCCCTATAAATGCGACACCAAACGAGATTGACCGCGCCGACGATTATGACCGGACATTGAGAAACACCTTCTCTCATAAAATGGTCGCCACCCGGGCCGGACTGGGCTGGATAGGCAAGACTGACTTGTTCATATCGAAAAAATTCGGGCCCAGGTTAAGGCTGGCTTCCGTCCTGGTGGACTACCCGTTGAAACCCTTAAATCCACCAATAGACAAAAGCCGGTGCGGTAAATGCAACCTGTGCGTGGAAGCCTGCCCGGCAAAAGCCGCCAGCGGCAAACTGTGGAACATACACATAGACCGCGACCAGTTCTACAGCGCGGCTAAATGCAAGGAAACCGCCAATCGACTTACTCTGGAAAAAATCGGTAAGGATGAGCGCCTGTGCGGCATCTGCGTCGCCGTCTGCCCGGTCGGTAGGTTGCGCAAGGCAAGTGTTACAAAGGGAGGTAAATAATGTCTGAAAAGGTACGTTTCTATGACTGGTTTATTGACAACTGGGCCAAGGCAAGTCTACCTCTGGCCATAGTTCTGTTTCTTATCAGCCCGTTTGTTTACAAGGGCATCGGCCTAGCGGCTTTTCTGGTCTATCTTACCCTGCCGTTCTATATGCTCCACCAGTATGAGGAACACGCCGGCGGCCAGTTCAAGGCTTTCGTAAATAAAACCGTCGGCAGAGGTCGGGAAGTCCTGAGCGACAGAGCCATCTTCCGGGTAAACGTGCTGTGGGTATGGCTGGGTACCCTGGTTGTGCTCTACCTTTGCGTATACGTCAACATAGTCTGGGGTCTGCTTTCCGGATACCTGGTCGCCCTTAATGGAATAGTGCATATCGTTACCAGCATAAGGATGCGGAGATACAACCCGGGATTGTGGACGAGCGTGGTGGTCTTCCTGCCGCTGGGCATCTACATAATATACCTGATAAGTAAAATATCCGGCGCCGGCCTGCTCTATAACGGCATATTTCTGGTCGTCACCATATTGCTGCACTCGATGATTTTACTCAACATTAGGCGACAGCGCAGACAGGCTTAACACGTTTCCTGGAAATCTCCGTAATACTTCCCCCGTTTATCCGTATATTACTGTAGACAAACGGATAAAAAGGAGGTTCGCCATGAAAGGCTCAAACTCGCTGACCCATCGGATTGTTCCCCTTTTTCTCATCTTGATACTGCTGGCTACAGCACTGGCTTCGGCCTGCGCACCAAAAGCCGGAGCACCTGCTACTCCCCCGGTGCAGCAATACATACCACCGGCACCATCTACCCAACCACCTGTTGGCGCACCTTCACCAGCCGCCGAAAGTGCGCCGCCATCTACATCTGCACCATCAGGCGGCTATCCGGCCATTTCGCCAACCCCACCATCCGCTCCCAGCACGACCGCACCATCAATCACCTTCCCCTGGTCCAAGGGCTCGGACACCATAGGCTTTGCCGTGGGCGGCTCCAAGGACATCAACAACTTCCGGGAAAACATAAAGCACGGCTATTTGCCGCTGCCCTCCGACATGACCCCTGAAGGCCTGTACTACGGCTACTACTTCGATACCGGCCAGACCAAATCGTGCAACAAGCTCTATTGCCCGTCTTACAGCTACGCCGTCACCAGAGACCCCTTCTCCAATAAGACGGAGTACTACCTCTCCGTAGGTCTCAACTCGGGCATGAAGCAAAGCGATTTCGAGCGAAAGAAGCTGAACCTGGTTATCGTCCTCGATATCTCCGGCTCCATGTCATCGCCGTTCAATTTCTACTACTACGACCAGTTCGGCAATCAGACGGAACTCCCCTGGGAAGAGCAGCACATGCAGAAAATCGAGGTGGCCAAGGACGCCGTCAGGTCAATACTCGACCAGCTAAATGACGGCGACCGCTTCGGCATCGTGCTGTATAACAGCCAGTCGTACCTGCTCCAGCCCATGACACTGGTTAGCCGTGCCGACATGGAAGAGGTATACGACAGGATTTCCGAGGTACAGGCGGAAAGCAACACCAACCTATCCGCCGGCATGCTACTGGGCACCGACCTCCTGGAAAAATACAGCGACGACGACCCGTACGATTATGAGAACCGCATTATCTTTCTCACCGATGCCATGCCCAACACCGGCGAAACCGGCGAATACAGCCTGCTCAACATGCTCAAAAACAACGCCGCTAATCATATGTACACCACCTTCATCGGCATCGGCGTCGACTTCAACACCGAGCTCATCGAATACATCACCAAGACCCGCGGCGCCAACTACTACTCCGTACACTCACCTCATGAATTTATGGGTCGGGTGGACGATGAGTTCGACTACATGGTGACGCCGCTCGTTTTCAACCTCCGCCTGACCTTGGACTCCGACGACTGGCAAATCGAACAGGTCTACGGCAGCCCCGAAGCTGACAAAGCTACCGGCGAATTGATGAAAGTAAACACGCTGTTCCCGTCCAAGAAAGTCGAGGGCGAGACCAAAGGCGGCCTGATACTGCTCAAGCTAAGGAATATAGGCGATGAGGGCGGCAGCCTCAGGCTCAAGACCAGCTATGAAGACCGCGCCGGTCGCGTGGACGGCAGCGAAACCAAAATCAATCTCACTGACGAGCGGCCGGAGTACTTTGAAAACAGCGGTATACGCAAGGGCGTGCTGCTTGCCCGCTACGCCGACCTCGTCCAGAACTGGCTCATCGATGAGCGGGAACACGCCAGCTGGAGCCGACCCTGGGAGCCGCGGGTAACTACGGAAGACGGCATCTGCGTACCGCCGTCCCAGCTAGGCCAATGGGAACGCACGTCGCTGCCGCTGACAGTGTCGTCGCCGTACCGCTCCCTGTTCCGCGACTTCAGCGTCTACTTCAGTAATGAGATAAACGAAATCGGAGATAACACAATGCTGCAGGAGCTCCAAATACTCCGACAGCTTGGCGGCGTGATTAGCTACGGCGGCTACGAAGACTAGCCCTCCTTTCTTAAGCTTCTGCCCGTCCTTTCTCAAGAGAAGGGGCGGGCAGTGGCCGGGTTGATTGAAATATCGAACGTGCTACAATGTTACAACGGAATACCGAATCGAGAAAAGAGCGTGGCAGACAGCAATATTGCCCGGCACAATGGTATAAGCGGCTTTACCGCGTTGTATGAGGAGCACATGGCTTACGTTTTTCGCTATATTAACTATCGACTGGGCAACCGGAACGAAGCCGAAGACCTGACGTCGGTCGTTTTCGAGAAAGCGCTGGCTGCCTTCGACAGGTACGACCGGCGGAAGGCGGCGCCGCAGACCTGGCTGCTGAGCATCGCCCGCAACACGGTCACCGACCACTTGCGGAAATCATCTAAGAGGAAAACTATGCCGCTGGATAACGCCCTCGGTGTCGAGTCGTTAGACCCCCCACCGCCGGAGGAGGCAGAGAGGCGGGAGGAATACCAGCGGCTGCAGTTCTGCCTGGCGGCGCTGCCGCAGCGCGAGCAGGAAATCATATCGCTCAAGTTCGGCGGCGAGCTAAATAACCGTCAGATTTCCTCGGTGGTCGGGCTATCTGAAAATAACGTGGGCACCATAATATTCCGCGCCATTTACAAGCTGAGGAATTGCTTAAAGGACTGGTCGAATGAAAAAAGGTAAGTCCACAGAAAAACTGTTTCTGGAATATCTGGACAGGTTGCTGGCGGGCGAGCAAATAACCGTCGGCGACGAGCTCAGCGATGAGGCGCGGGCAGCTCTTGAGCTCGCCCGGAAGATGCTGGCTTTTCGCGAAGAGCCTTCAGCCGCTTTCAGAGCCGACCTCAGAGACAGATTGTTGCGGCAGGTGGCCGAGAAACAGGCCGCGACCTACCCCTTGACAGAGAGAGAAGGATTCTGGGACCGGGTGGCTAACCTGTTCCCTCAGCGGGCAGTCATGATTGCCGTAACCAGCACGGCGCTGGTGGTGCTGCTGGCCTTCATCGGCGTTGTCTGGTATTCCAGCAGATTTGCTGGGGCGCCACAGCAAGCCCTGGCTCCATCCGTCGCTAAATACTCGGTCAGGCTGCCGGCAAATATCGTCCCGGAAGGCATAACCTTCGAAGCTACAACACCGCTGACGACCAATCCAGGCCAGGCGGCGGTCTACCGGGTAAATAGCAGCCAGGTCACGGTTGCCTCCGTAACCGAGCTCGGCAGAAGGCTCGGCTTTACCGGCCAGGCCAGTCTTAGCCACGACGGGACGAAGATTGTCATGACTCAGGGAAGCGATGAAGAGGCCAGGCAGCTTACCGTCTGGACCGCTTCAGGAGCCGTTGAGTACGGGTACGTGGAACCCGAAAAGCTGTATCCATCCCAGCCGGCTCAGCTTCCGTCGCAGTCGGAGGCAGAGCTAATCGCCTATGACTTTTTGCAACAAGCTGATTTGCTACCGTCCGGATACCGCAGCCCGGCTCAGATAAAGGATGAAACAACCGTAGTCGCCGGCGGCGGCTACTCCGTCAGCCCGAAGTATGCCGCAGAAGCACCACCAGCCGCAGCGCCGGCTGCACCGTCGGCGTCATCGGGACCGGCGGAGCCAACCACACCCGCACCAACCACACCGACCGCGCCGCAAGCACCCACCTACTGGCTGGTCGACTTACCGTATCAGGTTGACGGCGCCTCGGCTACGGGACCCGGCTCGAAAATCGAGGTCAGCGTCGGCGATAAAGGCGAGGTAGTTAAACTTGTCTGGTCGTGGAGGCAGATGTCACCGCTGGGCACGGACAATATCATATCCCAGCAGCAAGCCTATGAGGACCTCATCCAGGGCAAAGGCAGCCTCGATGTCCCTCTCGACTGCCGGAAGGTGGTCGTTGAGCAGGTCCAACTCAAATACTGGCTGGATCCGCCTTCCGAAAAGCAGGACTACGCCCTGCCCGTCTACGAGTTCACCGGAACGTGCCTCGATAAAAACGGCAAAACCCTAGAGGACTTCACCGGCTGGACACCGGCCCTGTCCAGCAACTGAACTAAATTCTCGCCCCCATCCTGGCTTTGTAGCATTATCTCCACCCCTCCACGGAAGCTATACTGCTCACACGTAAGAAGTGATACAATAGCTTGGGGCAGGTCAGTCGGCGGCTAATACAATGAGTGTGCGGCATCAAAGTCAAAAGTTACTACAGAGCCGGTTTGATATTGTCTGGCAGCGCCTGGATGATGCCGGCGAACAACAGATGGTAACGCCAGACGGTCACAGGTTTATGGCACTGGCTTCCCGGCGTAAAAGGACTCCGGAAGACCAGGACCCCAGGTTCATTGCAGTCAAACAGCGCGGGCAGGAGTTTGCCCGTATCTACCCCTGCTGTTGGGGCCACACCACCAATTGCCATGGCACGCGAATAGGCGGCTATAGCGATGGGCTGGATGCCTGGGCTAAAGGCATGATGATAAGCAAGGAGAGTCTGACTTTAAAACCTAATGATGAGGTCATTTACCTGCTCAGTAAGTTGCTCAACTCAGAGGAGTTAGACTATGACCAGGCTTGCCTGCATCTTCCCCCAAAACCGGGAGTCTATCTAGTCTATGATAGAAAGCAAAAGAAATACATCTATGCCGGTAAAGCTCTGGATATACAGAAAAGAATTCAGCAGCATGCCCAACATCAAAATAGGTTGTTTGGATTTAGTAATCAACCGGTTCAGAAAGGGCTAATCGATAAAAAACTTTGTGCCGACTCAAGTGGAGCCCAAGAATACTTAGCCACAAACTGCACTGTAAGGTACCTGGTTGTATCCGATGAAAAACAAAGAAAGCAGCCCTGGAAGAAGCGCTCGCTTTTAGAACATTACGCTATTTGCGTTATTGAACCTGAATACAATATTTCTGGCGAATTCGAGCATTAGCCACGCCAATATCGCTATCGTACATTATCAAGGAGCCTAAATAATTCAATAACCTTATCTTTGGATAATCTTGTTGATATTACTTTACCAACTACTTCCTTACTTTCTGATTCCACCCGCCCCTTAAAATAATTCACTTGTATATCGTATTCCCCCTTCAGTGAATCTGTATCCATTAAAAGTTTGTTAGTGAACTCAGGTTCATTTTTGTACCAATTCGTCATCCTTTTTAAGAATTCAATACATAAGAGCAATTGAAGCCTGAAAAGAAATTCCACAGATTCTGGATAATAAAAACCACCTAAAAATAAATTATGTCCGTAATATGGTTTATCCGCCCCATAAACAGGAGTAGCCTTGCTATTCGTATGTATATATAAGGACAGCCAGTCCCATATATCTTTCCATTCCTGACCGTCTTCAATCTTGTCTTTAATATTATTTATACTAAACCGAAGTCTTTCTTTTTTAGTCTCTGCTTTCCACCAAGCTAAAGCATCATTTGGGAAAGAATGTAAGTATTCCGTTAGAGCCATTGCCTCTATTGCATCCCTTACTACCATCATGGCCTGGAGATAAAAACCATTCTTTGTCAATTCACTAGTTACCTTCAAATCATTCCATATACGAACCCCAAGATCGACAGTATGCCTATCTACTCTATTAGCCCTATCCTTTTTAGTTAATAGCCGGATATATTGCGCTAAATATTCATATGCCTTATCCGATACGTTTTGAAGTTCCCCGATTAAATTAGCTATCTTCTCGCGAGTTACCGTGGAGTCTTCTTCCATTACATTTTTCAAAATATATAATGGTCTAGGCATGTGAGCCTCCGTCCATAATAATTATTGATAGTATATGTCTACAAAATCTTCTTTACAATATTTTTACTCAATTTTTACCCATTCGAATGATTTCTTATAAGGCCGATAGCTAGTATAAAGTTGATAAATAACGCTAGTTACCATTGATTTTATGATATCGGCGGCTCTAATTCAGTAAGTGATATAATCCCTAATCGTGCTTCTATTCAACTATTCCACCATTATCGACCCGATACTGAAAGACGTCAGGACTTGTGTCGCTGAGCTTTATGGCATCAAGGCGGGCGACAGGGTACTGGATGTCGGCTGCGGTACGGGCGGCCTTTAATTAAATCAAAAGTTAAAAGCCAAAATTCAAAAATACAAGTAAAATGTAATAAATAGTCTCTAGACTGCGGAGATTTTTTCAGATTATGAAGGACGTGATACAATAATCCGGCGCATCATATATTAACTTGAGGAGACGACCGCTATGACTACCGTTTATGAGAAGCTTCGCGAGAGATTGGATATGTTCCCACAGGGGTTCGCCAAGACGGAGAGCGGGGTGGAGCTGGAAATACTGAAACGCCTGTTTACTCCGGAAGAAGCGGAAATTATGCTGGGGCTCAAACCCATGCCGGAAAAGCTGGCGGATATTGCCCGGAGGATGGGCAGGGACGAAACCGAACTGGGAGAGAAACTGTACGATATGTCCAAGCGGGGACTGCTCATGCGCTGGCAGGCACCCGATAAGGAAATGTACTATTTCCTGATTCCGTGGGCAATCGGTATTTTCGAGTTCCAGTTGAATAACCTCAACAAGAAAAACGTCGAGCTGTTCGAGAAATTCTACGAAGAAGGCATGGTGCCTTCCTGGAAAAACAGAAAAACGGGCATGGTCCGGGTTATTCCCGTTCAAAAAGAAATAGAAGGGAAAACCGAGATTCAGCCCTACGAAAGGGTGTCGCAGATTATCGAATCGCATACCAGGTTTGCTGTGGCTGACTGCATCTGCCGGAAAATAGGCAAAATGCAGGGACACGGCTGCGACAAGCTGATGGAAGCCTGCATGAGCTTCGGGCCGGCGGCGGATTTCTACATCGAGAACGGTATCGGACGGGAGATTACCAAAGAGGAGGCAAAGCAGATACTCGAAAAATCCGAGGAAGCCGGACTGATTCACTGCTCGACAAACAAGGTGGGCACCAAGACATTTATATGAAATTGCTGCGGCGACTGCTGCGGGGTCCTGCGGCTCATCACCAAATACGATAATCCTGGAATGGTAACCACATCTAACTACTATGCCGAAAAAGACGACGATACCTGTAACGACTGTTTTACCTGCGTCGACCGGTGCAATGTGCACGCTATAACCGTTGAAAAAAATGAGGCTACGGTCATTAGCAGGGAAAAATGCATCGGCTGCGGGCTGTGCGCCTCTACCTGCCCCACGGGGTCGATTACCATGGTTAGCAAATCACCCGCTGAAGCTCCCCCCATCTTCTCACGCGAAATGGAGATGCTGCAGGCTATGGGGATGGAAAGGGGAAAGAAGTTCCCCTTTGACTAAATTTGCCTTTAATTTTGGTTTCCACCCTCACCCTGACCCTCTCCCATCAAGGGAGAGGGAAGATTTTTTTTCTGAGAGGGGCTGCGCCCCTCTTAACTCCCTGGGGCGGGATTAAACAAGTTAAAAGCTAAAGACCCCCCTTTAGTCCCCCTTTTCCAAAGGGGGGATACATCATCAAAGACCAAAGTTAAAAACCAAAAAGACAGCTTCACCCCCACCCTAACCCTATCCCATTCCCCATATCCCAGCGGGAGTAAATCCTCGCTGGATGCCTGCCCACCCTTCCTCTCGGGGAGAGGAAAAAATAGAACTCTTTTCTCTCGCCCCTGGAGGGAGAGGGTTAGAGTGAGGGGGAAACAAATCAAAAGTTAAAAAAGTTTTAGGGGTCACCTGCCCTCAGGTGACCCACCACGCAAATACAAACCACGACGATCACCCGTAGGCGGGTGACACGTAGTAATTTCGGCGGGGTGGAAAAAAGAGAGTATTGCTAGGGCCAGACCACATATGTATAATGATAATTACGTGGGGTGATTCAAAGGTAAGGGAGAAATTATGAATATCTTATTGATTATCGGCCTTATACTGCTGGCATTATGGCTGCTGGGTTTCCTGGTTTTCCCTGCTTTGGGCTGGCTGCTCCATATAGCGCTTATTATTGCCGTTATTCTGATTATTATCTGGCTGCTAAGAAGGGTATTTAAACTCTTTTAACGGCTCCCAATTTATAAGCCGGCAGATTAGCTAATGGCTCCGCTTCTTCCTCTTGAACTTTCCGTACAATTCGATAAACATTACATTCAACGAAATAGATAAAACGAGAGGTACAAGTAGCAGCCATAAGTGCTTATATATATCGATGCCGAAATACTGGCAGGCGAAAACCAGAATAAAGGCGAACACCATGCCTAGCGCCGCGCAGCCTACCGCAAAATAGATAAGCTCCAGTATAAAACTATCCCGTCCGCTCATTCCCAGCCCTGCTCCGCATTTCCAGGTTTACATGCATTACCTTGGCAATGAATAGAAAGACCAGCGCCGATAGATAAGTCCACATCAGAAAAGCGATAAGAGCGCCTATGGAACCGTAGACCAGATTATACGGGTTGAAAACCCTGAGATAAACTAAAAATACTATCTTGGTAATTTCAAAGGACATAGCAGCTACCAGAGCGCCCAGCCATATATCTTTCCATTTTGGCCGTTTTCCGGGTATGAACCTGTAGAGAAATAGGAATACCAGGAAGGCAAGGCCGGTAGCTAAGACATTTGCCAGTATACGTTCTATCACATTGCTGTTTACCATGTGGGCTCCAGGCACCGGGATGCCTTGCTCGGAGACAGTGCTGAGAAAGACCGTTATCAAGACTGATAAGAACAGAAGAATGGCGGCACCAATCATCATTATCAAGTTAATAAGCTGGCCTTTCAGAATGTGTTGAGGTTTGCGTATACCCCAGGCTGTATTTAGCGAGGCTCTTATTGAATTGAAAAAGGAGAAACCGCCCCAAATCAGCCCGATAAAAGCCACCACGCCGATGGCGCCCCGGGCGGCGGCAACACTGGTTACGGTGCTGGCAATCAACTGCCGGGATACAGGCAGCAGATAGGCGATGCCGCGAATGATTTCATCCTGCGTATATGGCGATGCGGCAAAGGAGCCCGCGATGTATACCACCGCCAGAGCCAGTGGAAATATTGATAAAAGTAAATTGAATGAAACGGAAGCTGCCAGGAGAGTGCCGTTATCGGTGCCGAATTCCTTTAATGACTCCTTTAACAGCGGGATGATTTTGCTTTTCATTGACCTTCCCCCGGACTATTATAACACCCCCTTTAAGAGATTGGCATTTAGAGCGTAGTTGCAATTACTTAGCATGTATGTGAAAATCAATTATAACGTCAAAAAGGGGGCACTATTATGATAGAAGTTGGCAGCCGGGCTCCTGACTTCGCACTAAAGGACCAGGATGGCAAATCAGTGAAGCTTCCTTCTTTTAAAGGTAAGAGGGTTCTACTCTCATTCAGACCGTTGGCCTGGACGCCGGTCTGAAGCGACCAGATGGTGTCTCTGGAAGAGCACTTCGACCAATTCGACAAATTGAATACAGTAGCCCTGGGCATCGGCGTTGATTCAGCGCCCTCGAACAAGGCGTGGGCAAAATCACTGAACATCGAGAGAACCAGATTACTTGCTGATTTCTGGCCTCAGGGAGAGGTGGCAAGGCTATATGGCGTGTTCCGGGACAAAGACGGTTTTTCCGAGCGAGCGAACATATTGATTGACGAGAACCAGGTAGTAGTATTTGCCAAGGTATATCCTATCTCTCAGCTACCGGATATTGAGGAGATAATTAAGTTTTTAAAAGCCTGACCGACTAAGGATCTTACACGAAGCAAGTGCCTATAAACCGCCTCCAGCGGTTGGACGGCACAGGAAGCCGGAGGTACGCAGAGCTGTCAGGAATAAGCTGGCAGAATCAGAAACCTGCGAGGAACCTCTGCAAATCAAAACTCAAACATTAAAAATGGCAAGTCACAGCCCGATAATCATATAGTACTATGAAATATAGTAGTACTACTGGACGTATAAAATCAGTACTTAATCGTTATTCCCTTTATTCTATTTCAATGATAAACTGAAAACTGGATTACTTAAAGGAGACTACGATGGATAACACGGACGGCGAAAAAGAAATGAGATGGCAGCCAAAGGAGCTAGTTGACCTGGGCAACGGCCTCAGAATGGGAATAACAAGTGACGACGGTTATTATATAGTCCTGTCACTAGGTCATGAAGGTTTCTGGAAACCTTCTAATTGGATTCCTCCCAGAGTGGCAAAACGACTGGGTGAATTAGCTGGTTTCCAAATTGCATTAGCTAATGCGTATCACTAGTATCGCTATCTCCCCAGAAGGGCATCCCAAAATGGCACGGTTTCGGTCTTATAGACGGTCCGCTGCTTTTCAGCCTGGTAGGGGACCTGATACGGTACTTGCCGTTCCCCGGTGACTGTCTTCGGTCCGATTACCTCGTCCGTCCAAATCAGTTTAACGCTTCTTATGGCATAAGCGTCCCAGGTGGTGGCTAAAATACCAAATTCCCTTACATTGTTGGCGTCAAATACAATTTGATTGGCTGCTCCGGAACCCAGCTGCACCTCACCGAGCATCGGCGCCGTGCTGAGCGTGGCATTGAGGTTGCTCAACCAGTCCAACTCGGAAGGCTGTATCCAGATCTTCTTGAACGGTGTTGGCCGTGGCGGAATCGGGCCATTGCTGGAAAGGTCGTAGACTCTCACCATTCCGCTTTGTTCCTGTGCACCCTGTGACAGGTCAATTTCTACCTGATTTTTGGAATGCACCGGTTCAATTATATAGTCGTAGTAATAGGTGCCGCCTGAGCCTTCGAACCCGGGTGCAAGCACATCGGTATACCATTTCGTCTGTAGATTCAGATAGGTAGTACCCTGCTTGGAGCTTATTACGGCATTTACCGTCTCAGTATACGGTTCAGTCCGGTACTCAGTCTTGTATTCAGTTTCGTAATAAGTCTCAACTACCGGTATCTGTCTGGTCACACACGAGGTCACCAGCAGCAGCGAAATCACAACAAGTACGCAAAACAATATTCCAAACTTTCTCATCTACATTCTCCTCGACAAGTGCCTGCTTTTTAGGATACGTCGATTGCATAAAGTTGTCAAACGTAAAATATGGTGAGGCCCAATGAGCGGCAAAGACTCACGAAATGCCTGCAGCGACCTGGCTTTAGCTCTCTGGTATACTAAGGTATAATGGTGACGATAAGCTGAAATTGCAGCTCCTGGCCTGCATTAAAATACTTTCGGGAGGTGAAACATTAAAAAGTTAATTCCTTTGCTTCTACTGATGGTGATGCTTACAGCCGGCTGCGATTTGGCCGGGATTAGCATCTCAACTAGTACACAGCCGCCGGTCATCAGCTCGTTTAGCGCTAGTCCAGCAAGTATTACCGCCGGCGCATCCTCGACGCTTAACTGGAGCGTTGCCGGGGCGACCACAGCAAGCATAGACCAGGGTATAGGTAATGTGGCTTTGACCGGGAGCAGGGCCGTAATGCCGGGCGCAACCACTGTCTATACCCTGACGGCAACCAACTCGACTGGTACGAGCGCTACGGCTACGACCCAGGTGATAGTTTCGGGAGCATCAACACCGCCAACGCCACCGGCACCCGGTGGCCTGCCGGTTATCAACTATTTTACAGCCAGCCCAACTAATATATATGCGGCTGATTCGTCTACCTTGAGCTGGAATGTATCGAATGCGACGTCAGTAAATATCGACCACGGAGTAGGTGCTGTCGGCCTCTCAGGAAGCACGTCAGTCTGGCCAGCGATGAGCACCGATTACACCTTGACGGCAACTAATGCGGCTGGAGAGTACATCAGGACAACTACCGTTTTTGTTTCCGGAATACCACTGCCATCATCGTTTGCTGTTACCAGTGTCACGTCGACTGCTGACCCGCCGTTTTTCAGTGGCGCGTGTCCCATGATCGTTAACTTTAATGCTGTAATTACGGTTAATGGACCGGGCACGGTGACTTACAGGTGGGAGAGCAGCGAAGGCGGAACGGGAACGATGCAGAGCATCAACTTCCTGAGTGCCGGCTTGCAGGAGGTCAGCACCTCGTTGCAAGCAGATACGACGGGTTCCTACTGGTTACGCCTGCACGTTTTCACACCCAACGAGATAATATCGAATCAGGCGAATTTCACGCTCAACTGCGCTTCGGCTCCAGGCGGGATTTGGGGGAGGACCTGGTCAACCACTTACGGCATGATGACTCTGACTCAAACGGGAAATCAGGTATCAGGCAATTATGAGCACAGTAATGGGCATATCACAGGTACGGTTTCAGGCAATGTTCTAACCGGCACCTGGTCCGAGGCACCAACCTATACCGCGCCTGATAATGCCGGCGATGTTCAGCTAACAATTTCGCCTGACGGCAAAACCTTCACCGGTGGCTGGAGATATGGGTCTTCCGGAAGCTGGACTATGAACTGGAACGGGACCACAATCTTCTAAGCCGGCAAACGAAGATGGTTATTTAAATCTGGGGCTTCCCCAGGCTGATGACCGCCTGTGGGATATGCGGTGACGGTATGCCGGTGGCGCTCTGAATGGCTTGTTGCTCCCCGGCAGTTAATTTGGTTTTGAAGTAACAGCCTAAATCAATTGCCGATGCCTGAATCAGCATATTGCTAGCCACGAAACCTGCTTCCAGCTGGGCGAACTCCTGCCCCACATAAGAAGAGTCCAGGCAAAGTATGACATAGCACGGCGCCTGATTGAGACCACTGACAGCAGATTGCAGGCTGCCTCTAACATCGTCGGAATTTATCCGTTCCAGCCTGTGGTCGCGAGTGGTCAGGTCTGTGTCGGGATTTCTGTTGTGATAACGGTAAACCCCATTTTCATTTACCAGATAGATGCTTCCCGTTAAATAATATTTAGCCATGGCTGAGGGAACTGTCAAGCCCGCCCTGCCATTTGAGCTGTCGTGGGGAGTGCAGCCGTATCCAGCCCACAGAATCTGCGAGATTTGCTGCCTGGTTAAATTCGTTTGGTCGAAATTGCTGGTGTATTTTAGATTAGCCAGCACTGTTTCCAGTGCGTCGTCACCTGTAGTTTTGGGGTCCGGTAGCCAGCCGTCATCACCCTCCGGCACCGAAGAATGTGCTACCAGTTCGGAGGTTAGTCCTCTAACGTCCTGTACTCCGAAATATAACTTCGACCGCATGGGGCAGCTGGAAACCGACGATCCACTGGTGCCCCATTGGGAGACGGAGGCCAGTATTGCCGGCATATACGATAGGCCGGCATCAAAATCAATCTCTCTCTCAAAACTCAGTACAAAAGCACCCCTGTCAGCCACATCATTTGAATACCAGCTAAGTGAGTTAGTGCCCGGGTCATACAAATATGTCGCGGTCGGCGTAGCGACATAGATTTTTCTGAAAGCCCCGGTGACCGGAACCTTTCCGGCAGCCCACAAAACGTTACTTAGTTGCTGGTCGCTGGCAGTGCCGGTGGGGTTATGGTCTGAATACCGGCTGTTCAGGCAGATTTCAACAGATTGTCCGGTGTGGATTGGCTCGGGAAGAGAAATTTTAGACTCCGTTCCAAGTGCAGGAGGTGCCGGCGCGGGCCCGGTTGGAGTTGGAGTCGACGGCGTAACACAACCGCCAAACAGAATGATAACGATGCCCAGTAGCGGGACCAAAAGCGCCTTTTTCATTTTAGTGTTCCTTATGGTCAATGGTTTCAGTATAGCAATAGTCCATGGGCTGTATCAATGAACTTATGAGATGCGTGCATTGTTTGCTAATCAAAAAAGCATGGTGCATAATTACATTATGGATAAAAATAATTCTGGACGATGGACAAATGGATTTTTAGGCTTCTTGGGACTGCTGGGGTTTATGGCCTTTACCATTCACAACCCTTGGCAATTGTTCTTCTTTGCCTTTTTCGGCTTTTTCGCTTACTTTAGATATTTGAAGAGTGGGCTTAAATATCTGGGCATATTGGGAGCGATAGGAGTTATCGTAGGCATACTTGGTGTGCTAGGCGTGATTCCAGTCTAGCCCCTTGGTCAAAAGAAAAGGTAACTGAACCTCTTTAAGTCTTCGAGGTTGCCAGGTCCTCAGTGCAAGGACTCGTGTTCAAGGACGTTGATAACAGAAATGGAATTAAAAAGATAGGAGGACTGCTTCATGGACAAATCAATAAAAGGTACAAAGACAGAGAAGAATTTACTCACAGCTTTTGCCGGTGAGTCCCAGGCGAGAAACAGGTACACTTATTTTGCCAGTGCAGCTAGAAAAGAGGGATTTGAGCAAATCTCCAGCATATTTACGGAAACAGCAGAAAATGAAAAGGAACACGCCAAGATATTCTTTCAATATCTGGAAGGCGGCGATACTGAAATAACCGCAGGTTACCCGGCAGGGATGATCAAGGACACCAAATCGAATCTAGAAGCTGCCGCTGCTGGAGAAAATATGGAATGGACCACGATCTACGCAAACTTCGCCAAGATTGCTAAAGATGAGGGCTTTCCACAGATTGCCAATTCATTCAAGCAAATTGCTGAAGTTGAAAAATTTCATGAATCAAGATACAGAAAACTGGTTAATAACATTATCAATGACGAGGTTTTCAAGAGAAAATCTACAATTAAATGGCATTGTAGAAACTGCGGATATGTATTTGAGGGCACCGAAGCGCCTAAAGAATGTCCGGCATGCAAGCATCCTCAGGCATTTTATGAACTGCTAGCCGAAAATTATTGAACATCTATAAAAAGGTGCTTGACTTGGTTCTACGTAAAAGGGATAATTCTATAAGAAGCAGCGCAAACACTCTGATGCACGAGGGTTACGACAATGGCGACGAAATCAACTAAGAAGGGTGCAAAATACTTCGTGGATGGTAAGCCAGCTTCTTTATTGGACGTTGTAGAAGCCTAGCTGAAATCTAAAACCTGACGGTTTAAAAAGGAGGTAATTATGAGTATCTTATTAATTATCGGTATTATTATCCTGGCTTTGTGGCTGCTTGGATTCATCTTTTTCCGCAGTTTGGGTTGGCTAATCCATATAGCCTTGATTATTGGAGTTATTCTCCTTATCATCTGGCTACTGCGGAGTGTGCTTGGGCTCTTTTAAGCTTTATTCATCCGTAAAAAAGAAGGGGGTTTTTCCTTTTCGTCCCCTTTTTTTAGGCGTAGTATTATCCCTATGCCCAGAATTTTGCATTTGGTGCACAATTATGCCTATTCCAATTACCTCCGTTACCTTACCTCACCAACCTGTCCACCGGTGACGCTACCAATATCATAACTATTTAACATATCGTGCCTCGATTATATTACTTCTACATGTTCACTATGCTATTATTTATTTAATAGTGATTATAGGAGGTGGCATCAATGGCTGATAATATAACTAAAGGAAAATGGAACCAGGTCAAGGGCAAAGTCAGGGAAGAGACCGGTAAATTAACCGGCAATAAATCACAGGAAATCAGAGGTAAAGGGGAGCAAGCAGCCGGAAAAGTACAGGAACAGTACGGCAAGGCTAAAAGAAATATCAAAAAAGCAATAGGAGACTAGTCAGATTTAATTTACTATATCGATTATCTGTCCTGTGAAAGCATCAAGCTTATCTTCTGTTAGCGTGTATATTTCCGCGCCTTAACTGTTATGTGTTCTTTTCTTATATTAAGTCTCGCACTGAGCTCGTTAGCAAACTTGTGAGCATCTTGCTGCTTCTCAAAGAGCATTAGCGGGATGCCATGCTTATCCTCGGTCTTCCCTTTAAACTCGGTGATGTGTTTGTCGATGAAAGCTATCAGGTCTCCCTGTCTTTCTGGTCCTAAGTCCTTGGTAATGTAAACCTCGTGTGAGGCCTCATAGCTTGGAGTGAAGCCATCCCTGGGTCGCCACCTATGTACCGCTCTTTCTTCGTGTTCTTCGTGTTCCATCAAATGCCTTTCCTTTCCGTTTCACTATGGCCTGGCCTCAATAATTGTACCACTTCTTAAGTTAGATTTGCCGTCACAATAGAGTTCAGTTTGAAGCAATCAATTGGCGAGTATTTCCTGTGAGCTTCAATTGCATCCAAGCCTCCTACCTCACCAACCTATCCACTGGACTAAACTTCTTATGTGCTTCCACTGCGTCATATCAAGTGTTACAATTGTGCCAGAAAAGTAAAATTAAAGGGCGAGGAGGAAAGAGGAAGTGAAAGGAAAATTAATCTGGTCAGTATTCTGGGCGTTGGTTGGGGTTCCTATCATAATAGTCGGTACGCTAGTCGGTACGAGGTTTCCTCCATTCGGACAATTACTTGAGCGTTTTGTCCTTGTCGCCGTTCTTGCCGTTGGGCTTGTCCTCCTTGGCCTCGGGGTGACATTGATAATCTTGACCGTAAAAGCAAGAATGGGCGGAATGCTCAAGAAGTTCTTACTATTAACTGGAGCTTCCGTCGTAGGACTGCCTGTTTTTGGCATCTTGCACAATGCGGTTAGTGCTCTGCTTAACACGGAGGAGCCTGTCTTCTTTATCATTGCAATCATTGTCTGCCCAATAGGTTTTCTAGTAGGTGCAATCGGAAGCATAGTTCTCACCATCAAGAGGATTAGATAGAGACAGGATAACAAGAAGTCATTTATGGCTTGCTTAATGGTAGTAGACATTGAACCTCTCCTTATTCTTGTTTGAGTGCGTGCGACGATATACGAGAATCGAGAGAAGGTCAATAGCTTTGTGGCACATAAACTGAATATGATATTGGGGAAGGACAATACTTAATGACGTTGTTATAATATGTTTGAATTTGAATATCTAATGGGGAGGAGTTATGTCACAAGAAGAGAAACCAGATAAGAAACCAGCGGCTGATAACTTTGCCGAAATGTTCAGGGCTTTCGGTCAGGCAATTGGTGAGGTGTTCGACGACCCGGAACTGAAAAGGAAAGCAAAAGAATTCGCTGACAGTGCTACAGATTCAGCAAAAACCCTGGCAAATAGATTTAAGGACGAGGATGTCAAAGCTAAATTCAGAGACGTGGGCAAGGCAGCTGAAGAATTCGGCAAGAGTGTGGCGGATAATTTCAAGACAGAGAAGAAAGAATAATTCTGGTGGCAGCGACTGGATTTGAACCAGTGACCAAGGGCTTATGAGTCCCCTGCTCTGCCACTGAGCTACGCTGCCACGGTCTAAAAGTTAGCACAGCCGGCGTGGGGTGTCAAACCCAGAAATTGCTTATTAGCTAACTCTGGATTCTTCGCCCCCAGGGGTTCAGAATGACACGGGTGGGAATGCTAAAGCGTATCAAACCTTCCTGGACTGCCTTGATCTTTTCACCGAGCCGGACCTGAAATGCTGGCACAGGGCCGCCCGGGCGCGGTAGTCTTCAACCTGCCGTCGCTGTTCAGCCTGGCTCCACTTCAGAAGCCGTCCCATCTCCTGCGCCACTGTCTCCACTGCGTCCAGGCCCTGACACGACATCAGCCCTGCATTACTGCGGCGGAGCAGGAAATCAGCCACGGTCAAAGCGCTTTCTTCCTTTACGCTGTGCTCCACCTGAGCCAGGATGTCCGGACTGTGGGGACAGAGGCGCTGCCCGCCTCGCTTGTTGCTCTCCACCAACTTTAAAACCTGGGAAAAACGGGAACCGTAGAGGGCGGCAAGATGCCTTACCGTGTTCAAAGGCAGGCTGCTTTCCCGAGCGGCACTAGCCATCTTTTCCTGCGACACCGCAGGTGCCCCGGGCAGCGGTACTTCGGCTGTAGTGCAAGCTGCTTTCACTCCGAGCTTGCGACAAACGGTATCGACGGCATCTTTGGCCACAGCGCGGTAGGCGGTTATCTTACCTCCCAGCACCGAGACCAGGCCCTCTATACCATCCCTCAGCTTGTGGTCGAGCACCCTGTGCTCACGTGTAATATCAGACGGCCGCTCGCCGCCGCTGTGAACCAGCGAACGCAACCCAGCCATGGTGAAAAATATGTCTTCCTCGCGCAACTTAGGGAATATCTGGCGGACGCTGCCCAGCATGTAGTCTACATCAGATTTACCGGCACAAACAGCATCGAGATCACCCTTGTAATCGGTATCGGTGGTACCTATCAGAGTATAATCCAGCCACGGCATAACAAAGAAAAGACGCCCGTCGACGGGTGAAAATAAGACCAGCGCCTTTTGTGTCAGCCTGGGAGTCAGCAAATGTATGCCCTTGGTCCGGCGTACCGTGCTGGCCGGACCACTGCGGAGCAAATCCCTGACGCAATCGACCCAATGTCCGGCCGCGTTGACCACCAGCCGCGCCTTAATCTTATGGGTCTCTCCAGACAGGCAGTCCAGCATTTCTATGCCGCGTACGTCATTACCATCTCTTAGAAACCCGGTTAGTTGAGCATGGTTCATGATAACGGCACCGTTTTCGGCGGCACTAAGTACATTCTCTATGCCCAGACGCTCGGTATAAGGCGCCTGGCAGTCGTAGTAGAGTAAAGCACCTCTCAGACCTTTCAGCCCCTCGAGTTCCGGCTCTATTTCCAGAACCTCACTCCGCGAAAGATGCTGGTGGGATGGCATGGACTTGCCCGAAGCCATCACATCATACATGCGCAGGCCGATGCTCAGAGCTACCTCGTAATAAAGGTTGGTTATGGGTATGATGAAAGGAAAGGCATGCACCAGGTGAGGCGCAATTTTCAATAGAACCTCTCGCTCCAGCAAGTCCTGGCGCACCAGGTGAAACTCGAGCATTCGCAGATAGCGCAGTCCACCATGAATCAAGCGCGAGGAACGAGAAGTGGTGCCGTAGCCGAAGTCTTCCTTTTCGATTAGCAAAGTCTTTATGCCGCGGAGAGAGGCATCCCGGGCAATGCCCGTGCCTATAATGCCGCCACCCACTACAATCAGGTCGAATTTTTCCCTGGCAATGGCACCGATGTCTCTTTTCATACTTTTCTCCGTTGATAGTTTATTTTCACCCTCACCTTATTCCTCTCTCCCCTGGCGGGAGAGAGTTAGAGTGAGGGGGTGTCAGCTTTCGACCCAGCCGCGGGCACGTTCTACGGCACGTTTCCAGCCGGCATAAAGTGTCTCACGTTGGTCAACAGACATCTTCGGTTCAAAGGTTTCGGCTGCTTTCCACATCCGGGCAAGCTGAGCCGTGTCTCGCCACATGCCGACTGCCAGACCGGCCAGGTAGGCAGCGCCCAAAGACGTGGTCTCAGCTATGGCTGCCAGCTGTATGGGTATACCCAGTATATCGGCCTGAAACTGCATCATGAGTGAATTGGCGGTGCCGCCGCCATCTACACGGAGCACTGGTAGCTTGAGGCCAGATTCAGCACCCATAGCATCGGCTACATCCCGTACCTGGTAGGCGATAGCTTCCAGCGTAGCCCTGGCCAGATGCCCGCTGGTGATACCTCGAGTAAGTCCAACGATGGTGCCCCGGGCATACATATCCCAGTAAGGAGCACCAAGTCCCACGAAGGCAGGAACAAAGTAAACACCGCCGTTATCAGGCACTGATTTGGCGAGTGCCTCGCTCTCGCCGGCGGTTTTTATCAGGCGTAAGCCGTCACGTAACCACTGGACGGCGGCGCCGGTGATAAAGACACTGCCTTCCATAGCATAAATGACCTTGCCCCCCAGACCCCAGGCTACGGTTGTAATCAGCCCTTTCTCAGACGGGATTGGCCTGTCACCGGTGTTGAGCAGAATGAATGAACCCGTGCCGTAAGTGTTCTTGGCCATACCTGCCTGGTAACACGCCTGGCCGAAAAGAGCTGCTTGCTGGTCGCCGGCAATGCCGGCTAGAGGCACCCGCGCATCACCCAGCAGGCCGGCGGCGGTCTCCCCATAAACCTGGCTTGAAGACATCGCTTTGGGAAGAACGGCCTCAGGTATGTCCAATTGAGCCAATAGTTCCTTATCCCATTGAAGAGTATGAATATTAAACAGCATAGTGCGGGAGGCATTACTATAGTCGGTAATATGGACGGCGCCACCGGTTAGATTCCAGACCAGCCAGCTATCTATCGTCCCGAACAAGAAGTCGCCCTGCCGGGCACGACGTTGACCATCGGGCACGTTATCCAGAATCCAGCGCAGCTTGGTAGCGGAGAAATAAGCATCAACGAGCAGTCCGGTCTTGTCCCTGATAGGCTTAACCATGCCTTTCTGCTTAAGTTCTTCGCAAATCGGTGCGGTGCGACGGCACTGCCAGACTATGGCGTTGCTCACCGGCTTTCCGGTGCGGCGGTCCCAGACCACGGTCGTCTCCCGCTGGTTGGTGATGCCCAGTCCTTTTACCTGAGAGGCAGCCACCCCCGCCTGTTGCAGTGCTTCTTTAGCCACGGCCAATGAGGTTTGGAAAATCTCTACCGGGTCATGCTCCACCCAGCCGGGCTGTGGATAAATCTGACGTATCTCACGGTCGGCGCTGGACACTACCTGTCCCAGGTCATCAAACAACAAAGCAGCGCTTCCCGTGGTTCCCTGGTCGATAACTAGAATATAGCTCTTACCGGGCATTGATAATGCTCAGTCGTCTGGGCGCAAATCATGCCTAGTATGGCATGTTATGTCCCAGTTGGCTTTATTTTTCCTCAAAGGCCTCGATAGCGATGCAGCTATGCGCCAGAGCACCGCCGGCTCGCAGAGATGCGGCCACAAATATCGCCTCAGCCAGTTCTCCATCCATAGCGCCTGCCTTCTTGGCCCTTTTGGTATGTGCTTCTATGCAGTAGGGACACTGGGTGACATGAGCGCAGGCTACAGCAATAAGCTCTTTAATCTTTGTGCTAAGGGCTCCCTCGGCAAAGACCTTGCCGTCGAAATCCATAAAAGCCTGCAAAATCTCAGGTTTCAATTGATACAGCTTGCCTAATTTAGCAATGCTGTCTTTACGATAGTGACATTCAGCCATCTTGAACTCCTTTTTTCGATACAAAATCCAGGCTTTATCAACCTATTTTATCGGATGTGCTTTGTCAGCCAGGCTTCCATATCGACGAAGACCTGCTCACGCTCCGGTTCATTGCAAATCTCATGGTAGCAGTTGTCGTACAGCTTCAGCGTCTTGTCTTTTGAGCCTACCCGCTCAAACAGCAGTTTACTTCCCCGCGGGTCAGACAGCTGGTCAGCGAAACCATGCATAATCAGTACGGGCAGCTTTATCCTGGGCATCTGTTCCGGCAGCTGCTTCCACATCCTGGCCAGCTCGGCACCCGTCCGGGCAGGGACCTTCCCCCGGAATACAAGCGGGTCATTGACGTAGGCATCCACAACAGCCTTGTCGCGGCTGATGAAGGAAGCATCGAGGACGGTTACACCCATTTTCGGCAGCAGCGCGGAGACTATCCCGGCCATGGCGAGTAATGCCGGCGAAACACTGGTGGTTGGTACGAGGCTTGACCCGGAAAGTATAAGCCCGGCGAGGTCCTCTTGATGTTCTACCGCGTAGGCGGTGGCAATAGTGCCGCCCAGACTATGCCCGAAAAGGAAAATCCTGGCATTTTTATTATCTTTACGCACCATGTCAAAAAAGGTTTTAAGGTCGATGAGGTAATCGTTGAAGTTGTCGACATAGGACCGCGTGCCCTCTGATTTGCCGTGACCTCGATGGTCAAGTGCGTAGACGGCATATCCCTTGGGAACGAAGTAATCGACCAGGTTTTTATAACGTCCGCTGTGCTCAGCCAGGCCGTGAGCGACAAGCAGCACAGCCTTGGGTTTTTTATCCGGCAGCCAGTATTGGTAATAGAGTTTAAGCCCTTTATATCCGACGAATTTACCTTCTTTATGATTCATGCACCTGCCCTCCAACTGTAATTTTCCAATTCCCGGTTGCTGCCGGAGCGGTCTGAACAATAATTTGCGATGAAGGTCCTTCTGTTACAGGAATATTCTAAATAATGCCGCGCCTAACTCTCAATTCCTTCGAGTTCTAACGCCAGCCAAAATATACATAAATGGCAGCAGGAATATCCACAGAGCCCACAGTGCGTAAAATATAACCCAATCCAACTTCCGCGTCTTCATGACGTACTACATTAATACTTCGACAGAAGGTGTGTCAAGTGGTCGGTATGTATAATTCTGCCGTCCTCACAACTGGTAAAGGATAGAATACATATAAAGATAGAACTGGGCAGCCTCGGAGATGACATGGTGGAGGTTGGAAATTCGAGCCTTCAACAGGTCTTCAATGCTAACGTGGTAGAACTGGCGAAAAATTCTGAAGTAGACCTTATTTTTATCATCAATAGCGTCGACGAGCTTACATGATTCCACCCAGGGTATGACGTCATCGTTAAAGGTGTGGATAATAGCGATTTTGGTGTTGTGCTGCGCAATTTTCGTGTGGGGGGACAAACTATTAAGAGTTCGCCGCACCTTCGGGTCGAGCTTTTCCCAGAGTTCTCCGACTCGTTTGGGGTCACGATTAGTAAGCAGTTCATACGTGGCTTGCCCCGAAGGAGAAAGGCGGTTCTTCAGTGAATCTGTGGAGTTGCCTCTCAGCAGTTTCTCGAGGCAGGCTCTGTCCGAGGCATCAGGTAACAGCTCAACCAGCCACTTAGGTGCTTCCTCTATCAGAAGGTCTCGGGGTTTCCAAGGTTTGGCCTCACCACCATCAATGTAGCGCAGCGCAAGAACAGCTTGCAGCCAGTCGTTAATATTATAAAAGCCGCCCCAGCAAGTGATAACGGCGACATTCCGGCTGCTGTTTGGTTCGGCCGCCGCCAAAAAAACCAGCGGCGCGCTGAGACAGACACCCATCAGACCTATCTTTCCATTGCAGAACTCTCGCTCCGAAAGATAGCGAACGCCGGCGACCAGTGCGTCTACATCATCCTGATGCAGCCGTAGTCTGCTCAAGTTTTCCAGTTGCGGCACCAGCGCAATATAGCCGGCACTGGCCAAGCTCTGCCCGCCGAATCTCAGCGCTCTATCGTCTTTGCCACCCTTGATGGCGCCGTGAGCCAGGATTAGACCTGAATGTCGTCTTTTGTCATTTGGACGATATAAATTGGCAACTATGTACCGGTCACCGCAACCAAACGTGACCTCAGAGACATGAATATTTCCAGGTATAGAACCGGTATTCTTTTTATAGCTGATACCCAGGCTCACTATCATAGCCGCGGTTTTAAGTCCCACCCGAACCGGCCTGGCTAGAAAAACTACAGCCAGCACAGCCAGGGCAAGTAAGCCCACCAATATCCACTGCCAGTTATGGGTCAAAAACTCAAACATTTTTTACACCGGGCGATTTAAACTTTAATTGGCAAGTCCATTTTTGTCAAACCGTTTAGTCTTGAGGTTCCCGGTTAAAATTCTTACTGTCTCCTAATGCCTCGACTATTCTGTCCCTGGCAAAAGAGACTACTTTACTATTTAGATGCACTTCATCAGCAGCGTATTCCTTCTTTATAAATCCGTTTTCATCCGCGGCAATCGACTGCATGTCTATGAAAGGAACCCCGCTTCTCCGGCAGAACTCACCAAGTTTTTTGTTAAATTCTCTGGATATCTCACTTCTCTGTTCCGGGCTGCCGAGGAAGGGGAGATTTGACTCGAAGTCTTTTCGTGCCGCCGGCGGCAGGCCGTGAACGCACACTGCGAATCCTTCAGCCTTCAGCCTTCTAATCGTCTCCCCGTATTTCTCTACGGTAGCATCAATGAGTCTCTCGATGCTTATCTTCTCGTTATTCTTTTCATACTGAAGGTATATATGCACACGGGCATCTATTTCACCAAAAACCAAAAGCAAGACATCCCTCCGTTTATTTATTGCGGGCAAGAACGAATTCAAATATTTCTTCGACTGGGAGAAGCTGTTGTCCTTGTTCAGATTGTAGGCAGTTGCCTGTGATATGTGATGCAATAAAAAAGGGCTTCTAAACACGAAGGGCTTCAAGTGGCTGTCACCTACAACATGAATTATGGCGCGATTAAACAATTTGGCTTCTAACATGAGCCCCGCGTTATATAGGCACAGCCAGGGATATTTAAAAAATACGTCAATATAGCTGAAATAAATGGAGCCTCTTTGTTGCAGCTCTTCTCTCAGCCGTGTATCTATTCTTTGAAAAACGGCCTTAACCATCATAATTTTTAGACAGACACAGAACCGGCCTTACTTTACCATTGAGAAACTACAACTTTCAATCTATGAAGGAGCTTTAAGATGGAGGCTGTATAGAAAGAAAAAGTCCCGAGTAACCTCACTCGTTCCCGGCGCTTCCTCCGCTTGCGTTCTCGGCTTCGGCTTACTTTGTTTGCGGTAGGTTACCGCACCCTTCAGCCTGCACCGAACTCCACCCGCCGGGTCTAAGCTTGACCACTCGGAACTTTATTAATAATAGCACATTTTGGCCTGATTTGTCAAATCTCGTAGCTGGCAGCACGGTCAACCTTATACCGCAAACTTGAAACAGAATAATATTCCATGGGCTTCAACAAGATAGAAATTGGGGTTTAACCGGGCGGCGTCCCACGATGATTTTCTGCCGTGTTATGCGACAGGTGGAACGCTTATAAGCTTTTTTAAAATTTAAATCCCTTCTGGGTAAAGACCTTTATGCACGCATCCACCGCCTCCGGGGAATACAGTACACCCCTTTGTTGCAAGATTTCTAAAAGGGCTTCCTCTATGCTCAAGGCCGGACGGTAGGGGCGATGGGAGGCCATAGCTTCGACAACGTCAGCCACACTCATTATCTTTGCCTCAATTAGAATCTCGTCTCCGGAAAGCCCAAGAGGGTATCCGGAGCCATTCATCCTCTCATGATGTTGAAGGACTATCTGGGCTACAGGCCAGGGAAACTCTATGGTACTCAGCAGGTCATAGCCCACCTGGGCGTGGTCCTTGACCAGGTTGATTTCGTTTTGTCGTAAACGGCCCGGACGGCTAAGAATCTCCGCAGGCACATATATTTTGCCTATGTCATGCAAGGTCCCGGCAACACGAACCCCTTCAATCTGGTTTTCGGAAAGACCGAGTTCTCTGCCAATGGAACAAGCCAACTTGGCCACGCGGTGTTGATGACCGGCTGTGTAGGGGTCTCTAATCTCCGTAGTCAGGGCGACGGCGTTGATGGCACCCTCAATAGCTCTTTGCAATCTAAGTGAAGTCTGCCTTAGCTCTTCGGCCGTCCGTTTGCGCTCACTGATATCACAGACAGCGCTCACTATTAGCTTTCGACCTCCCGACTCTATAATGAGGCTACTGATTTCCACCGGAGCTAAAGGTTTATTTTTGCAGACGTGAACTGACTCAAAAGTCAACTGGTTTTTTTCTATCAACTCAACAATCTTTGCCTTAACGGTCTCAACCTGCTCCGGAGCATTCAGTTCATAAAGATTTATCCGCAACAGCTCCTCTTCATCATAACCGTAAAACTGGCAAGCACGCTCATTAGCGTAAACGCACTTGCCTTCCAAGTCGTGAACGATGATTGAGTCGGTAGTAGCGTAAAAAAGCTGTGCATAAAACTCCACCTGTTCCTTCAATAGTTTTTGCCTGCCGCTAACACGGAGCAAGAACCATGAAACCACGGCTGCCGGGATAAGGAGAATTGTCAACGCCAGCACAAAAAGCTTGGTAAATATTGCGCCCCCGGTCACCTGAATATAGTCGGCAGAAATGAAAGGAAACGCCTGATAGTAGAATAAGGTCAAGGCCAAAACACCAAATGCGGCAACAGACAAGAATATAGTTATAAAGTATTCCAATGCTTGCCCGCGGTACCGGAGGCCTTTTGGAGATATTAATTGCGGCTTACGGCTCACGAATATCCTTTTTTAAACTGTCGACAATATTATCACTAACTTTAATGCCTGGTCAATTATAAACACAATGTGGACAGACTACCCCGCTATAGAATTTTTTAAAAGTTTTCATTTCAGTTACCTACAACTGCGCGGGAGAAAAAATCATGATAACTTGAACCCGTTGAGTGTTGTAAGCCGGAAATCATCATGCTATAATGCCGATAGCTCGATAGCGGCTTTCCGAGCCTTTTGCCCTAAAGGAATAGCCAAGGGCATCGGCCGATAGGGTGCCACTGGAAACGGTGACGCCTCCCATCCTTGGAAAGGAGAGCAGAGTTGAAGGGTATCTTTTTTAGAAAAGGCGCCGTCACAGAAGCGGCGTTTTATTTTTGGCATAAAATCTGTCCATATTTATACGCTACATTTCTTAACTTTCTTCTAACCCCGCGTGACTTACTACTTTGTCTTTGCTATAATAAAATACCTGGCTGTTCCTGTCGCATTTGGCAGTTAACAACCACCAATAAATCGCCCCCTCTTCATCATAATGTCAGGCACTACAAATACTTTGTTGCTCGTATGCTTTAGAAAAATGTGTTTGATTCAAAAATCACAAGGAGTTTGAGAAATGAATAAAAAAACTATTAAGATATCCTCGATATTAATTGCCGTAACGATTATCCTTTCGCTCTTAATTGGATGTGCACCGGCCACTCAGGCTCCGTCATCCCCGCAATATCCAGTTCATGCCCCCCTAACAAGGTTCAAAATCGCTACCACCACCAGTCTTTACGACACAGGACTGTGGTATTATCTGGAGCCTATGTTTGAGAAATATGCTGATGTGGAAATGGATATCATTTACGCCGGCACGGGGATTGCACTCGAATATGGTAAGAGGGGTGATGTGGACGCGGTTGTAGTGCATGACCCTGCTGCAGAAGACCAGTTCATTGCCGATGGGTACGGAATTAACCGAAGGTATTTTGCCTATAATTTCTTCCTAATTATAGGCCCACCGAACGACCCTGCCGGAATCAAAGGTTCAACCGCGACCGAAGCCTTTAAAAAGATATATGAGGCAGGTATAAAGGACCCGGATACCGTCAAGTTTGTCTCCAGGGGCGACAACTCCGGTACTCAATCCAAGGAAAAATTAATCTGGAGCAAAGCCGGCTTCAATTATGCTGATATTGAGAAGTCCGGAAAATGGTATGTAGAAGCCGGTCAGGGAATGGGGCCAACCCTGTTGATGGCCAATCAACAGCTGGCATACGTGCTGGCTGATATATCCACCTTCCTCGCCTATTCAAAGAAAAATAACTTGACCATTCAGCCTCTGGTAGAGCAGGACCCGGTGTTTCTTAACGTATATGCGGTTATGGCTATCAATCCAGAGAAGAACACGAATGCCAAGATCGATATGGCTAATAAGTTCATAAACTGGCTTATCTCTCCCGAAATTCAGAATGTAATCGGAACTTATGGTAAGGCTGAATACGGCAGGCCACTGTTCTTCCCGCTGGCCGATGGCAGCTGCAATATGGAAGGTTGTCCCTCACCTGAAAAATATTCTACACCGGTCCCATAACGGTTTAAAAAATGAAGGCCGCGGGGATTCGACGACATTGACGGCATAATCAGTTAAGGCGGTAGGCTGAATTGATCGCAATATGGCAAGGGTTTCTAAAAGCAATTGAGCTTATCCTCACACTTAACCCTGAAGTTTTGGAAATTACTGCCAGAACGCTGGTCATCTCCATTTCATCAACCACAATAGCCGGTATTATTTGTTTACCTCTGGGCAGCCTGATTCATTTCAACAATTTCCGTGGAAAGAGGACACTGATAAATTTGATACAGACCTTTTACAGTGTGCCCACTGTGGCGGTCGGCTTGATTGTATTTCTGTTGTTCTCCCGGTCGGGACCACTGGGTTTCCTGGAGCTTCTGTTCACACCTCAAGTCATGATAATAGGTCAGGTAATACTGATATCTCCAATAATGCTAGGTCTGGTGATAGTTGCTTTAAAAGGTGTGGACCAGGCCGCATATGAGACTGCGATAGCCATCGGTGCCAGCCAATTCCAGGCGACGACAATAATCATAAGGGAAGCCCGATATGCCATTTACTCGGCCCTAATATTGGGATTTGGCAGAGCTATATCGGAAGTCGGTCTGGCTTTGATGGTAGGTGGTAACATACGCGGATATACCAGAGTAATGACCACGGCTATTTCTTTGGAAACGTCTAAAGGGGATATCGTGCTGTCTGTCGCGCTCGGGATAATACTCATCAGTATAGCGCTTGTTATAAATTTTTCTCTCAGTCGACTGCAGCAGAGGTAGTAATAGATGGTTTTAGTGGAAACTGTAAGCTTGAGACACGAATACGACGGACGCCCTGTCCTGATAGACGTGAATCTAAAGATAAACAGTGGCGAGGCCTTTGCTCTGATTGGCCCTACTGGCGCTGGAAAGACGACTCTGCTTAGGCTGCTTGACCTTCTGGAAATACCAACCTCAGGCAACATCTGCGTTAACGGTGTTGATGTTACCCACTCCCGTCGCCAACGGGCGGACACAAGGCGGCGGATGTCATTTGTGCAACAGAAGCCGTTAGTGTTCACCATGAGCGTCTATGATAACGTCGCTTGTGGTCTGAGATGGCGGCGAGAGGAGAAGGAGACCATTCACAGGAAAGTGGATAACGCGCTGGAATTAGTCAACCTGGCTGATTATAGAAATAGGAATGCCAAAACACTCTCCGGAGGAGAAACGCAGCGGGTGGCTATTGCCCGAGCCCTGGTTACAGAGCCGGAATTGCTCTTCCTGGACGAACCTACAGCCAACCTCGACCCTGTTTCTACCGCTAAAGTCGAGGAGGTTTTAGCCCATGTAATTCGAGGGCGAAAGACGACCATAGTAATGGCAACCCATAATATGTCACAGGGGCAGCGTCTGGCTGATAGAATCGGCGTGCTCATAGGTGGCGAAGTATTACAGATAGGCAGCCCAAATGAAATATTCTGTCTACCCACGAATATGGAGGTGGCTGAGTTCGTCGGCGTAGAAAACATCTTAAAGGGCGTGATAGTAGACAAAGAGGACAATCTGGTCACCATACAAGTGAATAGCAGCATCATACAAGCCATTTCTGACTATGAGATAGGCGAGGCGGTCTATGCCCTGATAAGGCCTGAAGACGTAATATTTACACTGGCAAAAGGCAAGACCAGTGCCAGAAACGTCTTTGAGGGCAAAATAACGAAAATAGCCTCGGTGGGACCGCTGGTTAGAATTGAAGTAGATTGCGGGTTTCCGCTACTCGGAGTCATAACAAAAAGGTCAGCAGATGAGTTAGAACTTAAAGTTGGCGGCAGAATTCACGCCAGCTCCAAGGCGACAGCAGTGCATGTCATAAAAAGGTGGACTTAGCCTTCTCCCCAGTTTTATTCCTGCATATCGGGCGGGATTGTAGCCGATGCTCCGGGGTACCTCAATAACAAATCCTAAATCCCAAGCATCAAATCCCAAACAAATTCAAAGCACCAAATAACAATGATAGAAACCCCTACAAATACGAGCCTATTGTGTCCAGGCAATTGCTTGTCCCGGTTCCTTCAATTATATCTCTGCTACCGCGCTCCCAGATAATATCGCCGCAGTCCTCCATAATCTCAAGGTGGGCTCTGATTTCGTTTTCCGCCAGTGATTTACCCATGCCGGCAAGCCGCGAAGGTGGAAAATGCTGGAGTACTATATCTTTTATTTCAATCGGTTTATTATCAATAATTTTCAAGATGTCCCGGCATCGGTCAATATGAAACTGGATAATCTCCTTAGCCCGCTGGCAACTATCAAGCAGGTTGAATCGACCATTATAAAAAAGTCGATGGGCAGGAAAGGTAGCTTTAAGGGGTTGAGAGCGCAGATTGGCGATCTTGCTCAGAGACTTGATGTAGTTCATTAGACCGTAGACATCATTTTTCTGCCGATATTCTTCCGGCAAAATCCGGTGATTGACCTTGAAGGCATATGCCAGAGAAGGCTGAGAGGTGATGTCCGGCAGCAAAGTATCGCCGGTAAAAATAACCTCGTCCTCCAGAACTATGCACAGCGAGTCAGGGCTGTGCCCCGGGGTAAATACGAAACTAAGTTCTTCGCCCGGCAGCTCCTGGCCATCAGTGATGGCAAAGTCAATATTCAGCGTACTTCTTGCCTTATGATATGGTAGACAATTCTTACGATAGAAGGCTTCCGGCATTCTACAAACGCGGCAGGAACCAGGCAGCTCAGGATGTAGCGCGCCATCTGTTATGTGTGGGTGATACGAAATCATCTGGCGGTAAATGGTATGTGCCCATAATTCAGCCGGCGCTGCCGAGATTATTTCAGCCACATTTCCATCGTGGTCTTCGTGGCTGTGGGTAACAACGATTCTCTGAATATCCGAAAATCTCTTGTCGATCGACTTTAAAAGAGCTCCAAAAACGTCGAATTTCCCAAGCCGGCCGGTGTCTATCAGGGTAGTTTTCCGACCTGAGATTAAATAACACCAGGTCGGCCCAAGGTCCCAATCGGCATTGGCGTATATGTTAGGTACACCCAAACCAAAGACATCGGTCCCTTTGGCCGTCTTATAATGGATGACCATACCCTCTCCATTATCTTTCCCTTTAACAATTACGTCCGGTGTCTTCATGTTTAAGTAGTTATGACAAGTGATATTTTCCCAATATCTATTTTATGGCTCGACTTCAATACTTTCGATGTAAGATTCTTGTCCGCCAATCACATCAAGACCGGTACCCTGGCAATTAGGACAAATCCAGGCGGAATCGTTCGGATGGAAAACAGTCTGGCAAGCACGACACCGCAGCTCTATCGGCACCAGTTTAAAATCAAGAGTTGCTTCCTCGGCTGCATTACCTTTCTTTAGAAAATCAAAGTAGAATTGAACGCAATCGCTGACGACCCCTGATAGTTCACCAATCACCAGATTTATCCTGGTGACCTTTTTTGCCTGAGCCGCTTTAGCCTGGTTCAAGACAATATCTAGTATACTCTGTGTTATAGATAACTCATGCATTGTAATTAGCTAAGCAGATTTTTTAATGTCAACCTGTGAATTATAGGCTTTTTACGAGCGGCTTTTCAAAAATGTACGCCACTGTCCTTGACAAAACAGGGCGAAGTCGCTAAAGTCTCTAGCCATCTGCCCGGATTGCAGTATGCAATATGATTCTTAGTCGGATTAGATGTCCTCGGAGTCGTTAAATGTTAATTGCGGTAGATGCTATGGGCGGCGACTACGCTCCCAGAGAAGTTATAAAAGGGGCCATTGAAGCAGCCAAAGAATTCCCAATAGACATCGCGCTAGTCGGCAATAAACCTGTCCTCGAGATGCTGCTTCGGCGTTACTCTAAAAAATTGAACCTGTCCATTATTGAGGCGAGTCAGGTCGTCGAGCAAGATGAAGACCCTGTACAAGGGATTCAGAGCAAACCGGACGCGACAATATGTGTCGGAGCCAGACTGGTAAGAGATGGCATAGCTGACGGATTCGTCTCTGCCGGCAGCACCGGGGCCGTGGTAGTCGCCTCATTTCTTAACCTGAAGATGATAGCGGGCATCGAGCGTGTGGCAGTTTGCGCCGTCGCCTATCTCAACCAACCTCAACCGAGCCTAATCATTGATGCCGGGGTTAACGTCAACTGTCGCCCCATCTTCCTAGTGCAGTTCGCCCAGCTGGCTAGTATTCTAGCTGAAAAGGTTATTGGCATAACTTCGCCGCGGGTGGGCTTATTAAATATTGGCTCAGAGGAACTTAAAGGCAACACCCTGGCTAAAGAGGCCCACCAGCTCCTAAAAAAGACCGACCTGAACTTCATCGGCAATATAGAAGGTTTTGACGTCCTGCAGGGGAAAGCCGACGTAATAGTAACTGATGGTTTTACCGGCAACGTTTTGGTCAAGACAATAGAAGGCTATTCGCAAGTAATACAGAGTTTGCTGGGGATGGGACAATCGGCCAAAATCGACCGTTATCTCACGGGTGCTGCCCTGGCCCAATATATACAGCTCACCTCGACTGTAAAAAATCTGGACTACAAAGAATACGGCGGAGCATGTCTCCTGGGATTGGAAGGGAACATCGTCATCGCGCATGGCCGCAGTCGAGCTAAAGCCATCACCAGCGCCATCTACCTGGCTTATCATGCCGCGAGGCAGGGAATAGTTGAAGCCGTCAAAAACTGCTGCTACGCATCCGAATAGCACTTGTATAACGTACCACAATTACCCTCGACAGGCAGATAAAAAGGGGGTAAAAGCAATTCCTATAATTAAGTTGGAGCCAGGGGTAAGCCAGGTTATCAAATCATTCCTTGCCGATAAAGGTATACAGCAGCCTGTTCGCATTGAGCTTAATTTTACCGGCTGCTGCGACGCATCACTTTGCCTGCGCGCGGACACTATCTTGGATACCGATTTCAGCGACATTAAGATTTGACCTAAACTTTAAGAAATAAATTAAAGGGAGAGAGCAGGTGGAACAATACAAACTGTTTATTGATGGTAAATTTGTCGACGCCGCAGATGGAAAGACCTTCGAGACAATTGACCCCGGCACTGAGACGCCCATAGCCACAGTAGCGCAGGCAGGACAGGATGACGCGGAGGCGGCTATTGCAGCCGCACGTAAGGCTTTCGACAGAGGCGATTGGAGTGGACTTTCCCCATCGGCCCGTGCAGCAAAAGTCCAGGATTTTGCCGACCAGGTTGCGCAGCAAGGGCTACGCTTGGCTGCGACTGAATCCATGGATTCCGGCCAGATTTTATCGCTGGCCAAGTTCATGCCATTAATAAGTATCACCTTTTTACGTAATTTAAGCCTGGCGGCAGCCTCAAAATTTCCCTGGCAGGAGGAGATCCCGGTCTCAGGCAATGCGTTTGCTCCGGGCCGTGAATATATCCGCAGAGAGCCGCTTGGTGTGTGTGTGGGAATAGTCCCCTGGAACTACCCTATGTACATTGCAATCTGGAAGATTACTCCCGCACTCTGCATGGGAAATACCATCGTTTTGAAACCGGCTTCATATACACCATTAACCGCTCTGATCTTAGCTGAAGCTGCCAAAGCAGCGGGCATCCCTGATGGAGTGTTCAACGTCATAACCGGGCCCGGAGGAGAGCTGGGCAAAATCCTCTGCACCCATCCGGATGTGGATAAGATTGCCTTCACCGGCAGTACTGAGGTAGGACGCGAGATCATGAGACTGGCCTCCAGCACAGTGAAAAAGGTGACGCTCGAGCTCGGCGGAAAGTCGGCCAATATCATCCTGGATGATGCGGACATGGAGCTGGCCGTGGAGGGCGCCGTCTTCGGCACCTTCTTCCACCAGGGTCAGGTTTGCTCTGCAGGCACACGTGTGCTAGTTTCATCGAAGATATATGATCAGTTCATTGAGAGAATGAAAAAGCGGGCTGAGGCCTTACGCGTCGGATACCAAATGGATCCCAACTCTCACATAGGCCCGCTGATCAGCAAGGAGCAACTGGCCACAGTCGAACGTTATGTCAAAATCGGCAAGGAAGAGGGGGCGGAGCTTATCACAGGCGGCAAGCGCGCAGAAGTGCCCGGGATCAAGGGAGGATATTATTATGCTCCCACTATCTTTGTCAATGTAAATAACAAAATGCGTATTGCTCAGGAGGAGATATTCGGCCCGGTCGCCTGCGTTATTAAATACGACAGCGACGAAGAAGCGGTTGACATAGCCAACGATTCTATCTACGGCCTGGCAGGCGGCGTATTTTCCACCAACACCGCCAGGGCGGAGCGCGTAGCCCGCGGAGTCCGCACCGGTACGATGTGGATCAATAACTATCATATCTTTTCCGATTTCTGCCCTTTTGGCGGCTACAAGCAGTCCGGCATGGGCCGTGATTTTGGTATGGAAAGCCTCCATGAATATACCCAGGTCAAACGGATACATACTAGCTCTCTGGCCGACGCAAAGAGCAATATGTACTTCCAACTCCTGTCGGATTATAAAAAAGTGGACGGATTTTCATACCACTGTCCAACTAACGTAATAGCCAGCCATGGAGCTCTGGCATCAATCAGCAAGGCTGTTGTCGATCTTGGCTGCCACAGGGCTCTGATTCTTACCGACCCTGGAGTCAGGAAAGCGGGATTAGCCCAGCTGGTGAAAGATGCCCTGGATGATTTTTGTGTTGGCATCTATGACAATATCACGTCGGACCCCGATCTGGAAACAGTGGATGCAGCTACTGCCACGGCCCGCGAACTGAAGGCGGATTGCATCGTAAGCGTTGGCGGCGGCAGCGTTATAGATACCGCCAAGGGAGTCTGTGTAACCTTAAAGAATGGCGGCAAGGCAAACAATTACCTAAACTTCCTGGTACTTACTGAGCCACAAACTCCTCATATTGCTATTCCGACAACAGCGGGAACCGGTAGTGAGGTAACAAATGAGGCCGTGCTGACCAGCCACGGCGCAGGCCGCAAGCTCTACATCGTTGACAATCGCATATTTCCGAATGTGGCTATACTGGACCCTCGCTTCACCATGTCCCTGCCCAAGGATTTAACAGTTAGTACTGCCATGGATGCCATGACGCATGCCATCGAGGCAATGACCAGTACTATGGCTAATAAGATCTGTGACGGTATGGCCTTGCAGGCTATAAGGTTAATCAATGAAAACCTGCCGCTCGTCGTAGCCGATGGTACAAACGAAAAGGCTAGGCTGAATATGCAGCTGGCGGCCACTATGGCAGGATGGGCCTTTACTATCCCCCAGGTCGGCTTGGCACACGGTATGGCGCATACTATAGGGGCACTTCACCATATCCCGCACGGAGTAGCTTGTGGCATTGTTCTTCCCAAGGTAATGCGGTACAACGTCGACCATGCAACTGACAAGCTAGCTCTGGTAGCACAGGCTCTGGGCGTCAACATCACCAGCATCACAGAGCGTGATGCCGCGCTGGCAGCTGCTGACGCGGTGGAAGATTTGATGAAAAAGGTAGGACATCCAATGAGGTTGCGTGATGTGGGCGTTCCGGAAGAAAACCTGGCCATATGCGCCTTTCATGCCATTGCCGATACGGCTGTCCTATTCAATGGTCGCCCTGTCAGTGACCCGAACGAAGTTCTGCAAATTTACACCCAGGCTTATTAGAGATGGCGACCATAATATAGAGTTAACGAGTGAGCTAAATCAACCGGGTTCCACAGTACCCGTTTGCTGAAAATGTTCTCCTAAGATTTAGCGGGGACCGCCCTGCTTATCTGAAATTGTTTCAGTACCATTAGCAGAATAAGAATAAGAGGATATATTGCCAGAATAAGTGGTGCGTTCTGAAACAGGTATTGGACCAGAAGAACAATGGATAACGCAATAATTAAGATAGCAGTGCTCAGCCCTGATTTTCGTGTGATAAGGAATTGAATGAAAACTACTGCTGCCACTGCTAGAAACTGCCACCATGCCAGGCAAACAAGCACTCCCCAAATCGTCGTGGCACCCAGTCCCCCTTTGAATTTCAAAAAGACGGACCAGTTGTGGCCGACCACTGCAGCAAAGCCGGCAATCATCACTACTATTAGAGATTCAGTGAGCATTCTGGCAATCAATACAGCCAGAACTCCTTCGCCCACATCCATTATGACAACCAGCACAAAAGGAACAACGCCCAGCCTCTTATGTACTGCAGAGGCACTTATCCGGCCGTCAGCCTCTTCACGTAAATCTATCTTCCCCACTAGACGGCCGATGATGTAAGCGGAAGGAATTGAGCCCAATAGATAACCCAGCACTACTGCTATGGTCTCATTGATCAATGCGGTCTTCCTTGTAGTAAGCCAGGGCGAGTGTTCCAGGACCGGTAGCATAACCCATGACCGGGCTAAAGTCGGTAATGAATATCTCCACGCAATTGAACTCAGCGGCTATTCTCTCTTTAAGTTCCCGGGCTTCTCCTAGGGCATCAGCATGCATCACCGCTACATGAACCGGCTCCGAATCAGCTATATGCTTTCTCATTATCTGGAGCATTTTTTCAACTCCACTCTGTTTAGTTCTAGCGGCAGCGGCAAAGTTAATACGCCCGTTGGAGCCGGTCAGAACGGGCTTAATGGAAAGCATGGAGCCTATATCAGAAGCAAGCTTTGGCATCCTGCCGGTTCTATAGACATGGCGGATAGTTTCCAGAAGGCCGATAAATTTCACCCGTCCTTTAACTTTCCTGGCTATAGCAATGACCTCATCAAAAGACCTGCCTTCAGCAGCCGCCCGCGCTGCTGCCAGAGCAATAAGTCCTTCAGCAGCCGCCACAGTTTCGCTATCGAGGACTTCGATAACAGTTTGAGGCGATTTCTCCTTGAATATTTCTTTAGCATTCTGGGCACTGGTGTAGAACATGCTCAACTTGGAAGAAATGGTGACCACCAGTATATTTCGGGCATGCCTGCTGAGTTCCCGGTAGACATCAAGATAGTCCTCGGGGGAAGCTGCAGAACTTTTCCAGAATTCGGGGGATTTTTTTAAAAACTCATAGGCCTGAGCCGAACTCAGGTCTATGAAGTCGCGATAAACCCGGCCGTTGAACAATATGTTGACCGGGATTATTTTAACCCCATAGTCATCAACTTGTTTTTTCGTAATGCAGGCGATACTGTCAGCAATAATGGCGGTGTCCAACGCAATAGCCCCTGTTATAAAAAGAAATAACGCAGGCAATTATAGTAAATAGTAAGAGTTCGCGCTATAGCACTTTCCTGGCTAAAAACAGAGTGGACATACATCGGATAACGAGGTTATGCTACCACGAGATATAGGTACTGTCAATGATACGTATTTGAAATTCAAGTGCGATGCGTATCAAGATTTGACCCGGCTTGCCTCAAAAAAGTATCCGGATAGTCTTGTTCCAATTTGCCCCGAATACGAGTTTGAAGTAAAATTCATATCTGTATGGCTAAAGTTGAGACCATAGAATTAGCCCGGATTAGCGTTCGCGGCGTAGTCCAGGGAGTTGGCTTCAGACCCTTTGTCTTCCAGCTAGCCACAAAGTACGGCCTGAAAGGCTGGGTGTGCAATACTTCGGAAGACGTGAAGATTGAAGTTCAGGGGGATAGCCGTGACCTGGAGCATTTCGTTTCTGAGCTCCAGTATGATGCGCCGCCGCTAGCCCGTATAGAAAACGTCACAGTTACCCATCACCCAGCGGCAGACTATACCAGGTTTGAGATTCGGCGCAGCGTTGCCGAAGAAGGCAAGTATCAACTGGTGTCTCCGGATATTGCCACATGTCACGCCTGCCTCAAGGAAGTCTTTACCCCCGAAAACAGGCGCTATCACTACCCGTTCACCAACTGCACCAACTGCGGGCCGCGCTTCACCATAATAGAGGACATACCTTACGACCGCCCCAAAACCACCATGCGCTCTTTCACAATGTGTCCCGACTGCCAGGCAGAGTATGATAATCCGCTGGACCGCCGCTTTCATGCTCAGCCTAACGCCTGCCCCAAATGCGGACCAAGGCTGGAATTGCTCGACGCCAAAGGGAATCACATCGAAGCCACGGATGTTATCGCCGCTGCCAGCCAGCTTCTTAAACAGGGAAAAATCACGGCTATCAAGGGTCTGGGCGGCTTCCTTCTGGCTTGCGATGCTACCAGTGAGAAGGCAGTACAGCTTTTGCGACACAGAAAGAGACGTCCTTTCAAACCACTGGCTATAATGGTCTCTGACATAGACGAAGCTAAAAACTATTGCCGGGTATCGGAGGCAGAAGAAAAACTGCTCATGTCGTCGCAGAGCCCCATTGTACTGCTTCCGTGGAAGTCAGAGTCTACCGTATGCCGGGCCGTAGCCCCGAACCTAAAATATCTCGGTGTGATGCTGCCGTATACCCCCATGCACCACTTGTTGCTTAGAGAATCGAGATTGCCCCTGGTGATGACCAGCGGCAATATCAGCGAGGAGCCGATTTGTAAGGATAACGATGAAGCTCTCAGACGGCTCCCAGGGATTGCTGACTACTTTCTGGTCCATAACCGCGATATATATGCCAGATATGATGACAGCGTAACCGTCGTGGAGAGAGGTGATGTCCAACTCACCCGGCGGGCACGGGGCTATGCGCCGTTTCCTGCCCACCTGACTTTTAAAGCCAAAGAGGTACTCGGCTGTGGGGCCGAAGAGAAAAATACATTTTGTTTGACCAAGGACAACTACGCTTTCATAAGCCAGCATATCGGCGACATGGAAAACATGGAAACCATGGAGCACTTCGAAAACACGCTGGCTCTGTATAAAAAGCTATTCCGCATAGAGCCTGAAATCATTGCCTACGACCTCCATCCCGAATACCTTTCCACTAAATATGCCCTTGAGCTGGGTAGCCAGTCCAGCCATCTTAAGCTGGTCCCGGTGCAGCACCATCATGCCCACATCGTAAGCTGCATGGCGGACAATAAAATTGAATCTCCGGTTATCGGCGTGGCTCTGGACGGTACCGGCTATGGCAGCGATGGACGCATATGGGGTGGTGAGTTTTTAGTCGCGGATTATAAAGGCTTCAAAAGGCTGGGACATTTAGAGTATTTACCCTTACCCGGTGGAGCCGCCGCTATAAAAAGGCCGTATCGAACCGCCATAGGCTATCTAACCAAGCTGCTGGGGGAAGACTCGCTCAGACCCAGGCTGGCTTTCTTAAAGCTAGTAGACGCTGTTGAAATCGAGGTTATCAAGCAGCAGCTCCAGGCCGGCCTTAATTCACCGCTGAATTCAAGTATGGGGCGTCTCTTCGATGCCGTTTCCGCCCTGACAGGAATCAGGGGCGAGATTGACTACGAAGGCCAGGCCGCCGTTGAACTTGAGATGGCAGCTTACGACGGTATCGATAAGGTCGGCGATAAAGGTTATCCATATTCCATAATCGACGGTGACGGTGTAAACATCATACAGCTTAAGGAGCTGTTCTCAGCCATAGTCGAAGATTTATTTCAGGGCGTGTCTAAAGCCGCGATATCAGTGAAGTTTCACAACACCGTAGCTCATATTATATTTGACATGTGCCAATTGATAGCTAAGAAGACCGGCATCAACCAGGTAGCCTTAAGCGGCGGCGTTTTCCAGAACCGGCTGCTATTCAGGAAGGTTGTACCGCTGATTGAATCGGCTGGCTTTTCCGTGCTGGTCCATAAGCAAGTACCGTGCAATGACGGCGGCATTTCTTTAGGCCAGGCTGTAATCGCTAATTTCAGTTGAGGGGAAAAATTATGTGTCTAGCTGTTCCGGTAAAGGTTGTTTCAATAGAGGGTAACGAAGCCGAGGTGGAAATCGGCGGTGTAAGACGTCGCGTCAGTATAGTACTCACTCCGGAAGCCAAGGTCGGTGACTACGTCCTGCTCCACACCGGCTACGCCATAAACGTCGTCAATGAAGCTGAAGCGCAAGAGACCCTGAAGATCTTAGAAGAGATGGCAAGTTTAGATGAAGTTCATTGACGAATTCCGTGATGTCGAGCTGGCAAAAAAGCTGGTAAACAGGATAAAACAGCTATCGACCAGACCGACCAGATTGATGGAGTTCTGCGGCGGCCATACCGTTTCCATCATGAGGAGCGGTCTACGCCAGCTACTGCCGCCCACCGTCGAAATGCTCTCCGGCCCGGGCTGCCCGGTATGCGTTACGGCCAATGCCGACATCGACAAGTCTATTGCTCTGGCCAGTCTGCCGGATGTCATCATCACTACCTTCGGCGATATGATGAAAGTGCCCGGCAGCTACTCCAGCCTGCAGCAAGCCAGAGCCACAGAAGCGGATATACGCATCGTATATTCCACTCAGGACGCGCTACAAATCGCCAGAGACAACCCGACGCAGTCCGTCATCTTTATCGGCATCGGCTTCGAGACCACTGCCCCGACCATTGCCGCTTCTATACTTCAGGCGGAAAATGAAGGAATCAAAAACTACTATGTCCTTTGCCTGTCCAAACTGTGCCCGCCGATAATGAAAGCTCTGCTTGATTTGGGTGAGCTCAAGCTGGACGGCATAATCTGTCCCGGACATGTCAGCGTTATAATCGGCTCCCGCCCTTATGAATTCATACCCCGCGAATACGGCGTTGCCTGCGTCGTCTCCGGCTTCGAGCCGCTGGACATACTGCTCTCAGTAGAGATGCTGGTAGAGCAAATCGAAAGCGGCAAGCCAAAGGTGGAGATAGCCTATCGACGTGGTGTAAAGCCTGAAGGTAACAAAACGGCATTGGAGTTGATGGATCGCGTTTTTGAAGTTGACAGCGCCGACTGGCGGGGCATAGGTGTGGTGCCGGCCAGCGGGTTAAAGATAAGGAAAAAATTCGAGCGCTTCGATGCCGAGCAAGCTTTCTCAATAACCCTGGAGCCCGTCCGAGAGGCAAAGGGATGTATCTGCGGCGATATACTGCGCGGCGTAAAGATACCAATCGACTGCAAGCTATTCCGCAAGGCCTGTACACCGGAACACCCGGTCGGGCCCTGCATGGTATCTTCCGAAGGTTCCTGCGCCGCTTATTATCAATATGAAACTGTTTAGCAACCTCACCCCCTTAATCTCCCCCTCCTTTGTAAGGAGAGGGAGAAGAGTGGACTGGACCTGTCCATACATGTCTTAGTATCAATACGGGACTGAATAATGAATGATGAAACCATCTTGCTGGCCCACGGCAGCGGCAGCCGGCTAAGTCACGACCTGATTGAGAAAAATTTCCTGCCGCCGCTAACTAATCCGCTATTAGCCAGGCTGGATGATTCGGCGGTTTTCGACCTCAGCGGTCGCCTCGCCTTCACCACCGACAGCTACGTGGTCAGCCCTATCTTCTTCCCCGGCGGCGATATCGGCAAGCTGGCTGTCTGCGGTACCGTCAACGACTTATCTATGAGCGGAGCTGCGCCGCTTTACTTGAGCCTGTCCTTCATAATAGAAGAAGGCTTAACAATTGGCAAACTGAAAAAGGTGGTCGGTTCCATAAAAGCAGCGGCTGAAGAAGCCGGCGTAAATATAGTCACCGGCGATACCAAGGTGGTAAACCGCGGCAGCGCCGATAAGCTGTTCATCAACACCTCCGGCATCGGCATCATCCCTGAAGGCGTAGATATATCCGGGGCTAATGCCAAATTGGGAGATAAAATTATCCTCAGCGGCACCATCGGCGACCACGGCATTGCCGTGATGAGCCAGCGAGAAGGGCTCAAGTTCTCAGTGCCCGTCCAAAGCGATTGCGCCCCGCTTAACAAACTGGTGTCGCAGATGCTTGAAGCCTCGCGACGTATTCACTGCCTGCGTGACCCAACCCGAGGCGGCTTAGCCACGACGCTTAATGAATTCGCCAGGCAGTCTGGAGTCGGCATCAGGATAGAAGAGGAGAAGATTCCGGTGCTCGATGCTGTTCGAGCCGCCTGCGAGCTTCTCGGTTTCGACCCGCTGTATGTGGCCAATGAAGGCAAGCTCGTGGCTATAGTGGCGCCAAACGATGCTGGGAAAATTCTGGCCAGGATGAAGCGGAATAAGTATGGCGCCGACGCTGCCGTCATCGGCGAGGTAACCGATGAGCATAAAGGCAAGGTCATATTGAAGACGCGGCTTGGTGCCTCCCGCATCGTCGACATGTTAAGCGGCGAACTGCTGCCCCGCATTTGCTAAGTACGGTCAGTCCTCCCAGTATTTGGATAACTAAGGTGTGGACAATCTACGCATAAACTTTTGATTACGGTTCTTCGTTTCTAGTTAAGAAAGGAGGTCTCCAAATGCAAGCCTACTGTGTCAAATGCCGCACCAAAAGAGAAATGAGCAATCCGAGGGCAGTCAAGATGAAAAACGGTAAGCCGGCTACCCAGGGTGTTTGCCCCAGATGCGGCACCAAGATGTTCCGAATAGGACAGAGCTAAACATCCAACCTGTCAGAAATGATTGAAGCCGGGTATTTTCAGGATGCCCGGCTTCTCATTTTCGAATAGCATATCTAGGAAAAAATCTCACACGCTCTTCTGCGCTTTAGTGCCAGTCTTGGTAGCGGCGGCGCCGTAGAATCTATACATATCCCGACCCTGCTCCTTAGCCCGGTACATGGCGGTGTCGGCATTCTTCAATAAGATTTCAATATCCTTTCCATCCTCAGGGTAAACAGCAATGCCGATGCTGGTCGTAATATTGAGCTGGTGACCATCGAAAACAAGTGGCTCTCGAAAGACATCCAAGATTCTTTGGGCTAACCTGGAAGCATTGGCCGGCTGGCAGACTTGTGGTAGCACCAAAACGAACTCGTCTCCACCGATACGGGCAATCGTATCGCTCTTACGAGTAACACTTGTCAATCGCTCGGCAACGGCTTTCAGCAACTGGTCACCGACACCATGTCCCAGAGTATCATTAATAGTCTTAAATTTATCCAAATCGAGCATCAATACAGCCAATCTGTTACCACTGCGCCGTGATAGAGCCAATCCCATGGTAAGACGGTCGCTCAACAATGTTCTGTTAGGCAGGCCGGTCAGCGAGTCATGTGTGGCCATTTCAGCAATCTTTTGCTCGTACTGCTTATGTTCGGTAACGTCACGGCTGACCGCCCGGAATCCGACAATCTTCCCCGCCTTGTCCCGCAAAGGAGAAACCGAATTTTCTACGAACATCTGCGTTCCGTCCTTTCTAACGGTGGCAAAAGGATATGATTTCAGCGGCTCGCCTGTCCGATAGACTTTATTCCAGGCCTTATATACGCTCTTTAAATCCTCTTTGAGCACGTAAGCTCGATAGTTCGTTCCGATTAACTCTTCCTCGGAGTATCCGAATTGACGACAAGCTGATTTATTGACAAAATTGATATTACCGGCTAGGTCCAGCTCATAGTAGCCTTCCTCTATCTCCTCCAGTATGGATCGATATTTCTCCTCCGACTGTCTTAAAGCTTCCTCCATCCGCACACGCTCGGTAACATCATGGCTGACTCCACGAAAACCGACTATCTCGCCTTTCTCGTTTCGCATGGGGAAAGCCGATATTTCAGCGAATCCATGGCTACCGTCTTTTCTAACGAAAGTGGAACTAATGGCTTTGATTGGCTGACCGGTACGGTAAAGCTTCTTATACTCTTCATAAATTTTTTGGGATTCTTCAGGCGTGTGGATGGCTCTGGAGTTCATACCTATCAGCTCTTCCATGGTATATCCCAAGCTGCGGCATAAAGCATCGTTTACGAAGGTGTAGTTGCCGGCCAGGTCGTTTTCATAGTAATCATCGTGTATCTCATCCATTATGGTGCGGTATCGCTCCTCGGACTTTCTTAAAGCTTCCTCCATCTGCACACGTTCGGTAACATCATGGCTGACTCCACGAAAGCCTACTATCTCACCTTTCTCGTTTCGCATGGGGAAAGCCGATAGTTCACCAACTCCGTAACTGCCATCTTTGCGAACGAATTTGGTGGTAAGGGCTTTGATTGGCTGACCTGTACGATAAACCTGGTTAAAGGTCTTATAAATTCTTTCGACATCATCACTGGCGTTGGTGACCTTATAGTTCATACCTATCAGCTCTTCCGCGGTATATGCCACGCTACGGCAGAAGGCATCATTTACGAAGGTGTAATTGCCAGCCAGGTCAACTTCAAAATAATCATCATGCGTCTCGTCCATGATAGTCCGGTATCTCTCCTCTGACTTGGCTAAGGTCTCTTCCGACTGCTTGCGTTCGGTGATATCCATAAAGCTTCCCACGGCGGACCGCTTTCCACTATACTCAGTTGAGGTCAACCTCTCCAGAACCCAAATTACCCCGCCGTCCTTTTTTAGGAATCTGTACTCATAGGGAAAGGAACTTCCACCCTTTAAGCTGTCTATTGCCTTTTTCCTGACTATTTCTCTATCCTCGGGATGAACCAGGTCGAGAGGATACACACCTAGAAGTTCCGGTTCTGTATAGCCCGTTAGCTCCTGGAATAGTGAGTTAACATACTGAAATCTTCCGTCCTGGATAATATAAATCCCTGTGCCGGCACACCGCATTAACGCTTGCGCCAGCTCTTCAGAGCCATTCATCCTGGATTTGTTTTGTTTAACCGTCTTTTCCACTTACGTTATCTCAACAATCTTTCCATAACTTATCGCTAGATACACTTAATATAGTATATCGCCTACCAGAGCTATAAGTGAATAGCCTATAGGTAATTTTATGTCTAGTAAAAAGGTACTACCGACTAAGCTCTGGAGGTAGCCAAACCATAATTTGTATCGTGACTCTTGCAGTCATTTTTTAATCACTCGGCCTATTTGCAATGATAGTTATAAACGTGTAGAATTTGCGATTGGCAGTTCTTGGCAAAGAAAGGGGGTCAAATGCCTAAGGCAAACGTTCAAGAAATTCCGCTTGTCTGGATACAAGCAGGCACCTGCACCGGATGCTCAGTCTCAGTCCTCAATTCAGTCAGCCCGACCATCAAGAATGTCCTTATAGATGAAATTATCCCTGGTAAACACCTAAACCTGAAATTCCAGGCAACCGTAATGGCCGGCGAAGGGGACGCCGTAATTAAGGTGCTGGAAAATACGCCAAAGACAAATAAAGGTGGCTATGTCCTAATAGTCGAAGGCGCCATCCCCACCAAGGATGGCGGTGCTTATGGGTCACTTGGTGAGAAAAACGACAAACCGGTGCCCATGGCAGAGAGAGTAGAAGCATTAGCCAGGGATGCCCTGGCAATCGTGGCACTGGGCACCTGCGCTACCTTCGGCGGTATAGCTGCCGGCAAGCCTAATCCCGGTGGCTATGTGGGTGCGGAAAAATTCCTTAAATCCCGCAATATAAACAAGCCGTTGATTAATATCGCCGGCTGTCCACCCCACCCCGATTGGTTCATAGGCAGCGTCGCCTCCGTACTGCTTCTCGGTTTGCCCAAGCCGGAAGACCTGGACGAGCTTAAACGTCCCAAGGTCTTCTATGGCAATTTAATCCACGAAAATTGCCCCAGAAGAGCCTACTTCGATGAAGGAAAATTTGCTAAAAAGTTCGGCGAACCGGGCTGCCTCAATGAGCTGGGCTGTAAGGGACCGGTTACGCATGCCGATTGCCCGCTGAGGAAGTGGAATCACGGAACAAACTGGTGCATCGATGCCGGTTCGCCGTGCATCGGCTGCTGTGAGCCCGGATTTCCCGATCTGGTGGCTCCCGTCTATCAGAAATTAAGCGATGCCAACATGCCCATGATAGGTAAACTCCCGGGAAAGGAGAAATAGAAATTGAGCAAGATTGTTGTTGACCCGGTCACCCGCCTCGAAGGTCACTATAAGGTTGAAGTTGTCACCGATAAAGGCGTGGTCAAAGAAGCTCACAGTTCAGGCATGATGTTCCGTGGCCTCGAAATAATACTCCGGGGAAGAGACCCGCGCGATGCCCAAATGTATACACAGCGTATCTGTGGAGTCTGCCCTACCAGCCATTCCACGGCTGCCACGCTTAACCTCGACAGCGCTTTCGGTCTCGCCGATAAGATACCCGACAACGGACGTATTATCCGTAACCTCATATTGGGAGCGGCGCATGTTTCCGACCACATTCTTCACTTCTATCACCTGGCAGCTCTCGATTACGTGGATGTTACCAAGATACTCAAATACGAGGGCAATGACCCAAGTTTGAACTCTGTCAAGGAATTTGCCCAGCGAGGAGAGCTGGCTCCATTTGTACCTCGATATGAAGGTGACTACCGCTTAAGCGATAAGGTGAATATAGGCGCACTGGCTCATTATATTCAAGCTCTGGAGATGAGACGCAAGGGTCAGGAGATGCTGGTTATCTTCGGCGGCAAGATGCCTCATAATATGGCTATCGTCCCCGGCGGAGTTACTTCAACCGTCACCGTGGATAAAATAGCCTCTTTCCTGTGGATGCTCAATGAGCTCAGGGATTTCGTCGATAATGTTTATATTCCCGACGTCCTGGCCGTGGCCGAAGCCTATGCCGACTATTTCGAAATCGGCGCCGGCTGCGGCAATCTACTGTCTTACGGAAGCTTCGACCTCGAAGGTAATAATCCCGATTACACCAAGAGGAAGAGGCTTATGAAGCAGGGGACGGTTTCAACTGACCTTAAGCTCGGTGCTCTAGACCCGAACAAGATTATGGAATATGTAAAGCATTCCTGGTATGCCGATTCCAGCACCGGCAAGCACCCGTCAAAAGGCGCGACGGAGCCTCAACTGGAAAAGAAAGGCGCCTACACCTGGGTGAAAGCTCCGCGATACGACGGCAAGGTATATGAAGTCGGCCCGCTGGCCCGTATAGCAGCTAGTTATGCCGACGGAGAGCCAACGGTTAAAACGCTGGTCGACTCTGTTCTTTCGAAGTTTAAGGCCAGCCCCAAGGCTTTATTCTCAGTGCTCGGTCGCCATGCCGCCCGTGCCCTCTATACCAAGTTTCTGGCTGATACAATGCCCGGGTGGCTGCTCCAGCTAAAGCCGGGTGAGCCGGCTTACATAGACTACACCATACCCGACGAAGCCTTTGGAATGGGATTAGTTGATGGTGCCAGAGGTGCTCTGGGGCACTGGATTGAGATAAAGGATAAGAAAATTGCCAATTACCAGTGCGTGGTGCCAAGCACCTGGAATATGTCGCCGAAAGACGACAACGGACAGCCCGGACCGGTAGAACAAGCCCTTATCGGCACCAAGATAAAGGATGAAAATAATCCTTTTGAGATCGGTCGCATTATCCGCTCCTTCGACCCCTGTCTGGCTTGCGCCATTCATGTTATTACGCCCAAAGGAAAAACTCTTGGAATATACAAAGTCAGTTGAGACACGAACGCGTCATAGCAGCCCGAGAATCACCATTCTGGGCATCGGCAACCTGCTACTCAAAGACGAAGGTATAGGCGTCCACCTGGTTCAAAAACTGGCTGGCGTTGTAGACAACGCTAATGTCAATATAATCGACGCCGGCACTTATCCCGACTTTCTGTCTCTGGTAGATGACAATTTAGACAAATTAATCATTGTAGACGCTGTTAAAACCGGAGATAGGCCGGGAACTATATATCGATTCGGCTCCGATGACCTAGATTTAGATTCCACGCTGCCGGTTTCGGCACACGATATGGGCGTATTAGATAGTCTAAAAACGATGGCTTTACTCAATAGACAGCCAAAATCAACAGTCATTATCGGCATCGAGCCCAGGACCATAGACTTCGGGCTTGACCTTTCCCCGGAAATTGAAGATAAACTACCCAAAATTATTAGTTTAGTTCTCAAGGAGATAGAGGAAACCACAGCTATGGAGGTAGACAAATGATAATCTCTGAATTAAAGCCGCTTCCGGAAATCTTAGGTTATTTAGACAAGGACAAGAAAATCTTTATAGCCGGCTGCAAAGGTTGTGCCGAGGTCTGCCAGACGGGGGATGAGCCTCAGGTCCTCGACATGAAACAGAAACTGGAGCAAGAAGGCAAGACAGTCACCGGCCACTGCGTTGTCGATTTCCTGTGTGATAAAGCTCTAATCAAGACCAGGCTGTTTCCCCATGAGGATGAGATAGATGCTGCCGATTCTCTGCTGGTAATGACCTGCGGTATCGGAGTCCAGGCAACAGCGGCTGTGGTGAACAAACTGGTACATCCGGCGGCTAACACCATCAATGTCGGCGGTGCCGGTGGGACGTGGCGGGGCAGCGAGCGCTGCCGTGAATGCGGCGACTGCGTGCTGGATTTAACCGGTGGCATTTGCCCCTTGACTGCCTGCACCAAATGGCTCGTCAACGGACCTTGCGGCGGTGCTAAAAATGGCAAGTGTGAGGTTGAACCCGATGTACGTGACTGCGGCTGGCACCTTATTTACGAAAGGCTGAAAAAATTGGGCCAGTTGGACAAAATGCGAACAATCATGCCGGTGGTCAAGAACTACAGCAAAATGCAACCGCCGAAGGCGCTAAGGTCCACCATAATGTGGGCGCTGGAGCAGCAAGAAACAAAAGTTTAGCTATCCTTAAAGGAGGTAAACAGAGAATGAGTCTGCGTGAAAAACTTCAGAACGGCAAGTTTATAGTCACCGCTGAAATCGGCCCGGCTAAAGGTGTAGACATACACGAGTTCAACGAGAATGCCGACTTGCTTAAAAGCAGAGTAGATGCGGTTAATTGTACCGACCAGCAGAGTGCTGTAATGAGATTGGGGTCACTTGCCGCCTGCTACCTGCTCAAACAAAAAGGCGTCGAGCCTGTGTTCCAGATGACCTGCCGGGACCGCAACCGCATCGCACTGCAGTCAGACTTACTTAGCGCTTACGTTATGGGTGTTGAAAATGTTCTGTGTCTTACCGGAGACTATGTCACCTTAGGAGACCATCCTGACGCCAAACCTGTCTTCGACCTCGATTCCGTTTCCTTACTGTATGCCGCCCGACAATTAGAACAGGGCAAAGACCTTGCCGGCAAGGAGCTAAAAGGCACACCTAAATTCTTCCTCGGCGCCTGCGTCACTCCCGGTGCCGACCCTGTGGAACCGCAGCTTATCAAAATGGAGAGAAAGGTAAAGGCCGGTGCCCAGTTCTTCCAGACCCAGGCCATCTACGAGCCAAAAACCTTCGAAGCCTTCATGAAAGAAGCTAAGAAATTCGGCGTGCCGATTTTAGTCGGTATCGTGGTGCTAAGGTCAGCCGGTATGGCCAAATTTATGAATAAAAACGTTGCCGGCATACATGTCCCCGATGAGCTTATCAACGAGATGGACAAAGCCGAGAACAAATTGCAGAAGGGCGTAGAGATAGCCGCCCGCTTAATCAATGAGATGAAGGGCATGTGCCAGGGGGCTCATATCATGGCTATCGGCCTGGAATCGAAGGTGCCTGCAATTCTCGATGCCGCTAAGTTATAAAGTTAAGGGGCAGATGTGCGCATCGTTCGCTTTGTGGCCTGGGGGCGAGCTAAGTACGGTATATTAGCCCGCAACACCATACGCGGACTCCGCGGCAGCCCTTTCTCTCACTTTCAGTATCTAAATAGCCCATCTATATTTGACGGCAGCACTTACACGCTGGATAAGGTCAGATTGCTTCCCCCGTGCCTTCCCTCAAAGATTGTCTGCCTGGGATTGAATTATCGCAGCCACATCGAGGAGATGAAACTGCCTATGCCGTCAGTGCCGCTCATCTTCCTTAAGCCCTCCACCGCAGTTATCGGCCCCGACGACAAAATCATACTGCCCCGCGGCTGGAAACGCATCGACTATGAAGGCGAGCTGGGTGTAGTTATCGGCAAAAAGGCAAAGGATGTTCCAGAAGGGGAAGCAAAGGAATATGTGCTGGGCTACACTTGTTTTAACGATGTATCCGACCGACATGCCCAGGCGAATGATGGCCAGTGGACCAGAGCTAAAGGCTATGACACCTTCGCCCCAATAGGTCCGTGGATAGAGACGGAGGCCGATCCGGACAATCTGAAACTTGAGACTTACCTTAACAGCGAGCTGCGCCAGTCAGCTTCTACCAGCGACCTGCTTTTCGGAATATCTACGCTTATTAATTTTATTTCCGGTATTATGACGCTGCTCCCCGGCGATGTCATTGCCACAGGCACGCCATCAGGCGTCAGCCCGCTAAAGCCGGGCGACATGGTTGAAGTCAGAATAGAAAACATCGGCACGCTGAAAAATTTTGTAGCCATCTAAAAGTAACCAGTTCACGCTATGTTCTGCTCCATGACACCTGATATACTTATCCTTTGGACGGCGAACCACAGATAGTCGGAGGTTGGATATGAACTTAACTTTAATTGAGGCGCTGACTATTGGAGATGCCTGGTTCCAGTGTCTGGAAAAGGCTCTGGTAGAAGGCAGGACATATCGTATACAGCAGGGCAGTTTCGAGGGTACACATCGGAAAGAAATACCTCTAGTCGCTATCATAATTCGCAACCCTGGCGTCAGACCATTGAGACCTGATGTACCCATGGGGGTGCCGGCACCTACGACGGATGAGGTCATCCACGACTATATGTCATATTTGATGACCGGTGCCAAACAGGAGAATGAAGAGTACACCTATGGCGAGGACCTGGCGCCACAAATCGATGAGGTAATCAAGCGCTATAAGCGGGGAGTGGATACCAACCAGATGTGCATGACGATCGGCAACAGGAAAAGCATTAAGTTAAAAGACCCGCCGTGTTTAAGAGTGGTGGACACCCGCGTTCAGGACGGCCAGCTCAATTTCGTTCTTTACTTCAGGAGCTGGGATTTATGGGGTGGCTTCCCTACCAATATGGGCGGATTGCAAATGCTGAAAGAATATATGGCCGAGGAGATCGGTGTAAAAGATGGCTCCCTTATTGCCTTCAGTAAAGGGCTTCATTTATACGAGCATTGCTGGGACCTGGCCAAAATGGTACTGCATATGCCACCGGAATGAACAATCTAGCTTAATCTTCGGCTGGTAAATTCCACATTACAGCAGTTAGCGAACAGGATTCTAGGGTACCAAGGAAAAATGCCGGAAGGTCATTTCGATACGAATAGGGCACCGATTCTCGACAGTGAAGAACGTATCAAAGAGCTGAGACCTTACCAACTCCTCAAGGACACGGCCGGAGTTACTTCCGGCATGACCTGCATAGACCTCGGCTGCGGTACCGGAACTTTTTCCTTCCCTATGCTTCTCTGCGTCGGCAGTGAAGGTGTTGTCTATGCCATTGATGACAGTGCTGAAATGCTGGAGCATATTCGAGCCAAGAATCCGCCGCCAAATCTGATACTGGTTCATGGCGATGTCAGCCAAACGGGGCTTGATAATGAGATTGCCGATTTTTGTCTTCTGGCTTTCATCATGCACGAAGTCGAACAGCCGGCTAATCTCCTGGCCGAGGTATTTCGCCTGCTTAAGCCTGAAGGCAGGCTTTTAGTAATAGAGTGGAAAGCCGATTTAGATTCGCCAGGCCCTCCACAAAGTAGGCGTCTATACAGAGAAACCGTTGACCAGCTTTTCAAGCAGGCGGATTTACGCGATTTCGAATACATCGACTGGTCCAAGAACCACTACGTGACAACGGGCAGCAAAATGAGAACCGATTAGGCAGCGTCAGCACATTAAGCACCCGGGCAAACAACAAATAGCTCTATTCAAGCATTGGACTGCGATTTACCGATTGCCCAACCGCCGTAGAATCTTCGCCCGCTCCTGGACCTTTTTTATGATGTCGCGAGTCTCGATAAAATCGGTGGTGTGCCTTCCCGACCTGAATGTTTCGTCGTCCAACGCCACCTGGTGGAACAGAGTAATCGACTCGATGCCTTCGATTCTTATCTCACTCAGAGCCCTCTGCATCCGTAATATAGCTTCTTCCCTGGTCTTCCCTCTTACCAGTAGTTTAAACAGCAATGAATCATAATCATGAGGAAGCTCATAACCTTCATAGACTCCTTCATCGATCCTGACTCCCAAACCGTGGGGAAATCGAAGGCCCGTTATTTTACCGGGACTGGGGAAAAAGTTACGCGTCGGATCCTCTGCGGTTATCCGGCAATTTATAGAAGGTGCATCAAGTCTAATATCTTCCTGGTTATAACTCAATCGCTCTCCAGCGGCAATTCTGATTTGCTCTTTGACGATGTCTACATTGGCAGCGAGCTCCGTCACACAGTGCTCCACCTGCAAACGAGAGTTAACTTCGTTAAAGTAGAACTCCTGGGTGTCCGGCACGTAAAAGAACTCTACAGTCAGCGCATTGACGTACTGCAAAGCCACCGCCACGTCGAGAGCCGTCACGTACATCTTCATTCTCAAGTGCGGCGATAAAATTTGGCACGGTGCTTCTTCTATCAGCTTCTGAAACCTTCGCTGAACGGAGCAGTCCCTTTCCCCCAGATGAATAACGTTACCGAACTTATCAGCCAGGACTTGGACCTCTATGTGCTTTACTCCGGTGAGAAGCTTCTCAACATAGAATGAGGGCACGCCGAACGCCTTTTTCCCTCTCTCCTTCACAAAGCGAACAGCCTCTTCCAGCTCTTTGCTATCTCTAGCTACGACCATACCGATGCCGCCCCCACCACCCGAGGGCTTGATAATAACGGGATAGCCGATGCTTTCCGCCGCCTGTTCCACGTCGGCAAGCTTTACGTTACCTAAGCCCGTAAAAGGCTCGTCGGAGCCCGGGATTATAGGTATATTAAGCATTCTCATCAACTGCCGCGCCCTGTGCTTTGGCTTAACTTTATACATACACTCGCTGGTAGGGCCTATGAAGACAATCCCCTGTTTTTCACACATTTCGGCAAACTCGGGATTCTCGGCTAAAAAGCCATAGCCCGGGTGAAGGGCGTCGGCTTTGCTCCGCATGGCAACTTCCAGTATTTTCTCCGTATTAAGATAGCTCTTCGTTGCCTCCGCCGGTCCAATGAGGTAGGCCTCGTCAGCCAGCTTTACATGCAGCGAGTTGGCATCAACATCGGAATAAACTACAACCGTACTTATGCCCATCTCTTTGCAGGTCCTTATTATCCTGACGGCAATTTCGCCGCGGTTGGGAATCATAATTTTGCGAAACATGACCTTATCCTCTACTTAAAAAACACAATCGAAAAACAGAATATTTTCTTAGTGTAGCCTAAAAGATAACCAGATTCAATCGAGATACGTTATTTTGGCAGCCGGTCTACCCCGCAACTCAAACTCTATCCCGGCCTCATTAAATAAATCCATGAAGGAATTATCGGCATAATTGCCGAAGGTGACAAACCGCTTAATCTTAGCATTCACCAGCATCTTGGCGCAGAGTATACACGGATTATGCGTAACATAAACCGTCGCGCTTTCGAGGCTGACACCATGAAGCGATGCCTGTATGATGACATTCTGCTCCGCATGGATGCCGCGACAAATCTCATGCCTTGTTCCGGACGGTATCTTCATCTCGTCTCTGAGGCAGCCAAGCTCAAGACAGTCTTTTAGCCCGGCAGGTGCGCCGTTGTAACCGGTAGCTAAAATATGCTTGTCTTTAACGGCCACGGCTCCAACATGGTGCCGGTGGCACGTCGAGCGTTCCGCCACCACAGAAGCTATCTTCAGGAAATATTCATCGATTTCCGGCCGGATTACTTTCTTCATCTTAATACTGATAGCACCTTCTTAGTTTCTCTTACCAGGCCTTTCAATGAGGACTCGTTTATAATTGTAAAGTCGGCCATGGCTATAGGCCCACCCTTGTTAGTATTCTCCAGCTCGGCGACATCGCGGCTGGCAGCTTCTTCTGCCGTTAATGGACGGACATGCCGTTTCCCCAGCCTCTCATACCTGGTCCCGGGTGATGCCCAGACAGCGACCACACGAAAACTATTTCCATAACGACTTCTGAGCAATGTGTACTCTTCCCACGAATAGAGGCCGTCCACCACAACGTTTGTCGACTTGAGCCAGGCATCAATCTTGGGCAGATTCAGTTCGGCGTAGGCTGCCATACCGTGCTCTTGTCTCAGTTGCTGCCTGACCTGGCGTTCGTTTTCCTCGTTTAGCTGAAGACCTCTTTTCTTGATTTCCTCGTCGGTTATGTCTCCAAACCTCACCTTCTTGAAGCCGTTCCCCTCAAACACACTGGCTACCTCGGACTTACCTGAGCCCGCCATACCGACAATTGATACCACCTGCATTTCTAAACTGTTTCCAGATGAAATTCGTTCTCCCCATTATAGGGAAAACAGCTACCAGTTGGCAAAGCGATGCGAGTCTGAACTTTTGAAGCCATGCTACCCCCAATGCTATAATTAGTGACAAAGCCTCATGCACATCCGCAATCGAGCCAACTTCCACCGAAGACTAATCACAAATTTAGGAGGAAACAAGATGAAAACGAACATGGCTGTCATGCTTGCCGTATTAGGGCTGGTCACTCTGGGATTGTTTGCCAATCTGGGCTGCAGCTCTGGCGGCGCCGATGTTTACCTGGAAGGGGTAACCCTCGGTTCGGTAACAGTCGAGGGAAAACCGGTTTCCGGGCTGCCGTCACAGACAGTGAACATCGTCCTGAAGGTTGATGCCAAACAGATAAACATAAGCTCCGCCGGCGGGCAGACCACCATTAAATTAAGCCCCTCGAACGCCACCATAGTTACTGGCCCGAATGGCACCAGCTTCACCGGCGTCAAACCGGAACAGGTAGAAATCCAGTGGCCTGGCACACAGTAGAAAATTTATGGATGTTTTAGCTGGACTTAACCCGGCCCAAAAAAAGGCCGTAGAAACCATTGACGGGCCGCTGCTTATCGTTGCCGGCCCCGGCAGCGGCAAGACCAGGGTCATCACCCACCGTGTCGCTTACCTGATAAAGGTGTGCGGCGTAAACCCTCACCGCATTATGGCCGTCACCTTCACCAACAAGGCTGCAAGGGAGATGGCGGAGAGATTGGAAAAGCTGCTGGGGCAGACAGCGGGTGACTTAACTCTGGGCACCTTCCATGCCATCTGCGCCCGAATACTGCGCCAGGAAGGCAAGGCCATCGGGCTGGACTCCAGATTCGTTATCTACGACGAGGAAGACCAGCTAAGCCTGATAAAGCAGAGCCTGCAGGAACTCGACCTCGACCCCAAGCAGTACACGCCGAGAGCTATCCAATCGGCCATCAAGTACGCCAAAAGCCGGCTGCTGACGCCGGCAGACTACGCCGAGCAAACCAGCAATTATTTCGAAACCGTAGTCCAACGCGTCTACGAGAGATATCAGCAATCACTAACCCGTAGCCACGGCGTCGACTTCGATGACCTGCTGATGAGGACAGTCCAGCTATTCAACGACCATCCCAAGGTTCTCGCCAAATATCAATCACGTTATCTTCATATTCTGGTCGACGAGTTTCAGGATACCAACATCACCCAGTATATGCTGATAAAGCAGCTGGCGGGAAAACACCGGAATGTCTGTGTTGTCGGCGACCCCGACCAGTCGATTTATTCCTGGAGATTTGCCGATTTGCGTAACATACTGAGCTTCGAGAAGGATTATCCCGATGCCAAAGTAGCCTTCCTGGAGCAGAATTATCGCTCTACCAAGACCATACTCGATGTGGCGTCCAGCATCATCACCATCAACTCACGGCGTAAACCTAAACGCCTGTGGACGGATAACGAGGCTGGCGTTCCGGTCTCCGTTATCCAGACTTACAACGAGGGTGAAGAGGCCCAGTTTGTCATCAGCGAAATAGAAAGGCTGGTAAGCGAAAACCTTACCACAGCCGGCGGTTGTGCCGTGATGTACCGGGTCAATGCGCAGTCCCGAGCTTTGGAAGAAGCTTACATGCGCTATGGACTGCCGTACAAGCTCGTCGGCGGCACCCGTTTCTACCAGAGGCGCGAGATTAAAGATATCATCGCCTACCTGAGGCTGATACACAACCCTGCCGACAGTATCAGCCTCACTCGAATAATAAATGTCCCCGGCAGAGGCATCGGCCAGCGTACTCTGGCTGAGCTATCAGGCTGGGCAAAAAATCAGGACATATCTTTATATTCGGCACTTAAGATGGTGGCGGAGAAGAAAGGGCCAGCCTTAACACCGCGGGCTAACTACGCTCTGATAAGCTTCTTGACCTTACTTAACGAATTCATCACTAAAAGCGGGGAGCTAAATCTCACCGGTTTGCTCAATGAGGTGCTGGAGAAGACAGGCTACAAGGTGCACGTTCTCAACGAGGAAAACGGCGAGGAGCGCTGGGAGAACATACAAGAGCTTTTCACCGTAGCTAGAGATTACGACGAACTCAGCCCCACTGAGGCGTTGTCTACATTCCTCGAGAAGGTAAGCCTGGTCTCAGACGTAGACGAGCTTGAAGAAAAGGTAGACGCCACCACGCTGATTACGCTGCACCAGGCCAAGGGTCTGGAATTCCCCGTTGTCTTCATCGTCGGCATGGAGGAAGGACTGCTGCCACATCGGAGGTCTATGGAAGACCCCGATGAACTGGAGGAGGAACGCCGGTTGTGCTATGTAGGAGTAACCCGGGCGCAGCAGCGAGTTTATTTACTACATACCTATCACCGCAACCTGTTCGGCAGCAGCTCGGCAACTCTACCCTCGCGCTTTCTCCAGGACATCCCCAAACAATTAATTGCCGGCAAAGGCCTGTGGGAAGATGACGGGGACAAGGCAGATGAATTCACGCCGATAACCACCCTTTATTCCAGGTCGACCATTAAGCCATTGAGCAGCCTGAAATTAGAAATTGGCGACCGTGTTCAACACAAGATGTTCGGTGAAGGTGTGGTTATAAACTGCTCGCCCAATAAGGACGATCAGGAAATAACCGTCGCCTTCGATGGAGCCGGCGTTAAGCATCTGCTCCTTAGCCTGGCACCCCTCGAAAAAATAGAGACAAGCTGAGGACTTTCTTCAATTGTATTTATACACTAAACCGTGTAATATGAACTGACATGCCTATCAGAATTCTGGCCTGTGAAGTTGTCTCCAAGATTGCCGCCGGTGAGGTGGTGGACAGGCCGGCTTCGGTGGTGAAGGAGCTGGTGGAGAACTCGCTGGATGCCGGCGCCACACAGATATCCGTCGAGACACAGGATGGCGGCGTACGCCTCATCAGGGTAACCGACAACGGCAGCGGCATACCCGCCACCGATGTGGAACGTGCCTTTCATCGCTACGCCACCAGCAAGATTGAAACGCTGACCGACCTAGAAAAAATTTCCACGCTGGGCTTCCGAGGTGAGGCTCTGCCCAGCATAGCCTCCGCAGCCGATGTGGAAATCCTGACCAAGGCCGACGTTGATACTGCCGGCAGCTACCTCCACCTCAAGAGCAGCAATATAGCAAAGAGGGATAAACGCACTCGACCTCAAGGCACCACCGTCATCGTGCATCACCTTTTCCGTAACGTCCCGGTGCGACTGAAATTCCTCAAGTCGGCAACCACCGAAAGCGGCCACATTGCCAACCTTTTGAGCCAGTATGCACTGGCCTTCCCCGAGGTGCGATTCAATCTTGTCCTGGATGGGCGGCTGACCCTCCACACCTCGGGCAACGGCAGCTTAGAAGAAGTTGTCGCCGAAGTTTACGGATTGGAAATAGCCAGGCAAATGTTGAAGATTGGCGAAACGGACCAGGTTCCGGGTGTATCCGGCCTGGTAAGCCCGCCATCGCTGGCTCGCTCTAGTCGCAGCTACCTCAGCTTTTTCGTCAACCGTCGCTGGGTAAGCAGCAGCCTGCTGGCTCGAGCCACTGAAGATGCCTATCACGGCTTGCTTATCACCGGCAAGCATCCTATTGCCATCGTAAATGTTTCATTGCCGCCGCAGGAGCTAGATATCAATGTCCATCCCACAAAAAGAGACGTAAAATTCCGCAACAGCCAGATTGTCTACGCAGCAGTTCAAAAGTCAATACAGAAAGTGCTGGTAAAAGCACCGCCGCCTGAAATTAAGACCGGCGCACCCTCATTTACCCCACCTCCAAGCTTGTGGACAGTCAAAGGTGCCGAGCCGGTTTCCCTGCCTATATTGAGGGTTGTGGGACAGCTCGCCAGCAACTATATCATGGCTGAAGGCCCCGAAGGCCTCTATCTTATCGACCAGCACGCCGCCCATGAACGTGTCCTGTTCGAAAAAATCCTGTCCCAGCGCGCTCAGCGGCAGATAGAAATTCAGGGCTTGCTTGAGCCAGTGAGCCTGGAATTAACTCCCAAGCAAGAGGAGGTTTTGAAAAAGAAGGCTGAGCTGCTGGGTGAGTTCGGCTTCAGTCTTGAGCACTTTGGCGCCAGGAGCTACCTGCTTAAAGCGGTGCCCGCCATAATGAAGGAGGGAAACCTGTCCGAAGCGGTCAGTACACTGTTAGACTCCATAGCCATCGAAGAGGAACCAGCTAAGCGCGACGAAAAAATAGCTCAGTCTGTAGCCTGTCACAGTGCTGTCAAGGCCGGGCATTCATTAAATGCCGAGGAAATGAGAGAGCTGATAAAGCAACTGGAACAGACCAGGCAGCCGCGCACCTGCCCCCACGGCAGGCCGACCATGATACATCTGAGCTCACACCAATTGGAAAAGGAATTCGGCAGGACCGGCTAAAAAATTAAAAGTCAAAGACCAAAAGTCGGGGATTCAAATCAAAAGTTATAAATAAGCACTTAAATATTTTGGATTTATTATCTGCACTTTTAACTTTTTGCTTTTAACCTTTTATTTATTGCAGCCATTCCTTGCCGGCACGCTCATTAACGCTGCACAATGACAGGTCTTCGGAGCCGACGCGCTTCTTGTTTTCTGGAATGGCTCTGACGCAATTTTTATTGCAGGAATCGCAGTTGACGATGTCGTCGAATCTACCTTCCTGCGCCTTTTTCGCCCATTGAGGGTCGGTGATAAGCTGACGCCCCAGAGCCACCAAATCAGCTTTATTCTGTGAGATAATCTCTGCGGCCAGCTCAGGTGAGTTAATCCGCCCCACGGCTATCACGGGCATATCTACCGCCTTCTTTATCGCCTCGGCCTGAGAAATATATGTACCCATCGGCTGCCTTTTCGACGGCATGATTTGCCTGGCAAGCCTCCCATAAGAAACATCGATGATGTCAACCCCAGCCTTTTTCAGAGCCTGAGCCAATTTTAGGCTCTGCTCCAGCATGATGCCTCCCACCACGCCCTCTTCGGCGGACAGCCGCCAGAATAAGGGATAATCTTCACCCACCGCCTTTCTGACTGCTTTGACACATTCCAGGGCAAAGGTCATCCTCTTCTCCACACTGCCACCGTATTTATCGCTTCGCTGGTTATCCAGAGGGGAGAAGAACCGGTGCAGCAGGTAGGCATGAGCACCGTGAATGTCGACAAAATCCATACCGGCTTCCCTGGCGCTGGCTGCCGCAGCGGCAAACTTGCCGGTTATGATTTTAATTTCAGCCGCCTTAAGCTCACGAGCCTCTCTCGTGGCTGAGGGGGCAATAAATTCACCTTGCGTACCCGTAAGTCCGGCAGGAAAATGAAAGCCGTGCCACAGCTGAATGCCAATTTTAGCTCCGGTATCATGAATGTCGGCAACCAGCGATGACAGCCCTTGCAGGAACGAAGCCAGGGCTCCGCTTTTTCCCCAAGCTTCGTCGGAGGCCAGTATATCCACAGCGGTCGCCGGCAGGATGATAGTACCTACACCTCCTCGGGCTCGCTCAAGATAGAAAGCCCTGGCCCTCCGGCTGCGGAATCCCAGGCTTAGCTGCATCGGCGCCATGACTATCCGGTTCTTGATTTGGAGGCCCTTGATTGTAAATGGTGTGAACAAGGCAGAAATATTATTCTGTGGCATCGTCTTATAAGCCTCTCTGGTGTTTGATTTTCACATTAGTTGGGGATGGCTGCGATAGTCTCGCAGTGACGACTACCGGCTACACTCTGTAGCAAATCTCCGGTAGTTTCTTATCCGTATTGCTGTCCCTTACGTACCTAAGCATGTGAATTGCATAGAGAATGACAAAGCCGGCTAAATCCTCACCCCGCATCATCTTTATTCTGTCGCCGGAGAATAAAACTTTAAGATTGCTGGCGAACTCGTCGTCAGCACGGTTAAACACATAAAAGACCCGCACTCCGGGAAATATCTCCTTGCTTATCGCCCAATCCTCGCCAATTCCCAGCGATTCTACCTTGCCGCCGATAAACCCGGCTAATTCTGACACATCGGTAACGTATTCGAGGGCTTCCTTCCTGGATCTAAGCGCATGGTCAATCTGCTTCTGATGCGGGCTGACCGCTCCTTCTATTTGCTGAAGACTAATTAATTTCTTGTCCTTAAGCCCCATTCAATACCTTCCTGTATAAGCGATTTACAGCTCAAATTTGGAGATGATTTCCTTTACGCTTTGCCTGAGTGGTGAGCCTTCAGGTAGCTCGATTATCGGTTTTCCTTTTATATCCAGATCGGCAAGATTCGGGTCTTCGGGTATAGTAGCTATAAGCTCCAGGCCGAAATCGCTGACAGCCTTTCCTATCTCCTGTGGCAGTCCGTTTTTAAGTCGATTTACTGCCAGTACTACCTTGCCGACCTTGGTTCTCATTTCCTTGATCAAATCCTTCATCCTGGCCGCCGTGGTTATGCCCCGCATGGTAACATCCGAGACAATAAGCAGTATGTCAACATCCCGCGTTGTCTGACGGCTTATGTGTTCCATGCCCGCTTCCGAATCGATAACGGTATAATCGTAGTTCTTAGCTAATCTATCGATAGACAGGCGCAGCATGTGATTGGCGGCGCAGTAGCACCCGGGCCCCTCCGGCCGCCCCATAGCCAGCAGGTCAACCTTAGCCGACTCCACCAATGCCTGTCTTATCTTCATATCCAGAAGGTCTTGCTTGGAAACGGTGGGCGAAAGCCGTCCTTTTTGTATATCTTCAGTGACATCCTCGCGAGCCCTGCCCACAGTCTCTCCCAGAGGCAGACCCAAAGCCGCATTTAGATTGGTGGCAGGGTCGGCGTCAATTGCCAGAACTACCCCTTTTTTGGACAGCAAATCTACCAATAAAGCAGCGATTGCCGTCTTGCCTACACCTCCTTTTCCCGCTATTACAATCATTTTGCCCATCTCAACCCTCCAAACTCGCTATTGAACAATTAAGACGCACTCAAGCAATGTCATCGGCTTGTGCGACGTACTATTATACCTTGAAATGAATATCACAGTCATTTTGGGCTGACAGCCGCTGTTTCCTAGTTAGTTTTACCCGCCCCTTGCAGCAGGTTGACATTTAATGTATAATACTTATTCAGTGGTTTCAGTTTAGGTTCATCACAACTTAGTTTATATTACTCATATTTACTCAAGTGCTGGATGACCAAGGCTCCAACCAACTATTTATAAGAGAGGAGGTCATCTAGATGAGTTATCAGGACAAGTCTATCCAGTGTTCCGATTGCGGAACCACATTTACCTTCAGTGCCGAAGAACAAGAGCTCTTCGCGTCTAGAGGCTATACCAACGAGCCCAAGCGCTGCGAATCCTGCCGCCAGGCAAGGAAATCAGAGCGTTATGGAAGCAGGCCCCAACGGCAAATGTTCCCCGCAACTTGCGCCCAGTGTGGCAAAGAGACACAGGTACCGTTTGAGCCCCGTGAAGGTAGACCCGTATATTGTAGCGATTGCTACAATAAGGCCAAACTAAGCAAATAAAGCTGCTTTTTAGTACATGCATAGGCTGGGTGTCCTCAGCCTATGCATGCTTATACTACACATTAAGCAAAGGAGGCATCAATTGAATATCTATGTGGGTAATCTATCCTATGAGGTAACCGAAGAGGAATTGCGGGACGAATTCGCGGCTTTCGGAGAAGTGGCCTCGGCAAATATAATAAAGGACAAGTATAGCGGGCAATCTAAGGGATTTGCATTTGTTGAAATGCCGTTGTTGTCTGCAGGCCAAGCGGCTATTACCGGCTTGAACGGTAAAATGCTGCAGAACCGAGCAATAGCTGTAAGTGGTGCCCGTCCTCGTACTGACAACAGAAATAGTCGTGGCTCTTATGGCGGTGGTGGTTATGGCGGTGGTGGTAGAGGCGGCAGAGGTGGTGGTGGAGGTGGCAGGAGTGGTGGCGGAGGCAGGAAAAGGTATTAATAGCTTAATCACCTCAGGATAGGAGCAGCAAATAACGAGAAATATACATAGCAATACAATAATCGTTGGCAACCTCAACATCCGCTACTTTACCGGCGGGCAAGGCGACCCGCTGGTGATAATTCACGGAGGAGGCGACGGGGCCAGGGCGTGGTTAAAAAATGCAGAGGAGCTCTCCAAGTACTATAGCGTTTATATCCCCGACCTCCCCGGCTTCGGCCTCAGTCAATCGGCTAACGACAGGTTTCATTTACCTGAATACGTAGCCTTTATAGAAGACTTTTCATCTACGCTGGGCATTGAGCGCTTCCATTTAATGGGGCATTCCATTGGCGGCGGCATCGCCCTACACTATGCGCTGAAATTCCCACAGAAAATAAGGGGGCTGGTGCTCGTCAGTAGTTGGTGCCTGGGAATTGAAGCTGCGCTGTGGGTCAGGCTCCTGTCTCACCCGGCTCTTTGCAGGTATCTTGGGGAAGCCGGCATTGCCGTCTCCAAGGGCGTCAAATGGCTGGCTCGTTCATTTTATGCTCCTTTCAGATTCGCCAATCCTATTACCCGGGTCAAGATGGACATGGGGAAGACCATGATAACTTTGAGGGGGCAGACTACGGTATTACAGGACCGTCTTTGCGAACTGACTATGCCTACGTTGGTGGTGTGGGGTGATGGGGACCGTATCGTACCTGCGGCTCATGCCTACGTGGCCGCCGAGTTGATTCCCGATTGCCAGCTATATGTCTTCAAAGGCTGCGGGCATAACGCATACAAGCAAAGAGTCGAGGAGTTTTCGCAGCTTCTGGCAAGATTCCTGGACTAATAAACTCCCCGCTAACAAAAAATCCACCTATTTTTTTCTTATAACCTTTCCTTTAATCTCTATCTTTACACCTCCGAAGACAAATTGCTATTCAACCACGTGAAGACATTCCTTTGGAGTGCTATACTATCTCCCCAGGAGCTAAAATCTCTCCGTATTCCGCTAAAAAAGAAAGGGGAAAGAACGCCATGGAGGAATACAAAGTCTACAAGTATCGATGGGTTATTCTGGCTGTCTACATGTACGTAGCCGCACTGACGCAGCTCTACTGGCTGAACTTCGCCGCCATCGACACCTTTATCGAAGAGCGTTTAAGCATACCGGCCAGCAGCGTCATGTGGTTCACGCTGGTCTTTCCCCTGGTGCAGGTCTTGCTTACCATGCCTGCAGGCCTGATTATCGATAGAAAAGGGTTTAAATATGGCGTCGGCATAGGCGCTCTGTTCACCGGCGTATTTGCCATGCTCCGCCTGGCCAGTCCCGACTCATTTACCATCCTTCTGATTTCCCAGATAGGTATTTCAATCGGGCAGCCTTTTATATTAAACGGCGTTACCAAGCTCGCCGTAACCTGGTTTCCACAGAAAGAAGAGGCAACCGCGGTGGGGCTTGGTTCACTGGCATTGTTTGTCGGTATGATGGTTGCATTAGGGGCAACTCCGGCGCTGGTGCAATCTCTTAGCTTCGAAACAATGCTTCTGGTCTACGGCGCCATAGGCCTTCTGGGAGTGGTGCTATTCTTTGCACTGGTTAAATCTAAGCCCGAAACGCCGCCGAGAGAACTGGAAGAGCAGGTGGAAATCGCCGGTTGGCAGGGCATCAAGCATATCCTGAAAATCAGGGACTTCGTTATCCTCGGATTCATTGCCATGATTGGTATTGGCGTCTTTAATGGGCTGGCTACCTGGCTGGAGAAAATATTGAACGAACTGCATCAAATCCCAATGACCGACGCCGGAACTATATCGGCAATACTCATTCTCTCCGGTATGCTCGGCTGCATTATTATACCCATGGTTTCGGATAAAATCATGAAGAGGAAGCCTTTTCTAATAGCAGCATCTGCAATCGGAGCTCTGGGCATTGTCGCTTTGATGATTTCCAAAGGCTACTCCCTGAATATGCTGAACGGCATCATTCTCGGCTTCTTTTTGATTTCGGCTCTGCCCATAATGCTGACCATGTCCACCGAGATTACCGGCGCCAGATTTGCCGGTATTTCAGTTGGCTATTTGCAGCTCTTAGGCAACGCGGCTGCCGTAGTTATTGTTCCCGTAATAGAATTTATGCGCGGAACCACCGGGCAGTATATCTGGCCGCTGGCATTCATCGCCGGGCTATTGGGCATATCCTTCATACTGTCAATAGTGATAAGAGAGCCGGCAAAAAGCAGGTGAACTGAAATTCGTTAGGCCTTACCGGGGTCTACTGTGCTGTTTCGCCATAGATGGCAGCGAAGAATGCCTTTTCCAGTTCAACCGCCTCAGCCGGGAGCTGGTTAACTTTGCCTATACTCAGTGCCGAGACGTATATTTTGGCCATCTCCTCCGCCAGCTCACAGATAGTCAGGGCTTCGCGCATGTCCCTGCCTACGGAAAGAACGCCATGATTTGCCAGTATGACGGCGTTTCTCGGCCCCAGCGCCGAGACCACACTTTTCGCCAACTCGGGAGTCCCCGGGAAAGCATACTCGGCAACTTTTATCTCCCCGCCGATATAGATAACCTGCTCATCGATTAGTGGAGGTATATCCAGGCGGGCAACGGCAATGGCGCTGCAAAAAGCGGGGTGAGCGTGAACCACGGCATTGACCTTTTTCCGCGCCTTGTGAACTTCGATGTGCATTATTGTCTCAATGGACGATTTTAGCTCACCTTCAACCCGCTTCCCGGCAAAGTCAACAACCACTATGTCGTCAACCTTGAGCGAATCGTAATAGCGGCCGCTGGGAGTAATGGCCAGCAGTTCCCGACCACCCGGGTCTTTAAGTCGCAAGCTAATATTCCCCGCCGTGCCCACCGCTAGCCCCTTCCTCTCCATCTCCTGAGCCGCTTCAATCACTTGCCTCTTTTCAGATTCCCACATAACTATATCTTCTCCTGATTTTTGAGCATTATATCAGAACGTTCGGCTAGCTCACTATCCACAATTGGAACTAGGCTGACGTTGTCGATTGACTGCCTACTCGGGCTTCTTAGCGCCTGAGACCGGCACCAGGCTGAGTGGGGAGAGGCGGATGACGGCGTTGTATTCCGGCGGGCAGACGAGCTGGCAACTGCCACATTTGGTGCACTTGGTTTGGTCGATGACCTTTATACCCTTTTCATTGGTGACGATGGCTTTTACCGGACAGGATAATACGCAATGTTCACAGGCTCGCTCGCACTTTTCTGGAAGTATGTAATAGGCGATCAGCTCTTTGCACACCAGCGCCGGACACCGTTTCTCGATAATATGAGCTTCGTATTCATCACGGAAATAGCGAATTGTAGTCAGTGCCGGATTGGCAGCGGTTCTGCCCAGGCCGCACAGCGAACCACCCCTGATATCCTCCCCCAGCTCAACCAGCAAATCCATATACTCGGGCTTGCCTTTGCCGACGGTTATGTCTTCCAATATGTCCAGCATCTGCTTGGTGCCAATGCGGCAGGTGGAACATTTACCGCATGACTCCTTCTGCGTAAAGTCGAGGAAGAACTTGGCTGTATCAACCATGCAGTTGTCCTCGTCCATGGCAATCACACCGCCGGAGCCCATAATCGCTCCGGCTTTACGCAGTGAATCGAAATCCACCGGCGTCCGCAGCATGCTCTCCGGCAAACAGCCGCCGGAAGGTCCGCCGATTTGCACCGCCTTGAACTTTTTTCCGCTCCTCATGCCACCGCCGATATCGAAGATAAGCTCGTGCAGCGTCGTGCCCATGGCCACCTCTGCCAGGCCGGTGTTGACCATCTTCCCGGCCAGCGCAAACGCGGCTGTGCCCTTGCTCGCTTCAGTGCCAATGCCGGAAAACCAATCGGCGCCGCGAGCCAGTATCAGAGGAACGTAGGCATAGGTCTTGACGTTGTTAAGCACAGTAGGCTTGCCCCACAAGCCGGACTTCACCGAATGAGGTGGCCTGGCTCTGGGCATGCTCCGCCTGCCTTCGATAGCATACATCAGTGCGGTTGACTCGCCGGAGACGAAGGCGCCAGCACCCTGGACTATCTCTATACCAAAGCTAAATCCGCTGCCCAAAATATCATCGCCCAGTAGTCCTAAATTCGCTGCCTGTTTCAAGGCGACCTCCAACCGCTCGATGGCCAGTGGATACTCAGCCCGGATATAGACGAAACCATCATGAGCACCGACGGCATAGGCGGCGATAATCATGCCTTCTATGACCTGCTGCGGGTCGCTCTCCAGTACCACCCGGTCCATAAAAGCCCCCGGGTCGCCTTCATCAGCATTACAGATAACATACTTTGTCCGGCCTGATGCCTGGCGGCACTGCTCCCATTTCCTGCCTGTGGGGAAACCGGCGCCACCACGACCCCTGAGACCCGATTTCTTTATCTCTTCAATTATGTCATCTGGCTTCATCTTCAGCGCTTTGACCAGACTACCGTAGCCGCCATTGGCAATATAGTGATTTATATTCGCCGGGTCGATGTAACCGCAGTTACGCAGAAGCAGACGATATTCATGCTCAAATCTGGAAAGCTCAGGTATATAGACCGCTTTGTCCTCACCGCCGCCCAGCGTGCCCAGGGCCAGGTCGAGACAAGGGTCGTCGCCCACAACATAGCCTTCCACAAGCGTAGGCACCACCTGAGGAGTTACGTTGTTGTAGCAAACGGTGAAGGAGCCCGGCTTGATTATTGTTACAAGCGGCTCAAACGAGCAAAGGCCGATGCAGCCGACCTCGGTCACCTTAACCCGGGCTTTTCTCTTCGCCAGCTCGTGGTTAAAGGCCTCGACTACGGGCAGTGCACCGGCAGCTCGCCCACACGTAGCCGTTCCAATGAGGATGTGTGGGACTTCACCGTGATAGTGGGAGTCCCAGTCCGCCTTGGCCTGCTTCTGAATCTCTTCAAAGGTCATCGCCAACCTCTTATGTCACCCTGAGCGGAAGCGAAGGGTCTCTAGGCCCCTCACTCCGAGATTCTTCGTCGATTCTCTCCTCAGAATGACATTTAGGGTCATCACTTCCTTACTGCTTTTCTGGCGGCTCCTGGCTTACTGGTTTAATTGTCACCAGCACTTCCTCGACCTTCGGAGGCGTCATCCTGGGATAGACGGAGTCGCTGACTACCACGACCGGAGCCAGGGCACAGCAGCCGACGCAGGCTACTCTGTCCAGGCTGAACTCTTGGTCCGGCGTAATGCCACCTACCTGTATATCGAGCTCCCTGGACATAGCCTCGAGTACCAGCCTGCCGCCGGCCAAATGACAGGCGGTGCCCATACAGACTTTTACGGGGTGCTTGCCCAGAGGTGTGAAGCGGAACAGATTATAAAAAGTAGCGATGCCGTACACCGTGCTCTCCGGAATTTCCAGAAAGTCGGCGATGGCCAGCATCGCCTCTTTTGAAATATAGCCTAGCTTATGTTGAACTTGCTGAAGAAGGGAGATTAAATGGCGTCTATCCTTCTTTCTTTTTATAAGGATGTCTGCCAGATCCTGGTTCAGTTCTGCCACTTCTTCACGAGACCCGGTAGGTATGCTGGTATCTCGCTGGCTTCTCTAGGTCCAACGATGATTTCCCAGCCGGGCAAAGCCTCCTCCAGCTCTCCCTTAATCCGGGCTACTTTGCCTGGGATAACCAGTTTCCGGTGCTTTACCCTGTCTTCGATGCCCGATTTTTTAATGAACGGTCCGATGGAGTCACCGGAGAACTTCCCCGCCGCCCAGCCGGTGAGAACGCCAAGTCCTTCGGTGTCCTTGACGCAGAGCCATGACGAGACTTTGCTGCCTTCGATTTCCGAGGCCACAATAAAATAGGTCAACGCCCAGTTGCTGGTAATCAACACCGGTGATTGGTCGGTCGGCTCGCCTATCTCGTAAATCTTCTGCTCCACGGACATAGGTATGCGCGGGTCGGTATAGATATTTAGCCTCTGGACCAGCAACGGCAGCAATGAGTACTTGTCGAAGTCGGATAAGACGATAACGCCCGGATATTTAATCACAAACATAGCCGCCAGCAGGATTTGTCTGATTTCATCTTTGCCTATAAAACAGGGGAATCCGATGGTGGGATAACCCAGAGGTCTGAAGTTCTGTTTCAAGGCTGCGCGCCGAATAAGCGTTTGGTCCCTGATGGCTTCCTGCATATTTTTAGCGATCGGGTCTAGTACTATCTCATCCAGACCGGCTTCCTTCAGCTTGGTGGTCAACGGTATCAGCTCTTCTACGCTGTTGCCCTTCACCACTACCGGCGTCGGCGAACTCTTAATTCCGGCAATTATTTTGTCAATGTTATCTTTGGTAACAGCATAGAGCAGCGGCTTTCTTTCACCGCATATCTTCTTAGCTGAAAGCAGAACGTCAACATCCTCCGACATTAACACCAGAGGCAAATCGGTGCCGGCACAGACTTTCTTAACCAGTGCCTCAAATTTAGCTTTATCGCCCGACTCAAAATGCAGCGCCAAAACGTTCGCCTTAAGAGTCAGTCCTACCCACGGGAACTGTAATTCTTGTATCTTCTTAAGCTTCTCGTCGACCTTAGCCTCAGGTTCTTTGTCTGAGATAAGCAGGGCGATGCCCGGCTGATGGATGAAGGTCTTCTCATGCCTGTAAACCACCTCCTCACCGCCGATCAAGAGGGCATTTTTGCCTGAGCCGATGGTTACCGGCTTGATAGGTGGCGCCAGGGCCTCTTCCAGTTCAGCCTTAACCTCTACTGCAAGGTAAGAACATTTATCCAGCGAAACGCCGCCGGAAGCCAGCTTCATGGCGAAGGCAAAACAGGTGGGGAAACCGCACTCACGGCAATTCTTCTTGCCTCCATCCGGAAGCTTCTTTACAACATCAGTTCCTTTTAGCGCCATTGAAATCCTCCTAGCTCATTTTATACTGGAAGCTCCACCTCACCCTTCACCCACGGATGACCTACCTTATCCAGGAACGCAATCAATTCATCGACGTTCTTGACGTCTTCCTCCGTAGCTATTTTATCGTACACGTCTGCAGGTATAGCCTCCTTATATCTCTCTTTTATCTCCTTTGGCATCCACACGCAGCGCCTCAATCCGCCATCGGCAAAAAGGAATTTGGGCGACCTCAAATACTCCAGAGCCATACCCAAAAAGCCCTCTACCTGCCGGCCGCCGCTGGTATCCGCTGCCATAGTCGAGAACGGCACACCGACCACAGTATTGCCCGCAAAATCCCTGTGGACGAGGCCGAAGGCATCGACTTCAGGAATATAGAACCAGATCGCCTGGAAGCAACCGCAGGAAGTATGCGGATGCTCGAAAGCGCTGTGTAGAAAGACCCGGTTATAAGCCCCCATGGATTTTATTGCTCCCAGCTCGTTGCAGCCTTTGTACTCCCCTCTTATCGGGTCTAAACATTCACCCTTCTTTACCTCCTGCACCGGACCCTCCGGGTCGAGCTTATAAGCAGCTCTACCATCGAACCAGCTTATGGCTCCGCAATTAGCAATCCTCTCCGGGGTAGCAATGCAGATATGGGTTGGAGCAAAGCTCTGACACAGGGCGCAGCTATAAAACTCCTGAACATCGTCTTCTTTCAAGCCCCTGGCTCTCTCATCCCTGGCCTTATAGACCTCGCGAGCCTTGGCTAGAAGCTCCTCAACCTTCTTTTCATCGGTAACGAAGGTAATGGAAATCTTCTCGATGATATCTAATTCCGATGTATAGAGGAACATCAGTATCTGGCCAATCGCTTCAAAAGAGTTAAGCCCCTTAGAGACGGAATCCTTGCTGAGCCTGATCCAGACTTCGTCTCTCTGGTTCATATGATACAAGCCCTCTATGTAGTTGGCATAAAGGTGCATCCTTCTCTCAAAGACCGGCTCCATGTCTTTCTCTAACTTGGCGCCGGCAACGTTAATCATCAAGCCTATGGGATAACTGCCGCCTTCTTTCAAGTCTTTGATGTCCGGACCGATGACCTCAATCTTCTGGTCCTCAACTTCATCAAGGCTTTTCAGAGTGACCAGCTCAAATTTGCTCTTCGCCTGCGGACCGCCGAACTCGACATACATGTCGCCTTTTCTGATTACTTCGCCCTCATACTGGGGCCCAACGTCTACCGGGAAAATTCCTGCCATTCTATTATGCCTCCTTGCTCTTTAAATTTGTTATTAGATTATCTAGAAATTCCTTCCACTGTTCATCTTTTCTGAAATTAGGAAGGGAAAAGCTGGCATGCGGATAGTAGAATTTGCACAAGGTCATAGTCTTAAGGTGTGGGGCGTAGTGCTTTAAGGTTGACAGGCCTTGCTCAGCCAGGTCAGTCCTGAAGCCGAGAAACATCACCAAATCGTGATTGCCTTCCTTCTTAACCCCTTTCCAGCCCGGGTCTTTGAGATGGTTGAGTATCTCTATGATGTCGTAGCTGCTGGCCGGCTCAACGCCCAGTTCAAGCAGCTTTTTCTTGGTATGAGCTGTGGCGCATATCGGTATATCGAGGGTTTTAGCTATTTCCACGCCATACTCGATAAGGGATTTACCACCCAAAGTCGTGGTAAGTGACCAGGCACCGAGAACAAGAAGAGGCCTCTGAGCACGTTTTATAAGGTGGGCATACTCACCGGCATCTTCGATAAGCCTGGCTGACTTAGTCCCGGTTAACACATTAACTCGATGATACGGTAAAGTCGTGGTCATAACATAACCTCCTTGCTTATGCTACCTTAGCCGATTTTAGAGCCTTCCCCGCCGCCAGTTTGGTCATAAGGCCGGCGCGATGCATTAAAGTATCTTCAAACTCCTGGTCCATTACCATTGTCGACAGGCAGGGATACTGGTGATGGAGAAGCCCGGCTTTCTCTACGGCGTCTCTTTCCCAGATTCCGACCAAACCATCAGCTACATACGGAGTACAACCACACGGAGCCCCCCTGATAACTGCCACCCGTTTTATTCTATCTTTATCGAGCTCTATATCCAGTTCCGGCTTTCCGAAATATTTAGCAAATTCTTTAATATGAGGGTTCTGACTATCTTTTTCCGTCAGAGTACAGAAGGGGACCGGATAGACCATATCCACACCCATCGATTCCAGCTTCCGCTTAATTTGCTTGGCTAAACCCGGTGGCAGCCAGGTACGGTTATCTGCCGGGGCGATGACTGCTTTGGCGCCGCTTTTCTTTACCATGTCGGGAATTATTTGAGCCACCCCGGGATGCTCACCCAGGGATATCAACAAATCGGCCGCCGGCAGCTCTTTGGGTAGAAACTCACCAGCGTCATCGATTATAGCCGGCAAGTCCTGAGCAAAGGTGAAAGTATAAACCTTCCAGCCGGCCGGGCCGCACTTCCTTATATTATCGGCAATCCTCTGGCCATAATGGCCTTGTATAGCTACCAGAACTCGCATGAATCCTCTTTTTAAATCTCCTTAGTGGACAACCGACTCTATCGGCACCTCTGATGGATAAGTTCCTATCAATGTGGGCAGGGTTAAAACCGGCTTCTCCTTCCAGCCCACTTTCTCGAGGTATGCCATGACCTCCTTCTTAAAGAAGATGGGTATATCAGTAGCCTTTCTAACGAAAAGATGGAGGTCGTCGGGAAGGCTGCCCATATACTGCTTATGCAGAGCAATGTAGTGCGTGAGCTTTAACTGGCGTCCTTGAGCGGTATCGTTCTTCCTGATGCACAGCTTGGCCATAGTGACCATCGCCCTCTCCTTGGACTCTACCACGGTAATTAAGTGCTCCGGTGATGGTTCTTCGGTATTCACCAGCTTCTTCTCCCTGCCGTCCATCACCGTCCAGTCGTCCTCCTCCTTCCGGCTCAGATAGAGTCTTCTATACTTAGCGGAATGAGGACCGAGGACTACTGGTATACCAAGGCGATTACAGCCCGTGGCAATAGACGCTGCCTTCTGAGAATAAGCTCCCCAGGCGAGGCCGCAGGCACCGACCCGGTTCAAGATGTAGTCGGCTATAACCTCATAATTACCTCGCAAAGGCAGCGTGGCGAAGATGTTGGCTACCTTCATGGCAGCGCCGGTGATGTGGGCATTAGCTACACAGGAGCCGACGTTAAGCACGCCGCCGGCATCGAAGTTGGGCGGGTATTTCTCGTAAATAGTTTTGCCGTCTTTGTCCTTCTTCATCCCGGCCACCATGGCCGAGCAGCCGCTGAGAACCACAATATATTTCCTCTTGGCGAATTCCTCAGCAATATCGGCTATCTCGGTGATTTCCTCAGGGAAGTTGGAACAGCCGACGATGGCGATTATCCCGGGTATCGTTCCCAGTACAATGGGCGCTCCGACTTTTCGAATTTCCACATCCATAATAGGTCCTCGCCCGGCGCGCATTTTCCATGTCTCCCAGCTGGCTGCCGCCTGCATCATCTTGATTATGGGCACATGGCGAGGGCATTCCTGGTCACATTTGCCGCAGCCGATGCATTTATTGAATACTTCGGTTAGCGGCTGGAGGTTGCCGTTCTTGGCCGCCTCGATAGCATCACCGACCGGAAGTAAGTTAGGGCAGACCTGGCTGCACATATTGCACAGCTTATGGTCCTTAGCCAGATCCGGCACCTCTTCCGGTTTAACCAGTACCTTGTTTCTCTTCGGCGCCAGTTCCATGGCCACCCTGACAGCTACTTCGGCAGCTTTATCCGGGTCGAATATCAATGTCTGCTTTCCATTCACCATTTCGCTGACTATTTCGTTGGCTTCCCTCTTGGTCACATCATCAAGCCCGTAGCATACCTTGTCATTGGTGGCAATCAAGGCGGTGCCTGCTTTGGCAGCCTCGACCGGCGTATCGCATCTGACACACTGCTCATCGGTGACGATAACATCGGCGATGCCCGTCCTGACGAAAAATAACTGGCGGGACAGCGGGCCGACTACTTTAGCTCGATTGCTGTATCTGGCCACTTCCTGAGCCGTGCAGCAAATTCCGGCCACCTCTACCTTATCCTGCAGACCATTGGCATTTATATAATCGACAATGGGAATAGCTGTAACCGGGTTATGGCCTATTAAAAGGATGACGGGCTTCGTCCTGTCCACCGCACCCCATCCCAGGTCAACCAGCGAAGTTTCAGCCACAGATGTCGGATAGCCGAAACCGACTATCTCGGCAATATCGGCGGCTTCCAGTGCCACGTGGTCTAACATGGAGATATGAAGCGCTTTCGACTCATAATCAAGTGCCGACCCCTCCTGACCCGTATGGAGCGCCGATACGCAGTGAATAAGCTGATTCTCCACGTACTCAATAGCTTTCTCCAGGTCACCCAAATTTTCGGGCTTCAGTCCCATGACCGTCCTTATATGTGGGGCTTCCACAAGTACCTGATCACCAAGGTTAATTTTATAGTCCGGTCCGTGTTTCTCAATTAAATATTGAAGTACGTGCCGGCCATGTCCGGCATGGGCTGCCGTACCCATACAACATGCCATTAGCACAACCCTGGCTTGCTGAGCCGAAATATCGATGCCGCAAGCCCCTCTCTTATCCCCGGTGAGGTCGCATTTGCCGTAGGTACAAAAACAGCACAAATCACACATGGGGGCATAAAAAGGTTTGTAGGTCTTGAGCAACCTCATGTCCCAGTTTCTCAAGTCGGGCAGCTCGGGCATTGGAGTGTGTCCCACAGGCTCCCAATTGTCTTCCGCCCGTATTATCTCGTTAACTTTATCTTTCCGTGTATGTTTCTTCTTGGTTACTACCGCCATTATTAGTTCCTCCTTCTAACAGGCTGTGATAGACGGAATTATAGTACTATTAGGAATAATTATCAATACTATATTTTGCCGTCAATAGCCTCTTTTATAAGCTTAAGGCTTTCAGGTTGGCGCAGTACCAGTATATTTGCGCCAGCCAAGAGCAGGCTGAGAGCAGTAACGCATTCCCATAAAAGCCCCTGCTTTTCGTTCTCTTTAGCCTGTTTGGTTTTCCCTGACTCGCTGCCCAGGTCAGCGATAATCGGCATCTGCATCGTATTATCGCCAAACATGACGCCAATGTGCTTCGTTCTCTCCATTATGGTAAAGCTGTATTCCATGCCATAGCCTAGAGCCGAACTCAGCGGGTCGATGACTATCCGCTCACGCGGGAAAGTCTTCAACAGCTTCACATTCAGTTCTTTCTCCAGGTTTATATCCAGTGGAGACTGAGCGATTATGCAGTGCCCGTGCTCTAAAGCGGCTTTGGCTATGGGCTCGTAGTTCTCCTTTGCCACCGGGCCCACAAGAAGGTTCTCGCCGGCGCAGGCTTCCGCCACCTTGGTCAGGACCTCGATATCCTTCTTCTCATCCCCGGAACCGTAGACAATAAGCGGTGTTTTTATAGCCGAGGCTACCTGCTTAACCACCGCGGCCGCCTTGTCCGCCGGGGCATTATCTCCGGCCGGGTCGGTACTCACCAGCCGCAGGCAAACCAGGTCGGCGCCGAACTCGAGGCACTTCTTCGCCCATGCCACCGGGTCGGAAAGAACGCCTTCATAAGGCCGGCGTTCCCATTCAGTCCAGGTCTTTGGCTCGGAATCAAAGACTTCCAATGCCAGTCGCGGCCGATTTTCTATGTTGCCCTCAAAAAAATGAAAGGGAAGAACGTTCTCCTCTCCAATCTTTAAAGCTTTCTCCCCCTTGCCAATCACCACCTCGGCTACTCTTCCAGAATAGGTTTCCAAAGGTGCTTTATAGTCCATCGTTCGCTCCTTTTAATTACTTCTAGCTCTCAAGCCAGGCGTGAGAATAAAGCGTCCCACCCATAAGAACCTTGGCGGTTTTCACGTAATCCTGTTCCTCTTTTGACAGGGAACCCATATCTACGGATTCGCTATCCATGGTCTTATAGATAAGGTCGACAATTTTGGGAAGTTCACCCTTGTTCAATCGGACAAGGTCCTTGTCCAACACATCGGCAATCGCCGAGTAAAGTCCGCTTCTGCCCAGCATCACCATATAAGTGCGGTTAAGTATGCCCCTGAGTTCCTCGGGCGTTCCGTTGGACACATTGGACAGCCCGACTGTTGACTTGACGCCGGGTAGCAGGTCAGCCAGCATGCTTATGAAGTCCAGGGCTTCCCTGACCTGTTTCTGGTCAGCGCTGACCGGCAAAATAATGGGGTCAACCCAGATGTCTTCGTTGGGAATTCCCATCTCGTTGGCGAGCGCCACCGTTTCCATAATACTTTCAATCCTGGAATCAATATCGGGTGGGCATCCTTTGTCGGTAAGAACGGAAATAACTACGTTGGTATTATATTTCTTAGCTAGAGGCAACATGCGTTCTTTGCTATCGGTCCTCCCGGAGGCCGAATTAAGCAGAGGTCTTTTCTTGCAGGCTTTGAGGCCGGCTTCCATGGCCACAGGATTTAAGGTATCCACGGAAACAGGTAAATCGCTAACCCCCTGAATCGTATTAACCAGCCACTGCGTTACTTCCTCGGGGTCTCTCTTCGCCGGTCCCAGATTCAAGTCAATGTAGTCTGCTCCGGCGGCGGTCTGGGTCTTGGCTAAGTCCTGTATTACCTGTTGATTGCGTTCCTTGACAGCGTCATTGACGTCCTTGGAAATAATGTGAATGCTCTCGCCGATTAAGACCATAATTTGCCCCCCCTTTTGTGAATTAGGTCTAAAACCGCATAATTGTAGCATTTCACTATTTGAGCGTCAACAGCATTTGTACCTAATCAAGTAAGGTACACCAGTCGCAGCTGCATAATTGAAAGCTTCTGACGTTGACAGCTATAATTGACATTTGTGAGCCAAAAAATGAACAGCCTGGATGACATTCTTTATGAGGTCTCCAGGCCAGCTCGCTACAGCGGAGGCGAATGGAACAGCAGGGTTAAAGACTGGCAGGCAACCCGAGTCCGAATCGCCCTGGCTTTTCCCGACGTATACGAAATTGGCATGTCCAATCTGGCGCTGCCTATCCTCTACAAAATAATCAATGACCAGCCCGACACCCTGGCTGAAAGAGTCTATGCCCCCTGGGTCGACATGGAGGTTCTCCTGCGACAGAATAAAATCGCGCTGTTCGGCCTGGAGACAAGACACCCTCTGAAAGATTTCGACGTTATCGGCTTTTCCCTCGGCTATGAGCTTACCTATACCAATGTGCTGAATATGCTCGACCTGGCTAAAATCCCGCTTTTCAGTCACCAGAGGAACAATTCGTATCCGCTGATAGTGGCCGGCGGCAGCTGCGCCCTAAACCCGGAGCCGATGGCCGATTTCATAGACCTGTTTGTTATCGGCGAGGCTGAAGAGGTCATATTGAAACTATTAGGTGTGTTCAGGGCTTTCAAAGGCAATAAGAAAAAACTGCTGGTAGAAGCCGCCGGTCTGGCCGGTGTCTATGTACCGAGCTTGTATGAAGCGTCCTACCACAAAGACGGCACTTTCGCCGGTATAATCCCAAAAACGACCGAAGTTAAGCTGCCAATTAAGCGCCAGATAATAGATAAATTGCCACCGCCGGTTACGGACCCGGTGGTACCTAACATCAGAGTAGTTCATGACCGTGGAGCCGTCGAAATCCAGCGGGGATGCAGCCGGGGTTGTCGCTTCTGCCAGGCCGGGATGATTTACCGGCCGGTCCGTGAACTTCCGGAGGAACAAGTAACCGACGCCGTGGCAGCGCTGGTGAGCAGCTGCGGGTATAGCGAAGTTTCCCTGGTGTCGCTCAGCACCGGTGATTATCGCGATATTAGCGGACTGATTGGGCAGCTGAGCCGCAAGTACAGCCGGGACAACCTTATCCTTTCCTTACCCAGCTTGCGAATTGACACATCGTCGATAGAGCTAATAGAGTCACTACCCCATCGCCGCAAGACCACACTTACCTTCGCCCCCGAAGCTGGAACCGAAAGGCTGCGGCGGGCTATAAACAAAAATATCTCTGAAGAGGCGATGTTCAACACCTTCGCCGCCGCCTTCGAAAAAGGATGGTTTAATCTAAAGCTATATTTTATGGTCGGGCTGCCCACTGAGACCATTGAAGACGTGGAGGGCATAGTAGATTTTGTTGCCAGGACCTCCCAGCTGGGCAGGAAGTTGCGAAACAGAGCGCCGGGACTGAGGGTCAGTGTCGCCACCTTTGTCCCCAAGCCCCACACCCCCTGCCAATGGCTAGCTCAGAATACGGAAGATGAGCTAACTCCTAAACATGAACTGCTCAAGCAAGGCTTGCGCCGGCTTGGAGTCCACCTTTCGTGGCAAGACACGAAAACCAGCCAGCTTGAAGCGGCTCTATCCCGCGGCGACCGCAGGCTCGGCAAAATTATACACAGGGCGTGGGAACTGGGCAATAGGTTCGATGCCTGGCAGGAATGTTTTAACTACGGCAACTGGTTAAAGGCGTTCCAGGAAAACGAGCTTGACCCCGCCTTCTATGCCAATCGGGAGCGACCCTTAGAAGAGATATTGCCCTGGCAGCACATAGATACCGGAGTAACCCAAAACTTCCTCAAGAAGGAATACCAAGGTATGCGCCTGGGCAAGAATACCTCCGATTGTCGTCATGGGGCGTGTAATGCCTGCGGGCTGCAGCGACGGCACCCCGATTGCCGGAAAAAATTCAAAACAAGGGACAAATTGATATAATGTATTTATATCACTCTTAGAGGAGGGGGCAATGGTATCACCATCTTTTCCTTCAGAAGAAACGTATTGGCCGTTCAAGAAATATATGGATATGTATAACCGGTCAATACAAGACCCGGAACGTTTCTGGGCTGAGGAGGCCCGTAAGCTGGACTGGTTCAAGACCTGGGACAAAGTCCTCGACTGGCAACCGCCTTTTGCCCGCTGGTTTGAAGGTGGCAGGTTAAATGCCAGCTATCAATGCGTTGACCGTCATGTTAAAACATGGCGAAGAAGCAAGGTTGCCATATACTGGGAAGGAGAGCTGGGCGATAGCCAGGTCTTAAGCTATTCCACATTGTACCGCTGGGTCAATAAATTCGCTTCAGTCCTCAAAAATCTGGGTGTCAATAAAGGAGATACGGTCGTCCTATATCTGCCGATGATTCCCGAGCTACCTATATTCATGCTCGCCTGCGCCAGAATAGGAGCCCCACATACCGTGGTATTCTCCGGCTTTAGCGCTCAGGCACTGGCCGACAGGATTAACGATCTCCAGGCCAAAGTTCTGGTCACCGCAGACGCCGGCTTCAGAAGAGGTAAACACCTGGAACTGAAGAACATCAGCGACGAAGCCGTAAGCCTATCGCCTTCAATTGAAAAGGTGGTGGTGGCTAGAAGGGCAGGTATAGACATCAACATGAAACCGGGGCGAGACGTCTGGCTACACGAATTGCTAGATGATGCCAGCTCCTTCGTGCCCGCTGAACCGGTTGAGGCCACCCATCCCCTTTACATCCTCTATACTTCAGGTACCACCGGAAAGCCTAAGGGCATTGTCCATGGCACCGGCGGCTACCTCGTTTTCACTAATTCCGGCTACGAATGGGTCTTTAATGTAAAGGAGGAATCCGTTTACTGGTGCACCGCCGATGTGGGCTGGGTCACCGGGCACAGCTCCATAGTCTATGGTCCCTTGTGCCACGGCGCTGCCATCGTCCTTTATGAAGGAGCTCCTGATTACCCCTCGGTAGATAGATGGTGGGACATCGTAGAGAAATATGGAGTTTCTATATTTTATACCTCGCCTACCGGCATCAGGATGCTTATGAAATATGGCGAAGATGTGGTCAAGAAACACGACCTGAGCAGCTTGGAGCTACTGGGCAGTGTTGGAGAAGCCATAAACCCCGAAGCCTGGCAATGGTATTACAAGGTCATCGGCGGCGAAAGATGTCCTATAGTAGACACCTGGTGGCAAACTGAAACCGGCGGTACTATGATATCGCCAACCCCAGGCATAGAGTCAGTACCTCTTAAGCCGGGCTCAGCAACCTTCCCCCTGCCCGGGGTCAATGCCGATATATTTGATGAAAGCGGTAAATCAGTGCCATCCGGAGAGAAAGGCTATCTGGTTATAAAATCACCCTGGCCGGGGATGCTCACGGGCATTCACGGAGACCCGCAAAGGTACCAGGAGACCTACTGGTCTAAATTCCCCGGCATGTTCTATACCGGCGACTATGCCATCAAGGACAAAGATGGCTACTACTGGTTGCTGGGCAGAGCCGATGAAGTCCTCAAAATAGCCGGGCATAGAATAGGCACCATAGAGATAGAAGATGCTGTTGTATCTCACGAAGCTGTAGTTGAGGCGGCTGTAGCCAGCAGGCCAGACGAGGTTAAGGGCGAATGCGTGGTCGTCTTCGCTACACTTAAGCAAGGGGTAGAACCCTCTCAGGAACTCAAGAACAAGATAAAGCAGCACATACGTAAGACGATGGGGCCTGTAGTCACTCCCGACGAAATCTACTTTGTCACCAAATTGCCCAAGACAAGGAGTGGCAAAATAATGAGACGAGTTCTCAAGGCAGTAGCCAGCGGTACCGCGATTGGCGACTTGACTACCCTTGAGGACGGAACCTCTGTGGACGAGGTGAAGAAAGCCTTCGAGGAGCTTCAGAAAAAGGTGTAGAGGGCACATTCCTTCCCCCTCGACGGGGGAGGGCTGGCGTGGGTATGAACTTGACATATATATTAAAAACAGCTAATCTCTATGTTTTGGACTCAATATATGAGGTTACGATATGAAACGACATGAACTCGAAGTTTCTAAAAGAGAAATAACGGGCAAGAAAGTGAGATTTCTGCGCCGTCAAGGTATTGTTCCGGCCCATATTTACGGACACGGCATCGAATCCACTTCCATAAATGTAGACACCAGAAGCCTCAAACATCTGCTGGCCCATGTTGGCCAGACCGACCTAATATCCCTCAAAGTTGACAACTCAAAGGACCCTGTAAGGGTGTTAATGCGCGAGATTCAGAGGAACCCTCTTAACGATGAGCCTCTCCACGTGGACTTCTACCAGGTCAGTATGACCGAAAAGATTAAAACAGAGGTCCCACTGGTGTTCATCGGGGAAGCACCGGTGCTGAAGAAGGTCAAGAACAGCTCCATATTCCATTTAATTGACTCCCTATATATCGAAGCCTTACCCGATGACTTACCTCACAGCTTCGAGGTCGATGTTTCACATCTGGAAGAACTCGATCACACCATCCATGTCAAAGATATACCTCTTGGCCCTGGAATAACGCTTCTTAGTGACCCTGAACAGATGGCAGTTAAAGTAGCCGAAGCTCGTAAAGAGGAGGAGGTGGTACCTGCGGTGGTTGAGGCCGAGCTTAAGGAAGAGGGTGCGGAAGAAGTGGGAGAGGCTGAAGCTGGGGCTGAGGCCGAAGCGGGTGCTGAAGAAGAAAAGTAAATTCCAGCATTCAGGATTTACTATCGCAGCCTGCAGCGCTATCTGCCTTCGGTAAATATGCGGTTTATGGCAATATTCAACTGCTTGCCATCAAACGGCTTGGTAATATAGGGTGATTTAGCCTTAGACAGAAAAGCCATTGTATGCGCCACCTGCCGCTGGAATTAGCTATGCGCTGGGATAAAGTCGCGCAAAGCCTGTAAGTACGGTTGCATACCGCCTGACATAATGGTATTGTGGTCGACCCCGGGGATTATGATAAGGCGCTTGTCTTCAGCAGCAATGATTTCATAAAGCGCCTTGCCCTCCTCGACAGGCACAATCTGGTCATACTCACCATGAATAATTAATGTGGGAAGAGAAATCTTCCCCAGTAGTTCCAAGCTATAAGGCGCCCTGGGCACAATAACTCCAAGAGATTCCAGCGGAAAGCCTAAATACTTTAACAGGTTAAATACGTTGGAAAAGCCGCTCTCTATAATCAAACCATTCAGTTGACTCTGGTAATTGGAAGCCAGCTCGATGGCAGACGCACTGCCCAGAGAACGACCCATAATGAACAGGTTTCCTGAAAATCCCCCGTCTTTCAAAACTCGCTTAAAGCCTTCAAAGATGGGATGAGCATCTTTTATCATATTACTAAGCGTAGGCTTGCCCCCGCTACTGCCGTAGCCCCGGTAATCAGCCACAAAAAGATTGAGTCCAGTCTGATTATAGATAGACCCAATCGGCAAATAATCGCTGGCTATTTCCCCGTTACCGTGAAAGAAAAGTATATTCGGGTTATTCTTTTCCCCGACATAGAAGCCATAAGAAATTGAAACAGCCTCATCAACAGGAATTGAGCCGCCGATAACGTTATCGTCGGCAGATTTCTCCAAAAAATCCCGACGCGGGTAAAAGATAAATTGAAGAATTTCCGGCCTGTCCAGCGCTTCAAGCTCCGGCCACGGCTTCGCCATTTCTTGCTCCCTTACCTCAAATCCTCAGTATTTCGCCTTTGGTATCCTCATCAATTGTGAGGATACCAAAAGACTGCCATCCCGGGCCGGGGTTAAAGAAGAGAACTTCTCCAATCTGTTCAATCTTTGCCCGATGGCTATGTCCATATATGATAATATCCACGTCGCCGAGCAGGTCTTTCACCCTGTTTTCTATTCCTGCCGGGCTGCCCCAGCCGTGGGTAATCCCAATTTTCTTACTTCCGACCATAAAAATCTCCTTCTCCGGTAACAGGCTTCTGAGCTTCATCGAATCGACATTGCCGTGTACTGCCTTCACTTCGCCCAGTTGCTTTAGCCCATCGAGAACCTCTGAGCCAACAAAGTCGCCGGCATGAACAATCAAATCCACCCTCGAAAATGCCCTAACAACCTTGGCCGATATTTCCTCAGCCAGATGAATATGGGTATCTGAAAGCACACCTATCCTCACCAACGTCTCCATAAAGATAAAACAGGGTTTTAAAGGTTTTTCAAAAACTCTTCGATTGCCCGATTCACTTCTACAGGTTTTTCTAAAAAGCAGTGATGCGAGCCGCCTTCCACAACAACCAGCCTGGCGCCGACTATTTTATTGGCTAAATATTGGGAATACTTGACCGGCGTCATGTCATCCTCGCCGCCGCAGATAACCAATGTGGGGACTGCAATTTGATTGACTTTATCCATTATGTCGAACCTGTCACAGCACCTGAAATCGTTAAGTTGCACGGCAGCGCCTACCTTAACCACTCCGTTAATTATGTTCTCTCTTACTTCGGGAGCCACCCGGCTGTATGGTGGTTCAATTATATTTTTCAGCCACGGAGACGGCGCATTAATGCCGTCTTCAAGTAATTTAAGAAACTCCGGCCTTACCCTCAGCCTGGCTCCGGTATCAATCAATATAAGTGCCTTTACATCCTGGGGATAACTAAGTGCATACGCCTGGGCCACAGCACCGCCCATAGAATGCCCTGCAATTACAAGCTGTGAATGACCTTTTCGACGGACATAGTGATGAAGCCACTCGGCATACTGGTCGACGCTAGTACATAGTTTACCCTCAGGATGACCCGGGAGATTGATGGCTTCAGAATCGGTGAAGTGTTCAGTTTGGTAATGCCAGACCAAGCCGGTGTTGCCGGCGCCATTAATGAAGATGAGCTTCATCCCAATACCTGCAAGACGCCCTGGCGAATCATTTTTATGGCAATTGCCGCCAGAAACAGACTGACTACCTTCGATGCAGCTCTAACGCCTCCTTGACCCAGGAAAGCCACCACCCGGTTAGCCTGCGTAAAAAGTAGCCAACCTATTGCCAGATTGATGACAAAAGAAATTACCACAATAATGATGGAGTACTGGTCGATTAGTATGAGTAAGGTAGTTAAGACTGCCGGCCCGACTACTAGAGGGGTGCCTATGGGGACGATGCCCAGCATGTCACCGCCAACTGAAGCCTGAGCATCAACCATCTTGCCGGTGATTAAATCCTTGGCGGCCAGGAGAAACAGGATAATACCGCCGGCAACGAGGAAGTCAGATATCTGAATGCCTAAAAGCAGAAAAACACCCTTGCCGATAGCCACAAAGCCCAGGCCTAATCCCAGGGCGGTAATTACCGCCAGGCGCACTGTTCGGCTGCGCTCCTTGGCCTTCATATCCCCTGTCAAGGGAACTAATATGGGCAAGACACCGACGGCATCCATGGCCACAAAGAGAGGAACAAAGGTCAAGCCGAATTCTTGCAGAATATTTAATACTTTGTCCATAGCCAGCAAATAGAAAGACGCCTATTACTCAGCCTTAGTCTTGTCGGCTGCCTTACTATCCCCCTGTTGGACGCAGTCAATTGAGACTACGCTGTCATGCTCTTCCAGTGTCTTCAAATGCACGCCCTGGGTATCCCTGCCCTGAAGCGAAACCTCATCATCAACGGAGATTCGGATGACGATACCACCAGCGGAAACAATAATGACATGCTGCTTTGGAGGTATAAGCTTAGCCGCTATAACCTTACCTGTCTTATCCGTGACCCTATGAGCATACACACCCTTGCCGCCCCGGGCTTGAAGAGGGAAATTCTTTGCCCGGCTGCGCTTACCAAAGCCTTTCTCCGTAACCGTAAGTAGAGCCGCGTCTCGGAAGATAGCACCCATCGCTACCAGGCGGTCTCTGGGAGCAAGTCTAATACCGCGCACGCCGCCGCTGGTCCGTGATGCCGGTCGTAAGGCCTTCACAGCAAACCTGATGCCTTGCCCGTTTTGAGTTACTAAAATAATTTCGCCTTTTTGCGTTACTACGTCAGCCGCCACCAACTCCTCATCAGTCCGAAGCCTCATGGCAATAAGTCCGCTGCTCCTGACCGAAGCAAATTTGTCAAAACTGGTCTTCTTCACAATGCCTCTCGAGGTAGCCATTACCATAAACAGGCCGGGCACGAACTCCTTAATCACCACCAGGGCGGTTATCTGCTCCTTCGGGTCAATCGAAAGGAGGTTAGCCAAGGCTGTTCCTTTGGTAGCTCGCGACAAGTCCTGCGTGATATCGTAGCATCTGAGCCTGTAAACCTTACCTCGATTGGTAAATAGCAGCAAATTATCATGCGTGTCAGCTACCACACAGTGCTTCACCATATCAGTTTCCCGGGTTACCATTCCCGTGACACCGACGCCGCCGCGGTGCTGCTTTTGATAAGTTGTAGCCGGTATTCTTTTAATGTACCCCTGTTCGCTAAGCGTAACAATCACATCCTGATGGGGAATCAGGTCTTCGTCCTGAAACTCTTCAGCCTCTTCACGTTTAATAGCAGTACGGCGCTGGTCGCCGTAAGTCGTTTTAAGGTCGGTGACATCCTGCTTAATCAGGAAAAGTATCTTCTTCGGGTTCGCCAGGAGGCCCTCGAGATAAGCGATATTCTTCACCACCTCGGTATACTCATCGACTATTTTTTTCTGCTCTAACTGTGCCAACCGGCGCAGCTGCATATCCAGAATCGCCTGAGCCTGAATTTGGGACAGCTTAAATTTCTCCATCAAGCTGGTTCGAGCTGAATCCGCCGTCTCCGCTTTTCGTATAGTCTGTATAACCGCATCCAGTTGGTCGAGCGCAATTCTGAACCCTTCCAGGATATGGGCTCGGTCCTTCGCCTTCTGGAGGTCAAACTGGGAACGGCGGGTGATGACCTCGCGACGGAAATCGATGTAGCAAGTCAAGGCTTCTTTAAGATTGATAACCCGAGGCTGACCATCAACCAGAGCCAGCATATTAATAAAGAAGGCGGACCGCATGGAAGTATATTTGTACAGGTTGTTACAAATCTTGGTAGGTTGAGCATCTTTTCGCAGCCCAATAACTATCCTCATGCCGTGTCTGTCAGATTCATCGCGAACATCGCTTATCCCCTCAATCCTTCTCTCCCTGGCCAGGTCAGCTATCCTTTCTACCAGAGTGGCTTTGTTCGTTTGATAAGGAAGTTCGGATATTATCAATTGCTGGCGGCCGCCTCTTAGAGTTTCATCGGTAACTTTAGCCTGAACTACAATCTTGCCTTGCCCGCTGGCATAAGCGCTCTTGATGCCCTGCCGGCCCAAAATAATTCCTCCCGTAGGGAAATCCGGGCCCTTCACAATCTTCATTAAATCATCTACATCAGCCTCGGGGTCGCTTATAAGATAGCTAATGGCATCGCATATCTCGCTTAAGTTGTGAGGCGGTATATTGGTAGCCATACCCACGGCGATGCCTGACGAGCCATTCACCATCAGATTTGGCATTCTGGCCGGTAAGACCGTTGGTTCCTTTAAGCTATCGTCGAAATTGGGCATGAAGTCGACTGTTTCTTTGTCGATATCGATCAACATTTCTTCGGCAATTTTTGACAGCCGCGCTTCGGTGTAACGCATAGCCGCTGGCGGGTCATCGTCCATACTGCCGAAATTGCCCTGCCCGTCAACAAGCGTATATCGCATGGAAAAATCTTGCGCCATTCTGACCATAGATTCGTATATAGGCGCGTCCCCGTGAGGATGATATTTACCCATCACATCACCAACTATACGAGCGCTCTTCTTATAGGAACTGTTATGACGAAGGCTGAGTCCATCCATACCATAGAGTATCCGCCTATGAACCGGCTTCAAGCCATCGCGTACGTCCGGCAAGGCTCGCGAAACAATAACACTCATAGCGTAGTCGAGGTAGGAGCTCTTCATCTCCTCTTCAATAATTACTGGTTTAACTACTCCGACTTCCATTCAATTACTCCTCTTCGATAAACTCTTCTTCTTCTATCGCCGGTTCCTCATCAGTGGCGACCCCTTCGAATATGGAAAAGCCTTCAGGTATGAGTTCACCCTCATCCAGCTCGGCATACTCCCCTTCCTCCAGAGCTTCCTCTTCCACAGCCTCATGTCGCAGCAAAGTATCTTTAACATGTGGTTGAAAGCCTTCAACAGCCTTGACTGGGAAGGAAAGCCGCCCGACCTGACTGGGATGCTGAAATGTCTCCCTGATAATAACCCTGGCGTTATTGGTATCAATTTTGACAATGGCCGCGACATACTTATTACCGCCTTCTATCAACCTGGCGAGACGAAGGCCATGGGGTGGCTCAACCAGCCCCAGGTACTCTCCCTGCTCGTTTTCTACGACAAGCTGCCGGCCCCTGACCTTCAAATAAACCTGGTTGCCCGCAGCCATTTTAGCCAGTACCTCTTTGGGCGCCAGGTCCTTAAGATTTACGACACCGGCCTTGCCCATTTCGCCGATAAAAAGGTCCGGGGAGGCCTCGCGGCGTTCTTCCTTTACGCTGACCTTGGAGTCACGCAACAACGACAGCCGCTGTAAATTTCTTTGAGCGATAGAATTGTAAGGGTCAAGTTCAATAGTACGGCTGTAGGCTTCTTTAGCTTTGGCGAATTCGCCCAACTCCGTATATGCCCTACCCAACCGGTTGTAGGCATCTATATCTGTAGGGAAAAGGTCAATTATGCTCTGATTGACGGTAACTGCTTCCTGCCATCTACTCTGCATTGCCAGAGCAATAGCCTCTTGACTCGCTTTCCGTCTAAGCCTAGCCTTATCTTCTTCACGGTCAGGCATTTTTATACCCCCTGCAATTGCCGTGCCAACTCATGTCTGTAACACTCCATTTACCTGTGCCATATCCTGATGCAATCATATTATTTTACAGTAGTCACTGTGGCAAAAAAAGCGAGACTTGTCAAGTGTCTAAAGCCCAATCACAAATAAATTTTTGACAAAAAAGGTTCATTATGTTAGCCTACTAATCTAGGAAATACAAGCGAAAGCAAAAGGGGAATCTGTGAGAGACAAAGTGCAAACCGTGCTGGATAATATTCGACCGAGCCTCCGTGCCGATGGAGGGGATATAGAACTTGTTGACGTTAAAGATGGCATTGTTAGTGTGAAACTTAAGGGAGCGTGCGCCGGCTGCCCTATGTCAACTATGACCCTTAAGAACGGCATTGAGCGAATACTAAAGCAAGAGTTATCCGACGTAAAAGAAGTTATCGCTGTCTAGCGTTAACTTTCCCCGTATTCCAGGGCAAACGCCTTGTGTAATGCCTTAATAGCGTCCTTCGCTCTATCCTCCGCAATAATGCAGGTTATCTTTATTTCAGAAGTGGTGATGAGCTGTATATTTATGCTCTGTTCAGAAAGAGCCCGAAACATCCCCGACGCATAGCCCGGCGTGTTCTGCATTCCAGTGCCCACTATGCTGATTTTAGCCAGCGTCGAATCGCTGACGCAGTCCTTGGCCCCGATAGACTTAGCTATAGGTTTAATCAGAGACATGGCCTTATCTAAATCGCCTCTAGCTACGGTGAAGGTTAAATCAGTAATTTTATTGATGCTGGCATTTTGAACGATAGTATCCACACTTATGTTTGCTTTAGCTAACAGTTCGAAGACTGCTGAAGCTATCCCCGGCCGGTCGGGAACACCGACTATAGTGACCTTGGCCACATTAAGGTCGTGAGCAATACCCCGCACTTTGTTTCTTACTTCCATTGGAATCCCTCCATGAATGATAGTACCAGGCTTATCATTGAAGCTGGAAGCCACCAGTATGGGCATATTATAAACCTGGCCCAGCTCCACCGCCCGTGAATGCATCACTTTGGCACCTAAGGTCGCCAGCTCCAGCATTTCCTCATAGCCGATTTCCTTAAGTTTGTGGGCTTCCGGCACAATATGAGGGTCCGCTGTAAACACACCCTCGACATCCGTGTAAATCTCGCATATTTGTGCTTTGAGAGCCGCAGCCAGAGCTACAGCCGTGGTATCCGAACCGCCTCGACCGAGGGTGGTAATATCCTTATCTTTGGTTATCCCTTGAAATCCGGCGACAATGACAATATTGCCTTTCTCCAATTCTTTAACAATTCGCTTTGGCTCAATATGCGTTATGCGAGCTTTGCTGTAGACAGCATCGGTCTCTATGCCCGCCTGGGGACCGCTCAAGCTCACCGCTTTATAGCCCATGTTATGCAACGCCATAGCCATTAGGGTGCTGGAAACTATTTCGCCGGTGGACAATAAAACATCGAGCTCGCGCTCCTGCGGCTTAGGATTAATCTTCCTGGCCAGCTGAATCAGTTCATCAGTAGTTTTGCCCATGGCGGAGACGACCACCACCACCTCGTTCCCCTTTTTCTTGGTCTCAGCTATGCGCCGAGCCACGTTGTTTAGCTTGTCGGCATCAGCTACCGAGCTACCGCCATATTTTTGAACTACCAGCGCCATTTTTCCTCCTGCTTATTCTAAACCATCTAAAAGCTGTTTTCCACCTGTCTATGTTCGTGTCAGCTTATTCATAATTTTATACCCGTCGTCGATAAAAATGCCAGCGTTTTTAGCCTCGGCCTCGGTGAATTTTTTAGCCCCGTTCGAGTCAAACCCGGAACCCCAGAGCATAAACGGCACCGGCTCATCGGTATGAGTCTGAATCTTTATCGGCGTCGGATGGTCGGGCAATACCAGAACTCGAAGTTCGCCCGGATTCGAGGAGCGTATCCGTCTGACAACTTCTTTATCTATTATCTGCAGAGCCTCTACTTTATCATCAATTAAACCGGCGTGAGCCGCCTCGTCCGGTGACTCGATGTGTATAACAACTAAATCATACTTCTCCAGCGCCTTTAAAGCTCCGTTGGCTTGAGCCACGTAATCGTTATCCGGACCATCGGTAACGCCGGGAATATCCAGAACCTTCATCTCCGCCATTTGAGCCAGTCCGCGGAGAAGGTCTACACCGGATGTCATAGCCGCATTAAGACCGTATGCTTTCTTGAAAGGCGGCATCTCCGGTATTCTGCCGCTGCCCCAGAATAGCCAGATCATGGTCGCCGGGATATCGCCGCGAGCTTTCCGCTCCACATTTACCGGATGCCCCTTAAGCACAGCTTTGGAGTTTTCCATGAGGTCTAGTAACAGTTCGCTGCCCGCGCCCCGTGGCAGAAAGTCGGCGATTGGCTTATCCGGTATATCATGCGGCGGGGTGCAGTTAGCCATAAGTACGTCCTCCCGCCCTTTTATCTTGCATATATGGCGATATCGAACGCCGGGATAAAAATGTATTTCGTCGCTGCCAAGCTTTTCATTCAAGGCAGCAATAAGGACATGCGCTTCGTCTGTGTCGATATGTCCTGAGCTATAGCTCCACATCTTTCCGTCACGAACCGCGACCAGATTGCAGCGAAATACGACCTCATTGTCGGCGACGGGAATACCCATGCTCTTAGCCTCGATACCGCTCCTCCCCCTGTAATATACCTTCGGGTCGTAACCAAGCACCGACATGCAGGCACAAGCGCTGCTCGGCTCCATTCCCTGCGGCACAGTACGGACCAGCCTAACGACACCTTCCTGCGCCATGGCATTCAGATTCGGTATACGTGCCAACTCCAGACAGGTCTTGCCGCCGCGTTCAGGCAATGGCCAACCGGCAGCGCCGTCAATTATTAAAACGCAGTACTTCATTGCAGCCATTATTTCCCCTCACTCGACCGGAGAGGATTAAGGTGAGGGTGAAAAAACACTATCTAGTTTACAATGCTTGCCCCAAAAGTTAAAGCCGCTTATAATAAGCGGCGGCGGGGCGTAGCGCAGTCTGGTAGCGCGCAGCGTTCGGGACGCTGAGGTCGGAGGTTCGAACCCTCTCGCCCCGACATTCAAAACTGTGTTAATCCCTGTCTTCTAGCTCTCATATATTCCCTCATATAAGTTCTGTATTCCTTAGTGTCTTTTTTGGCATTTTCCCTAACCTTTTTTTCTTTTTCCTGCTAAGGTAAGGTTAGTCCGTCTTTTTGTCTACTAGGTAAGCGTCTAAAGCTTCGGTTACTACGTCTTTAATCTGCCTCCTATCCCAATAAGCAGCTCTTTTTACCTTGTGTACCAAGTCCTGACGCAGGATAAAAGTAGCTCTAGTCCAGCCTTTTGGCAATCCTTTAGATGATGTAGAGGTACTAATAACAGACACGTGGGGGATATTTACTCCACCACTTACTTTAATACGTGGTTTTGCCTTAACTATTGTTGGCTTTGAAGTAGAAGTAAGTGTAGTCGCTTGCTCTACAACTGGCGTAAAAATCTTATCTAAGCCACTTTGAGCAAAAGGGTCTCTGCCTAACCTACGCTCCATAATGCACCTCCATCTGTACTACTCTCTGAGCTAGAGCCATAAAATCCTGAGCACCTAGGCTATTTGGTCTGTATGCTAGAATATCCCAGCCTCTTGATGGTGCTTCTGCTAGGCTTATACAATCCCGAATCACGCCTAGAATTTTGCCTGGAAAATGCTCCTCTACTTTCGCAATAACCTCTCTGTTCAAAATACGCCTCTGGTCGTACATTGTACCTATAATTCCCGTTATTTCTATGTTGCTATTAAGTCGCTTTTTAACACGTTCTACAATCTCTACCAGTCTCGCCATGCCTTGCATGCTTAAAAATTCAGCTTGCATAGGTACAAAAACCTCCCTTGCAGCGGTAAGGGCATTAACCACTATCATACCTAGACTTGGTGGACAGTCGAATAGTATATAGTCAAAGCTATTGACGCCGGACACAATCTCCTTTAATAACACCTGACTACCTACTTCGTTAGCCATTTCCACGTCAAAACCAGCCAGTTTAGGGCTTGCGGGTACAACAAATAAGTTGGTATTGAGCTGCCGCCACATAGCAGCATCCAGCTTAGCCTCTCCACGTAAGACCTCATATATGCTCTCTTTTACTTGGTCGGGTGGTATACCAAAACTAGAAGTCAAAGCCATTTGCTGGTCCAGGTCAAATAAAAGACACTTTTTGCCAAGGCTAACCAAGGCAGCTCCTAGGTTTAAAGTACATGTCGTTTTTCCTACCCCACCTTTTTCATTGGTCAAAGATATTATTCTCAATAAATACCTCCTTATCGTTTACTTCGTTTACTCTGTTTACTTCATTTACTATGTTTACCTTGTATACTTTGTTTACCATGTAAACTCAGTATACTATTTTAAAATACAAATGTCAAGATGCCAGAACAATTAAGACCTGTAGGAATTGAGTATGCTCTGAGGAGTTAGTTATAGGTAGCACAGTAACTGCCTGAAATGCCTTTCAATCGTAATTTGACTGAAGTCTGTTAATCCCCTGGTATTGATTCTATCTGTGAGATACCAGTTTGATACCTTAGCCAAGTTGTTTTTTGTTAATCCCGACATGCTTTTTAGCTTCATTTTTAAGCATTCGGGACGCTGAGGTCGGAGGTTCGAACCCTCTCGCCCCGACCAGCTTATCCTATCCTCTGTTTGGCCTCTTCCCACAGGGCATTCTGCTCGTCAAGAGACAGGCTGGCTAAGTCGAGGCCGCGCTCGCGGCAGACTTCCTCCATGTGGGCGAAGCGGCGATAGAAACGCTGATTAGCCGAGCGTAGCGCTATCTCCAGGTCTATATCCAACCGGCGAGCAATATTTGCCAAAGTAAAAAGCAAATCACCGAACTCGTTGGCTTTTTCCTGCTGGTTAGGAGCCTGTTTAATTTCGGCCACCTCCTCGGCCAGCTTATCTATGATTTCCTCCACCTTATCCCAATCGAAGCCCACCCCCGCCACCCGTCGCTGCATCGATTGGCTGTAGGCCAGTGCCGGCATCTGCTCCGGCATGCCGGCTAAAATCGATTCTCCCTCCCGTTCCTCTTGCTTCAAAGCTTCCCAGTTTTGCTCCACCTCCACGACGTCCTTCACTTTCTGACTGCCGAAGACATGCGGATGACGATGGATTAATTTGTGGCTTATACCGCGGACGACATCATCAACATCGAACTGTCCCGACTCAGCCGCGATTTGGGCATGGAGCATAATCTGCAGCAGGAGGTCACCTAACTCGTCGCGGAGCTTTTCTGGAACGCCTTCGTCCAGAGTCTGCAGGACCTCGTAGGATTCTTCAACCAAAAATGGTCTTAGCGAGGCGTGCGTTTGTTTCTTATCCCAGGGACAGCCGTCCGGGCCGCGCAGCCTGGCAATAATTTCTTTGAGCGCCGTAAAACTGTCCGATTCTTTCTTAGGCAAAATTGACCCCGGCTAGAACCTATTTCGACGCCATTATAATAAGGTAGTTATCAATTAGCAATTAGGTTGGTTTTGTTCCCCCTCACTCTAACTCTCTCCCGCCGGGGGAGAGAGAAATAAAAGGATAATAATAAACCCTCTGAAAAAGGTGCTTCAGAGGGTTAGTGCAAAGCAGCAGAAAGACGCCTACCTTCGATTACCGCCCAAGGCAAGCATAACAAAATAGAAGAGTTGAGCCACTGCCTGAAGCGTAGCCGCTACATAGGTTAAAGCAGCGGCCGATAGAACAGCGCTAGCCCCATCATATTCCTGCGCCACCACCAGCCCGGTGCTGCGCAACATCTGCCTTGCCCGGTGGCTGGCATTATATTCCACAGGCAGAGTTACAAGGCTAAATATCACAGCCAGTGAAAACAGGAATACACCCACCCAGACCACCGTCATGCCAAAAGCAGTGCCAAACCACGACAGCAGCAAACCCAGTATAACAAAGATATATCCGAGGGTACTGCCGAGGTTAGCTGCCGGCACCAAAGACGTGCGAAACCTCATATAGGAATAGCCAACCTGGTCTTGAACGGCATGCCCCACCTCATGCGCCACGATTCCCAGCGCAGCCACAGACGGCGTGTTCGCCACCGCCGGGGAAAGACGCAGCACTTTTTTGCTGGGGTCGTAGTGGTCACCCAGTCTACTTTTCACCTCCTCGACTCTAACATTGCCCAGCCCGTTAGACCGGAGCAACTTTTCGGCTGCCTCGGACCCGGTGATATGCTGAGAATTGACCACTTTGGAATACTTATTGAAAGCAGAATTCACCCTTGCCTGCGCATATATCATGAAGATAAGCGGCGGTATCATAATTAGAAACCACATCGGGTCAAAGAAAAACATCTTCTACATTCCTCCTGAACAACAGTTAATTTTAGTCAAAACAAAAAATTCTGTCAAAGCAAATGGCTACCGATGAAATCCCGCTGCCCCCTCACAAATTCCTCCGCGGATAGCTCACGCTTTCCCTCCAATTGTAACTTCACCAGCCCCAGAACCCCGTCTCCGGTTTCAACTCCGACTGTTACCGGCGCCGGCGGAGGCAACGCTACCACCTTGCCGGGCTCATCGGACTTTTCACCATAAAGCGGCAACACTTTAACCAGCTTCAACCGCTTATCGCGCCACCGGGCAAAGCTCCCCGGCCAGGGGTCGAAGGCGCGTACCCGTCTCCATAATTCCTGAGTGGAAAGCCGCCAGTCTATCTCCCCGTCTTCCTTTTTAATCATCTTGCTGTGGCTGGCCCCACTTTCGTCCTGAGGTCGCGGCTTTTTTCGCCCTTCAATCCATAAAGGTAAGGTTTCCATCAGCAACTGCGCCCCAACTTGAGCCAGCTTAACGCTGAGCGAGCCGGTGGTATCTTCATCCGATATTGGCACTTCTCTCTGATTCAAAATGGGGCCGGTATCCATACCTGCATCCAGCAACATAATGGTGACGCCGGTTATTTCATCGCCCTGCAAAATGGCTGCGGCCATCGGTGACGCACCCCGGTGCCGGGGTAGAAGAGAGGGGTGGACATTGAAACAACCGAACTTTGGCAAGTTCAGTACTTCCGGCGGTAAAAGCAGCCCGAAAGCGGCTACCACAATCAGGTCCGGAGCCAACGCAGCCAATTTCTCCACCGTGCCGGCAACTTTAAATTTTTCTATCAGGACGACATCGAGTCCCTGGGATAACGCCAACTGTTTCACCGGCGACGACATAATTTGCTGACCGCGTCCGGCTCTTTTATCCGGTTGCGTATAGACGGCAACTACCTGATAACCGCCGTGAATCAACGCTTCCAGACTGGGAACAGCGAACTCCGGAGTGCCCATAAAAATAATTCGTTTTTCCATGCTAAATAAATTTTAGCAGGTTTCTCCATTATGTCAAAAACCCCCTTGACACCCCAAGAGAACGCTGTGTTAATCTTAGGGAGTTGTGGCGCGGGTCCTCGGAAAAATTTCGTTAGTAATTATCCGCTAAAAACCACTGTCAAAAGAATTAAATTTTGGTTAGGGGTGGGGGGTTTTTGTTGCGTTTCCGGGGGGCTTTCAAACGAAATTTGTTAGGAGAGAGTTGAAGTCAGCACAATCAATATGGGAAGCCGCTCTGGGAGAACTTCAACTCCAAGTTACTAAGCCGAACTTTGATACCTGGCTTAAGGATACTACCGGTATAAGTTATAAGGAAGGCATCTTTGTCATCGGTGCCCCTAACGTCTTCATCGCCGAATGGTTAAGAAGTCGCCTCCATTCTCTAATTAAAAGAACTCTCACCAGCATTACCAGCCAGCCTGTTGATGTCCAATTTGCCATTCGACCTATCAATCAGGAGATACAACCGGTCGCGGCTCGTCAGGCTGACGGAGGCACAAGCACCAGATTAAGGGAACCAATAACAGCATTCAGGCTAAATCCAAAATACACCTTTGATAATTTTGTAGTCGGTGAAAGCAACCGGCTGGCTTATGCAGCAGCCCTGGAGATTGCCGAAGAGCCGGGCAACAAATATAATCCTCTGTTTCTCTACGGTGACACCGGTTGCGGTAAAACACATCTGCTGCATGCCATCGGACAAATAGCCAAGGCCAAGGGGCTAACAACACTTATAGCCAGTGCCGAGCAGTTTACTAACCAGTTCGTAATCGCCCTCAAGAATAATAAAATCGATGATTTCCACCGCAAGTTCAGGAGCACCGACTTCCTGCTGGTGGATGATGTCCAATTCCTGAGTGGTAAAGCGCAAACACAGGAATGCCTGTTTCACATTTTCAACGACCTCTATGAAAATAACTGCCAGATTGTGGTTACCAGCGACCGTCCGCCAAGAGCCATACCCTCGATCACCAAGAAACTAAGGTCCCGGTTGGAGTGGGGTCTTATCGCTGACCTTGGCGTACCGGATTTGGAAACGCGACTGGCTATACTGAGAGTTAAATCGAAACAATTAAACATGTCGCTGCCACCAGAAGTTCTGCGGTTTCTCGCCGTACAATTTCAGCATAATACGCGCGAATTGGAGGGTGCGCTGAACCGGGTGTTCACTTACTCGAGGCTTAGCGGCGGAAAAATAGATATGAAGCTTACCGCACAGTCATTGGCGGACATAATACCGAAAGACAGCAAGCATGAGGCTACACCTACGCCAAAGCTCATAATGACGACTGTAGCTAACTACTACGGGATTGATATGGAAGGGCTAACGGGTAAAGGGAGAGACAAGCAAACCTCATTAGCCCGACAGGTCACCATGTACCTGTTACGTGAGCGAAACCATTGCGGCTTGGCTGAAATCGGCAAAATGTTAGGCGGCCGGGACCATACCACCATAATGCACGGCTGCGAAAAAATCGCTGCCGAATTAGATGTTAATCCCGAACTCCAGGACTCAGTAAACGAGATCCGCCAAAAGTTGAAGCCCCGAAGAACCCCATCCGCATCTTAAATAAGGGCGTTTGTGGAAAAACGGCGCCGGATAGTGGATAATTCTCCCAGCCCTGTTGATAAACCAGCACATTGAAATGGCAAAACTTTGCATTCGTAATATATATCTTTCCACATTATCTATGTTCTTTAAACATTATTAATAATATAACACTATACTATATAAACATAATTAATATATATAGTATAAGGATATTACTATAGTGGATAGAGCGGACATACTGGCATATGGTGGAAGTGGGGGTAATGGTGTGGTTAGCTTTCACCACGAGAAGTTTATACCTCTCGGCGGACCCGATGGTGGGGACGGTGGGAAAGGTGGAAGCGTCTACCTTGTTGCCGATAGGAGTGTTAACACGCTGAAGCAATTCAAGCGCCAGAGGCAATTTAAGGCAGCATCGGGTAAGGACGGAGGGAAGCAGAAAAAACACGGCGCTAAAGGTGATGACCTCATAATTAAGGTGCCTTTAGGAACAACGGTAGTTCTTAATAAAGAAGAGCAGGAAGTGCTGCTGGCGGATTTGAGCCAGCAGGGACAGAAAGTTCTGGTGGCTAAGGGGGGCCGGGGTGGCTTGGGTAATGTTCATTTCGCCACGTCCATAAACCAGGCTCCCAAAACGGCTACCAAGGGTATGCCCGGCGAAGAACATCGCCTGGTTCTTGACCTTAAACTTATCGCCGATGTGGGCATTATCGGCTATCCCAATGCAGGTAAGTCCACTCTTTTGACCGCATTATCCAAAGCCAGGCCTAAAATAGCTGATTATCCTTTCACCACTATCGAACCGGCTCTCGGCGTCGTCGAAGTAGGCATGAAGACATTTGTTTTGGCGGAAATTCCCGGGCTTGTGGATGGCGCCCATCTGGGCAAAGGGCTGGGGCATGAATTTCTGCGCCATGCGGAAAGAACTAAAATCTTGCTTCACTTGATTGACGGCAGCTCCCCGACGGTGATTGATAACATGAACAATCTGAACCGGGAGCTGGCTTTATATAAGCCGGAGATGGCACAAAAGCCTCAGCTGGTGGCGGTAAATAAGGTGGACTTGCCCGATGTCCAGGCTCGGCTGCCGGATATTCACTGGCTTTTCAAGTCTCTGGGGATAAAGGTCTTCTTTATCTCGGCAGTTACCGGGCAAGGTTTATCCGAGCTAATGCCGGAGATAATGACTATGTTGGAGAGGGTGGGAGATATACAGGTTTGTCCAGAGGTACCAATAGCCGTTTTTAAACCCAAGCCCAGGGTTGGGCGGACAAAGAAAAAAGTTATTGAGCAGGCGGATTAAATGAACGTTGGTGTACTAGGCGGCACTTTTGACCCCATTCATTCGGGACATCTGGTCGTTGCTGAAGAAGCCAGACTAAAGCTTAAGCTTGCCCAGTTAATCTTTGTCCCCACAGGGCAGCCGTGGCTTAAAACGAACCGGAAAATTACCCCGGCCGTTCACCGCTTAGAGATGGTGAAGCGGGCGATTGCCGGCAATGCCAATTTTGAGCTTTCGACTGTTGAGGTAGACCGGCCCGGGCCTTCCTACGGCGTGGACACGGTAACTATTTTACAGCAGCAGCTAGGTACCAGGGCCAAGATTTTCTTTCTAATCGGCTGGGATAGCTTGGCCGAGTTGCCTCAGTGGCGGGAGCCGGCCAGGCTCATTCAACTCTGCAAGTTGGTGGCGGTTACCAGGCCGGGTCTGAGCCGCCCGGATTTAAAGTCGCTGGAACCATCTGTCCCCGGAATAACTCAGAGCGTGGTCTGGCTGGATATACCGCCCATAAATATCAGCTCTTCAGACATACGGGATAGAGTGGCTCAGGGGTTGTCCATCTACGGCCTGGTGCCTGAAGCGGTGGAAAGATACATAAAAGAAAATAAGCTGTACCGGAAACGGAAATAAAGCGGATAAACTAGATATCCAGGTTTCTCACGCTTCTGGCGTGGGCCTGGATGAAGGCTTTTCGAGGGGGAACTTCACTGCCCATAAGCATATGGAATATCCTGTCCGCAGCCATGGCATCTTCGATTTCCACCTTGAGCAAAGTTCGTGATTCCGGGTTCATAGTGGTGTCCCATAGCTGCTCGGCGCTCATTTCCCCCAACCCCTTATAGCGCTGGATCTCCGATTTGCTGCCTTTAAGCTCCTTAAGCTTGGCATCCCTTTCTTTATCTGAGTAAATCCAGAATTGTTGCTTACCCGATTGAATGCGATAAAGGGGTGGCTGGGCGATGAAAAGGTGGCCCTGGCTGATGAGCTCTGTCATGTTGCGGTAAAAGAAGGTAAGTAACAGTGTCCGGATGTGAGAGCCGTCAACATCGGCATCAGTCATAATGATTATGCGGTGGTAGCGCAGCCTGGAGAAGTCGAGCTGGTCGCCGATGCCGGCGCCTACTGCGGTGATAATAGCCCGTATTTCTTCATGGTCCAGAATCTTGTCTTTGGGTGCCTTTTCCACATTAAGTATTTTGCCTCGCAGTGGCAGTATAGCCTGGAAACGGCGGTCTCGACCCTGCTTGGCTGAACCTCCGGCTGAGTCACCTTCAACCAGGTAAAGCTCACACTGGCTGGGGTCGGTCTCCGAACAGCTAGCCAGCTTTCCGGGCAGAGTACCGGTATCAAGGCCGCTTCTCTTAAAGATAAGGTCGCGAGCCTTTCGGGCTGCCTCTCTAGCTTTAGCTGAAACAAAGCACTTATCTATGATTGCTTTGGCGTCATCTGGGTGTTGTTCCAGGTACACGGCAAGGCCATCAGCAAATATGGCTTCGACCTGGGTCTTTATTTCAGGATTGCCCAATTTGGCTTTGGTTTGCCCCTCGAACTGAGGCTCAACCAGCTTGACGCTGATTACCGATGTCAGCCCATCACGGAAGTCATCACCTATCAGGTTGGGGTCGGAATCCTTCAACAGCTTGTTTTTCCGGGCATAGTCGTTCAATACGCGGGTAAGCGCCGAGCGGAACCCGGTAAGATGGCTGCCGCCGTCTATGGTATTGACGCAGTTGGCAAAGCTAAGCGTAGATTCGGAAAAGCCATCGTTGTACTGCAGGGCTACCTCGACAATGGTGCTGTTCATGGTGCCGGATATGTAGATAGGCTGGCGATGGAGGACTACCCGGTTCTTATTGAACCGGCTGACCAGAATAGCAATGCCGCCTTCAAACAGGAATGTTGCCTCCTTGTCGGTTCTTTCGTCTTTGAAGCTTATTTCCAGGTTCTTGTTCAAGAAGGCCAGCTCTTTGAGGCGCTGGCGAATGGTATCGAAGTTGTAGTTAATCTCAGGGAAGATTTTGGTATCGGCCAGGAAAGTGGTGGTAGTTCCCGTTTCTTCCGTATCGCCTATGACTTCCAATTTGCTGATAGGAGTACCACGCTCATATTTCTGGCGATAAATTTTACCATCGCGTCTTACCTCGGCATTGAGCCATGACGACAGTGCATTTACCACCGAAGCACCGACGCCGTGCAAGCCGCTGGACACCGTGTAAGTGCGACCGCCGAACTTAGCTCCGGCGTGCAGGCGGGTCATCACTGCTTCCAGGGCTGAGGTGTGGGTTACCGGGTGTTTGTCTACGGGTATGCCGCGGCCGTTATCGATAACCGTCACCGAGTTATCTTTGTGAATTATTATCTCGGTCTTGTCGCAGTAACCAGCCATGGCCTCGTCTATACTGTTATAGACTATCTCGTAGACCAGGTGATGCAGTCCGTGCTCGTCGGTGCTGCCGATATACATGCCCGGGCGGCGTCGCACCGCCTCCAGGCCGTCCAGAACCCGGATATCCTCGGCGGTATAGTCTTGCTGAGCGTTGTTGGTATTGTTTTTAGTTTTTTTCTTCGGCATAGCTACAGAAAACCCTTTTATAGTTTTGGTGTTTTATTGGTAATTCGAGATTGAACATAACGGGCTGGCAAGCAATTCGTAAACACCATATTTAGTGCCTGCCTGCCCCAAATGTACTAGGGATTGCATTGACTGTATTTTACCACATTTTCCAGAAAATCGAAAGCCCGCGTTCTTTTTGTCATCGCGAGGGGCGTAGCCTCGTGGCGATCTCAATGTAAGCCAGACTTTGATGCTGTGCAGAGATTGCCACGTCCTTCAGCGGAAGGACTCGCAATGACATAAAAAGGGCCCGGAAATTGTTTACGAGTCTCCCGCCCATGGGTGACCGTTGTGCCCTAATGCCAGCTATCGTGCATTTTGGCGGCATTGAGAAGCTTTATGATACTTGGCCCCTTCAGGTCAGTCGAGCCGCAGCCCGAGGGGTCGAAGTGGTTACATACCGTGCAAGTCACGCTGTACTTGTTTATCTCACTTATATTGACGAACAGGTCACAGGTCTCAGCGCTGCGGTCAAACCACTCTTCCAGAATTTCGGCAATTTGCGGGTAATGAGCTCTGAAGCTTCTGGAGCTGAAGAAAACGAAATCGGTGCAATCTTTTGGTGGATAGTAGATGCGCAATTTCAGCCTCCCGGTTGTACCGAGATATGAAACTCACACATACTGTTCTCGGGCAGTGTTTTCGGCATCTCGATATTTATGCGGTCGCCGGTCTTCCCCGCTGCCGCCTCAAAACTGGCAAAGCAGAATCCTTTACAGGGGAGCCCCTTTATGCCGGTCTCGTTGAGCGCATTGTATATCGAACAAGCGGAGACCTGAAGCACCAGCTCTTTGGTGGTTGCTTTGGATGTATTCCAGCGGTCGGTAGGCCTCAGGCCGAAGATGGATAGCTCTACGTATCTGCCTAGGCGATGCGGGAAAGATATGCCCGTTTGCCGGTACACTTTCTCAATCATCTCACCGGTGCGGTCCAGATATTTATTGTCACCCAGCTCTATGGTGAGCTTCATCAGGTTTCTGCCTATCTCTTCGAGTGCTTTGTATAATTCCTTATCGTCCTTGCCCTGCAGGCTCTTCGCCACAGTCCCGATATCGAACTTCTTAGTTATTTCCTCCACTAAGCCCTTATCGGCATCGAAAAGCAGAGCTTTGCCCGACTCTTCCAGAGTCATCAATCTTTCCTTCAATAGCTTGCCGTATTTCCAGCCTGTCGTCATTTTTACCTCCGTTAGAAGCTCACCTGTATGGCGTTTTGGGGGCAGGTGTTGACGCAGTCCATGCAGCCGGTGCATTTTTCAAAGCGGACGCCGGCCACGATGAACTGGCTGGGGTCAATTTCCCGGAACTTTCGTGGCCCCACCTTGGTGCCCAATCCCAATACATGGGTCGGGCATATGAGAAGGCACTTGCCGCAGTTGAGTGGGTCATGGCACTTTTTATCATCTACGGTGATTGTTGGCAGCATTTCTTGTTCCTCTCTATAAAGGTTTACCAGACATTAGCCAGTGCCGGCAAACTGGCTCTTTCCACCAGCGATATAGCCTCCTGAGGACATTCAGTGGCGCAAAGCCCACAGCCGAAGCACTGGAACGAGTCGATATAGGCCTTGTTCTGGCTGGCCGAGAAGCTTAAGGCCTTGAACTGGCAGCGGTGGATGCAGGAGGCGCAGCCGTTACAAAGATCGTTATCGACCCGCGCCACCTGATGTCCTTTCCACAGGAATTGTATGCCGTGGTCGATGGTAGTCCTTATAGCGCTGCAGTCGGGGTAGTCGCAGTTACAAATCCCGCCGATATACGGTGTGCCGAAGGTAAACAGAGTCTGCACTAGACCCCTCTTATTCATCTTGGTGACGGCATCCTTGGCTTCATCCGGTGTCAGGAACTGGACACCGCCTCGATAGGTCTCGGGCCATCTCTCCCACTTATACATTCCCGACCCCATGCCCATGCAGGTAAAGTTCTCTTCGTTGACCAGGCCCAGCATGGAGCGGCGGCAGGCGCAGGTCATAAGAGCGATTGGGTATATGATATCTATGACCTTGAGTGCGTCCTCCAGGGTAACAACCTGCCCGAAATGGACTGTCCAGGCAAGCTGCTCTACATCGTGCCTCATCTTGGCTATCGCTTCATGGTCTTTCCTGTCCAGAGCCTCAATGAAATCCCGGTTAATCAAAGCCATACCGCCCGCGACTACAGGATTTGGTTGTATCTCCGGGCCCTCGTCCTTCCTTATTTTATAGAGCTTCCTAGCGTAGTTAGCCGGATTGAAATACCATCTGGAGTAGCCCTCGGCATACTTTTCACACCATTCGCACATTGTCGTCCTTCCTTTATATTATGGCGTTGCTTCTCAAGTATCAGGAGGTCGCTGTCAGTACTGAGATAGTCTAAGCAGCTCAAGAGAAATTGTCAACGTGTTGACTTTATTGTATACTTGTGTTATATTGCTGCTTTGTGTCTACTAGCCATTAGTCTGGGTTCCGAAAACCTGATTAAGCCGGCTGGTTGAACCGGGCCGAAAACCCGTTGGGGAAGTAGACCGGTGGACAACTAGGTGGCTTTTTAATTGTAAAGACATAATTAAAGGAATATGAAATGCCAACTGTGAATCAATTAGTCAGAAAGGGACGGCGGAAGCGACCCAAGCGGACCAAAGCTCCGGCATTGGGCATTAGCTTCAATACCCTGAAGAACGTGGTTCGGCGGGATACAAGGTCACCGCAGAAGCGCGGCGTTTGCGTCATGGTCAAGACAATGACGCCGAAGAAACCAAATTCGGCTTTGCGCAAAATAGCCCGTGTGCGGCTGACAAACGGCATCGAAGTCACAGCTTACATACCGGGCGAAGGCCATAATTTGCAGGAGCACTCTGTAGTGCTTATCCGTGGCGGTAGAGTAAAGGATTTACCTGGAGTCAGATATCACATTGTACGGGGCGCTTTAGATACCGGCGGGGTGGAAAATAGGCAGCAGGGGCGGAGTAAGTATGGTGCCAAGCGAGGCAAGGCAGTGAAGATTGCGGGAGTTCCCTCGCGTGAAGATTTGGGCACACCAGCAGCAAGTAAAACAGTCAAAACTTCGGGTGAGGAATAAATGCCACGGCGAGCTAGGGCAACTACCAGGCAAAAAAGTCCCGACTCAAAATACGGAAGCGTTACCGTATCCATACTTGTCAATAAAATGATGTTCGGCGGTAGGAAAGCTACGGCCGAACGTGTTGTTTACGACGCTATGGATATTGTCAATAAGAAGTTAAGCACGGAACCTTTGCCGGTCCTGGAACAGGCGCTTAAGAATGCTACGCCGGTGCTTCAGGTGAAGTCCCGGCGCGTCGGCGGCGCTACTTACCAGGTACCGATTGAGGTTGAACCCGCCCGCGGGCTGTCTCTGGCTATGCGCTGGGTTATCGGTTTTGCCAGGGCTCGCAGCGGCAAGTCGATGGCGGAAAAATTAGCGGCGGAGGTCATTGATGCTTCTCAGGGCCAGGGAGCAAGCATTAAGAAGCGTCAAGATACTCATAAGATGGCCGAGGCAAATAAAGCTTTTGCTCATTATCGATGGTAATTACAGCAGGAATTAAATCCCAACAGCCCAAAAAGGCCGTTGGGATAGGAAACAATGTCATGACCCGGACTTTTCCTTTAGATAAGGTGCGGAATATAGGCATCATAGCCCATATCGATGCCGGTAAGACAACGGTTACTGAGAGGATTCTGTTTTATACGGGACGCACCTATAAGGTTGGTGCGGTGGATGAGGGGACAGCGGTAATGGACTGGATGGCACAGGAGAGGGAACGAGGTATTACGATCACCGCAGCAGCTACCACCTGTCACTGGCAGGAACACCGTATCAATATCATTGATACGCCGGGGCATGTCGATTTTACCGCTGAGGTAGAGCGAAGTCTTCGCGTTCTGGACGGCGGCGTGGTGGTACTGGATGCCGTGGCCGGAGTCGAGGCTCAATCGGAGACGGTATGGCGGCAGGCGGATAGATACCATGTACCCAGGATTTGCTTTATCAATAAGATGGACAGGGTTGGTGCCGATTTCTATCACACCGTGGATATGATTGAGGAACGGCTGCGGGCTAAAGCTATATCGATTCAGTTGCCCTGGGGTAAGGAAAATCAATTTAAAGGGATAATAGATTTAGTCGAAAACAAAGCCTGGTTGTTTTCTGACGACGTTAATATTGCGCCGGTGGAGTCGCCGATTCCGGAGGAAGAGAGAGAAGAGGCGTCCAGGCGCAGACTGTCCATGATTGAGAGGCTGGCTGAGAATGATGACCATTTGATGTTACTTTATGTTGAAGGTAAAGAAATCAGCGGCGAGCAGATTAAAGCTGCTATTAGAAGGTTGACTCTGGCTAATCGCATAGTGCCGGTGTTTTGCGGCACTGCATTAAGAAATAAGGGAATACAATCGCTGCTGGATGCCGTTGTTGATTATCTGCCTTCTCCGTTGGACGTACCGCCGCTTAGTGTTATCGATTTGCAGACCGGTGAGACGGATGTTCGGCCGGCCAGTGATGATGCTCCGTTTTCAGCCCTGGCTTTTAAAGTGGTCGCAGACCCCTTTATGGGCAGGCTCGTTTATTTTCGCGTTTATTCAGGTAAAATCCAGGCGGGAAAGCAAGTCCTTAATTCCAGTAAAGGGCGCAAGGAGCGTTTGGGCAGGTTGATTCTTATGCATGCCAATCGCCGGGAGGAAATTGAAGAGGCTGATACCGGCAGCATTGCCGCCACTCTGGGCTTAAAAGACACCTTCACCGGCGACACCTTGTGTGACCCCGCTAAGCCTGTGCTTCTGGAAACTATCCGTTTCCCGGAGCCGGTACTGTCGATGGTCGTAGAACCCAAGAGCAAGGCGGACCAGGATAAACTCGGCGAAGCCATGAATAAGCTTTCCGAAGAAGACCCCACCTTTAAGGTGCGCACCGACGCGGAAACGGGACAGACACTTATTTCCGGAATGGGCGAGCTGCATCTGGAGGTTTTGATAGACCGCATGCTCCGTGAGTTTAACGTGAAGGTGAGCGTGGGTAAGCCGCAGGTGGCTTATAAGGAGACCATTACCGTGCCGGTAGAATCAGAAGGCAGATTTATCCGTCAGTTCGGCGGCCATGGCCAATACGGGCATGTATGGCTCAAGCTCGAGCCGGGTGAACGGGGCAGCGGCTTCAGGTTCGTTGACCAGATTCGCGGTGGAGACGTACCCAAGGAGTATATTCCGGAAGTTGAAGCCGGTGTGAAGGAAGCTTTAGAAAGTGGTGTCGTCGCCGGCTATCCGATAGTAGATATCAAGGCGACCGCGTTTGATGGTAGCTTCCATGAGGTGGATTCCTCTGATTTAGCTTTCAAAATGGCAGGTTCCATAGCCCTCAAGGAAGGTGTGCGTAAGGCTAAACCGGTAATACTGGAGCCTATTATGAAGTTGGAGGTCGTCATGCCGGCCCAATTCCTGGGCGAGGTCATCGGAGACCTGAATTCAAGAAGAGGACACATCGATGGTATCGAGACTCACGGTGAAACTTGCGTGGTCCGGGCTCTGGTCCCACTGGCTGAGACTTTTGGTTATGCCACGATTCTCAGGTCACTGAGCCAGGGCAGAGCAACCTATTCACTGGAGTTTAACTGTTACAGAGAGTTACCAGTTAATCTGGCTGAGCAAATAGAGGTCAGGGTCAGGGGTAGATAATGCCTAAACAAAAGATTCGAATCAGAATAAAGGGATATGACCACAGATTAGTTGACCAGTCCGTGGAACAGATTGTAGAGACTGCGGAGCGCACCGGTGCTGTCGTAATCGGCCCCGTGCCCCTGCCTACTCAAATCGAGAAGTTTTGTGTTATTCGCTCTCCCTTTATTGATAAAGATTCGCGAGAACAATTCGAGATGCGTACGCACAAGCGCCTTATCGATATCCTGGGGCCGACTTCAAAAACTATAGACGCATTGACTCAGCTCCAGCTGCCCTCAGGGGTGGAAATAGATATCAGGTTATAGCCGTAAAATGATTCAGGGTTTAATTGGCAGGAAAGTAGGTATGACGCAACTTTTCCAGGACGATGGAGAAGTGGTGGTTACAGCCATTGAAGCCGGTCCTTGCTTTATTACTCAAGTAAAGACCGAGGCTAAGGATGGTTATAATGCTGTTCAGCTTGGCTTTGGAGAAGCCAAGCGACTTAGCTCTCCGGAGAAAGGTCACGTAAAAGAGATTGGTCAGCTGAAACATTTGCGGGAATTTCCAGTTGATGATGTCGAGTCTGCTCAGGTAGGGCAGAAAATTGACGCTGATATGTTTAAGCCCGGCGATTTAATTAATGTTATCGGCATATCAAAAGGCAAGGGCTTTGCCGGTGTGGTAAAGCGCCATCATTTTGCCGGTGGCCCCAAGACCCACGGGCAGTCCGACCGCCATCGAGCTCCGGGCTCGATTGGTGCCACGACGTCACCGGGACGGGTATTTAAGGGAACACGCATGGCAGGGCACATGGGAGACAGGCGGGTGACACAGCGCAATCTTAAAGTGCTCAATGTGGATTTAGCCCGCCACTTATTATTGGTGAGGGGAGCAGTACCCGGTGCTAGGAAGGGACTGTTGCTGATTAAGAAAGCCGGTGGGGGATAAATAGAGTGAAATTTCAAGTCTATAATTTGAATGGTAAAGCGACTAAGCAAATCGAAATAAGAGACGATATCTTTGCTGTTTCCTTTAATGAGGCTGTGGTGCATCAGGCGTTGGTCAGGCAGTTGGCAGATAAACGTCTGGGAACTGCTGATACTAAGAGAAGAGGCGAGGTTACTGGCAGCGGCAGGAAAATTCATGCACAAAAGCATACCGGCCGGGCGCGTCGCGGCGATATCAGGTCGCCCATGCTCAAAGGCGGGGGAGTCGCTTTTGGTCCCCACCCCAGGAGCTATCGGCAGGATATGCCCAAAAAGATGCGCCGTTTGGCTTTGAAGTGCGTCCTTTCGGATAAAGCAGGCAGCGGAGAGCTGAAAATTGTGGACAAACTTAAGCTTGATAGCCTGAAAACGAGGGCGGTGCTGGATATGTTGATAGCGCTGGGTATTGGCGATTCTGTAATCATCGCCACCGCCGGAGCTCAAGCTAATTTGGTTAAGTCAGCGCGTAATTTAGCGGGCGTCAAAACAATACCGGCGCCTTTGCTTAGCGTCGGTGAATTACTGTCATATAAGGACATAGTAATGGATGTCGATGCGATTCGGAAGGTGGAAAAGATTTGGGGCGAAAAGCCGGTAGCGGAGGCGGCGGCCAGCACCGGATAATATTCTGAGGTTTTGTTAAGTATGCATCCTTATCAGGTAGTAAAAAGACCTTTGATAACTGAAAAGGCTACGATTATGAAAGAGCGAAATAAGTACGCCTTTGAAGTGATGAAAGAGGCTAACAAGCGACAAATTAAGGAGGCCGTAGAGGTTGCCTTCAAGGTTAATGTCGTTAAAGTTACTGTTATGACTGTCCCGGGGAAGATGAGAAGAATAGGCAAACGGCAGGCGCTGACACCGACCTGGAAGAAGGCGGTTGTTACCCTGACACCGGGAGAAAAGATAGAGTTCTTCGAGGGAGTTTAATTAAGGTAGGGGAATAGAATTGGGCTCAGTTATTAAAAAACGGAAGAAAAAAATGGCGAAGCATAAGCATCGCAAGCTCCTGAGAAAGACGCGATGGCAAAGGAGACATCCCTAGACTTAGGGGAGGCAAGCTTTGGCATTAAAAACTTATCGCCCAACATCACCTGGCAGGCGGGGCATGGTTAGCGCCTCTTTTGAGGAAATAACCAAGACAGTTCCCGAGAGATCGCTATTGTTGCCGATTAGGAAAAAAGCGGGGCGTAACAATAGAGGTGTAGTAACGGTGCGGCATAGGGGTGGCGGCGCTAAACGTAGATTACGGATAATCGACTTTAAGCGAGATAAAATAGATGTTCAGGGGAAGGTAGTTGCCGTTGAATATGACCCGAACCGCTCGGCTCGTATTGCTCTTATTTATTACGCCGACGGAGAGAAACGTTACATTCTGGCGCCTCTTGGTCTCAATGTGGGTGACACCATAATGACCGGAGAGGGTGCGGAGATAAAGCCCGGTAATACCCTGCCGCTAAGCGCGATTCCGGATGGTACATTGATTCATAATCTTGAATTTGAACCTGGAAAAGGCGGGCAGATAGTGCGTAGTGCCGGCACAGCAGCTCAGCTTTTGGGTAAAGAGGGCAGATATGCGCTTGTTCGTTTGCCTTCCGGTGAGGTACGGCGTTTTTTGAGCGATTGCTTGGCTACCGTGGGGCAAGTATGCAATGTTGAACATCAAGGCGTGAAGTCGGGCAAGGCTGGGCGGATACGATTGCTAGGACGGCGCCCCCAAGTTCGAGGCTCAGCCATGACGCCACGTGACCACCCCCATGGTGGAGGTGAAGGTAGAGCGCCCAGGGGAATGGCGCCAAGCACACCGTGGGGTAAGCAGGCTTTGGGACCGAAGACGCGCCGGAACAAGGCTTCAGATAGATTAATTGTCAAGCGTCGGAAATAGAAAGGTAGTTGAAAAGGCAGGAACAGAATGTCACGCTCATCTAAAAAAGGTCCTTATTGTGACGCTAAGTTACTTAGAAAGATAACAACGCTGAATCGTTCCGGAGAGAAGGTAGTGATAAAGACCTGGTCACGTGCCTCTACAGTAATGCCGGAGATGATAGGTCATACAATTGGCGTACATGATGGGCGACGGCATGTGCCTATCTTTATCACTGAGAATATGGTAGGGCACAAGCTTGGCGAATTCGCTATAACCCGGACATTCCGCGGGCATGTTAGCAAGGCGCAAGTAACTGTTGTGCCAAAGAAGCCGGAAGCGGTATAAACGATGAAAGTATCAGCCATATCTAAAGATGTTCGTGTTTCGTCTCGTAAAGTCAAGCTGATTGTAGACATGGTACGAGGCAGAAAAGTTGATGAGGCTTTGACCATCCTCAGGTTCTTGCCGCCTACGCTGGCAGCGCAGGCTGTGGCTAAGACGATTAAGTCGGCAGCAGCAAATGCGGAAAATAATTTTCAGATGGAACCTGCTGGGCTTAAGATAACCGATATCTTCGCTAATGAGGGACATACTTTCAAGAGATTCCGGGCACAGGCACGGGGTCGGATTAATCCTATTTTGAAGCGAAGTACTCATATCAATGTTTTCGTTGCCGAGGAGGAAGAGCAAAGTGGGACATAAGGTACACCCTTACGGTTTTAGAATCGGTATCATCCGGGGTTGGCTGGCCAAGTGGTACGACGAGAAGCACTATGCCGAGTTTCTGCATGAAGATTTGAAGTTGCGCCGGGCCATTAATGAGAGGTGCGCTGACGGCGGCATTGCCAGGACGGAAATTGACCACCAGGGTAATGAAATTCTGGTAACTTTGTTTTCCTCACGCCCCGGCATTGTTATTGGCAGAGGAGGACAGCGCGCTGAAGAGTTGAGGTCATACTTAGAGGAAATCGGTGGCAAGAGAGTGCGGCTGTCGATAAAAGAGGTCGAGCAACCTGAATTGGAAGCTCGATTGGTGGCCAAGAATGTGGCTGACCAGCTTGAACGCCGGATGGCTTTCAGGAGAGCCATGAAGCAAGCAGCTTTCAGGACAATGCAAGCCGGTGCCAAAGGAGTGAAGATAAGCTGTGCCGGAAGGTTGGGCGGCAACGAGATTGCTCGCCGTGAAACCACTCTCCAGGGCCAGTTGCCGTTACATACACTTACTGCCGATATTGACTATGGTTTTGCTGAAGCTCGCACTACGCTGGGCAATATCGGAGTTAAAGTCTGGGTTTACAAAGGTCATATTTATCCTGAAGTAAGGAGAGAAAGTGCTACAGCCGAAAAGAGTGAAGTATCGTAAAACTCATCGAGGGCAAATGAGAGGCAAGGCCCATGCCGGGAGCACTCTTGTTTTTGGTGAGTTCGGGCTGCAGGCTCAGGAAGCGGCATGGTTGACTTCCAGGCAGATTGAAGCTGCTCGCCGTGTCATCGTTCGTTATCTACGTCGTGGTGGGCAGATGTGGATTCGCATCTTTCCGGATAAGCCGGTGACCAAGAAACCGGCGGAGACGCGCATGGGCAGTGGTAAAGGTGCTCCCGACCACTGGGTAGCCGTGGTCAGGCCGGGAAGAATGCTATACGAAATAGGCGGCATAAAAGAAAATATGGCCAAAGAAGCATTGCATTTAGCTGCGTATAAGCTGCCTATTGCTACCAGGTTTGTAGCCAAAGAGACGGTTAAAGAAGAGGTAACAAGTTGAAGGTTGACGAAGTTCGCTCTTTAGCCGATGCGGAATTATTAAAGCGGCTAGGTGAAGCTCGCCAGGAGCTTTTTAATTTAAAAATTCGCTTATCTACCCGGCAACTTGCCAATCATCGCGAGCTGCCTAAGGTAAAGAAGAAAATCGCCAGAATGGAGACAATATTAAAAGAGAGGGAGCTTGGCATAAGATAGCTTATGAAAGAGAATCGAAAAACGAGAACCGGCACCGTAATCAGCGATAAGATGGATAAAACGGTGATAGTATTGGTGGAAAGCTTAAGACGTCACCCTCTTTATAAGAAAGTGGTCAGGGAAGCCTCCAAATTCAAGGTCCATGATGCGACCAATGCATGCAAAGTTGGTGACGTGGTCAAGATTGTTGAGACCCGTCCTTTATCTAAAGATAAATGTTGGCGGGTGGTTGAAATAATAGGCAGGAAGGAAGTGGCTGAGAAAGAGCCGACGGAAGTAATCTAGATTCAGTCAGGTATAGAGACAGTGATTCAGCCTTACACCAGACTAAAAGTAGCCGATAATACCGGAGCCCGGCAGATAATGTGTATCAACGTGCCTGGCGGCACGCGGAGGAGATATGCTACTGTCGGCGATATTATTGTGGGTACAGTGAAGCGAGCCATACCCGGCGGTGTGGTCAAAAAGAGCGAAGTCGTTAGGGCAGTAGTGGTGCGTGTAACCCAGCAACATCATCGTCCGGATGGCTCTTATATTAGATTCGATGACAATGCAGCAGTTATCCTGGATGACAAAAACAACCCCAGAGGAACTCGTATTTTTGGTCCAGTGGCCAGAGAGCTCCGAGATAAAAATTTTATGAAGATAATATCCCTGGCTCCTGAGGTTCTGTGAAATGAAGATTAGGAAAAATGATACGGTCCTGGTTATCGCCGGCAAAGATAGAGGTAAGAAGGGCAAGGTACGAAAGGCTTTACCCAGGAAAGATAAGGTTATAGTAGAAGGCGTTAATATGATTAAGCGCCATTCCCGAGCTAAAGGTCAAGCCAGGCAGGCCGGCATAATTGAACTGGAAGCGCCCCTGGACATATCTAATGTCATGTTGATTTGCAACAAATGTAATAAGCCGGCCAGGGTGGGCTTTCGTTTTCTCAGTGATGGTAGAAAAGCGAGAGTCTGTCGCTCCTGTGATGAAGTAATCGACTGATTGAAAGGTGCATTTTGCCAGTATCCCGCTTGAAAGAAAAATATAACAAAGAAGTGGTGCCCGAGCTAATGCGTAAGTTCGGGTACAAGAATGTGATGCAGGTGCCGAGGCTCAGCAAAATCGTACTAAATATCGGCCTGGGCGAAGCGATACAAAACCCGAAGGCTCTAGAAAGCGCGGAAAAGGATTTGGCGGCTATTTCGGGTCAGCATCCCGTAATCACCCGGGCTAAGCAGTCTATTGCCGCCTTTAAACTCAGAGCCGGAATGCCTATCGGCATGATGGTGATACTGCATGGCGGACGGATGTATGACTTCTTCGATAAACTGGTCAGTGTTGTTTTAGCGCGGATGAGGGATTTTCAAGGAGTGTCCCGGGATTCGTTCGATGGCAAAGGCAACTACACCTTGGGCATTAAGGAACAGGTAGTTTTTCCTGAGATTGACTACGATAAAGTGGATAAGCTGCGAGGATTTGAAATAATCATCGTCACTACTGCGAATAGCAATGAGGAAGGCAGGAGCCTGCTTGAGTCTATGGGCATGCCTTTTAGAAGGAGTTAGATTCTCATAAAATGGCAAAATTATCTATGGTTTTAAAATCACAGCGTCCTCCTAAGTACAAAGTGCAGCACCGGAGCAGATGCAAATTGTGCGGTAGACCGCGTGCCTACATACGCAAATTCGGTTTGTGCCGTATTTGTTTTCGGGAGCGGGCTTTAAAAGGTGAAATCCCGGGGGTTAGAAAATCTAGCTGGTGATTGAAAGCGCTGGAGGCATAAATTAAATGGTTACTGACCCGATAGCTGATATGTTAACTCGGATTCGAAACGCAATCATGGCACACCATGATAGCGTGCAAATGCCGGCTTCGAGAATTAAGCTATCTATCGCCAAGATACTTAAAGACGAGGGATTTGTAGCCGATTATACCGTTCTCAAGGGTAAACCGCAGCGGATAATTAAGATATCTTTGAAATACATGGACGGACGCCCTGCCATTGCCGGTTTAGAAAGAGCCAGCAAGCCGGGGCTGAGATTGTATGTTGGCGGTCATGAAATTCCCCGTGTCTATGGTGGGCTTGGCATTTCTATTTTGTCCACCTCCAAGGGTGTTATGTCCGGCCAGGAGGCATGGCATAAAAATATAGGTGGTGAATTATTATGCTACATTTGGTAAATAAGCTTTTGGAGAATAGTTAGTGTCTCGAATAGGGTTAATGCCCATACCTGTGCCTCAAGGCGTCAAAGTCAACATTAAGGGCAATGAAGTGACGGTTGAGGGCACCAAGGGTAAGCTGGTACGCTTGTTTCACCCCGATATTTCTATTGCGTTAAAGGATGGAAATTTGATAGTGTCGCGACCCTCCGATAATAGAAATCATCGTGCTCTACACGGTTTAACTCGAAGTCTTTTGGCTAACATGGTTGAGGGCGTAACCAAGGGGTTTGAAAAGGTCCTTGAACTGAGAGGTGTTGGGTACCGGGCACAAAAAGTCGGCAATAAAGTATCTCTGCAAATCGGGTTCAGCCATCCGGTAGAGTTTACGCCTTCGGCTGGCGTGGAGATTATGGTTGATGGGACAAACCGGCTTCGAATTGTTGGCATTGACAAGGAGGCTGTGGGCGAGACCGCGGCTCAAATTAGATCTCTGCGGCCCGTGGACTCATATAAGGGCAAAGGCGTTAAATATGCCGGCGAGAAACTAAGGCTTAAACCCGGTAAAGCGGGCAAGGCAGCGCTGAAAGGATAATAAGCATTGGCGGTAAGGACTGATACAAGAGTAGCGCGAAAGCGAAGGCACGAGCGGGTTAGAGCCAGGGTAATCGGCACTGACGCTAGACCGCGGCTTTGCGTTTTCCGCAGCTTGAAAAATATTCATGCTCAGGTTATAGACGATTCTACAGGGTATACGCTGGTTTCGGCGAGCAGTCTGGACGCGGATATAAAGGAAAAAATCACGGGGAAGAAAAAAACGGAAGTTGCCGAACAAGTTGGCTCCCTCGTGGCTCAGCGTGCTTTAAATAAAGGCATTAAAAAGTTAGCATTTGATAGAGGCGGCTATAAGTATCATGGACGGATAAAAGCTCTGGCGGAAGCTGCCAGAAAAGCCGGCCTGGATTTTTGAGGTTTAAAGATGAAAGCAATTAAGAGATTAATTCAGGAAAAAACCCGCGTTGATGCTAGCGAGCTTGAACTTAGCGAAAAGCTAGTGTCACTTAACCGCATAACCAAGGTTGTCAAAGGCGGTAAGCGTCTTCGTTTTAGGGCGCTGGTAGTTGTCGGCGATAGCAACGGGCATGTCGGAATGGGCCTGGGTAAGGCCAAGGAAGTACCGGAGGCAATTCGCAAGGCTGGTGTTAGAGCTCGGAAGGGGCTTTATAAAGTAACTATGTCAGCGACTACCATACCTCACGAGGTTCTGGCTAAGTCGGGAGCGGCCAAGGTATTACTTAAGCCGGCATCACCCGGGACTGGAGTTATCGCCGGCGGTAGTGTTCGAGCGGTGCTTGAAGCTGCCGGTATAAAAGATGTCCTTAGCAAGTCTCTGGGTAGCTCTAATCCGGTTAATGTAGTTAGAGCGACGATATTGGCTTTGGCTAGCTTAGAAAACCCTGAGGCAGCGGTAGCCAGGCGCAAAGCTGAACTTGAGGTTAAGGAGGCCAGGTCGAGTGGCTAAATTGCGTATTAAATGGATAAAGAGTGATATCGGATTTGCCAGAGTACAGAAACGAACCTTGAAAGCTCTGGGTTTTCATCGCCTTAATGAAACAGTAGAGCAGGAAGATACGCCTTCGGTTAGAGGTATGATAGTTAAAGTCAGTCATTTAGTTAAAGTGGAAGTGGTCAGCGATGCTGCAGCATAACTTGAAGCCTCCGGCAGGTGCCACGCATAAGAGAAAACGCGTAGGGCGTGGCGATGGCAGCGGACATGGCTCTTATTCGGGCAAAGGCTGCAAGGGACAGAAAGCACGCTCAGGAGGCGGGGTTCGCCTTGGTTTTGAAGGCGGCCAGCTTGCCTTAATAAAACGTTTACCTAGAAAACGCGGCTTCGTTAATATTTTTAGAACCGAGTATAGCATAGTTAACGTGGGAGAGCTTAAAGCCTTTTCGGCTAACGCTGAGATTACTCCAAAAGAGTTACTCGATATCGGGCTCATCAAGTCTTTCAAGTTTCCCGTTAAGATTCTCGGCGACGGCAAAATTGACCGTCCACTGGTAGTAAAGGCCAACAAATTCTCGGCCGCTGCTGAAAAGAAAATTGTGGCTGCTGGTGGTAAAGTGGAGGCGATTTAAATGCAGCAAGTGAGCTCAAGACCACGTCTCTGGCAAGCATTGCTTGATGCCTTTTCCCTTCCGGACCTGAGACGGCGTCTGCTTTTCACCATAGGCATGCTGGTAGTTTTTCGATTCATTGCTCATGTTCCTCTGCCCGGTGTTAATCTTGCTGCGTTACAGCAGCTTTTTGAGCGGAATCAACTGCTAGGTATGCTTGACCTGTTTAGCGGCGGCGCTATGAGGAACTTCAGCGTGGCGGCTATGGGAGTTTATCCCTACATTACTGCTTCAATCGTTATGCAGTTGCTGGTTCCGGTAATTCCAGCCCTTCGGAATTTATCTCAAGAAGGGGAAGCCGGTAGAAACAGGGTTAATCAATTTACCCACTGGTTGACCATACCTCTGGCAGCTCTTCAAGGTTATGCTCAATTGGCGCTAATGCGCAGCCAGGGAGCGGTGGCACAAGCTGCAGCCTTGCCTACCTTGGCCATAATACTGTCCATGACAGCCGGAACTGTCTTTCTCGTTTGGCTCGGTGAGCTGATTACCGAGCGAGGCATTGGAAACGGTGTGTCCATAATAATCTTTGGTGGAATTGTAGCCGGCTTGCCGCAGATGGTGGGTCAGGCTACCATAGCCACGAACAATATACCAGGTTTGATTGTCTTCGGTATCGTCGGCTTGGCCACGGTGGCATTTATCGTAATATTTACCGAAGGTCATCGCCGTATTCCGGTGCAATATGCTCGAACTGCCTTCCGCGGAGCTCGCATGTACCGCCAATCGGGTGCCACTCATATCCCCCTCCGGGTGAATACCGCCGGAATGATACCGCTTATCTTTGCCCTGTCGCTGATGATTTTTCCAGGAACTATAGCCAGTTATTTCGCCAAACCCACGGGAGAACCTCCCAATTTTGCCAATACCATTCAAACATGGTTCAGCCCGAATACAGCTCTGCCGGTAGGTTTGTTTTACTGGGTTGTTTATTTCTTGATGGTGGTAGCCTTTACCTTCTTCTACACTATGGTTATATTTGAGCAAATGGATCTGGCGCGGACTTTACAACGCCAGGGAGGATTCATACCCGGCGTACGACCGGGGAAACCTACCACTGATTACCTCGACAAAGTAATTAGCCGGATAACCTGGGGTGGGGCTCTCTTTTTGGCCTTGGTGGCGATTTTGCCGTTCCTAGTTCGCTCGGTTACGAATATCGCTGCGCTGACATTGTCCAGCACGGGTATTCTTATTGTTGTGGGCGTAGCCTTAGATACCATGAAACAAGTTGAGGCGCAGCTGACAATGCGCCGCTACGAAGGGTTCTTGAAGTAGGAAGATAAATGTTTTTAGTTTTTCTCGGTGCTCCGGGAGCAGGTAAAGGAACTCAAGCAGCCGTGATTGCAAGCAAATTGGGGCTGGCTCATATTGCTTCCGGCGACCTCTTCAGACAGGCTGTAGAAAAAGGCACTGAGCTGGGGAAGTCAGTCAAAGCCTATATGGATAAAGGCGCACTTGTTCCGGATAAAGTGACCATTCAGCTAATCTCAGAACGGCTGAATGAGCCTGATTGTAAAAGCGGATGTGTTTTCGATGGCTTTCCTCGAACTATCGAGCAAGCCAGGGCGCTTGATAAGATGATGGCAAGCCGCGGCCAGGCTATAGACAAAGCCATATATATTGAGGTGCCTGAAAAAGAGCTGTTAAAACGTCTTACAGGGCGGTGGATATGTAGAAAGTGCCAGACGCCTTATCATGAGGTAAGCTCACCGCCAAAGGTTCGGGGGAACTGTGATAAATGTGGCGGCGAGCTATATCAGCGCTCGGACGATATAGAGAAGACTATACGAGAGCGGCTTAAAGTCTATTTCGCTCAAACTACCCCTGTGCTTGATTATTACAAGGCTGGGGGTAAGCTTGCTGCGGTAGATGGTAATCGTGACATTAAAGAGGTATCCGGGAAGATAATCGATATTCTCGGGCCCGTGTCGGTGAAAGCTATATGACCGTGATAAAGTCACCGCAGGAAGTGGCTATTATGCGGCAGGCTGGGAAAATCGTGGCGAAAACTTTACAAAGATTGACGGAAGAAATAAAGCCGGGGATTAAAACGAGCCACCTTGATTCATTGGCTGCCAGCGAGCTGAAGAAATACGGAGCTAAAGCTTCTTTCAAAGGTTATCGAGGCTTCCCGGCATCGCTGTGTGTTTCAGTTAATGACGAGATTGTACATGGTATTCCCGGAGAGCGGGAGTTGAATACCGGTGATATCGTCTCTCTCGATTTCGGCGCCGTAGTTAACGGCTTCCATGGCGATGGAGCTATAACCGTTGGGGTAGGTAGAATTAGTCCTAAGGCTCAGGAGCTTATGGCCATAACTGAAGCCGCATTGATGGTCGGCATAAAGGAAGCACGAAATGGTGCCCACCTGGGAGATGTTTCAGCGGCAATCCAGAACTACGTTGAGACCAGGGGTTTCTCTGTGGTTCGAGAGTATTCAGGACATGGAGTAGGTAGAGACTTGCACGAAGACCCGTTAGTACCGAACTTCGGCCCTTCCGGCGAAGGACCTGTTTTGCGAAAGGGCATGACTCTGGCAATAGAGCCGATGGTGACTACCGGAGATTGGCAAACCCGGGTTGCCAGCAACAAATGGACGGTGCTGACTGTAGATGGCAGCCTTGCCGCGCATTTTGAGCATACTATCGCTATTAGCGAGGATGAAGCAGAGATACTGACTTTATTATAATATATGTAGAAGTGCAGTATGCCTAAGAAGGAAGCAATAGAGGTTGAAGGCATAGTTATTGAATCTTTACCTAATGCTATGTTTCGCGTGGAACTGGCAAATGGACATGAGGTTCTGGGACATATTTCGGGTAAAATGAGGAAACATTATATTAGAATATTACCGGCGGATAAGGTGTTAGTGGAGCTTTCGCCTTACGATTTGAAGCGTGGGAGAATTACGTATCGGTTCAAGTAACCATGAGCGTTTACTTTGACATAAGTGGTAACAAAGTTTATTATTATAGGGTTTTTTGCTTTAAGGTGATTAAATGAAAGTAAGGTCTTCTGTTAAGCGTCGATGTGATAAATGCAAGATTGTCAGGCGCCGCGGCGTGGTTCGGGTTATTTGCCAGAATCCCAAACATAAGCAGCGCCAGGGATAATGCAGGAGTTATAAAATATGGCACGTATCGCCGGTGTGGACATTCCAAAAGATAAAAGAGTAGAGATTTCTCTACAGTATATCTACGGTATAGGTCCTCATTCAAGCCAGCGGATTTTAGCTTCCAGCGGCGTAAACCCTGATACCAGGGTGAAGGACCTCAGCGAGCAAGAAGTTAATCGCATTCGCGAGGTTATCGATAAAGAGTATAAAGTAGAGGGCACGCTTCGTAAGGAAGTTAATTTTAATATCAAGAGACTTATTGAAATCGGCAGTTACCGTGGTCTAAGGCATCGTCGTGGATTACCGGCTCGGGGACAGCGCACCCGAACCAATGCCCGGACCAAGCGTGGACTCCGCAAGACAGTGGCCGGACGCGGACAGAGACGTGGAACGACCAAGAAATAAAGGAGTGATGAAGAGTATATGCCTAAGAAAAAGAAAACCGGCGCAAGAAGGCGAGAGCGCAAACAAGTAGCTGAAGGTAAAGCCTATATCCAATCTTCATTTAATAATACAATCATCACTCTTACCGACCAGAAAGGTGGGGTCATCGCCTGGGGGAGTTCTGGCACTGCTGGTTTTAAAGGCTCTCGAAAAGGTACGCCCTACGCGGCTCAGCTGGCAGCCCAGGGAGCGGCTCAGAAAGCCAAGGAACACGGTTTGCGTCAGGTAGAGGTCTTTGTTCGAGGTCCCGGAAGTGGCCGAGAAGCGGCTATCAGAGCCATCCAGGCCTCGGGGATTTTAGTCACCGGAATTAAGGACGTTACCCCGGTTCCACATAATGGATGCCGGCCCCGTAAGAGAAGGCGAGTCTAGAAATGGCACGTTATATAGACGCTAAGTGTCGTGTATGCCGCCGAGCTGGCGATAAATTGATGCTTAAGGGGGACAGGTGTTTTACCTCCAAGTGCGCTTTTGAGCGCCGGGATGTTCCTCCTGGTTATAGAGGTGTCAGCAAGCGCCGTGCCAAAAAGTCTGACCGTGGGCTTCAGTTGCAGGAAAAACAGAAGGCGCGTTATACCTATGGACTTATGGAACGACAATTTCGAAAATTCTTTGCTGAAGCGGAAAGACTTCCGGGCATAACCGGAGTGACTCTTCTAATTTTGCTTGAGAGACGGTTGGACAATGTAGTTTTCAGGTTTGGCTTTGCCAGCTCCCGTGCTCAAGCCAGACAGCTGGTACGCCATGGTCACTTTCTCTTAAACGGCCGCAAGACTGATATCCCCTCTTGCCTGGTGAAGTCTGGTGATGCCATTGCCTGGCGGGAGGCCAGCACTAAGAGCGAATATTACAAAACGCTGGTTCAGGAAATTGAGGGCAGGACTATTCCCGGCTGGCTGGCATTAGACAAACAAAAAATGGCCGGTCAGATTATTAACCTGCCGACGGGTGAGGATATTGAAGTCAAGTTCGATGAAAAAGCTATCGTTGAATACTATTCTCGTTAAGGAGGCTTCTTGGCTGGCTTAGCACTACCAAAGGTAGAATGTGTTGAAGGCACCGAAACGTACGGCCGTTTCGTTGCTGAACCTGTGGAAAAAGGTTTTGGAGTTACATTAGGTAACGCATTGCGCCGGGTGCTTCTTAGCTCTCTGCCCGGTGCTGCGGTAACCTGGGCCATGATTGAGAGTGTCCAGCATGAATTCTCAACCATCCCCCATGTTAAAGAAGATACGATAGATTTCCTGCTTAACGTTAAGGCGATACGGCTGCGTCATCTTGCCCAGCGTTCAGGAAAATTGAGACTGGAGGCTGAAGGAGAAGGGCAAGTTCGGGCCGGCGATATTAAACCGTCGGCAGATTTCGAGATTGTTAACCCGGAACTATATCTGGCTACTCTGGATGCACCTGAAGCTAGGCTGGATGTCGAGTTTAATGTCGAGATAGGCAGAGGGTATGTACCGGCCAGTTCCAGCGATAGCCTGCCGATTGGGGCGATTCCTATAGATGCTATTTTCACACCGCTTCGCAAAGTTAATTACTCGGTGGAGCCCAGCAGCCTAAGAGAAGGCAGTAATCAGGAAAAACTTATATTGGAAGTTTGGACTGACGGCTCCATATCTCCGATAGAGGCGGTTAGCCAGAGCGCGGCTATACTGATAGAGCAGTTTGGCTGCTTCCGCGAACTGGCTAAAGTGATAACCCAAGAGGGAGCCGAAATAGTATGGCAAAGGCTGATTCCTCCGGAGCAGTACTTGATGCCTTTAGACCAGTTGAATTTATCCACTCATACCTATAACAGTTTGAGAAGAGGCGGCGTTACTACGTTAGGCCAGATTCTGGAGAAAAGCCTGGATGGCCTGTGTGCACTGGCTGGCTTCGGCGCCAAGTCCAGAGAGGAAGTGGAAGTGGCACTTAAACGTCTTGACCTGCCTTTCATCCCCGAGGCTAAAGAGAAAAAGGAAAAGAAAAAGGCATCAAAGGCCACGGCTTCCAAGAAAGAGGAAGATACTGAAAGTTCGGAAGGGAAGGCTGAAGATTGAGACATCGCGTAGCTGGACGAAAACTGAGCCGGCCTACAGCGCAGCGCTGGGCACTTTACCGTAACCTGGTGGCCGATTTAGTTAAATACGAAAAAATTGTCACCACCGAGGCCAAGGCAAAAGAGATTCGAGGGCTGGCTGAAAAAATGATTACCTTGGGTAAAGAAGGCAGCCTGGCATCGAGACGGCGGGCTCTTGCCTTTGTTACCGATAAGAAGCTCGTCGATAAGATATTCAGTGAGCTGGCACCTAGATATGCAGAGCGCGCCGGAGGTTATACGAGGATAGTTAAGTTGGGACGGCGGGTCGGTGACGGGGCGCGGCTAGCCCAAATTCAGATGGTAGAATAACAGTAAACCCCGTTGGAGAAGCTCTTTAACAGCGTTAGCAAGATTGTTCTGGTTGTGGAGTATGACGGCAGAAATTATTATGGCTTTCAGTGGCAGGCTAAGTTGCCTACGATTCAGTCTGAACTGGAAAGCGTTATACGAAGAGTTGCCGGAGAAAGCAGCCGTGTGATGGCTGCCAGCCGGACCGATACCGGCGTACATGCCAGAGGCCAGGTAGTTAGCTTCCGGACTCAGTCCAGCTTAACTCCACAGGTTTTTATCAGAGCTCTAAATTACTATCTGCCGAAGGATATTGCGGTTAAGGGCGCTTGTAAGATGAATATGGATTTTAACGTCAGGCGTGATGCTGTGAGCCGAGAATACGATTATTGTATATTGAATAGCTCAACCCGGTCGCCTCTATTTGACGGCTTTGCTTATTTTGTGCCCAAAAAGTTGAACACTAGAATTATGAATATGGCATGTAAATTTCTTGAAGGCGAACATGACTTTGTCTCCTTCGCCACAGCGCTGGGCAAGCCAAGAAGCACAGTGCGCACTGTCTATAAAGCGAAGGTGACAAAAAAGGATGACGTGGTCACTTATAATATGATGGCTAATTCATTTCTACCTCATCAGGTCCGCAATACGGTTGGCTTGCTAATAAGGGTGGGTTTAGGTAAAGTAGGACTTGATGAATTTAGTCAGATTATGGAGGCAAAGCTGCTGGGGCTGGCCGGACCGACGGCACCGGCTTGTGGCCTTTTTTTAAATAAAGTTAATTACCCTGCAAATCTGGAGCTGGCAATATGAAGACCTATTCAACTAAAGCTAAAGACGTCGAACGCCGGTGGCATGTTATCGATGCCTCGGGGAAGATCTTAGGCAAGCTGGCCACACAGGTAGCAAACTTGCTCATGGGCAAACACAAGCCGACATTCGTTCCGTATCTTGATACCGGCGATTTTGTCATTGTGCTCAATGCAACTAAGGTTAAAGTCACCGGGAAGAAACCAAAGCAAAAAACTTATTATCGGCATTCAGGATACCCCGGCGGCATTAAAGCTGAGACTTATGAAGAGATGATGGCTGCTCACCCCACTAGAGTGATTGAGCATGCAGTCAGGGGCATGTTGCCGCACAATCGGTTGGGTAGAGCCATGTTTAAGAAGCTCAAAGTTTACGCCGGTGATAGTCATCCTCATCAGGCGCAGGTCGCCGGTATGAAAACAACTGCAAAGGGGAGTTGAATCTAGTGACTACTCAGACATATGACCGTGGCACAGGCAAGCGCAAATGCGCCATAGCACAGGTGAAGCTGTTCTCAGGCAAGGGAGAGATTATGGTTAATGGTAAGCCGTACCAGGATTTTTTCCCTCGCCTTGAACATCGGCGCAATGTTGAGCATCCTTTTAAGGCTACGGATACTATAGGCAAGTTTAACGTTGAAGTTAAGGTGACCGGTGGCGGCGTTACCGGTCAGGCTGAGGCTATTCGACACGGCATTGCGCGAGCCTTAGTTAAAGCCAACGAGCAGTTCAGGCCTATGCTGCGTCAAGAGGGCTTACTGACCCGCGATGCTCGAATAAAAGAGCGCAAGAAGTACGGTCTCAAGCGCGCCCGCAAAGCACCTCAGTATACCAAGCGATAAAGCTTAGCAACCGGCGAATACCGGCAAAAGCCTGCTTTGACTTAATATCCGTTATTTTAAATAACGACAGCCCAGTTTGAACTGGAGTCAGCAGCAGCTTTATAGTTCTCATATTCTTGCCTTGTTTCATTTGTCAGGCGGGCTTGACTGATACTACCTTGCCTGCCATAATGCGATAGGAAATAGATGGTAAAAAATACGGTAAATCGGAAACGCGCCAAAGTCGCCACTGCCAGTGTAGTGAGCGACGTGGAAAAAGAACTTCTTATTGCTGATAAAGTTTGTTCGGTGGAAAAGTCCATGGTAATCGAAAACCACCAAAAAGGATGGTTCTGCGCCGCTATATGCTCCGACGGCAGTATGTTCATGGATGAAGCTGATTCGCCGGTCCGCATTCTGGAGATACTCAGCGGAGCCGTCATTGCCTGGGTGGACTTTCGCACCAACGATTTTGAGAAAGAAGCCTGCATTGCCGGCACACTTCTTGGGTTCAGCGACCAACTTATTTCGTCGCTAAGTGGAGACTCTCGCCTGCTGTACGAAGACTTAAATACCGAGATGGGCCTAAAGCTTCCCTCCATTCAGATCCGGCTACACGAACACCCTGACGTGCAGACTCACACCACACTACTTCTGCTGAGAAAGAACCTGATTCTAACCATTCACCCGGTGGATGTAGACCGTAGATTCAGCCGTCTGCGCCGGTATTCCAGTAAAGTATTGCAGAAAATACCTATCGATGCCTCTCCCGAAGACAAATTGACCGTATTGCTCATACGCATAGTCGACCAAAATAACGACCGCAACTTTGAACACTTACGCCAGATTGAGGAACACGGCGACGAACTGAACAAACGTCTGATGAACCCCGAAACTCCGCGCACCATACTCGGGCCGGAGATTTATGGCATGAAACACGCACTTATCAGCTACCTGAATGCACTATGGGAGACGGTTGATGTACTACACGATGTGCGTTATGGGGACGCCGAGATCATATCTGATAACACACGGCTGCTGGAACAAGTAGGGCTGCTGGCTGAGAATGTAAAGCAGCAGATAGGTCTGGCCGAGCATTTATCCGAGGTACTGGCTTCGGGGCTGGAAGTATTGCAGTCGATTTACAACAATCAACTGCAGGTTCTTAACAACAAAATGGCGATGATTATGACCTATTTGACCATACTTGGTACCGCCGTGCTTGTCCCCAATACACTGGCCACGATCTTCGGCAACTCGGCTTTCGCCATGACGCCAGGTGATAGAGGCTGGTATGTAGCTCTATTGGTTGTATCTACTGTTATAGCCACCTACCTCGCCTTCTGGTGGGCCAAGAGGTCAGGCTGGTTTCCTAAAAAGATGGATTGAGTTCTTGCGTCTGCTTCCCATCCATCCTATGTCAAATTGATAGTTGCCTTATTTACAGGCTGACTATATCGTTATCCATCATAGACTGTATGGATTTCATCATGTTTGTCGGTTTGCCGACTGCCAGTTTATCCGTCAGCTCAAAGTGTTCCAGGCAGGTGGTGCAGGACAGAAGCTCCACGCCCTGTTCTTCAAGCTGTTTCAAACGGTGCAAAACTGGAGAGCCTTCACACGCAAGGCGCACTCCCGTATTCCAGAATATCATACTGTTCGGCTTATCTTCGCTTTCACCGAGCAATCTAAAAAAATTAGACATGAGCATGGAGCCCAGTTGCTCGTTCCCTCTTCCAAGTCCTTCCGATTGGATAAGAAATACCTTATGTGTCACATCTAACCTCCCTGTTGTTAATTTTTCATAAATAAAAAAGCGATGGCCGAGAAACTCCGCACCATCGCTTCAGGAGGCATTCTGTAAAATGCACTAAACAGCCATAAGCCTCCTGATATTACGGAAACGGAGGTTCTGCGAGCAAATGACTGATGCAAAACTTGCACCCAGCCACTTGGCTCAAACTCAAGTGAACTGAAGATACAGTGCCTCAGTCATTGCTCTCACCTCCTTTACATTTCTAGTCATTCGCGTTGGCAAATGTCGACGAATTATAACATCAATAAGCTGTTTGCGCTAATTATCTGTAAGGATGCGCATTAAAAGTATTCTGAAGCCTACTTCGCCTGGCTCAGCCGTTTCTTGAGGTAGTCGATGGCCTTTACCGGCGTGGGGTCTATCTCGTTGAGTATGGCCAGGTAATAGCTAACCCAATCGCCGAGGTAAATCAGGCCCATCATCTGACTCAGTTCATTTTTGCCCTGGCTATCAATGGTCTCGTGGCTGATTCCGCTCTGCTTTAATAGCTCGCCGGTAACCTGGTAGCGAATCAACATTCGGGGGTGCAGGGATGGAGAGCGGAGCATGACTACATATATTCTGGCGGCTAGTTCCCGGGGGAACTGGTAGCCGACGACAGCGTTGTGGTTAAGCTCGGAGAAAGTTTCGTAGAAAGCCGAGGCTTTGCTGTTCTCGTTAATTTGCGTTTTCCAGCGATGGGCGACCTCGGAGACAATACCGGCGCCGTAAATGACAGCTATCTTACCATCCAGCTTGGCAGCCAGTTGCTTGGCTGTGTTTGAGCCCGTGGGCACGGTCTCCTTTAGCTCGCCAAGCAGCTTATCCAGGTCTTGAATCATCGCCTTGACCTCGGCCGTTTTGTCTTCAATGAGGTTCAGCTTTTGCAGGAAAGCTATGAGTGGCATGAAGCTGTAGCCCAGTGCCGCCCGCGGTTGGCCTTCATAGTCGATTTCGAAAACGGGCACCCCGGCATCTTCAGCCAGCTCCTTTAGTCTGCCGCCCGTGGTCATAACCAGCTTTTTACACCTCTTCTGTAAAGCCTGAGAAAAGGCAGACAGCGTTTCCTCGGTATTTCCCGAGTAGCTAGAAGCAATTACCAGCGTCTTTTCGTCAACAAAAGCGGGCAGGTCATAATCGCGGTTAACGAAAATAATCGGTTTCTTTTTCGATGAAAGCAGGCTGCGGACTAAATCGCCGCCTATGGCCGAGCCGCCCATTCCCAGAACCACTACTTTATCGACGTTCCTGTAATCTTTGGGCAATTGGAATCTTTCAGCTTTGTTCCAGGCGGCGCGGCACTGCCGGGGTAAGCCATGAAGGTGCCCCCGCATGTTTGCCGGGTCGAGCTGTTTATATAGTTGAATGTCGTCTAAATTGACCATATCTTATAGCCCCAACATTTTCTTGCCGCTGTCCAGCAGCTTCTGCACCTGCTTGACGGTATTACTTTCGGCATAGATGCGGATGAGCGGCTCGGTGCCAGAGAAGCGGATGAGCAGCCAGGAATCATCGGACAAAATATAACGGAAGCCATCCGTGGTGTCCAGTTTGGCTACCTGCATGCCGGCTATGGACTTGATTGAACTCTTAGCCAGCTTGTCGGTATATTTTTGACGTTCATCCTCGCCAATGTGGACGTCAATGCGGTCGTAGTAATGAGGACCAACCTTGCTGAACAAGTAGTCCAATAGTTGCGACGGCGTCTTGCCCGTTTTTATCATGAAGTCGAGAAAGTACAAGCCGGCGAGTATACCGTCGCGCTCAGGGACATGGCCGCGGAAGCCATAGCCGCCGCTCTCCTCGCCACCGATGAGGGCATTCTTCTCTATCATCAGCGGCGCTACATATTTGAAGCCCACCGACGTCTCATAAACAGGGACGTTGAAAAGCTTCCCCAGCCGGTCAATCATCACGGTGTCGCTCAAGGTCTTTATTATGGCACCCCGCTCGCCGCGGACCTCCAGGAAGTAAAGCACGAGCAGGGCGAAGACCTGCAGCTGATTAATGAAGTTTCCTTTCTCATCGACGATGCCGATACGGTCGGCATCGCCGTCGTTGGCCATACCCACATTTGCCTTCTGCTCCTTAATTAGGCTGGAAAGCTTAGCCAGGTTTTTGGCGATAGGCTCGGGGTTTATTCCGGGGAAGCTCGGGTTGCGCTCGCCGTTAATCGGTATAACTTCTATTTTGCTGCCCTGGAGTAGCTGTGTGAAATAGCCGATGCCAGCCCCGTACATGGAATCAACGATAACCTTCAGCGGGCTGCGGCGAATAGCTTCCAGGTCAATGAGGCGCCCTAACTGCTTGAAATACACCGGGTCCGGGTCTAAGTATGTAATAAGCCCGCTGTTCAGGCCATCAGCCAGAGGACTTCGCTTCACCTCTCCTGTGGACAGGGCTTCGTTGGCATTCTTTTCTATTTCTGCGGCGACCTCAGACGGAGCGCTGGCTCCAAGGTCATCCTTGAATTTGAACCCGTTCCAGCGGGCAGGGTTGTGGCTGGCGGTGATTATTATGCCACCGGCTGATTTGGTGGCGGTGACGGCGTAGCTTATCACCGGCGTTGGTGCTGCTTTGGAGCACAGGTTTACCTTAATTTTGTTTCCGGCAAGTACCTCGGCGGCAGCTGCTGCGAAATCTTCGGAAGCAAAACGGGTATCATAGCCGATGACCAGACCACGGTCGGTGAGCTTAGCCCGATTCAAGTACTTAGCTACACCTTGAGCGCAAGCCCGGACATTATCGAAGGTAAAGTCCTCGGCGATGACTGCTCGCCAGCCGTCGGTGCCGAATTTAATAACCTTATCCATCTGCCTTCTTTAGTCTTTTAATCCCGCCTCGGCCCTGAGTATTTTGGCCTTGTCCGTTTTCTCCCAGGACAGCTCGAGGTCGTCTCTGCCGAAATGCCCGTAGGTGGCGGTCTGCCGGTAAATGGGGCGGCGGAGGTCGAGATACCTGATAATGGCTTCGGGGCGGAAATCGAAATGCTCATGAATCAGGTCAACGATGGTCTTATCCGGTACCTTGCCGGTGCCGAAGGTCTCGCAGGAGATAGACAACGGATGGGCAACGCCGATGGCATAGGCAACCTGCACTTCAAGGCGGTCGGCCAGTCCGGCAGCCACCAGGTTTTTAGCCGCGTAACGGGCCATATAGCTGGCGGAGCGGTCGACCTTGGTCGGGTCTTTTCCGGAGAAGGCTCCACCGCCATGGCGTGCATAGCCGCCGTAGGTATCGACCAGTATCTTACGGCCGGTAAAACCGGTATCCGATACCGGCCCGCCGATAACAAAACGGCCGGCGCCGTTAACGTAATACTTGGTATTTTTATCCAGCAGTTTGGCCGGAATAACAGCTTTTATTACCTTTTCTATTATGCCTTTCCTGATAGTATCGTTGTCTACATCGGGATTGTGTTGAGCGCCGATAACCACCGAATCTATCCTCTTCGGCAAACCGCGGCAGTATTCCACAGTCACCTGTGATTTACCATCCGGGCGAAGGTAAGGCAGAATCTTCTCCTGCCTGACTCGAGCCAGGCGACGGCACAGCTTATTAGCCAGCGATATGGGCAGCGGCATAAGCTCAGGCGTCTCGTTGCAGGCGAAGCCGAACATCATACCCTGGTCGCCAGCGCCGGTTTTATCCAGCTCATCGACGCCTTTCTTTTTGTCTCTGACTTCCATCGCCTGGCTGACACCGGCGGAAATATCGGTCGATTGCTGCTTTATAGATACCAGTGTGCCGCAGCTTTTATAATCAAAGCCGTATTCCGGCTTGATATAACCGGCATCACGGACCACCTTATGCACGATGTCGGGTATTTCTATATAGCAGTTGGTAGTAATCTCACCCAGAACGATTACCAGCCCCACAGTCACGGCGACTTCGCAAGCCACCCGGCCGAAGGGGTCTTGTTCCATTATGGCATCGAGCACGGCGTCGGAAACCTGGTCACAGAGTTTGTCCGGATGTCCTTCGGTCACCGACTCCGAGGCGAAAAAATAACAAGGCTGCTCATTAAAGCTATTCGACATTTTTTCTCCTTTAATTAGGTTCCTTCCTCCCAGCTTTCCAGGTATTTCTTTTGTTCCCTGGTCAGGGAATCGATGGTTATGTTCATTGCTTTTAGCTTCAGCCGTCCTACCTCGTTATCGATTTCCTCAGGCACAGGGTAGACCTTTGGCTGAAGATTCCCCTTATTCTTAATCAGATGTTCCAGGCATAGCGCCTGGTTGGCAAAGCTCATGTCCATGACGCTGGCGGGATGCCCTTCAGCCGCCGTCAGATTTATTAACCTGCCTTCACCCAGTAGATAAAGCCGTCGCCCATCAGCCAGAGTATACTCATCAACGAAGGGGCGTATCTGCCTTTTTGCTTTGGCTAGTTTTTCCAGGGCCGGTATGTTTATCTCGACGTTGAAATGGCCGCTGTTAGCCAGGATAGCCCCGTCCTTCATTTGGGATAAGTGGCCTTTGTCAATGGCATTGATATCGCCGGTGGCGGTGATAAATATATCTCCTATCTTAGCCGCCTCGATTAGAGGCATGACCTGATAGCCGTCCATTGCCGCTTCGAGGGCTGAGATAGGGTTGATTTCGGTTACGATTATCCAGGCGCCCATCCCTTGAGCTCGCCGAGCTATACCCCTGCCGCACCAGCCGTAGCCGCAGACGACCACCTTTTTACCCGCCCACAATACATTGGTGGCCCGGGTAATGCCGTCGATGGTGCTCTGCCCCGTGCCGTAGCGGTTATCGAAGAAGTGCTTGGTTTTGGCGTCGTTCACGGCGATGATGGGATACTTTAGCTTCCCCTCCTCGGCCATATTTCTCAATCTTATCACGCCGGTGGTGGTCTCCTCGGTACCGCCGATTATGTTAGCCAGAAGCTGAGTTTTTTCCCGGTGGGCGGCGCTAACGAGGTCAGCGCCGTCATCCACGGTGAGCTGAGGTTTATGATTCAGGGCGGAATTTATGTGCTGATAATAGGTCTGGTTATCTTCACCCTTGATGGCGAAGGTGGGCAGGCCGTATTCGACCAGCGCCGCCGCCGCATCATCCTGGGTGCTCAGCGGGTTAGAGGCGCATAAAACCAGGTCAGCGCCGCCATCCTTGAGTGCCAAAGCGAGATTGGCTGTCTCCGTGGTGATGTGCAGGCAGGCAGAGATGCGTACGCCTTTCAAAGGTTTTTCTTTGACGAACCTTTGTCTGATGAGCTTGATTACGGGCATCTCGCGGCCGGCCCACTCGATACGCAGCTTGCCGGCTGAAGCCAGGGAGGCATCTTTAATATCATAGTTCTTTATATTCATGGGCTACTCCTTATTATAATTTATCTAAAATCTGTCTGCATGAGGGAGCACTCCAGCACAACATCCTGCTATCACATGAACTGCTCCGCCACGTAGTCAGGTATATCCAGCGAGCCCATAATAATTGGTTTCTGATGGCAATCGCTGCCGCCGGTCAAGAACAGGTCGTGACTTTTGGCAAACTCAATGTAATGCGCAGTTGTTTTAGCGCCATTTGTTGTATGCCAGCACTCTATACCATCAACGTATTCCAGCATATATTCTTCGATAATCTTTGTCTGCGTCTCTAAATCAGATGTTATGCTGTCCAGTGACGTCCCGTGCGGGTCACTGGGATGCGCCAGTACAAGTATGCCGCCGGCGTTCCTGATTAACATTGATGCTTCAGCCAGCGAAAGCGGAAACTTGGGGACATCCAACCTGACCAGATATCTATCAAACGCTTCTTGAAGACTGCTGACAATCCCTTTTTCCACCAGATATCTGGCTATGTGAGGTCGACCGAAGGCGCCATCGACGCTGTCCTGTACGTTCCTGATGTCCGCTTGGTTAAATCTGGCGATGTTCTCCTTATCGAATTCAATGTTCAGCTTCTCCAGAATTTCACGCGCTCTTACCTCTCTGCGCCGCCTTATCAATTCAAGTTTATTCTTCAGCTCCCGGTCGCCGATATCAAACTGGTATCCCAGGAAGTCCAGAGAAATGGACCTGCCGGGTTCGGGGGGATATTGGAATGTGACGTTCAATTCTATGCCGGTAATATAATTAATGCCATATTTCGTAGCCAGAGACAGGGCTTTTTTCTGGCATTCTATGGAATCGTGGTCGGTCAGCGATATTAAATCGATATTTTTTCTCTTGGCTTCCCGGAGTACCTCGTCTACATGCAGATTGCCATCCGAACATGTGGTATGTATATGTAAGTCTATTTTCATCTATTTCTTTTGCACGCTGGTTACGTACCAGTCCTCAGGCTGGTCGTTACGGGTATCGACGATAAAGTAGATAATATTAAGATTAGGGTACGAGCTCTTTAAGTCATCCAGCTTTACTTCTTCGAACTTCTTTTTGTTACTTAAATAGGCTTCTTCAGTTAGTGCATTCGATTCATAATTTTCCTTGGTACGCCTTAATATGCGGGCGATAGCCACTTCTTTGGGGCAGTCCGTTTGCATGATGATGAAGGTCAGGTTGTGCTTGGCGGCTATGGCAGCAGCACGTCGTCTTAACGACTGGGTGACGAAGGTGGCATCGAGAATCACGCCGTCGCCCTTTCCCAGTATCTTTTCAGCCCGCGAGAACATCTCGTCATAGACCAGTGATCGTTTGTCCATATTAGAGGCCACTTTTTCATCGAATATATCCTCGTTTTTCAGCACCTCGAGTCTGATCAGGTCGGTTCGAAGCAGCCGATAACCTTTAATCCGCGACACTTCTTCAGTCGTCTCGGTTTTCCAGGTACCGGGCAGGCCGCAAACGATGAGTAAGAAACCTGCACCCAACTGGTTTTTCACGAATTCAGCAAACGGCTGTCTCAATATATTGACTCCTTGCAGGGAATCCTAAACATTCTCTTAATTACGTTTAGCTGACTCCGTTGTTAATATATCATATATACGATTCGGCAAGCTCGAAATACTTCCTGGCCGTAGCCAGAAGGCTTGTCTTTTCAGTCTCTGGGATGTAGGGGTCATCCAGCATGAAGCTGGTCACCTTGCCTCGAACATAGGCCCGATAACACTTGTAAAAATTCAATAGCTCAGGCAGTTCTTTATCCCGGCTCAGACGTATATAGGCGTCGACAAAGACCCGTGACAGGTCGGCATGCCGGAAACGGTCTAAGTCCATAGCCAGGAAGGCGACTTCGGAGGCGACGTCGCCGTATCTGAACCTGTCGTTGAACTCGATGCAGTCGTAGATACAGATTCCATTGGTCAGACAAACGTGGGCAGCATGGAGGTCGCCGTGGCAGTCTCTTATCCTGCCGTCTTTAACGCGCTTATTGAACAGGGACTTATTGGATTTAAGGAAGTTATCGGTGTAAGCCTTGATTTGATTGTATTTGTCGGAAGGTGTGGAAATATCAATATATTTCTCGGTCTGGGAGAAGTTCTCATCGGTGTTTATCTTAATGGCCTCCGGTTTTCCGTACGCGCTAATTTCCGGGCTGGTTACGGCCTTATGATGAAATGCCGCCAGTTTCTCAGCTACCCTGGCCACCATCTCCCCGGTCACCAGGTTCTGAGGTAAGAGCTTGTCCATCATCCGGTCGGCAGGTAGCTGTTTCATTTTGACGGCGTATTCGATTATTCCCCCTTCGCCGCCAAGATGTATTTGACCCCGGCGGATGACTATGGGCACGACTTCTAAATAGGTGTCCGGGCAGAGGCGTCTATTCAGCTCTATTTCCTGCTGACAGAAGAAGCGGCGCTTCTCCAGTGAGGTATAGTCCAGGTAGCCTAAATCTACCGGTTTTTTAACTTTATAGACGTAGTCGCCGGTGAGGAAGAGAAAGGACATCTGTGTCTGCACCAGCTCCACCTTTTGGGGATGGTGAGCATAGGTTTCAGGTTTAAGTAATACCTCAACCAGAGCCGGGGGCTTTGACATGGCTCCTACTGACCTCAGGCTTCGAGGCTGAACAGTGGTCGGGCTTCGTCTCCGGCGGAGTATTTATCGCCGGGAAAAACAGCATGCCCCATTTTCACCTTCTTACCCATTATATCCATGGTCACTTTGTTCGGGTCGATGCCGGTCAGGTTGCCCATTATCCACGGTCCTTCATCGAGCTCCGTCATTACTATAACGTACGGGCATTCGCCTTCGCGCCCTTCCGGGGGCACGAAGACGGTGGTGAAAGTCTGGATTTTGCCCTTGCCGCTTAGTTCCACGATATCCATATCGGTGCTGGCGCATTTGCTGCAGGCTATTCTGGGCGGCACTGTAACTGTGCCACACTGTTTGCACTTTAATCCCAGCAGCTTGTTTTGTTTCAGCGCCTCATTATATTGTTTAAAATTCAGTTTATGTTCCAATTATAACCTCCTGGTGAATTAGGCGACGGCCTAAGACCACCCTTTCTTCAGAATCACGTTACACAGCGTGCCGCCGTCGCCGCCGAGCGTATCGGTCATGCCTACTTTGGCGCCTTCGACCTGGCGCTCACCACATTCGCCTCTCAGCTGCCTGACTATCTCATACACCTGGGCGGTGCCGGTGGCGCCTATGGGATGTCCCTTGGCTTTGAGTCCGCCGGAAGGATTTACGGGCAGCCTCCCTCCAATCCTGGTCTCACCTTTCTCCACCGCTTCGCCGGACTTTCCCAACTCGAAAAGGCCCAGACCTTCCAGTGCGATAATGGTGGCTATGCTGAAGCAATCGTGAAGCTCAATGACATCTATATCCCTGGGGCTAAGTCCCGCCATCTTATAGGACTGCGCAGCCGCCAGCTCTCTGGACCTGAGCCGCGGTAGATATTCACTCTGGCTGAGTAAGTTGCCGGCTGAGGCCTGACCCACGCCGGCGACGAAAACAGGCTTATTGGTCAGCTTTTTCGCCTTGTCTTCCGAGACCAGGACCACTGCCGAGCCGCCATCGGAGAACGGGCAGCAGTCGTATAGCTGTAAGGGCTGGCATACCATGAAGCTGTTCAATACATCATCAACAGTTATCTCTTTCTGGAACTGGGCTTTGGGATTGCGGGCACCGTAGTAGTGGGAATTGACCGTTACCTGGGCCATTTGTTTCTTCAGCCTTTCCAAAGGAATGCCATATCTCTTGGCATAAAGGTGTGCCAGCAGAGCAAAGACGCCGGGGAAAGTTATTCCGGCCGGGTATTCGTAGCGGCTGTCGCTGGCCATAGCGAAGGTCCTGGTCGCCAGAGGCGTGCCCATCTTAGCCGCGGTCTCGGCGCCGCCGACCAGTACTATGTCATAAAACCCTGAAGCCACCCACATAAAGGCATCCCGGAAAGCGGCGCTGGATGAGGCGCAGGCATTTTCATATCTGTTGGCCGGTATATGGTAAGCACCGATGTAATCGGCAACAAACGCTTGCGGTTGTGATTGCCCCTCGGCGAAGTCGCTCAAGGCGTTGCCCATAAACAATGCCTGGATATCCTTCGGCTTCAAGTTCGACTCGTTTATGGCGTCGATGGCGGCTTCGGCAAACAGCTCGACGGCTGTCTTGTCCTGCTTGCCGCTGAATTTCGTCATCCCGACGCCCACTGCAGCTACTTTTCTCATATATCTATACCTCCATTAATTAGTTTCTCAACTCCCTTTTCCTCCCTTAAAAACGGGAGTAATTTAGCGAGGGGCTTCGCCACTCTGTATTATCTTCCCTCTCCTTATCCAAAGAGGGTAATTTAGCGAGGGGCACCGCCACTCTATATCAACTTTATCTCTCCTCACCCAAAGAGAGTAATTTAGAGAGGGGCGAAGCCCCTCTCTGTACCACCCTCCCCCTCTCCTTACTAAAGGAGAGGGGGATAAAGGGGGTGAGGTTCAAACAAACTATTTTATCAATTTCGGGCGGCATCGGCTACAAAAAGCCGCCTGTTTCAAATCTGTATCAGACAGGCTGTTAGAAAAGTGCATGACACATTTAGCATTTGAGCAATGCTCCAGTCCGAAAGTGTGCCCCAGTTCATGAACTGCCTCCTTGGTAGTTCTGTCCAGAAAAAGGACATCGTCAGTAGCTGAGCCGTAATATTCCTGCCTCAAGCGACACAACGAAATAGCGGCAGTTCCGGCGGTTATGTCCGCCTGGCCGAAGATGAAGTTAAGCCCCGGCGCGTAGAGGTCGACGTCGACTATGCCCAGGACCTTTTCGCCTTTAGCCACGCCTGCCTTCTTCAGTTGGGAGAGAAGCTTTGTAGCCAGGTATTGCTTTCGCTTCGAATCATAAGCTTTCTCCAGGTTGTAATCTTCGAGTGCTATCTCTACCGGACAGCCGAAGGTCTGCTTCAACCTTCCCTTTAGCTCTTCAGGTACATTCTTATCAAAATCGCCAATCGGCTTGAGTATTATCTTCACTTAATGTTTATTTCAGCCAATCAAGTATTTCTTTTAGAACCTGGTCGTGGTTAGCCCGGGTAAGCTCTATTACTTTTACGTTAGTACGGCGCCTTACGTTGTCGGCGAAGGGATGAGGGTTGAGCATAATGGTGCCCAGGACTTTCTTGCCGCTGTCTATGGCCTTGAGCACCGCCTCCCTGAAGCGGGGAGAAAAAAGCTCCATCTTACCTATTTCGTCGATAACTATTAAATCGCTTTCCGCTATCGCCCGCTCAATGGCGGAAACACCGATGTTGTCCAGATTTCCGATGTCCACGCTGTACTTGCTTACCCGGTAGCGGCTGGGGTTATCGACATGAGCCAGTATGGCATCTTGCCCATCAAGTGTGACAATACGGAAGCCCTGCCGAGTCCCGCCGCTTCTTATCTCTTCGGTGTAAAAGCCGCCGGCCTTTATCTCCGAACCGGCTATCGCCTGTTTGATAACGGTAGTTTTACCTGTACCCGGGCTGCCGGTTAAGAGATAGACGCTGGCCATTAAGTCTATGCGGTTTCGGCCTTCTTCTTTCGGGCTGGCTTTTTCGGTTCCTCTGCCGTTTCTGCTGCTTTGGCTTTGGCTGCCTTTGCCGCGGGCTTTGCTGCCTTCGCCTTAGCTGCTTTTGCTTTCGGCTCTTCTTCTGCCTTAGCCGCCTTTGCCGGAGGTGCTTCAGCCTTGGCTTTAGCTACCTTCGCTTTGGGTTTGGCAGTGACAACCTCGGCCTTCTTCTTGGCTACCGGTTTCTTGGGCGCTTCCTTTTCTGCTTTTGGTTTAGCGGCTTTTGCCTTCGGCTTGGGAGCTATCGCTTCCGCCTTCTTCCTGGCCGGTTTCTTCGGTGCCGGCGCCTCGGCGACTGCCACTGCGGGTGCTGGTTTAGGTGCCCCAACGGCAGCGCCAGCCAGCGCCATCATTTTTCTTCTCTCTTCCAGCTTCTTGCGCCGTTTGCGATGCTTCAGCATGGCCATTCTCTTACGTTTGTTCATAATTTTTTCACCTGATACTGCGAATTTTACAAAGTTAGCTCGTATTATCCCTTAATTAGCTTGAGATTTCAAATTCCGAATGTAGTTGCGGGGCTTTAGTCCCGCCCAAATAGAAATCAAAAGCCCCCCAAACCTGTTGACAACGGTGTAGCAATATGACAAAATTTCGGAAAACCGCCCATAGGATAGCGGTCAATGTTGTTCTTTTTCGTGTTAATACAGCTTAATGAGGTGAGAGATGACTAAACTGAGAGCCTGGAGATATTTCTCGATGGTGATGGCGATGGCCTTGATTCTGGGAGCGATTGCTATAGCAATGCCGACAGTGCCCGTTCTGGCAGATGGAGGAACCTGGAGTATTCAGACGGTGGATGATATCGATGTAAATTCCACCTCGATAGCTCTGGACAGCCACGGTTATCCCCACATCAGCTACACGACTGGTTTTGCTGATTCACTCCACTATGCCAGTTGGACGGGCTCAGCCTGGGTCAAGGAGATGGTGGATGATGTCCCAGCTATTGTTACCTCGCTGGCGCTGGATAGCAACGACCTTCCCCATATCGGGTATACCGTCGTCGGCGGCGCTTCCCTCCACTATGCCCGTTGGACAGGCACAGCCTGGATAAAGGAGACCGTGGACCCGGCTGATGTATGGGACTGCTCGCTAGCGCTGGACAGCCACGACCGTCCCCACATCAGTTATGCGACCATCGGCTCTAACTCCCTCCACTATGCCCGGTGGACGGGAACAGCCTGGGCAATAGAGACAGTGGATGATATACATGTTATCTCCACCTCGCTAGCGCTGGACAGCAACGACCGTCCCCACATCAGTTATGCGACCGGCGGCTTGTACTCCCTCCATTATGCGCACTGGACAGGCACAGCCTGGGTAAAGGAGATCGTCGACCCGGCAGATGTGATTTCCACCTCGATAGCGCTGGACAGCCACGGTTACCCCCACATCAGCTATGCCACCGTCGACCTTTCAGGTTCCCTTCACTATGCCAGCTGGACGGGCACAGCCTGGATAAAGGAGACCGTGGACCCGGCTGTTGTATGGGACTGCTCACTAGCGCTGGACAGCAATGACCGTCCCCACATCAGCTACTTTGTGGGCATCGGCGAAATTTTCCGCTTAATACCTGACGGAAGCGACAATATAATAGGTGGTATGCTGAAGTATGCCAATTGGACGGGCTCAGCCTGGGACATACAGACAGTGGACCAGGAGACAACCACCTGGGAAGGGCCAGATGGTGCTCCCTCACTCGTAGGCATAGGTGGCGGCAAATGGAGTTCGATAGCGCTGGACAGCAGCGATTACCCCCACATCAGCTACGGCAGTCTTGTCCCTTCTGTCAATCCCACATCCCTCCACTATGCCCGCCTCATTCCGCCCGACACAGCCACAGTAAACACGGCCACGGGCACGGGCACGGCTACCTTTTCCACCAGCGCTGGCGGTATTGCCAAGCTGACTGCCACAGCCCCGGCCGAAATCACCTGTGTCGCGTTGGGTGTCGAGTTTCCGCATGGTTTTTTCTCCTTCAACATCCTTGGCCTCGACCCGGGTGAAACAGTAACTGTGACCATTACCTTACCTTCACCAATGCCTGCAGGCACACAATACTGGAAATGCCAGAATGGAACGTTTATAGACTGCACCTCCCTTCTGGGTGATAATGACGGCGATAATGTATTGACGCTTACGCTTACAGATGGAGGTTTGGGAGACGCTGACGGTATTGCTAACGGTACAATCATTGACCCCGGCGGGCCGGCAATACCAGCAACCGCGGTTCACCCGAACTCCGGCGTGCAGGGACAAACGCTCAATACTACCATAACAGGCATCAACTTCACCGGGGCTACAGTAGTAAGCTTCGGCGCCGGCATAACTGTTAATAGCTTCAAGGTTGACTCCGCCACACAGATAACGGCAAGTATCACAATCGCCCGTAATGCTGCCATAGGAGCCAGGAATGTCTCGGTGACCACTCCTTTCGGCACCGGAACACTAACTGGTGGTTTCACAGTGAATTCATCAGCACCACAAGCGAAACCACGAGTGTCGCCACGTAACCCAGCCAGTATGTCAGTACAATATCTGGACATCAATCCGAAACAGGTATATACCAACCAGCCAGTGACCATCTCGACCAATGTGGTTAACACCGGTGACGAGGCCGGCAGTCTTTATGTCGTCCTCAAGATAAACGGAAATGTGGAGCAAACCAGGATGGTCAGCGTTGGTGCCCATGGCGCGCAGCCGGTGAAGTTCACCGTAGTCAAGGCTCAGCCGGGGACCTACACGGTGGACATCGGCGGGCAGCAAGGTAGCTTCACTGTACTTGGCGCCGGCGCCGCCACTGGCTCGAAAACTGATGGCATGATAGCTTTAGCGATTATAGGTATTTTAATCATCGGTACTCTGGTGGTGTTGCTCCTCCGCCTCGTCTAATAAGCAAGCCTTAGAAATATAAACAGGGGGGCGATTTTAGGAATCGCCCCCCTGTTATTTCATTCCGTTAGAATTCCACTACTACTGTCATTGACAAATTATTCTCTCTCCCCTGATGGATGACGGGTGGGCAGGCATCCAGCGAGGATTTACTCCCGCTGAGATACGGGGAAGGGAGATAGTTAGAGTGAGGTAGATTAAAGGGAATACTTATTTCTAACCCTGGCTGAAAGCTCGGCGAGCAGTTCCAGAGCGCGTACGGAAGCTTCAACGGACAGAGATGCCAGCGTGCAGGACGGAGTCAGCAAGCTTTGAGCTGCGAGCTGCCTGAAAGACAGGCCGTCACGGGTGAACGGCGCCATGGCTTCGCCCAGCCGGTCATTAAGGCTGCCCAGAGATTCTCGAGCTACAGCCTCCTCTTCGTTGGGTATGATGCCCCAAGCGATGCTGCCGCCTTTCTCCAGGAAAGCTTTCACCTCAGCCGGATAGCAGCCAAGCGAGTCGGCGTAGTTATAAGCATCGAAGCTCAGTATGTCGGTCGAGCTTTTTAAAAGTAGTGACCAGTCGGTGCTGCCGCAGCAGTGCACTCCCTTAAGCCCTGTAATGCCGCTCAAGACTACTTCGAGTAAAGTTGTCACCTGCTCATTGGGAACGGCGACGAAGGCCGTGCCCAGTGAGGTCAGGTAGGGCTCGTCGACGAAGATGATAGTGTCCGGCGCAATTTGCTTTAAGAACCTCTCCTGCCACATAGCTTTAAGCCGCAGGAACTTGGCCAGCGCCTCGGCCAGAAGGTCGTCATAAAGTATGCCTCGCTGCTCCCTGTCGGTGACCATAAGCCCCCAGGTGATGGGCCCCGTTATCTGCCCCTTGACCATCCGGGGATGGCGTTCCTTTAGCGCCAGAAAGGCATGCAGTCCGGCGGCATAGTCGGCGCTGATGCCGTATTTATCCGGGTCATTCTCCGCATCCGCGTTGTAAAGCTGCTCCAGCCGGCTGTCGAAATCCGCCGGACGTTCCACATAGGCTTTAGCTCCCTCGAGCACAATGCCCGGGAAGCCTTCGCTGAACTGGGCATACATATTTTCCTGGCTGGAGCGTTTCGGTAGTTGCGGCCAGGCGGGCAGGTCAGGCAGGTATTTAGCCACCAGTGAGCAAGCCTCCTTGGGGTCGGTCTGAGGCATGCTGCCTATAATTGTGGGCAGACAGTTGAATTCGATTTTGGGTGCCATTAATTTCCCTACTTTATATACTTGCCGATTATTGGTGCCAGGTCCTTCTTGACCTGCTCCGGTATGAGCTCCCGGGAGGTGATTATGGCATTTTGGAGTGCGGAAGCACAAATACAATTCCTTTTTTGAGGTAAGCAAGTTACTGCCTGCCTCAGAAGCCTTTTGACGTTTTCAACACCTCTCCTCAGATTGTCAATGACCATATCCACAGTCACCACCTCGTAGGTCTCTTTCCAGCAGTCGTAGTCGGTGACCACGGCCATGGTGGCATAGCAGATTTCCGCCTCACGTGCCAGCTTAGCCTCCGGCAGACCGGTCATGTAGATGACATCGGCTCCCCAGGAGCGGTACAGCTCGGATTCAGCCCTGGTGGAGAACTGAGGACCTTCCATGACGACGCAGGTACCGCCGTCATGCGCCCTTATTTCGAGCTTACGCGCTGAGTTGTGGAGTATATCGCCGAGAACGGGGCAGAAGGGGTCGGCAAAGGGTATGTGCCCGACGATGCCCTTGCCGAAGAAGGTATCCTGCCGGAGGAAGGTGCGGTCGATAATCTGGTCTGGTATAACTATGTCCAGTGGTCTGATTTTCTCCTGGAGGCTGCCGACGGTGGCTACGGAGAATATCCATTCCACGCCGAGAGTCTTCAAGGCGTAGATGTTGGCTCTTGACGGCAGTTCGGTGGGGCTGATGCGATGTCCTTTACCGTGACGGGGCAAAAAGGCGACGTTCACACCTTCCAGCTTGCCCAGCGTAATAACATCGCTCGGGTCGCCGAAGGGCGTCTTAATTTTTATATCTTTTGTTTCGGTCAAGCCCTCTATCTGGTACAGGCCGCTGCCGCCGATAATACCGACTTTCGCTTCAGCCATTATTCAATCTCCACACTAAAATTTTCGTCATTTTGGTTTTTAACTCTCCTCCATTGTCTTCTTGATCTCCTCCGTATGACCGTAATATATCAGGTGGTCTCCGGCCTGCACAATCTCCTTGGCTTCAGGGTAAAACATAACCTTATCGCCTCTCTCGATAGCCAGAACCCTGACATCGGCCTTTGCCAGGCTGGTATCGCTGATTTTAGAGCCGACCTCCGGTGCCGCCTTGCCAACGGTCAATCGCGCCAGGCTGTGGTCGCCCGCCTGGTAAATTATCTCAGTATTCGATAGCTCCGGCTTGAAATACGGTGTCCGTTTCAACCAGTTGACTATTACCGTGGCCAGCTTATCCAGTACGCCTAACCAGAACAGCACCAGCAAAACAACCGCCGGTATCGCTGAAAGGATGTATACAAAAGGTGAGGTCGGTTTCGATGGTTGTGTGCCGATTACGATCAGTATGAACAGCAAAAGCAAGAATAGTATGATGCCGACGCTGCCCAGAAACATCATCCAGCTGACTATCATCCGGCGTCTGGGGTGGCCGACGATGTTCTCTGCTTCCCGTGTGGTGAAGCCCGTACCGGTAAGCGCTGAAATCGCCTGAAAGCGGGCTCTCGACCGCTCCATGCCGGTGGCTTCCAGTGCAATCGAGCCGAACCACAATATAAACAGCCATACCGTTATCACCACTAGCATCAATTCCGGTTGCATGTCATCCCTCCGTATTTAGATGTTCGTATCCTGCCACACCACGATGGAAACGCCAAGATTATACTTGGAAATCGAGGTGGTGACAATGATTGCCTGCCGGGATTGATTTTCTACGATATGGGCGCCTGGATTCCTAATCCATTGTCCAGCTAATACCTAAAGTATTCTATTTAGCTTTGGATGGGTGTATAATCGAAGCTACAGGTGGGGAAGTGTCTTTAACAGGCTTTGTGGAGTGGGTGAAGCCAACTCTAAACCAGTTATTCGATATGCCTACCTTTGGGATGAAAGGTGAGATGAAGGCTGCACCCCTATCTATGCATTATGGGTTTATAGGAACATCTTTCGATTACGTTCTCAGATTACAGGTAGCTAAAATAAATAAGAATTTGGTTACTGATTTCCCCATAGTTGGTCGAATAGCTGCAAAGGGTAACAAGTTTCGTGAACAAATAATCACTGATTTTGAGTTAGCTAAAACAAGATATCTTAATGATGAATTAGAACTAAGCGACCTTTTGCCTAACTGTATTTACTTGGCTATTTTGGACACGTTAGCCAGAACTGGAACAGACTCCCAACCATCGACAGACGAAGATATTAAGTCATTAATGCCAAAGAAGTTACGTAATGACAGGGATGCCTTTAAGAAATATAAGGAATTGCATGAGGAATTTCTTCCACCCCCTCTTACTTGGACACCTGACCCTAAAGATATAGCTGATTTAGCAAGCCTAACTGATATAGTTGACACTAAAATGTGGCAAGCCAAAACACGGTGTATTCTAAACCCCACATTTGGCCAAAGTAGTTCTTATATCGGTGGGGCTGATGCCGATTTGATAATTGATAACAAACTGATAGATATTAAGACAACAAAATACTTGAAATTTACTCGTCCTTATTTTAGGCAGCTAATAGGATACCACCTTCTAAACTGTAGAGAACAGGAAATGTATAAGGGATTAGAACATCTAGGCATATACTATGCTCGACATGGCCTACTATTTACATTCCCAATACCTAATATGCAGAGGAACATTAAATTTGGGGATGAAGTTATAGACGAGGAAGTGATTGAATCCTGGATACAGATATATCACGAAGAGATTAACAAAGTCCCTCCTTGGCGTATAATCCCACAAGTACTTGATTTTCTGAAACCGAATAAATAATTCCTAGGGGAAATTTATTATGGGAATCTTTAGTAGCAAACCAAAGGTTGATATGGAATCTTTTTGCAGAGACTACTACGACTCTCAAATGTTCCATGCTGTTGTCGATGGCGAGGATGGTAGTCAGAAGATACTTGATGCTGCATTTAAACTACTAACAGATTCTGCCCCATCCTTCTTAAAGGTTGCCCCTGCACTTTTTGAATTAGAAATGATTGCTATGCATCTTGAGCTTTTTGCCCTAGCCTTCTTTAAACGCCTCTCAAACTTTGAGCAAGCAGTCCAGCATAGCATATTTACACTACGCTATCTACAAAATAAGGGTAGGAGCGATATATGGGAAGCCATGGGTAAATACAATACAGCTATTGCCCAAACTGCTACTATGGATGCCAGCGGTCAAAAAATGAGCGGAGACACTGCTATTGGGCGAATGAGAATTACTAAGGTTAATTTTTCTAGATTCGAGACGTTCAAGAAATGGGTGGAACCCCGCTTTAGCGACCCTGACAACCTTACCGCAAATGAAAAGGAAATAGTTGGTTGTGTTACCCGTGTCTGCAATCGTATTGAAGTTGACATCATGCGCGATACGCAGATAGGTAACCGCATGATTGCTGGATTGTTTCTTGAGCGACTTGGCATGGAAAATATTTGTGGAAAGGACTGGCAACCAAGTAAGGACTTAGGTCTGAGGATTGCATCTCAACCATTGTCCATGTACGAATTTTCGACCCAAGCGTTAAAGACTGTGGATTTACAACCCTCACTTGTACTATTGAAAGACAAAGAGTGGAGTCAGATTGATGGAGAGGCTTGTCGGGTTACCGATTTTACACCGTTGGGTTCAGTTGTGGACAAAGATGGTAAAGTCAAGGCGATGGATATGACCACACCATACGCTTCCATCACTATAGAGTGCAGGAAGCTCGGGAAGAATATAACAGGATATATAACTCACAAGATAGACTTTGGCCATTTATGGGCAGCGTTCAAAGAACGGACAGTTAGAGAAGACGAAGAGGTGATAATCTTTTGGACTACAAAGAACTATAAACGTTTCGTTGCTTCTTTTGGGATGCCAAAGTTGTTGGTATGGGTCTGTCCTAAAGGGGCATTTGAGTTGATGACCAACAATGACTACAAGCCGGAATTGACAGGCGAAGCAAGGTGGAATGCAATGAGCCCAATTATTGAGTGGAAACCAGAGGTAATGGAGTGATATGCCTTAGCGTGTAGGAGATAGTGAGGATATGTCACTGTTCAAAAAGGAGATTACTGAAGAAGAAGCATCCCGTCAATTTGTTTTAGCTAAACTACAGGAAGGCAATGAGTGGTGGCAACAGACTTATGCAGGCTTGAAGGATACATTTGGTGAGAAGTTCATAATACAAGACGAAAACATGGGTATCTTTGACTTACTTTTGGCTAAAATAGCATTGCATATTAACTCCCTGAGGAATCTGTTCCCTTCAGCGCAATCCAAAAGAATACGTGGGCATATCCTAAAGTATGTGACCTCACTAGAACATGCAGATTACACAATAAACGAGATGCAGGAATACGAAAGAGTCTACAATGAAAGTGTCAGGTTGACAGAAAATCCAATCGATGCTATAGCTGCAAGACTTTTGCGTAAATGGCTTGGGGAACGTATTGTAGACTTCGAATTCGAATTTTTTGACAAAAAGACCGGAGCTATCTCACCAATGCTGCTTTTTTTTGTTGATAATATTGTCACAGAGGGTAGTGGATGGAAAATCATCAAGGACAACTTCAATATTATAGAAGGTTGAAATAACGACCAAGATATCTCAACTACTGACTCGCTTATAGTGTTCTAAACAATCATCAAACGTGACACTTTTTGTGTATTATCCCAATGGTGCTTTATAGAACTTCAAGCTATCCTGAAAAAGTAACTGACCTGGTATATGTCTGCCCCGCTTAACACCTAGTCTCAGCCGCTTAACAGTTAGCTTCACTAACGGATTCCTAGTCCATTACCTTGCTAATAACTAAAGTATTTTCTTTAGGTTTGGGTGGGTGTAAAATATATTAGTTTAGTCTATTTCGTTTTTCATTAGTTGGATATATTATCGAGATGATAGGAGACTAGTATGAACTACGAACGCATAGTGGTACTCTTTATCGTTCTAGTAATAGCCTATTCAATTCTAGCCCCAATATTTCAGCCCTATTTGCTTTGGATAAGCCTTGTATTTGGAATACTGTTGATAGTTTTCATTTGTTGTATATTAATGTTTCCAAGATTTCGGCAAGGTGTATTTTCTGCACTAAAATCCATTTTTACCAAATTGTTAAGCTGGCTTAGGACGGAGCGAGAGAAACAATCCCTAACTTCAACTAAACCCCAACGTACACCAATTCCTGAAGAGATAAAGAAGCAAGTATTCAGCAGAGCAGGGGGGCGATGTCAAATCCCAGGCTGTAAAGAATTGGAATCTCCTGTAATACACCACATAGACCAAGACAGAACAAATCATAGATTTGATAATCTAATATTGCTTTGTAGCAACCACCATACCACGGCTGACCATAGAGGCTTTCGAAAAGAGCAATTGCATCTATGGAAAGAGCATAAAAACCTATCGCAGAATTATTAATATGCTACTGTGATTAGACGGCAGTGCTTGGAATCTCTGCGACTTCCCAATCCTTGACGGATTGTTAGTCCTATCCTCTAAGTAGATTACCTGCTAACTAACTTCTTCAATCCAAGGCTGTACGGCTTCCTAACGATGCCCTTCTCGGTGATGATGGCGGTGATGTATTTGTGGGGGGTGACGTCGAAGGCGGGATTGGCGGCGGCCACGCCTTTGGGCGCCAGGCGAACTCCCCTAATGCTGGTTACTTCTTCAGGATTGCGTTCCTCGATGGGGATTTCAGCGCCGGACTTTAAAGAAAGGTCGATGGTGCTGGTGGGCGCTGCCACGTAAAACGGGACGCCGTTTTCTTTAGCCAGCACAGCCAAAGTGTAGGTGCCGATTTTGTTGGCGGTGTCGCCGTTGGCGGCAATACGGTCGGCGCCGACGATGACGCAGGATACCTTGCCACGGCTCAAGAAATAGCCGGCCATGGAATCGGTAATCAATGTGACCGGTATTTTCTCTTGCATCAGCTCCCAGGCGGTGAGGCAGGCGCCCTGAAGCAAGGGGCGCGTCTCGGTGGCGATGACCTCGATTTTCTTGCCCTGCTCCCAGGCGGCTTTGATGACGCCCAAAGCTGTGCCGTAGCCGGCAGTGGCTAAAGCCCCGGCATTGCAGTGGGTCAAAACGGTGAAGCCGTTTTTAATAAGCCCGGCGCCGAGCCGGCTGAGCCGCCGGGTGGCTGCTTCTTCTTCGGCATGAATTTTCTTAGCTTCGTCGATGAGCGCCTGCTTTATCTTCGGCACATCGCCGGAGGTTTCTGCCGCCTTTTTCATCCGGTCGATGGCTCGAAATAGATTTACGGCGGTGGGACGGGCGGCGGCGAAAGACTGCAAGATTTTATTGAACTGGCTGAGAAACTTTGCCTTATTATCTGCCTTTATATCTCCGGCACCGAGGGCGATGCCGAAGGCGGCAGCCACACCGATGGCCGGCGCGCCGCGCACCTTCATCTGTTTGATAGCGGCGACGACTTCGGTGTAGTTTCGGAGGTCAAGAAAGACCAGCTTGCCAGGCAGTTGCGTCTGGTCGATGATTTTGAGTTTGTTGCCGAGCCATTCAACAGGTTTCATATTAAGTTAAAAGTCAAAAGCCAAAAGCCAAAAATGCAAGTCAAAAGTTAAAATTAATTGCCTACTTTTGAGGCGCTTCGCTTCCAGTCATAAACCGCTTTATTGAGGTTCTCAAGGAACAGGTCGAGGTCGCTCGGGGTTATATTCACATTCATGCCCTTTTTTCTTTTTATCTCCACGACGTGCTGGCTCACGAAGGTGGTGGCGAAGTTTATTCCCAGGCTTATTCCTTCGGGTTTACCGGCAGTCTCTAAAGTATCGAAGGGAACGTTAAAAGAGAACTGGCCGCCGAGTACTATTCTAATTTTGCTATCGAGTATCTGGTATTTTCGGGGGAATACAGCCCAGTAGATGGCGCCCATAAGCACACCGGTGGCAAACAGGCCGATAGCCGACTCGACCTGGGCGGTGAATAGGTAATACAAGCCAATGAGGATAAAGAACACCGGCAGCACCATAATGCCTTTGAGCCAGACATCATAGTGCGGGTTGTCTTCGTAAATTACCGAGTCCATCCGGCAAATTCTCTATGGTTTCTTTGGCATACATATTAACCCAAAATGACCTGTATTGCTAGACGGCGGGATGGCCGGTTATTTAAGTACGTGTCACTCGCCTTCGAGTTACCGTACGCAGGGTCATCTGTGGGTAGATGACACCTATGAAGTTTGGATTTAGAATTTCTATTCAGCTGGCGAGGCTAAAGCCTCACCACTACATGTTCTGTCGACCTTGAGGACCTATTGTTGTAAAATGGTCAACGTGATACTTAGAAACAAGGAGGCTATCGAATGCCTACTGTAAAGGTTGGCGATATAAATATCTACTACGAAATACATGGTGATGGAGAACCATTGCTGTTAATCAGTGGCTATGGCCAGTACTCCGGGCACTGGGCGGCCTTAATTCCCGCACTTTCTCTGGCCCACCGGGTCATTATTTTTGACAACCGCGGTACGGGGAGGAGCGACAAGCCGGACATGCCTTATTCGGCTAAGATGATGGCTGCCGATGCTAGGGGACTGCTCGACGCCATCGGCGTGGACCGGGCACACGTTTTCGGCATTTCCATGGGCGGCATGATTGCCCAGGAGTTTGCCATTAATTACCCGGAGAGGGTTATCAGCCTCATATTGGGCTGCACCGAATGCGGAGGTAAAAATGCGGTACCTCAGACTAAAGAGGCTTTGAACTTCCTTTTCGGTCCGGAAATGGCAAAATTATCGGCAGCAGAGAGGGCCAGGCAGACACCGCCCTGGCTTTGGAATCAGGAATTCATAGATAAGCATCCAAAAGCAGTTGAGTTTTATATCGAAACCACTGCGAAGTTCCCCACACCGCCTCACGGCTACGCCAGCCAGTCACGTACCATCAGGAGCCAGGATACCTATGACCGGCTGCCGCAAATCAAGGCTCCGACGCTGGTCATAGCCGGCGACGCCGACAGGATTATTCCGGCCGGTAACTCGAAGATTCTAGCCTCCAGGATACCGGGTGCCGAGCTGGTTATGCTGAAAAATTCAGGCCACGGCTTTTTCGGCGATGCCGCCCGCGAGTCTATCGGGGCAATAGTCGATTTTCTGAAGCGACACCAGAAGGATAAGAAAAAAGTCTAGAAGTTGAATGCTTTGTTTATCTGTACAGGCTATGTGCCTACTAATGTGGTAATTTAAAAACAAGGAGGCGCTGAAATGCCCACGGTAAAAGCTAACGATATAAATATCTACTACGAAATCCACGGCGACGGGGAACCACTGTTAATGATACAGGGCTACGGCCAGTACTCCGGACACTGGACAACTCTGATTCCTCCGTTTGCTAAGGAGTACCGCGTCATTATCTTTGACAATCGCGGTACCGGGCGGACTGATAAGCCGGAGACGCCTTACACCATGAAGATGATGGCTGCCGATGCCAAAGGTCTTCTCGACGCCATCGGCATTGACAAGGCGAATACTTTCGGCGTTTCCATGGGCGGCATGATTGCTCAGGAGTTTGCGCTCAACTATCCCGATAAGGTAATCAACCTGGTACTGGGCTGCACCAATTGTGGCGGAAAACAATCCGTAATACCCACCCCGGAAGCGCTGGCATTTCTTTTTAATCCGGAGATAGGGAAGTTGCCGGTGGCAGAGCGAGCCAGGCAAACGGCGCCCTGGTTGTGGACCAAGGAATTTATCGATAAGCATCCTGAGGCTGTTGATAGCTATGTGGACATAACTATGAAATATCCCACGCCGCCTCACGGCTTTTCAGGCCAGGCACAAGCCATAGCGGGCCACGACACCTATGAGCGGCTGCCCCAAATTAAGGCGCCAACTCTGGTTATAGCCGGCGATGCCGACAGGCTGATTAATCCCGATAACTCGAAGATTCTGGCTTCCCGAATACCCGGTGCGGAGCTGGTCATGGTGAAAAATGCCGGCCATGGCTTCACTGAATCGCCGGAAGCTACCACAGCAATACTCGATTTTCTGAAGCGGCACTCCAACGGCAGAAAATAATCTTCCCTTATCTCCGGGGACGTGGGATGATTCGGCCTGTTCGGTTGATGTATAAACGGTATTCTTCTCCAAATTGCTCAAGCATCATCCGTTCCTCACGTGGAACCCGTAACAAGTATAGGGGTATAAAAAATGCCAGATAAGTTAAACCTGCAATCCAGTTTTGTATCAATAGCGCTTGAGCAATTCCCCACAGCCAGTATGCCGCATACATCGGGTGGCGAATGTATTTAAAAACACCGTTGGTTATGAGCGTTTGCTCCTTCTTAATTTCTGTAGTTATAGACCAGTTATGTCCTAAATCAGCATGTGACCTCCAGAGCAACCACAATCCCAAGGCAAAAATAGCTGTGCCAACCCACCCAGTCCAGGTTGGCAGGTCGTAATTGGCGAAATCCAGCCAGGACGTAAACATATAAAGCAGAGGCATAAGCATGGCTAATGGCGCTAAGTATATCAGTAAACCCGTAATAAACCCTTCTGTACGAAAGATAGACTTTCTATCCTGCCAGTATTTCATCTCATACCATACACGGATAGCTGAGTACACGATTAAACCAATTAAATAAAAAATCGGAAAAATATTGTCGAGCAAAAGTAAACCTCCTGTTCTCTTATGACAGTCGGGGTTACGTGGAAAGTCGTGAGTTTTTTCTGTTTCTTCCTAACCTGGGAATGAACATCGGCACCTTTTCCTTGTATTCCAGGTAATCCCGGCCAAACTTTTTCTCCATTTCCTTCTCTTCTATAGCTTTTATATAGAGGACATTAATCACGATGAAGAGAGGAGTGAAGATGAAAATGAGGGACAGCGAGCCGAACAGTAGTCCCAGCCCGAGCATAAAGATAAACATGCCCAGTAGCATGGGGTTCCTGATATAGGCATATAGGCCGGTGGTGATGAGCTTCGGCGGCGGGTTGAAGGGGACTGGCGTGCCCCGGGTGCTGAAGAAGGCTATGACCGGCCAGAACATGATAAGCCAGCCGACAAACATAATGAACCAGGCTAGCCCCGCGCTCCACAAAGTCGAGCCGAAATGGAGGAAGGTAAGCCATTTGTCCAGCCATAAAGAGGCGAAGACGAATAGTACGATGATGCCGAAGAAGATAACCAACGCTATGGGCAATAAACGCATTCTACGCTTCATGCCTCCGGTGGCTACTCTGTAGACATAATCGGCATATCTATCCCAGACGCTCATTTTTACCTCCTGAACTTTGGAATGAACATCGGCACCTTCTTCTTATATTCCAGGTATTCTTTGCCGAACCTGAGCTCCAACTCCCGTTCTTCAACAGCTTTGAGATAGAGGAAGCCAAGCAGAGTGAGGAGAGGTATAAAGATGAGAATTAGCGAAAGCGAGCCAAACAAGAACCCCAGCCCTTCTCCGATTAGGATACCAGCTGTAGCCATTGGGTTCCTGACATGGGCGTATATCCCGGTGGTGATAAGCTTAGTCGGCGGTTTGAAGGGCATGGGTGTGCCACTGGCTCTGCGAAACGTTACTATTATCCAGGCATCGATGACAAAGCCAAGTAAAAGAAGGAGAGCGAATAGGCCGATTCCCCACCACGTGAAACGAAAAACGGGGAGAGCGAGCCACCTGTCTACCCAGAAGGAGGCAAGGATGAAGAGTGCAATAATGACGTAGAGGATGAGAGGCATTAGCGCTTTGACGAAGGTTCTGCGTCTCTTGTCCCCAGTAGCGGCCGCATTGATAGACACTGCCCATCTATCCCAGATGCTCATTACTGCTATCCTTTCAGCGTTGTCTCGATGTGCAGTATAGATTTGTTTGAGACTTGTGTCCAGTTCGCCTGTCCCTATATAAATTTGTTTGACAGCCATGTAACGCGGGCGTATTATCGGGAGGCTAATCATCAAGGAGGTAATATGGCACGCGTTAAATTAGTCGAGAAAGAACAAGCCGACCCAATAATTAAAGAGATGTTCCAGAAATTGGATGACCGTAAAGTTCCCGTACTCAATTTATTCAAGGCTGTAGGCAATAGCCCCAAAGTAGGCCGCAATTTCGTCAGATTGGGCAATTCGATACTCAATCCGGATTTACTAGACCCGAAGCTAAGAGAACTGGCTATACTGAGGGTCGGCAATCTGCTGCGGTCGGAATACGAGTTCACCAAACATGTAGCCATCGGCACGGAAGCCGGTGTCACCAACGACCAGATTAACGAGCTTCCCAACTGGACATCTTCGAAGAGATTTACCGATATTGAACGGGCCGTGCTGCAGTATACCGAGGAGGTCACGCTTAATGTTAAGGTCAGCGACAGCACATTCGCTAATCTGAAGCGCTTTTTCGACGACCCGGCAATCGTCAAGCTTACGGCAACTATCGGCTATTACGGAATGGTATCCAGGATACTGGTGGCTTTGCAGATAGAGCTGGAGCCCGGCGAAAAGGCTTTCATACCGAAATACTAAGTCGCTTGGAGGCCGAAAACATCCACGGAGGTTGATTCTATGCTCAGATTAAAGGATAAGGTAGCAGTTGTATCAGGCGCCGGCTCCTCGAGGCCCGGCATGGGGAATGGCAAGGCAACGGCTATTTTGTTTGCCCGGGAAGGAGCCAGGGTAATTGCCGTGGATAAAAATCTGGAAGTGGCTGAAGAAACCGTCAGTTTGATTACCGGTGATGGCGGCAAGGCAATGGCGATACAGGCCGACGTCACCAAAGAAGCGGAGGCTAAAAAAGTTGTCGACGCGGCAGTCGCTAATTACGGCAAGCTGGATATATTGTTCAACAACGTCGGCATCGGCCTGGGTGGCGGCGGCCTTAAGGTGACCGAGGAAGAATGGGATACTATTATGGACACCAACCTCAAGAGCATATTATTCATGTGCAAATACGCCGTACCGGAGATGAAGAAAATCGGCGGTGGTGCCATCGTCAATAATGCATCCATGGCGGCATTTTACGGTCACCGCCTCTATGCTTATGCCACTTCAAAAGCCGGCGTTACGGCATTGACCAGGTCTCTGGCCGTGGGACTGGCCAAGGACAATATCAGGGTGAACTGCGTGGCGCCCGGCTTCATAGCCACTCCGATGGTCCAACCCATTATGAACGAGAAACGTGAGCAGGGTGTCCGAGAGCGGGTGCCAATGCGCAGGCACGGTAAAGCCGAGGAGATAGCTTACACAGTGCTTTTTCTGGCGTCAGACGAAGCTTCGTATATAACCGGGCAAACTATATGCGTTGACGGCGGCCTGTCCGTGATGTAAACGAAAGTAAAAAGTAAAAAGCCAAAAGCTAAAAATTCGGGTTATTTCTTTTTCCTGATTTTTTCCAGCGTTGCTTTGGCGTGCGGCACCATGGCGATGAACTTGGTCAGCTTTTTGCAGCCGTAGTCATCGCAGTAGGCGCAGTTAATAACCGCTTTGCCCTGTCCGCATTTTCTTATTTCGCAGACGTTACAGTAGCCGATAAGCCTTTTGCCCTCGGACTTGCAGCCGTCGCAGTTGATATCCTCCGGTTTAACGGACATCTTGTACTGCTTGGACCACATCTCAGCCACCTGCTTCCTTTTGGCATCATCGTTTTGCTGGGTGGCTATAAATGCCGGGCATTCGGTGCAGACTATGCCGCAGTAGGCAATCATCTTGTCCATGGTTTCCTCCTTTTTCGAAGATCGCTCTGAACTATAAAGGGGCGGATTTGAAGTTCCGCCCCTTTATTTTTAGTTGGCGTTATTTTCTGGAAGTCCTGGCTTTGGCGTGGCGCCACCGTGTGAAATAGAGTACTACCAGCAGTATAATAATCCAAACCGGGCTGAATACCGCCACCCAGATAAGTATGATTGCCAGTACCTTGCCGAAGCTGACCAGGCCGCGGGCTGCCGACTTCAATGTTTCGAGTACGCTCCAGGCAGTCCCGCCTATGGGCTTTACTTTCTGCAGGTTTACGTCGATGAGCGCCATATCCGAGGTGCGCTCAATATACAGGATACGCCCCTTAACCTGCTCGATTTGGCCGCGTACGTTAGATAGCTCCCGCTGCACGGCCAATATATCTTCTACCTTCTCTGCCTTCTTGAGCAGCTCCAGGTATTGAGCTTCGGTCGCCTCGAGGTTGCGAAGCTGTGCCTGCAGGTCGGTGTACTGCTCGGTTACATCCTGGCTGTTGGTGCTCTCATTAGGAACGTTGACTGCTAACTTGCGGAGTTCGTCGAAGGCTTGGTCGAAGCGGTCGGACGGCACTCGAATGGAACTTTGGCCGTAGGTTGCGTCTTTATCTCCCGACTTATTTGAGGACACCACATAGCCGTTCAAGTCTGTGGCAATTGCAGCCACGCCGGTCAGAGCCGCTGTTATATCATTTACCTCCAGAGTCATGTTGCCGTTCTTCACGATTTTGCGGTCCATGTCCGTGGTGCTAACCTCGCCGGCGACGGAGTGGGATGCGGTATCGTAGGTGTTGCTCTTAAGCATTTCTTGCGGTGCTGGCGGTGCTGGTACGGCTCCGCCCTCGAATGGCGGCGCTGTTACTGAGGTTTGTTTGGTGGCGCAGCCTGCAGCCAGTATCAGCCCCAGGATAACGAATACGGGAATCAGAATTTTGAGCAGTTTATTCAATCGTTTACCTCCTTTTATCCGTTTCTATATGTAATATACGGCTAATACCTAAAAGTATTACATAATAAGCATGTCCCAGAGACGAATCTGATATAATATTTGAATATTGAGCGAGCTTTGCAGTAATCATTCACTTTTATCCAAGAATAGTATATCAAAGAAGGAGCATGAATGGTTCAATCTATAGTCGAAAGTCTGGAGCCGTTATTCAATCCCAAATCGGTGGCTGTAGTAGGGGCCACGACTAACTGGAACAAGTGGGGATATTCAACATTCACCAGCGCTCTTAACGGATTCCGAGGGCCGGTGTACCCGGTGAATAATAAAGAAAGTGAAATCCTGGGCCATAAAGCCTTTGCCCGGGTGACTGATATTCCGGACCCGGTTGACCTGGCTATTGTCGTCATCCCGTCGACCGGTGTGGCTGCAGTCATGGAGGACTGTGTGGCTAAGGGCGTGAAATCGGCCGTAATTATTTCGGCCGGCTTTGCTGAGATAGGGAAAGAGGGTAAAAAGCTGCAAGACGAAGTCTTGAATATTGCCAGGGAAGGCAACATTCGTTTCATAGGACCTAACTGCATGGGGTTCTGGAGCGCTTCGTCCGACTTGAGGGGATTCATGTTTCCCTTGCCGGTTAAGGATGGGCCGCTGGCTTTTGTATCGCAGGGCGGAAATGTCGGCGGTGCCGTGGTAACTTCCGGTTTTATGCGCGGAGTCGGCTTCCATCGCTATGTGAGCTGTGGCTGTGCTGCAGATATACAGATTGAGGACTATATCGAGTATTTCGGTCAGGACCCGGAGGTGAAGGTCATACTGGCATACATCGAAGGCCTGGTTGACGGTCGTCGCTTCATGGAGAAGGTAAAAAAGGTGACGCCGACAAAACCTGTAATTGTCCTGAAACCGGGTAAAACAGACGCTGCTGCCAAAGCCATAACGTCGCACTCCGGGGCGCTGGCAGGCTCTGACGAGGCCTATGAGGCCGCGTTCAAAAGTATCGGTATCACCAGGGTGGAAAGCCCTGAGGAGCTGCTGGACGTGGCCATTGGATTTCTGACCCAACCGCTGCCCAAGGGCAGAAACGTGGCTATACTGACCCCAGGCGGCAGCTACGGCATTCTATGTGCCGAAGCTTGTGCCACAGAGGGCCTGGAAGTGGTCAAATTGCCTGATAGGGTTATTGCGGCGCTGGATAAGGTTTTTCCGCCGCGGTGGAGCCATGGCAATCCGGTTGACCCGGCCGGGGACAGGAACTTACTTACATATCTGACCGCTCCGGGCAAGCTGTTAAAGGTGGACGAGATTGACTCTTTGATTTTCATGGGATTCAGCGGTTTCTCAATTTTTGCCTCGCTGTTCATTTCCAGGGACTCCGGTGAGCCGGCTCCCTGGGTTTCCTCACGCGAGGCATTCCGTGAGATAGCCGCGGAATTTACCAGTGCGATCATTTCCAAAGATACGGTGAAAATCGGCAAAACCGTATTTCCTATCGTTTCCGGTATGGCTTCGAGGATGGGAATTTATCACGAGGAAGACGTGGCTGAACTAACGGAGATAATTGCCGCTGCCATTGTCTCCGGCCGTCTCAGAGTTCCATTCCTGGTTAGCGCCTTCCTGCCGTCCGGTTCTGAGGCTCTGACCGAGATGGGAGTTAAAACCCCACCGACAGCTAATGAAGCTTCAGCTCATTTTTTGGTGGCGCTCGCCGAGCAGTGGGTGGCAAGTTACAAGAAGCCTGTGCTAACCACCACCTTTTTTACTGTAGACCAGCCGAGACTAGAGGGTACTCACTACGCTTACCCATCTGGCAGACATGCCGCCAGGGTCCTGATTAAGATGGTGGAATACAGAGAGTACCTGGACGCAAGTTAAAAGTCGAAAACACCTTTGAGTCTTTTGATATTGCTCAGGGGCTCGAGCCCCTGGCCATGACAACTTGTCAGCCTAAGGTTGAAGGAGGTGGGCTATGATTACAAAATATAAATATGTTTCTTCTGTGGCGCTTGTGTTTTTCGCTGTGCTCATGATTGGCGCCGTGGGATGTGCACCAGTTTCAGAAAGTGCGCCAATTGCACTGCAGACAGAGCTAGATAAGGCTAACGCCGAATTGACTAAGCTTAGGGCTGAATTGGAGAAGGCGCGAACTGAGGTTGCGGATACAAAGACTGCTCCTCTCGAGGAACTACTGCGTCAGCGGCGGTCAACGAGGGAGTATGCGGATTCACCTCTAACCAAATACGAAGTAATGAAGCTGTTGTGGGCTGCGCAGGGGATAACTGATGGCCGCGGTTTTCGAACTGCACCTTCGGCTGGCGCGCTTTACCCTCTTGAGATATATCTAGTAGCTGGCAATGTGGACAACATGGCACCTGGCATCTATAAATATAATCCGGTGGAGAACAACCTGACACTTGTCAAGGAGGGAGATGTCCGGGCTAGCCTAGCAGCGGCATCGCTTGGTCAGGGAAGTGTGGCGAATGGAGCTATAAACATTGTAATCACTGCCGTCTATGAGCGGACAGAAGTCAAATATGGCGCCAGAGGCGAAAGATATGTTCACATCGAGGTTGGCCATGTTGCCCAGAATATCTGCCTTGAGGCAACCGCTTTAGGGTTGGGGCTGGTGACAATCGGTGCCTTTGATGATGCTGCGGTATCCAAGGTTATCAGTATGTCTCAGGGTGAATCGCCTGTATATGTGATGCCGGTGGGCAGAATAAAATAGGGCGACCTTTTGGGTCGCCCTCGATATATACGTGTTACTGTAGAGAGCTTCGCAACTTTCATCTCCGCCTCCTGGAGCTGATTGGTTTATCCCAGGCTGGGCTGTTAGCGATTATCCAGGATTGCTTGAATTGGAGATTTAGTTAATGCTTCGTTGGCTGGCTGTACTCATCTATGGTTACTGCGCCTATTTGAGGTAGAAGGCTTATTTTGGCTGGGGCTGGCAGGGCTTGGGGCCGTATTGTTATCGCTTTGGATGGTAGTCTGGCTGGTACCTCCGGTACCTGTATTTCCCTGGTTCTGAGTTACATTATCGCTCTTGGAGGTGGTGTCCTTATCGCCCGACCAGCTTTTTATGTTATCGAGAGCTTTCTGCCAATCATCTTTAGCTGGCTCCGCTGCCTTTTCCTTGGCACCTTGCAAAGCTGTTACGCCCTTTGAGGTGCTTTTATTTAAAGATATTATCAGTTTTTCAGTCTTGGCAGATTTACCTTTATCACGCGTGGCAGTTGGCGGCGGCTGCGTTTCCGTGGATGGGGGCGTAGTAATCGCAGGCGGCGTGGTATTCTCGGTCGGCGTTATAACCGCAGGCGGCGTAGTAGTTGTAGTCGGCGTGGTATTCTCGGTCGGCGTTATAACCGCAGGCGGCGTAGTAGTTGTAGTCGGCGTGGTATTCTCGGTCGGCGTTATAACCGCAGGAGGTGGGGTAATCGCAGGCGGCGTAGTAACCACAGGCGGCGTAGTAACCACAGGCGGCGTGGTAACCACAGGCGGCAATGTCGCGGTAGGAGGTACAATAACTGGCGGGGGCTCGGTACCTTCTGTCTTGATTATGGCGGCCATAGCCTTTTCAAACTGGTCATTATACCTGTCGGCTGCCTTGGCAGCCTCCTCGGTCTTACCCGCATTGGCCATGGCTTCCAATTCGGCAGCCCTAATATTGGCCAGTTCGGTTTCAACTTGAGCTTTTTGGGTATCGGAAACCGCAAGTGCCACCCGCACCTGTTCCGTTGCCAGCTTTACCGGGTAGAGTGGTTGGTCAGGTAACGCCTGTGACGAGGCCGCCATAGTGCTGCCGGTGGTCAGCAGGAGTACAATGCCAGCACTTACAGCTACCGCCCAGCCATGCCGCAGCCATGTGGAAGCGGCGGGAGTTTCGGCCCTGGCTTGTTGCCGTGGATAACGCTGCGCTGATTCAATACGTACTTGCGCCCAGTGTTTAAATTCAGGGCGAGGGTGGATATAGGAAATCCTCCGGCCTATGTCGAAGGTGGTTCTAAGCAGCGGCTCGAGCTGCGCACGATATTGCGGATAGCTCCTGAGGCAGCTCTCAAGGCTTTCGCCCGAGCGTATCCGCTCATAGCATTCATTGAATATATCGTCTAATTTACTAGCCATCTAATTTTCCGTAAAGTGCCTTTCTTAATGAAGCCGTGGCATTGAACTGCAATGCCTTGACTGTCCCCTCGCTTTTGCCCAGTGTTCTGGCTACCTCGGCAATCGATAATTGCCCTATAAAACGCAGGGTGGCAACATCTCGCTGGGCCTCCGGCAACTGTTCCAGTGCTACTTTCAGCTGATAAACTTCATAATCCCTTTCTGTCATCTGTATCGGGTCTTCCACACTCCTGGTATAAGCTTCCTCGAGTGGGGCTCTTTTCTCCTTTGACTGTTTCCGTACATGGTCAATTACCCTGTTATGAGCGATCTTGAATAGCCAGGCGGCAAATGGCAGATCGCGCCATTTGTAAGTATTAATCGATTCCAGGGCTCTGATGAATACATCTTGAGTTAAATCCTCAGCCTCGGCTCGATCTCTGACTTTAATATAGATGTATCGATGTATTCTGTCAAAGTTCTGGTTGTATAGCTGGGTAAAGGCCGCTTGATTACCATTTACTGCCTGCTGTACTAAATATTCTTCACTTAACACCAGGAGGACCTCTGGCCTGGCGTCTATTATAATAGAACGTAATATATAAGGAAAACGTTTAGGTGAATTCAGCTTTGAACCAAGGACTTTTGTTCGGAAGCTGGTGGCTCCGACGAAGCTGGTTGACATACGGGAATATTTTCTGCACAATTCGCGCGAAGGGAGAGGTCAAAATGCATGATTGGGCTGAGCTAGGTACAGAATTGGAGAACAAATTGCGTCTCAAGACAAAGATTATTGCCTACCGAAGATTCGATAAAGCTGAGGAACTTGACACAATAAAGAACGTTATAAGAATCGATCGGTTTTTCACCTTCTGCCAGGTTCCTTTTATGGTGAGGGTTAATGGCATTACGGTGGGCATCACCAGGGAGGATAAGATACAAGATCGATGCTCCAGGCTTTTCGGTCTGAAGCAAGCTACTGAGAAAAGCATGAATGCCGAGGCAGCTATGCTGTCCACCACCTGGTTTCGCTCACCTGAAGAAGCTTTGCAGCAACAGGGCGATTATTATCGTATTCCTGTCGGCGGCGCTGTAGTCCTGGCTCCTTTGACGAAGCAGAAATTTGAGCCAGAAGTTCTTCTCATCTACGGTAATCCAGCCCAGATAATGATGATTCTGTGCGGTCTCCAGAAAGTAAAGTACGAACGCTTCTCGTTCTCGTTCATCGGCGAAGGGGCTTGCACCGATTCACTGGCCCAATGCTATGTCACCGGCAAACCAGCGGTGAGCATACCATGCTATGGTGAGAGATCCATGGGTGGTGTGTCAGATGATGAGATAGCGATAGCCCTGCCCCCTAGCGAGTTAGCGCGGACCATTTCAGGATTGAAGGAACTTGCCAAAATAGGGTTCAAATACCCGATTAACTCCATAGGACCTTTGCTCGACCCTACTCCATTACTGAGTGGCATATATTCTGAGACTGCTAAGCGCTGATAAAACAAGCTTAAACGTCAGCGATACATGCTGTGTCCGGTTGGCTACTTTAAAAACCTTTGCTGAGTATGTAGATAACCAGGTCAGCCAGACGGCAGCTATACCCCCACTCGTTGTCATACCAGGCAAGCACCTTGACCATATTTCCGGCCAGGACCATGGTGCTCAGGGCATCGAAGATGGAGCTGTGCTGATTACCCTTAAAGTCAATGCTCACCAGCGGCTCTTCGCAGTACTCCAGAATGCCTTTAAGTTTGCCGTTAGCCGCAGCCTGGAAAGCCTTATTAACCTGCTCGACCGTCACCTCTTTGTTGAGGTCGGCGACGAAGTCACACAGAGAAACGGTAGGCACCGGCACCCTCAAAGCAATACCATCAAGCTTGCCTTTGATTTCCGGCATAACCAGTGCTACCGCCCTGGCGGCACCGGTGGTTGTGGGGACTATATTCATAGCTGCCGCTCGAGCCCGGCGCAGATCCTTATGATACATATCCTGGAGCCTCTGGTCGTTGGTATAGGCGTGAATGGTAGTCAGCAGCCCCTTACTTACCCCGAAGTTGTCATGTAGTACTCTTACTACAGGAGCAATGCAGTTGGTAGTACAAGAAGCATTGGAGATGACGTGGTGCTGTTTCGGATTGTACTTTTCCTCGTTTACGCCCAGGACAATGGTTATGTCCTCGCCCTTAGCCGGAGCTGAGATAATGACTTTTTTAGCCCCACCCTGAAAATGGGCAGATGCTTTATCGGCATCGGTAAAAAGGCCGGTGGACTCGATCACTAAATCTACGCCGTAATCTTTCCATGGAATCTTTCCCGGGTCGCGTTCAGCGATTACTTTCGTCTTCCTGCCGTCAACCACTATAGCATCATCTTTCGCCTCCACCTTTCCGGGATAGATGCCGTAGTTGCTGTCATACTTTAGTAGATGGGCGTTTGTTTTAGAGTCGGTAAGGTCATTGACCACGGCTACCTCAAGCTTGTCGCTGTAATGCTGGTTTATCACTCTAAAAGTCAGTCTGCCGATGCGTCCAAATCCATTGATGCCTATTTTCTCTGCCATTTATTCCTCCTGCTTTTATTGTAATACGTTAGCCATTTTTCTTCTTATAACTGGCCGTGATTTTCGTGCCAATGCCGCCTCTTACATTCCACGCTGCCGTTATCTCCATCCCTTTCGGCTTCACGGCATTGACCAGTTCGTCAAGTATCCGGTTGGTCGCCTCTTCAAAAAATATTTCCACCATCCTATAGCTGGCCAGATAGAATTTCAGCGACTTTAACTCGATTATCTGCTTATCGGGGACATATTTTATGGTAAGCGTGGCATAGTCGGGCTGTCCCGGATTAAGCGGGCAAAGAGTGGTGAATTCGCTGGTAACCATTTCCTCCTCATACGACCTGTCGGGGTAAGGATTGGGCATGGCTACCAAAAGCTCTTTTTGAGGATAAGATTTATATTTGAGCTTGAGGCTTCGAACCTTCTTTTTAACGTCGTCCAATGTTCTAACCTCCTGCCCAATAGAGGTCGACATTCTCTTTGACTACTTTCTCCGCCTTGCTTTCGATCACAAGTAGCTTGAGGTGAGCCAGTGTCTCCATAACGGCCAGTCGCTTATCAAAGGCGGATAGCTTGTTAAAAGGAACTGACTCGCCGCCTGGCATCCACGGGATCTCGGTAGCTATCTGATAGGCGCTCTTGGTGTCGTTCTCTATGATTCTAATTATGGCCCGCTGCCGCTGTTCGTGATAATAGTATAATTCGCCGAGCCTTAGCTTGAAGCCGCTGAAAACAGAACCGTGGCCGGGGAAAATAAAGTTGACCTCCAGCTTACTCAGCGCCTCTAATGATTTAAAAAAGTCGCCCAGCGGATTGTCTCCTGATTGCGGATGAAAACCGACGTGAGGAAATATATCCGGCAGTATGTGGTCGCCCGAAAAGAAGAGCTTTCGTTTCGGCTCATAGAGGCAAATATGTCCCGGCGAATGTCCCGGGGTCAGCACTACCTTGAACTCTGAAGAGGCAACTGTGATTTTGTCGCCGTCTTTCAGTATGATATCGGGCTTAACCACTCCTACGAATTGCTTCACCGCCATGGAGGCTTCGGCCAGTTCAGTTAAGTCTGCCTCAGGTACACCATTGGATACCAAAAGCTGCTTTACCTGCTTTATCAGTGCATCGGTTTTTCCGTACCGCGAATCAATAAATTTTGCCTCAATATCGCTAAGCGCCACCTTGGCGCCGGACATCTGTTTAAGCTTATCCACCAGGCCGTAATGGTCAGGGTGGACGTGAGTAGCTGCAATCACGGTGATATCTTTAAATCCGAAGCCGCTGAATTTGAGGGCATCTCTCAAAGCGCCAAAGGCCTCAGGCGTGTCAAAGCCGGTATCAATCAGCAAATTACCCTGGGTGCCTTCTATCAGGTATATGTTCATGTGGTCTAAGGCTCCCGGTAGCGGTACTTTTATCTGATGGACTCCCTGGACTATTTCCATTTTGCCCCCCTAAATTGAAAGTGCTTCCTTGCCGGCGAAGCGGACATCAGCCCCCAGCTCCTCTTCTATTTTGAGCAGACGATTATACTTAGCCACCCTTTCGCTGCGGCAGGGAGCGCCGGTCTTTATCAAACCGGAGCCGACGGCGACCGCCAAATCAGCTATGGTGGTATCTTCGGTCTCGCCAGAGCGGTGGCTGATTATTGTCGTCCAGCCAACCTGCTGCGCCCTGTTTACTGTGGCTAAGGTTTCACTCAACGTACCCACCTGATTCGGCTTTATCAGTATAGCGTTAGATGCTTTCTGAGTAATGCCCAACTCCAATCTCTTAAGATTGGTGGTGTAGAGGTCGTCGCCAACAAGCTTTATCTTCTTGCCTAATCTGGATGTCAGCGATATCCAGCCCGACCAGTCATCCTCGTCCAGTCCATCCTCGATGCTGACGATTGGATAGCTGGATACCCATTTGGCATAGTAGGTAATCATTTCGTTGCCGGTTAGCGTTGCGCCTTCTTTTGTCAAGACATATTTCCCATCACTGTAAAAGCTGCTGGCTGCCGGGTCCAAAGCAATAAAGCAGTCTCTGCCCGCTTTGTAACCAGCCAGGTCTATTGCAGCCAGGATTAGCTCGATTGCCTGCTTATTCGAAGCCAGCGACGGGGCAAAGCCGCCTTCGTCGCCGACGTTGCTGTTCAGTCCCTTGACTTTGATTGCTTTCTTAAGCGCCTGGTAGATTTCTGCTCCCATCTGAAGCGCTTGACTGAAGCTGGTGGCGCCTGCCGGCACCACCATGAACTCTTGAAAGTCCGTGGAATCAGCGGCGTGTTTGCCGCCGTTCAAAATGTTCAGCATGGGCACCGGCAGCAGGCGGGCATCGCTGCCGCCGAGATAACGGTATAAGGGAAGGTTTACAGAATTGGCGGCAGCTTTGGCAGTAGCCAGCGATACCGACAGTAAAGCGTTAGCCCCGAGATTCGACTTATCCGCAGTGCCGTCCAGCTCGAGCAGTTTCCGGTCAATTTTTTCCTGCCCTGAAGCTATCATGCCTGCTAACGCCGGAGCGATTTTGTTATTAACGTTGTTCACGGCTTTGAGAACGCCCAGCCCCCCATATCGGCACTTATCGCCGTCTCTGAGTTCTACAGCTTCATGCTTGCCGGTGCTGGCTCCCGAGGGAACAGCAGCTATACCGGTGGCGCCGTCAGACAATTCTACCTCTGCTTCGATGGTGGGGTGGCCACGAGAATCGAGTATCTCGCGGGCTCTAATAATCTTAATGGTCGCCTTCGTCGATTTCGTCATTTCAATCTAGCTTCTGCCCTTTGGCCAGAGCGATGGCTTTTTCTACGGCGTCGACGGCGTCATCTGCCTTAACTATGGACTTATCTTCCTCGCCGTTTCGATAGAATGACCAGGTACGCAGCCCGACAACCGGTATGCCGCCCTTCAAAGCGAAGCCAATCTCGGTGAGAGTACCATAGTCGCCGTCGATGGCGATTACGGCCTGGGCTGACCTGACCACGGCTACATTTCGAGCATGGCCTGCACCGGTGGCAATTGCGATCTGGACATAAGGATTGGAATCAGCCGGGTTTTCGGTAGGCAAGATGCCCACAGTTAGCCCCGATTCGATGGCAGCTCCCCGGCAGGCTGCTTCCATAACACCGGTCAAGCCGCCGCAGACCAGAACGACGCCTCGTTTAGCCAGCTCTCTGCCTACGGTCTCGGCCAGCGCCGCTTCCTGGGCAGTGCATTTCCCGCCGCCGATAACGGCGATGGTCAGTTTCCTGTCAAAGCTTGGTTTCGCCACGTCAGAGTAGAGAATATGAAGTTGCTTTTCAGCCATTATATCATTGGAGTCTGGCAGCGGCAAAGAGGCTGCACCACAACCGGGAAATTGCTAATCAGTTAATGGAGGAGTAAAATTCGGCAGTGCCTGAATGGCGCTTGATGCAGAAATTGGAGGGTAAAGTGTTTAAATTTGGCCGTATTACGTTGATAGTTATCTTGCTTATGGCCGTGGTTCTAACGGGATGCAATTCGGCATCCACTGGCGGCGGAGCCAAGAACGGCGATACCGTTCAGGTGAACTATACGGGAAAGCTGGCAGACGGCACCGTATTTGATTCATCGGTGGGACGTGACCCCTTGGAGTTTACTTTAGGTGCAGGTAATATGATTCCCGGGTTTGAAAAAGCTGTCCTGGGAATGAAAGTCGGGGAAAAGAAAACCGTTACCATCCCATCGGATGAGGCTTATGGGCCACATCTTGACGAGCTGGTGATAGGAGTGAGCCGGGACAGACTTCCCGCCGACACAGAGCCAAAGGTCGGCCAGATGTTGAGTGCGACCGGACAGAATGGCGAGGCAATTAGATTTACTATCACCGGCATCTCTGACAACGGTACAGTCACCCTGGATGCTAACCATCCTCTTGCCGGCAAAGACCTGACTTTTGATATCGAGCTGGTGAAGATAAAATAAAGCCAACATAAAAGATAGTGAATAAACAAAACGATTTGCTGTTTTGTTAGCATAGCCAGTTAATGCTATTTTCACGATGCTTTGTCTGTATGCACTCTAAAAAACATTAATTTTTGAGGTAATACGGAAGGAGTCATTAAGTGACGGAAGAAAGCAAACATAGTGTGCATCATACGGCATCGAGCCTTGCTGGAACTGTTTGGTTCATGGGCTGGCTATTCACTATTGGTTATGCCAATCTGATTTGGTGGAAAATTATACTGGCTGTGGTTGTCTGGCCATACTACCTGGGGCTAGCAATACGATAGACAGCTCGTATTCAGTTAAACTTGTTCATGGCGGCGGTTATGCCGTCGGTCAGGATGGACTGGATGGCTTTGGCTACCTGGGCGATGGCGGCCTTGATTATATCGTCTTCTCGAGGGGTGAAGTCGCTGAGCACGTAGTTGACAATAGCGTCCTCATCGGTGATTGCCGTGCCGTCTTCTTCGGTCGGGCGGCCGATGCCTACCTTGATGCGGCAGAAATCTTTGCTTCCCAGAGCCGAGATTATCGAGTTTATCCCTTTGTGTCCCCCAGCGCTACCACCGGGGCGGAGGCGCAGCCTGCCCAAGGGCAAATCGAGGTCATCACATATAACAATCAGGTCGTTTACCTGGATTTTGTATTTGCGCATCAGTCGCCCAACCGCCTCACCGCTTAGATTGACGAAGGTCTTGGGTTTAGCCAGCAGTACTTCCACGCCGGCTATTTTACCGCTGCCGACTTGAGACTGGCACTGGTGCCCTTTCATGGATATGGAATGGAGCCTGGCCAGATGGTTTATGCAGCGGAAGCCGATATTGTGGCGGTTACCGGCATAAATGCTGCCCGGATTGCCCAGACCTACAATTAGTTTCAATTTTGTGCACCCCTCACCCTGCCCTCTCCCCTTGTCAAGTAGCCCCGTGCATAATGTTATGTCAATAATACCTGAAACGAGGAGAGAAGATGATTAATAATACCAGATGTTGCCGACTTTGGGCTAGGTTCTCAATACAATAGCTTAGGGATGTGCGAAACTACATTCGAAACTCACTTATGATCCATATTAGTATTACGTACCTCAATACTTTCGATAGTATATTTGAGCGTTCTATAAAGCATATCTAAATCCTCTATAAATTCATTCACCTATTGTAAGATACCTTTATTTGACATTATGTAAAGAGTACTCTTGACTTATGCCAAATCTTAATTTACTATAGACTCTAAATCAAAGCCACAAAAAGCAATTAAGCTGAAGAGATCATACATGGTAGAACAGTTCTCGGTTTTCCAAATGCGCAGCACTACAGACTGGGAAAGTCTAGTAAGGTTCTTATTGAAGAACGGGACACCCGCCGTCTCAACTAACCTAAGACCTGCTATTGAGATCTTTAATCTTTTACGTCTTCGTGGGTGTCTCTCAGTTATAATTGAAGATCCTTATTTGGATGAAGATCACCGACGGTGTCATGCTCGGCTGCATAATCTTGCCCAGTCAGCCATGTCGCGATATTGTAGGCGACTGCATTTTTTCTCCAAAGAAGTGCAACTATCTGACCTAAGAAATCTACCTGAGACTTGTCACAAACAATACATGGGGATGTGTGTATGGAGACCCATCAATGCTTTCCCCGTTGGACGTACAATCTTATCTGCCAAAAACGTAATTGCACCAGTAGGCAAAAATTGGGAACCATACCTAACGTGTAGTACGAAATATGAAATAAATATGGCAGGCAACATATTGGCAGTAAATGGATCGCCGTTTATCCAACAGGATCACATGGTTGCAGCTTGTGCTACTGCAGCTATATGGATGGCAAACTGGTATATGAGTACTCAGTATGATGAGTTCACTACATACTATAGCCCACAAATAACCGAAGCAGCGACACGCTATGATCTCTCTTTTGGGCGGGCTATTCCTTCGGAAGGGTTACATAATGGACAGATACTAGAAGCTTTCAGGGCACTTGGTTATGATCCTATTGCATATGATTTACTCAAAACTTCCGCTACTGTTTCTAGACGTCTACTCTATAGATTAGTGGAAAGCGGAATCCCCACGGTAGCTGGGCTTGTTGAACCGGAGGGTGGGCATGCTATCACCGTTTTCGGACATGCATTAGACATGGATATTGACCCGCCACTCCATACGTTTCCCGAAAGATCACGTTCAATTAGGGCTGTAAAATATATTGACTCATCTGACTATAGCCAAGCCTTCCTAGTTAACGATGATGCAATGGGGCCTTATCGTTGGATGGAATTAAAAGATACAAACGAGATAACGGAAGAGAACTTAAGAGGGATTTACCCAACTAGTCGTAGCCTCAATGCAGCAAAACGTTTCCTCGATGAGCTTGCTAGTAGAGACATCACTACTACTGCGATATTCAGTAACAGCTCCGGTCAACCGGAATTCATTGCGGGGATTGATTTTCTTGCTGCACCATTGCCGACTGCTATTACATTATCACCAAAGGACGCCCAAGATAAAGCGTTAGCAGTATTTCACACTCTAATACCTAGTGATTCGGGAACCCTTCCGACGCTTGCTGTACGCACCTATCTTACAGAATCCAATACATTCAAAGAACACATCGGCAAGGTAGCCAACCCGAACTCAGATTTTGCATGGTGGTTACGTAGCTTGTATTACCCAAAATGGATCTGGGTCACGGAATTCAGCACTTATCAAAATAATAGAACCCCAATAGGCCGACAGGTGGTTGCATCTATCGTGATAGATTCCTCTGCACCACGTGACACCTTGCATTTTGTTTTAGTGCATATTGGTGGCTGGGTTATTCATATAAGCAAAGATCAACAGAATGTGATACAAGTTGTTAAAGATATGGCAATGAATAGGCTTCCACTTTTAATTGACAATAACTTCGTCCCTTACGTTCAACTAGAGAGAAAAAATTAGCAGGAGACAATTGTCTCCTGCTAAAAGGTTTCTGCTAATCGCCGTTTGTTTATTACTTTGTGTTAGGACGTCCTAGTGTCTTTGCAGAAACGCCTGTACGTTCTGCTTCTTTGCCCTTATTTGCCACACTTAGAGCTTTTAATGCCTTCGTTGCTCTCCTGTCAATTCCCCGCACAATAGCTTTTGGGTCTGGACGATTTAAGACCATTGTAGTTAAAGCCACAACTCACCTCTTTCTGATTTGTTCCTTATTGCCGCTGCCGACACAATTTGCTTTCGTATTATACACCCATTTGTCAAGAGGTCAAGCCCTTCAAATTTGCCAAAATCCAAATCTTGTACTTTAGTACTATATTCATGAAATAGGCCAAGGTATTTTACTATTATACACAATAAAATTACAAAAATAATATTTTTTCAAGACTATCTAATCATACATTGAAGTTGACAAACAACTGATAAGGTGGTAATCTATTATTCTAACCATCTAATATTATATATTAACAAAAAATCATACTTTTGTCAATATACACTGGTATAAACGTAAACTGATAAACGTCAAGATGGACAGACTATCTGCCGAACAATCCCAATCAGACAAATTTTCCAAAGGGTCAAGGCGTCCACAGACTTTTAAATTGTCAATGGGTTTAATAAAACGACTAGGACATTACGTAGTAGACCGTAGCAGCAAAGATAGTCGCCGCATAGAGAAGTCTGAAATAGCAGAACAGGCGATAGGCGAGTTCCTAAATAAAGAAGGTTATTAGGGTTTATCTCGTTCAAATATCGTACTTAGCCATTAACCAACCTGCCTAACACATTCTCTTATATCCTCTACTCGGCCATCTTTTGCTTTGGCTAGGGCTAGCGCTTGCATAACCAGTACCGACAAAGTTGTATGAGCATTCAGCCGGTCAAAACCCCGGAAACAGTGCTCCTCTAATCTACGTGTCTGTTTCAGCCTGGAAAAGACACGTTCCGAAGAAGAGCGCTTGCGGTAAAGTGTAGTCCATTCATCTGTTCCACGTTTAACTGTATGGCCAAATCGGCGATAATCTTGCCCCTGATTAAGCCAGATCATCTTAAGCCCACATTTCTCAGGCAAAGGGCAAGTGGCTCTCCCGGCCTTTTCAGGACATTGGTATTGATACAACCCTTTTTTATTATCCCTGCTTCTAAATATGAGCGGTAATCCCGCTGGGCAGCATGGTTTTGATGAGGACCCTGTCAGCTCTGGCATTGTCCCTTTTGATCTTGCTGATAATGGAATGACCGGGGATGCCCCAAACTCGTCAACATCTGGTATTATTAATCATCTTCTCTCCTCGTTTCAGGTATTATTGACATAACATTATGCACGGGGCTACTTGTCAAGGGGAGAGGGAAAGAAGTATGTTGAAAGGGGCTACGCCCCTTTCAATCCCCATTAAGTCGCGGAGGTAGCCGATGTCCCCTGTCATTTTAATTTGTTTTCCGCCTTTTTCAAAAGCTCCAGAAATTCTTTCTCGGTAAGCGTCTTTATGCCCAGCGTCTGGGCACGGGCCAGCTTGGAGCCAGGGTCTTCGCCGACCACCAGGTAATTTGTCTTTCGGGTGACGTCTGAGCTGGCCTTACCTCCCAGTTCTTTAATTTTAGCCTCGGCTTCGGGGCGGGGGGAGGCCTCCAGCCTGCCGGTGATGACGAATTCGAGCCCTGCCAGCGGTAAGTCCCCCCTCTTCGCCTTTTCTGCCTCCAGCTTGACACCTGCTTTTCTCAGCTTGTCAATTATTTTCTGGTTCTGTTTCTGGCGGAAAAAAGCTAATATGCTGTCGGCTATTTTGGGCCCGATGGAAGGGATCTCCTGGAGTTTTTCCGGCGTCGCCCGGCTTAATTCGTCAAGGCTGTAGTAATGCTCAGCCAGCAGCTCAGCCGTCTCACCTCCGATATTTGGTATGCCCAGGGCGAAGATAACCCGCGGCAGAGGCCGGTCTTTACTCTTTTCAATGGAGTTGAGTATATTGGTCACACTCTTATCCGCCAGCTTTTCCATGTTGAGTAACTGTTCCCTTTTATCTTTGAGACTATAAATGTCGCCGACATCCTTTATAAGCCCGGCTTCGAATAGCGCCTGTGACATCCTCTCACCGATTCCCTCGATGTCCATAGTACCGCGGCTGACGAAATGCTTAATTCTTTCCAGCGCCTGAGCGGGACAGGCAGCGTTGGTGCAGCGGTGCATGGCCTCACCTTCAGGCTTTATCACTTCAGCGCCACAAACGGGGCACTGCTTGGGCATGTGGAAGATTTTCTCCTTGCCGGTGCGGCGGCTGACAATTGGTTCTACTATCTCCGGTATCACCTCACCGGCTCGCTGTATGAGAACCCAGTCGCCGATGCGGATGTCCTTGCGGTGTATATCCTCTTCATTGTGCAGCGCGGCACGGCTAATGGTAACGCCGCCCACCTGGACGGGCTCCAGTATGGCATAGGGATTAAGGCTGCCCGTCCTCCCCACATTGATACGGATTTTCAGAAGGCGGGTAGTGCCCTGGACGGCTGGGAATTTGTAGGCAATGGCCCATCTCGGCTCGCGGCCGACGTATCCCAGCTCGACCTGGAACGGAATGGAGTTAATCTTGACCACCACGCCATCGGCCTCGTAGGGCAGCGCTTCCTGGTTTTTGACCCATTTGGCGTAGAAAGCCTTGGCCTCGTCGATAGTACGGCACAGAGCCATGTTGGGGTTCAATTTAAAACCCAGCGACTTCAGGTATTGCATGATTTCCCAGTGGGTATCGGGAACTGATTTACCTTCAGCCCAGCCCAGGCCGTAGATAAAAATATCCAGCGGCCGCTGAGCGGTAATCCTGGGGTCGAGCTGCCTTACCGAGCCGGCGGCGGCATTCCTGGGGTTGGCGAAAAGCGGCAGCTCCTCCCTGGCCCGCTCCTCATTCAGCTTTTTAAAGCCGGTCTTGGGTAGATAAACCTCACCCCTGACCTCGAACCTCGGCGGCGCCTCTTCGGGCACGGAAAGCGGTATGCTCTTCACGGTCCGCAGGTTCTGCGTGATATTCTCGCCGCGGAAGCCGTCGCCGCGTGTAGCGCCGACCTCAAGCAGTCCGTTAACATAGGTCAAAGCTACCGCCAGGCCGTCGATTTTAAGCTCGCAGACGAGCTCGGTCTTGCGGCCGCCCAGAATGTTAGAAGCTCGCCGGTACCAGGCGTCAAGCTCCTCGTCGGAAAAGGCGTTAGCCAAACTGAGCAGCGGCTGCGGATGTTCGACAACGCCGAAGGCCGCCACCGGTGCCGCGCCGATTCGCTGAGTGGGTGAGTCGGGTGTGATTAGTTCCGGGTGCTCGTCCTCGAGTTGCTTCAATTCACGCATGAGTTTATCGTACTCTGCGTCGCTAATTTCCGGGCTGTCGAGCACGTAGTAGCGATGGTTGTGATAGTTAAGCAGCTCACGCAGCTTGTTTATCTTTTGTTTGACCTCAGCTATGCCTGCCACAAAACCCTCGTTCATAGTATAGCACGGTCAAAAGGGCATAGAAACTGTTGTTCACCTGTAGTGGTAAACGTCGGCAAAACTTGTTTATTTGCTATAATGAAGCCTCTTGATTTCAATGGCGGAAGATAAATTAAACGGCGAGGAGAATGAGGAATGGAAAAGTTGATTATAACCGCTGCCCTGACCGGCGCGGTAACCATGCCTACCCAGACGCCTTATTTACCGATTACTCCGCAGCAACTTGCAGACGAAGCGGTCAAGGCAGCTGAAGCCGGCGCTGCCTCGGTGCATATTCATGCCCGGAATCCCAAAGATGGCATGCCCACCTCCGACCTGGAAGTTTATGGCGAAATCGTCTCCAGTATTAAGCAGCGAAGTAATGTAATCGTCTGCATAACCACCGGTGGTGCAGTAGGTGCCGACAGGGAAAAAAGGATTGGCGTCGTACCCAGGTTTAAACCTGAGCTTGCCTCTTTCAATATGGGGTCGATGAATTTCTCCATTCACCCTATAGCCGAGCGATATGAGGATAAAGATTACAAATACCCCTGGGAAAAGGGATTCATACTTGGAACCAAGGAGAATGTCTTTCGTAATACCTTCTCCGATATAGAATACTTCTGCCGGACGATGAAGCAGAATGGCACCAGGCCGGAGTGCGAGGCTTATGACGTCGGCCACATTTATAACATCGCTTATCTGGTCAGGGAGAAACTACTACAGGTACCTCTCTGGATGCAGTTCGTTACCGGAGTGCTGGGAGGCATCGGCTCGTCTCTTGAAGATATAATGTACATGAAACAGACTTCAGACAGGCTGTTCGGTACACAAAACTATAGGTGGTCGGTAATAGGGGTGGGTTATCCGGATGAGTTTAAGGCAGCCGCACTGGCAATTATGATGGGCGGACATGTACGGGTAGGTCTGGAGGATAATATCTTCGTGAAGAAAGGGAAGCTGGCTAAGAGCAATGCGGAACTGGTGGAAAAGGTCGTCAGGATAGCCGCAGAGTTTGAGCGCGATATAGCTACACCTGATGAAGCCAGGAAAATCCTGAACCTTAAGGGCATGGATAAGGTGGGCTTCTAGACATAGTTTTCGAATCGGATGAAAGAGGCAGCAAAGATGGTAAAGATTCTAGATTTGAGTGTGCCGCTGGAAGAGAGCCCCAGCGAACCGCTGCCGGTTAAGGTAACCCACGAGCCGCACAAACAAGGCGTCAATAGAATGAAAACCTTCTTCGGCTGCAGCGAGCAGGACTTACCGGAGGGGCTGGGATGGGCTAACGATAGCTTGACACTGGGTGCCCATGCCGGGACGCACGTTGACGCACCCTGGCATTACTTTCCGACATCAGAAGGGAAAAGAGCCAGGACGATTGACGAGATGCCACTGGAATGGTTTTATCACGATGGCGTAGTGCTGGATATGAGGCACAAGCCGCGCGGTTCCGGCGTCACCGTCGAAGACCTTAAGGAAGCTTTGGCGAAGATAGACTATCAGATTAAGCCCTGGGACATTGTCATGATACAGACCGGCGCTGACAAATTGTGGGGTAAGGAGGAGTATTTTGATGCCGGCTGCGGCATGACTCGCGAGTCGACACTGTGGCTGATAGGGCAAGGCATCCGGGTCATGGGAATTGACGCCTGGGGGTGGGACCGGCCGTTCTGGGCGATAAAAGAGGAGTTCGCTAGGACAGGTGATAGAAGCCTGCTGTGGGGTGCGCACTTTGTCGGCAGAGATAAGGAATATTGCCATATAGAGAAGCTGGCGAATTTAGACAAGCTGCCCAAACCACTCGGCTTCAAAGTGGCCTGTTTCCCGGTGAAGCTCGCCGGCGGTAGCGCCGGATGGGTACGTGTTGCGGCTATAATAGAGGGCTGACCAGGCTTGCCTTTTACCCTCGATAACAACTCACGAAAACTCAAAATGTCATCCCTTATGTTAATTATTTGTCTTGAGATGTAGTCTACAAACGGCTAAAATTGGTATTGTTTTTAAACGCAATATGGGTATATACGAGTATGGAGTACGCCTGACGTGGTAGAAACATTTCTCTGCCCCAAGTGCGGAGAAGAGAATATTATGGGCTACCGGTTTTGCATGGTTTGCGGGACACGGCTGGCAGCAGCGGCGCAGCAGTCCGAGAAGACCTGCCCGAAATGCGATTCAAAGAACCCTGCGGATTATAAGTTCTGTGGTACTTGTGGCTCAAAGTTAGACACCAGCTGTCCGAATTGCGGTGTTGATGTGCCTGCTGACTCGAGATATTGTCCTAACTGTGCCTTTCTCTGTGGTGAAGGACGGCATAGCGAGGAGTAGAGGTGGTGCTCATCAGATGAAATCCAGACCGCCCCTGTGGTATACGCTGCAAGCCGTTTTAAGCTCGATATTGGAAGAAATTCTACTTGCGGCTGTTGTACTGTGGCTGCTGCCACATTTCAATGTAAATATACCGCTGTGGGGTCTGGCTATTTTTATGATAGCCCTGGCTGTATATTCCGGTGTGATGTACCGGGTGGGCAGGCAGACCTTCTTCATAAGGCCGAAGGTGGCGGCGGAAAATATTATCGGCAGTGAAGGCAGGGTGACTAAGCCACTGGCACCAGAGGGTTATGTTAAAGTCCAGGGTGTGTTATGGAAGGCGATATGCAACGAGTTGGAGCTGGGAGTGGGTGATGAAGTTGAGGTTATCGGCATGGAAGGCCTGAGGCTTGTGGTCAAGCCTAAAAAAGGCGATTCCGAATAGAAAAACCTTGACATTTGAGAATTTTGAGGTATAATTCAATTAACGATAACTATTACTAATAAAGAGATGAGGAAAACAAAACAGAAGGCAGCCATACTCGAGGTTTTAAGGGGCACGACCTCTCATCCGACGGCCGATTGGGTTTATAACGAGGTAAGGAAAGAGATACCTAATATCAGTTTAGGGACGGTGTATCGGAACCTCAGACTGTTATGCGAGAGTGGCGAGATATTGGAGTTGGTCTTATGCGGTAGCTTAAGCCGGTTCGATGCCAGAAGCGATAATCATTATCATTTTCGCTGTGAAAAGTGCGGTCAGGTGTTCGATGTCGATGAGACGGTGAATTCTGAGATGGATAAAATAGCTGCGCGGCGGACGGGTTTCCGAATAACGTATCATCGACTGGAATTTTACGGGCTGTGCCTGGAATGTCAGTTAGTTGAGGCTGTAGGAGGAAGTTGATGCCCAAAGCAGTAATTACATTGGATGAGCAGCAGGTGATCAGACTGGAACAGGCCATCATTGACCAAGACGAGAAAGCGGCATGGGAGCTTCTAAATGAGATAAGGGCCAAGGTTAAAGCGACTCAGAATACACAATGCGGCGTGGAGAAACTGAGAAAACAGGTTTAAGTCAAAGTAATTGAATAACCGCTGCAAAATGTTATAAGTTTTTAACTTTTGGGCTATTGATTTTACGACTATTTTACGATTGACGGGGCATAATATCCTAAATTGAATCGGGAGAGGTCACAGAAGTAAGATTAGAGGAGGCGAAATGGCAAAAGAGGTTAAAGTATATTCTACCGCTACCTGACCCTGGTGCATTAAAGTCAGGCAGTTGCTGGACGAAAACAAAATCCTTTATAAATATCTTGATGTTGCCAGAGACAAGGTTGCCCGCGATGAAATGGTAAACAAGACCGGTAAATTTGTGGTGCCGGTTATTGACATCGATGGCGAGGTTTCTGTCGGCTACAACGAGAAATGGCTGAAGGAAAAACTGAACCTCTCATAGATCTGTCGTAATAGCTGAAAAGGTATATTGAGTTTGCTTGATTTTGAGTAACGATATATCAGTCAATACGAGGAGAAAATTATGAGGCTGAAAGGAAGCAGGACCGAGGATGCCTTACGCAAGGCGTTTGCCAGAGAGGTACACGTTCATGCCGCCTATTCATACTTCTCCAAGGCTGCCAGAGAAGCCGGCCTGGGCCAGATAGCCGATATGTTTTTGGCTACGTCACAGAATGAGGCTGAACATGCTGAGCATGAGTTTAAATTCCTGGGTGGCTTAGGTGATACAGCGGCCAATCTAAAGCTGGCTATCGGTCGTGAGCATGAAGAAGCCAGCAGATTGTATCCCGAGGCGGCGCAAATATCTGAGGAAGAAGGCTTTAATGACGTCGCTGATTTCTTTAAGCGGATGGGTAAGGTGGAACAGAGGCATGAAGAGAATTTTAAGCAGCTAATAGAGGCGTTGGATGGAAAGAAGGAGTTGAAGGGCAAGACTGTGGGGCATTCAGCGGTTGAGATGGCGGAGCTTATGTTACCGCATCACAGCAATCCAGCCGGTGTGGTTCATGGCGGCGAATTAATGAAAATGATGGATAATGCCGCCGGTGTGGTAGCTGCCCGGCACAGTCAGGCTAATCCGGTGACTGGCACGGTGCACAATATCCGCTTCCTTAACCCGGTTCACGTCGGTGACCTGGTGCTAATTCATGCCAGGCTGACTTTCGTAGGGCACACATCTGTGGAGGTATGGGTACAAATCGATGCCGAGAACCTTAATACCGGAGAACGGCGCCCGGCTATGACGGCCTACTATATAATGGTGGCCACCGATAACAAAGGGAAACCCGTGGGCGTTCCACCGCTTATTGTGATTACTGAAGAAGAGGAAAGATTGTTTAGTGAGGGGCTGGCCAGATATGAGATGGTCAAGAAGCAATCTAGTAGTTAATAGGAGATACGTTAATGGGGAATGAGAAGAAGCCGGAAAGAATGGTTTATCTGGATAACATGGCTACCACGCCCGTATTGCCCGAGGTGCTGGAGACGATGTTGCCCTATTTTCGGGAGGTCTATGGAAATCCGCAATCAATCCATTCCTGGGGCGACGAAGCCAGGGAAGCCATCGAGAAAGCCCGAGAGCAGGTGGCCGCCTTAGTCGGCGGCAATGCTGAAGAAATAATTTTCACGTCCAGCGGCAGTGAGGCTAATAATCTGGCGCTCAAAGGGCTTTCTCAGGGTCAGATGGCAAAGGGGAAGCACATAATTGTCTCGGCGGTCGAGCATTTTTCGGTGCTACATGCTGCCAGAACTTTGGAGAAAGCTGGTTTTGAGATTACCGAGGTGCCGGTGGATAAATACGGAATGGTCGACCCCGATGAAGTGGCCAGAAATATTAAGAAAGAAACCATACTGGTGTCGGTGATGCATGCCAACGGAGAAGTAGGCACCGTAGAGCCAATTGCCGAGATAGCTAAAAAGGTTAAAGAGGCCGGCGTGCTATTTCACACGGATGCTGTTGCCAGCGCCGGCAGCATACCCGTTGATGTCAACAAACTGGGAGCAGACGCCTTGAGCCTGGCCGGGAATGAATTTTATGGGCCTAAGGGATCAGGTGCCCTCTGGGTACGTAAGAGGGTCCGTCTTATTCCGTTAATGGACGGTGGGGTGCAGGAAGGTGGACGCAGGCCGGGCACGGAAAATGTGCCGGCTATTGTGGGTATGGGAAAAGCTGCTGAAGTGGCGTCGAGAGACATGCCGTCGCGCATGGAAAAGCTGTCCCGCCTGAGAGACAGGCTAATCAAAGGTCTACCGGCGGCAATTGACCATGTATTTCTTACCGGTCATCCAACTCAGCGTCTTCCCCAAAACGCCAGCTTTTGCGTTGAGTTTATTGAAGGCGAAGGCATGCTGCTGCTGCTTAACAGCCAGGGCATAGCTGTCTCCAGTGGCTCAGCCTGCACCTCCAAAGCCTTGAAAGCCTCCCATGTGCTTATTGCCATGGGTATTCCGCACGAGATTGCCCAGGGCTCTTTGCTTTTTGGCCTGGGGGTGGACGATGACGAGGCGGATATAGATTACGTATTGGAGAAGTTGCCTCCTATTGTTGATAGATTGAGGCAAATGTCTCCCTTATATGCTAAATTTATGAAAGAAAAGAGGGGGTGAGTTATATGCCAGCATATAATGAAAAAGTTATGGACCATTTTATGAACCCCCGCAATGTCGGGGAGATTAAAGATGCCGATGGCATCGGTGAGGTAGGCAACCCGGTGTGCGGTGATATGATGACGTTTTACATTAAGGTAAAAGATAACCGTCTTGAGGATGTCAAATTTCAGACCTTCGGCTGTGGGGCTGCGGTGGCCGTTTCCAGCATTACCAGCGAGATGGCAAAGGGTAAAACGCTGGAGGAGGCAGTAAAAATTACACCCAGTCTGGTAGCTAAAGAATTAGAAGGTTTGCCCAAAAACAAATATCATTGCTCTAATCTGGGAGCTCAAGCCCTACAACAGGCAATTCGTGATTATGCCAAGAAGAAGGGAATTAAAATCGAAGGTCTAGAAGAGAAAGGAGAAGGTGATGAAGAAGGAGAAGAGTGTGAAGTCTGCTAATAAATCCAGTAAAGCTAAGAAGGAGCATAGCTGTCTCTGCCCTTACTGCGAAGAGGAACTGGTTATCGCTAGCTGTCCCTTTTGTGGGGCTTGTGGATCAGTCATCAGCTATTGTGTTAGCTGCCAGATAATGGTGCCGGATGAGAAAGCGACTAAGTGCCCTGAATGTGGCGCGCCGCTGAAGAAAGGGCGAAAGAAGTAAGATAGAGATTACTATTCAGGAGAGAAAAGGATGAAAGCAGACGAGACTCTGGATTGCTTGGGACTTTATTGTCCCATGCCTATTGCTAAAACCGCTCAAAAAATAAAGCAGTTGAAACCGGGGCAAGTGTTGGAAGTCCTGGCTGATGATAAGGGTATAAAAGAGGATATCCCCAACTGGTGCAAGACTACCGGCAACGAATGCTTGGGCGTAGAAGAGGAAGGCGGTGTCTTTCGCGCGTATGTAAAAAAGACAAAATAGGGTGGTTGTGTAAATGACAATTAGGGAAGAACAAAGCCAGACTTTAGAAGCCATTAAGTTCGCTATTCAGATGGAAATAGATGGCAAGGAATACTATCAGAAAGCCAGTCGACAGAGTGATAACAAGGTGGGAACGGAGCTTTTTGAGTGGCTGGCGGCTGAGGAAGATAAGCACCGGCGTATATTTGGGGGCATTTACAACGCTATTAGAAAACAAAAGGCTTGGCCTGAGGTTGGCATGCGGCCTCGGCAGGCTGCCATACTTGACACCATATTTTCCAAGGAGATGAAGGTGGCCGCCTCTACTGTGAAAGCAACCGGTACTGAACTTGATAGCATAGCCAAGGCTATGGAAATGGAGAACAAGACTCGGGAATTCTACAAAAGCCAGGACCAGAAAACGGCTTATGATGCCTTGAAGAAACTGTATTCGGCTCTGGCTGCCGAAGAGGAAGGTCACTATCTGACTCTGGTTGACTACCGTGAATACCTGATTGACCCGGCAGGCTATTTCCGTAAAGCAGAACACCATTCGCTGGATGGCGGCTAAATAGCATCCCGAAAAACAATTTTTTGATGGATCCCTGACAGATTGCAGTTCTTTGGACGCTGCAAAATAGGAGAGGAGTTAAACTATGAATCTGCAAGCGCTTCACAAGGTTAGTTACGGTTTGTATGTGGTTTGTTCCAAAAAAGATGGTAAGTTCAACGGACAAATAGCCAATACAATCTTTCAGGTTTGCTCCGAACCACCTATTATAGCGGCGGCGTTGAATAAGCAAAATCTGACCAACGAGTTTGTCTCGGCAAGTAAAGTATTTACGGTGTCGATTCTTTCTCAGGACACACCTCTGAGTTTTATCGGCAACTTTGGTTTCAAGACAGGTCGGGATGCGGACAAATTCAAAGGCGTAAACTACAAGATGGGGGAGACCGGTGTACCTATAGTGCTTGACAATACACTGGCCTATCTCGAGGCTAAGGTGATTAATCAAATGGACGTTAGCACCCATACTATTTTTGTAGGAGAAATTGTGGCAGCCGACGTAATCAAAGAGGGCGAGTTGATGACCTATGCCTATTATCAGCAGGTCAAGAGGGGCACCACGCCGAAGACGGCACCGACTTATATCGAAGAGAAGAAGGAGGCAGCAACGAAAATGACGAAATACAAGTGTTCAGTTTGCGGGTATATTTATAATCCTGAGCTCGGAGACCCCGATGGCCATATTAAGCCCGGCACGCCTTTTGAAAAGCTACCTGACGATTGGGTATGTCCCGCATGTGGCGCTAGTAAAGACCAGTTTAACAAGCTGGATTAATTGGAAGACCGTAGAAATAAAGAGATGTGCGCTACGGACATAAAGAAGATTAAAGGTGAAAGGAGACTTCTCGAATATTAGTGGAGGGTGATATGAAACCGAGAGAAATAAAGCACGGCATTTATTTTGTAGGAGCTGTCGACTGGGACCGACGACTTTTTGATTCGCTCATACCGCTTCCGGATGGCACCAGTTACAACTCATATCTAATACAGGGGAATGAAAAAACGGCTCTTATTGACACGGTTGACCCGACTATGGAGCAAGTGCTGGTAAATCATCTGGACGAGCTTAAAGTTAAAAACATAGACTATGTTATTGCTAATCATGCTGAGCAGGACCATTCCGGGACTATTCCGCGTGTACTGGAAAAATATCCTGAGGCAAAACTGGTGTGCACGCCCCGATGCAAGGGGATGCTCATAGACCTGCTTTTGGTTGCAGAAGACAGATTCATAACCGTCGAAGACAAGGAGGCCATTTCGCTGGGAAACAGGACGCTCGAGTTCATTCATGCTCCGTGGGTCCACTGGCCGGAGACAATGCTTACCTATCTAAGAGAGGACAAGATACTGTTCCCTTGTGATTTATTCGGCTCGCATCTGGCCACCTCCAATCTTTATGTGACCGATGAAGGGCAGGTGTATGAGGCGGCTAAAAGGTACTACGCTGAAATAATGATGCCCTTCCGAACTAATATCCAGAAAAATCTGGACAAGATTAAGGACTACCCGATAGCTATCATCGCGCCCAGCCACGGGCCCATGTACGATAAACCGGAATTTATTATCGAAGCCCATCGTGACTGGGCCTTCTGTGAGCCTAAAAATATTGTCGTCCTCCCCTATATCTCGATGCACGGCAGCACACGCAGAATGGTAGCTTATTTTGTCGAGGCTTTAGCCCAGAGAGGGGTGACGGTGAAACAGTTCGACCTGACGGTCACCGACCTGGGTAAACTGGCAATGGCCCTGGTGGATGCGGCGACCATTGTTATTGGTACGCCCACCGTGCATGCCGGCCCACATCCCGGCGCTGCTTACGCTGCTTCACTGGCGAATGTCGTCAGAGCGAATGTTAAATTTGCCTCAATAATAGGTTCCTATGGCTGGGGTGGTAAGACCGTGGAACAACTGGTGGCCATGATACCCAACTTAAAGGTGGAATTGCTGCCGACGGTGATTGTTAAAGGTTATCCCAGGGAAGCTGATTTTAAGGCTCTGGACAATCTGGCTGAGACCATTGCGCAGAAACACAAGGAGAAGGGCTTTGTTTAACTTGTCATTGCGAGCGAAGCGAAGCAATCTCACCGCCTCTCCGTCACCGAGATTGCCACGGCACATCGTGCCTCGCAATGACGAGGAATAATTTGGGAATCTCGGATGTGCGGAGGTATCAAATGGAAAAGAGTTACAAGGTGACGCTTTGGGTGAACAAAAAGCCAATCCCGATGAACCGCTTTGTCGAGGAGTTTTTATCTCATACTACCATAGGCGCTGTTACTTCACTCAAAGATGCAGAGAACATACGAAAATTGGAAATACATCAGAAAAAGGGTAATGTCGAAATCACCGTCAACGGCGGTGAAATTCCTCTTACTCCTTTCCCTAACGATATTATTTCCAATACTTTGTTGGGGATGGTCTCTTCATTGAAAGAGGTAGAGGATATAGAAAGCATAGATATCAGCGTTGAAATACAATAACTCACGTCTTGTGAGAAATTAATGTAGGACTTAAGAATGAAGCATGGAGATAAAGCATTTAAGACTAAGATGGCTAAACTGACTGATTTAGTCGACTACCAGGATGGAGCTGTGGTGAGCCGGGAGATTATTAATCAGAAGTCAGGGTCGGTAACTTTATTTGCCTTTGATGAAGGGCAGGGGCTGAGTGAGCACATGGCACCGTTTGATGCCATGGTTTACCTTCTTGACGGCGAAGCTGAAATTGCCATTTCAGGCAGACCTCTTCAATTGAAGCAAGGTGAGATGGTTATAATGCCGGCCAATCAACCCCATTCTCTAAAGGCAATTAAGAGATTCAAGATGGTCCTCACCATGATTAAGGCTTAATACTAGGAGCTGCTGCAACATGGTTGAAAAGACAAGTAGTAAGAAATCCGAGAAAGCTCGCCTTCATGTAACGGGCATGACCTGTACTACCTGTGCTCGGACCATCGGAAAGGGTCTGTCGGAGACACACGGGGTGAAGCAGGCGAATGTCAACTTTGCTTCAGAGGAAGTGTCACTGGATTATGACCCTAATAAGGTAAACCTGGCCAAAATTAAGGATACTATCCAGCAACTAGGCTACGGGGTAGCCACCAAGAAATCCATTTTCCCCGTGAGTGGTATGACCTGTGCTTCATGCGTCGCTCGTGTAGAAAGTGCTCTGTCCAGTGTGCCCGGGGTGGTTTCAGTCAGTGTCAATCTAGCTTCTGAAAAGGCAACTGTGGAATATACTGAAGATATGCGCGTAGCCGACCTGCAAAAGGCGGTAAGAGAGGCTGGCTACGAGCTTGGTCCGGAGGCAGAGACCCTGGAGGATGTGTCCACAGCCTCCCAGCGAGACCTCAAGGTTGTAAGGAATCGATTCATAGTCGCCGTCGTTCTCGGTTTGTTAATTATGACTCTGGGCTTTATACCTGCAGTGATGATGCAGCCCTATATGCCTTACATACTGTGGGCATTAGCCACGCCGGTACAGTTCTGGGCAGGCTGGCGGTTCTATCGAGGCGCGTGGGGAGCGTTGAGACACCGGACCACGGATATGAATACCTTGATTGCTGTAGGCACATCAGCGGCATATTTTTACAGTGTGGTGGCAGTATTATTCCCCAGCCTCTTCACTGCTGCGGGTGTGGAACCTCACCTATACTTCGATACTTCGGCTCTGATTATTGCCCTGATTTTGCTGGGTCGGTACCTGGAAACCAGGGCTAGAGGGCAGACTTCAGAAGCGATAAAACGGCTAATAGGTCTCAATCCTAAGACTGCTGTGGTCATACGTGACGGCGAGGAGAAAGAGATTTCGGTAGAAGAAGTCCAGGTCGGTGATATTATCCTAGTACGCCCCGGGGGGCGCATACCCGTTGATGGTATAGTCAGGCAGGGGTATTCCAGTGTTGATGAATCGATGATTACCGGTGAGAGCATTCCGGTGGATAAGAAAGTGGGTGATGAGGTTATCGGCGCTACTATCAACAAAACGGGTAGTTTTCAATTCGAGGCGACCAGGGTGGGCAAAGACACCACGCTAGCGCGCATTATCCGGCTAGTAGACGAGGCACAGGGTAGCAAAGCTCCCATCCAGCGCCTGGCTGACGTCATTGCCAGCTATTTTGTGCCGGTCGTAATCGGTATTGCTTTGGTAACCTTCGTAATCTGGTATTTTGTTGGCCCGCAGCCGGCTCTAACTTTGGCCATACTGAACTTTGTCGCCGTGCTCATAATTGCCTGCCCCTGTGCCCTGGGACTGGCCACGCCCACCGCCATAATGGTAGGTACAGGTAAAGGGGCCGAGAACGGGATCCTTTTCAGGAGCGGAGAGTCGTTAGAAAGAGCTCACCAGATAAATATCGTGTTGCTAGACAAAACAGGCACGCTGACCCGCGGTGAGCCAGCGGTGACAGATGTGCTGGCTGTTGCCTCTTCCTCAGAAGAAGAAGTCCTCCGGCTGGCGGCTTCGGCTGAACGTGTCTCGGAGCATCCACTCGCACAGGCGATAGTCAAAGCAGCTTCTGAAAAGAAGCTGAAGACGTCCCGCGTTTCAGATTTTGTTGCCTTACCTGGTCTGGGAATAGAAGCTTCTGTGGGCGGCAGGAAGATTATGTTAGGCAACCTCAGATTGATGAAAGAGAGAGGTATTTCGTTGAACGGCCTTGGTGAAAAAGCCGATAAACTTTTTAGTGAAGGTAAAACAGTAATGTTCCTCAGCCTGGCTAACAAAGCCATGGGAATAATTGCGATGGCTGATACCCTGAAGCCAAATGCCAGGGAGGCAGTGCGGGCGATACAGCAGATGGGCATTGAGACTGTGATGATAACCGGGGACAATCGACGTACTGCTGAGGCTATTGCCCGTGAGGCCGGCATTGAGCGCGTTTTAGCTGAAGTTCTCCCCGAGCATAAAGCCGCGGAGGTCAAGAAATTGCAGGATGGCAGGGTGGTGGCGATGGTGGGAGACGGCATCAACGATGCACCGGCGCTGGCTCAGGCAGATGTAGGCATAGCCATAGGTACCGGTACCGATGTGGCCATGGAAACCGGAGAAGTTACGTTGATGCGGGGAGATTTGATGGGAATTGTAACCGCCATATCGCTTAGTAAGAGCACTATCAGGATAATTAGACAGAACCTTTTCTGGGCTTTTGCTTATAATGTGGCTCTTATCCCCGTGGCAGCCGGTGTGTTATATCTTGTCTTCTCTCATACCGGCGTCCCGGTGGGGCTGCGCTTTATATTCGGCGACTATGGTTTTCTCAACCCTATCATGGCAGCGGCGGCTATGGCGGCCAGTTCCATTACTGTGGTATCGAATTCACTTCGCCTGAGGAGGTTCAAGCCAGCCCAGGTCGGCAAATAGTCGAAGGAGGTGACACGATGGCAATAGACCCGGTGTGCAAGATGCAGGTGGACGAAAAAAATGCTCCGGCTACTTCGGAGTACAAGGGTAAGAAATATTACTTCTGCGCCATGGGCTGCAAGAAGGCTTTCGACCAGAATCCGGAGAAATACATCGGTAAGAAAAGCAAGTAAGGTTGAAACGTTTCTCCGGGTGGTGATTGGCTTGTAAGCCGCCGTTAGCGGTGCCGTAAAATAAATTTATACGGGGTAAGAATGAAAAAAGAAGAAATCATTGCTTTACTCAATGAAGACCTCCAGGCTGAGCATGGTGCCATTATTCAATATCTGAGCCATGCGTATGCTATGGGTGAAGGCGAGTTAGCCTGTGAAATCGAAGCCATTTCCAGGGAGGAGATGCGGCATCTTGATTGGCTGGCTGAGACCATAGTTGAGCTAGGCGGCAAGCCAAGTATGAAAAGAGGCAAGATGCGCATGGAAGGCAAATCAACCAGTGATTGGATGAAAAACGATGTGCTGCTAGAAGAAGACGCCATAACCATGTATAAAGAGCACATTGAGGCTATCGGTGACCGCAAGATAAAGCGGTTGCTGAAACGCATACTGTCAGACGAGGAGTCTCATCACGGTGATTTTGCCCACTTTATCGAGAAGGCCAAGAAGGAAGGCACCAGGGACCTGAGGGGTGACCGCAAGGATGGGATAGCTCAGATTCTCAATTGGGGCATCGAACATGAATATACGGTTATTCTGCAATATCTACTTCACTCATATCTGGCGACAAATGAGGAAATGAAGCTGGAAATGGAGGACCAGGCTATAAATGAGATGCAGCATATGGGCTGGCTGGCCGAGAAGATGGTCAGCGGCAAGGGGAATCCCAGGCTGGAGCATACTGAGATTGATAAATCCACCAAAGTTGGTGATATGCTCCGCGATGACATCAAAATAGAAAAAGAGGTGGCTGCCGAGTATAACCGAGCTGCCAAAGAAGTCAAAGATGTCGGCTTGAAGAAGTTGCTTACTCGGATAAGAGACCATGAAATCTATCACGTAGAAGTATTCGGCGACCTGCTAGAGAAAGTAGAGAAATCTTAAAGCCAATGAATATTGCGGGTTACCTGGTTTTTAATTTTGGGAGGTAGACGATGTCATTAAAGGGAAAGCGTATTGCCATACTGGCAGAACAAGATTTTGAAGATGTTGAACTTACTGAGCCTTTAAAGGCAATGAAGGAAGCAGGTGCTCAGATATTTATCGTCGGCAGTGGCTCTCAGACAAGCTATCAGGGGAAGAGAGGCAAAGCGACAATCAAGGTCGATATCGATGCCGATAAGGTTAGAGCCGAGGACTTTGATGCCATCATTATCCCGGGTGGCTATGCACCGGATAAGATGCGGCTGCATCAGCCTATGATTGACCTGGTAAAAAAGGCGCACGATTTAGGCAAGGTGATTGCTGCCGTTTGTCACGGGCCACAACTTCTTATCTCAGCTGGTATTGTGAGCGGGCGACGTCTAACTTCCTGGCCTTCAGTGGCCATAGACCTCAAGAACGCGGGTGCAATCTGGGTTGATGAGCCCTTAGTTAGGGATGGGAATATTATTACCTCTCGCCGACCATCCGATTTGCCGGTATTTAATAGCGCTATAATTCAGGCGCTGGGTGGATAAATTGTAAGCGGGAAAACTGCGCATATCTGCGAAAGGGATGCATATTGTAATGTTTCTCACCGTGGGATTTTTCAGTAATATTTTGTCTGGGCGTGCTTAAACCGGATGTGATTCTATCGAGTTTGCAGGGAGGCTAGAAATGAAGAAGTTTTGTTTTGCTCTGCAGAGATGGGGCCGTAACGGAACTAATAGGGGTTTTGGTAATATCGCTTTTCTCGCAGTCTTTTTGATTAGTCTAGTAGCAACAAGTAGTTGTGGAGTTAATCAGAGTAAGAGTCTGGAACCGGTACAAATTAGGGAATACCAGGGAGAGAAACTTTCATCGATTAATGATTTTCGAGAAAACTCAATTAGCGGTCCTCAGCATGTGGATTTAGGACGCTACAGGCTGAAAATCTTGGGCCTTGTCGAGAACCCCAAAGAGTACACCTACGACGAGGTCATTAACAATCACCAAAGTTATGAGAAAGTTGTCGGGCTGGACTGTGTGGAAGGATGGAGTGTGGTCATTCTCTGGCAAGGCCTGCTGGTTAAAGATTTACTGGCGGAAGCTAAAGTTAAGCCGGAGGCAAAAGTGGTTATATTTCTCGCCTATGATGGATACACTACTTCTCTTCCACTCGACTACATAACGAACAACGATATACTAATGGCCTACAAGATGAATGGTGTTACCCTTCCTCCGGAGAGAGGGTTTCCTTTTGAATTGGTAGCCGAAAGTAAATGGGGGTACAAATGGGAAAAGTGGGTTACACAAATAGAGCTGTCTGACGACGTTAATTATCGGGGCTACTGGGAAAGGCAGGGCTACTCCAATAGTGCTGACCTTAATCAAGACTTCTTTGAAAAATGAGAAATATATTAAAGCAGAACCTGGCCAAACAAATTGTGCACTGGTCGCTGCTGGCTGTGCTGGTGCTTTATGTTTTAACTGGTTTTGGCATTACGGCATACCGTACTGTTGAGTTTTTAACATTTGGACTGCTAAGCAAAGCGCTGGCCTTCAAAATTCATGACGACCTGATAATTCCGTTTATAGTTCTGATAGGCTTACATATCTACCAGCAAATCAAGAAGAAGTCTACAGAGTGATTGGGGTGGTCTTGAACATGGAGAGATACATGCTACAATTATTGTAAAGGCAAGCTGGAACCTGGGTTTGGAGGTATAGATGAGCGAAAAATTACAGCGGATTTTCTCGATAGCTTTGTGGACCTCGACTCTCGCGATTCTCGTGGTTATGACCATACAAGCCTTGAGTGGGAACTGGATTACTTTCTTTCTTATTTTACCCGACGGTCCAGCAAATTTAAGCCAGAGTTTCATTGGTGCTTTGATAAAGTTAGCTATCTATCATAAATTAATGGGATTTGTGATAGACGGCATTTCCATTCTGGTCCTTATTTTCGCTTTCATTCGCCGCTCCAGTATTTACGTCCGCATTTTTGCTGTCCTCGGGTTCATCATAACTGTTTCAGCGGGCATTGGCGGGTTCCTATTTGTGAAGTCAGGACTTCAGGACCGATGGGCACTGGGCCAGATGGCGGACAGCTTTGTCGGCGCGTACGCAGCCTATTTCCTACAACTTTTCTTCATGAATAAGACTCCCAGGTTTCCCTGGACTTCGCAAAACCACTAGAACAAACCATTCCCCGGCATCTGTCACAGCTCAATTCGTCGTTTAGTCGATAAATTCGCCGTTCCATATCTTAAAGCAGAAAAACTCTTGACATCGGCGGTGAAAGGTAGTAGAAATAGCGAGTGCAATTAATCCCGGTAGCTAAGAAGTAGTTATTCCTCTTTTAGGAGGTGGGAGATGAAGGGAACCCACAAGACAAAAAAACAACTCATAGATGAATTGAACTCCCTGAGTCAGTACGTAACTGAGTTGGAGGCAGCGGAAGCCGAACACAAGCGCGTAGAGCATGATGTGAGGCTGCCAGAGCAAATTTTGGAGAAAATTATCCAGATTCTGGAGAGTACCATAGACCTCATATTTATTCATGATGCCGAAGGTAACTTTATTTACGTTAATGAAGCAGCTGCCCGGTCGCATGGCTACACCAAGGAAGAATTACTTAAAACAAATCTCCGCAAGTTGAAAATTCAGGAGTCTTCAGAACTGTTCGAGGGACATATCAAGAAAGTTCTGGAAAAGGGCGATGCCGTTTGCGAGATAGGGCACTATCGAAAGGATGGCTCAGTCTTACCACTTGAAATTCATACCAGAGCGATTGAAATAGACGGGAACATGGTTCTTGTCAGTGCGGCTCGTGACATCACTGAGCGCAAGCGAGCTGAGGAGGCATTGCGAGACAGAGAAGGAAGATACAGGTATCTTTTTGAGCACAGCCAGGTGGCTAACGCCTTAGTCGGATTTGATGGAACAATCATTGATGCCAATCAATCGGCTGCAGAGCTTTATGGATATAACAAGAGTGAGATAATCGGTAAAAGTTTGCTAGAATTTTTCACCGCAGAGAGCCGGGAAAAAGTAGCCGAGGCCTTTGCTCGCGGTTTACAGCGTAACTATGCTGAACCTGTGGATGTTGATGCCATTACCAAAGCGGGCACCAAAACCTTCTTCTACCCGGGAGGTTATCAGGTGGTATTTGAAGGGGGTAAGGAGATAGGATTTTTAATTAGCGTAGTCGATATCACCGAGCGTAGGAGGGCAGAGGAGGCCTTGAAACAGTCGGAGGAGAGGTACCGCACCATCCTGGAAGAAATGCAGGATGCTTACTTTGAAGTTGACCTTGCTGGTAATTTCACCTTCGTGAACGATGCCAACTGCCGCCAGTTGGGGTATTCGAGGGAAGAGTTGATGGGTATGAATAACCGGACAATCACCGCGAGTGACGATATAGAAAATGTATATAAGGTCTTTAATCAGGTCTACCGGGAAGGTCAACCAATTAGAGTTTTTAATTTTAAAACCGTTAGAAAAGATGGCAGTATAGGGCAGGGTGAGCTAGCAGTTTTCCCCTTACGAAACGAGAAAGGTGAGATAATCGGCTTCCGGGGAATCGGACGTGATATCGCCGGACGCTTGCAGATGATTGAAGATTTAAAACGGTCAGAGGAGAGATATAGAACTGTCCTGGACGAAATGGAAGAGGCCTATTATGAGTTGGACCTTGACGGCAATTTAACCTTTTTCAATGACGCTCTATTCCGCAAGGGAGGCCGTTCCAGAGAAGAGTTGATGGGTATGGGATATAAGGATTTCACGCCGGCAAAGGACATGGGGCGTGTATACAATGCATTCAATCAGGTCTATAAGACGGGGAAGCCGCTCAAAGGCATTCCACTGCAGGCTATCAGAAAGGATGGAACAATAATATCCAGCGAGGATACAATTTTACCCGTGAGAAACAAGGCGGGTGAGATAATTGGATTCCGTGGCCTTAGTCACGATGTTACCGAGCGCTTGCAGATGATGGAAGCTTTGAGGCGGTCAGAGGAGAGATATCGGACAATGCTGGATGAAATGGAAGAAGCCTACTACGAGGTGGACCTAACGGGCAACTTCACTTTCTTTAGCGATGCATTGTGTCGCCAGTTAGGTTATTCCAGAGAAGAGATAATGGGGATGAGCTACCAAATTTACATACCCCCTGAGAACGCCAAGAAAGTATTTGAGGTCTACAATACCGTGTATCGTACGGGTGAACCATTTAAATTGTTTACTTCGTCACAGATTAAGAAAGACGGAACGCGAGTATATACCGAGGACTCAATTTTTCCTATGCGGGATGACGAGGGGAAAATTATCGGATTTAGAGGTATTAGCCGCGACATTACCGACCGCAAACAAAGGGACGAAGAAAGGAAACAATTGGAACAGAAGGCCCAGTTTGCCAGCCGCCTGGCTTCTGTCGGCGAGCTGGCTTCGGGTGTCGCCCATGAGATAAATAATCCCCTCACCGCAGTAATCGGTTATGCCCACCTGTTGCTGGACAGAAAAGACATACCCGTGGATATAAAACGCGATGTCGAGGTTATTAACGAAGGCGCCCAGCGTGTGGCGGGGATTATTAAGAAATTGCTTGTCTTTGCCCGCCAGACCAAACCGGAGCGGACATATGTTGACATTAATGAAATCATAAACACCACGCTGGAACTGCGAGCTTATTCTCTGCAAAGTTCTAATGTAAAGGTTATACTTCAGTTCGACCCCGATTTACCTATGACTGTTGCCGACCCGGGTCAGCTCCAGCAAGTTTTTCTCAATTTGATTATGAATGCCGAAACAGAGGTGAAGCTAGTCCAAGGCGGGGGCAAGCTGTCAATCAAGACGGAACAGATAGGCGATAACATACTGGTGTCTTTCAAAGACAATGGTCTGGGGATAGCCAAAGAAAACCTGGAGAGAATATTTAATCCCTTCTTCACTACCAGAAAGGTGGGCCAGGGGACAGGTCTGGGTTTGAGTGTCTGCCATGGAATAGTGACCGAACATAAAGGCAGGATATGGGCTGAAAGCCAGTTGGGCAGGGGAGCTACTTTCATTGTGGAATTGCCCATAGTCAATGAGAATAAGCAGTTGGAGATGCCTGAGCCTATCGTCCGAGAGACTCGGAAGGCGGCTAAAGCAAGAATACTGGTGGTAGACGATGAGACAGTGATACGCCAATTCGTGAGCCAGATATTAACCGAAGAAGGACATGAGGTGGAAGCCGTGGATAGCGCGGAAGATGCCTTAGAAGAGGTTAACAACAAGAAATATCAGGCTATTATGTTGGATATAAAGATGCCAGGCATGAGTGGAATTGAATTATACAATCATTTTCAGAAGGTATCGCCGGCACTGGCGGAGAAGGTAGTTTTCATTACCGGCGACGTAATGGGAACGAGCACTATGGCCTTTCTTTCCAAGACCAAAGCGCCGTATATTATAAAACCTTTTGATGCCACGCAATTGAAAGCAGAGATAAATCGCGTATTAGCCAGCGGGTGATTTGACTAGATTTCCGACCCAGACATTGCAGGCCATGAGCCTATTTGTGCGTGATTTCGCTCTTTAGCCTGTCCAGCCAGGCCGTTGATTTGAGCTGTTTCTCCAAGAGGTACCTGATATATTCCCGCATCACCTGTTCCAACTCTATAGCCAGCTCGCGGTTTATTCTTACGCGCCTGGCGGCTGCGAAATCACAATTCTGCCACAGCCGCAGTACCTTTAAGGCGTTCAGGGAAAGAGGGCGTGCCACCGGCTCGTTGAGACCGCACTTGTAACACAGGACACCACCCAGACTGGAGCTGAAAAAATTGCTGTCAGGTTTCAATTGCGAATTGCAGCCTGTACAATGCTGAAGCTGGGGACGGTAGCCTAGATGGTCGAGCAGATGCAGCTCGAAATAGCGCAGGATTGGCTCGTAGTCCTTGGATTGGGACAACTGTTTCAGTGTTTCCAGCAATAAGTCAAAAAGCTGCCGGTCTTCGATATGCTCGCCGGTGAAAGAGTCAACCAGTTCTGCAATGTAGAGACCCCGAGAAATACCTTCTAAATCATCCTTTATCGGCAGAAAGTTATCGATTGTCTGTGCCTGCGTGATGATATCGAGGTTGCGGCCGCGGGCGAGCATCAGACGGCTGTGGGTGAGAAGTTCTACGTGGCCGCCAAGCTTGCTTTTAGGACGGCGTGTCCCTTTGGCTACCGCTTTAAGCTTGCCCAGTTCAGGCGTATAAAGGGTAAGGATTCTATCGGCTTCGCCCAGCTTGATTCGTTTGATGATAATAGCTTCTGTTTGGTAAGTCTTAGGTGCTGTCATGGCCTGCGTTTGTTCACATTTCCTGCCTGCCTTCTAAGGCACGGCTGAGGGTGACATCGTCGGCATATTCCAGGTCGGCACCATAGGGCAAACCGCGGGCCAGACGTGTGATTCTAATACCAAGGGGGGCAATCAAGCGCTGGATATACATGGCAGTGGCTTCACCTTCAAGGTTCGGATTGGTTGCCAGTATCACCTCAGTCACCAGGCCGTCATTAAGGCGTGACAGCAGCTCCTTTATTTTCAGCTCGTCAGGTCCTATACCGTCAGTAGGAGCGATGACGCCGTGAAGTACGTGGTAAAGCCCTTGGTATTTCTTGGTGCGTTCTAACGGCGGGATATCTATAGGCTCTTCGACGATGCAGATTTTTGTGTGGTCGCGTTCTTCGTCTCGGCACGTAGCGCAGGGGTCAGAGTCGGTGATATTGAGACAAACGGAACATAACGCTAGTTTTTCTTTTAAATTTCTGATGGCGTCGGCCAAGGCACCGACTTCGCCGGCAGGTGCCCGGAGCAAGTAGTAAGTAAGCCTCTGGGCGCTTTTTGGCCCTATGCCCGGCAGCTTGTTGAATTCTTCTATCAGCCTGGTTATGGGCTCGGCAGTGTGGATTGAATCTGCACTCAAATATTTTGCCCCCTTAAAACATACCCGGGATTTTGAGGCCGCCGGTTAAGCCGCTTAAGTGGCTGGCGGCGAGCTCCTGTGATTTCTGGATAGCTTCATTCACGGCTGTCATCACCAGGTCCTCGAGCATCTCAGCGTCTTCAGCGTTAATGACTTCCAGCGATATGCTCACAGAGCGAATTCTTTGCTGGCCGTCAATTACTATCTTGATAGCTCCACCTCCGGAGCTTACTTCAGTAGTCATATCGGCCAACTCTTGCTGGGCCTTGAGCAGCTTGGCCTGTAAATCCTGTGCCTGGCGAAGTACAAACTTGTTCATTCCTCCTCCATTCTGGGCTTCCTGCCGACGATAGTAGCACCATAGCTTTCCTTAGCCGCTTTTACCAGAGGGCTCTCTCCTTCCGATTTGCCTTTGGCTTTCCCTGCGGTCAGAACGCAACGCACCTGGTAAGAACGGCCGAAGACTTCTCGCAGCTTCTTTTCCACCAGATGCTTATACTTCGGGTCTTCAATATATTCCTTGTGAAATTTATGATAAAAACCCAGTGTCAGCGTATTATCTTCAATGGAAAGAGGTTCGCAGGAGCTGCGTAAAAAGGCATCCAGGTTGCCTTTGGAGCCCTCGCCGCGCATAGCGTTGACAAAGTCTTTCCAGCGGTCGCGTATGTCGTTCATCTCCGGAGAAGATGCTATTTCCAGAGTCTTTACGGGTTCGATTGGCTCCGCCTGGGTCTCGGCGCTTTTAGCCGGTGCCGGCGCGTTAGCTTCGGTTTTAGCCTGGATTTTAGCTTCCGGAACCGACCTGGTTGGTTTGGCAGGCCGGCTAGTCACCGCAGCCGGTTCTTTGGGCTCAGGTTGTTCGGTTTTGATTGGCTCCTTAGCTGCGGTAGAAGCTAAAATACAGTCAACGAGGGCCAGTTCTAAGGGCAGCGATGAGTAGTTGTCCAGGCGGAGGTCTATCTCGCCAAAGCGCTTGACTGCTATTAGAAGGTAATCTAGGCTGGCGCCGGTTGCCAGCTCTTTTATCTCAATTAAGTCGTCACTGGTAACATCTAGGACTTCTTCCGAGCCAGACTTGACCAGGAGTAACTCCCTTAGATAGTCTACCAGTTCACGATTGAATTGGCGGAGGTCGAGACCGTCACTGGCGACGCTGTTAATTGTCTTAAGGCCGGCAGTGATATCCTTATTGACGATATGTCTGGCTAGCTCTCTAATGCGCATGTCGCCACTGATGCCTAGCATCTCCTGCACCTGGTGCAGTTTAATCTCGTGTCCGTAATAGGTAACCAGTTGCTCAAGTAAATTTTCTGCATCGCGGAGGCTGCCGGTAGTGACTTTGGCAATGAGCCTCAAGGCCTCAGACACAATATTAATGCTTTCTTTGTCGCAGATAAGGTTCAGCTTGGAGATAACCGATGATTGGGACAATCGATGGAAATCGAATCTCTGGCAGCGCGACATTATGGTTGACAGGACTTTGTGTGGTTCCGTAGTTGCCAGTATGAATATAGCGTGAGGCGGCGGCTCTTCCAGGGTCTTAAGGAATGCATTGGACGCTTCCTTGGTTATCATGTGGACCTCGTCTATGATATAGACCTTATAGCGAGCCAGGTTGGGGGTATAATTGACCTTTTCTCTCAGGTCTCGAATTTCATCGATGCCCCGGTTACTGGCGGCGTCTATTTCTATAATGTCGGGAGCGCTGGCTTCGTTTATTGCTTTACATAAGGCACAGCTATTGCACGGCTCGCCCTGTTCCGGATTCAGGCAATTTATGGCTTTAGCCAGTATGCGTCCGGTACTGGTCTTACCGGTGCCTCTGGGACCGCAGAAGAGGTAGGCATGGGCTACCCGCCCACCGGCTACAGCATTACGTAGTGTTTGGGTAACGTGCTCTTGTCCCACTACTTCCGATAGGTTTTGGGGGCGCCATTTGCGGTAATAAACCTGGGAGGCCATGCCGTCACTATTATACTCCATAATGAGTTGATTGCTAAAGTTCGGTGACAATCTTTGAACCCTGAGGAGCCGTCTATCATTTACATTTATCTTATTCAATTAGGAGGAAAAAAACTAAGCAGTAAAGTAATTGTGCATTGATTTTGAACCTATGTTATAATTGTGCGTTACGGACATATGTTAGAAGGAGTATAAATTTGGATAAAGAGAAGAAGAGCGCTATCATTTCGGACTTCAAAGTTCACGATGGTGATACCGGCTCCACTGAAGTCCAGGTAGCGCTGCTTACGGAGAGGATAAATCAACTCTCTGAGCATTTGAAGGCGCATCCTCATGACCAACACACCCGTCGCGGACTTCTGAAGCTCATAGGACAGCGAAGGCGCTTGCTTGCCTATGCTTCCAAGAGCGACATTAAGAACTATCGCAGTTTAATTTCCAGGTTGGGCCTGAGGAAATAAACTCAGAAGTGTTTGGGTAGGTTATGTCTGAGTCTGTCCAGGATGAAATTGGGGGTAGGCGCCTAACTATCGATACAGGCAAGCTGGCAGCACAAGCTGACAGCGCTGTTACCGTTAGCTATGGCGATACTGTTGTTTTAGTCACCGTTTGCGTTAGTGATGCGCCACGTGGAAATGGTGATTTCGTCCATCTGACCATAGATTATGAGGAAAGGCACTATGCTGTCGGCAAGATACCCGGGAGCTTCATCAGACGAGAGGGACGTCCCAGTCAAGAGGCAACTCTGGCCGGGCGGCTAACCGACCGCAGTCTACGTCCGCTTTTTGATAAAAATCTGCATAACGATGTCCAGATTGTGGTCACTGTCCTTTCCACGGACCAGGAGAATGACCCCGATATACTAGCGGTCAGCGGAGCTTCGGCTGCGATGACCCTTTCTTCCATCCCGTTCTATGGTCCGATAGGTGCGGTGCGTGTCGGCTATCTCGACGGTAACCTCGTACTAAACCCCACATTGCCTCAGTTGGCGGACAGCCTGTTGGACCTTGTTATCGTCAGCACCAAAGAAGCCATAGTCATGGTGGAAGCGGGAGCCAAGGAAGTTTCCGAGGAGATAGTTCTGGAAGCCATTATATTTGGGCACAAGGCGAACCAGGATATCATAAAGCTCCAGGAGAGTTTGCAGCAGACTTACAACAAGCCCAAAATGGAAGTGAAAGCGTCTGAAACCGGGGATGAATTGTCAACAGCTGTATCTTCAGAATTCGGGGGCAGATTGAGTGAGGCAGTCAAATTAGCCGAGCGGGCTGAACGGGAAAAGGCGATTGAAGTAGTAAAACATGAAGCCCTGGAAAAGTTTAAGGAGACATTTACTGAAGCTGATATTAATGCTGCGCTTGAAAACCAAATTAAAAAGGCAGCCAGAGCATATATTTTGGAAAAGAGGCAACATCTCGACGGCCGCCAACCAAAAGAGATACGTCACCTTAGTGGTGAAGTCGGTTTCCTGCCGCGCACTCACGGCTCAGGCCTATTCAGCAGAGGGCTAACTCAGGTATTGACCATAACCACCTTGGGTTCTCTTCGACAAGAGCAATTGATTGATGGCCTGGGATTGGAAGAGACAAAACGTTTTATGCACCATTATAACTTTCCCCCGTTTTCTACCGGTGAGGTGAAGCGTCTCGGCTCACCCGGGCGGCGTGAAATAGGACATGGCGCGCTGGCGGAAAGAGCTTTGACGCCGGTGATACCGTCTAAAGACGAGTTCTCCTATACAATACGCCTGGTGTCCGAAGTGCTTAGCTCTAATGGCAGTACTTCGATGGCGAGTGTCTGCAGCTCGACCCTGGCTTTGATGGATGCCGGCGTGCCGATTAAAGCTCCGGTGGCGGGGATAGCTATGGGGCTGGTTACCGGTGATAATAATGACTATATCGTCCTGACTGATATCGAAGGCATGGAGGATGCCTATGGCGATATGGATTTCAAGGTAGCGGGTACCGACAAAGGAATTACAGCTCTTCAATTGGACATTAAACTTAGAGGCGTAAGTTACGACATTTTAGCTGAAGCGATAAAACAGTCGCGTGAAGCATATACCGAGATACTGGACAAACTGAGACAGATTATCAGCACCAGCCGCCCTGAACTTAGCCCTTATGCGCCGCGAATGTACAAGATGACCATTGACCCGGGCAAAATCGGCGCCGTAATCGGCCCCGGGGGCAAGACTATCCGGTCCATAATTGAAGAGGCTAAGGTGACCATAGATGTTGAAAATGATGGTACGGTGATTATCGGTTCACCCAGCCAGGAAGCAGCTCAGAAAGCAATCGAAAAAATAGAGAGCCTGACCCGGGAAGTGGAAGTCGGCGGCATTTATACCGGGAAGGTAACTCGTTTGACAAACTTCGGCGCTTTTGTCGAGATTCTGCCCGGAAAGGAAGGCCTGGTTCATATAAGTGAGCTAGCCGACTCTCATGTTGCCAAGGTCGAGGATGTGGTGAAGGTGGGCGATGAGATTATGGTTAAAGTTATTGAAATCGACCACCTGGGAAGGGTAAACTTGTCACGGCGGGCAGTTTTTTCAGATTCGCCGACAGCTCGGACAGGTGAGACTACAGAATCTACCGGAACACATCGTCCTCCGCCCAGGCAGCAAAAATATCGTCCCGGTGGTCAGCAGAGCGATAGAGACAACCCACGCCGCACTCCTAAGTGGCGTTAGGGAACCAGTACTTGACTCAAATATTGGGGGTGGGAAATGGAACCGATAACAGTATTGGTACATGGGGCTTTAGGCAAAATGGGGAGGGAGGTGGTGGCTGCGATAAGTCGAACTCCCGAACTTGAATTGGTTGGAGCTGTCGACATTAAAGCGACTCAAGGGGAGCTGACTTTACCGGACGGTTCAAAGAAGGTGCCTCTTTCTTCCAATCTGAGTTCGCTTCTTGAAGTCTGCCATCCAAAGGTGCTGCTAGATTTCACCATTGCTGAGGCCGCAATGTCGGCGGCTCGTATTGCCCTTAAACAGGGCGTTAACGTTGTTATAGGCACATCCGGACTTTCAGAAGACAATCTCAAAGAGATTGCCCAACTGTCTGAAGCTAATAAGGTAGGTGCCGTAGTAGCCCCTAACTTTACCATTGGGGCAGCAGTCCTATTAAATGCGGTTAAGGCGGCAGCCAAATTATTCGACTACGTGGATATAGTTGAGATGCATCATCATGAAAAGGTAGACGCCCCATCGGGGACTGCGATGGCTACAGCAAAGGCTATGCTGCAGTCGCGCGGCAAGCCCTTCCTTTATTCCAAAACCAAAAAGGAAACGCTCAGCGGCACTCGTGGTGGGGAGGTTGACGGTGTGGCTATCCATAGCGTAAGATTACCTGGATTTGTTGCCAGTCAGGAGGTTGTGTTTGGGGGGCAGGGGCAAACGCTTAGCTTTCGCCATGATACTATAGGGCGTGAGTGCTATGTACCTGGCGTTATCTTAGCCATAAAAGAAGTTGTGAATCGGAAAGGATTGGTTTACGGACTGGATACCCTGTTGAATTTAAGGGGGAGCAATGAAATCCTATAATGTGGCTATCGTAGGCGCCACCGGAATGGTGGGACAGGAATTCATCAAGGTACTGCAGCAGCGAAATTTCCCGGTGGCATCTATAAATCTCTACGCCTCCGACCGGTCGGCAGGTAAGAAGCTGTATGTTGGCCATCATGAGATTGAAGTTAAGGAGACCGCCCCCGAATCTTTTCAGAATATTGATATTGCGCTCTTCTCAGCCGGGTCTGAGATTAGCCGCTATTTTTCACCTATCGCTGCCAAGTCCGGAGCACTTGTCGTTGACAACAGCGCGGCTTTCAGGATGGAGCCCAAGGTGCCTCTCGTTGTTCCTGAAATAAATCCCGAAGACATAAAGTGGCACGAAGGAATTATTGCTAATCCGAATTGCTCCACCATTCAAATGGTAGTAGCTTTATATCCACTTCATAAGGTAAACCCTATAAAGCGGGTAGTTGTTTCTACTTATCAATCGGTTTCCGGTACCGGTGCCGCTGCTATGGAGGAATTGACCACTCAAGCTAAGTTGGTATTGGAAGGGCAGAACGTGGTTCCACATGTATATCCTCACCAGATAGGATTTAATTTATTACCGGAGATAGATGTTTTCCTGGATAACGGCTATACCAAGGAAGAATGGAAGATGGTCGATGAGACTCGAAAGATAATGCATGCTCCTGATATGGCTATCTCTGCAACTTGTGTCAGAGTGCCTGTTTTCATTGCACATAGTGAAGCGGTGAACATTGAATTTACCGACCCTATGAGCCCCGAGGAAGCGAGACAGATATTGGCTAAGGCTCCGGGTGTGAAGGTGCTCGATGACCCCAGTGTTAGCCTTTATCCCATGCCCTGGCTGGCTGCCGGCTCAGATGATGTTTATGTGGGACGTATCCGCTCTGATGCATCTCATCAGAGGGGTTTGGTGATATGGGTGGTAAGCGATAATTTGCGTAAAGGTGCTGCCCTCAATGCTATCCAGATTGCCGAGGAAGCTACACGACGGGAATGGGTTAAAAGCGGCAAATAAATCATCTGTAAGGAGGCTGGTGATGAAGAAGTTTGGTCGATTGCTCACAGCAATGGTTACCCCCTTTGATGCTAAGGGTGAAGTTGATTATGCGCAGGCTAAAAAGCTGGCTAAAGCCCTGCTCGATTCAGGCAGTGATGGGCTTGTTGTCTCGGGCACTACCGGGGAAAGCCCAACGCTGACTACTGCGGAAAAGCTGAAGCTTTTTGCTGAGGTTAAGTCAGCAGTTGGTAACAGGGGCGCGGTTATAGCCGGCACCGGTAATTACAGTACAGCAGAGAGCATAGAGCTGACCAAAGAAGCGGAGAAGACTGGCGTCGATGGCTGTCTTCTGGTGGTGCCCTACTATAACCGTCCTACCCAGGATGGTTTATACGAACATTTTAGGGCCATCGCCGGGGCAACGAATCTACCATGCATCGTGTACAACGTGCCGTCGCGCACTGTTACCAGCCTGGCTGCTGAGACCTGCATCAAGCTTAGCCAGATCGATAATATCATCGGAGTAAAGGAGGCCAGTGCTAATCTTGAGCAGATAGCCAAGATTATACAGGGAGCAAGAAAAGGCTTCCTCGTTTACAGTGGTAATGATGGCGACACATTTCCTATCTTATGTTTGGGTGGCTATGGAGTTATCAGTGTGATTTCACATCTGGTTGGGCTTCAGTTTAAGCAGATGATAGATGATTACATCCAGGGAAAGATCGATAAGGCGGCAGCGGCTCATCGGAATTTGCTTCCTTTTGTTAATGCCATGTTTGTCGTTGCCAATCCAATACCGGTAAAATATGCTTTGAATCATGCAGGTTTTTCTGTAGGCAAGACGCGCTTACCGCTTACTGAACCTGACGATAAATCCAGGGCTGTCATTGAGCAGGCTTTGAAGAGCTACAAGATTGACTTGCCGATATCTGCTAAAGCTTAAGCTTGGATTTACAGTTACAAAATCTGCAAGGATTGTTCGAAGTTCATTACTCGAGGTGGCTTTCTACCCCTTTTTAAATCGATAATGTGCCCTTCTTCTTCCAAACGATTAGCTTGAGCTTGCACACCGCCGGGAAACCTTTCGTTCAAGCTGCCGTCCGCCCTGACCACACGCCAGTAGGGCGTTACCTCTTTTTTCCCGCTCCTTAAGTCTTCTTCGGCCACTTCGGCTACAATGCGCAGGAAGATACCGGTTGTCAAAGGACAACAGCAATTGGCTTGGGCGTCTCTGGCTAATTTGTCTCTGATTTGAATCACAGTTGCCAGTTTTCCCTTGGGGACTCTGTGAATTAATGCATCTATATCCAGCGGCTTGGGGATAAGCATTTTCCCGACCAGGAATCTGTTTTGCATTTTAGGCGGAACATCAACTACTTTTCCATGCTCAGGATGTTTTTCCTCTAGCTTCTGCCGCCATGTTTTACGCATTTTAGGCATAATCTTATCTCCTTTTACAAAGATTTGCCTGAAACCTTTGCAGGTCTTATATAATTTGTTTGACCATTATTGACTGGTCTCGATTAGCACCGACGGAGATAATGCTGACAGGGCAGGAGAGAAGTTCCTCAAGCCTGGCGATATATTGGCGGGCTTGGGCAGGCAGTTGCTTGTGGTGACGTATATCGCTTATTGGTATCCGCCAACCTGCTAATTCCTCATACACCGGTTGACATTTATCCAGAATATCAATATCGCTGGGAAAGTCCTTTATAATATTTCCGTTTAATTTATAGCCGGTGCATATTTTCACTGAGTCGAGTGCGTCCAGGACATCGAGACGGGTTAGGGCTATACCGGTAAAACCATTGACTTGAGCGCTGAAGCGTCCGGCTACAGCATCGAACCAGCCGCAGCGGCGTGGCCTACCGGTAGTAGCCCCGTATTCGTGAGCTCGTTCTCTGATGAATTCACCGATTTTATCCTTAAGCTCTGTAGGCATAGGCCCACCGCCCACCCTTGTGGTGTAAGCCTTGAAAACACCTATAATTTGGTCAAGTTGCCTGACATTTATCCCGGAGCCCGTAGAGCTGCCGGCAGCCATAGGCGAAGATGAGGTGACATAGGGATAGGTGCCAAAGTCAGGGTCCAACATAGTACCCTGAGCTCCTTCTAATATAATAGGCTGTTTCCGGGATATCATGTCCTGGATTACAGGTTCGGTATCTCGAATGAACGGAGTTAGCCGTTCAGCATAAGAGCAGTATTGTTCGTAAATCTCTTCCAGAGATAACGGTGCGACGTTGTATATTTTGGTCAAGATGGCATTTTTGGTTTCCAGGATTTGGCTAAGTCGAGACCGAAATTTCTTTTTGTTGAGCAGGTCACAGGTTCGGATTCCAAGGCGAGCTATCTTGTCAGCGAAAACAGGACCAATGCCTTTACGTGTAGTGCCTATAGCTCCTTCGCCTCGACGTTCCTCTTCCAAGCCATCAAAGAGCGTGTGATACGGCATTATTAAGTGTGCCCGGTCACTGATGAACAGGTGGCTGGTATCAACGTTGTGTTTCTGGAGGTTATCAATTTCTTCCAGCAGTATGACCGGGTTAACCGCTACACCGTTGCCTATGATGCAGACTACTCCCGGGTGGAATATACCTGAGGGAACGAGATGAAGTTTAAACTCACCGCAAGGGTTGATTACTGTATGTCCGGCATTATCGCCTCCTGAAAAGCGGACTACCGCTTTTGCCTTCTCCGCCAGGAGGTCGACTATTTTCCCTTTGCCCTCGTCTCCCCATTGGGCGCCAATAATTGCTACTACCGACATTATCTTTTTTGTTTGCTCTGCGTGAAAGTTTAAGTTGACTCTAAGTACTAATAAACAGCCTCGACCTCACACTCGCGACATGTAGTTCTTGCCCCAGAAGTAGAGCAAAGCCCCGCCACCCCCAATCCAAACCACCAGGCCAATAATTATTACCCAGACAAGGCCAAGTATACCAAAGATACCTCCGAGCAACATCCATAGTAGAGCCACAATGCTGAGAGCTATCAGACTCCGTTCAAATGCCTTTTCACTCATGATATTCAAGTTTGTTTATAGCTTTATTGGGCTTTTGTTTGCCGCCACACATATACAAGCCGTTGCACCACGGTAATGAAGCCAAACACTACCAAAAGCAGTAAAGCGATGAAAATGCTAAATTTGTATAAGGGGCTAAAGAGCAGCCCGAGCGCCAGTATTATAACTCTCTCAGTCCTGGTAAACAACCCGATGGGGCAGTTTATGCCAAGTCCTTCGGCTCTAGCCCGTACATAACTGGTGAGCAATGAAACAATCAAGGCTAGGAAGATAAGTACAATTTCTGTACTACCTCCGCTCCTTATATATAACGCCAGAACTCCCATAAGAAGTACGGCATCCGAAATCCTATCGAAAGTAGAGTCTAAAAGAGCGCCGAAGCGGGTTGCCTGGTTAGTCAAACGAGCTAATGCCCCATCGAGTATATCGAACAACCCGGAGAAAAGAACTAGAAAGCCGCCGATGAGGAGGTGATTGGTGGCAATAGTGGCAGCGGCGATTAAACTTATTGCCAGGGCACACCAGGTCAACATGTTAGGCTTAAGTCGACTTTTGACCAGAGCGGTATTTAATGGCTCGGTAATCCGTCGAGCAGCGATTCTACGTAACTCAGCCAGGTTCATAAAGTATGTTCTTTTATCTGTCTAGCTGCTAAGCAACAGGTTATAGTAATTTATAACCTGTCGGGTAATGTTCAGCCAGCTATATTTCTCAGCTTTAATTAATCCCTTATTCCCCATACGCAAGCGCAAAGATTTGTTATGCAGGAGAGATAGTAAGGCATCAGATAAGGATTCCTCGTCTCTTGGCCGGACGAGAAGCCCTTCCTCACCATCAGCTAATACGCTGGCGTAGCCTTGAATGTTGGTAGCAACTACCGGCTTTCCACATGCCATAGCTTCAAGCAAGACTATACCGAAGCTCTCGCCACCGGTAGCCGGGGCACAAAAAATATCGGCACTACGGTAATACGAGGGGAGCTCAGCACTGGAAACAAATCCGGTAAAAACCACGTTGTTAGTCAGGCTCATATCCTCCACCAATTTTTCATATCTGAGGCGTAATACAGTGCCTGGCCCAACTACAATGAGACGGAAGTTTGGGAAACTGCGCTTAATATCGGCGCACGCATTAAGTAAGTAGGCTAAGCCCTTTCGCCTTTCCAGCCGACCGACGAAGAGGATGTTTATTTTCCCGTCATTGAATTCTTCGCGCCCGGAGCCATTAAGGCAAAAGTGTTCAGTATCTATGCCATTTGGGATAATGCAATATTCACCTGGCAGGTGACGGCTCACATGTTCCAGCGCCGGTTTGGAAACAGCGATTTTGCCATGCAGTTTGGTAATCCATCTCCGGAAAATAGGCTTTCCCAGCCAGTATTCTCTTGGTTTAGTATGGAAAGCATGAAAAGTGCCAACATTTATAGAGTCTGACTTAAGCAAGGCACTCAAACAGACCATAGGTGCGAAGGGTTCGTGCAGATGTAGAATATCGAATTTCTCTTTAGCCAGGATTTCACCTATTTGGGTTGGCAGCCAGGGTGATATGGGCACCCGCGCTATAGCGCCGGCGTATGGAATAGGCAAAGGCCTGCCCACGGGTGTAACTTCTTCTTCGAAGTAGCGGGCCCCAATTTTTGTGCATGGAGCTATAATTTTTACTTTATGCCCCGATTGAGTCAGATAATGAGCCAGGTAAGCACAGTGACTGACGACCCCGCCTGGGAAGGAATAATCGTAGGGGGAAACTAATCCGATTTTCACTACTCTTATCGCCCTATCTCTCCGGATGTGATAGCCTTTATACTTGTCTAACTTTCCTTTATTTTGTCGTTGGCTATCTCGGGGAGACAAATCGGAGTCTGTTGTTCTTTGCCGGTAATGTAATTCTCGACACGCCTATGGGCTTCGTCGTCTGAATATTGGATGGGCGGCGATTTCATAAAGTATGAACTGGGAGCAACTATGGTTCCACTTAAACCTCTATCCATAGCTAATTTGCAGCATCTTATGGCATCGATAACAACACCGGCGGAGTTGGGACTGTCCCATACCTCCATTTTAAGCTCTAAGTTTAGGGGGACATCGCCGAAAGTGCGCCCTTCCATTTTGATGTAGCAGAATTTACGGTCAGCCAGCCACGGCACGTAGTCACTGGGACCGATATAAATATTTTCTTTGTCGATTTCATAGTCTAGCTGAGAGGTAACAGCATTGGTTTTGGAAATTTTCTTAGACTCCAGGCGCTCCCGTTCCAGCATATTATAGAAATCAGTATTACCGCCGAAGTTAAGCTGATAAGTCCTCTCTAGCTTGACTCCACGGTCGCGAAATAGCCTGGTCAATACGCGATGGGTGATTGTAGCTCCGACCTGAGATTTTACATCGTCACCTATAATCGGTAGCCCCGCATCGGCGAAGCGCTTATACCAATAGGGTTCCCGAGCGATAAAGACGGGTATGCAATTGACAAAGCCGCAACCGGCCGTCAACACCTGTTCTATGTACCACTTGGTCGCCTCTTCGCTTCCCACCGGAAGAAAATTCACTACTATGTCTGTTTTTGTCTCCTTGAGTATGCCGACAATGTCAGCTGTAGCCCCGGATGATTTAGTTATTATTTGAGACAGGTATTTACCCAACCCGTCATGGGTCATACCCCGAGTTACTTTGACTCCGGTGCTGGGCACATCGCAAAACTTGAAAGTGTTATTGGGTTTTGTATAAATAGCTTCGGCCAGGTCTTTACCCACTTTGTTTTTATCTATGTCAAAGGCAGCCACGAAGTTGATGTGGTTAATATGGTAGCCGCCGAGAATATTATGCATTAGCCCGGGCACCGACTCACCTTCTTTTACTTTTCTGTAGTAATGGACGCCCTGAACAAGCGAGGAAGAACAATTGCCGACGCCTATTATAGCTACATTTATTTTTTCCATAACCTGTTTCCTCTCTTCCGTTTTACTTGGCTACTCAACTTCTGGAACTCTCAAATTTTAACCTCGCGGTTTGATGGCAACCATTTTGGGTGATCTGACTAATAAGATGGGTATTCTGGCTCCGTGTAATACTTTATCGGCCACGCTGCCTAATACCCATCGAGCAACACCTGTCCGACCATGAGTTGACATGGCTATCATGGAGGCCCCCTTGTCTGTAGCATATTCTACTATTTTGTCGGCAGGGTCACCAGTGGCTACTTCGTACGTGACTTTAATATTCTTGCCGCCTAATCTTTCAGCTACGCCTTTTAGATAATCTTCGCCTGCGTCGTGCATAGCTTTGACAAACTTTCTCCAATCAGGGCCGCCAAGCAAGTTTGCCTCTACTGTTCCAGGTGGTGATATAACCTGCAGTAGGTTGACCGAAGCTCGCGAGTTTGCAGCTATTGTTTCGGCATAAGGTAGGGCTGATTCACCGATGTCTGAGCCGTCTAAAGGTGCCAGGATTTTATGAGGGAAATTTAGTTTGTCGGTGGTCCCGGTTGTACCAGGCCGTTTGCTTCGGACAAGTAGAACCGGCGCTGTAGCCTCACTTATGACCTTTTCAGCTACACTTCCCATCCACCAACGAGTGATACCACTTCGACCGTGTGTAGTCATTATAATCAAATCAATCTCTTTTTCGGCGGTGAAATCAAGGATTTTATCGGCTGCGACGCCGTAGCGAATTACGGGTTCAGCTTTAATATTATCCCCGTGCAGCTTATTTGCGGTCCTGTTTATGTAATCCTCAATAAGGCGGTTTACACGGCGCGTCTTTCTGCCGATGCCAACACCCAAAATGTGCACGCGAGAGCCAAATTTTGGAGCTAAATCTCTAAGATAAGGAAATACACTCTCAGCTTCCGTAGAACCGTCCAAAGGAATTAGAATTTCTTGTATCTGTAACATTCTCTTTGCCATTTTATTTAGTTGATTATAACCGACGCTCTTGTATAAGACAACACATTTATGGTATTTTTGAGGCGTGCTTTATGATTTCCACACCCATACTTTTCATAGCGATGGCGTTTTATCACCCATTGAGTTAATACGTCGTGCTCACGTTAAAGGCTATTCGGCTATTGCCATTACCGACCATGTGGCCATCGGTTCACTTGGCAGATTAATCAAAGAAATAAGCGACGATTGCGCTCTGGCAAGGGCTTATTGGGATATTCTGGCAATCCCGGGCGTGGAACTTACCCACCTTCCGCCGCAGGCTATCCCCGAAATGGCTAAGAAAGCTAAAGAAATGGGAGCCTGGTTGGTAATAGTACACGGCGAAACCACTGCAGAGCCGGTGGAAAAAGGTACTAACTTCGCCGCTGTCCAATCTCCCCACGTTGATATCTTAGCTCATCCTGGCTTATTGACTATTGAGGAAGCCTCTCTGGCAGCCAAAAATAACATCTTTATCGAACTTACAGCTCGGAAGGGCCATTCTACTACCAATTCTCATGTTGCTTCGGTTAGCCAAAAAGCAAAGGCGAGGCTCCTGGTTAATTCTGATGCCCACCACGAAAAAGACCTATTAATGCCGAACTTAGTTGAGGCTATACTTCATCAATCAAACATAAACCAGCGGCAACGCCGACAAATTATCGACCGAAACCCCCTGCTTTTAATCGAGAAAGTCAAAAATCGCCTCTAAGCTCTGATTAAAGCGTGTAGTTGAATTAGCCTTTGCCAATTCGAAAGACCTTCGTTCCACAGGATGGGCAAGTTCCGCGTGTCGCTGGCCTCTTGTTCTTCAGAGTGACGCTCTGCGGGTTTTTCATTTCCGTCTTCCTCCGGCATTTGAAGCAATATGCCTGCGCCATGTATTTGACCTCCTTTCACCCAAAGCTAAATCATATCTATTAAAATATGGACTGTCAAGACCTTTGAGCGTTTCGCAGACAACCTACGAGAGTGAGAAGACCTTTTCCGGATGCCATTGCTGTTTTTCAGGAATAAAGTGCAGCACCGCTAGAAAATTACCATCGAGGTCGTAGGCTCTGCAGTATTCCTCTGAAAACGGGTAAGCTTCGTCTAGAGGAAATGGACGGCCGTTTCTAATGTCCAGTTCGTTTTTCCTGCTAACGATGATTGCCTTCCAGTTCCCCAGCGGGCTGTCCACGGGGTGGATAAGCTTTTTCCAGGCATCTTTGTGAAAGGCATCTTCGACCTGGTCTAGAGATAACGCATCTCTGATGGAAAATGGACCACAACGTAATCGAGTCAGATTTTTCAGATGAGCACCACAGCCCAGGTATTGTCCGAGGTCGTTGGCCAGGGAGCGTATATAGGTGCCCTTGCTGCAGTCTATATTGATTTCTATTAACGGTTGCTGGTAGCTGATAAGCTCCAGTTTTGTGATTTCGACCCGTCTTGATTTAAGCTTTATCGGGACACCAGCACGAGCCAGTTCATAACATCGACGGCCTCCCTGTTTCAAAGCGCTGAATGCCGGGGGTACCTGATTAATGACACCTCTAAAAGCGGTAAGAGCTTCTTCTATCAGGGTCACGGTGATATCGCCTGGGTCTCTACGTTCGACTATCTTGCCTTGTCTGTCGAAGGTATCCGTGGTTACACCCAGTTCAATATGGGCTAAATAGGTTTTGCTGCTATTTGTTAGGAACTGTGTGATGCGGGTTGCCTGACCAAAGCAAATCGGCAGTACGCCTGTAGCTATTGGGTCTAGTGTACCGGCGTGTCCGACGTGTTTCTCTCCGGTGAGGCGCTTAAGCCGGGCAACTACACTAAAAGAAGTCTTGCCTTCGGGTTTGTTGACGTTGAGGATGCCGTCAATGCCCATCTTCGTTTTCGGCGTCTTTTGAAGCGACCTCATCGATTAACCTGAGGAGATTAGCGGCACGCTCAATAGAGTCATCAAACTGAAAACTAAGCTCGGGCATGTGCTTCAGTTGCAGGCGGGTGGCCAATTGGCGGCGTAGAAATCCTGAAGCAGCAGTGAAACCCTGTAACATCTCTTTTTTATCGACATTGTCCCCAATACTGCTGATAAAGACTTTGGTGTGCCTTAAGTCGGAAGACGTCGAAACCTTGGTAATCGAGATAAGGCTACTAAGCCTCGGGTCATTAACTTGCTCTCGGAGCAACTGGCTTATTTCTTGCTGAATTACGCTGTCTAGTCTTTCCGTGCGTCGTGTCATATTGTTTATTCCTTTTAGCTAAATGGTTGCGATTTGGGATAGAAAGTAGAATATAACATGAGAAAAACAGAGACCAGGCGGTTTAGCTAACTATTTCCTTTCGGTAGGACTGAATTATATCTCCAATTTGGAAATCTGAAAAGCCTTCTAGTCTGAGCCCACACTCAAAACCGGTAGCTACTTCCTTAACATCTTCCTTGAAACGCCTCAAGCTATTTATACGGGATTCGTGTATTGGTTCGCCCCGACGTATTAACCGGGCTGGAGCATCCCGTCTCATCTTCCCTTCTTTAACTGAAACCCCGGCTATTCTGGCTTTTTTACCTGTTTCAAATATGGCTATCACTTCGGCCTGACCTTCAATGACCTCGGTGTAGGTGGGCTCCAGCATGCCTTTCAGTGCTTTTTCAACATCCTTCACCAGTTCATAAATCACGTTGTAATACCGAATGCTTATTCCCTCTGTTTCGGCCAGTCGTTGTGCCCCTGGTTCAGGTCGGCTGTTAAAGCCGATGATTATACCTTTAGAAGCTAAGGCTAGTAGCACATCGCCTTCTGTAATACCGCCGCTGCCCGAGTGGATAATTCTGACCTTAATCCTCTCGTCCCCGAGATGCTCCAGAGAATCCTTGATGGGCTCTATGCTGCCCTGAACATCTGTCTTAAGAATTATATTGAGCTCCTTTATCTGTCCGGTGCTGATTTGAGTTGAAAGGTCGCTAAGTCCCAGGGGCCTGGCACGAGTTGAGACCTTTTGTTGCGAGTCTTTCTGCTTTTCTAATAGCGTTCTGGCTTCACGCTCGGTGCTAAGAACCTTGAACGATTCTCCCGCTTGAGGGACAGCATTTAATCCGAGAACTTCCACCGGGGCAGCAGGCTCAGCTTTCTTAAGATGCTTACCCAACTCATTGAACATTGCCTTGACCCTGCCCCAGGTATTACTAACTATGATGTTATCGCCGAGCTTGAGTATACCTTTTTGGACCAGAAGGGTAGCTAACGGCCCCCTGGTTTTATCCAGTCGAGCTTCAATTACTACTCCTTCCGCCGCGCAATCGTGTTCAGCTTTTAGTTCCAGTATATCAGCGACAAGGAGAAGGTTTTCCAGAAGCACATCTATTCCCTGTTTCTTCTTGGCTGATATAGGCACGCATACCGTATCTCCTCCCCATTCCTCAATAACCAAGCCTAAATCCGATAGTTGTTTTTTCACTTTCTCCGGATTGGCGTCAGACTTGTCAATTTTGTTTAGGGCGACCACTATAGGTACATTAGCCGCACGCGCGTGGTCTATAGCTTCTACAGTCTGGGGCATAACTCCGTCATCAGCAGCTACCACCAGGACAGCTATATCGGTAACTTGAGTTCCTCTAGCTCTCATGGCGGTGAAAGCCTCGTGCCCCGGCGTATCCAGGAAAGTAATCTTTCTTGAGTCCACCTCGACCTGGTAAGCTCCTATATGCTGAGTAATAGCGCCAGCTTCGGTGGCGATCACATTGCTTTGGCGAATGGCATCCAGGAGGCTTGTCTTGCCGTGGTCGACATGCCCCATAATAGTAATCACCGGCGGCCGCGGGTAAAGTTTACCGCCAGCTGTTGTCACAGGACGTTTTATTTGGGAGAGCACCGGCTGCCTTTTAGCCTCGTAGCCGAAATGAGCAACTACCACCGCCGCGGTATCATAATCTACAGCCTGATTGATATTAGCCATGATACCGTTTCTCATCAGCTGCTTGATGACCTCGACGGCACTAACCTTCAAGAGGTCAGCCAACTGTTTGACGGTTAGAGTTTGTGGAAGGCTAATATGACGCAGCACCTTTAAGGAACTGCTAGCTTCTGGGTTGGTCACCTCTTCGTCAGCAATTGATTCTTGTTTCTTATTACTCAACCCTGGCACTCTCTTTCCGGTAGGCTCTTGCCATATTCTACCAGCACCTGCCGATTTTCCAAAGTGAGCTTAACCCGCAGGGCATGCTCGAGGCGGTTGCCTTTAAGTCCTGTCTCCCAGCATTCACGCATCGGGCATAAATAAGCCCCTCGACCTGCTTCTTTACCCTTAGGGTCTATTTGTACTGCGTCGGCGTTACCAACGAGTCGTATTAGCTCCCTTTTAGCCATTTTCCCCCGGCAAGCAACGCAACTGCGCTCAGGTACGTGCCTTTGGCGATGGCTTTGTTTCTTAGGACTATTCTTCAAGTTCTTCTTCGTAGGCTAACCGTTTTTGACGAGCCTTCTTAGGCCTGCTTTTACTTGCCGGCACATCGGGCTCTTTCTTGCTGGCTTTTTTCTTCTTGGCCTTACTGGCTCTTCCCGGCAGTATGTCCTCGGCGAACCTGATTTTTCGGCCCTCCGCAGATTTTGCTGTTGAGGGTACACCGCCAGCCAAAACAAGGTCAAAATCACTTACAGCAGCGACTACCTCTTCGGTTTTCTCCTCAGTCACTGGCTCCGGTTCACCCAGTATTTCCTCTTCACCCTCTGTGGCTGGACCGGGAACTTCTTCTGAAGCAGCAAATTCGGGAATAAGCTCTTCAGCTTCGGTGACTGCCCCTCTGCCTGCCGCCGCAGCTTCTCTGTCCATACTCGCCCTTTCCGCTTCAACCGCTGAGTTGCTCTTGATATCGATTCGCCAACCGGTTAGTTTTGCCGCTAATCTGGCGTTCTGTCCTTCTTTGCCGATGGCCAGGGATAGCTGCTTATCGGGAACAGTTACTACACCAGTATTTTCTGCCTGATTGAGTTCCACACTTGATACCTGAGCCGGGCTGAGGGCATTGGCAATGAAGGTCGCCGGGTCATCCGACCACTCAACCACGTCTATCTTTTCGCCACGTAGTTCATTTACTATGTTTTGTATCCTGATTCCACGCAGTCCGACACAACAGCCGACGGGGTCCACACCCTCCTGGCGGGCTGCCACAGCTACCTTGCTCCGATAACCTGCCTCGCGTGCTATTGATTTTATATCTATAGTGCCGCCATATATTTCCGGGATTTCCAATTCGAAGAGCCTGCGCAGCAAGTTGCGATGCGAGCGCGATACCAATATCTGAGGCCCCCGGCTACTCTTGGTTACTTCTAAGACGTATAATTTGAGCCTTTGTCCGACTCGGTAGCGCTCGTTATGTACCTGTTCGATGCTAGGTAATATTGCTTCGGCTTTGCCCAAATCAATATGAATTTGTTCCGGAGTAATGCGTTGCACTATTCCGGTAACGATGTCACCCTCTTTGCCGGTAAATTCCTCGAAAATTGCATGATGCTCTGCCTCATGCAACCGCTGCAATATGACCTGTCTTGCCGTCTGAGCAGCTATACGTCCGGCATTCGGCGGTGTGGATTCTATGCTTACAATGTCTCCGAGCTGGACATTTTTATCTTTCTTTTGAGCGTCGCCAAGGGATACCTCACGAAGCAAGTCGGTTGCTTTTTCAACTACTGTCTTCCTGACATAGACCTTGACCTCGCCGGTGTTAGGGTTGATTTTAGCCGAGATATCCTGGCCGGCGACAAAAGCGTCTTTTCTGTACGCGGAGACGAGTGCCGTCTCTATGGCAGACAGCACTACTTCCTTCGGCAGATGTTTCTCAGCCGATAGCTGGGTAAGGGCCACCATGAACTCTGTCTTCATCGCATACCACTCCCCGATTCTACTACATCAACAAAAAAGTGGGAACTAGCCCCACTTTTTAAGGTACTATGAAGTTACAGCGCCAGTATAACATAACTATAAGCAGAATGCAACTCAGTTTTTATTCATAATTTTTCATCTTTTGTCTGCTAAATACGCTGTCCGGTGACTGATGCCTCAAATCTCGCAGCAAGCAATAAAAATTAGGCCAATGAGTTTGTTGCCGAAATTTTGCGGTTTTGCTATTCGAGTAAGCTTGGTGCAGAAGTCCCAAAACCCTTATTAACCATCTCCGGCTAATTTCTCGAGCTTTTCTTTCAGTTCTATTCTTTTTGCCTCGTCAAGCTTAATCGGGTTGGGTTGAGTTCGATAATGTGGCTCAGACTGTATCATTTTTTCCGGTCCGAGATCTTTCGTAAGGCAGACGTGAGAACCGACGATAGAATTAGGGCCAATTTTAATGCCGGGCATAACACTGGCGTTAATTCCAGTTTTGCAATTGTCGCCAATTATGGCTCCGAGCTTATCTCGTCCGCTGTCGATAGCCTCATCGCCAATAGCCACGGAGATATTCTGCTCGTCAAAGCGGAAGTTAGCCAGGACAGTGCCGGCGCCGAAGGAGCAACTTTTACCTATTATCGAGTCACCGATATAGCTGGAATGAACCCAGCAGCCGTCTCCGATATAAGAACCTTTTACCTCCGTGCCGTAACCTATGACACAATCAGCACCGATATGGCTGTAGTCTCGCACCAAAACGTTATTACCTATCATAGAGCCGGCACCAATATAGGCCGGCCCTCTTATCACCGCGTTTTCCAGCACTCTGACGCCGTCTCCTATTATAACCTTACCTTCGATGGTGGCTTTACCTGAAATAACGGCTGACCGGGAAACCTTCGGCTGGCTTGTATCCAGTATATATTTGACTACATCAAAGATATGCCAGGGGTATTTTACGGGCGCCCAGAAATCATCGTAGGGAATAACCTTGATTTTATGCCCGTCTTTGGCCAGATTATCGAGTGCGCATTCGTAGACATCGTCCTTAGTTGTTTTGGCCTCGTCAATATACTCTAAAAGTTTCCTGGGATTAGAATGAAGATGGACCAGTATGTTTACCAGGTTGCTCGGTTCTTTCCCGGGTTTCGGCTTTTCTACAACGTGTTCCAGCTCATCGGCTGCGTTTACGACCAAATAACCTCCGGGGAAATAGCTTTTAGTGTGATAGCCGAGCATATATGAATCCGCCGATTTCTTTTTAGCTTCTTGAAGAAGGCTAGTATATGCCGAGGAGGCAAAAACATCGTTAGGATTTACTATCAGGATACCTTCATCCAGGAAAGAAGCGGCACTTTGTAAGGCATCAGCAATGCCCTTCGGTTGTTTTTGTAGGACCAGCTTAATTTCAGTATCGGAGACCGTGCTGGTTATTTTCTCAATTTGTTCTAGATTGTATTTATTGCAGACAATTACAAAATGATTTAGCCCTGCCTGCCTGGCTGTCTCCAATTGTATCTGGAGTAGTGTTTTGCCCAGGAAATTTAGCAGGAATTTATCTTCAGTGATTGGAAACATCCTTTTACCAATGCCGCCACACAGAAAAACTACTTTCATCTTTCCATCCTATTGTTTTGTTAACTTTATATCCATTAACTGTGCCGGAGCACTAAGCTAATTTGTAGTTACTTTACGTTTTATCAGGGGCTTTATTGCCAGCGCGGGAATAGCGATAGCCAGGTGCTTCAACGTTTTCAAGATAAGCTCGCTGTGCCAATCGAACGGGAAATCGTCAAGCTCAGCTATAAACTGCGGCATACCATTGTGGCTGATAAAATCATATAAGCCCTCAATCTGCCGGTTGCCAAGCATGCGGTAAATACGATGTGCCCAATAGCCAACTTTGAGCTCCTTACCCAGCCGGGCTCGCCATATCTTCTCGTAAGAAGCCAGTCGGGATTCCGAAAATTCGCGGACTTGAAATGCTCGGTGCAGGGTATCGGCGGCTATGTTAGCACATACGAATCCATAATATATGCCTCCGCCGGTAGTCGGCTTAACCTGTCCGGCGGCTTCACCGACCACCAATAGCCGGTCGCTGTAAGTTTTGGGTAAGGATTGTAGAGGTATTGCCCTGTAAGCCGGTATAACTTCGGTGGTAGCTATTTTGCCCTGAGCTTTAAGGGCTGATAGTAGCTTTTTGAAGTATCGTTTTGGCTGCCGGTTTGTTAATTGCCCGACCAGGCCTTTATTATCTCCGATAGGTACTAACCATGAAAAACCACCGGGATCCAGTCTCCGGTCAAAATAAATTTCTATCTCGTCGATGTCTGTTATGCTTACCTCCGCCTGAGCCCCGATGACGAAATTGCTTATTTCTCCTAAACCAAGCCTGGCGGGCAGCGGTGAGCCGAATCCAGTGGTAATGACCGCTGTCTCGGCTTCAAATAAAGTTTTATGCCCTCCACAATTCGCTGTCACGTGTAAGCATCCCGTTGCTCTCTGAATGTCAATGACGTTACTTCCGAAAAGATAACGAACGCCGGATGCCTGAGCATAGTCGACCAGTACTTGCTCAAGAGCCACCCGGTCAATTATATAGGCTACCTCATCGTTTCGCGAGATTTTAAGCGATTTACCAGAAGGCGCCACGAACCTGGCCGAGCAAACCGGCCTTTTAGCCAGATTTATCTCGGTAGGAAGCAAATTAAAACAATCTTTGCTAATGATACCGGTGCAGCAGATGTCCTGCCCGGCAGCCGATTTTTTATCAAGGACAAGCACTTTGTATCCTAGCTGAGCTAGTTTCGCAGCCAGGTAGCTGCCAACTGGACCGGCGCCGATGATTATGGTGTTATACAACTGCATCTCCTGTCTTAACAAGTACTACGGAGAAACGACATCAATATAAAGTCTGAGTGGCTCCTTTAGATAGGGTTCTGTCCCTCCGTTTTTGTACAGGATAAAGTCGACCCCCTGTCTTTCTCCAACTACCTGAGGAGTGAAACTGACCTTCTCCTCCCATTTTTGCTGATAAGTGAGCGTACCTATATTTACCTCCCCAACTTCAATGCCATCCATCTTTATGTATACCTGATAGGCGGCCGGCTGATATTCGTGGTTGACGACACCAATACGCATGTCAACAGGATGACCTACGGTTACCTGTTCCGGATAATCCTGAGCTTTACCTTCTGTGTTCAGGACATAGAATTCAGTGAATTTCTCTACTTCCTGTGGTGTAACCGCCATATAGATAATAAAGCCCGACGTAACGACAATGGCTACCACCAAGAAAATAAATAAGGCTCTGTTTAACTTGCTCATGGTATCAAGTTAGGCAAGCCAATTAAAAGTTGGGTCACTGGTGCAATTATATATGTGGTGCCGTTAGACTTGCAATGGAGGGTTCGAGATGTGGCAGTGGTTATTTGCTACTCTGATTAAGGTATTCGGCGTACTTTGCCAGGTTGGCGAAGGCTGCTGCTGCTTTGTGAGGCATGTCATAACATACAGAATTTCTGTCGGCCAGGGAGCGGATTGTCTTTTTGGCCAGACCGGCGCCAAATGCAATTGGCTCGGAGCCGACAACTATGGGCTTGTCGTACTTGGCGGTCAGTTCTTTAAGTGTGTCGAAGATTTTAATTATGGCGGAGAGAATAGCCTCCCGCGTTCGGTCCTTTTCCTCCGTTTTAACAGCGCGACGGAACTGCTCCATGGGCAAGGCAGGCATTATCCCTAAAAAGATTACCCCATCGACCGCAGGGCTGCGCAGAACTACTTCGATGCATCTCATTACGCCTTCTCCGAAGATGCCGGCTACCATGTCAACCGGGTTGCCATGGCTCCACCATGCCGGCATGAAGCTATTTAGCTCGTCAATGGTCTCGGGAGGAAATTGAACGACATCGAGCCCCAATTTTGCGCAAGCATCGGCAGCCAGAACTCCCCAACCTCCTCCGGCGGTAACTATACCCACTCTACGGCCTCGGGGTAAAGGATGGCATAGAAAGGCGGTGCCGGCGTCAACAAGCTCGTCCAGATGTCTGACCCTTACAATTCCCGATTGCTGGCACATAGCGTCGACTATGGTGTCCAGTCCGGCTAGAGATGCCGTATGTGACTTGGCAGCGATAGCTCCGGCCGGCGTTTCACCGGTCTTAAGCATTACAATTGGTTTTTTCTTGGTTACCTCTTTGGCTGTTTCGAAGAACCGGCTGCCGTCCTTGAACCCTTCGACATAGCTAAGTATGACCTTGGTCTGCGGGTCATCCGCCAGGTATCGAATATAGTCCTCGGCGTGGAGGTCGGCCTCGTTGCCGCTGCTGATGCATTTAGCGCAACCGAAGCCGCTTTCTATCGCCAGCCGCATCATGGTTCCCACTATATTCCCGCTCTGGGAGACTATGGAGACAGGTCCTGCGTAGGGAAAAATTGGCGGCATCTCGGCATATAGCTTGTGATGCGGATTAACTATGCCGTCGGTATTAGGCCCTATAAATCTCAAGCCGGCACGGTGGGCTATTTCGGCCATCTCCGCCTGCAGGTTTTCGCCTTCTCTATCGACCTCGGCGAAGCCAGCGGTTATGACAACAACGGCTTTTATTCCCTTATCGGCACATTCCTTTAAGACTTTGGGTACGCCCGGCGGGGGTATCACAATGACAGCCAGGTCAGGTATCTCCGGAACTTCACCAACGGTCCTGTAGACTTTTATCCCGAGTATCTCTTCCTTGGTCGGATTGATGGGGTATAATCGGCCTTGAAATCCACCAAATACAATGTTGGCAAATATGCGGAACCCCCATTTCATGGGGTTATTGGTGGCCCCCAGAAAGGCAATGGAGCGGGGTTCAAATATAAGCTTGAGCTTGGCTATCAGGTCAGATGTTTCGTTGTTCAAGATGAATTATTTGTCTTTTTGCTCTTGGGTCTGAGTTAGAAAACCGGCTTATATTGTAGCAACTACGCATGCCTGAGGCAAACTCGACAGTAGCTATTTTGACATTCTCAATGGCGGCTGGACCTAGTACTATATGGCTATTTTTTCGATGTGGCTAAGACCGAGCCCAGAAAACGGGTTATTTCCCGTGCGATGACGGGATACCACAGCCAGAAGGTGACGTGTGTGCCCGGCAGCCACCTGATGGCAGGTTTATGACAGGCTTCCCAGAAGTCGAGCGTAGCCTCTTTGGGGATGGTCTTGTCCCACTTTGCATTTAACATTAATACCGGGCGCTCTCGGAGATAGGAGGCGAATGTCAGGGCATCGGTTAAGAAGCAATGGTTAAAGGGGACAACATTGTCCAAACCCTTCTCGGCTACTTCAGCCAGATACTGGGGATAGCGACTGCGAATCTCGCGGCATTCGGCTTCGGTGCAACCGTGACCCTTTACTATAGCTTCGTTCTGGGTGTTCCAGGTTATTTTCTCCGAGTTGCCGCCGGACACCATGAATACCCCGGCCTTGATGCGTTTGTCCACTCCCATCGCTATCTCGGAGACGAATCCGCCCAGGCTTATCCCGAGAACGGCTATTTGCTCTTTGTCCAGCTCCGGCCGACTGCTTGCCCAGTCTATTATCTGACGAACTTCAATTATCGATGCCCGATAGCCTTCAAACCAGTCTTCAGTGGTAAGATATGGCATATGGCTTTTCATGGTTTCCGACATGCGGCTGGTATGGAATACCAGGTATAAGATAAAGGCAGCAATGCCCTTTTTCACCAGAGTTCGCGCCAGCAATCTGCATGGTATTGTGCTACGGTCGCCCCATCCGTGAATTACTATAGCCAACGGAGCGTGGCTGACATTCCGCGGCTGAAAATATTCACCCAGGACACTGTTGTTTTCGTTATAGAGGGCGTAGGCGGTAGGGAAATCGACCGCATAACGCAACCAGCGAGATGTCGTTTCTTTCAGCTTCAGGTTAGCCTTAATATCCTGCCTTTGATAATTGTACGGATTCATGTATTTATCCGGCGGATCCTTTAAATATCTGTTGGACCAGAATGAGTGCATCTTTACATATTAACTTCGGAGGAAATTTTTGGCAAACTCAGGGATTTTCGGTGGGGCGAACTGCCTCAGTGGGAGATACCTCAGCCAGGGCTGCTAATGCAGGATTTGCCAGAGGAAGCGGTGCCGAAGGTGGAGAAAATCCTTCGCGGCTGTTTCTTGCCGCATTTGGGACATTTTAATTCGCTGTCGCTGTCCGTTATTTTGCGATGCGCTTCAAACTTTTCGCCGCAGGATGGGCACTTATATTCATAGATTGGCATAATTCCATTCTCCCATTAAGCTAAAGCTTTTACTGCCAGCTCTGAGACGCTACTGGCTTCGACATTCAAGCCGTAATGCTCGCTTAGATCTCCGATTTGCTGACGGCAGTTATCGCAGGAAGTGATAACGAGGCTGGCACCGGTGCGTTTAACCTGCTCAGCCTTAAGCTTCCCCGCCTGCATGCGGATATCTAACCATTCCGGCTCGGCCACCAGTCCGCTGCCGGCGCCACAACAATAGCTCTCCAGCCGGTTTGGCGTCATCTCTCGAAAATCCTTAACCGCGGCTCGGATTACACGTCGGGGTTCGTCGAAAATACCGCCTTTACGGCCCAAATTACAGGAGTCGTGATATGTGGTCGGCTGTCCATTCTTGGAGGAATCCAAGTGTAGACGCCCTTCTCTAACGTATTCATCGAGTACTTCTAGGATGCTGCGGACCCGAAACGGAAGCTGTCCAAACCATTTGGGAGCCTCCCAGCGCATAGTGGTGTAACCATGGCCGCACTCGGTGACGATGATCTCCTCAGCTTTAAGTTTTTTGGCCTCATTGATAACACGCCCGGTGATGCGCTTGGACTTGATGCCATCGGCCAGAAAAACGGCGTAGTTGGATGACTCGAACATGCCCAGGGTCCATGATTCCTTAGCTGCATTGAACAGTATAGCCTGAGGGACAATGGTATGAGCCCCGGCCAGGGGTACGTAAAGCATGCGAGCGCCCTTCTCTTCCACCGGTATCCGGGCTTTGGAGCTGCCCAGGCGGTCCTGGACTTCCTTTTCCAGTTCTTTAACCTGCTCCCGATATATATCGCGGAATAGTTCAGCGTTCTCTTCTTTGGCAATGGCAGCGTTAGCCAGCTCCACCAGCATTTCCGGGGCATTGCCGGTGGCGGTGGCTATCGCCCTCATTATGCGCATGATTTCGGCTGTCTCCACGCCAAAGGGGCAGGCGAAAGTGCAACGGTGGCACAGCGTACAACTGGCAAAAGCAATCTCCGCCAGCTTGGACAACATCTCGTCGGTCGTCTCTTTGACGCCCACCCACCGCGGGAATGCGCGTCCCATGGGGTCGAAAAAGCGACGGTACAATCGCCGCACCATTTCGGCACGGTAATAGGGAGTGTGCTCCGTCCGGGGATTGGACTGGTAATAGTGACAGCTTTCGGTGCATATGCCGCAGCGGACACATACCTCTAGCGCCGTCAGCACCCTGCGGTCAACCAGATTGCCCAGCATTTCCCGGGCTATGGTTAGCTTATCTTTTTTTGTTTCTACTGCGCTACTCATGTGTCCACTCCAGTACGCCGCGGCGCCCGAAGAACAAACCGACAAAGACGCGTTCGTAAAAGAAATAAATAAAGTGTTTAATCTTGCCGAATGGCGCGTAAGCCAGCGTTATGCCGGAGATAGCCCAGAATAGGGGTAAAAAGTCCGGTTTGATAGCGGATGCGGCGCCTGCTGCCAGGAATAGTGTCACCAGCGCCAGAGAGAAATAATCATCCGGGGTGCTTAGCAGCCGCATGGTTGGGTCGCCCAATCTTATGCCGAAACCTGCCACACCCAATACAGCGCCGACGCCGAAAAGAGCCGCTAAAGAGATGCGTAGCGGCAATATCATCTGCGTCAGCCATGGGCTGGCAATAAGAAACGCTGCGGCCACGAATATGCCAACATGAATGATTATGCCGCGTATATAAGCTACCCAATGCCGTCGAGCGCTCTCCTTGGCCCACGGAGCCATGCCCAGAGTGAAAGCATAAAGGACGCCTTGTGCTGGAGAACGTTTGACTGGCGCTTGTTCAGACTGGTAGGGCCGGCGCTGAGCAGCGACAAGAACGTATAATACGCCAATAATAAAGATGACGGCACCAACCAGTGCTATTCCGGCGGTCACCATCTGCAACATACTCATTTCACTTTCTTGATATGGAACCTGATTAGCTTGCCATCTCTTTCGATGGAGATAAGCTCGTTGCCGGTGCTCTTGGTCCAGGCAGGTATATCTGCCAGTACACCAGGGTCGGTGGCCGTGGCTTCTAGTACTTTGCCCACCTCCATGGTTTTAATTGCCTGGCTCACCTTAACTATCGGGATAGGGCAAAGTAGACCCTCAAGATTTAGTTTAACATCTGCATTTGTTTGTCCTGGCATTATTTTCTCCTCATGCCTATACAAATAATGTCATCTTGGAGTGGAAAGCTTTCTCCAGCATGGTAGCCACTCCGCAAGACTCTTCGGCCTCGTCAATCAGGTGTTCCGCCTTTATCTCCATGACCTGCATGCTCATCTCGCAGGGCAGGAGCTTAACTCCCAGGTCGATGGCGGTCTGCCGGAGTTCCTCCAGCGGTGTTATTTTATGTGACTTCATCATTTGTTTGAACATCCACCGGCCGATGCCCCAGAAATTGAAACGCGACGGGCCGATAGTATTGATACCGCCCCGGTTGAGGAGGCCCATCATGCGGCCGAAGAAGCCCTGACCTGTTAGATTTCCTTTCTGTATGGCTTTTATACCCCAGAAGGTGAAAAACATATTGGTTTCTTTGCCGGCTGCGGCAGCTCCGATGGCGATATTGAAGGCTGCCATGACCTTGTCCATGTCACCGCTAAATACGATTATGGTTACACCATCTTCTTTTGCCATTTCTGTCTCCTTCACAATTATTAATACACGTTAGATGCGGCACCCTGTACCATGGGGTGGGTGCCGTGCGCCCCCTTAACCAAACTGACATGAATTTACCCTGCTTACACCTCCTTCATAGCGTAAACGCGCTGACCTGATATTTATCAAGGTAATTGATGACCTTTTGTTATTTCCAACTTGCGTGCGAGGCTTCCAGCCTCATCTGTCTAGCTTCAGCCGCCGCCGAAGGCGAACTGAGTAAAGAACCTTAACTTATCGGTAGGGCTGTCTAATTTTTCAACTTTGCCGCCACCGCAGCGGGGGCACTTCACGTTCTTATCGTCTTTCACATTATCCAGATTGGGTTTCTTAAATGTGACGCGACATTCATTACATCCGTATTCCTGGACTTGCATTGTATATCTCCTTTAACTCTGAAATTAAGCTACCAGCCTCTCGGCTAGCTGTTTGTTCTTCTCCATCCGGTCGAGCAGTATCTCATGCACCATGTCACAGGCATCGCCGATTTTGGGGTCGCTGAGGCTGTAGTAGACACTGGTCCCTTCTCGCCGGAACTGCACCACCCCTTTGTCCCTGAGAATCGCCAGATTACGGGAGACAACCGCCTGAGGAAACTCGAGCACCCTTGCCAGCTCGCCCACAGTCGTCTCACCCTGTCGCAGCTCATCGATGATGATAAGCCGCTTGGCGTCAGCGAAGGTCTTGCATAGTTCCGCCTTTAGTGCGTAAAGTTCAAGATTGTGTCTGGCCAATGGGCACCTTCCTCATGGTTAATACAAATATATATATAGACGTATATTATCATATTGTGTGGGCATTGTCAAACCACCTATCCCCGGTGGGGAAATCCCAAATCCTAAGCACCAAATCCTAAATAATATCAAAATACTAATTCTCCAAATTCAGGATAGTTTATCTTTGTGCCGTTCGAATTTTGAGATTTGGATTTGTTTGATGCTTGGAATTTATTATTTATAATTTGGGCTGCCGGGGGGATATGGTGGGCACACGAATGGTGGTATAATAGGCATCTTGGGGGAAATAGATGGCCAGGTACATAATCGCCCATGATGTAGGCACCAGCGGCAATAAAGCGGTTCTGGTGGATACTAAGGGGCGCGTCCACGGTAAATGTATTGAGCCTTACAAAACGTATTTTCCGAAGCCAGGATGGGCGGAGCAGGAACCGTCAGACTGGTGGAAGGCGGTAACGCGGACGACCAGGCTTCTCCTCGACCGGACAAATATATCTCCTAAAGACATTCTGTGCGTTACTTTCGGTACGCAGATGCTCGGCGTCATCCCCATTGACTCCAAAGGTGTGCCGCTGAGGCGTGCCATTATCTGGCTTGACAACCGCGCCGGTGAACAGGCGGAGCGGCTGATGAGAAAATTCCTCGGACCTCGTGTCTTCGCCTTAATTGCCGGCACTGCCTTATGCGGCAAAGACGGCATGCCCAAGCTACTCTGGCTGAAAGGGGAAGAGCCTGATATTTACCACAAGATGTGTTGTTTTCTGGATACCTCGGGTTATCTTTTCTATCGCAGCACCGGCAACATGGCCATGGAGTGGACCGGCGCTTCAGTCTTCGGGCTCGACCTGAAAAAGAAAACATGGATGACCAGTATTTTCAGCTATGTCGGACTTGATACCGAGAAGCTGCCCCCGTTAGTACGATCGATCGATAAGGTCGGTGAACTTACCAGAGAAGCTGCCAGGGAATACGGACTTTTGCCCGGCACACCGGTTATGGCTGGCGCCGGCGATGCTCCCTGCGCCGTAGTTGGCTCCGGCGCCGTCGGCGAAGGCGAAGGTCATGTTTATCTGGGAACCTCCGGCTGGGTGGGCGTGGTCACCAGGCGAATACTGCAGGGTAAATGCGGCGCCGCCACCATTCATTCGGCAGACCCCGACAAGACGTTTCTATTTGCCGAGACTGAAGCAGCCGGCGGCTGCATCCAGTGGATCGCCGACCAGTTTTACAAAGCGGAAAAAAAGGACCCGAATATACCCAATGTTTATGCTCTGATGGACGATGAGGTGGCTAAAATTCCACCGGGCTCCAATTATCTTCTTTTCACCCCCTGGATTTATGGAGAAAGAGCTCCCATTAACGATTGTTATGTCCGTGCCTCATTTCTCAACTTGAGCGCCGAGCATACCCGCGAGGATATGCTGCGTGCCGTATATGAAGGTGTGGCTTATAACATCAGGTGGATTGTGGAAATCGTAGAGAAAGAGTTCAAGTTGCCACTGCCGCAACTCAGGGTTATAGGTGGAGGCGCCAAGGGCAAACCCTGGATGCAGATAATGGCTGATGTTACCGGCAGAAAAATTGAGACCGTCTGCGACCCTCAGGAAGCTGGCGCCGTAGGTGCCGCACTGATAGCGGCGGTTGGCCTGGGAATATACCCGGACTTCGAGTCGCTGAAAAAGGTAATCAAAGTGGACAGGGTATTTGAGCCACAGCCCCGGAATTCGGATATTTATAATACGCTGTATGGTTCGTATCATGAAGTCTACAGTAGCTTACGTAATTTCTATAGAAGGCTGAATAAGGAGCGATTCGACAAGGCGGTGTGTGAGTAGATATCCACTAATTCTTATAGGGGCGAGGCTTTAGCCTCGCCCAGTGCGACCTTAAAAGGTCGCACCTACATGAGACGATGATGAGTGATGCTAAACAAGGGAAAGATTCGATAAGACAGTGTGTGAAGGAGGTGTTTAAATGAATGGCGATGATATTTTGAGCCTGCCCATTGCCCTGCCCGACGGCGTGGATTATGACGACTACGTTATCGGCACCTATCTGGTCTCTTATCCAGCCTCGCTGCCTCTCCCTATAATTGCGCCTTTCCTGGCTATCGAGCAGAGCACGGGGACGTGGGTGGCTGTGCCCGGCGAGACCGAGGAAGTCCGACGTCAGCATATCGCCAAGGTGGTGGGTGTTTATGAAATGCCCGACTACGAGTCCACCGTGCCGGCGAATCTACAGACCAGGCAGTGGTTCGTCCAGGTGGCTTATCCCGAGGTAAACATCGGTGAGCAGATACCCATGCTGCTGACCACAGTGGTGGGCAACATCTCCATGGGCGGCGAAATAAAGCTGGTGGACATGCGTTTTCCGAAGAAATTCGCTGCCGGTTTCAAGGGCCCCAAATTCGGCGTCGACGGCATACGTAAGCTTCTGGGAATTCCGAAGCGACCACTGCTAAATAACATGATAAAGCCCTGCACCGGCTATACCTGCGAAGTCGGGGCTGAACTGTTTCGCAAAGCGGCCGCCGGCGGCTGCGACATCGTTAAGGACGACGAGCTTATTGCCGACGCCTCGTTCAACTCGGCGCTGGAGCGCGTCAAGCTTTATATGCAGGTTGAGAAGCAGGTCTTCGAGGAAACCGGTGAACATACGCTGTACACAGTGAATGTAACGGATAAAATACCAAAGGTCTTCGAGACTGCCAAACGCGCCGTGGAATTGGGCTGCAACGCGCTGATGATAAACTACCTGGCTGTCGGCTTTCCGGTGTTGCAGGCGCTGGCTGAAGACACCAGCCTGAATGTGCCCATACTGGCACATATGGACGTGGCCGGCGCTCTGTACATGTCGCCTTATCACGGCATGAGCTCTCATCTGGTGCTGGGCAAATTGCCGCGGCTAGCAGGCGCCGACGTAGTTGTTATCCCCGCCCCCTACGGCAAGGCGCCGGTAATTGACTATAAGTTCAAAAATGTTGCCCGAAACCTGTTATTCCCGCTATATAACCTGAAGCCCACGTTCCCCATGGCATCGGGCGGCATCACCCCGTCCATGGTGCCGCAGGTGATGATGGCGCTGGGCAATGACATAGTCATAGGTTCCGGAGGCGGCATTCATGCGCATCCCCAGGGTGCCATCGCCGGAGGCAAAGCCTTCCGGCAGGCGATAGATGCTACCATGCAGGGCATTCCGCTGGCCGACTATGCCAAGGAGCATGAGGAGCTGGCGATTTCACTAAAGGAGTGGGTCGACCCGTTCAGCAGAGGAATCAGAATTTGAAAGGAGCAGTAAGATGTCTAAAGTTACGGTTTTAGGCGGCAGTGGTGCGGTTGGCAGCATAGCCTCGGAGACGCTGGCTTCGAGCGGTGTATTCTCCGAAGTAACGGTGGCTGATATAAATATTGCAGCCGCCAGAAAGGTAGCCGGCAAGCTAAAGGGGAGTAAGGTCTCTGCTGTCGAATTCGATGCCGATGGCCCCCAGAGCCTGAGAAAGGTAATCGGCGGCTCATCAGTGGTACTGAACTGCGTGGGTCCTTTCTACAAGTACGGGCCCACCATACTAAAAACGGTGATAGAAGCCAGAATAAACTATGTTGATATCTGTGATGATTTCGATGCTACCGAGAAGCTGCTGGCAATGGATGACAAGGCCAAGAAAGCCGGCGTTTCAGCGCTCATCGGCATGGGCAGCTCTCCCGGCGTAGCTAATATTCTGGTCAGGTTCTGCGCTGATTCCCTGCTCGACCAGGTGGAGGCGGTGGATATATACCACGCCCACGGCGGCGAAAAAATTGAAGGACCGGCGGTAGTGAAACACCGGATTCATTCCATGCAGATAGGTATTCCGATGTTCCTCGACGGCAAATTTACTACCGTGAATCTATTTGACGACAGCGGCAAGGCATTGGAAGAGGAGGCCGAGTTTAAAGATGTCGGCACCTACAACGTCTACGGCTATCCGCATCCCGAGACAATAACCCTGCCTAAATATTTGAAGGGTTTGAAGAGGGTAACCAACCTGGGGCTGGTGCTGCCTCCGGCTTACGCCGAGCTGATAAAGGGTATGGTCAGGCTGGGCGTTACCGATGAGAAACCCATCGAAGTACAGGGCCATAAGATTGTGCCGCTGGAATTTGCCGTAGCCTATATACTTTCCCAGCGGGAGAGATTGCTGAAAGAGGCCGGGATTAACCAGCCTATGGGCTGCTTGAAGATCGTGGTTAAAGGGGTCAAGGACGGCGGCAAGAACACTTATATCTTCTCCATGTCTTCCCGGGGGCAGGGTATGGGCGAAGGCACGGGCATACCGGCCGCTATTGGCGCCATAATTATGGGTACGGGAAAGATTACGCTGAAAGGCGTTTTGCCGCCCGAGGCCTGCGTCAACCCCATGGACCTGCTGGAGCTGGCTAAGACCAAAGTAAAGACGGTTGGCGGCAAGGGCTTCCCCATTTCCATCGAGCATATCGATAAGGACGGCAAGTCGCAGAAGTTGAACCTGTTTAGCTAGTGAAATCCCCCTTAACCCCCCTTTTTCTAAGGGGGAGATGAATTTTTACCTTTTTCTAAGGGGGAGATAAGCTTTTACCTTTTCTAAAGGACGAAATAAACCTCTCCCTTTCGTAAAGGGAGATTGAGAGGGATTTTATTAAAATGCTAACCTACAACAATAGACTGGCAAGCTATAGCCGTGAACTGAGAAAGAATATGACGGATGCCGAACGGTATCTCTGGTCTAAGGTAAGGATGCGACAAGTAGGAGGCTGCCAATTCTATAGGCAGAGAATTATAGGTGATTACATAGTGGACTTTTTTTGCCCCAGAGCAAAACTGGTAATTGAAGTCGATGGTGGCCAGCATAGTTCTGATGAGATTACCGCTGCAGATGAAGAGAGGGATGAATATTTGAAAAGCAAAGGTTTGAAAGTGATAAGATTTAATAATATTGAAGTTCTCAGGAATATTGAAGGGGTGGTGGAAAAAATACTTGAGAATATGAGGTATATCAGGTAGCTCCCCATAATCCTCCTCACCTTTGACTTTTGGCCTTTAAATTTTTACTTTATGTCCATGACCATCCGTGAAACCATCCGCCGTCGGTTCAGCGTCCGGCATTACCAACCAAAACCGGTGCCGGAAGACATCTTAAAGGCTGTTGAAAAATCCGGTGAAACATCCCTGGCTCTGGCCGACGGCATTAAAGCCCGCTTCCACTTAATCAACGAGGGCAGGCTGGTGGCGGAGCAGATGACCTTTCAAACCGGCAGACGGTGGCTCTTCGGCTCAGCGCCGCACTTCATCATAGCCACCTCGGAGGAAAAGCCCCTGTTTATGTTGAACATGGGCTTCCGCATGGAGCAGGTGATGCTTTTTGCCACCACGCAGGGCCTGGGCACTTGCTGGATTGGCGGCCTGTTCACCGAGAAGCGAATCGGGACCTTTTTAGGATTGGATAAAGGCGAGCGCGTCATCGCCCTGACGCCGCTCGGCTATCCCGATGTCTCGTCCTACGGGCGGGCTATACACAGCATCGTTCACCTGGGCGGGCCGGATTCCAGGCGGAGGCAGCCTCTGGAGCAGATAGTCTTCGGCTCCCGGTGGGGTACGCCGCTTGAGACTAAGGGCAACGAGCTTCTGGAAGTTTTGGAATGCACCCGCCTGGCGCCGTCGTGGGCAAATACGCAGCCCTGGCGCTTTTTAGTGAATGGCAGGGAAATAATAGCTGTTGCCGACGCCAGCGGCAGAAACCTTTCCGTCCGCGATGGAAAGCATTATTATCGCCTCGACCTCGGCATCGCCATGGCGCATTTCTACCTGTCGGCTAAAGAGCTGGGCTGGAAAGGAAGCTGGCAGGTTACCGGCTTCGACCCGGCGCAGGTGGCTAAACAGCACGCCATTCCCGCCGGCTTTGAGGTGCTGGGGATATACAGGTGATAGGCTATTCATTTTTGCAATAGCTTGCCCGTTAGGGTTATCATTGGTTACATCAAGAAGAAGAGTAAGAAATGAAAAAGAAATCAATCACCGTGGCGGTAAGCGGAGCCTTCGACCCCATACACGTAGGTCATATTGCCTACCTGCGTGAAGCGGCCAAACTGGGTGACAGGCTGGTGGTGATATTGAACAACGACATTTTTCTGCTCAGGAAAAAAGGGTTTGTGTTCCGGCCGTTCGAGGACAGAAAAGAGATACTGGAGAACATTAAGGGTGTAGATGAGGTTATCGCGTCTATAGATGACGACCAGACAGTCTGTAAAACCCTGGAACTGCTCAAGCCCGATATATTCGCCAAAGGAGGCTATCGGACGGGCCCCGAAAATATTCCCGAAGCCGAGACCTGCCGCGCCATCGGCTGCAAGGTAGTCACCATGGTCGGCGGCGGCAAACTTCGCGCCGATGAGGAGTTGGACTCAAAGCTTAAGGGATTTGGCAGGCACGAGGAAGGCACGGTTGAAATCGACTGCCCCTACTGTGACGACCATCCCATATTAAAAGAGAGATGTCTCCACTGCAAAGGCAAGGGCAAGGTGGATGTGGGGAAGGCGGACTAAGTTATAATCCCACGCCCGCAACGGCTTTACTTCTGAGTTTCTATTGGCACTCTTCGGCGATAGGCATAGCGTTTTTGCGTCCACAGGCCGGTGAAGAAGGCCCGGTTCATCAGATACCGGTTATCGGCCACACTCAGCAGGTCCTTGGAGACGCCGGTCTCGAAGTAAGCCACCTCGACATGCTTACCCATGTTCTTTACCGCTTGAAGTGCATAGGCGAAGTCGGCGTCACCGCTCACCAGCACTGCCACGTCGTAGAAGTCGTTCCAGGCAAAATACAGCAGGTCCGTAGCCAGCATGATATCTATGCCCTTCTCCACCGGTATTCCCTGTGACACCTTCATGCCTCCCAGCCGAATCTCCAGATACGGTGTCTTGCGCAGTATATCGAGGAATTCCTGTTGGTCTCGATAGCCGTCGGGCTTTTGTGTCGGGTCCTGTAAGACGTTGTAATAATATGTCCGGAACAATCGCCTGGCGCCGCATAGCTTATTGGAAAATTCAGAGAAGTTGATGTTGTGATGCCCGAAGCTACCCCGCAGACCGTGATATAAATTGCTGCCGTCTATGAAAATGGCTACTCTGTCGTCCATTACATCCTCCCTTAAGACCGGCTAAAAGCCTTTGATAATTGCATTATAACACCGAATATGGGGAGACGTATATGAGTGAAAGTCAAAGGTTAAAAGCAAAAAATAAAAGGTTCACGTCAAAATTTGATAGTTATTTTTGATTTTTTACATGTACCTTTGACTTTTGGCCTTTAACTTTTAACTTGTTGACCCCCGCTCATTCTGAGCTTGTCGAAGAATGTACCTTTTTGACTTTCGACTTGTACCTTTGACTTTTGGCCTTTAACTTTTAACTTAACTCTCTCGGCTGGCGGTGTGGCGGGCTCTGGCGCGCTGGTTCTGTGTCAGCAACCGCTTGCGCAGCCTGATGTTGGCCGGCGTCACCTCGATAAGCTCGTCGTCGCTGATAATGCCCAGAGATTCTTCTAGGCTGAATTTCACCGCCGGCGTCAACTTGATGGCAATATCTGATGTGGAAGCCCGGATATTGGTCTGTTTTTTCTCCTTGGCCACGTTGACCGCCAGGTCGGTCCCACGGGCATGCATGCCCACTATCATACCCTCGTACACGGCGGTGCCCGGCTCGATGAATGTTATGCCTCTTCCCTGGGCATTGTTTAATCCGTAGGTAACGGCGGTACCGGCTTCGGAAGCCACCAGCATGCCGCTGCGGGTGGAAACGATATCTCCATACCAGGGCTCATATCCCAGGAACAAGGTGCTCATAATGCCCTCGCCCCGGGTGGCGGTCAAAAACATGCTGCGGAAGCCGATCAGGCCGCGCGTGGGGATGTGAAATTCCAGTCGCACATTGCCCTGCCCGTCGTTGCGCATATTGGCCAATCTCGCCTGGCGCGTGCTCAAAATTTCCATAAGCGCACCCACGTGTTCTTCGCGCGTATCGATGGTCAGCTCTTCCACGGGTTCCATAAGCGTGCCGTTTATTTCTTTGGTTATAACTTCAGGCTTTGAAATTTCAAACTCGAAGTCCTGGCGGCGCATAGTCTCGATAAGTATTGCCAGGTGCAGCTCGCCTCTGCCGGATACCAGGAAAATATCGGGAGTTTCGGTATCCTGCACCCTCAGGCTGAGATTTGTTTCCAGCTCCCGATAAAGCCTTTCCCGGAGCTGCCTCGAGGTGCCGTATTTGCCTTCTCTGCCGGCGAGCGGTGAACTATTCACGCCGAACATCATTTTTAATGTAGGTTCGCCTATCTCTATACGGGGCAGTGCCTCCGGCTGGTCGGGACTGGCTATGGTATCGCCGATACTTACTATTTCCACGCCGGTTATGGCCACGATATCGCCGGCGGTTGCCTCCTCAACTTCCGGTTGGTCGAGGCCCAAGAAGGTGAACACCTGGTTCACCTCGTAGTTCTGGGTGCTGCCGTCAGCGCCGATAACGGCCACCTTATCGTGCGGCTTAACGCTGCCGCGGTAAATTTTGCCGATGGCTAGCTTGCCTTTGTAGCTGCTATAGTCCAGGTTGGATACCAGCATCTGGAAAGGTCCGGCCTCGATGCCGGGCGGCGGCACCTTATGGAGTATAGATTCGAACAATGGTATAAGGTCTTCGCCTTCTTTCTCCGGGTCGGTGCTAGCTGTGCCGTCCCTGGCGCTGGCGTACAGTACCGGAAAATCGAGCTGGTCGGCGTCGGTGACTAACTCCAGAAACAGGTCCTGAGTCAGCCGGACCACCTCGGGTATCCTGGAATTTACCCTGTCAATTTTATTAATGACCACAATCGGTTTCAGCTTCTTAGCCAGTGCCTGCTTCAGCACAAACCTGGTCTGGGGCATCGGTCCATCGATAGAATCGACCAGCAGCAGGCAGCCGTCTGCCATATTCATGACGCGCTCCACTTCGCCGCTGAAATCGGCGTGGCCCGGGGTATCTATGATATTTATCTTTACGCCGAGGTAGATTACGGCGGTGTTCTTGGCCAGTATGGTAATGCCCTTCTCCCGTTCCAGCGCGTTCCGGTCGAGTATCAAATTGCCCACCTGCTGGTTATCACGGAAGATTTTGCTTTGTTTCAGCATCATATCCACCAGGCTCGTCTTGCCATGGTCGACATGGGCGATTATGACAATATTTCTTAAATCGTCTCGATAGTTCATACCGATACGTATTTTAAGCGATTTCACACCCCGATAGCCAATTTAATGAACCTCTCCTTCTATGTCATCGCGGGAAGTTTAAGCGGGGCGCAGCCCCTCTTAGAAAAAATGTATCCCCTCTCCCGTGGGAGGAAGGGTGGGCAGGCATCCAGCGAGGATTTATTCCCGCTGGGATAAGGGGAGAGGGATAGGGCAGGGTGAGGGTGAAAAGTAAAAGTAAAGGGAGATTGAGAGGGATTTTCTCGAAGGAGTCATTAACTGTAGCCGGGATTTCCCCGTGAACCCGGATTGGAGCGATGGCGAACATCATACTTGATGCATTCTGGCTCTATCTAAGGGTGCATCTCTCCAGGGTCTTCGGCAAGTATTGCATGGTGCTAAAAAGTTCGTCACCGGAAAGTTTGGCGATTCGACCGGGGCTGGAATCCTTGACAATTGATGATTTACGAACATCTACTACCAGGGCGACCTGCTCCGCAAATGCTTGACCGATCTCACCGGCGACACTTTGCCCACGGGATAAAGATTCGGATAACCCGTTAACGGTGGCCGTCAGGATTTCCGGATTGAGTTTTTTAATTGCATCTTTGGCGGCTACTATCGCGGTATACAGTAGCCCTACCTGAGCGCCCGCCTCGCGTTCGGACAGCACGCCGTCACTGTAAATTATAGAGCGCAGCCTGAAAAATTCGTCCAGAATCGTTTTGTCGCCGGTTCCGCTGGGTTTAAGTTGAGCCAGTCCATCGTCTTTAGTTATCAAACTAGCTTTAACATCATCGACCAGGCTCTTAACTCGATTCCTCAACTTGGCGGCATCCGTAAACCAGCTCCGGATGCCGGAATATTCGTCGCTACGCCTTATCCTGAGCATTAACCAGGCTCCATCTTCGAGCGGTGTATTCTCATAATAGGGCATTAGTATTTCACTCTGGCGTTTAACTGATAACCCGGGCTTATCCAGGTCCACTCCGTATTTAACTGACAACCCGGGCTCATTCAGTACGGCTCCGCGATGGAAAAGTATAAAAATTTCCGGTCCTACCATGGCTTCGGGGCGTAAATAATAGTCCATACCGGAGAAATCAAAGAATGCATCTCGTTTCAGGATGGGGTCAGCCAGTATCTTAAGTACGGCGCCGGTGATGTCCCGACCTGCGGCAGCGAGTATTCCGGCAGGTCCGGTTATGCCGGCCGTTTCCACCATTCCGGTAACTATCCCCAAACTGGCACTGGCGGCGCTTTTGAACGTATCGCTGGTGGCAGTATCTTTCCTGACTGAAGAAAATACGGCAGAAAGAGATATCGGCCCGCCCCTATAATTGCGGTCAACCAGTACGGGTTTCTCGAAAACCCGGGCGATGCGTGCTCCGGCGTGCAGGTTAAAAGCGCCTAAAGCCACCGGGTAGTTCTCTGCTCCTCCCGACATTTTGATATCCAATATACCGGAAGCTGTACGCTCCGCAAACCACAAAGGCTGTCTATTGATGAACCAGGAAACTGCATCAACACTCAAATAATGATTGCCCGCTGTCAACTTCGCCTGGTCGCTGCTGCCCTGCGGTACGATCTTATAGATATGCTGTTCCCCGTGTCCTGCTTCGGTAGCCATACTATGCCTCCTTTGTCCCGGTTAAAAAACAGTGTTCCAAGGTAGTTCTTTCAGAAGTTCGTTACTGAATAGATTACTGCCTGCTGGTCAATAGCTAATTAGTCCCCCAGTCCAATAGCCAATTAGTACGCCCCTGCTTAATCATATGCGGGTATGTTAGCTTTATCAATAGCCAATTAGTACCCCCTGGTTAATAGCCAATTAGTACCCCCTGGTCGATAGCCAATTAGTACCCCATTGCTTTAGCCCCGCCCGTGCCACCTTAAAAGGTTGCACCTGCGTGATGTGGCTGTCATTCTGAGCGCAGCGAGGAATCTACCCCTTTCCCACCGCCGAGATTCTTCGGTCGCGTCATTCCCTCAGAAAGACACATAGTGGTATACTCATTTTTGACCTTTGACTTGAACTTTTGACTTTTAACTTATTAAAAATCCCCTTTAATCCCCCTTTTCCTAAGGGGGAAACAAAAGTAAAAGGTTAAAGGTTAAAAATTAAAGGTTCACGTCAAAAAGTTAAAAGTATTTTTGGCCTTTAGCTTTTAACTTGGCTAAAGCGTGATAACGAAATTGGTGATGCCGTGTTCGGTCTTTTCCCAGTAAGAAGGCTTGACTATCAGTTGCCATAGTGCCTTATATGCCCCCACGGATTGCAGCAGCCAGTAAACCGGGCTGAGCAGCGCGTAGGGAATGAGATGATAATATTTTCTGGGCACCACCGCGAACAAGTTCAGGCAAATAACTACCGCGTTGCCCACAAACAGGTTTATTGCCGATACATAAAACAACACTATAGGCGTCGAATGTGGAGACAGTATAGGTGCTCCGATAGTGAGAAAATATATAAACAGGCACCACATGATCGGATTCAATAAAAATAGTGCCGGCGTTCCACCTATGAGAAGATTATACCCAAGCCACTTTTTTAATCCCATCACCTTCATTCCCTGCAATGGGTGTCTATTGTGTATCAAAAACGTTTGCATATATCCCTTAACCCAGCGGGAGCGCTGCCTCAGCCAATTCCCCAACTTGGAGTTTGCTTCCTCGTAAGTTGTCGATTTAATGATACCAACTTTGTAGCCTTTCGCGGCGGCTCGTATGCCTAGATCGGCGTCCTCGGTCACATTGAACGGGTCCCAGGCTCCTATTTTCTTCAACTTCTGCACATGGAAATGATTACTGGTGCCACCGAGAGGTATAGGTAGACCCATAGCATCGAGTCCGGGCAGCAGGCAATCGAACCAGTAAGTATATTCCAGGGTGAACATCTTAGTCAGAAAATTCTCATTGCGATTGAAATAATTAAGCGAGGCTTGAAAGCAAATATAGTCATCCGGATGTGTTCGAAAGGCAACGACCGCTTTTTTCAACTGGTCAGGTTCGGGAATATCTTCGGCATCATAAATAGTCAGGTACTCGCCTCTGGCGAACTGAATTCCGTAGTTTAAAGCTTTAGGTTTTGTTTTTGGCTCGCTGTTCGGCAAAGTTAGAATCCTCCAGCTTACCGGAGGGTGCGCTTTTTTAGTAGCCTCCAATGTCTCCTTGTCGTTTTCTTCCAGCAGCAGGATTATATCCAGCTTATCGGCGGGGTAATCTAACCTTTGAACAGCTTTTATCAGGGTAGGAATGACCTTCATTTCCTTGTAAGCCGCAATGAGAACCGTATAAACAGGCAATCTCTTCGGGTCCAGATAAAGATAATTATCCTCAGTGTATTGCCTATGCTGGGTACGCTTCAGCCCCCAGGCTGTAACAATGAACTTATATAGGAATGAAATCAGGTAAAAAAACTGAACAGCGAATAAAAAGATGATAAAAACAACTTGCGCATTGACAGCAATGGCAATAAATGTCGTGAGGAGAAGCAGACATAAAATGCTGATCTGCGATTTATTAAAGACCTTTTGGGCGGACTCATCAGGATTCCGGTAGAAAAGCCCGTGAACAGACTTATCAAGCATCGTGTCCCGGTAGACGGCGTCAGTTAATTTCATAATGTCCAGGTCGCTGACCACGATCTGACTGATAATCTCATGTCCGAAACGTCTTTGTAAGAAGGCAAGCGTTTCTGGATTTTCAGGTTCGGAAGTAAGCACATCGAGCGTTCCATTCGGCTTTCGAAACGGGATTGCCTGGTAGCGTGCTACCTCTTCAGGAGTAACCAGCGCCGCTAGGTCCTTATTTATATTGTTAACCATATAAGATACATCGGTGGCACAAGGAAGATGGAAATGAGAAGCCAGAGCTCGGCTCAGGTCCAGGCGATTAATATATCCCAGTGTCGCTAGAATCCAACCCAGCCTGCCGCCGAACTGCTGTTGATACTGCAGGGCACGGTTGAGCTGAATGGGTGAAATGTAGCCGGCATCGAGCAGGATATCTCCGATTCTTCTGGAGTTTCCGTCACTCCGTTCCGGCGGTTCAATTGACAGTCTATCTTTTTCAAGAATTACCATGATTTTCCGACCCTATCCGCATGAGTTCCATATATGATATGTGTACAGTAGTATAGTAACGTCAGGTACAGTTACGAACAATGCCCTATTAGTCCTTTTCACTGTAGGATTATGGTAACCACAAAGAAGTAGTACTTCCGGTTTAAAATTTCTCCCTCCCCTGGTGGGAGGGAGTTAGAGGGAGGGGGGAAACAAAAGTCAAATATTAAAGGTTAAAAATAAAAGGTTCATGTTAAAATTTTAAAATCATCTTTGGCTTTTAACTTTTAACTTATTAAAAATCCCCCTTAATCCCCCTTTTCCAAAGGGGGATAACTTTTCCACCATAAGTGGTAAAATATACGCAAACTTCCACACCACCAACGGGAGACCAAACCTTGTTACTCGAAATAAGAGTCAGGAACCTGGGAATCATCGAAAGCATAGACTGGAACCTGGGCCGCGGGCTGAACGTCATCACCGGCGAGACAGGTGCCGGCAAATCACTGCTCATCGACGCTGTGGAGGCGCTGCTGGAAGGGAAAGTAGGCGAGGAGGTTATCCGCCATGGCAGCGACGAAGCCCAAATCGAAGGTATTTTCGCCTTGCCCGATAATGAACACCTGGCGCAGCTCAGGGAACTCCTGGACGAAAATGGCTTGAAATCAGATGAGGATAATCTGGTTATCAGTTGCGAATCCAAAAGGCATGGGCGCGGCATTGTCAGGGTCAACGGACGTGCGACCACCAGAGGCATTCTGCGCCAGATCGGACGCTTGCTAATCGATATTCACGGCCAGAGCGAGCACCTGTCTCTACTCGATACGAAGTATCACCTGGATTTCCTCGATGCCTATGGCCATACCATGGAGCTGCGGCACAGCTTCACCGCTAAAGTGGCAGAGCTTCATAAACTGGAGCAGGAGCTCAAGGCGCTGGTTGAAGCCGAGAAAGATGCCGCTCGCCGCCAGGAATTCCTGCGCTTCCAGCTCGATGAGATAAGAAAAGCTGAGTTGCGTCCCGGGGAGGAGGAAGAGCTGGAAAAAGAACGAACTCTCCTGTCTTCGGCTGAGCAGCTGAAGGCAATGTCTTATGAAGCCTACCAGGCTCTAGGCAAGGAAGATGCCTCACGTGGTTCAGCACCGGCTCTGGACAAATTGAATGAAGCACTGGCAGTTATGAAGAAGCTCGTCGAGCTGGACCCCACGCTTAGCCAGCAATTGAGTTCTCTCGAAGATGCCGTGTACCGGGTCGAGGAGGCAGCGCGGGAAATTAGCGCTTACAGCGGAAGGTTGGAGCAGAATCCGGAGCGGCTGGAAGAGGTGGAGTCGCGTTTTGAGGTCATAAAAGGTCTAAAACGGAAATACGGACAGACCATCGCTGACATACTGCTCTATTTGGAGAAGACTGAAAAAGAGCTGGAGTCAATCTCGCGTTCTTCAGAGAGGCAGGCTGAGCTGGAGAAGATGCGCTCTGAGCTCAAGGTGGAGATGGGCAGGATAGCCTCCGAGCTCTCCACAGCGCGCTCAGCGACGGCGGAGAAGTTAGTCGCCGAGGTGAAGAAGGAACTCCATGATTTGAGCATGTCGCAGGTTGAATTCGAGGTGTCCCTAACCCGGGAGGAAGCTGAAGACGGTATTCCTCTACCTGACGGCAAAACTTACGCCTTTAACAGCGAGGGAGTTGATGTGGTTGAGTTCATGGCTTCGACCAATCCCGGAGAGCCTGTAAAGCCCATAACCAGGATTGCTTCTACAGGTGAAATCTCCCGTTTTACGCTGGCGCTGAAATGCGCTCTGTCGGAGGTTGATAGTATCCCCATTCTCATTTTCGACGAGATAGACATCGGTGTGGGGGGACGGAGCGGCGAAATAATAGGCAAGAAGCTCTGGACACTAGCTCAGAATCGCCAGGTGATTTGCGTAACTCATCTTCCCCAGATCGCTGCCTATGCCGATGCCCATTACCAAGTTCACAAAGAAGAGTCAGGCGCTCGGACTGTCAGCCTGCTTCAGCCGCTTGAAGGCGAGGAACGTACCAGGGAGATTGCCGTCATGCTCGCCGGCCCGCAGTACACTGAAGTTTCCCTGACCGACGCCCGCGGCGTGATGCACAGGGCACAGTCCTGGAAACAAGACCACGGCAAGATATCCTAATATAAGAATATATTATTAATAGTTTAGGGATACACAAAATATATCTAAATAATACTGGATATATAGCTATATATATCGTATAAGATAGACAGCAACTATATTCTGGCTATCTCGAGTATTTATTTCATATCTTTCCGAGCTTTCGATCAGGTAGTAATAACCTGGGGTCACTTTGTTCAATTGCCATCATTTGGCAGCAGCGTTGTCTTTCTACACGATCCGATTCATATAACATAAGCCTATGGAAGACAAGGCGCCTTAATATGGCTCTTGCCACGTTATTTTTCTCGATGTCTTTGAGCAATTCGGATAAATTATCTAAAGGTAAGCTCGATTGGCAATCCAACTTAATACTTACATCAATAAGGCGAACAGATATTAGATGACCATATTTGTCAAAAATACTCTTATAAGTGGGGTATAGTTTCTCGGTTCCAACATATTTTGCGACGCCATAAACCCCAGCAAGTGAAACTTGCATCGTCATAATAAAAGCAACAGCTTTTGCGGCTATCTCTAATTGAGAATCTGTTGGCCAGCGGCGTCTATCCGGAGGCAACTTAAGCAATTCCTTATCCAATCTGTATCTCATATTATCTTTAACTTCACTAACAAATTCCTTAATAGTATTGGCATAGAACGTTAGAGTTTCCTTGAGGACCCTTAAACCTAATAAATAACTTTCCTGAACTAAAGAATATTTATCCTGCCCTTCCCAAGAAGTCGCGAAATTCTTGACAATCTGTCCCATTATCCGGATCATTTTGAAGGCTATCGTAATAGATTTAAACTGTTCGTCAATATTTTCATTATCTCTAGTATATTGAATATCTATTTTGCGTTCTCTTCTTTTGTTATCTTCCCGTTTTTGTATTTCCTCTCGAATTTCTCTTGGTTTTCCTTTAGGTAATTTAAGGGTCAGGTCGAAGCCCTCTTTATTTATAAAATATAGATCCGTATCTAGATCAGTGGGTTCATTATTGGAAAACATTTGTTTCGCCGTATACAATAAAATTTCTCGAATGTAAGGATTCTCGGACAGGTAACTTAGAAAAAGCAAAATACTCTCGTTTTCTTCGATATCTATATTATTAACCAAATCAGATATTATATTTTTAACCTGCTTCTCTTCCGAAGGTCTCTGCAATCGTATATTTAATGCCCTGGCAACAAAATAATAATGGATGCAAGGATACCTATACTCGATATAATCATTTGATGGTATAAGAATATTTGCTGATGTAAGATCCACAATCAAATCATCGTAAGGCAAATCTTTATATCTAAGTGAGAACTTTTCTAGATATGATTTATGAAATATATAAAATTCTTGAGGAGTTATTCTATTTATTCTATTTTGAAACATCTCAAAGGAAAGTTCGGATAGGTATCTATATTTTGCATTTAGGTCAGATATTTTCCTTGGTGATTTATGTAAGGAAGTTGTTATAAGCCACTCATAAAAAAAGCCGAAGGAGCCTCTATCTTCGCCAAATGGTGTAGGTATCCCGCCAACATCACTTTCGGTGGATTGTGCGATAGTGAGTATATAAAAGGGATAAGACGGGGCGAGGCTAGGTCTCAATATCGCTTCGGCTTTTTCCTCTACCTGCTTGACCTCATGTTCTAGTTGAATCTCATCGATAACATCTTCCCGTCCTAACAAAAGCCATTTCTCAATAAGATTACTTCTGGCAGCGCTACCGAGCTCAGATAACCCTAGTCGCCTGCAGGAGAGTAAAAAGTCATTCCGTTCCGTCTCGATAATATCTTGCACGGAAATAATATTGGATGACGAAATAAGGGTAGTTCCAAATTGCCGGTCAATATAATCGAAAAGATTCAGTTTCGCTTTTCTACTTAGGATTGCTTCTTGGAGATCATCGAGAATGAGTGCCCTTTTACTACTTTCTAACATCCAAAAATCGTCACGATATTCAGGACCATATTCTTTTTCAAAAGCTTCGCCAAAAAGGCGCATGAGTTTTTCAGGGTTTCCTGTATTAATACTTTTACCATCAATCCACAATGGCACTACGTTTTTATCCTTATATTTTTTGAACATAATCTTTAGAAGAGAAGTCTTACCAGCGGATTCCGGCCCGAATAATAATATTCTATTGTTAGCCAACAAATATTCTAAAGCTCTATCGGAACTAATTAAATCGGTTTCTAATTTTTCAGATATATCCTCAAGATCTGGAAATAAGTATATGTCTTCAATATTTAGGTCCTTTTTTCTAGGATGGCTAAAAGGAACGCCAGGTGCGCTAATAAAATCTGAAAAAGACTTTTTAAGTGTAAATATATCTTGTCTAAGCACCCTACTTCGCGGAATATCTACCCATTCGAATTCCTCCGCTTTATATATAGTATTATTCCAAACATGCATAGTGTATTTCATCTTACGATCAGAAACATCAAGTAATATGGTATTAAAGGTGCTCTCCTCGCCACCTTGCAATTCACCACCTTCAATATATTGACGAGTTTCTCCACGTAAATATTTTGTCTCATGATACGAAGCAGCATGTTCATGACCTGTAATTATTATATTGGAGTTAAATTCAATCATTTGGCGAAATGCCTTCGAAGCCTCGGCTTGAATCCAATTATATGGATGATGCATAACTGAGAACACCAAATCAAACGAACTATCCCTGAGATTGTGTTGAACAAATTGTAATGGAAATAGGATATAATCTACTCGTTTATCAGGTAATGACATCCAAGCAGTGTTGTAACATTCGAACTTGAGCCTAATATTGTCGCTAATGGAAAAATTCCGCTCCAAGACAAACCTTTCACGTCCGTGTTTGATTTCTATGGACTGAATTTTTGCTGACCATCGGAAAAAGTTTTGCTGAGGTTCAACGCAGCGTAATAAAAGCGCCTCTTCATTCATCAGTTGGTGATTTAATTTGATTTCTTCAACGAGTCGTTCTCGTTCTTTATCATGTTCTTTTACATCGAAGCAACAATCATGATTACCGGGAACTATAATATAGTAAATATGTGCGGATTCTTTCGCTAACCTGATCTTCTTTTCCAGCTCAGTGAAAAACAATTGCGCTATTTTATATTCTTCTTGTTTCCCCGAGTTTGCAATATCTCCCGTAACAATTATCCATATGTTCTCAATACTGGCCAATTGACTCTTCACTGCATTACCGATGGCTGCGACTCTATCCAGTATCTCATCTTCCTTATTCTTCAAATGAAAATCGCTTAGATGAATCAATAATATATTCATGTTTTGCCCCCGATCTTATTCTATTGCGATGTGTGAGGGCTGTCAATCCATATAATTACATTAATGATTATGAGGTATGTGTCGGATAATGGTTTGGGGTTTTGAAGAACTCGTACTTGAGATTTTCGGATTTGTAGGTTTTTTGATGACTGTATTTACTTTTTCCGGAACATCGTTGTAATCGGTGCGGAGCGACGCTGTATTTGTTATCTGGCGGCAGCGGGCGCCGTGTAATCAAAGCCTTGTAGTTTCCGGCGCTCCAGTTTTGACTGGAGTTTCACCCTCACCTTAATCCTCTCCCTCAAGGGAGAGGAAATAAAGGTTTTCTAAGAGGGGCTGCGCCCCTCTTAAACTCCCCGACTGCATCGCTGGGTGTCTGCCCACCCTGCCACCCAAGGGAGAGGAAATTCTTCGACGGGTGCAGAATGAGCGAATGTAATATTAGGGCGGTTTGTGCAATAATATAAAGGGAGGTGATTAATTCATGAGCAAAATTTGGGGAATGATCAGTTTCATATTGTTTTGTATAGGCCTGTTACTATCTATTATTGGAGGTCTAGCATTTCCCGCGAATGTTATCGTTTTGATGGTACTAGCAATCTTCGGCCTTGTAATCGGGATTATCCATGTTGTCTATGCCAAAGAAATTAATACCTTGCATACCTTGCTTCTTGCTACTATAGCCCTGTTGGCAATGACAGCTGCCTTCACTTCAATTACGTCCCTGGGCATAGGTAAATTAGTTACCGGCATACTCGTGAACTTTGCTGTTCTGATGGCACCAGTGGCCCTTATCGCTGCAATAATAGCACTGCTAAAAATAGGTCTCGTGGAGTGAGCCTTTAAGGAGTCTTAATTCAAATACAATGTGATTTGAAACCCGGGTCGTGCGTCACAATACTAAATACGGAGGTCAAAGAAGGTGCCTAGAAAAGTGAGGAGTGATACAAGGGTCGGGAAAATGGAAAAAGACCTCGGTCTACCACCGGGAACCGTCAGAAATCCAAGTGGAAGAGATACAAGATCTGACAAGAAAATCGGAACGATTAGAAAAGGGCGAGGCAAAAAATAGATATAACGCAGAGCGTTATAAAGGGGATTTAAATCCCTCTCAATCTCCCTTTATGAAAGGGAGAAGTTTAAAACGGCGGGAATACGTAATATTGGCCTTAAGTAGGGATAAGGTCGGAAATTGTAGCGGTAGCGACACCAATCGCCGTATCAGCAGCACCATAGTAAACCAGTAGTTCATTTCCTGAATAGAATATCTCTTTATTATCTTCCCGCGTCACTGCCCCACAGGTAAAAACCACGTTGGGCACCCAGTACTTGTCCGTTCCGCCTATTTCAAACTTTTCTGTAGGCTCGAGTATGGGATTGGGTGAACGATAAAGCAGGATTGTTGGATCTGCTACATCAAGCAGCATGGCTCCTAGCCGGTAGATATGAGCATGGTCAACACCGTGGGTGATGAGCAACCAACCGTACTTAGTCTTTATCGGCTGGGCACCACCGCCAATTTTTGCCCCGTCCCATGCCATCCCGGAACGCGCCCCGGTCAGTATCTTGTGTTCTCCCCTGGGCCAGGGGCAGCGCAAATGGCGGGAAAAGGTTATCCATATATGTGGGTCCACCCGGTGAAGCATGGCAAATTTCCCGTTAAAACATTCCGGAAATAGGCTGCCGTCTTTGTCAGCGAACCCGGGGAAGACCAGCCCGTGTCTTCGCCAGCCTCCCCAGCGATAATTCAAAAAATCACTGACGCTGATAGAAGCCAAAGCAATTTGTGCCAACAGGCCATCATAGGCAGTATAAACCATGTAAATATTGTCGCCAATCAGGGTCAACCGGGCGTCTTCACACCCTTTCTCTTCGCTTTTGTCCTTTGGCTCAAATATTGGCTTGTCCAGCCTTTCGGTAAATTTAAACCCGTCTTCACTTACCGCCAGCCCAAAACGGGAGATACCCTCATCTCCTACCGCCCGATAGATAAGATAAATCTTGTTCCTCAGGTTTATAGCACCCGGATTCAATACATATTTTGATTCCCAGGGGTGCTCCTTGATGGGCTCAAGTATAGGATTACCGGCAAAACGGACTAAGGCTCCTGCTCGGGGGTATTCCGGGGCGATAATCTGTTCCGGCACTATCTCAACGGCTTCTTCCACTCCACCAAGCAGAATCTTAGCCAGGTCCTCCCATTCCCTGCCCTCCCCCATAAGCTCCACAATTTTTTCCTCTATTGCTTCCTCACTGCCTCCCACTGCTTTGAAATACTCGGTGAGGAATTCTCGTGAAACCCAATCCCGCTCCACATGCAGGGAAAGGGGAGTGGGTACTCTCGTCCCTCCATTAAAGCTGTAACTAGCCCAAGTCCAGGCAGAGCAGGGAATAAAAGTGCCATCAGGGAGTGTCTGGGCAAGGTGGTAAGAATCAGCCATATCTTTAAGAGTCTCAGCGAGTCTTAAGCGAGAGGCATCTCCACCCGCCTCCTGGGTGATTCGTTGGGCCATCTCCCTCACTCTCTCAACCAGTACCCGCTGATGCCCATTCTCGAAGATATTGTGGGCGGATAGAGGGTCCCGCCCCCAGTGGCCCCTTAGCGAATTTATCACCTTTTCCCCGAGGCCTTTCCTTTCCTCAGCAAACCGGTGCCACAGCTTGCCAAACCTCTCGAACTCGACAATGTTCTTGGCAATGGTGGTAAAGTAACGCAACTTGGGGAATTCTCCACCCATACCCTTGTGCAGGTTGCTAATCACTATTCTTCCGGCAATTTTGCAAAGAGCACTGCTTTCTTTCATATCCATCAGTGAGGGGAATTCTTCATTGCTCACCACCAGTGGTCTAAAAGCAGAATATCTGAAGTGTTCAGGGCGGGCGCTCTTTTCTAGCAGCCACCATAACGATTCTATATAATCCTCTTCTTCAGACCAGGTGGCTAAGACCAGGACAGCGTTAGGCTCATATTCATTAAGCAGTGCCTCGACGTGGCTATAGCCTAGTTTGGTAAGCAGGTTGATAGGAGGCTGACGTCTTAAAAGCCATGCCGCCATCTCCGGGGTGAGGGCAAAGGTATCATTATGTGGGAAGTAACGGAAGATAGCCTCTACCATCTCCCGCGTTCCTTCTACAGTGGAGCAGTCCCCGGGCAAGAGAATCTGGTTTAACTGCTCCTCCAACTGGTGCATAAAATTCCTTATTCGCTCCGCAATTTCCGAAGGGCTGGCATCCCGTGGGGTTTTCAGCTTTTCATAAATAAATTGCTCAAACTCCTCCTTGTGCCTGGAGAAGATGGAGTCATAAATGCCGTTGGCTGTAGCTAATATCTTCCCGTCCGGGGCAGTGAGTTCCAGGGGAACCACTAGCGATACGCCGGGAATGAACTCGCGGTAGGTCACCTTAGGCACCGGTGGTTTGATGGCTTCCTCTCTCATTTTCCAGGCTGCCAGAAAATCCGGCTTCTGGCGGAGGAACTCATCCACCATTTCCCCAATCTCTCGCTCGGCGGCTAATGACGTCAAACTTTCTGCTTCCGCGGCGGGAAGAGGTGCCAGCTTAGATTTCACAGCTTGCATCTTCAGGGCAAAACTGGCGAGGCAACCCTGATAAAGAGGAATAAGTGAATTAAGCAGGTCACCCCTGGCGAATCCTTTACCAAAAGCAAAGGCTAGTAAAAAACGATAGACAATTTGTCCCCACAACCGGGCAGGAAAATCAAAAACTGTAGTCTCAGTCCGGGACAGTTTGTCCAGTTGTCGGTAGGCTTCTTGAGAGAGAACATTCTCATAAAGTGAATGGAATATATTAAAACCATCTTTATATCTGGATACCGACATCTGGGGGGTTATTTGCACTTCTCTTGGACGGTGCGTCTTTTTTATACCGAAAGCAGCTAACGGTTCTATTAATGGTGGTTCACCAATGGCCTTTGTTTCTCTCCACCACTCTCTATCAGATACAATTTGGTCGAATAGCACTCCGGCCAGCCTCCGCAGCACCAGCTCTTCCTTTCCTGGCGTTGAGACGTGAATTTTTACACCCAGGTTAGCCTCACAAATCCTAGCCTCGTTGGTGATAGCGGTGGTGGCCAACCAGCTATCTATGCCATAGCCACTAATATCGGTCCGCCATAGTTTGTGAGTATCCTTTAAATAGGTTCGTATCAGGCGGTGAGAAATGCCCCACTGTCCCCCTACCATATCGTTAATACGACACTTGTAGATAGCGGTAAGAATCGGGTAAAAAACGTGACTGGAAATAGGGGACTCAAAGTAATGGCGATTAAATCGAGAGATAACCAGGTCCATCTTCTGCCGCTTAATGGGTTCAAGGAGCAGTTGAACCCAGTCCGGGGCTAATCCCTCAATCTCTCCGTTTATACTTCGGCTTCTCAGGTCCGCTTCCAGGATAGCCAGATTAGCACCAAGGCTACGAGCGATTTCGGCAATGGCTCGCAGGCTCCAACCCTTCCCGTTGATCCTTTCATCATTCAGTAAGAAAGCTATCCGGTTGATACCGTCGACATGAGGTAAGTTATTTACTACCTCGAGAGCTGCCCCACCGGCTGGAGAGCCAGCTGCCACGATGACACACTTTTCGTCGGGGTAAAATTCCTTCAGCCCTTTGGTCGCTATCTTTATTACTGAACCGATAGTGTCCGCTTCATTATAGAAGGGAATACCGACCACAATGTCAGCCTCTGCTATTTCTTCCGCTCGGCTTAGCGGTTCTCGCAGAGCCTCTCTGAAAAGCTCCTCACCCTCCTTAATGGATACCGTTTCCGAAGCGTCTCTACCTGCCTCAGTCTTTAGGCCGGAATCATCTTCCTTAAAACGATTGGCAACGTTATCCTCAAGGTAATCTGTCATTGCCTACCTCCTGCAAACAGGCGGTTAAAATCGGCTGCTGCTCCAATGGAAGCCGGATACACCATCAAAAGTTGAGCCGCGCCAGCAGATATGAAACTGTCGACTCCGCTCCCTGGTTCAAATTGATATACTGCCTCCCGACACCATCATAACACCCACCTGTGGTCCGGTCATACATGATGGCCTCTATACTATTGCCCCCCAGAAACCAGTTAAAGGCCCGGTACAACAGTCTTCCGTAATGCTCATCCTTGGTGATTGAGTAGCAGGCCTTAAGTGCGTACACCGTGGTCATTACCTCCTCCGGCTGCTGGTCAAAATGATTACGTTTCCCATCCCTGTAATACCAGCCATCCTGCCCTATCGGTATGTATATCCCTTCACGGAAAGTCTTTTCTACCAGGAAATCAAGAGTAGTTTTCCCAACATCAAGGTATCTGTCTTTCCCTGTGACCCGATAAGCCTGGAGCAAAGCCTCCGACAGAAGCGCATTGGAGTAGGTAATATAGCTCTCAAACCATTGCCACTGGGGAGAGCTGGCACTTTCATACAATGACAGGAGCTTATCACAATGCTCCCCTAATGCCCCTGTCAAATCGATTCCCTGAATCTCAATATTCTTCTCTAACAAAACGCATAGAGCTTTTATATACCAGGAGATTGCCCTGGGCGATTGAAACGGGGTGTTCCTCTTAACCTTTTCTTGCAAGATAGTGAGCGCCTTCTCCCTGATCTTTCTCGATATCGAACCGATTGCCGAAGTCAAAGCCAGGGCATAGAGCGCTCGACTGGTCGCCTCTTCGAGGTTAACCTGACTGTTGAATTTGTCATCCGGAGTCCTATCAAGATTGAAATAGTTATTGAAGTATCCATCGGCCCTTGAGGCAAGCGAAATAAAGTCAAGATAGATATTTGTCAGCCTCAGTAATTTCTCCCTGTTGGCGATAGACCGGCTGAGCAGCCCGTGCCGAAGTCTGTCGTAGCAAAGAGTCACTACCATCAGAGCCCGGGCGTTATCATCCACGGTATATCCTGATGTTAAATCAGGCTTTGAAAGGTCAGCAAATTGAACAATACCAAATCTGTCAGTAAGGCGTACCAGATGGCTAAGTTTGACCCGTGGAAAACTCTTGCGCTCTACTACCTCGACAAGGTCCGGAGCACATTCAGAGAAGTACTTCGCATACTTGATAGCCACATTCGGCCACGTCCAGCCGCGGGTCTTGAAATAAGCATTCTTGCCGAGGTTAATCTGCCTGTTTTTATCCCCCAAAAAACTGATGATGGCATCGGTAAAGGCCTGTGGATTCCGGAAATCAACCAGAATGCCAACATCAGGGGTCACATCTTCCTTGGCCTGGGCAAAGGCAGTCGATATGACAGGCCGCCCCATGCCAAGCGCGTATGAGAGGGTTCCAGAGACTGCCTGGTTCGGGTCGAGCGAGGTAGATATATATATATCCGTTGCCTTTAACATCTGCAATAGCTTCGGCAGCGGGAAGTATTGGTTATACATCTTTACGTGGTCGGCAAGGCCTAGACTGTAGATTTTCTCAATGATGGAATTACGATAGGTCTCACCCTCCGTTTTGAGTATATTCGGGTGTGTGGCTCCAAAGATGATGTAGACGAGGTCTTTATATCTTTCGACCACCGCCGGTAGCGCCTCGATGACATACTCCAGCCCTTTATCCCGGTTCAACATCCCGAATGTCGAGAGAACGGTCTTATCTGAAAAGCCCAGGGCAGCCTTGGCTCGCTGGCTAGAAGTATAAGCGCCGTCATGGATGCCGTGGGGAATGACCCGAATGCTCTGTTCAGGTATTCCGTAATCCTCAATCAGGATACGTCTGGAACGATGTGTCATCGCGGTGATACCATTGACATTGTCCGCCAATAAACGTACCGCATGGCGCAGGTCCTGGGTAGGCTGAGGAATGACAGTGTGAAAGGTAATTACCTTGCATTTCGTCAGCGTACTCAGAAAATGAATGATGTTTAGGCCCCAGTCGCCGCCAAAGATACCGAACTCGTGCTGGATATTCACCAGCTTAACAGCGTCATTCTGGTTCAGTGCCTCGGCAACCCTAACATATTCATCGGGGTTATTCTGGTCTATCTGAAAGATAACCTCCCGACTATAGATATCAGTAACGACCTTTTCGACATTCATGGCCACGACCATCGACTTTACCCTCGTTCTAAGCAGATCGTCCATAGCCCGGGTGAGATCCTGAGTAAAGGTGGCAATCCCACACTTTCTGGGTGGGAAAGTACCAATGTAGACTATCCGGCAATCGTCCCGCGTCCCCTTATCTAACCGACGCATGTTTTCCTTATCATTACCGCCTATTGGAGGGCCTCCTCTCGCCAATTTATTAAACAATATTTTTTAAATAGCATTTTACCATAAGTTAGCCGATATCCACCGCCAGAGCTACTGAAAGAATATATGGCTAAGGAGATTGGGGGGTATACGGAACATAGCCTGCACAATACGATGTATTGTTTAGCTTTTATGGTTCAGACGCTTGGTACCGGTCTGCTCGTTTCACACTGTACCTCGTTGTAATCGCTGCGGATCGATGCTGAATTTGTTATCGCGCAGCAGGCACCGTGTAATCAAAGCCTTTAAGCTTCCGGCGCTCCAGCTTTGCCTGGAGAATAAGCTCAAGAGCTCGTACCATGGCTGTGTCCGCACTGGTCACAAATGATAACGCATCACCGTTTTTTTCAACCCGTCCGGTGCGGCCGATGCGGTGAGTGTAGGCATCCGTGGTCTCCGGCATGTCGTAATTGATGACGTGCGAAATACTCAAAACATCAATGCCACGGGCGGCAATGTCGGTCGCCACCAGGATTTTAACCGAGCCATCGCGAAAGCCATCGATGGCAGCCTGACGCCTGCCCTGAGACAGATCGCCCTGCAACGAGGTGGCTCTGAACCCAGCTCTTTTCAGTTGCTGCATTACGCGCTCAGTACGATGTTTGGTACGCGTAAAGATAAGTACCGACTCCGTTTCAATGCGCCGTAAGAGTTCTATCAGCAGCGCAGTCTTGCGATGTTGCTCAACCGGGTACAGCGCGTGTGATACCGTGAGTGCCGGTATTGTCCGGCCGATTTGAACTGTGACCGGATTATGCAGGACATCTTGCACCAGACGCCTGATGTCATCAGGCATAGTGGCCGAGAAAAGGAGTGTCTGGCGCTGCGTTAGCAGACACTTCAAAATACTCCGTATGTCCGGCAGAAAGCCCATGTCAAACATCCGGTCCGCCTCGTCGATTACCAGAACTTCTACATGTGATAAATCGATGGTGCCCCTCCAGATGTGGTCGAGCAGGCGGCCGGGACAGGCAACAGCTATTTCGACCCCGCGGCGTAGCCCCTGTATTTGCTGCACCATGCTCACCCCGCCATAAATGGCAAGGCTCCGCAGGCCGGTTTGCTGTCCCAGTTCACCAATAGCCTCGCATGTTTGCTCAGCCAATTCACGCGTGGGTGAGATTATGAGAGCACGGACCTGACCCCTCGGACCCTGCAGCAGACGCTGCAAGATGGGCAGCACGAAGGCGGCAGTCTTGCCGGTCCCGGTCTGTGCCAGACCAATGACATCGCGTCCCTGCATTATGGGAGGGATGGCTCGAACCTGGATAGGTGTGGGCGTAGTATAACCGAGCGCTCGCACACCGGACATAACGCTCGGATGAAAATTAAATGCTTCGAAATTCACTAAAACTCCTTAGAATGTTTATTTTTAATTGATTTGTGTCCAATTTGAGGCAGGCGATTCAACTTATGCCTGGTATCCCGGCTGTCTTTTTGTATTAAAACGGCGAACTCTCTTTTTATTGAAGGGCTTCTTGTCTTTCTCGTCGGAAAGGGGAAGAGCCGCGATAACTTCAATTAACCGGCCCCTTATTACTTTACCTTTGAGGCTGAAAACCGCGGCTTCGCCTTCAGACCTCGAGTCCATTTCAACAAAGCCGTATAGCCGGGGTTGCCTGCTGCCGGCGTACCTGTCAGTTATGAGACTTACAGATTTCACCTGCCCGAAAACCGAGAATTCTTGCCGAAGCTCATCCTCGGTCAACTCAAGCGGTAAGTTACCTACGTAGATATTCATGTCGTGACCCATTTAAATTACTCTTACTGTTTGTCCGTCGACGGCATACTTTCTAGCGCCCTCCCGGAGGACCCTGCCGCTTTCTCCGCCTGGCGCTGTTTCTGGCTTTTAGTCGGGCAGCGTCTCTCTTCGACACGAAGTGGAGCTTGGCTTTCGCCTCACGTATGATGCCACTTATCTGAACCTGCTTTTGAAAGCGACGCAGCAGAGCATCCTGGGATTCACCTTGATGTATCTTTACTTCTAACGACATAACATATTACCAAATTCCAGCCATAGCATGGTAAACCGGACGTGCACTATGGATTTGAGATGGCACTATCTACTCAGTCTGACTTTACGGTAGCAATCGCTACAGTACACCGGACTATCGCCACGAGGTTCAAAGGGTAATTCAGTATCCTTGCCGCACTCGGCGCAGGTGGCGGCAAACATCTGGCGTGGAGCTGTGTAGCTGCTGTTTCCGTTTCCGTTACGCTCTGACTTCCTTGCCTGGCGGCACGGGGGGCAGCGTTTGGGCTCATTAGTATAGCCTCTAGATGCGTAAAACTCTTGCTCCCCGGCGCTGAAAGTGAAGCTAGCGGCACAATCGGAACACTGGATGGACTTGTCCTCATAATTCATAGGATGACTCCTCTCTTCTTAATAGTTGGTTAGAGTTGGGGTCATCCGAGGCTTGAGTAAATCTAATGTAATTTAACTAAGTACGCGGTAACCTAAACTGAAACCACTGCTTCTATTGTACGCTAAAGGGGGTGGAATTGCAAAAGGCGGTACCGGCTTACCGGCAAGAAACATTGCCTGGCTGTCAATTGGGGGCCATCTTAGATTATCCTATATCCATCCCTCTGGGAATGACTACTATACCGTTATCTGAGATTGTGCAGCCTCTCCTCTTATCTGCCTCAGCGTCATAGCCGATGGATGCTCCCTTCTGGATTCTAGCTTCCTTGTCGATAATGGCGCGCCTTACTTTGACATCAGGTTCGATAATGACATCATCAAATATAATCGATTCCTCTACCAGAGCATTTTTCTCCACGACTACCCCTGGTGATAGTATAGAGCGCTGCACTGCGGCGCCGCTAATGATACAGCCATCGCACACCATAGAGTCCTGCATTGTTCCGCCGATAACACACTTGCTCGGAGGTAGCGGCCTTTGGAACGTCCTGATTACCCACTTCTCTCCATAGAGGTTAAAGATAGGGTCTACACTCAAGAGGTCCATGCTTGCTTCATAGTACGAATCTATGGAGCCAACATCTTTCCAGTAGGACGAATCCCGAGTTCTATCAACCCGAACTTTACTTCTTTTACCGTCCACTACTTTGGCTATGAAATCCTCTATCTTGTTCATCTCAGTGAAGTCATAGACGAAGATGTTAGAACCCCTGTCAATCATTCTCGGAATAATGTCTTTGCCGAAGTCATCACCCCCTCCTTGCACAGCTTTCAACAGGACATCGGTTTTGAAGACATAGATACCCATTGAAGCCAGGGTATAATCCGAAGCATTCGGAATTGCCTTCGGCTGCGCCGGCTTTTCTTCGAATCCAAACAACTTAAGGTCTTCATCTACTTCGAGGATTCCGAGACTGCCCGCAGCCTGCTCCCTCCTTAATCTGATAGCGGATATCGTTAAATCAGCATTCTGTGCTTTGTGATAGGCCAACATTTGAAGATAGTTCATTTTGTAGATTTGGTCACCGGAAAGAATAAAGACGTGCTCAGCGCCCTTACCCCGCACCAGGTCCAGGTTTTGACGTATGGCGTCGGCGGTACCACGGTACCAATCCTTCCCTATCTTTTGCTGAGCCGGCACACAGTATATGTAGTCTCCCAACCCTGAGCTCGAAATGCCCCAACCCTCCTGGATATGCCTCTGTAGCGACGTGGACCTATACTGGATGAGAACAGAAATCTGACGGATACCTGAGTTAATACAATTGCTCAGCGTGAAATCAATAAGTCGGAATTTGCCACCAAAAGGAACTGCCGGCTTGGACCTCACCCTGGTTAAAGGTTGTAGCCTCTCCCCTGTGCCTCCAGCCATAATTATCACCGACACATTGTCCATTTGATAACCTGCCCCAAATATTTATATCACTTCTTAAGTTAGTCCACAAGCATCTTCTGATCTTGTAACCGAAAGCAACCACGTTTATTTATATCTTTTGACTACCAAATAAAGGGAATAAGCCTGTATTTTACTTTCTTTCTGTAATCGGCGTATCTCTCTAATTCTTTGACTAACATCCTTTCTTCTCCGATTATCCTTGCTACCACAAGAAAGGAAATCAGTACACCGCTTACAACGCCATATATAGAACCGAGTAATAATGGTGTTCCGATGAACAGCAATATACCTCCAAGATACATGGGATGCCTTACAAATCCATAAACTCCTGTGGAGACTACCTGTTGCTTTCGCTCCGCCTGTATCCTGACTAAAGGCGATGCGAAGGTATTTTCGGCATACGACCGATAAAAGAGAAAGGAAGATAGCAATAATCCAATTCCTCCGATAATTTTTAACCACAATGGAAAGTTAGCACTCCATCCATACCTTTTTGCATCAAGCGGCATTATGACAATCCAGAGTATAAATCCCAGGACTAGCCCATATACAACATATTTATCCCATCCTCTTTGATTGGCAGTTCCCGGTTGTTTATACCTTTCGGCAAGCAATGCAGGGTCATTACGATACAAGTAGATAATGACCGTTGCACACAATGCAATAAACCAGATATTAAAAATCCAGCCTTCAATCCAGAGCCAATCTCCCGAGAGAAAAAGAATTAATGTTGGGAATATCAGAATGTAAATCGCTGTAAGTATCATCCTGCCTGCCGTCAATTTGTTCTTTTCAGTTGCCATTATGAAATCCTGCTATTTACTGGAGTGTCACGTCGGAGTGAACTTTTTTAAGCCTACCCAATTAGTTTGACTGCGCTGGACTGATTTTCGGGGGGCAGGTCATTGAGGTATTTATTTTAACAGTTGTTTTTCTATCTCTATCACCTTGAGAGTATTTGCCATGACCGAGTCGGGATTGAGAGATATTGAATTTATTCCTTCCTTCACCAGAAATTCGGCAAACTCAGGATAATCGCTCGGCGCCTGACCGCACAGCCCAATATGACGCTTGTTTTTTCTGGCTCCTCGAATAGCCATGGAAATCATCTTCATTACTCCGGGGTCCCGCTCGTCAAAATCATGGGCCAACAGTGCTGAGTCACGGTCAACCCCTAAAACGAGTTGAGTCAGGTCGTTGGAGCCGATGGAAAATCCATCAAATAGATTGCTGAATTCATCAACCAGGATGACATTATTTGGAATTTCGCACATAACATAGACCTGAAGTCCGTTTTTTCCACGCTTCAAGCCATTTTTTGCCATCTCCGCCAGAACTTTTTCAGCCTCATCCACCCGCCGGCAAAAGGGTATCATAATGATAAGATTGGTCAGTCCCATCTCCTCTCGAACCCGTTTCATAGCCTTGCATTCCAGTGCAAAGCCTTCCCTGTATCGTTCATCATAGTAACGAGAGGCACCACGAAAACCCAGCATGGGATTCTCTTCCACCGGTTCGAAGTAGTGTCCCCCTACCAGATGGGCGTATTCATTAGTTTTGAAGTCGCTCATGCGTACGATAACAGGTTTGGGATAGAAGGCGGCTGCGATAGTCCCGACACCCTGAGCCAGTTTTTCCACAAAATATTCCTGTTTATCTTCATAGCCGAAAGTAAGGTCGTCTAATTGTTTCCGTTCTGCCTCATCAGTTATCTTTTCCGGATGGACGAGAGCCATAGGATGAACCTTTATGTAACTGTTGATAATAAACTCCATACGTGCCAGACCCACACCGTTATTGGGTATCTTGGAGAGGGAAAAGGCTTCTTCGGGATTGCCAAGGTTCATCATAATCTTTGTTTTTGGTCGCTGGAGGTCCTTGAGGCTGAGCCTTTCAACATGAAACGGCAGAATTCCCTCATATACTGTACCCGCATCGCCCTCCGAGCAACTCACCGTAACTTTCTGTCCGGTATGGATTTTTTCCGTAGCATCGCCGGCGCCGACCACCGCCGGGATACCAAGCTCGCGGCTGACAATGGCTGCATGGCAGGTCCTACCGCCCCGGTTGGTTACAATAGCAGCAGCAGTTTTCATTACAGGTTCCCAGTCAGGGTTGGTACTGTCTGACACGAGTATCTCTCCAGGTTTAAACGAAGAAAGATAAGCTACATCGGAGATTATATGGCTTTTGCCACTGGCAATCTTTTCACCCACACGTTTTCCTATGGCCAGTATTGAGCCTTTCTTATCCAGGCGATATGTTTCCAGGACATCCATGGCTTTCTGTGACTCAACCGTTTCCGGTCGGGCCTGAACTATGAACAGGTCGCCGCTTATCCCGTCTTTTGCCCATTCGATATCCATTGGTCGGGACTCTCCAGTTTTTCCTGAATAGTGGTCTTCTATCTTAAGCGCAGAGCTGGCCAGGGTCATGATATCATCGTCTGTAATACAAAACCGTCTGCGGTCGGCATCCGGCACTGCCACGTTTCGCGTTAGAATTTTTGAGTCACTTATACCGTAAATCATTTTAATGGACTTATCCCCAAGATATTTTCCGATTATGGCCTTGCAGCCTTTTCTCAATGTCGGCTTGAATACATAGTACTCATCGGGGTTAACAGCTCCCTGGACAATGTTTTCTCCGAGCCCGTAGGCTGCCGTGATAAAAACGACGTCACTGAAGCCCGTCTCCGTATCAATAGTAAAAATCACGCCGCTGGTGGCCAGGTCAGAGCGTATCATCTTCATAATACCTATGGAAAGGGCTACCTCGAAATGGTCGAAGTTATTATCAATACGATAGGATATTGCCCGGTTGGTAAAGAGCGATGCCAGGCACTTGCTGCAGGACTCCCTCAGTGCGGGATATCCGCGTATATTTAAATAAGTCTCCTGCTGGCCGGCAAATGAGGCGGTGGGGAGGTCTTCTGCCGTGGCTGAACTGCGCACCGCAACGTCTGTGTCCGGGCCGTATTCCTGGCAGAGCCTGTCATAGGCAGTCGTTATTTCAGCCCAGAGGTCATCGGGGATACCAGCACTCAAAATTAAATCGCGTGCTCTTTTCCCTCGTTTGACAAGGTCGTCCAGGTTAGTTTTATCCAGACCCGTCATGGCATCCTTGAGTTCGTCAAGAATTCCGGCTGATTGTATTACGTACCAGTATGCATCGGCAGTTATGGCAAACCCGTTTGGAATTTTGAGTCCCTGGCTGGTAAGTTCACGGTACATCTCTCCTAGCGAGGCATTCTTACCGCCAACAATGGGAATATCTTCAATCTTGATCTCTTTGAACCAGCGGATATATTTAGCATCTGGCTTCATGGCATTTTCCTCCTCCTTAAATAACGGTAACCGCTTAAATATCCACGTCTTCTTGCACTCTGTCTTTTCGCTAAATCATATCACTCCGTTTACTCCACGTAAATACTGCTTGCCATAGCCTGATGGCTGAATGACGTACCCCCGTTTTGCTCCTAAGGTTTATTCCATAGCTAGACAGATTCATTACAACACCTATATAATGCATTCTAATGACTCCAACGTTATTAGTACTGGCTTTCATAACATTCATATCTACCGCAGCGGGTGGACTGGTAGCAGTGAGATTCAGACGGATTCTGCAGTACTTTTTTGCATTCTCGTCAGGGGCCTTGATTGCCATTACTTTCTTTGACGTGTTGCCCGAAAGCCTGTCAATTGCCGAATCTGTAAACCTGCCTACACGATATCTGTGGATCACGCTGGTAGCCACTTTTATATTTTTTAGTTTCCTGCAGAGATTCTTTTTGACCCATCACCACCATGAAGATGAAGAGCATGGCCATATAATGGGACCTATTGGAGCCGCCGGCCTGATCATACATAGTTTTCTTGATGGGGCTGCCATAGGCATAGCTTTTCACGTCAGTTCATCTATGGGCATCATTGTAGCCTTGGCGGTGATATCCCACGACTTCACGGATGGAATCAATACTGTTGTAATAATGCTAAAGAATCAACAAAACGTCAGGAACGCCAGGATATTCCTGTTAATCGATGCTGCAGCCCCCGTGTTCGGGATCTTAGCCACATCGTTCTTTATGATAAATGAAACGGTTCTGTCACTGATATTAGCCGCATTCGCCGGCGAGTTTCTATATTTAGGAGCGGCAAATCTTTTGCCGGAAACCTATCTGCATAATGTCTGGAAAATGGGCGCGGCGATGATATTCGGCGTTGTCTTAATATTCGTGCTGACTACTATAATTTTAAGTTTATAAATCAAAAAGAAGTGGATAACAGGTCATGGTGAAAAAACTGTTGGTTGTAATTGGAATTACGGCTTTCTTTCTGTCCGGTTGTCTTTCGGGGTCTACCGGAGTGCCACAGGGAGCACCATCAGGGCAAGCACCAGGCGGCGGCACGACTCCACCGGTGGCTACAGCAGACCAGTGGAGCGGCTGGGCACAGGTACCCGGTGGAGCCACAACTGATGTCGCTTTAGCCGCAGCTGCCTTCAATAATAAACTTTATGTCTTCGCCAAGGGCATCGACGACAAGCGTATCTACTTCGACACATATGACACTTCAGACAACTGGAGCGGCTGGACAGAAGTGCCGGGAGGTGCCATCACTGATGTTGCTTTAGCCCCGGTTGTCTTCAACAATAAACTTTATGTCTTCGCCAAGGGCATCGACGACAAGCGTATCTATCTCAGCACATATGACGGCTCCAACTGGAGCGGTTGGGGGCAAGTGCCAGGTGGCGGCACAACTGACGTGGCATTAGCCCCGGTTGTTTTCAATAACAAACTCTATGTATTCGCCAAGGGAATCAACGACAAGCGTATCTACCTCGATACATATGACGCCTCCAACTGGAGCGGTTGGGCACAATTACCGGGTGGCGGCACCACTGATGTCGCTTTAGCCCCGGTTGTCTTCAATAACAAACTCTATATATTCGCCAAGGGAATCAACGACAAGCGTATCTACTTCGACACATATGACACGACAGGCAACTGGAGCGGCTGGGGAGCAATCCCGGGTAACTCCATGACTGATGTCGCTATAGCCACAGCTGCCTTCAATAACAAACTCTTTCTCTTCAGTAAGGGTATCAACTACAAACGCATGTATGTCAACATATTTGACAGCACGGACAGCTGGAACAGCTGGAGCGCCCGGACCCACTGGGCGGAAGTGAGGAGTGGAGGCACAACTGACGTGGCGTTAGCTGCAGCCGCCTTCAACAACCAGCTCTATCTCTTCGGCAAGGGTATTAACAACAACAACCTTATCTACGTTAACACGTTTGGCCCCGCGGGTAACTAGAGAGTTTCAGTATCGCTTTGGCGTGGGATTGCACCACTTGGCGGTTTGTGTCCTTAAGTGTCACTAGAAGCGCACGAGCATCAGGATTTCTTATTCACGACTGAGAAAATTGACGTTCCTTCAACTTCTCAACAATGTTGTCTTCTCTGACCAGTGCATTGCCTATGCCATATTTTTTAAGAAGCCTCAGCGGCACGCAGCAGCATGAGCAGCAGTTACATATCGCATAGAAGTCATGCTGCCATTTGACGATGGTGTGTATGAGGCCATTTTGGTGGCACTGCTTTAAGATATCCTTAGCCTCCTGCTTTGTTATCTCTCGATAGTCGTGAGGTCTTCCTTCCATGAATATGTTTCGGCTAAGTCCGACAATTATTTCCGCGTTTAGCGGATTGTCGCAATTTTTGAACACAGCCCGACAAGTGCATGGGCCCAAAGCCAACCCATCTGAACTGTCCACAATTTCATTAGCCTCACGTAGGTTGAGCAGATAGGCTGAACTGACGTTTTTGCCGTATGAATTGGCTACCTTTCTGACCAGGCTCCCTATCACAGGTATTCTAGTCCACTTTGCCTGGAAGATGTAGTATCTAAGCGCCAACTCACGATACCTACTGTATAGCTTCAGCGAATGGTGCATAGGAACCTTTCAAACATCCTATTATACAACATCCTATTCAAGCATAACTTACCCTCTGTAACAATAGGGCGAAATGTGCAGGGAATGGTGTAGCTCTGCCACGGGGACTGTTGAAATTCTCACGGGCAAACTTATTAAGGTAAGATTCCTCCACATGTTTGTTTACCGCCACTGCCTTTGAGATAATTACCTGCTGAAGATGATACATACTTTTATGAGCAGACAATTTTGAAAACACTATTGGGATTGAATACAGACGAACTGTGTGCTCTGGTACAAGAGCATGGCGAACCGGCGTACCGCGGCAACCAACTGGCAGAGTGGATTTATCAGCACGGGGTGCGCACGTTTGAGGAGATGTCCAGCCTGCCCGATAAACTGCGCGCACATTTGAAAAAGGAATACGAGGTTGGCCGCTCTCGAACCGTCGCTATCCAGCACAGCCGGGACGGGACGATAAAGTTGTTGCTGGCATTGCCTGACGGCTCGACAGTGGAGACTGTGGGCCTGCCATACGCAGACCGTTTCAGCTGCTGCCTGTCTACGCAAGTAGGCTGCCCGGTGGGCTGCGTTTTTTGTGCCACGGGGCTGGGTGGCTATACACGTAACCTTACAGCGGGAGAAATTGTGGACCAGGTGCTGGCAGTGCAGGAAGCGGCGCGAAATCAACAATTACAAACTGATGGCCGGACTCGCCGCATTGACCATGTTGTCTTCATGGGCATGGGAGAGCCGCTGCTTAACTATGAAGCGACTGTAAGAGCGATGCGGCTGCTGAACAGCGAGTTGGGTATTGCCATGAGGCATCTGACAGTGAGCACAGTCGGTTTTGTTCCCGGCATCCGTAAGTTAGCGCAGGAGAAGATGCAAGTTACCCTGGCAGTCTCCCTCCACGCTCCAACCGATGACCTTCGCCGGCAACTCATTCCCGGGATGACCGGGTGGAGTCTTGCTGAAATCATAGACGCCTGCAAGGAATACTTGCAGCAGACGGGACGCCGGGTAACATTCGAGTATTGCTTGATTGATGGAGTCAATGACGGGATTGCAGAAGCGCACGAACTGGCGAGGCTGCTGCATGGAATGAACTGCCACGTGAATTTGATTCCGTATAACCCGGTCTCCGGGCTCACTTTCCATGGGCAACCGCGGAAACGCATCCGGGCTTTCCGCGAAATCCTGGAAGGTGCAGGCATCCGCGTTACGCAGCGGGTTCAGCGCGGTTCAGACATTGATGCTGCCTGCGGGCAGCTGCAGCAGCGGACAACATGAGCAGTACCGCCTCAATTACGTCCATATTTCACCTTGGCATACAGCATTAAGCACATAAGAGCCAATGATATTGAATTCCACAGGATCACCGGAAACAAGCTCAAGGAAACGCCGTATGCCAGCCAGCAGGCAGAGCCCAGTAGAAAAAGCAGGGTGAAAGAGAGGCTTATCTCACGAGCACTCTTGAGCGCAAACAGACGCCACACCTGTGGAATGATCCCCAGAGTTATTGATAACCCGCCTCCAAATCCCAGAAGTTCTTGCCAGGTCAAAGTACACCTCCTGCCTAAATTATATCTGCTTTACTGCCAGGTTAGAAGCTCATATATTCAGCTACTATTGAAAAGAATGTGGGCCTGTCGGCAGCCCTTGACATAGTAAGCCGAGGCATGTAGACTGCTGGGAATTCCCCCTCCCTCTAACTCCCTCCCGCCAGGGGAGGGAGAATGGGTTTACGGGCAAATAAATGGGAATTAGTCGGAAAATTTACTGGCTACCTCTGCTGGTGGTGGGACTGACGGCAATTCTATCGCCCTGTTCCATACTGGCCCAAGCGGGGGATACAGGCCTGATTTTGAGAATTGCCTCCGATAACTACTACGCTAGCTTAACTGCGGGGCAGGAAAAAACCATATTTCTGGAGATCCAGAATAACAGTAAGACAGAGCTGACAAATATCAGGCTTTCGGCAGATTCGCCGAAAGCCTGGACAGTCGAGTTCAATCCGGGGTTTATAGATAAGCTGGAGCCGGGCGGTTTTCAAACGGTCGACGTCATATTGAGGCCGGCCAAGGATGCCACCAAGGGAGGATATAACGTCACACTGATTGCCGACTCCAACGAAACGCGCCGAGTGCTGGCATACTTTGTGAATGTAGAATCGGCATCATTGTTATGGGTGTGGATAGGAATCGGGCTGGGTGTTCTGGTCATTGGCGGATTTGCTTTTATCTTTATACGCTTCGGCAGGCAATAAGCCGGCGTCATAATCAAAGACAATAATCGTCTAAAGGGAGGAAATATGATTGAGCGGGTACATGAGCATATTATCAGCGAACTTGGCGCCAATACACGTACCGATACCATTTTTGTTCTCACTGCAATTATCCTGAACCTTATAACCCTGGGCATAAATTCCGGGATTGCCTCTTCAGAGGCAACCGCGACCAACACGATTGTGATGTTTACCTTCGTGGCACTCATAATAGTAATTAACTTTGTGGCAGAAATTGGATTGATTAGAGGCAGGCTGATGAGGAAGAAGCTGCTGACCGGTCTGCTGAAGATGTATAAAGACCAGGGCGTGGAGGGTTACTATGACCCGTCCCTGTTGAGCGATTACAGGACCAGGTACAACCTTTTCATGCTTACCGTCCTGTTTACAGGCCTGGTAGCCATTGTCATACCTTTTGTGATCAGGTAGATTCTTCGACAAGCTCAGAATGACATGAAGCAAAGCTTAGAATGAGCGGAGATTCTTCGGTCGCTTCGCTCCCTCAGAATGACAAAGAGCGAAGTGCTCGCAGATATTAGAAAATAAAAATGACAACAGTGGTTACCGGCGCCAGTGGGCATATCGGCGCTAATTTAATACGTGCACTGCTGGCTCGGGGCCGGAAAGTGCGGGCTTTGCACCACGTTAACCGCCGGGCCATCGAAAACCTGGACGTTGAGATAGTGCCGGGCGATGTCTGCGACCTATCCTCATTGCGCACAGCATTCAAAGGCGCAGACGTGGTCTATCACCTGGCAGCCCGCATTTCGCTGTCCATGAACGACTACCCCGTGCTGGAGCCCATTAACGTCACCGGCACTAGGAACGTGGTCCAGGCATGCCTCGATTGCGGAGTACGTCGCCTGGTGCACTTCAGCTCGATTCATGCCTTTATACAGGAGACTATAGGCAAGCCCATCGACGAATCATGTCCGCTGGTGGAACCGCGGAATTGCCCGCCCTACGACCGTTCCAAGGCAGCCGGCGAAAAAGAAGTCCGCAGTGGAATAAAACGCGGACTGGATGCCGTCATAATCAGCCCGACGGCGGTCATCGGTCCTCATGACTATGAGCCATCGTTTTTGGGCGAAGCGCTGCTGAACCTGGCACGTGGGAAAATGCCGGCCCTGGTTGCCGGCGGGTTCGACTGGGTGGACGTGCGCGACGTCGTCCAGGGGGCGCTTAGAGCCGAAGAGCAAGCGCCGACCGGTGCCAAGTACCTGCTATCGGGGCACTTTGCGTCTGTAAGCGACCTGGCGGTTATGGTAGAGGAGATAATCGGCACTCCGGCGCCGAAGCTGGTTATGCCCAGGTGGCTGGCTTTTGTCGGCGCACCGTTTTTGGCAGGCTTTGCCCAATTGACCGGGAAGCGGCCGTTGTATACCAGCGCTTCCGTTAGAGCGCTCCGCACCGGACAGGATGTTAGCCATGAAAAAGCGGCGAGTGAGCTGGGATATCAGCCTCGACCGCTGCGGCAAACAATCGTCGATACGTTCGAGTGGTTCCGGGAGAGCGGCTACCTCGACCGCGCTGAGACGCCACAATCTACCGGGCAGTTATGAGCGAGCAATCGTTTTTCAATATTCTACTGGTTAGCTGGTTTGTGCTGGCAGCGGTCATCTTTGTGGCGCTGTTCTTCATCGTGGCGCCGTACGGCAGGCATACCCGTCGCCGATGGGGGCCGGCAATCGGTGATAAGCTGGGCTGGATTATTATGGAAGCGCCGTCGCCAATCCTTTTTGCCACGTTCTTTGCACTCGGTATTAAATCAATCTCCATAACGGCGGTTGCCTTCCTGCTCTTGTGGGAGGCACATTACATACACCGCGCTTTTATCTATCCTTTCAGTCGACGTGCCGGAGCCAGCGGCATGGCGGTGGCAGTGGTTAGTATGGGCTTTCTGTTCAATATCGGGAACGCTTATCTTAACGGCCGCTACCTTTTTACGCTGTCCGGCGGCTACGACAACGGCTGGCTGATGGCACCGCAGTTTATTATCGGTGCCGGACTTTTCATCGCCGGTTTTGTTATCAACCGCTGGGCAGACGACAGCCTGCGCAGTCTGCGTCAACCGGGTGAGAGCGGTTACAAAATACCCGATGGAGGATTGTACCGCTGGATATCCTGCCCCAATTATTTCGGTGAGATGCTCACCTGGATTGGTTGGGCGGTGGCTACCTGGTCGCTGCCGGGGCTGGCATTCGCTTTGTTTACTGTGGCCAACCTGGCGCCGCGGGCGAGAGCACATCATCTGTGGTATAAGAGGCAGTTCGCCGATTATCCCCCCCGGCGGAAAGCGCTCGTCCCCGCGATATGGTAGTTTGGGCGCTTCCACAGTAGAACTGCCAAAATCCCTCTCAATCTCCCTTTACGAAAGGGATAAGTTGTTTCCCCCTTTGAAAAAGGGGGATTAAGGGGGATTTAATCCTCGAATGTGAAATATCGTGGAACGTATGGTATCCTTAATGCCGCCCGGACTTGAGGCATTATCATGTCGATGAGCAGGATGGTAAAGTGGTTGTCAGTGGCGCTGGCTGTGGCGCTGTGCCTTCAGCTGGGCTTTTCCGGCTCGACTGTCTCGGCGGTAAACGGCCCCGCCGTTAAGGAGCTGAATTTCGTTTTCCTTCACGGCGCCGGCGGCGATCCCTGCGGTCCGCAACTTCTGGATGATTCTATTATGGAGCAGATACCGGATTACATACTTAAATATCAGCAGGCCAATCCCGGCGTCGAGATCAAGGTTAATACTATGAACAGATGCTGTCCCAGCGATGTGGACGTGGAGACCTGGGCCAAAAACATTGCTGACAGCGTTGATAAGTATCTGCCCGGCAAGGGGAAGATAATATTTATCGGGCATAGTATGGGCGGCAAGTCAGCGCTTTATGCCGTAGCCCATAATGTCGGCAATCTGGCTGATAGGGTGGCGGCGGTGGTGACCATCAATAGTCCTATTAAGAGCCTCAATAATTATCAGCTCGTCGGAAACAGCTCATTTTTCGACTTTTGCCGCGCTGGATGGCTGATACGGCCTGACCGCGGGGTTTGTGCTTCGGTGGGAAGCTACGATAGCTCCGAAGACGGTAAGTGGGTTGGGCAGAACAGGCACTGGCTGGCTTTTATATCGGGTGAAAACGCACCGCTCAGTACGCAGTTCGATTATGGCGGCTTAGACCCTTACCCGCGGGATATGGACGACGGCGCTCTGCCGATATCCGCTCAATATGCTGACGGCGCGGACGTAGTTTACTACGGTGAATATGGCCACAGCGACTTCACCCAGATAAAAGAACTGGCGGCTTCAATGGCCGGCGAGATACTGAATTACATCTTCGGCGGTACCATAGAATGCTCGGTCCTGGCCAGGGATGGCGGCTGGCAGCATAAGGCCGGCATGCTGCTGGGAACTGATTACTTTCAGGATACCATCGGCGATGTTCTGGGCGACAGCAGTTTTATATGGCATACGAACTCGTCGTATATGGGGTGGCAGGAGTGGGAGGATACGGTGGATTACCAACCGCCGACTTATGAGAATCAACTGAGAAGCCGCTTTGAGTTCAGTCGAGAGTGGTCAGCGCCGTTTTTAACCAGAGTCGATGAAGTACGCTGGCTGAGCCCTGATGACCCGGCGGATTGCCGCCTCTACCTGCGGACCAGCGCTGCTCCGAGAAACACCGTACAGGTTGACTATAACATTTATGTGCAGGGCTTACTGGCTGAAGGGACGAAGCGCGACCACTATGAAATCGAGATAACCGCCGGCACACCTATGGCTGAGATAAACCAGGCATTGTGGATGAACGATAACCCGCGCGATATGAGGGTGCAGGTGGCTTCGCGGGTGGAAAGGCCGTTCCGGTGGTACGATGCCAAGTGGAGGGTGTATTACCGGGAAAGCCGGCAGAGAAACGTAATTGATGAAATACCAGTCCTGCAGGAAGCAAGCTCTGCAGGGAAATCCTAGATCCTAAATTCTAAGCTCTAAATAATTTCCAAATTCAAAATCCTAATCAGAAGAATCACGAAGTTTTATTTGTTTTGAATTTTATTATTCAGATTTTGATATTGTTTAGGATTTGGTGCTTAGGGTTTATTATTTCCGTGCCTAGCTAGGCTCGCAGCACGGCTCTGGCCTTAAGGAAGCGGAAAAAGCGTTCCCGTGTAACCATGCCGACCAGCTTATCATTCTGAGTTACCGGTATCTGGTCTATGTCGTAGTCATCCATCTGCTCCAGCAGGTCTACGGCGGGTTGGTTGGGTGGAGCCGTCTTGAGCAGGCCGGCGGGGGTCATTATGTTGCTGATAAGAGTCGACTCCCAGAGCTTCGGCGAAATCTGAGTATCCCCCAGAGTGACGATTCCCTGCAGCTTGCCGTCCTCGATGACCACAAAACAGTGCTGGCCCGAGTTGATGATATATTCGCGGACCAGTGCGAAGGTGAGCTGCTGTTTTATGGGCGTATAGTCATCGGTCATTAAATCATGCGCCGTCATGCCGCGCAGGGCGTCGCGTATCAGCGCTTGACGCTGGCTTACGGTGGCGGCATCTTCCAGGAACAAACCAAACACCACGGTGGCGACACCGGCAAACCAATCGCGAGATAGTATAACTGCCAGACCACCGGCAGCAATTAGCACGAAACCTATGACTTGTCCGACCAGTGCAGCAGTTCGTGTTGCCCGGCTGTAGTCCTTCATAGTCAGTTGCAGTATGGCTTTTAGTATCCAGCCTGCATCCAGGGGGAAAGCCGGAGTAATATTGAACAGGGCTATCATTATGTTGAAATAAAAAAGCCACTGTATTAGTTCGGCAAATTGAAAGCCGCCGAGGCTGGTCAGTACATAGAAGATTGTGTAAAACAGGCCGGCGATGACTAAGTTGGACAGCGGGCCGGCTATAGCCATCAGTATCTCGGGAGCCGGGTGGGCGTCCTGTTCCGTTATCCGGGGGATGCCGCCAAAAACGTACAGTGTAACGCTTCTGACCGGCATATGTCTGTTGGTGGCTACGGCATACTGGGCCAGAGCGCGGGCACACATGGAACCGAAGAAAAGCAGGCTGGCGACGATGCCCAGGATTACATTTTGCCACCAGGGATAAAGCCCGCGAAGTGTAATAGCCAGGGTTATAACTATTAATGCCGCAGCGATGAACCAGGTATTGTGTACCCGGACCGGTATGCCGAAAAACTCTCCCAGTTTTGTAGAACGCGTCATGCTACTCTCTTAAGACATAGTATAAACGCTACGGACAAAGGAGACAAGGCGCTAACAAAATCAAAGGTAAAAGTTAAAGGTCGAAATGGTAAATTCCACCCTCACCTTAATCTTATCCCGTTCCCCATATCCCAGCGGGAGTAAATCCTCGCTGGATGCCTGCCCACCCTTCCTCCCAGAGGGAGGGAGTTAGAGGGAGGGGGAAACAAATCAAAGATAAAAAGTTCCAAGTCAAAATGACAGGTCAAAATGTAAAATCGGGAATTCATGGATTGACTTTTTAGGTAGATGGTAGCAGAATGAACCTCCAATTCAATACGCAGGTAAAAAGTCTGGTTTGTGGACCTGGAAAGGCGGGCATCATGCTAACGGTTCGAGAGGCAATTCAACAACGTAGAAGTACACGCAAATTTCTGGATAAGCCGGTGCCCACTGAAATGATTAATGAGATTCTTGAAGCAGCGCGCCTGGCTCCTTCGGCCAGCAACCGGCAGCCGTGGCGGTTCATTGTGGTTACCGACCTGAAGGAAAGGGCAAAGCTGCGACAGATATGCTGGGACCAGGCTTTCATCGAGCAGGCGCCGGTGGTGTTTGTTTGCTGTGCCGATTTGACCGCCTATGCCCAACCATCAAGACTGAAACGCTCCCAGGAATTTATTGACTACGGGGTCACCGAGACCTTATCCGGCCGTTTCGCCGACCCGGAGCTCCGGGCTGCTCTATTAAATATGCCTGACCCCGACCTGGGAATATTCGTGGCGGCAGCGGTGGCCAACAGTTATATTGCTATCGAGCACATGGTCTTGACTGCCACGGCTCTGGGATTGGGTTCCTGCTGGGTGGGAGCGACGGGCGGAGAAGGAGAAATAAATGCCATGTTTGGCCTGCCAAAGACTACCGTAGTCACCGCCGTGTTACCCGTCGGTTATTCTGCGACGACCCCGCCACCGCGGCCACGTATTTCGTTTTCCGAGATTCTGCTGCGTCCGCTGGAAGCAGCCGTAAAGTAGGAGCTATGAAAAATATGGTACAGGACAGTGACGTCAAAATAATCAGAATGGAGCTGGGGCCTTGGGGCACCAATGCCTATATAGTCGTTTGCCAGGCTACCAACGAAAGCCTGCTGGTGGATGCGCCCGGTGAAGCCGATAAGATATTGAAGCAACTGGCCGGCACCAGGCCGAAGTATATCGTGCTCACACATAACCACATCGACCACATCGGAGCGCTGGAAGAGTTAAAAGCAAAGTTAAAAATACTGGTGGCGCTTCATCCTGGGGACGCTTCGAGGTTGGCGCTCAAACCGGATATGGAGCTTAAGGACGGCGATGCCATAGAAGTCGGCAAATTGAAGCTGAAAGTGTCACATACGCCGGGGCATACGCCGGGAAGCCTGAGTTTTTTGGTCGGCAAATATTTGATATCGGGAGACACCATTTTTCCGGGCGGCCCGGGAAAGACGGGGACGCCTGCCGACTTCAAACAGATAGTGAAGTCCATAGAAAGCAAGCTTTTCGTCCTGCCTGATGACACACAGGTATATCCCGGGCACGGCGAGGGGACGGTAATGGGCAAGGAAAAGAAGGAATTCGCTGTCTTCGCTTCCAGGCCGCATGACCCCGGCTTATGTGGGGATGTGCTGTGGCTGTCGTCCTAGATGGCTACCACCAAATTTCGACGCGATAAAAAGGCTCCGCCAGCTTGAAACCTTTACCTTCGGCAAAACCCTCATATCTTTTTTTAAGGAAATCGCCCCATTCGCGGGAAAAGTGGCCCACCTGGCTGTGATGGCAGCGCAGTGCGGCTATCTTTGTCTCATAGGTGTCGGTGATGTCGCTGAAGTAATTCGGTTCTTCGGCACCCCAGAGCAGGACTTCTTTGACTTTGTGAGGCTCGAGCCCCTGTTTAATCAGGTCGGGATAAGCCAGCCGGTCGCGGGCGTAAGGAAAAACGGCGTCAAGCACCACCTGCCCGGTGATGCGATGGTCACGGTGCCAGATGTAACGGCGGTAGGGGTCGGTGGTGGCTACGACGTCAGGTCGATAAAGTCTAATCAAGCGTACGATTTCCTTGCGAAATTCGGGCGTATCTTCCAGAGCCTGGTCGTCATGCCGCAGGAAGACGACTTTGTCCACGCCGGCTAATTTGGCCGCCGCCAGCTGTTCCTGCTCTCGAATCTCAACTAATTTCTCAGGCTTCATGTTGGGGTTGTCGGTGCCCTTGTTGCCGTTAGTGCAGACCACATAAACGACTTTTTTGCCGTCGCGTACCCATTTGACCACGGTGCCGGCTACGCCGTACTCGGCATCGTCGGCGTGGGATGTAATCACCATCGCGTAGTATTTCTCAGCCATATTTAAAAGCCTCCGGAGTAAAGGTATTACATAAAATTGTACGATACTATCTGCCCTGATACAATGGCGAATATATATGCCAGACAAACTTAAGGTCAGAAACTGCCGGCCACAGGACGCGGGTGATTCAGCCGCCTATGAAAGCCTCAAAGAGAGGACGGTCTTCGCCCACCTGCTGAGCAAGCCTGACTATCGCGTGGACCAAAACCTTTTCCTGGCTGAGGCGAATGACATAATCGTCGGTTTAATTAACGTACTACCGGAGCTGGGCATCGGACGTGCCGTATTCGATTATGCAGTCAGTCCCTCATACGAGCTGGTGACCTTACTCCCGGAGCTTATAAAATGCGCCCTGAAAAGGGCCAGAGAGCTAGGAGCCGCCGTAGCCCACCTGGGCATTCCCTCGCTAGAGATAGAGCCGGTGGCGGTCTTGGAGAACCTGGGATTCAGGACGGTCCGGCGTTTTTGCGACATGCAGTTGAACATTTCCGATATTAACCTTGACGGCGCCGACCGATTGGGCCGGGCTTATAGCTTTTTTAAAGACGGCGACGAGGCGCTGCTTTCAGATATTCAAAACCGTTGTTTTGCCAGCGCCTGGGGTTATAATCCGAATACCGTTGCAGATACAGCCTGGCAGTTGAAAGTGAGAAACAATTGTCCCGAAGACATTATTCTGGCACTGGACGAAGGCGAAGTAATAGGCTACTGCTGGACAGAATCGGAATGCGGCCGGGAACCGTCTACGGGCAAGCCGAAAGGGCGCATCTATATGCTGGGCGTCGACAGCCGCTATCGGGCCAGGGGTCTGGGCAGGCAACTTCTGGGGATGGGTCTATTACATCTCAAGAGCCAGGGTCGTGAGCTAATAGAAATAACGGTGGATACTCAGAACGTTGCCGCGATTACACTCTATCGCACGCTGGGTTTTCAACTGTGCAGTGAAACTGTGTGGTACGAGAAAGGCCTGGGCTGACGCAATTTGTTAAGTCGGGAAGCGGCGAAACCGAGGGGAACCGCCGTAGCCGTGGGGCTCAGATTATTACATCCTGGATTTGGCTCTCCACGCGAGCGATATTGGTCATGAACTCGCCACGCAGGCGTCTATGCTCATCCGTATCAAGAATCCGCTGCAGGCTGTTCAGGTCCTGCAGTTCTATCATGATGGTCCGTTCGGGCCAACCCAATAGCTTGTCCGCGTATACGTGGTAACCTTTTACGCCGGTCTGGCTGGACCAGAACTTCTTCGACTTGTTCGCAATGAACCGGTCGAGTTCCTCCTCTCTGCCGGGAACAGGGTCGCAATAAACACTAAAGTACACCATTTCTGTTAGTCCTCCTTTTCTTTACTGCCCCAAAAATTTGCTGTGGCGGTTCCCCTTCACTGCCAGAAATGATATCAGGAGAATATGAAGATATGACGAAGGACGCCCGCAAATTGTGTGAAAATTAGTGGTTGAACGGTTCTTACGTCGACGGGGTTATTTGAAAATTTTAGTTGCCTGCCTAGACTAAAGGAAGCTGGTGCGGAATTTGTAATGGGGACGGGGCGCATAGTTTGGAGGTAAGGTCGGCCTCGTGCTGCTTGAGCCACTTTTTATTCTCCCGCCAGCCCGGACAGTATAGGGCTACCAGCTCCCAGAACCTCTTTGAATGATTCATCTCTTTGAGGTGAAGAAGTTCATGGATGATGACGTATTTGACTACAGGCTCCGGCGACATTATCAGCTTCCAGTTAAAGCTGAGGTTTTTCTTGCGGGAGCAGCTGCCCCAGCGCGTCTTTTGACCTCGGATAACGATTCGCTCATAGCTGATGCCCATCTCAGAGCTCAGCTTCTCCGCTCTTTCGGTTATCAATTTAGCCGCCTCTGTCCGGTACCACTGTTCCAGAGCCGGTTCCAGCAGTCCGTTATCAAATAAATCGGGGCTTACCGCCAGTTTGTTTCCATCTATAACTACGCCATCGCCGTGGTGGTTTTTCTGCTTCACCAACTCCAGGTCGCGGCCGAGATACGGTACGGTATCCCCGCGATTAAGTTTCCGTGGGGCGGAAAGCGGTTGCGATTGGCTGAATCTGGACAGGTTCCTCGATATCCATCGCTCCTTCGATTTTAGAAGTCCGGGAATCCTGCTGGTACTGTAAGAACGAGGCACGATTACCGTGAGACCGGTTCGTTGACTGACCTCGAGCCGGACACGCCGCGCCCTGAAGCTTCGCCTGAGCGTATAGGTGATGGCCCGGCTATTAATGGTGGTGGTACGTTTCTCGACTAAGGCTGATTTATGCCGAGTCCCTGGTGGCATGCCTATAGTCTAAAGGTTTAACCTGTGATCTGTCCAGAAAGCACCGAGGGGAAAAAGAAGATAGCAGAAGCTAACTGAGGTTTCCGAGCGTCACCGCAGGGTCTTTTGCGGGAAAGGGTACCTCTGTAGAACTTGAGGGTTCACCAACGTAAATTATTTTATCGCGGTTGACCGCCACAAAATCAAGTGTTGATGTAGCATGATCCAGTGTCCGATATACCTCTACATTTGTCAGCGCTATGAATTTATCAGCTCTATCGACGATATCTAATATTTGCTGCCAGGCTTCAGCATGCATCTGGCCCCTCAGTATATATAATGGCATGTGTATCTCGGCTGCCATGGGGGTCTTGGGCCTCATCGGATAGATTATCGGCCTGCCTTTAGTTTCCGACATCGCAGGTTTACCTTCACTCTTCTCGCCGACAAAAAGTATACTGGACTTCTTTATGTAGGTTTCTGCGGTGATTTTCTTTTCTCCGTTTGGCAAGGACACCTCGACCTGTACCAGCGGTAGAAATTCCTTCCCCAATGCCACCGAATTTGCCACAGCGCTTTGATTAAGTGTGTCCAAAAGGCGTTGATGATTCCCGCAATAGGCATATCCGTTAAAGGTACAGGTCTCGGTACAGACCAGCACCTTCACTTGCTTAAGCTTGGTATCATTATCCAGATCCAGGATGCCATTTGGTCGCGGCGTCAGTTGTAAAGCCAAAGTTCTACATTCCTTCCTGTTTGGTCTCGCTGTCTTTCAATACAGTCTATTTGTGTCTCTGGCTACAGTATATACCCTGTTTACGATGCCGTGAACCCATCATAGGTACTTTTTCTGTTCATACTATGGTACTAGGGACGGAGTAGTACTTATCAGATAATATGCACGGTTAGCGTAGCTGTGGCGGACGGGTGAGCTTGAGGAATCGAACGGGCTAGGGGTTTATTATCACCTTGATCGACTGTTCCGGATTGATCTGGACCTCAAAGGCTTCCATGATATTGTCCAGCGGGAACCGGTGCGAGATTAGGGATTTGGCGTTCACCTTGCCGCTGGCGAGCAGCTCAATTGCCGCTTTAATTTCCTGGCCTACGGGTTTTTGCCCTTTATTGAACGAGCTTATGAGTGAAAGCTGCTTGTGTACTATGCGGTTGATATTAAGCGGTACTTCCTCTTCGAATAACCCGACCAGAACGATGCGTCCGCCGGTGCGGGTCATTTCGATTGCCTGCTGCAGAGCCATCGGTACCCCGGAACATTCCATGACAATATCGGCACAGCCTCCGCCCTTGCCGCTGAAGCTGCGTCCGGTGCCGGTGATTTCGATTACTCTTTGCAAAGGGTCCTCTTTAGTAGCGTCGATTACCACGTCGGCGCCCAGCTCCTTAGCCAGTCGTAGACGCTTTTGAGAAACTTCGGATACTATCACCTTCGACACGAACTGTTTGAGCACCAGCATCACCGATAGACCGATGGTGCCCAGACCGGTGACGACGGCTGTCTCATGACGCTCGGGGTTGGCCATCATTACCCAACGATAGGCTCCCCAGAGCGGTTCTATGATTGCGGCCTCTTCCCAACTGAGCGAGTCGGGTATCTTGAATATATTGTTATCGAGCACTGCGTCAGGGACCAGCACATACTCGGCGTAAGCACCGTTTCTGCCGTAGCCAATCAACATATGCCGTTGCATCCTGTCGCACATCCAGAATCGCCCGGACTTGCAATAATCACATTCACCGCATGGCTTTAGCGCGATAGTTGGGCACCACTGCGGCTGTCCCCGGAGGCACCAGTAGCATTGGCCGCAGCCCCGGGTAGCTTCATTGGTCGGCACTATCATGGCCACTACGCGGTCGCCGATGTTAATACCTTTAACTTTCTTGCCCACCTCTGCGACCTCGCCGGAAAATTCATGGCCCATGACAAAGCCAGGGCGGGCGAGAATGCCCTTCTTATACGTATGAACGTCAGAGCCGCAGATACCGCAGGCCTTCACCCTGATTAAGACATCCGTCGGTTCCATTTTTGGAGCTTCGATGTTTTCTACCCTGAAATCTCTAGCTCCGTAAAATACGGCTGCCTTCATTTTTTCTCCTTGCCGGCCATCTCAGTCATCGAGAAGTACCCGGTACTCATGCAGTATCCTGTCGGCGATGGTGGCCCAGCCAAAATCGGCTATGGTGGCGCGTCTTGTTTTAATGTGCCGCGCTTCGTCTTCGGGCTGGTAGATAAGCTCCGATATTTCGCCGGCCAGATTGTGAGGGGAGTTATCGCTGACTATGCGTCCCATTTCGCCGTGACGGATGATATTTTTCATGCCGCCGACGTTAGTTGCTACTATGGGCGTGCCGCAGGCCAGGGATTCCAGAGCGACCATGCCGAAGCTTTCATAGTATGAAGGTATGGCACAGACGTCTGAAGCGCTGTAAAAAAGAGGCAGCTGGCTCTGGGCTACGGAGCCGACAAATGTAACCCGGTCTTCGATATTCAGCTCTTTTGCCATACTCTTCAGAGCCTGTACCTGTCCCTGGCTGTGGGCATCACCGCCGACAATTATAAGCAGCGGTGGTTTTTCGCCGTCCATATAGGTCAATGCCGTGAGCAGCTGCTCCAGCCCTTTCAGCGGGTCCATTCTGCCCACGAAAAGTATCACTTTTTGATGGTCTAAGCCTAGTTCCTTCCGGGCTGTCTCCTTGTCTATGGGCCTGAATAAGTCCAGGTTAACGCCGCAGGGAATGACGATAAGCTTGTCCGGAGAAGCGCCGTAAAACTTCACCAGGTCTTCCGTTTCTTTGGTCGTGGAGGCGATAATGCGGTGGCAGCTGCTTATTACCTCTCTCTCGCTTTCTATCCGCAGTTCGGGCTCATATTCACCGATGCCGAGGCTGTTCTTGATGGCACCGAGTGTATGAAACATGACGGCATGAGGGACATGCCACAGTGTCTGCAATTGTTTGCCTATCAGTCCCGACAGCCAGTAGTGGCTGTGTATCAGGTCATACTGGAGCTGGTTATACTTTCTGAAGTTTTCCGCGCCGCTGGCAAGCCTTTGAATATAGTCATAGATGGCCAATTTAGGCATGTCCTCGTCAACGCCCGTGTCGAGGTGGATAATCCTGACGTTTTGCCCCAGGTTTATCGGCGGCCCATGCTGTGGTTGATGAGCCTTGGTATATATGTCTATGGCATGTCCTCTGTTGGCCAGCTCTCGTGCCAGTTCCCGAACATAAACGTTCATACCGCCGGTATCCCTGCCTCCCAGCACGCCCAGAGGGCAGCTGTGAATGCTAATCATGGCTATATTAAGTCGTTCTATCATGTATTGTTCCCCTATGCCGCATAGCTCAACGAGCACTTATACAGCGGCAGCTCCTGTCCGCCCAGGTGATATTTATAGGCTTCAGCGCCTTTGAGGAAATCAAAACGTTTTTTATGCCTCTCGATGCTGTCCTTAATGCACAGCGCCTTTGAAATCACTCCAACGCTCAGCCAGCCGTAGTCAGGTTCGTAGCCGCTGTTGTACAGGTATACGGTGTCCCCGTAATCGAAGCACATGGTGGCAGCCACGGGCTTCTTATCAAGCTCCAGTATGTTTAGTCTCAGCATTTTCTGCTTTGCCATGGCGCGGGCTATCGACCGGAAGAATGACTCCATTTGTGGAGTCAGGAAAGCTGATTTATCCTGACGGCTGTCGCGAAACAGGTGCAGGAAGATGGCGATGTCATTTTCATTGGCATCGGTACCGGCACGATGGTTCAGGTCGCCCTCTTCATTCAACCTCCTGAGCTTTCGGTTCAGCTCATGCCGCTGCTTGCCCGAGAGCAACTGAAGATATTCCTCCCAGCTTGGCGGCAGATTAATCTCCACGGTCACATCTTCCAGGGAGCAAGAGACCTGCCATTTATATTTTGGCGCAATGTTGACCAGGCTGGTACGTACCGTGGAGTCAGGTCGAAGTGGTGCCAGAGCCAACCGGAGAATTCCTTCAGCCTTCAGGTTATCCAGTAATTCGCGGAAAAAGCCCTCCTCGCTGCCGGGCGCAACCACAAAGTCCAGATAATCGCAGACGTCGCTGCTGCCGATAAAGGAAGCGACTTCGCCATTTACTAGAAGCGGCGCAATTCCTATGGTCTCGCCTCCCTGTCTAACGGCGCCCAGGTATAGCTTGCTACCGGAGCCGAACTGATGCCACCAGACTTTCGACCATTCGGGTGACGAGAAGATAGGGGCAATCTGCGAATTATCATGAAGTTTTTTCCAGGCGTCGTATATGGAATCAAAGCTCTCCAAACTGAACTGCGATTTCATAGGCTTAAACCTATTAATTATAGCCTGAGTTATTGGTATTAGCCAATGGGGAATAGAAGAATGATTGTTTTATTGAAGACAATCTGAAAAATATGTAAGATTAGGCAGGTTGTCTGCGGATTTCAGTTAGCTTTGCCGAATTAAGGAGGTACTATAAATGAGTAATAAGCAGTTTCCAAAGCTTTTTGAACCTGGCCGGATAGGAAGCTTGGAACTAAAAAACCGGCTGGTCATGCCACCGATGGCTACGAATTACGCCTTAAAAGACGGGTCAGTTACAGACCGACAGATAGACTATTATGAAGAAAGGGCTAAGGGTGGCGCCGGGCTCGTTATAGTTGAGATTTCCTGTGTGGATGCCCCTATTGGCAAAGGAACAATGAGGCAGATAGTTATTGACCATGACCGGTTTATTCCCGCCCTGAGCAAGTTGGCGGCGGCCATAAAACGGCATGGGGCCAAAGCAGCGATACAAATTCATCATGCCGGAAGGCAGACCTCGTCTCAGATTACAGGCCATCAGCCGGTAGCACCCTCGCCCATTCCTTTGCCCGGAGGCGAGCTGCCCAGAGAGCTAACTTCAGAAGAGATAGCGGCGTTGATTGTATGTTTTGCCGAGGCTGCAGATCGGGCTAAAAAGGCAGGCTTCGATGGTGTGGAGATACATGGCGCACATGGCTATCTCATATCTGAGTTTCTGTCGCCACTGTCGAATCATCGACAGGATGCATACGGCGGCAGCATCGAAAACAGGGCTCGATTTCTGCTGGAAGTCATAAAGGCTATTAGAGGCAAGGTGGGGAAGGACTATCCCGTCTGGTGTCGACTCAGTGGCACGGAGATAGGTGCCGATGGAGGAATCACTGTGGAAGAGACGCAAACAGTGGCCCAGCAGGCGGAGAAAGCAGGCGTGGATGCTATTCACGTTTCAGCGCACACGGTCGGGCCGGCCAGACGCTCCCCGATGGCACAGCCGCCGTGTAGCTTTGTGCCCCTGGCTGAAGCGGTAAAGAAGGTTGTTTCGGTGCCTGTTATCGCTGTCGGCAGAATTCCACCTGAATTCGCTGAAGAGGTTATCCGTGACGGCAAGGCGGACTTCGTCTCCATGGGACGTGAGCTGCTGGTAGACCCGTATTTACCGCAGAAAGCAGAAAGCGGAAAACCGGAAGATATCAGGCCTTGTATCTATTGCCTGACCTGTCTCGATAGTATGAACTGGCGCCGGGAGGGTGTTTGCTGTGTGGTAAATCCGGCTCTGGGGAAAGAAAGAGAGTCCGAGCTGAAGCCGACAAAAAGCCCTAAGAAAGTAGTTGTGGTAGGCGGCGGGCCGGGCGGAATGGAGGCAGCCAGGGTGGCAGCGTTAAGAGGACATAAGGTGGTGTTATTCGACGAAGGGGAAGAACTGGGTGGACAGCTGCTTTTAGCGGCAAAGCCGCCTTTCAAGGACACGATTGAGACGTTTCGGCAGTACCTGGTAAGGCAGGTAACTAAGTTGGGTGTTGAGCTGCGGCTGCGACAAAAGTTTACTACGGAAATGCTGCGTGAACTCAAGCCGGATAGCGTTATACTGGCCACCGGTGTAAAGCCATTTATTCCTCAGATACCCGGGATACAAAGTAAAAAAGTTATTCAGGCGAGCCAGGTTCTGATGGGCGCTGAAACCGGAGACAGGATAGTGGTCATTGGTGGAGAGCTGGTTGGCTGCGAGACGGCGCTGTTTTTGATGGAGCGTGGCAAAAAAGTCACCGTTATGAGGCGAGGGCCGGAATTAGCTACCAAGGTCCACCAGCTAATGAGGGAACCGATGCTGGCCAGGCTGAAATATAAAGGGGCTTCCATACTGACTGGTGTTGATTACCAGGGAATAACTGATGCCGGCGTTGTTATAAAAACGGGCACCGGTGAAAAAAAGGTTATTGAGGCGGACACGGTGGTACTGGCAGCCGGTTCCACGCCTAACACCGAGCTCAGAGCAGCCTTGAAAGGCAAGGTGGCACAGGTGCTGTCGGTGGGTGACTGCGTGGAGCCGCGCAGTATAATGGAAGCAGTGGAGGAAGGATTCAAAGCGGGACTCACGGTGTAATATTTTCATCCTCACCCTAATCCTATCCCGTTCCCCATATCCCAGCGGGAGTAAATCCTCGCTGGATGCCTGCCCGCCCTTCTTCCTGAGGGAGTGGAAAGAAGAAAAGAGTTCTCTCTCCCCCGGAGGGAGAGAGTTAGAGTGAGGGGGAACAAAATCAAAATAAAAAATTACAAAAAATGCAAAAATCATCGCTAGGATGTTTTTGGTCATTGGCATTTGCGGTTTTGGATTTGTTTAGAGTTTAGGATTTGGGTGTGGTGGGGAGGCTTTTGAGGTACTCCGCCCGGCGGGTCATGGCTGCCAGAGCCCTTACGGCGTTCTCCGGCATGGTATAAGCCGGTATACCACGCCTGACGGCCAGGGACATGCCCTGACGCTGGTCGATGGAGTTGCCGGGGACGACGATTATGGGTTTCCGGTTCTGGTCGCGGATGCTCTCCAGTCGCGAAAGGAACCACTCGTCCTGGATAAAGGCATAGCAAATAGTCAGGCACGAGTCGACTACCTCAGCCATTATCTCCAGGCAGGTAGCATAAATCGAAGCGGCGTCGACAAAAGGGACCCAAACCAGGTCTACCGGGTTTCCCCGCGCCGGAGAGGGCGGCACCTTGCCTTCAAGAAATTCGCGGAGCTTCAATTGCGCATGTTGGGGAAGCGGCGAGATGTTCAGCCCAGCCCGGGCGCAGGCATCGCCGGTAGCCACGGCGCCGCCTCCGGCCTCTATCAGCAAGCCTACTTCCCTGCCTGTTGGTAGATAGGGGCAACTGAAGGCAACAGCCAGGTCTATCAGTTCCTCCAGGCTCCGGGCGGAGATTATGCCCTTCTGCCGACTGACAGCCTCAAACAGAGCGTAGTTGCCTGCCAGTGAGCCGGTATGGGAAGCAGCCGCCTTAGCGCCGAACTCAGAGCTGCCACCTTTCCACACGATGATTGGCTTTTTAGGCGATATTTCCTCAGCCAGCTTAAGAAAACGCCGGGGCTGCTTTATGCCCTCGATGTAGGCGGCAAAGACCTTCGTCTCTGGGTCGTTACCGAAATACTTTAAAAAGTCCTCGATGGTGAGGTCGCTCTGGTTGCCGATGCTGACGATGCCGCTGAAACGGAGCCCGCGCTCGCTGCCGAGTCGGGTGGTGTTCTCGCTGGCCCAGCCGCTCTGACCGATAAAAGCCACGCCGCCGGGCTCCATGGGCACCCTGGCATGAGGAACGATGGTGTTGATGCAGCCTTTGGGCGAGAATATCCCCATGCAGTTGGGCCCGACTATGCGGACACCGCCCCTGCGCGCAGCCTCTACCATCTGCTTTTCCAGCTCTTTACCTTCAGGACCCAGTTCGCTAAAGCCGACGCTGTGGACAACGGCGAACTTGATGCCTTTTTGGGCGCATTCGGCCATTGCCTGCGGCACACCCTGAGCCGGTATAGCGATTATCGCCAAGTCTATTTGTCCGGTGACATCGAGAACGCTGGGGTAGCTTTTCAGGGACATGATTTCGGATTCTCTGCGGTTTATGGGGTATATGGCGCCTTTGTAGCCGTCCTTCAACAGGCTGGAGACGAACATTCCGCCTGATTTTAATTCATCCTGCGAGGCACCGACTATGGCTACGGATTCAGGCTGAAAAAGGCTTTTCAGGTCAGAAAACATATTTATATTTTTGCTCGGGCAGCGGTTGAAATTATATAACAGTGGCTCGATGTTGGAAAGACTAGGTAATGATCGAGCTCATTTTGGGGTTCCCAAAATTTTTGGGTAGAGCCAGTGCGGCGCGGTCTTTTAATCTGGGCCCCTTCATTAATCCCGCCGGTTCCAGTTTTGAGAAGGGTATGCTCGTGTACGGAGATTGCCCCTTTGCCCGGGCGCGCAGGGCTTTCACGACCTGAGGGTTATCCTGCAGTCTGGCTATTTTAGGATAGGACTCAGGCAGTTGCCCGTGCCTTCTGGCTGAAAGCTCATAACTTATGATGCTGTTTCGTGACATGTCCAATTTATAGCTGTAATGGTCTTCGAATGTGTTTATCAGATGGCGTGGATTAACAGGTCTTTCTTTCCCTGCAGCTCTGGCATAGCTCAGCAGCCCGACGCCTATGATGGTGGTAAATGGCTCGGGCATAAAGATTAAGGCCAGGGCTATAGATTGTAGCCCCGCGGAGTATGTAGACTTCATATTAAACTAACCAAAATCATATTTAAACCGATTTCTCTTTTTTTGTCAAACTGTTCTCTGTCATTGCGAGCCCTTCGCTTTGTCATTTTGAGCTATTTATCCGCTCATTCTGAGCTTGTCGAAGAATTTCCGCTCAGGGTAAACTCTGCGTGGCAATCTCATGTTTATCACACCATGGAGATTGCTTTGGAGCTTACGACCCTGGAAATGGCAGTTAAACGGCTGGTCTTATTTTTTACTTCAGTTTCTTTTGCAGCCAGGCAATCCGGTCTTTAATGACTTTCGACGCTTCGGCGCCGTTGCCACTGCCGGTCAAGTCGTTAGCCAGCTTATCATCGCCGAATACGTCGCGAATCCAATTGCTGAAATCATTCTTTAGCGGCGTTACATGATGGCGATATGAGTCATCAGACATATGTACCAGGCAATCAGCTAATTGTTGCAGGTTCTCCGAAACACAGCCGTCGTGGCAAAAGAAGCGTTTATCTCCACTGGTATCGGACAGAACTCTAGCTGCATCTTCTCTGGTTCTAACTGCCATCGCCACCGACCTCCTTAACTATGGTCGCTCCTTGACCCTGAAGCTGTTCTCCCTTATAATAATGTGCCCTGCAAGTAATGAAATCTTGTTCATTATAAGGTTGGTATTTTACTGTCCTGATTTAACCTAACACAATTTGTTTACCTTTGTCAAAGACCGCTAAAGGGAGTAGTCATATGGCCAGGTGGACTTTCATTACCAATCACGGTTTAGTTTTAGGCTATATTGCTTACAATCCGAGCAGCACAGCCCGTGTGATTGCTCAAGCCGTAGGCATAACGGAGAGGACGACTCATAAATTAATAGCTGAATTGGAAGAGGCCGGCTATATTTCTCGAAAAAGAGTGGGCAGAAAAAATCAGTATCAAGTCAATCTTAACCTGCCGCTTCGCCATCCCAGCCACGTCGATATGGTGGTGGGGGAGTTGCTCCAGCTACTGGCGTGGAAAAAGGCCGTTCCTGCCAAAGAGCAAATGAAACTGCCCATGGCCATTCCTTGAAACCGCAAGAGGTATTTGCTTAATTTGGATTCACTAATCGAGCGAGCTGCTGGAGATTTATTGAAAAGCAAACATGCTATTGCTTTAACCGGCGCCGGTATGTCAACCGAATCGGGCATACCGGATTTCCGCGGGCCGAATGGCATCTGGACCAAAGACCCGGAAGCTGAAAAAAGAGCTTATCAAACATATCACACTTTCCTCAGAAATCCCAAGGAATACTGGGAGGATGTGCTCAGCGGGCGGTCGATACTCGGCGATTTGGCCAGTGCCAGGCCGAATCCAGGTCACGAAGCGCTTGTTGAGCTGGAAAAACTCGGCATACTCAAGTCCGTGCTAACCCAGAACATTGATGGCTTACACGTCAAGGCAGGCAGCCAGCGGGTTCTGGAATACCACGGCTCTGTTTTGAAGCTGCGCTGTCCTTCTTGCGGCTCAAGATATCAGCGTGACGAGTACGACCTGAATAGACTGATGCTGGAAGACAAATTGCCGCCGCGATGTAACAAATGCAGCAGCCCCATAAAAGGCGATGTTGTTCACTTTAATGAGCCGATACCGTCGGATGTTGCCCACGACAGCCTTGAAGAAGCCTGGAAATGCGATTTGATGTTAATCTGCGGGACTTCGGCAGTCGTTTATCCTTTTGCCCAGTTGCCACGGATAGCCCGGCAGCGACAGGTTGAGGAAAGCCGGAACAAGGAAGCTGCAACGACCATAATCGAAGTCAACGCCGAGCCCACGCCGTTGACGGCAGAGGGAATCTCCGATTATCTGATTCAGGGCCGCACCGCGGAAATCCTGCCCCGGATTGTCAAGGCAGTGAAAAAACTGTCCAGGTGAAGACGGTTCTAGCATGAGCTTTCGTAGACCTGATATTATCCGCCCGCCGAGTGAATGGAAGAGCTATTTTCTGCCTTTAACCTCCGGTTGTTCCAATAATACCTGCGCTTTCTGCGGTTATTACGGCTCAAAGCTGCAGATACGGGACATCGATGACGTCAAGAAAGAAATAGAAGCTTTATCTTTGTTCATGCAAAGCGGAATTCGCCTGCCTGCTGTTTCCAACGTGGTGTATGCCGTGGCTCAAGGTTGGGATGGTACAAGGGTATTTCTTCAGGATGGAGACGCCCTTGTTTGTCCCTTCGCCAAATTGAAGGAGGTCCTGCAATACTTAAATGAAAAGCTGCCTTCTGTGGAAAGGATTGCCGCATATGCTACTCCTAAGGACATCCTGCGAAGAAGCCATGACCAGCTTACAGAACTAAAAGGTCTCAAGCTGTCGATATTTTACATGGGGGTAGAAAGCGGCGATGACAAAGTGCTCCAAAAAGTAATGAAGGGAGTGAAACGTCAGGAGCTGGTTGAGGCGGGAAAGAAAGTGAAGGAAGCCGGCATAACCCTCTCCGTGACGGTGATTCTAGGCCTTGGCGGGTTTGAAGGAAGTGAAGAGCATGCATTGGAGACAGCTAAAATTCTCACCGAGATCGACCCGGATTATGCCGGAGCTCTGACCTTGACACTGGTCCCGGGGACTCCTCTTTACGAGCAATGGCAGCAGTGTAAATTCCACCCAATCTCTCCCTTCCGTTCTCTGGAGGAGCTAAAAATCATGATAGAGCATTCCAGCTTTACCGATTGCTTCTTCAGCTCAATGCATGCTTCGAACTATATTTCTGTTCGAGGAAAGTTGCCTCAAGATAAGGAAAGGATGCTCAGGGAATTAGAAGCGGTTCTGGCAGTAAAAGACCCCTCCTTGCTCAAGCCCGAGTTTCTCAGGGGATTGTAATAGCAGCAATAGTGGATTTCTAGTGAAAGCCTGGTCAAGCGAAGGCGATGTATCAAGCGCACATTTTGGCTTTTTGTGTAGGCCAGTTGTTAGATGGAACTATCCCTTCTGAATAGATCCGAAATATAAAATTATTTACGAATTTGGAGAGTATCTTCTTGCGCTGCCTTCCTTTTTTTAGCGGCACGACGGAACTTTAATATTAACACCACGACAGCTGCCAGAATCAGGACACCTATGATTAGAACGGCAATTAAAACACCATTCAAAGGTGCACCAGCAGACCCGCCGGCACCAATGATGGTGAAGCTGCCTGTCTGCCCGCCGATGTCTATGGCGTAAGTCCCCGGCTGGGACTCGGTTACGGTGAACTTCACCGGTTGTGTACCCCGTCGGCCAACGCTCACTGTCTTAGTCTGCTCCACCTGTCCATTTATCTTGAGGACTACATTGTAGTTACCGGCCTCGTCACCGGTATTGACTACATTGGTTATGATAGTCACCGGCTGATTGGGATACGCCTGCTGCGGGTTGATGTTCAGGTACTGCAGCGACATCTGAGCTGGTTTTAGCCAATTTGGTAGAGTCTGTAAGACTCGGCGTGCGGCTGGCTCCAATCCTGCTGCTTGAACGACCGCTGGCCCGCCGGGGTCAACGATGGTGCCGTTAGCCACGCCATCGGCGTCACCCAGGCCGCCGTCGGTAATGGTTAAAGTCAATATATTGTCACCATTATTATCTCCCAGTAGTGAAGTGCAATCTACCCATTGTCCATTGATGCATTTCCAGTACCACGTTCCCATGGGCATATTTGAAGGGAGAGTGATGGTTATTATCACCGTTGAGCCAGCGGGAATATTAGTGATATTAAATGAGAAGAAGCCGTGGGGGAAGATGAAGCCTGAAAGGATTCCACATGGGGTAGAGATTGCTGCAGTTAGACCCGTGATAGCGCCGTTGCTGGTGGTGAAGGTGGCGGTGCCTGTACCGGTGGCTGTAGTAACCTGCTGGCTCGACTGCTGCACGTTGTTGGTCACAGCCTGGTCGGTAAAGCTTTGCAGCACGTTGCCATCAGCAGCCAGCACCGTGCCCATGTTGTAGCTGACGGTGACGATATCCCCATAAACGATGGCGGTACCGGAACAGGTTAAATCTATCCTGGTGTTATCCGCGTCCAGGGCAGCCGCGGAGAAGCTCTGGGCAGGGCCGCCGTTGACCTTATAGCTGAACTCACCTTGCTTGCCGGTGGGGTCAGCCATGGTCTTACTGAAGGTGATGGTGATGGTGGTGCCGGCTGTGTTCGTGGCCGCCGATACAAACGTGGGTGGCCCGGGCACGTTGTTGGTCACAGCCTGGTCGGTAAAGCTTTGCAGCACGTTGCCATCAGCAGCCAGCACCGTGCCCATGTTGTAGCTGACGGTGACGGTATCCCCATAAGCGATGGCGGTCCCGGAACAGGTTAAATCTATCTTGATATTATCCGCGTCCAGGGCAGCCGCGGAGAAGCTCTGCGCAGGACCGACGCCGATCTTATAACTGAACTCAGCCTGCTTGCCGGCGGGGTCGGCCATGGTCTTACTGAAGGTGATGATGATGGTGGTGCCGGTCACGTCGGTGGCTGCCGAGACAAACGTGGGTGGTGGCACTGGCATATTGTTGGTCACGGCCTGGTCGGTAAAGCTTTGCAGCACACCGCCGTCAGCAGCCAGTACCGTGCCCATGTTGTAGCTCACGGTGACGATATCCCCATAAGCGATGGCGGTCCCGGAACAGGTTAAATCTATCCTGGTGTTATCCGCGTCCAGGGCAGCCGCGGAGAAGCTCTGGGCAGGACCGACGCCGATCTTATAATTGAACTCAGTCTGCTTGCCGGCGGGGTCGGCCATGGTCTTACTGAAGGTGATGATGATGGTGGTGCCGGTCACGTTGGTGGCTGCCGAGACAAACGTGGGTGGTGGCACTGGCATATTGTTGGTCACGGCCTGGTCGGTAAAGCTTTGCAGCACACCGCCGTCAGCAGCCAGTACCGTGCCCATGTTGTAGCTCACGGTGACG